>JAFMJI010000009.1 GCA_017853575.1 Chitinophagaceae bacterium | reverse complement strand
TGGTTGATTTGATCAACAAGCAAAAGCCAAGTCACATGGCCATTTGCTTTGATACTGCTGCACCAACAGAACGCCATACAGATTTTGCTGATTACAAAGCCAACAGACAGGAAGCTCCAGAAGATTTACTTGCTTCAATTCCCGACATTAAAAAAATCATCGAAAGTTTTAACATACCCATTATCGAAACAGATGGATTCGAGGCGGATGATGTGATTGGAACACTTGCCAAACAAGCTGAGAAAGCAGGGTATCATGTATACATGGTAACTCCCGATAAAGATTACGGACAACTGGTATCCGAAAACATCAAAATATACAAACCTCCTTATCAAGGTGGAGACGTTGAAATCATAGGTCCGGCAGAAGTCTGCGAAAAATGGAACATTCAACATGTTGATCAGGTAATAGATATGTTGGCTATGATGGGTGATGCAGTTGATAATATTCCTGGCATACCGGGTGTAGGTGAAAAGACCGCAGCAAAACTATTGGCAGAATATGGATCACTTGAAGCAGTATTGGACAATGCAGATAAAATTAAAGGTGCGATTGGTGAAAAAGTAAGACAGGGCAAGGACTTGGCCATCATGAGTAAAAAACTCGCAACCATCATCACCTCTGTACCTGTTGAATTCCATGAAGAAAACTTTAAAGTAACAGAACCTAATAAAGATTCATTGAAAGAAATTTTCAGTGAGCTGGAGTTCAGAACCATTGGCAAAAGAATTTTAGGCGAGGATATCCCAATTGCAGGTCCTGTTGAAAAAGCTGCACCTGTGCAAGGTGACTTGTTTGGCGGTGCACCAATACCGAGTGCTGTTGCCAACGAAGCACAGGAAATAACATCAGAGGATGTACCTATGGTGGTTGATAAAAACATCAACAATACGCCTCATAGGTATGAATTGATTGATAGTGATGATAAAATAGATGGGTTATTAAAGCAACTTCAAAACGCAAAAGAAATTTGTTTTGATACTGAAACTACGGGACTCGATGCAAATACAGCTAAAATTGTAGGAATGAGTTTTTCTGTTCAGACAGGAACAGCCAGCTATGTTCCTTGTCCAGATGATGAAGGAAAAACTGCTGCCATTCTTCAAAAATTTGTTCCCCTGTTTAATGACAATTCTAAAGTTTGGATAGGACAAAATATCAAATACGATTTATTGATACTGAAGAGACTGGGTATAGAGTTGGCCGGTAATATTTTTGATACCATGCTGGCGCACTATGTAATTGAACCCGAAGGAAAGCGAAGCATGGATCTACTCAGTGCGAAATATTTGGGATATGAGCCTGTTCATATAGAGGAGTTGATTGGCAAGAAGGGCAAAGGTCAGGGCACCATGCGTGATGTGGAAATTGAAAAAGTTAAAGAATATGCAGGAGAAGATGCCGATATCACATTGCAATTGAAAAACATCTTCGAGCCTCAATTAAAAACCAAGGAAGTTGAAAAAGTTTTTTACGAAGTAGAAAACCCATTGGTGAAAGTGCTGATGGACATGGAGTTTGAGGGTGTGAGGATTGATACTGGATTCTTGAATGACTATTCTAAAGAATTAGAAAGGGAAGCTAAACAATCGGAAGAAGCAGTATATAAAACAGCAGGTGTAAGATTTAATCTTGCATCGCCTAAACAATTGGGAGAAGTATTGTTCGATAAATTGAAACTGGATCCAAAAGCAAAAAAAACAAAAACTGGGCAGTATGCTACAGGAGAAGATGTTTTGCAAAAACTTGCTCATCAATTTCCAATCGTTTCAGATATTTTGACATTCAGAGAATTGACAAAATTAAAATCAACCTATGTTGATGCATTGCCAATGTTGATCAACGAACAAACCGGCAGGGTACATACAACATACGGTCAAGCCGTAGCAGTAACAGGAAGACTTGCAAGTAATAACCCCAACCTTCAAAACATACCAGTAAGAAGTGATCGTGGTAAAGAAATTAGAAAAGCCTTTATACCAAGAGATAAAAACCATGTGCTTATTTCGGCTGACTATTCGCAGATCGAATTAAGAATAGTTGCAGCCATCAGTGGAGATAAGAACATGTGTGAAGCATTTAGGCTGGGAAAAGATATCCATACTGCAACTGCTGCAAAGGTTTATGGAGTAGAAGAGGCTGATGTTACCAAAGAAATGCGTTATAAAGCAAAGAGTGTAAACTTCGGTATCATCTATGGTCAGGGTGCGTTTGGACTCGCTGATAATTTAGGAATCAGCAGAACAGAGGCGAAAACAATCATCGATAATTATAAAAAAGAATTTTCTGGAATCAATGATTACATGGAATCAACCATCAATTTTGCAAAAGAGAAGGGATATGTAGAAACATTGATGGGTAGAAAAAGATGGTTGAGAGACATCAACTCATCCAATTTTACAGTGAGGGGATTTGCTGAGCGAAACGCCATCAATTCACCGATACAGGGAACTGCAGCAGATATGATCAAACTGGCAATGATCAAGGTTCACCGTGAAATAAAAAAACAGGGCTTTAAGAGCAAAATGATTTTACAGGTTCATGATGAATTGATTTTTGATGCATTGGAGTCGGAAGCAAATGATTTAAAAGTATTGATATTGGAAAATATGGAAAGCGCATTGCCACTACCAAACAATGTTCCAGTAGTTGCAGAGGCGGGTATTGGAAAAAATTGGCTCGAAGCACATTGATATGAACAATTATTTTAAAATTACTTCTACGATTGGAGGTCGGTATTTTCTCGTCGCAGGGATCGCTTTTTTGTTTTTTTACATTTTGTATAAAAACAAATTTATAAGTACTAAAATTCAGCAGCGCTTTCCCGCTAAGCAAGATTATCTGAGAGAGATATTTTACTCTGTCATCACTATTTTGATATTTGGATTAGTCCCAGTGATTTTTATATTCAATGAAGATGTTTCAAAGTATACACAACTGTATAAAAAAATAGATGAAAGAGGATGGACATACTTTATAGGAATTTTTCCTTTGATGTTGTTTATTCATGATACTTATTTCTACTGGATGCACAGATTGATGCATCATAAAAAACTTTTCAAATATTTTCATCTTGTTCACCACCAGTCGACCAACCCGTCACCTTGGGCTGCGTATGCATTTCATCCATTAGAAGCAGTAGTGGAAGCTGCCATATTGATTGTTTTTCTTTTCATCATGCCAGTGCATCGCTTACATTTTTTTCTCTTTTTCTTTTTCATGATTGTATACAATGTATACGGACATTTGGGTTGGGAGTTGTATCCCAAAAATTTCCATACTACCAAAATTGGACGTTGGATCAACACTTCTGTTGCCCACAATCAACACCATCAATTTTTCAAAGGAAACTACAGTTTGTATTTTTTATTTTGGGACAGGTGGATGGGAACGTTGAGGGATGACTATGATCAACAATTTGAAAAAGTACAATCAAGATGAGGCCACGTGTTATATATTGCTATGATGCCTATTGCGGATGGTGCTATGGATTTAGCAGTGTAATCAAGGAATTATGGGTTCGCAACAGAAACCGTTTTGAATTTGAAACACTTTCTGGAGGAATGATCCCGGTTGAATCTACCAAACATATAAGTAACATCGCTTATTTTATACAAGGGGCGTATAAAAATGTAGAGGAAACAACAGGAGTGAAGTTTGGAGAAGATTATCTATGGCATATTTTCAATCCGGATAAAAGCGATTGGTTCCCCTGCTCTGAAATGCCAGCCATTGCAATGGTTGTCTTTCGAGAATATCATCCAGATAGAACAATTGAATTTGCTTGTGATTTACAATATGCACTTCATTATGAGGGAAGGGACCTTACAGACCCTGAAGCGTACCGCCATCTGACAGAAAAATATGAAATACCGGTAGATGAATTTTTTGAAAAGCTGAAAACTGAAAAATACAAGGAAGCTGCATATTATGATTTTGCATTGATACAGCAATTGAAGATAAATGGATTTCCGTCAGTTTTTATACAGGTCAGTGATGCGAAGTTATATATGATTGCAAGAGGATTTACTAATCTTGAGACAATTGAACAACGGATCAGCAATGTGCTGGATGAAGAGAAAAATGCTTAATTCATCGTAAATTGCGCTCTCAACTAGAATCATGGAGTATAATAAATTAATCTCAATTACAGGGTTTTCAGGTTTATTTGAATTGGTGAGCAGCAAAAACGATGGAGCGATTGTAAAATCACTCGAGGATCAATCAACTAAATTTGTATCGAGCAGATTACATCAGTTCTCACACTTGGAATCTATTGAAATTTATACAACTGACGAAAATGTGAATTTGGTTGAAATATTTCAAGCGATGAAAAATGCAGCCAACCCTTTGCCATCAGAAAAAGATGATAAAGCAATCAAAGCATATTTCAAAGAAGTTTATCCAACAATGGATTTTGAAAGAGTATATACCAGTGATATGAAAAAAATGATCAAGTGGTTCAATGTGATCAGTAAACATGGTATTGAAGTTAAGCTCAGTAGTACTGAAGAATAGTTTAAAAATATTTTAATGGAATACTCAGCAAACATCGAGAAACTACCACACAGTTTCTTACCAAAAGTATTTGAGTTAAAGGATTGGCAAACAGTAGAGCCATATTTTATTGAATTACGTGATAGAGTGCTTGACAGCAAAGCATCCCTCGAAAACTGGTTGAAAGATCTCAGCGAACTCGAAGCATTTATTTCAGAAGATGCTTGCTGGCGACAGGTTCGAATGACCTGTGACACAGAAAACAAATCATTGGAGGAATCATTTAATTTTTTCTTCTTAGAAATTCAACCCAAAATTCAACCCTACGCAGACTTGCTCAACAAGAAGTTGGTCAATTGTCCATTCACCAAAGAGTTGGATCAAGAAAAGTATTTTACCTATATAAGATCCATCAAAAAAAGCATTGATCTTTTCAGAGAGGAAAACATTCCACTTCAAGCAGAAGCGAGTGTTTTACAACAGCAATATGGAATGATTGCAGGTAAGATGACGATTGAACAGGATGGGAATGAATATACATTACAACAAGCTGGAAAGTTTTTGGAAAATGCAGATCGCAGATTGCGAGAAACAGTATACAGAAAAATTGCTGAGAGAAGATTGGTTGATAAAGAACCTTTGAATGAACTCTATTCAAAACTAATTGGACTGAGACATCAAATAGCAGTGAATGCAGGATTCGAGAATTACCGCGACTATAAATTTTCAGAAATGGGTCGCTTTGATTACACACCTGAAGATTGTTTCAATTTTCATGAAGCTGTCAAAACAGAGGTATTGCCATTGGTGGATGAAATATATGCAGTACAGAAAAAAAGATTGAAGATTGATACAATGCGTCCATGGGATACTGAAGCAGAACCGGAAGGGGTTGAACCATTGCGACCTTTCACGGATGGGAAAGATTTATTGCAGAAAACAATTCAATGTTTTGATCAATTGAATCCATTCTTTGGAGATTGTCTGAGAAAGATGGAATCATTGAATCATCTTGATCTTGACAGCAGAAAAGGAAAAGCACCTGGTGGGTACAACATGCCACTTGCAGAAAGTGGTGCTCCGTTCATTTTTATGAATGCTGCTTCTCAAATGTCTGACCTTACTACAATGGTTCATGAAGGAGGACATGCAATCCACTCTTTTCTTTCACATCCACTTGAACTAACTGGATTTAAAGAATACCCAACTGAAATGGCAGAAGTAGCCAGCATGTCTATGGAATTATTCACCATGGATCATTGGCAAGTGTTTTTCAAAGACGAAAAAGAAATGAGTAGAGCCAAAAGGCATCAGTTGGAAAGAGTGATTACGATTTTTCCTTGGATTGCGACGATTGATAAATTTCAACACTGGATTTATGAGCATCCAACTCATACTATAGAAGAGAGAAGAGTAAAATGGTTGGAAATATTAAACGAGTTCAGCGCTGAAAGCATTGATTTCACTGGACTTGACGATTACAGATCCTACAGTTGGCAAAAACAACTTCACTTATTTGAAGTTCCATTTTATTACATTGAATATGGAATTGCTCAATTAGGTGCAATAGGAATGTGGATGCAATACAAGGAAAACCCTAAACAAAGTGTAGAAAATTATATCAAAGCACTCAGTTTAGGTGGAACAAAAACACTTCCGTCACTTTATAAAAGTGCAGGAATTGAAATTGTTTTTGATTCAAAGGGCATCAGTAGATTAATGCGTTTTATTAAAAAAGAATTAGAAAGTTTATAAGTAGTGTCTAAAATCATATTGCTATATCAATAATAGCACTTTAACTGATCTATATTTGTCTTGCTACTAATCAGAGCCTTAACGAATGCCCCGGTGTTTCTACATCGGGGCTATTTTATGCACATGATTTACAAACACCAGAAACGATCATATTGATTTGATGTGCACGAAATCCTTTTGGAAGATGAACAGATGGAACTTCCGTTTCATCCAAACAAATTGTTTTACCACAAGTATCACACGTAAAATGTACATGATTATCATGATGATGCCCAGTTACAATACAATCATCATTGCACAATGCATACCTTGTAATATTATCTGATGAAGGAATGGTGTGTATGATCCCTTTCTCAAGAAAAGTCTGAAGAGTTCTGTATATCGTTACCCGATCATATTTCTCCTTGCATATTGTTTCTATGTCTTGATGAGCTAATGCATTAGGAGAAGAAAGAAAAATATCTAAGATTGTTTTTCGACCTGCTGTTAAACTCAGTGCACTTGATTTTAATATTTCTTCGCTAGATTTTTTCATTCTGCCAATAATTCTTTGATGTCGATCAGTAATTGCTTCACCTCATCTTTTTTAATACCATCATAAATTCCTCTTACACGTCCTTGTTTATCAACCAAAGTAAAAAATTGAGTATGTAAAAACTGTTCATTGATATTGATGGAACTATTTTTAGGATCATCAAGCAAATAACTTTCTCTCGCAGTTTTATACAAAGACTCTTTTGATCCGGTAACAAACCACCAATTGTCTGTTTGAGCACCTAATGAATCTGCATAATGCTTCAATACTGGTATTGAATCTGTTTCAGGATTGACTGTATGTGATATGATCAAAAATTCAGGATCAGACTTATATGCTGCGTATATTTCCTTCATGTTTTTATTCATCTTAGGACAAATCCCTTTGCAGGTTGTAAAAAAGTACTCTGCAACATAAACCCTGTTTTTAACATCCGATTGGGAAACCTGTTTTCCATCATGTCTTGTAAAACTGAATGCTTGAACTGCGTTGATGACAGGCAGCTTTACTTTTTCAAAATCAGTAAAATATACCAATGCACTGTAGAATGCAAGCAGAAGGACTGCAAAAAAAACGAGATAGCGAATTAATTTCTTGTTCATTGTTAAGAGCCTGTTTCAATACAAATGTAGGATAAAGAAAGAATGCAACTTTGTTGCAAAATGTTTAAATTTGCTGTTCGCATATGTTTAAGATAAATTATGATGCCCTGGGAATTGCAGCTTCTATTGCTTGTGCGATACACTGTGCTGTATTACCGCTTATAATGACAAGCCTTCCCATTTTTGGTATTAACATCATCAAAAACACTGCTTTTGAATTTGGGATGATCTTATTGGCTGCTGCGATAGGCCTCTATTCTCTACGCCATGGATTTAAAAGACATCATCACAAGAAATCTCCTGTAATCTTGTTCTCCATTGGAATTATCTTATTGTTGATGAAACAGTCAATGGAGAACTATACATTAATTTTTCTGATCCCTGCAATCACGCTTATTGTTGCAGCACATACACTCAACTACTTAAATTGTAGAAAAGCAAATCACTGTCATACGGAAGACTGTAATCACTAATCAGTTTAGTTTGGTCAGAATAGCTTCTGCAACTTTTTTTCCTTGTTTATTTCCGTTTTCACAACCAGATCGGTAGTGAATGGTGCCATACACCCTGCTTATAGATGCTTCTTCTGCAGCCTGTCGGAAAGATTTGAATGATCGCACTGGTAAATTGTACTCATGCTCAGATGAATCAGTGAATGCAATATTATCACCAAATAAATGAGTCAACATTTCAGCAGCAGATGCAGAAATGGTACTGTGTCCTGAAGTATATTCTGGAAAAGGAGGAGTTTGTATATATGAAATCCATTGTTCATCTATCAGTCTTTGAATGGCGCTCTGGGGGCGAATTCTCACAGTCTTATATTTCACATACCAGCATGAGATAAACGCATCATATAACCCTACAGATGTATAAGCATACGCTTTGGAACTTTTAACTGCATTTGCATTACTCATCTTACAAGCCTTTGCAGTTATTGCCATCCAATGTCCACCCGGTGTCATTTTTTTATCTTGAAACATCACATGACCTTTATGCTTAGAAACAAATGGATTGTCATCCCAAAACAATGCAATATCAACTTGCTCATCTGTCATGTTCTTTGAAATATCATATACTTCTTTCATCTCCTTATAAAATGGAGAATTTTTATCAGCACTGTATGCAGGAAACGGATCTGCTTCGATTTGATTGGAACTATCAAGTCCCATGGTCAACATTTTTGACCAATAAGGCTCCAATCCATCTGCATAATCTGGTGCAGTGGGAACCCAACGTGTTTGATCAGTTGTCTTTACTTCGAAACGCTCCATGCCACGGGTTTCCTTATAGTTGTCTTTTCCCAATCGCTTGGCTACAACATCTGCAACTCTCTGTCCGAATGCAATTGAACTGTCAATTACATCCTGTTTCATATCTGCGCCATAGATTTTTATCAAAGAATCCTGATAAGCAGAAATTTCAGGTGCTGAAAATGTAACCTTCTTTGCCGTTTCACAAAATGCCTGAATAGCTGCAATTGAATAATTATAAGTAACCTTTTCTAGTGGAACAGGCATGGGATCAAACCCTTTTAGTTTTGATGTGATCGATGTTGAATTTTTATCTTCAAATCTCAATGCCTCATACATGGCCAAAGAACAATTGGCATAAATTCTGCTGGCAACAGGTGGAGTGAAAATATCAACCACAATGATATCAGTTAATTTTTTAACCAGTTGATGAGGAAGTTCCTGATTGGAAAGAGTTGATGTGCTGTTATTTGAATTACATGAAATCATCAATAAACACAGGAGCAAAAGTGATAGTCGAATTTTTTGAATTTTCATTTATCAAGGTTGTATAGTTCTGGAAAGGCTTCCCTTTTGATTGTATATTTTAATTGAACTGTGCTGTGGCAACAACCATTTTCTACTGGATTGTGATAAAAATGTTGAGCCCCAAGAGAATTCTACTTTTTGTTTTTTGTGATTTGAAAGTTCGATGATGGCATAAGCCTCATCATTTTTCAATACATCTGTTTTGGATGCTGCATTTGAATATGCAAATAAACTCAGAGGCTTTCTATTCTCAGTAGAAACAAGGTATTGCTGATCTTTTATTTGAATTGTTGCTAGTGCTCTCGCATCGCCTGGTACAAAGAAACCTGATTGTTCAAATGATAATGGATTGAATCCTTTCTTACCATGATTGATCAATACCAATCCATTGAATGCATCAGCCCTGCCTTGGCCCGTCTCCATTCCAAAGTCGTTCCCAACCAAGGCTATATCGAGATTACTATCATGATTAACATCAAGACACTGCATTCCATATAGCGGTGCAAATTGAGCTTCATTGGGTAGTTCGTGCATTGTGAATTTACCTCCGCCAAGGTTTTCTATCCAAACCGATTTCATAAAATTAGCAGTCAGCTTTTGCACTCCTTTCATTTCTTCCGGCGTAAATACGTCCTTAACGGTTGCACGCCCAAAGTCGGCATAATGCTCATATTTTTTCCTGATCAAAATCAGTTGTTTTTGCATATCGTCTTTGGTGTGGAAAAAATATTCATGTTTTTTACCTGTTGAGTCTGGGAAAAAACAAGAAATAAATGGGTCATAGGAACCATTTTGATCAAAATCCTTTGCATAAATACTCAAGGGCTCACCGGAAGAACATTTAAAATATTGATTCAAACCGAAATTCCCAGCTACATAATCCATATCACCATCATTGTCCAAATCCCCTGCAGATAGGCTGTTCCACCATCCTGAAGCATTTGAAATCTCTTCTCCAGGATTGATTTTTACAAGGCTGCTTCCTGTGTTTTTGAAGAATGTCAATGGCATCCATTCGCCTGCAATCATCAAATCAACTTTATTGTCATTGTCAAAATCAGTCCACAGTGCATCACTGACCAATCCAATTCTTGCAAGCTCCTTGTTCCACTGATGGGTAACATTGGTGAATTTTATATTTCCTTTTTGTGAATCGTTTCTCAATAAAAAAGATTCACCTGCTTTTGGATATGATTTCGTCTCAACCCTTGCTCCCACAAATAAATCAAGATCTCCATCGTTGTCGATATCAGCAGCCTTTACATTTTGTCCGGATGAAGTAAAAACTGGTAGTGCTGATGAAACAATTTTAAAATTTCCCTTCCCATCATTTTCACAAATGATATCTTGGTACAAAGGAGAACCGGCATCATGTTGATTGCTTCCTCTTACAACATAGAGATCATTGTCGCCATCACCATCAGCATCAAAGAGCAATAATCCCATGTCTTCTTCCTTCATCAAATCAGAAATTTTAAAAGGAAGTATTTTTTTAATGAAGTGCCCATTTATTTGCTGGCACAACAGGGTTGGACCCTGAAAGCGACTGGAGCTACCAAGAACCATATCGTCCAATCCATCACCATTAACATCCCCCACAGCAATTGCCGGACCATATTGTGAAAATTTATGTGGCAAAGTCTTTTGAACATTGAAATCGATATAATCATTTTCTTCATGCACATAATCAATCCCCAATGAAGTAGGATCAACCGATTTGAACAATGTTTTTATTTCATGTGTGGGTTCAGAATATATTCCTGATGCATTTTTATATTCCAGTGTAATAGTTTGGTCTGCTTTTATATTCGCCAGTTTTTGAGTATGCTGATCAGGCCAAAATACGCGAAGGGAATCAATTTTGTCAAATGACCCCAATCCAAAATGAAGTGTACTTTCAGATTTGGATAGATACCCTCTAACACATGCTTCCTCCGAAATCTGTTGTTGATCCTTATACCAGATTTTTACTCTTGTTCCGAATGCATTTGAATTTTGTAAAGTGCCATTTAGTTGAATTCTTAAATAATGGTTTTGAACTTCATTTTGTTTTTTCTCTTTTTTAATCAGTGTATTTTCAAATAGAAAAGCTGGATCATTGATATTGTTCGTCACAATATCCAAGTCTCCATCATTGTCTAAATCAGCATACGCCGTTCCGTTTGTAAAACTTGGGAGGCTGATGCCCCATTCTTTTGATTTATCGGAAAACTTAATATTCTTTTCGTTTTTGAAAATGAAATTAGGAATCTTCACTTCTGGAATCATGTTAAGCAATTCAGCACGTGTAATAAGTGAGCTGCTGATGCTGCTTCTGAATGCTCCAAAATCATGATCGATGATATCTCTTGGAAATCCGTTGGTGATCAATAAGTCTCTATAGCCATCGTTGTCAAAATCAGCCAACAGCGGAGACCAGCTCCAGTCGGTTGCTTCAACACCTGCAATGAATGCGATATCGCTAAACAAGGGCAATCCAGTTTTTGGATTGATGCCTTGATACAGTTGGAAGGTGTTTCTTACAAATTGGTATTCATATTTATATTGATCGGTAAATAGATAATGGTTGTAATTATTTGCATTCATGTTTACCTTCTTCCGTTTATTGTCTGCAGGAAGCATTTCAACGGTAAAGAGATCAGGTTGACCATCATTGTTTATATCTGCCAGATCACTTCCCATGGAAGAATAGGATTGATGTTTAAAAATATCTGCAATTTTGTTGGTGAATGTTCCATCATGATTATTGATATAGAGTAAATCATTTGTTAGATAATCATTAGCAACATATATATCTGGATAATGATCATTGTTGAAATCGTGAATCAGAGAGGAATGGCTATACCCTCCCCAGATGATGCCAGCAGGCAGTGAAACATCTGTGAAAACAGCATGCCCGAGGCTGCTATCGTAATCATTTCTAAAAAGAAGATCGCGCGTAGGAGAGCTGCCATCTGGTATTTTGGTGATAAACTGATTAGGGTATTGTTGATCTATAAAATTTACAGCAACGAACAAATCCAAATCACCATCTAAATCATAATCGAAGAATGTAGAAATAGAATTATGGGTATTGTCTTTGATTCCATATTCCAATCCCATTTCCTTAAAATGGGGGATGCCCTCTTTGTCATTTCCCTGATTGATAAAAAGCAGATCACGCAACATGGTGCTGTCGTGTATCATGGTGTTACATACATAGATATCTTGTTTACCATCGCTGTTGATATCAACAAATGTTACACCAGATGACCATTGTCCTTTGTATTTCTGTGCGTTTGCAACAGCAGTGACTTCTTGGAACTTTAAATCCCCTTTATTTATATATAGTTTATTATCAACCTGATTGCCACAGAAATAAATGTCTTGAAGAGCATCGCCATTCAGATCGCCTACAGCAACACCTGCACCATTGTAGGTAAATTCATTATCAAGGATGTTGATAGAATCATTGATGATGATGGTGTTAGAAAAATCGAGTCCGGATTGATCTTTATTGACAAGCTTGAAAAGTGTATTCTCTTGCTTGCATCCAAAGGTTCCGAGGAAGATTATAAAAATGAGTAGAACGTACTTTTTTTTCATAGCAGCTTCAAATCATAACAAATAAAAAAGGCCGCACTTCGTGCGGCCTTAAAGTTATTATAATTCAAGAATTAATAACCAGGATTTTGTTTCAAGGTAGGAGTACCATTTTTAGCACTCTGTGTAATTGCTTTTGCAGGAATAGGGAAGATTTCATTTTTACCTGAAGTGAATGAAGCACCACCAAGGTAAGTTCTCTTCGCTTTTTCTTTTGCATAATAAGCACTCTTCACAGATGCAGCATCACCCCATCTAACTAGGTCGAAGAAACGATGTCCTTCCATACCCAATTCAATACGGCGCTCGAAACGAACAGCTTTACGAGCAGTAGCAGCGTCAGTCCATACTGCATCATATGTACCAATTACATAGTTAGCAGCAGGAGCAGTACCATCCTTCAAGAAACCATCAGGATTAGCAGCACGCTTACGTACTTGGTTAACCAAGCTACGCGCTTTTTCGAGGTTGCCCAATTCTACTTCAGCTTCCGCAGCCATCAAGAGTACATCTGAATAACGAATCAACTTCAAGTTGTTCGCATTGTAACCAGAAGTCCAACCTGATGAAGTAGTCAAAGAACCTTCTTGGGCTTTGTAGTGAGTATTCTTAATTGGAGAATATGGACCGCCATATGCTTGATCACGAACCCAAATTGAACCAGGATGCTTACCCCAATCCAAATAAGGAATTCCGCGACGACCAACTGTCCAGTCCAAACGTGGATCGAGATTACCAGTGTGTGGAGTGAAAGCATCAGCTGATTTGATACCATCGTCATTCTTCACATCAGTTTTGCTATAAGAATCCAACAAAGGAAGACCACTTGCATCTGTTTGGAAAGCATTCACCAAATCCTGTGAAGGCTGGTGGAATCCGCAACATCCTGCAGGACCGCCATTGTAAGGGAAGTTCAAGATATCACCGTTGTTACCATTATCAGTTGTACCATCGTTGATAGATTGTTGTACTTCAAGAATTCCTTCAGCAGAGTTTCTTGTAGCTGCATTAAAGTTATCATGGTATTTAGCATTCAACTTATAGCGACCAGAAGCAATGATTGCGTCAAACTGAGCTTTGGCTTCAGCATACTTCTTTTGCCACATGTAAGTTTGTCCCAATACTGCTTGAGCTGCACCTTTGGTAATACGACCTGATTCAGCTTGTGTTACTGGAAGATCAGTTATTGCAGCAGTAAGATCAGCTTGGATTTTTGGAAGAACGTCTGCAGTATTTCCAATTCTTACATCTTCTAAAGTTTCGTCAACATAAGGAATGTTTCTGAAAATTTTCCAAAGATCGAAATGGAAGTAAGCTCTCAAGAATTTTGCTTCGGCAAGACGAGTTGCTTTTTCCGCAGCAGAAATTTCAGTTAAAGCAGTGAAAGCTTTGATGGCACCGTTTACTCTTGAGATACCATCATAATAGTTACGCCATTTACCTTCCAAATATGGATTGTTGGCATCTACTTTACCTGTTTCAATAGGTGTAATATCTGGCTGGTCACCCGCTTCTGAACCTTTGTATGCATCACCACCGGCAATGCTACCGAAAGTCCAGTTAGAAGCAGCACCTCCCCAGGGAGTTCCATTATCCCAACCAGAAAATCCATCTAGGTTGGAATAAGCAGCAATCAACAGTGCATTGGCGCCTTTAGCAGATGTAGCAAGAAGTTCGTTGTTTACACTACCATAAGGTTGTGTTTCAAGAAAATCTTTGCCGCAACTGATAATAACGATAACCAGAACACCTATTGCCGCTAATTTTTGCATTATATTCTTTCTCATTGTGTAATGTTTAATTATACGTGTGTGTTGGTTAATTAAAATTCAAGATTGATACCAAAGATAACATTTCTAGCAAGCGGATAACGTCCGTTATCAAGACCTAATGAAAGGTCGCGCTGGCTGTTATAACCTTCAGTAATATTTGTGATGGTTACATCAGGATCCAAACCAGAGTACTTGGTGATAGTAAACAAGTTTTGACCTTGTAGGTACAATCTTGCTCTGCTAAATCCAAGTTTCTTAAGCGTGTTTGCATCGAGTGAATAACCGATTTGCAAGTTTTTCAAACGAGTGAATGAACCGCTTTCAACATAATAGCTGTTACGCTGAGAGCTGTAGTTATCACCACCATCCAATACTGGAAGTGTTTTACCTGCTTCAGTCAAGAACTCAACTGAGCGGCTACGCTGGAAGGCGTTGAACTGAGTGAAGTATTTCACAAAGTTGAACAACTTGTTTCCATACGTTCCACTTACATATGCAGTGAAATCCCAGTTCTTATAATTTGCAGTAAGGTTCAAACCAAGCAACAATTTTGGAAGTGGGCTACCCAAGTATGTTTCATCATTGTTGTCGATTTTACCATCCCCGTTCAAATCAGCAAAACGGAAACGACCAACTTTTGCATCACCCTTGTCTGCAAACAATACTTTCGCAATGTCTGCATCAGACTTCCACAATCCTTGTTGTACATATCCGTAGTACTGAGAGATAGGAAGACCTGCTTTTGTATAAGTGATGTCACCAATTCTTGATCCACCAGAGCGGATGAATGTATTAGAGTTGGCTTCCAACTGGAGTACAGTGTTTTTAACAGTTGATCCGCTGATGCCAACGTTAAAGTTGAAATCTTTGTTTACGCGTTTTGCATAACCCAAAGAGAAATCAACACCTGTATTCTTCATTGAACCGATGTTCTGAGCCTGACGGCCAACAGCACCCAATTCCAATGGAAGCTCTACGTTGTAGATCATATCAGTTGTCAAACGATTGTACCATTCAACCATCACGTTCCAACCACCTGCTAATGCCGCATCGAAACCGATGTTGGTTACAGCAGATTTTTCCCATTTCAATTTAGGGTTACCAGTTGAAACTTGCTCGAAACCAACTGTGTTTGAAGTAGCAGAACCGTTGATTGAATAGTTGGCTGTACCCAAAGAAGTTGCAAAGTTTGAATAACCAGGATAATCTCCACCTACTTCATTGTTACCGAGAATACCATAAGATGCTCTCAATTTCAAATCATTGATGAAGCTTACGTTATCCATAAACTTCTCTTTAGAAATTCTCCAACCCAAGCTACCAGATGGGAAAACACCATATTTGTTTTCAATGAAACGAGAAGAACCATCACGACGAACTGTAGCTGAAGCGAGGTACTTATCGTTGTAGCTGTAAGAAGCAGTTGCAAACTGTGAAACAACATTGTGCTCACCTCTGTAGCTGCCCATATAGAAAGTAGCAGGATTAACATTCTGCAACAAACGATAGTTGAAGTTGTCAAATGCCAACTGAGAACCACCGGCATTGAATCCTTCATAGTAAGATTGCTTTGCTTCGTAACCAGCCAATGCTGTTACTCTGTGATCGCCAAAGCTTTTCTTGAAATTCAACGTAGAGTATGTTACCCAGTTTCTGTTCAAGAAATATGAATTCTGCAAAGAGTTAGGATTTGTATTTCCTTCAGTTGCTTCATAACGACGAGTGCCATAGTATTGACCAGGACCGCTGTTATAATCCAAACCGTAAGAAGTTTTCCAAGTCAAGAAATCTGTAAGATCCACTTCACCGAAAACACTTCCTGTAACTCTGAAGCTGTGACCTTGAGCATTGTCGCGAGCTCTTGTCAAATCAGCAACAGGGTTAGCAACGTTAGAGTTGAAGTTTGCAGGAGATGCAAAATTTCCTTTGATATCATATACAGGAACCAACTGAGGCATACCATATGTAGAAATCAATGGAGAACCTTCATTTGGATTACCAACTGAAGATCTTGTTGTTTGATATGCAACGTTCAAGTTCTCACCTACGCGAATTCTCTTACCTATATTATATGTAGAGTTTACACGCACTTGATATCTTCTATACTGGTTGTTGATCATGATACCGTTGTGGTCATATACGTTACCAGAGAAGAAGAATTGACCTTTGTCAGATCCACCAGATGCAGACATCTGATAGTTTTTCTGCCAAGCTGGTTGGAAAACCTCTTTAAACCAGTTGGTACCGGCTTTGTTGGTTTGATGAATCAAGTAGTCGCCTACTCCACCACCAGTTGGGTCAAGGTTCAAGTTATATTTTGCAGGGTTAACTGCAGGATCACCTGCGAGGAATCCACCCAATCCGCGAACTGCGTAATCAGGCAATAACCAAGATCCACCTTGTTTGATGTAGATGTTAGATGTAAAAGGAATACCCTGACCAGCAGCTAATTTTTGCTGTACTTCCAAGAACTGTTGAGGATTCAACATGGTTGGAATCTTGGCAGGTGATTGATTACCATAATAAACATCGAAAGTCAATTTAGATGTACCCGCTTTACCTTTTTTAGTAGTAATCACGATTACACCGTTTGCAGCTCTTGAACCATAGATAGATGCAGAAGCCGCATCTTTCAACACCTGAATAGACTCAATGTCGTTAGGGTTTAAGAAGTTGATGTTTGATTCGTTCTGTACAGGCACTCCATCAATTACATACAATGGCTCGTTGTTGTTGATGGTACCGATACCACGGATACGCACAAATGCTGAAGATCCAGGATCACCTGAAGTAGACATTTGAACTCCAGGAACCTTACCCTGCAACTGATCCGCAATGTTGGATGCAGCATACTTGGTCATTTCCTTGGTGTCTACTACGGCTACTGAACCCGTAATGCTTCTGCGTTCCTGTGAACCGTAACCTGTTACAACTACTGTTTGCAAAGCACTCTGAGATGCCTGCAACACAATGTTGAGCATGTTAGATTCTCCAACTTTCACTTCCGCTGCATCATATCCTACGAAGGAAACCTGCAACGTTGAGTTGTTGGGAACTGTGATAGAATAAGATCCATCTACGCCAGTTGTAGTGGCAGTTGATGCACCCTTTACCTTGATAGTCGCACCTGAAAGTCCCCCTCCGGTGTCACCACCGGTAACTTTACCAGTGAGTTTTTTCTGTGCATAAGATGCTGATACAAGCAAGCCCATGAAGGCGGCAAGCATCATAGCTCTTAAAGAAAAAGCAAGCACTTTTTTCATGCAATTTTTGTTTTGATTAATAGATAGTGATTGGTATAAAAAGTTTGATTTTATGCTTCGCTGCAAACGTTTTCGTTGTTTTCTGGACACAATTTATGTAGTTCATTTTAAATGTGTTACAAAAAATTAAAGAATTTTTAACTTTTGTGTTAATTATACACATTAAATACACCTTTTTCGTCCTCTGATGACAATAATTTATATACGAACGCTGCATGACAATTTAAAACAGGAGCATTGTTTTATGTCTAGGGAATTTTGTTGAACAAAAATTGCTATTATGCAGGATATTCACCACTTTGTTTCCATGAAAAATATACTGTTTGCCTTTTTGTTGATCAGCGGACTCGCCTCAGCCCAAGTAAAAACAATCCCGGATTTCAAGTTTATAAGAATTGACAATGGTGCTGCCTTCACACCAAATAACCTTACCCCAGGGAAAAAGACATTTTTTATTTTCTTCGATACAGAATGTCCTCACTGTTTTCGGGCTATTACCGAATACAATAAAAACCATCAAACAATGAACAACCTCAACATCGTGATGGTTACGATGAGCAGAAAAGATATTGTACTTGATTTTCTTAAAAAAGTTGGACCAGCACTTTCTACCAAAAAAAATACAGTTGTAACGTTGGACATTTATAATCATTTCATCGGAAGATTTTTACCAAAAAAATATCCTTCCATGTTTTTATTTGGAAGCAACAAGCAGTTGATATTGTACAGCGACGAAGAAAGTGATATCCCCAATTTTATAAATAACTTCAAGAAATAAATCAACTAAAATGACAACAAGAAGAGAACTTCTAAAACAAATGGCATGGATCAGCGCTGGCTCATTCATCGCCCAAAATAGCTTTGCATTCACCGATGTAAAAAATAAAAAAGTTGGTGTTCAACTATATACAGTAAGAGATCTGATCGGGAAAGACGCAAAAGGAACCATTAAACAAGTTGCTGCACTGGGATACGGTGAAGTTGAAAACTTTGGTTACAATGGAAAGTTCTTCGGCATGAGCGCTGCTGAATACAAAACTTTTTTATCTGATGTTGGTTTGCAAGCAGCAAGCGGACATTACATGTACGGAAATTTTGGAAACAGACAAGTACCCGGCACCATTGTTTACGGATGGGAAAAAGCTGTGGAAGATGCAAAAACAATTGGACAAGATTATATGGTGGTGGCATACCTCATGCCCAATGAAAGAAAATCACTTGATGATTATAAAAAGATTGCAGAAGACCTGAACAAAGCAGGTGAGATTTGCAAAAAAGCCGGCATACAACTATGCTATCATAACCACGACTTTGAATTTGAACAGGTAAATGGTCAACTTCCGTTTGATATCCTCACCAAGGAAACAGATAAAAATCTTTTGAAACTGGAAATCGATCTATACTGGGCATCCCGCGCTGGTCAAGATCCTATCAAACTTTTCAATCAACACAAGGGAAGGGTTGCATTGTGGCACGTAAAAGACATGGATAAAACGGAAAAGAAAAATTTCACTGAAGTAGGAAATGGCGTAATCGACTTTGCAACCATTTTCAAAAATGCAAAAGTTTCTGGTATGAAACATTTCTTTGTTGAACAGGATGTTTGTCCGGGTAATCCGCTCGACAGCATCAAACAAAGCATTGGACATATCAAATCAAATCTTGTACAATATTTGTAAGAACATTGATTCAATGAAAACACTTAATATCGTTTTTGCAGTTTTGTTTATTGTGTTTGCAGCGTTGCAGTACAACGACCCTGATCCATATATCTGGATTCCTATTTATTTGGTTTCAGCATTTGTATGTTATCAAACATATAAAGGGAAGTTTGATAAATTCTCTCATTGGATCATCATTGCATTTTGCTCAATTTATGCAGTCAGGTTGTTCATTGACCCTGATGGCGTTATCTCATGGTTTAAAGATCACAACCGAGAAAACCTTGTTCAAACAATGAAGGCGACCAAACCTTGGATTGAACAAACAAGAGAGTTTGGTGGGTTGATGCTCATTATTATTGTTGCTGCAATTAATCTTATCACAAATAAAAAGGCCGGAGCAAAATAACTCCGGCTTCTTTTTTACAAAAGGTTTTTATTTAGCAATCAATTTCATAGATGTAATGGCAACTGCCTGTGATTCTTTTGGATTCGACTTTGTTATTTTCATCACCAGGTTGAAAGCACCACTTGGAACATTGCTCAATGGAACAGTTACTTTATTCACCTTTGGATCTGTATCGTGCCCTATTTTTACTTCTCCCAATAATTGTCCATCTGCACTGTTCACATGCCAGCTGATGACAAACCCGAAATCAGGTACTGCCCGCATCATATAATTCATCTCCAGTGCAGCAACATTGCTTAGGTTAAGATTATTGAAACGCAACAGTCCTGTTTGGTCTGTAGCTACTGCCAACTTTCTTCCTCCAAATTCAGCGATCGTAACTTTTTCTAATGAACTGTTGGCATCAACTGAAATAACGGGACTCTTTAAGATCAAATTTCCAACACCGCTCTGGGGTCTCAATCCTTTTCCGCCTTTATCAGTATAGGTTGCAGTGATTTGCATGATGTTTCCTCTTCCCATGTCTTTCTCTGTTGGAGTAATGATCCCCTTAGATGGTAATGATGGTTCTTCTTTTTTATTCAATCCAAGAATCCAATCAACAATCATCTCTGCATCTGAAGGTTTCAAATCAGGGTGTGCAGCCATGGCTGTTTCACCCCAAACTCCACCACCGCCTTTGATAATTTTATTGCTGAGATATGCCTTTGCTTTTGAATCGTTTTGATAGCGCTGAGCAACTTGCTTGTATGCAGGTCCGATTGATTTTTCGTTTTCCTTGTGACAAACCTTGCAATCCAATGTAGCAGCTAAATTTTTTCCCTCCATGGCAGATGTGATAATTTGATGTCCGACCACCTGCGCCTTGTCGGTTCCACTGACATAATCCACTTTTACATAAACAGATTTATTATCAATGGTTCCTTTTTCTGTTGTTCCATCCTCTTTGTCATTGATCAACACTTCATAAGGAACTGGAACTCCAGGAAAATAAAAATTATTGTTCCCAACATTTTTCACTGTCACATTTGGTGCTTCATTGCCCGCATATACTTTCATCACTTCACTCTTGGTTACAGCACCCTTTCCATCTTTTACTTCTACATAAATACTGTAATCGCCTGCTTTGGTGAAAGTGAAACTAGCATTCGGAGAAGCTGATGCTTTTTGTGTAACTGCACCGAAATGCCATACATATGTCAAGGCATCTTTATCCGGATCAGTTGTCCCTTCAGCACTCACCTTGACTGTAAATGGTATTGCGCCAGTAGTTTTATTCACTGAAACAACCGGCTTGGGTGCTCTGTTTCCACCATTATAGTCAATGCGAAACAATGCTGCGTCGGCATTTTTTGTAAACCATCCCGAACCATATTCAACACCATACAATCTTCCATCAGGACCCACTTCTACATCGATAGCACTGTTGAATTTTAAATGAGGCATGAAGGGTTCCATCTTTTCATAGTTTCCATCTTTATCCAATGTTACCCATTTGAAAAATCCTCTGATCCATTCATAAAACAACACTTTGTTATCATAGTATGATGGATACCTTGTTGATGATGGATAATACTCTGAATGATAGGTTGGACCAGCCATTGCATTTCTTCCTCCTGTTCCCACTTCTGGAAAATCAGGTGATGCCGCATAAGGATAATAAATAAATGCAGGGCTCACTGGTGGAAGTTCCACCAGACCTGTATTGTTCTTTGAAAGATTCAATGGTTTTTTGGGATCAAAAAATTCACCCACCTTTCCAGTTTCATAATCAAACTGACGATAAGGATAATTGTTCCCAATAAACAAAGGCCATCCAAAATAACCAGCTTTCTTCGCCTGATTCATTTCATCATATCCACGTGGGCCTCTTTCATTGGGCTTGTCTTCTTGCGCATCCGGACCTACATCACCCCAGTACAAATAATTTGTTTTTTTATCAACTGCTATGCGATAAGAATTTCTGGTTCCCATTGCATAAATTTCCGGACGAGTTTTTGGGGTACCGGGAGGAAAAAGATTTCCTTCTGGTATTGTATAATTCCCCTGCTCATCAACTTTGATGCGCAAAACTTTTCCTCTCAAATCATTTGTATTGGATGAACTTCTTCGTGCATCCCATTGTTCAAAACCAGGACGATTGTCCATCGGACCATATCCATCCAATGTAAATTTTGAATTCGGTTGATTGAATGGAGTTGAATTGTCGCCTGTAGATAAATATAAATTTCTGTCATTCCCAAATGTCAATGATCCACCTGTATGGCAACAAATTTTTCTGGTGGAAGCAACATCAAGAATTACTTTTTCAGATTTGAAATCAAGTTGACCATCTTTGAAAACAAAACGGGATAAACGATTTACTGAAGTATCAACCGGAGCATAATAGGCGTAAATAAAATGATTTTTTGCATAATCAGGGTCTGCAGTAATACCCATGAAACCCTCTTCTGCATTGACTCCTGGAGTACCTGACTTATGATAAACATTCAACTTCGCAACCTGATCAGCTTTTTGGGTAACATGGTTATAGTACATCAACTCGCCTTTTCGCTGAGATACAAGAATATCTAAATTTGGAAGAATCGCAATTTCTGTTGGCTCATCAAACATTCCACCTGCCAAGACGTTTTTCGTAAAACGATCGTCTTCAGGAACATTTTGTGTAGTTGCTTTGCTGTAATCCAGTTTAGCACCATTTCCAATTGCATATTTTATTCCGCCCAAAATATGTTTCAAATAATTTGGATCTGCAAATGATTCATCAGTGTGTCCGAACTCAGTATAGTACGCCCTTCCACCATCATAATTATGATACCATACCATCGGATGCCATCCATTGTTATCTCCACCTTGGTATGATGCTTCATCAATGGTTACCAAAACAGTTACATCTTCTTTGCTGGGAGCCTTCTTGAAATTATACCACTCATCTACGCGTTCCCAAACATCGGGCAAATGTGATGTACTGATATGAGATTTGTCTATCACATTCAATTTTGCTGATTGTGTTTTAGGATGTCCTTTGAAATAAGCGCCAACCAATTTTCCATACCATGGCCAATTGTATTCACAATCTGTTGCGGCATGAATTCCCATGAAACCTCCGCCTGCCTGTATATATCTTTCAAATGCAGCCTGCTGAAAATTATTCAATACATCACCTGTTGTATTTAAAAAAACAACAGCATTGTATTCTTTGAGCACAGCATCCGTAAACTTGGATGCATCTTCGGTTGTATCAACCGAAAATCCATTTTCTTTTCCAAGTTTGATAATGGCTGGCTTTCCAGGGATAATAGAAGAATGCCTGAATCCTGCTGTTTTTGAAAAGACCAAAATTTTTGTTTGGGCAGATGTTGTCAAAACCATCAATGATAATAGACATGATAACAATGATTTCATATTAGATAACATAGCAAAAGTTTGATGATAAAAAAATGGATGTCTTTAAGGGACATCCATTTCAAATTTAGTTGAAAGATTTTATAGTTGTTTGATTTTAATATTTCTGAACCAAACCTTGTTTCCATGGTCTTGCAGGGAAATTCTTCCCTTGTGGAATTTACCAAAACCAGGCATTGTTTTGAATTTACTGCCTGCAACCATTTTATCCCAGTTCTCATCTCCTACAATCGTTGAAACTACATTTACACCGTTGAGGAATAATTTCAGCTCATTTTTGTTGTAGATGATTTCCGCATGGTTCCACTCACCGACTGGTTTTACAGTTTCTTTGGATGAAGAGATCAAGTCGTACAAATCTCCTGCACGGTGTTTGATGATTTTTGCATCTGCATGTTTGTCATTATCCAATACCTGCATCTCCATTCCTGTGAGATAAGACTTCTTGTTCACCGAATCTTCGCTTACATTGAAAATGATTCCACTGTTACCACCTTCAGAAATTTTCCACTCTACACTAAAGTGATAATTTTCAAATTCCGCGTCTGTGGTAAGATCCCCGCCATTCTTCGCTCCCTTTTCAGTGCTGGGAACAAAAACCAAGGCACCATCTTCCACTTGCCAAGAAGATCCCGTGCCTTCTCCACGATAGACATGCCATCCTTTTTTTGTCTTTCCATCAAACAAAGAAACCCATCCCTTCTTTTTCCCCTGTCCCCCGTCCCTTGTCGCTGCCTGATCGGCAGTCAGGCCTTGTTCCTTTTTTACAAATGATACAAGTGCAATAGCACAAATCAAAAAAGCAATCGTTGATAATTTTTTCATATTTCAATTTTTATTTCATTGATAAAATATATTCTACCATAGCCGAAGCATCTTCCATGCTCAAGTTTGGATGTCCTGCCATTGGAATTTCGCCCCAATTGCCTTGCCCACCGTTCATTACTTTTTGTGCCAATGTTTTAATGTTCTCAGGAGTATTTGGATATTTTTTTGCAACATCCTTGTACGCAGGACCAATCAACTTTGTATCGTCTTTGTGACAAGTTCTGCAATCTGATCCTTCAATCAATACTTTACCATCTTTCTTTGCAACAGCAGGTGCAGCTTCTTCAGCTTTGGCGGCTGGTTCTTCGGCTGCATTGCTTATTGGTTTTTGTTCAGTTTCATTGTTGCCTCCACCACAAGCATATACACCTGCAGCAATCATAAGTGTAAATAATACCTTCTTCATATGTGTTGTTTTTTATTTTTAGATTCCCAATATTTTTTTGTTGAATGCTTCATCGCTTCCTGTTCCAGCAAAATCATCAAATGCTTTTTCAGTAACGCGGATGATTTTATTTTTAATAAATACTGCTCCTTCTTTTGCTCCATCTTCAGGATGTTTGATTGCACATTCCCATTCCATCACAGCCCATCCATCATAATCATAAGATGCTAATTTGCTAAAGATTCCTGCAAAATCAACCTGTCCATCTCCCAATGAACGGAACCTTCCTGCGCGATTGATCCAGCTTTGATATCCTCCATAAACACCTTGCTTTCCAGTTGGATTGAATTCTGCATCTTTTACATGAAACATTTTGATGCGTTCATGATAATGATCAATGTATGTCAGATAATCTAAACACTGTAAAACAAAGTGACTCGGATCATACAATAAACATGCTCGCTTGTGATTGTTGGTATGTTCTAAAAACATTTCATATGAAATACCATCATGCAAATCTTCGCCGGGATGAATTTCGTAACAGAGATCCACACCGTTTTCATCAAATACATTTAATATAGGCAACCAACGATTGGCCAACTCTTTAAAACCTGTTTCAACCAATCCGGCAGGACGCTGTGGCCAAGGATAAACGGTATGCCATAACAATGCTCCACTAAACGTTGCGTGTGCATTCAATCCCAAATTTGCAGAAGCCTTGGCAGCATATTTCAACTGATCAACAGCCCAAGCGGTTCTCGCTTTGCTGTTTCCTCTTACACTCTCTGGTGCAAATCCATCAAACTGTGCATCATATGCCGGATGAACTGCAACCAATTGTCCTTGCAAGTGAGTTGATAATTCAGTAATCTTCAATCCAGCAGATTCAACGATGCCTTTGATTTCATCTGCATAGGTTTTACTTTCAGCAGCTTTTTTCAAATCAATACAACGTGCATCCCAACTTGGAATCTGAACACCAACAAATCCCAATGAAGCTGCCCATTTGCAAATAGATGCGAGATCATTGAAGGGAGCTTTGTCTCCCATGAATTGTGCAAGAAATATACCAGGACCTTTTATTGTTTTCATTTGTAATGATTTCTAATTAAACAGTATGTGGTGTCCATTTTTGCTCAGACTTGGATGACAATACTACGTTATCGATAAACGCCATTCCACGGATACCATCCTCAACACCAGGAAAATCAAGCATTTCAGCTGTTGGTTCTTTTCCATCCATTTTTGCACCGAGTGTCAATGCAAAATTTTTGTAGATGTTCGCGAATGCTTCCAAATATCCTTCTGGATGTCCTCCAGGTGTTCTTGAATTGTGTATTGCAAATGAAGAAAGTCTATCGCCATAATTTCCTCCTGCTCTAAAAATTTGTGTTGGTTGATCCAACCATTTCACCAGCATCGTATTGGGTTCGTGTTGTGCCCATTCCAATCCACCTTTCTCACCATATACACGAATCTTGATTCCATTTTCTTCACCTGCTGCAACCTGCGATGCCATCAATACACCCGCAGCACCGTTTTCAAATTTCAACAATACGTTTCCATCATCATCCAACAATCTTCCTTCTACCATTACATTTAAGTCGGCACAAATTTGAGTAATCTTCAATCCACTGATATACTCTGCAAGATGCGCGCAATGTGTTCCGATATCACCCATGCATCCGCTCTTTCCGCTTTTCTTTGGATCTGTTCTCCAAGCAGCTTGTGCATTGCCTTCGCGCTCTGTTAATTTACTCAGCCATCCTTGTGGATACTCCACCCAAACTTTTCTGATCTTTCCTAACTTACCAGATTTGATCATTTGCTTTGCTTCTTTCACAAGTGGATATCCTGAATATGTATGAGTGAGACAAAGCACTTTACCGGTTTGCTCCTGAATCTTTTTTAATTCTTTCGCTTCATCCAGTGTAAATGCAATTGGTTTTTCGATCACCACGTGAAACCCATGCTCCATGGCCATTTTAGCAGGAGCAAAGTGTGCGAAGTTGGGAGTAACGATGGTTACAAAATCCATTCTTTTATCCGCAGGCAACTGACTCTCTTTTGTAATCATCTCTTCAAACGTGAGATAGGTTCTATCTTCTGCGAGAAAAAGAGATTTGCCTGAATCTTTTGCAATATCAGGATTGATGCTCAGCGCACCACATACCAATTCAATGAGTCCATCAATACCAGCAGCATGACGGTGAATGGCACCAATGAAAGCATCCTTGCCTCCACCAACCATTCCCATTCTGAGTTTTCTATTCATATATTTTGCTTGAAATTGTACAAAGAAAAATGAGCTTTTAAAAGTACAAAAAAAGAGGGGACAAATGCCCCCTCTATGAAATTTATACAGAGCGTTTTTATGCCGCTTTTTTTCTTGAAAAGAAGTATAATCCTAAGAATGCTACTATCAAGATTGCAGGGAACAACAACATGTTGGATAAAGTCATTTGTCCTGCTGCCAAATCAGCTGCATCCCCTACAAGACCTTGTGTCTCAGCAACTACCTTGTTGTCTTTGATCCATCCCCCAATCACTGGTTGGAACATTGAAGAGGAAAACATTCCTATTCCACCCATAATTGACAATCCCAATGCGCCTGTTTCTGGAAGTCTTGATCCAACAAAGCCCAACATATTCGGCCAGAAATAGCAAATTCCCAAAGCATAGAACACTGCTGCAACATAGAGCATGTTTCCGCTCATGGTACTGAGCATATAAATTCCGATGACTCCAAAAATGGCTGATCCCAACAACACACCAACGGTGTTGAGTTTTTCAACCAATGGTCCTGCAAAATATCTTCCCACTGCCATCAATCCAGTTACCAGGGCAAGAATCAGCATTGGACTCGCACCTGCTTTTGCAAGGATGGGTCCAACCCATTGTTGTGGTCCGAATTCTGAAATAGCAGTAAGCGCCATGCAACAAGCCATGAATAAATAAAGGGGATTGAGGATCGCTTTGAAGTTTGCAACAATATTTGTTTCGGCAGCTTTTGATTTTGGAAATGTTTGTCCGAAGAAAAGAATTGCATATATAATAGTAGGAATCAATATCACCCAGATTTGTGCTTGCCAGCTCATGTTGGCATCTGTCATGAATTTTGAAATCAGTGAGCCCAACACAATTCCACCTGGAAACCACATGTGGAACTTATTCAGTTTGCTGTGGAACTCATTACCGGTATATGAATCCGCAATCATTGGATTACAAGCTGCTTCGGTACATCCGTTTCCTACTCCGATGAACAATGTAGAAATCAGCAATACGTTGTAACTGGTTGCATAAATGGTTGTAAGAATTCCCACCAAATGCGCTACCAGAGCCACTTGCATGATCAGCTTCGGACCGATTTGTTGGTAAAAAATTCCACCAATGATCATAGAAAGCGGAAAACCAAGGAACCACATTTGGTTGATATGACCGAGTTGAACAGGGTCAAGATTGAGTTGTGTTCCCAATTGTGTTAGGATGCCGGCTCTAATACTGAAAGAAAAGGCCGTTGTAATGAGTGCAAAACAACTCGCATAGAAGAGTCGGTTTGCATTGATTGGCTGGCTCATCGTTTTTGTTTTTGGTTTAAAATGAATGGCTAAGCTAAAACGCTTAATGAAAACTAACTAAACTTATTTTCTTAACCAAATTTTCAATTGTTGCATTTTTAAACCCTACATCAGGCAAGACAATAAACCTGAATGTGTATTTATCCTGCATACAGATGAAAAACACTTTTTTATTCTTTGAATTTTATTTCACTTCAAATCTTTTAAATCAAAGAATAAATATATCACACATGAAACTTGAGGTTGTTAATGAAAAAATTATTCAAAGAATTTATATCATCCGTGGGGTAAAGGTTATGATTGATTTTGAACTGGCAGAACTATACAAGATTGAAACGAAACAAATGAAAAGACAGGTCAAACGAAATATAGAGCGATTTCCTGCTGACTTTATGTTTGTATTAAACAAAGAAGAGCTTGAAATCTTAAGGTGCCAAATTGGCACCTTTAAACAAGTAATATTTCGCTACCCACCAATGGCTTTTACTGAACAAGGCGTAGCGATGTTATCTAGTGTGCTAAATAGCAGTACTGCTATTGCAGTAAACATTGAAATAATTCGTGTCTTTAGCCGAATGAAAGAGTTGGCAATAGCCAATAAAGAAGTTTTATTGAAGCTAGAAGAACTGGAGAACAAAGTAAACCATCATCAAGATGATATAAAAGTAATTTTTGAGGCTTTGAAACAGCTCATTCACAAACCAAATCCGCCAAGAGAAAGAATTGGGTTCAGGCAATATGATTAGTTTTTTGTGCATTTTAAATTTATTTATTCATTAAATTCGTTACCATAATAAATGCATATGCCAGAATCAAATGTTTATGACGCGATTGTTGTAGGATCAGGAATCAGTGGTGGTTGGGCTGCCAAAGAATTAACTGAAAAAGGACTTAAGGTGATCATGCTCGAAAGAGGTGAAAACATTGAACACGTTAAAGACTATGTAAACGCAACAAAAGATCCATGGGATTTTCCACACCGTGGAGGAAGAACACAGGAAATGATTGAAAAATATCCTGTACTGAAACGCGACTACCCATTGAGTGAAACAAACCTCAACTATTGGGTGAAAGACTGGGAGTGCCCGTATACAGAAATAAAAAGATTCGACTGGTTCCGTGGGTACCATGTTGGTGGAAGATCACTGATGTGGGGTCGTCAAAGCTATCGCTGGAGCAACAACGATTTTGAAGCCAATGCAAAAGACGGCATCGGAACAGATTGGCCAATTCGCTATAAAGAGATTGCACCTTGGTATGATTATGTTGAAACTTTCGCTGGAATCAGCGGATCAAAAGAAGGATTAGATGTTCTTCCAGATGGAAAGTTTATGCCGCCAATGGATTTGACTTGTCTTGAAAAAGATGTAGCGGCCAGAATCAAAGAACATTTCAAAGGGCAAAGACATGTCATCATCGGAAGAACTGCCAACATCACCAAGCCACTTCCCGGCAGAACCAATTGCCAGTTCAGAAATAAATGTTCTTTGGGTTGTCCATTTGGTGGATATTTCAGCACACAGTCTTCAACACTTCCTGCAGCAATGAAAACCGGCAATCTTACACTTCGTCCGTTTTCAATTGTTACAAAAGTATTGTACGACAAAGACACCCAACGTGCAACAGGTGTTGAAGTGTTGGATGCAGAAACAAATAAAACATATGAATACAAAGCAAAGATTGTATTCCTCAACGCTTCTACATTAAACAGCACATGGATCTTGTTGAACTCTGCAACTGATGTGTTTCCTGGTGGACTCGGTAGTTCAAGCGATCAGCTAGGACACAATCTGATGGATCATCACTTGGGTGTTCGTATTACCGGAAAAGCAGAGGGTTATGAAGACAAATATTATTTCGGTCGCCGTCCAAACGGTTTTTATATTCCTCGTTTCAGAAATTTGAATGGTGAGAAGAGAGATTATATCAGAGGCTTTGGATATCAGGGACAAGGAAACCGTGAAAACTGGAACAGAAATATTGCCGAATACAATGTTGGTGTTGAATTGAAAGAATTGCTCACTGAACCTGGTTCATGGCAAGTTGGAATGGGTGGTTTCGGTGAAATTCTTCCATACCACGAAAACAAAGTAACACTGGATAAAACCAAGAAAGACAAATGGGGATTGAATGTGTTGGCCATCGATTGTGAACTGAAACAAAATGAGTTGAACATGCGTAAAGACATGTTGAACGATGGTGTTGAAATGCTGGAAGCTGCAGGATTGAAAAACGTGAAAGGTGTTGATGGTGATGGTACTCCTGGTCGTGGTATTCATGAAATGGGTACTGCAAGAATGGGAACAGATCCTAAAAATTCAGTATTGAATAAATTCAATCAGGTTTGGGATGCAAAGAATGTATTCGTTACAGACGGCGCATTCATGACATCTGCGAACTGCGTGAATCCTTCTCTTACCTATATGGCAATGACTGCGCGTGCTGCAGACTTTGCCGTAAGTGAGTTGAAAAAAGGAAACTTATAATTAACATTAACCGTCAACCGTTAACTGTTAACAGTTGGCGGTTGACAGTTAACAATAACATGTAGTACCTTTGACACATGTTAAAACCCACGCTCATCAAGGCTGCTAAAGCCTCTGGTGCTCTCATCAAGGAAAAAATAAACAGCAAGTTTCTCATCGAACACAAAGAGGGTCCCAATAATCTTGTAACAGAAGTTGATAAAGCTTCTGAAGCATTGATTATGAATATCATCCGCGAATCATTTCCAGATCATTATATCTTAAGTGAGGAAATCGGAGCATTGGAGATGGACTCCTCCTATAAATGGATCATTGATCCCATTGATGGAACAGTAAATTTTGCAAACGGAATTCCACTTTGCTGTGTAAGCATTGCAATAGAAAAAGATGGCGTCATCATCATGGGTGCGGTATACAACCCGATGCTCGACGAATTTTTCTTTGCAGAAAAAAATAATGGCGCCTATTTAAATGATCATCGAATTCATGTGAGTGATCAACACCAAGTTAAACATGCGTGTTTGGTAACCGGATTTCCTTATTCTTACTTAAACAGTGAAAACGGTCCTCTTGAAGTTTTTGGAAGATTGATCAGAGAAGGTATTCCTGTTCGGCGTTTGGGTTCTGCAGCAATCGATCTTTGTTGGGTAGCTGCAGGAAGATTTGATGGATACTATGAACACAAGTTGCAGGCTTGGGATAGTGCAGCTGGTTTTTTGATGGTAGAAGAAGCAGGTGGGAAAGTAACAGATTTTAAAGGTGATTATTATTCTCCTTATCAGCCACACCTGGTTGCTACCAATAGAAAAATTCACGATGAACTGTTGAAATGGATTTCAAATACGCATCAATAAAATATTATGTCGAACAGAACGGAAGTAAATGATTATGGTGAATTCGGTTTGATTCATCACCTCACAAAAAATATTGAACTCCAAAACGCTTCATCTATTTTGGGCGTTGGTGATGACGCTGCGGTGATTGATCACTTTGGAAAACAAACTGTTGTTACAACTGATTTATTATTAGAAGGCGTTCATTTCGACTTAGCCTATACTCCTTTGAAACACCTCGGATATAAATCTGTTGTGGTTAACTTGAGTGATGTATATGCAATGAATGCAACCCCAACACAAATCACAATGAGCATAGGGGTTAGCAGCAAGGTAAGTGTAGAGGCGCTTGAAGAATTTTATGAGGGTGTTTATATCGCTTGTCAAGAATATGGGGTTGATTTGATTGGCGGAGATACTTCAGCTTCTCAAAAAGGTTTTATAATTTCTGTTACTGCCATTGGCGAAGTAAATGAGGATAGCGTTGTCAAAAGATCCACTGCTCAAAAAGGAGATCTGATCTGTGTTTCAGGAGATCTTGGTGGTGCATACATTGGCTTGCTTTTTTTAGAAAGAGAGAAAAAAATATTTTTAGAATCTCCTCAGGTGCAGCCCGATCTTGAAAACGAGTCGTATGTCATTGGAAGATTGTTGAAACCAAAAGCAAGAAAAGACATTGTTGAGTTTTTAGAGCAACAACAAGTGTTACCAACATCTATGATGGACATAAGCGATGGATTGAGTTCTGAAATTTTACATATCTGCGAAAAAAGTGGAGTAGGTTGTGTGATCTATGAAGAAAAAATTCCGGTTGCAGAAGACGCTAGAAATGCTGCTTATAAATTTGAAATTGATCCTACCGCATGTGCACTGAGTGGGGGAGAAGACTATGAGTTGCTTTTTACCATCAAGCAGGATGATTATGAAAAACTAACGCTGAATGAGCAAATCAGTGTAATTGGATACATCACCGAAGCAGATCAGGGAGCAAAGATCAAAACAAAAGGTGGCAACACCTTTGATGTAACCGCACAAGGCTGGAATGCATTTAAAAAATAAATCACTCCGAAATAAAAAAAGAATCTGCGTCGCTCCAGAAAGGAAAACGCTCTCTTACTTTGTCTAGTGATTCTTTTTGCAGACAAACTGTATGTACTTCATCTTTATCATCGGCACGATACAACACTTCTCCCAAGGGATCTATTGCCATTGAATCTCCAGCGTGTTCGGTTCCATTTCCGTCAGCACCAATGCGGTTTACACCAATAACATAAGATTGGTTTTCAATTGCCCTTGCTGTTAGTAGTGTTTTCCAGGCATGACTTCTTGATGCTGGCCAGTTTGCTACATACATCAAAACATCATATTCGGGGTACACTCCTTCCTCATCTTGTTGCAATTGTTGTCTTGCCCAAACAGGAAATCTTAAATCATAACAAATTTGCAAATTGATTCTCCATCCGCCGACTGTTGCAATGGCTCTTTTCGAACCGGGAGCATAGTGTTGGTCTTCACCCGCCAATGAAAAACAGTGACGCTTGTTATATTGTCCAACCTGTCCATTCGGTAAAACCCATAGCAGTCTGTTAAAAAACTGATCGTCTTCTTTGATAATGACACTACCCGTTAATATTATATTTTTTTTCAAAGCAATTTCTTTCATCCACTCAACCGTTTCGCCGTCCATGCTTTCCGCAAGCTTTTCCGGTTGCATGCTAAATCCGGTTGAAAACATTTCGGGAAGTACAACAATATTTGTTGGCTCCTGAATAGTGGAAATTTTTTCTTCGAAATTTTTCAAATTTGATTGCTTGTCTTCCCAAATCAGATTGGTTTGTATCAAAGAAAGCCTTAGTGATTCCATAAATTAAAATTAATCCTTTTCTGATTCTATGATGCCCTTCATGATTTTGCTGATCACAGCATTTTCATATCCCCTTGATAAAAAATATTGTCTTGTTTTTGCCTGTTTGACATAGCTTGTTATTCCTTGCCCTTTGATAGATGCCCACTTTTTCTTCATGATCTTTAGCAAAGTGCTTTCATAATCAGCAACATCTATTTCCTCGCGAATGGCTTTCTGAATACTATATGATGAAATGCCTTTTTTCTTGAGCTCTGCTTCAATTTTTTTCTTTCCCCAACCCTTGATTCTGAACTTTCCGCCCACAAAAGCCTTTGCAAATCTTTCTTCGTTCAAAAATCCCTCCTCAATAAGTTTGGAAACGATTTCATTTGCGTGAGCCCACCCAATTCCCATACCAGAAAGCCTGGTTTTTACCTCAATATGTGTTCTTTCCTGAAAAGCACAATAGTGGCGGATTTTAACATAGGCCTGCTCCGGAGTTAAGTGTTTTTTAAAAGATTTCTTTTCCATTCTCTGGGGCAAGTTACTCTTTCGTAAATATTGGTGATTCGGTTTTCAACATTATAACAATGTTTTTAGCCCAAAATGTCGAAAAATCAGCCCTTCATTTCGTGTTGGTCAAACTATATTTGCTTCATACAAATCATACCTGATTATGAAATTTATTGTTTCTTCTTCGGCCCTGCTAAAACAACTGCAACAAATTAATGGTGTTATTGGATCAAACAATGTGTTGCCAATTTTAGAGGACTTCCTTTTTGAGATTGAAAAAAACAAACTTACTGTTGTTGCAACCGATTTGGAAACTGTGATGAAGATTCATCTCGACATTGAGGCGAAGGACAGTGGTCGTGTTTGTATTCCTGCAAAAATTTTGATGGACTCTCTTAAAAACCTTCCGAATCAACCATTGACTTTTGATATTGATAAAAATTTTGGGATTGAAATCACCAGCGACAACGGTAAGTACAAAGTGATGGGTGAAAATCCAGATAATTTTCCAAAAGAACCACCCGCAGATGGCACATCTGCTTTCACCCTTAGTAGCCATTCTTTATTAACCGCTATCAATAAAACGATTTACGCTGTCAGCAACGACGATCTTCGTCCTGCAATGACTGGCGTGTACTTTGAGTTGGAAAAAGCGGGGCTTACTTTTGTTGCTACTGATGCACACAGGTTGGTTCGTTATAAACTGAAAGATGTAAAATGCCCTAAGCAAGATTCTTTCATTGTTCCAAAGAAGCCGCTCAACCTACTGAAGACTTCTTTGCCAGATAATGATGATGAAATCTCAATCTCATACAACAGCAATCACTTATTTATTACACACGGAACTGTTGAACTTTCTTGTCGTTTGTTGGACGCGAGGTTCCCAGACTATAAAGTTGTTATCCCTGCAGAGAATCCTTATCGCATGACCATTGGTCGACAAGATTTTCAATCTGCGCTAAGGCGCGTAAGCATATTCAGCAACAAGAGCACAAACCTTGTAACGCTGAACATCTCAGGAAGTGGACTCCAGTTAACCGCACAAGATGTCGACTTCAGTTTCGAAGGAAACGAAAGAATGTCTTGTCAATACAACGGAGAAGACATTGTTATTTCATTCAATGCAAGATTTTTAATTGAAATGTTGTCTGGCACAGAAAGCGATGAAGTAAAAGTTGAGTTGTCTACTCCAACCAAGGCGGGTTTAATAAAACCAGTAGAACAAGATGAAAACGAAGATTTGTTGATGCTCGCAATGCCACTGATGTCTAATTAATTTTTATGAAAGATATCATTACATATTTCAGTGATTTAGAAAAGAGACCCCTCGAAAGAGCGGGTTTTTTTATTGCGGGTATGGTGCTGTTGTGGGCGGTGGAAAATATTGTTCCGCTGATTCATAATCATTATAAAAAAACGAAGGTTGTTCATGCTGGAACCAATCTTGCTTTCACGGCAATTCATTTTGTTATTCATACTTTATTGGCCGGCGGAATTGTTTTTATGGCGGGATGGACGAGTAAGCATGGTTTTGGGTTGGTGAATTGGTTTGGTGGTAGTGCGCTTTTAACCATTTTGATTACTTGTTTTACACTTGATTTTTTTGCAGGATGGCTTTGCCATTTTGTAGAACATAAAATCAGTTTGTTTTGGCGATTTCATATCATTCATCATGCAGACAACAACGTGGATGTAACAACCGGGCTTAGACACCATCCGCTTGAATCGGTTTGGCGTGGGCTGTTTTTTTATATTGGGATTTTTGTAGCTGGTGCTCCAATGTATGCAGTGTTGTTGTATCAAACAATCTTGGTTTTTATTACAGGATTTACACACGCAAATATCAGTTTGCCCAAATGGTTGGATCGGTTTATTGGGTATTTGTTGGTTTCACCCAACATGCACAAGGTCCATCACCACTGGAAACAACCGTTTACAGACAGTAATTACGGGGCCGTTTTTTCAATCTGGGATAGACTGCTGGGTACATATATGGAACTCGACCCAAAAGAAATTAAATATGGGTTGGACAGATATTATCCAAATGAAAAAGACGAAGCGTTTGTTGCTCTGATGAGGCGGCCATTTGAAAAATTATAATTTAATCGTGAAAAAGATTGCATTTATTCCTGCCCGGTATGCCGCAACCAGGTTTCCTGGGAAGCTGATGCAAAAAATTGCAGATCAAACCATCATCAGCATGGTTTATCAAAATGCATTGGGGATGAATTTGTTTGATGATGTTGTTGTTGTAACAGACAGCGATATCATTTCGGATGAAATTAAAAATATTGGTGGGAAAGTTATTAAAAGTCAGAAGCAACATCAGAGTGGAAGTGATAGGATCGCTGAAGCATGTGAGAAAACAGATGTAGATCTTATAGTAAATATTCAGGGCGATGAACCTTTTATAAAAAAACAACCGCTTGAAGATTTAATACGCTGCTTTAATGACCCCAATGTTTCTGTTGCTTCACTCATGCAAAAGTTTCCAGAAAACGAATCTTATGAAAACTCAAACATTGTAAAGGTTGTTTGCAATAAACTCAATGACGCGCTTTATTTCAGTAGATCTGCCATCCCATACAAAAGAAATAAAGAGATAAGCGAAGTTTTGTATCGGCATATTGGCGTCTATGCATATAGAAAAGATGCGTTGATTAATTTTACAAAGTGGCCGGTGGGTGTTTTAGAAAAAACAGAAATGCTCGAACAGCTTCGTTATCTCGAAAACGGTGTACTAATACGCATGGTTGAAACCAATGAGGCGAGTGTTGGTGTTGATACTCCCGAAGACCTTAAGAAGGCAATAGCGTTTTATAATAAATCATAAACCCCTTTTCTTGTAAACAGGCACTGTGCTGCAAGGTTCTCCGTACATCAATGATTTTACAACAGGTAGTAATTTGTTTGAAATAGATAAATATGCAGAGGGAGAAATTTCAATATCGCCACAACCCTTTACAACCACTCTTTTATCCTTAAATTGATCGGTGTTGGTTTGTTGAATATTTTTTTCAACCACCTTCTCTATTGTTTCTTTTTTATTTCCAAGGAAAACTTCTTTTGCGTAAGGAGAAAGCTTTGTGCTCACCAGCATATAGGCCCACATTGGAATGATTGCGTCTGTTGAACAAAAGACAGCAACAATTTTTTCTTTATAGAATATCCAATCGGTTTGATCGAGTTTTTCCCGAAACTCTTTTTCCTTAAGCAGCATTTCCATGAACAGGAAATCTTTTATATCCAACTCAACCACCTCTTCTTTTGGATAAAAGGTTTCAAGATCGAGGGTTATAATTCCGCTTTCTGCAACCTTATTAACTATTCCTTCCATGGTGCAAAATTACCTAAAATACAAAAGCCACTCTTTTGAGTGGCAGTTGTATTGTTTTCTCATCAGCAGAAGTTCTAATATCCTGATTCCCTTCTTTTATCAACTATTTTAGCTGATTTTCTAAGGGCTTCCATTGTGCTATATCCCGTATATTGTTTCAGCTGAGATTCGAGTGCTTTTTTCTGTGCAACGAAGTCTACAGCAGCGGATGGTAGAGAGGCTACGTTGTTTACTTTGATGTAGAACACGCCGCCTTGCCCTGCAATCGCATCCGATACATTAGACAGGTTCTTTTTATTAAACGCTGCACCAATTACTTTTATTTCTGTTCCTAAATTTTGAACGAAGGGGTCTGCAAACTTTAGGGTGTCTATTCTTCCTGTGGTTCCACCCAGAACAGCCGCGATTTTTTCGAGGTTTTTCTCTGAGCCTACTTTTTTCGCAAGCAGTTCTGCCTTTTTCTGGTTTCTTAGAATTGGTTCTACAACAACCCTTGCAATACTTGGTGGTTGAACGCCTTCTTCAATTTCGTTTGTAATTAAAGCAACAACATATTGATCTTTTAAATCAAAGGGTTCTGAAACAGCACCCACCTTGTTTTCAAATGCCCATTTTACAAGTGCTCTTGAATTTAGTTGTCCAGCGCCATAATCCATTTCTTTTAAATTGTCTGCGAAGTTTTTCTGAACCTTCATTTTTACAACAGCCTCATCAAAGGTTTTGGCATCTCTGCTGGATCCAGCAAATTGTGTTGCGGCCGAAGAAGCAGCATTGTCTGTTTCGTCGCTGGCAACTATGTTCTTTGCGAGATAGGCAACCTTGTATGCTGGTTCAAAATTCTTTTGGTCCAACACCTCCATGACATGATATCCAAAAGATGTTTTTAAAACACCGGATGTTCCCTTTGGTTTATTAAAGATGTAGTTTGAAAACTCTTTGTCAAGTGTTGAGGCATCTACAGAAGAAAATTGATATTCTCCTCCTTTTTGTTTACTTCCTTCGTCTTCGCTCAATTGTGCTGCGAGTGTGCCGAAGTTTCCGCCCGCTTTTATAACAGCAAAAACACTGTCTGCTCTTTTCTTTGCTATGCTGTCTGGTGTTGTTGCCTGTCCTGTTTGTGGATTAATGGTTCCAAACAAAATATGTCTAACCTTCACAGAGTCTGGCATTGATTTAGAATCAATTTTTTTTGCGATCACATAGCTTCCTGCGTCGAGATATGGTCCAACCACAGCACCAACCGCCATTCCAATGATGGAATCTTTTGCGCTCATTTGTAATTTTGATTTGATGGCAAATCCATCAAAGTATGGAAGCGTGGTGTTGTTTCTTGTAACAAATCCTTTTTCGTCATTTGTATTACGCAACTCTTCCTTAAGTTGTGAAAGTGCATTGAAAACCTTCTGAGAGTCGGCCACAGTTGGATTTGCGTTGAAGGTCACATATGATAAACTTTTTACGTGATCTTGTTTAAAATCCTCTTTGTGTTTGTTTACATAATCTGCAATTTCCTGGTCGCTTATTTTTATGGTTGAGTCAGACACAGATGTATATGGGCCGCCTGCAAAATCAACAGAAGCAATCATTGCGTTATCTGAATTCATTTTTTCTATCATCCATTTTGGAACAAAGGATGCCTGTGTAAACAAAGAAACATATTTTTGGGTAAGCAGGTTAATTTCAATTGGTTTAATTAATTGATCAACCACAACCTTCACATCTTCTTCCTTGGTGCTTTTTTTAACCCCGTTGAACCAGTTTTTGGCAGCATTGATATCATACATTCCAGTATTTCTATCAGTAAACATTTGTCTAAACTCTTGTGGGGCATCCTCTGAAAATAATATAGAACCAAGTTCTTTTGGGGTAACACGAATTCCAAGCTTCTCAACTTCTCCTTTCACAAGTTCCTCTTGTATATACCCATTCCAAACATTTTCAATGATAGACTGTGTCATCATTTCATTTGTTTGTAAACCCTGGGAGCGATAGGCCTGCTCAGAGGCGTTGACTTTTTGGTTGAATTCAATCAGCTCTATTTTTTTTCCATTGATGGTTCCTGCAGTATTGGATTGTCCGCTGAACAGGTTTCCGCTTTTACCAATAAATGCATCTTGTACCAAAAACCCAATAAGGCTGATGGCAATCATCACAGACAACAACACGGCGGCTTTGTCTCTAAGGCTTTGAATAATTGACATATATATAATATTGTATAGGAGTCGGCAAAAATAGGCTAAAAACAGGTATTAACAAACTGTGGATAACCTTGTTTTAAACCTTGAAAATCAATCTTTTTGGAAATCTCGGTGCTATTTTTTGTGAATAATCAGACCCTAACTTTTGGCGTTTTTTAGGTTCCTTCAGATAGACGGATTTTTAAAACAAATTACCAATGGTTTATTAACACATGTCTGGTGATTCTAGTCATGTGAAATAATATAATTTAGTAATTCTGGTTTGTGGATTATATCCTTTGAATTACCAAACTAATGAGAAAAACCAACCTTCGTTGTTTTGTGAATATTGGTGGATAGTTGTGAATATGTGTGAAGTAGTGATTTAAAAAATACTTTTTCAACATTTCCACAACCCTAATAGTAATAGATCATTTTATATAATAAGTATAATTATAAATACTATAATGATTATCAACATCCGTTCTTTCAGTTTTTTCTTTGCTTTTATTTTCCTTTTTTCGTGTTCTGAAATTCGCCTTATTCAAGAATACGATGCTGTTTCAGATAATAAGATAAATTCATTACAAGAGAAAACATCAAGATTCTTCGTTAAATTAAATAGAACATTTGGGTTGCCGGAAAATAAATATGATAAGTATATAGATTTCTATGATGATTTTAAATCAGATATACATATTCTTGAGATAAGAACTAGGTCGATTGAAAAAACAAATATTACTCAACAACAAATTACTTCATTGTTGACACAGGTTAACTCTTTAGAAGCATTACATAAAAGCGGTTTTAAAAACAAGGAAGAAATAATATTGGTTGAATCAGCTTTTGATAATACATTCACAGCGATCCTTCAATTACAGCAAGCACTTAAAAATAAAAGGAACTAATAAATGCCAAAAAACAAAATAGATATAAATGAATTACTAAAATCCATGTTATCGGCCAGTAAGAATGTATTAAAGAAAGAATGGAAAAATATTTCACCCATTGCAGAACTTCAACTAAAAAACATCATCCATAACCTGGAACAAATTGCAGTTTTAAAACTAGAGGGAAAGATAACAGAACACCAAGCTAAACTTCATTTAACGATTCAAAAGGAATCTTTTAAAACTATTCTACTTAGTTTTGAAGGCATTGGTATTATAACTGCAGAAAAGACTATTAATGCCGCATTAAATGCTGTAAAAAACACGATTAATAAAACAATTGGATGGAGATTAATTTAATTGAAATTAAAAATATAATATTTGATCTAGGTGGGGTTCTGATTGACTGGAATCCTGATTATATGTATAAAAAAATCATATTAGATGATTCTAAAAGAGCCTGGTTTCTTGAAAATATATGTACACCAGATTGGAATGAAGCCCAAGACGGTGGAAGATTAATTAAAGAAGCAAACGAATTATTAATATCAAAACACCCGGAATATAAAGAGCTTATCCTTGCCTACTATGAGCGATGGGAAGAAATGTTAAACGGGCCCATTACAGGAACAGTTGAAATATTAAATGAACTAAAAGAAAATAAAAAACAAGGTCTCTATGCATTAACAAACTGGAGTGCAGAAACCTTTCCACGTGCGCTAGAGTTGTTTGATTTCTTACATTGGTTTGATGGAAGAGTGGTTTCAGGTGAAGAAAAAACAAGAAAACCCTTTAAAGAAATTTATGATATTATTTTAAACAGATTCCACCTTGATCCATCAAACACATTGTTTATTGATGATAATTTAAGAAATATCAATGCTGCTAAAGAAGTAGGAATCATTTCAATTCATTTCCAATCACCAGATCAATTAAGAAATGAATTGAAAGAAAAAAAGATTATTGATTAAACAAAGATCTGATACGTAATCAAACTTAAGACATAAGCAAGCGCTGTCATATACAACAATTGAATAATAGGCCACTTCCACGAACCAGTTTCTCTTTTAACAACAGCCAGCGTACTCATACATTGCATCGCAAGTAGATAAAAAATTAGCAAAGAGAATCCTGTTGCTCTAGTATATACCTTACTCCCATCTGCGCGTTTTGCAGATTGCATTTTATTTGTAAGTGTTTCTCCTATTTCTTCTTCTCCCTCTCCAACACTATAAAGTGTGGCCATTGTTCCAACAAAAACCTCCCTTGCAGCAAATGAAGTAATCAACGCAATACCAATTTTCCAATCATACCCAAGCGGTTTTATTACAGGCTCAATTGTTCTTCCAAGGATTCCCGCATAAGAAAACTCAAGCAACTCAGCTGATTTTGCACGCTCATATTGTGATGTATTGATCGGATCTTTTTCAATTTTTTGGGCATATTCTTTATTAATGGTTTCTCTCTTTTCACCAGGACCAAAAGAACTCAACGCCCATAATAAAAGGGAAATAACCATGATTACTTTACCCGCATCAAACACAAAAACCTTTGCCTTTTCAACCATTGTAATAAATATATTATTCCACCGAGGTTGTTTGTATAAAGGAAGCTCAAGTATAAAAAAGCTTTTCTCCTTCATCTTTATAAATATGTTTAATACGTAGGACACCAACATTGCAATTACTACACCAAAAACATATAAACCCATCAAAACCAACCCCTGTAAGCTTAATACTCCAAAAATTTTCTCATTTGGAACAACCAGCGCGGCCAATATTGTAAACACCGGGAGTCGAGCACTACAACTCATAAAAGGTGTTACCATGATCGTTAACAAACGCTCTTTTCTATTTTCAATATTCCTTGCACTCATGATAGCGGGAACCGCACAAGCAAACCCACCCACCATTGGCATTACGCTTTTTCCATTTAAACCCACCTTTCTCATGATTCTATCTGTCAAAAAACTAATTCTTGCCATATAACCAGTATCCTCCAAGAGTGTAATCAACCCAAATAAAATCATGATCTGTGGAACAAAAACAAGTATTCCTCCCAGCCCCGCCAAAACACCATTGATTAATAAATCCGCATACCATGTTTTTGGAAGCAAGTGGGATAAATATCCTGTTAAGGCACCCATTCCTTCTTCAATCGCATTCATTGGGTACTCTGCAACCCAGAACACACTTTGAAATAATAAAAACAAAACAACCCCCATGATCAAAGACCCCCAGGCCCTGTGCAAAAAGAACGCATCCAGTTTTTCTGAGAACATTCTTTTTGCTTCAACACTATCTTCTTCAACCGTTTTTTTAATAATCTCACGAATTCGTTTGTATCGTTGTTGAATATCCTCGGCCTGAATTTTTGTATGATTGAAATCGTATTTTTTTTCAATTCGCTCAATACGGTCTTGTATATCATCTGATAACTCAAACCGCTCATGATTGATTAAATAGTGAACAACCGCATAGTCACTTTTATTCGGAAGCACCAAGCGCGCTTCCGCAATGGGTTCCTCTGCAAGTGAACCAACCGGAAAAAAATCTTTGGCCGTAAAATTATTTAACAAGACCTGGGAAATTGTTGTTTTAAGGTCTTCAACACCCTTACCAGTTCTGGCATTCATTGAAACCACCGGAACTTGCATTTCTCTTGATAGTTCTCTTATGTTGATATGAAGCCCGCGTTTTTTTGCAAGGTCTGTCATGGTTAGTGCAACCACCACCGGAATTTTTAAATCAATCACCTGAGAAACAAACAAAAGGTTTCTTCTCAACGCGGTTGCATCCACCACCACCACCGCAAGATCAACCTCTTCCCCCCCAATTGGCGACATCAATTGTTTGTATGAAACCCATTCATCCGCCCGTCTTGGATATAAACTATATGTACCAGGCAAATCTATAACAGTAATATCCTGTTTGTTGGCCAGCCTACAAATCCCTGATTTTTTTTCTACTGTAACACCCGGAAAATTTCCAACCTTCTGACGCAACCCGGTTAAATGATTGAATACAGAACTTTTCCCACTATTCGGGTTTCCAATCAGTGATATATGTGGATTTCTTGCCAATCTGTGTAAAACACAAATGTACCGCGAAATCCAGGGTGCTCCTTACGAAAGCGGTAAAAAGGGTGATTGTAGTAACTTTACAAAAATTTGAGATGATGTTCAGGATTCTATTTGGGTTAATACTAATTTCTTCATTTGCCACAGCACAAAAAATCAACAAAGCCGATAAAAAACTTTTAACCGCCCTCCAAAAACACACGTTCTATTTAGCCTCTGACCAATTGGAAGGAAGAAGGGCTGGAGATCCTGGCGAAGCACTTGCATCAGCATATATCGCCGACCAATTTAAACACAACGGGCTTTCTCCAAAAGGAACAAGCGGGTTTTATCAACCCTTCACCATCAACGATGGAAGACAAATAGAACCAACAACAAACATTGTAATCAATAACAAAACACTCAAGGCGGTCGAAGACTATGAAATCCTCTCAAATTCATGCAATGGAAAAACAAAGGGAGAGGTTTCACCATCTATCAATGAATCCGGACAACCATGGTTTATCGACCTTGCTGATGCAATGGAAGAAAACAAAGAAAACAAAGAAAACCCCCACTTCGATATCAACAACCTCTTGTCTGAAAAAATAAAAAACGCAAAGTACAAAAACGCAAGCGCGGTATTCTTCTTCAACAGCGCAGGAAACGACATTATAAAATTTAATGGAAAAGACAGGTCTGAGCAAACCCCCATCCCATCAGTGTTTATAACAAAGGCAGGACGAGAAAAATATTTAAACGATCTTTCTAACACATATCAAGTTGAAGCAAACATTTTGCTGGCGCCAAAAATTCGCAACGCAAGAAACGTTGTTGGGTTTGTCGACAACGGTGCAGCACTCACGGTTGTTATTGGAGCACACCTAGACCACCTGGGCTATGGCGAAGACGGAAACTCGATGATCAGAAATGGAGCACCAGCTATTCACAACGGCGCAGATGATAATGCAAGTGGTTCGTCTTCTCTTGTAGAGCTCTCAGGTATTTTAAAGAAATCAAAACAAAAAAAATACAACTATCTCCTTATTGCTTTTTCTGCTGAAGAATTGGGATTAAACGGTTCTAAATACTTTGTAGAAAATCCAACCATCTCATTGAACAGTGTTAATTATATGATCAACATGGATATGGTGGGAAGACTAAACGACAGCTCAAAAACAATGGCGCTCGGTGGATATGGAACATCGCCATCGTGGAAAGAAATGATTGATGCTGTTAAGGAAAAGGGACTCACCCTTAAATACGATTCAAGTGGAACGGGCCCCAGCGACCACACTTCTTTTTACAGGAAAGACATACCGGTGCTTTTTTTCTTCACCGGATTGCACACAGATTACCACAAACCATCTGACGATGCAGAAAAAATAAATTATAGTGGCATGGTTAAGGTTGTAAGGTTTATACAACACATGATTGAACAGGATAACCCAACACAAAAAATTGCATTTACAAAAACAAGAGAAACACAAACCACCACCTCAGCTCGTTTTACGGTTTCAATGGGCATCATGCCAGATTATTCTTTCTCCGGAAACGGCGTGAGGGTTGACGGTGTTTCAGATAACCGTCCTGCAAAAAAAGCAGGTATCCTTGCAGGCGATATCGTAAAACAACTCGGCGAACACAAAACCCCATCTGTTGAATCTTATATGCAAGCATTGTCAAAGTTTAAAAAGGGAGAGAAAACAACGGCAGTGGTTTTGAGAGGCGACAAAGAAATTTCTTTTGAAATTCTGTTTCAATGAAACTAAAACTAGATGAAGAAAGAATGTCGGATGACTTTTTCGAGGATACAAAAATCCTTGGAATTGCCTGTCCTTTAAAAAACTACCAATTCTGTTGGCACGTAGAAAAAACGCTAAACATTCCATTTGCAACTTCGGCCGATCTGCAAATTGGAATGGAAAAGAACAAGCGGTCTTATTCTTTCACCGTTTATGAATTTATCCACTCACTAACATCAAAGGAACATTTTTTATACAGCAACAAACACGAGGGAGAGTTTTTACTTCCAGAGCTCCAGCACCTTGATTTTATATGGTTGATAAGAGATCCCTACAATGACATTGAAGATTTCAACGATTTACAACAAAGGCTTAGATCAATTCCTGGCGTACAGATGGTAACAGAGGTTCCGCACGAAAAAATAAAATCTCGCGACAACCTTCAGCGCTGATTATACTACAGAAACAGCAAACGATTTTTTTTCAGTGATTTCCCCAATAGGAGTTGAAAAGCTTTCCAACCCCGCTTCTTTTAAAATACCCAACACCCCTTCATAGCTGTTTTTGTCGACCGAAATCAACAACCCCCCACTTGTTTGTGGATCTGCAAGAATATTTTTATACAATGAAGCGTCTTCGCTTTTTTCTATGGAAACCTTGTGCCCGTAGCTGTCCCAGTTTCTGTTTGTACCTCCAGGAACCGAACCCAGGCGCACATATTCAACAAGGTCTTCGCTGATCAACGGCACACGAGAAAAATCAACTGTAGCTGAAAGTCCACAGCCCTCTGCCATTTCAATCAAATGCCCAAGCAAGCCAAACCCTGTAACATCCGTCATTGCATGAACGCCATCAATTTTTGAGAGCATCGCACCCACTTTGTTTAGTTTCATCATTTGGTTGGCGGCAAGCATTCTATGTTCTTCTTTCAATATTCCTTTTTTCTCAGCAGTTGTAAGCACACCGACACCTATTGCTTTTGTAAGTAATAACAAGTCACCCTTTTTAGCTGTATTGTTTTGTTTGAGATTTTTTATATCAACCAACCCATTCACCGCCAATCCAAAAATCGGTTCGGGTGAATCAATGCTGTGTCCACCCGCTAATGGAATACCCGCTTCCATACAAATGCTTTTGCTTCCTTCAATTACGTGTGTTGCCACTTTTGGCGGAATAACATTGATAGGCCAACCCAGAATGGCTATTGCCAATATTGGATTACCCCCCATTGCATAGACATCGCTGATTGCATTTGCAGATGCAATTCTTCCAAAATTGTATGGATCATCAACGATGGGCATAAAAAAATCTGTCGTTGAAATGAGTGCGGTTCCATTTTTTAAATCATACACGGCAGCATCGTCCTTGCTGTGATTTCCAACAATCAATCTGTCATTGTCTGGCATGCTGAAGCTTGTGTGTAAAATTTCATCCAAAATCTTTGGTGAGATTTTACAACCACATCCAGCACCATGGGAATATTGCGTGAGTTTAATGTCTTCCATATTAATTGATTAATAATGCAGCATTTACGTATGCATCAACTTTGTTGGATGGATAAATTTTCAACAAAGGCTTAGGGTCATTCCTGTTTTCAAGCCCCTTGCTATATAGTTTGTCATAATATTTCAATAGAATAGAAAACGCACCATGAATATTGTTTTCGTCCAAAAACGCAAGCGCAGTCTTGGTTTCAAGCCCACCAAGTTTTTTTTGAATTCTCTCGGTTGCTGCTTTTAATTCACCCATCTCCAATTTTCCATAGGTTTCCACCAAATACTCCAATCTGTTTTCAAATGGAATTTCAATAAAGTGTATATCGCTATTTCTCATGTGCAGCCAAAATGATTGAGGAATATTTACTGTTCCTATTCTTTGACTTTCATCCTCCAACCAAATTGAATCACCATTATTGTTTGTGTTTGCTCCACCAAGCTCAACAGCAAGTTTATTTTCAAACATTTCTTGTGAGGGCTGTTTTGGAAGTCCTATGTTTCCGAATGCGGACCCGCGGTGCCCCGCCAAACCCTCCAAATCAATAACGACTTGGTTCATTTTTTTCAATTCTTCCAATACAACCGTCTTACCAGAACCCGTATATCCTCCAAGAATTTTTAACTTAGGTTTTGAATCAAGTGTTTTCAATACCCAGTTTCTATATGCTTTGTATCCACCCACGAGGGTATACACTTTAAATCCATAGAGGTCTAAAAGCCACGCCACACCTGCGCTGCGCATGCCACCTCTCCAACAATGAACCAGGATTGTTTTATTTGATGGATTGAAATCTTTCAACTTGTCTTCGACAAATAGAATCATTTCTCTCATCTTTGGACCGAAAAATTCCAGTCCTTTTTTTATTGCATCTTCTCTGGAGGTTTGCTTATAGATTGTACCAACAATCTTTCTTTCTTCATTATTAAAAAGTGGAAGATTCCATGCACCAGGAATGCGCGCATGCTCAAACTCCGCTTCGCTGCGTACATCAATTATAGGAAATTTTTTTGCATGGGCAACAAATGTCTCAACAGAAATTTTCTCTACCCCCATATAAAACCAATCATCATTTGTTCATGCTGGTAAGGAACTCGTAGTTGTCTTTTGTTCCTTTCATTTGTTTCAACAACAAAGACATGGCTTCTTCACTGTTCATGTCAGCAATATGATTTCTAATGATCCACATGCGTTGCAATACATCTTTATCCAACAACAAATCTTCTCTTCTAGTTGATGAAGCAGTGAGGTCAATCGCAGGGAATACGCGTTTGTTCGCCAATCTTCTATCCAATGCCAATTCCATATTACCAGTACCCTTGAATTCTTCAAAGATTACCTCATCCATTTTACTTCCAGTATCAATCAATGCTGTTGCAAGAATGGTCAATGAACCACCGTTTTCAATTTTTCTTGCTGCACCAAAAAACTGTTTTGGTTTCTGCATTGCATTTGCTTCCACACCACCTGATAATACTTTTCCGGATGATGGAGCAACTGTATTGTGTGCACGTGCTAAACGAGTAATCGAGTCTAATAGAATAACAACATCGTGTCCGCATTCAACCAATCTTTTTGCTTTTTGCAAAGCGATGGTAGATACTTTTACGTGTTTCTCTGCAGGTTCATCAAATGTTGAAGCAAGTACTTCTGCCTTTACGCTTCTCTCCATATCTGTAACCTCTTCAGGACGCTCATCAATCAACACCACCATGAGATAACACTCGGGGTGATTTGTTGAAATTGCATTTGCAACCTCTTTCAACAACATTGTCTTACCCACTTTTGGTTGTGCAACAATCAACCCCCTCTGTCCTTTACCCAATGGTGTGAACAGGTCCATCATCCTGGTTGAATAATTATCCTGCTTTGTATAGAGGTTGAATTTTTCAAATGGGAACAACGGCGTGAGATAATCAAAAGGAACACGGTCTCTTACTTCTTCAGGAAGTCTTCCGTTTACAGTATCCACCTTCAGCAGAGCAAAATATTTTTCGCCTTCTTTTGGAGGACGAATACTGCCGGTGATTGTATCACCTGTTTTAATTCCAAATAGTTTTATTTGTGAAGGAGATACATATACATCATCTGGAGATGACAAGTAGTTGTAGTCACTGCTTCTCAAAAATCCATAACCATCAGGCATCATTTCCAATACCCCTTCACCCTGTATCGCTCCATCAAATTCTACGGTAAATGCAGGTTCTTTTTTAATGAACAGTTGTTTAGATGCGCTATTGTCTTCACCGGTTTGACCCTCCTGTGCTGCAGGCTCTGAGGATTCTGATTTCACTTCTTCCTGACCCTCGGGTTGTGTATCTTTTTGAATGGTTGGTCTGCCGCGTTTTGCAGGCTTTTTCTCTACACCAGATTCAGGATCATTTTCAACGATGGCCTCTTCGGTAGAGTTTCCTGTGCTTGTTTTGACAATTCTCTTCTTTTTTCCTGTTTTATCTTCTTTAGACTCGGCACCTTTCACCGCACTATTTAAGACGGCCTGTTTATCGAGGATTTTGTAAATAAGCTCTTGTTTTTCAAGCTTTTTTGCACCTGTAATCTTGAGTTGTTCAGCAATGTCCAATAATTCTGGAACAAGCATGTCATTCAGCTGTAAAATGTCGTACATATGTTTTATTTGATGATAGACCCGGAGGGTTTAATATGCGAGGGATAAAAATTATAGTGGAAATAAAGAGGTTAACGAATTAAATGGCCTCTTTGAGACTGCAATGTTACGGTTTTTTTGGAAACCCAAAAAAAATTTAGCTCAGCCAGGCCCCGTCATTTAGTACCTTCGCAAGCGAAAAATTGGTATATGTTCAACAAAAGGATCAAAATAAAGGAAATACTGCTGCAATCTCCCGGACAAAAGGGGGTTGTGGTAATGGGATGGGTAAGAACACTCAGGAACAATCAATTCATTGCTTTGAACGACGGTTCCACCAATTTGAACCTACAGGTAGTATTGGAATTGGGAAAATTTGATGAGAACACCTTGAAAAGAATTACCACCAGTGCAGCCTTAAAAATTACTGGAGACTTGGTTGCTTCTCAAGGGAAAGGCCAGGCAGTTGAATTGATAGCTACTGAACTTGAAGTCTTGGGTGACTCAGATGCTTCCGCATATCCACTTCAACCCAAAAAACACAGCCTTGAGTTCCTAAGAGAAATAGCACATTTAAGATTCAGAACAAATACGTTTGGTGCAGTTTTTCGTGTAAGACACTCTTTGGCCTTTGCCGTTCACAAGTTTTATCATGAAAGAGGATTTCTTTACTTACATACACCCATCGTAACAGCAAGTGATGCAGAAGGAGCAGGTGAAATGTTCAGGGTTACAACACTTCCATTTGATAATCCACCTAGAAACGAGAAGGGTGAAATTGATTTCAAAGAAGATTTCTTTGGAAGAAGCACAAACCTAACAGTAAGTGGACAATTAGAGGGAGAGCTTGGTGCTACTGCATTTGGTGAGATTTACACTTTTGGTCCGACGTTTCGCGCAGAGAATTCCAACACCACCAGACACCTTGCTGAGTTTTGGATGATTGAACCTGAAATGGCTTTTCATGATTTGGAAGACAACATGAATCTTGCCGAGTCGTTCATCAAATACATCATCCAGTTTGCAATGGATAATAACATGGATGATTTGCAATTTCTTGATCAGCGTCTTGCAGAAGAAGAAAAACAACTTCCTGCTGACAAGAGAAGTCCAATGGGACTGATCGACAAGTTGAGGTTTGTATTGGACAATGATTTCGAGCGCATCACTTATACTCAAGCAATAGATATTTTATTGGATTCACCTGCATACAAAAAGAAAAAATTCCAGTATGAAGTGAAGTGGGGAATAGATATGCAAAGTGAACATGAAAGATATCTAGTTGAAAAGCATTTTAAAAAACCTGTAATTGTAACCAATTATCCGAAAGACATCAAAGCCTTTTACATGCGTCAGAACGACGATGGAAAAACAGTTGCCGCAATGGATATTCTTGCACCCGGTATTGGTGAAATTGTTGGAGGATCACAAAGAGAAGAACGTCTTGATAAACTTACTCAACGCATGAAAGAGATGCATATTTCAGAGGAGGAACTCTGGTGGTATCTCGATACAAGAAGATTTGGTACCGTTCCACATGCCGGATTCGGACTGGGTTTTGAGCGAATGGTATTGTTTGTAACCGGTATGACCAATATCAGGGATGTAATTGCATTCCCTAGAACACCCAAGAGTGCTGAGTTCTAAACAACTGGCTCGGGTACAGCTTTTTTGATACACATCAGCGGAATGCTGGTATGATGTATCAATTCTCTGGTAAAACTTTTTTCAAACAACCCTTCTACAAATTTGTGTTTTTTGGGAAGCGTGATGATTAGATCCAGATTATTTTTTGTTGCAAAATCATTGATGCCCTCATCAATGTCCTTGTTCTCAATAAAATCATACGTTGGATTTAAACCGGATAACATCGTATCCAGGTTCAGGGTTTCCTCCGGAGTATAACTGGTAAAATGTTTCTTCTCAAAATCTACATTCAATACATGTAGCTCAGCATTGAACATGTTTACAAGAGATTTGATGGGTGAAACGGACATGGTATCAACCACATTTCTCAAATCAGTTGCTAATCCTACTTTTCTGATAGGTTTAAATGTTGCACCTGGGGGGATGATGAAAACAGGCGTATTAATTTTTCCAATCACTGAAAGCGAATTGCTTCCCAAAAAAAATCTGCCCGCTCCTGTTACACCCCTTGTGCCCATGACAACAGCAAATGGATTCAATGATTTACAGAGCGTATCAACTTCTTCTGCCACATCACCCAATTTGCTTTCTGTATATATTTTTAATTTTCCGCCAGTAATCCTTTCGATCTGTTGTTTGGTCTCTTTTAATTTCTCTTCACTAATTTTTTTTAATTCTTCTACAGATATGGTTACCATCGGTACTTCAGAAAAGCTGATCGGCAGTTGATAAACATTCAAAATCATCAGGCTGCCATCCATTGCAGAAGCCAGGTCCATCGCATATTTCAGGGCATTGTCTGCCAACGGAGAAAAATCGGTGGGAACAATGACGAGTTTCATAAGCGTAATTTTCTCAAACTTAACAGTGCTGAGAAATCACACGCATGACCGTGCTCATAAAAATCAATGACCTTGGTTATGCGTTTGCTTGAAGTGGTCGATTCTTCTTGAAACATCCTCCCGGATATCTACATAAAATAAGTTGATGTCGCCCGCATGGTAGTTTTTGTTTCTGTAGAGAAAGGAACCCGGGAATTTTGGATGTGTTATCCACAACGCATTTCCCTCCACCCATGCATTTTGTGTGTGATTATAAATCTTGTTCAAATTGTAAAGAACCGCGCCTTTGTGCAACGATTTTTCTGCAACGCCATCATTCGTTTTCCAGGTGATGGGGTTAACTACTGCAATGGTTGAATCTGTTTTGCTTACCCAATCTCCTTCGTAATCGTATCTGAAAGTTCTCCAGCTAACAAAACATCCTGTTTGTGAACTGTCGTTGCAAACCTGAATATTTTTATATTCATCCTTCTTCACCCGCATTCCAATCATGTATGCAGATACAAGTTGATTCATCAATGGTTTTCCATCAAAAAATTCTTTTACCAAACGTGTAGAATGGGTTGTACCCTGGCTATGAGATGAAATGATAATGGGCCTTCCATTGTTCTCGTGTTCTAAGTAATATTGAAATGCTTTTTTAATATCATCATAAGCCAAGTTAAAGGCAGCAAATAATTTGGTGCTGTCTTTCTCACCATACATCTTAATATGCGCCTGTCTATACCTCGGAGCAAACACCCTTGCCCTTTCATTGAAAACCGAGGCTTGATACAACATAGGGGAATAGTCTGTTTTGTAATTCAGGGTAGCATCATCTATGTCTGCATTTGTTTTTCCTTCAGGCATTTCTCCGGTATATGTTGTGGGATGCAGATAAAAAACATCCACCTCTTTCTCCTTTTCACCATTTCTGAGCAAAAGTGGCACCGTATCAGATGGATCCCATTTATTGGGATGCGCTGCCCAATATTCAAGTTTTGAATAGTCTGGAGTTCCGCCCTCGCTCTTAAAAGCCTTGTCACCAGAATAACTTACGATCTTGGGGGAACAACCCATTGATGCCAAGATGATCAGCAACAACCCAAATAAACCATTTAAACGAAGCATTTTGTTGAAATTATAGATCAAAATTATGTTTGTTATTTTTACAATACAATCTTTTATATGAACATACCAGTAGTAGACCTTGCGCTTTATACAAACGGAACGGATGCACAAAAGGTTCAGTTTTCGAATGATCTTGGAAAAGCTTTTGAAGAAGTTGGATTTGTTGCCGTCAAAAACCATGGCATTGATCAACAGTTGATTGATAAGGTGTATGCGACCGTTAAAGCATTTTTCGAACTTCCGTATGATGTAAAAAAGAAATATGAAATAGCTGGACTCGCTGGCCAGAGAGGATACACGTCTTTCGGAAAAGAACATGCCAAGGGGAGTGATGCGCCTGATTTGAAAGAGTTTTTTCAATACGGGCAAACAGTAGAAAAGGGGGAAGAGTCTCCAGAAGCCTATCCCGATAATGTTCAAGTGAGTGAAATAGCGCATTTCAACCAATTGTTTTTGGACACCTACCGTGCTTTTGAAAAATCAGGATCATCCCTTTTGAGTGCAATTGCTTCCTACCTGGACCTAGGAAAAGATTATTTTTCAGAGCATATTCATCTGGGCAACAGCATCCTTCGGGTCATACATTACCCCCCCATCACTTCAGAACCCAAGTCAGCTATACGCGCAGAGCAACATGAAGACATCAACCTTATTACGCTGTTGGTTGGTGCATCTGCAGAAGGACTCGAAATTCTTTCCAAGCAAAATGAGTGGCTTCCCATTCAGGCCGATGATGGTGAAATTGTGGTGAATGTGGGCGATATGTTGCAACGACTCACCAATGATCGTTTGAAAAGTACCACACACCGTGTGGTGAATCCTCCCCGTGAAAAATGGCATACATCCAGATATTCAATTCCATTTTTCCTTCATCCAAAAAGCCAGATGTCGCTTGCATGTCTTGATTCATGCATTACTGCATCCAATCCGAAACATTATGAAGATTATACCGCAGGTCAATATTTGGATGAGCGTTTAAGAGAAATCGGACTCAAAAAATAATCGTTGGCACTGATTCGTCATATCCCCTTTTTGCGCGCTGTTTTTTTTCACAGCATTTCTGCTTTTGGTGGACCGCAAGGTCATTTTGGTATGATGATGAAAACATTTGTTGACAAAAGAAAAGATGTTACGAGCAAAGAGTTGTTGGATATAAATGCATTCTGTCAGCTCATGCCTGGTGCAACATCTACTCAAACCCTCACGCTGATTGGGTATAAGCGAGGTGGAATTTCACTGGCTATTTTAACGTTGTTGATTTGGATGATGCCTGCCATAGTTATTATGTCGGCTTTGTCATTTCTCGTGAATCATACTACTCAAAATGGCTTGCCTATTTTTCATTTTATTCAACCAATGGCTTTGGGTTTTTTGGCATTTGCTGCTTTTAAAACCCTTAAACTCGTTCGTCAAAAAGTTACCCGTCGCATATTATTAATTTCAGCCGTTGCTACCTATATTTTTTTTAAAACACCCTGGATCTTTCCAATTATTTTAATTCTTGGTGGATTGGTAGGGATGGTGTTCAATAAAAAAACCAATGATGATGTTCCGTGGAAACAGCGCAGCATCAAGTGGTTTCCGATCCTGTTGTTTTCTTTCTTTTTTATTTCTGCAGCCTTTCTTTCAGAGACAGCAAGAAAAAAAGATTGGACCTATCGTGCTCCATTCAACTTGTTTGAAAACATGTATCGATTTGGAAGCTTTGTATTTGGCGGTGCTGACGTGTTGATACCTGTGATGTATGAACAATATGTAGTAAGACCAGAAACAGACCGTGTAAAATCAAACAACCAGCACGTTATTAAAATTAACCGAGAAGATTTTTTAACAGGTGCCGGCATGGTAAGAGGAATACCCGGACCCGCCTTTTCAATTACTGCATATATCGGAGGGATGTCGCTAAAAGATAAAAGTTGGAACTGGCAGTTGGCCGGATGCATCATCGCAAGTGTTGGAATTTTTCTTCCAAGTTTTTTATTGTGTATTTTCTTTTATCCCATGTGGGAAAACCTTCATCGTTTCAAATCAGTGGAAAGAATGATGTTGGGGATCAATGCAGCTGTTGTTGGTATTATGTTTGCGAGTATAGTCTATTTAATCAATGATACTGTCATCCCTCAATTAAATCAACCTTTGTTTGACAGTATTTTATTTTTTGCAGTGATCATCGCAACATTTGTGTTGCTTACATTCACAAAAATTCAAGCACCCTTTGTGGCAATGGGTTGTCTTTTATTGGGATGGTTAGTTGGCTGATCTTATTTATAATAATTCCCTTTCTGAATTTCTTCATTTACTGCATCGGGCACTAGATAGCGAATTGATTTTCCTTCTTTCAACATTCGTCTGATCAATGAAGATGAAATATTCAGCAGGGGCGCTTTCATGTCGATGATCATTGCATCATCCAAGTCATCTCGCAACGGATAACCCTGTCTTTCATAAATGTAGAGTGGAAAATTTTTGATGATGACTTCTGCATTTTTCCATCTATCTAAATTTTGTAAACTGTCTGAACCCATGATCACACCGAATTCATGTTCAGGATATTTTTCTTGTAAATAGGTGAGTGTGTTAATGGTATAAGATGGTTTTGGCAATCCGAACTCGATATCTACTGCCCTGATTTTTGTTTCACCTTCTAATGCGTGCTGCACCAAAAACAAACGATGATATTCATTCAGTAAACTGTGATTTTGTTTGAAAGGATTTTGTGGTGAAACTACCATCCACACCTGATCCAGCTTTGCATATTGCAGGATATAATTTGCAATGATCAGATGGCCGTTGTGGATCGGATTGAAGGTACCAAAGTAGAGTCCAATTTTCATAATCAATTGATAATCAAATTATTAGATTGTTTCTACGGTGATGGATGCAGCTTCATTCAGTCTTAGACTGACCTGATATCCCGCTACCATCACAGAAATAGGATCGCCCATCGGTGCAACTTGTTCTACGACCACTTCTTCTCCTTGAAGGAAGCCCATTTCCATTAACTTCAAAATCAGGTCTTGATCTTCCAGTGAATGGATGATTCCTTTCTGCCCAACATTTAACTCTGATAGTTTTTTCAGCATGTTTATTATAACGGGACTGCAAAGCTACTTCGCTTCGGGGGAATTCTTGTACTTTTATTATTGGAATGTCTACAATTCAGTTTTTCTACCAAAAACCGCTCAATTCTCTTCGAAACAGGGGAAAATTGAAGCAATTTCTATCAAAAACGGCCAAATCCTTTAAAAAGGAAATTGGTGAACTGAACATTGTTTTTTGTTCTGATGCCTATTTATTGGAAATCAATAAGAAACATTTATCGCACGATTATTACACCGATATTATCACGTTTGACCTTTCAGACAAAAAGGGTCCACTTCAAAGTGAAATCTATATCAGCATCGATCGGGTAAAGGACAATGCCAACACCCTGAATACGTCTTTCAACCGTGAGCTTCACAGGGTCATGTTCCATGGACTCCTTCACCTAATGGGATTCAAGGATAAGTTGCCGGCCGATCAGAAAAAAATGAGAACAGCAGAAGACAAACTTCTATCTAGCTATTTCGGCAAATGATGTTCCACGTGAAACATATTCTTCTCGCCTTCATATTCCTCCCAGTATTGTCGTTTTCCCAAGGAAATTTCTCATTAAGGGATACGCCTTTTGTGGTGAAAGTGCCAGTGGATGAAGCATTGCAGACGTTTGTAGACCGTGAATTATCGAAGTCGGGTTGCACCAAGGAAGAAAGAGAGTTTTTTTATTGGGTGAATTATCTCAGAAAAAATCCCGGTTTATTTTATTCCAATTGTGTGGTTCCCTTTTTGAAACAGTTTCCTGAGGCAAATGGGAAGGAGGCAAAGAGTCTTGAAAAGGATTTGCTCGCTTCTTCCAAGCTTTCGTTGTTTTCTTTTTCTGCTGCTGCGACTGATGCAGCAAAAATTCATTGTGCTGACTTGGCTCTGAAACAGAGCAATATTGGGCATGTTAGTTCAGACGGGAAAAATTTTTCAGCCAGGATGAGATTGTCAGGGCTAACCAAGTGTGCAGCAGAAAATATTTACACAGGCAAAAGCGACCCCTTGTTGTCATTGATGATGCTTTTATTAGACATCGGACTGGAATCTGCTGGGCATCGAAAAAATCTATTGACCCCCTGGTACAATCAGATGGGGGTTTCCATACAAACCCATCGTTCCATGAGAAGATCTGTCTTGGTTCAGATCTTCTCATGCTCTTGATGTTTCACGTGGAACGTTTCGGGTTGACTCTTAACGGTTAACAGTTAACTGTCAACTCCTCTTTATCTTTGCAATATGTTTCCAAAGTATGATGTGATCGTTGTGGGGGCCGGCCATGCGGGCTCAGAGGCTGCTGCTGCTGCGGCTAATATGGGCAGCAGGGTTTTATTGGTAACAATGAACCTTCAAAACATAGCCCAAATGAGCTGTAATCCTGCCATGGGCGGTATTGCAAAGGGACAAATTGTGCGTGAAATTGATGCACTTGGAGGATACTCCGGAATTGTGACTGATCAAACCATGATCCAGTTCAGGATGCTGAACAGATCTAAGGGTCCTGCGATGTGGAGCCCCCGCGCTCAAAGTGATCGCATGTTGTTCTCTCAAAGATGGAGAGAGATGTTGGAGGCAACACCTGGATTGGATTTCTACCAGGATATGGTAAAGGGCTTGTTGGTGAAAAATGGAGTAGTGAAGGGAATTGTAACTGGCATGGGAAATGAGATTGAAGCCAAGGCAGTAGTGCTTACCAATGGAACATTTTTAAATGGAATCATCCATATTGGAGAAAAGAATTTTGGTGGTGGAAGGATGGCAGAAAGAGCTGCGACGGGCATTACAGAGCAATTGGTGGAGTTGGGATTTGAAAGCGATCGTTTAAAAACCGGAACACCTCCTCGAATAGACGGCAGAAGTTTGGATTACTCCAAGATGGAGGAGCAGAAGGGAGATGAGGAGATAACAGGTTTCTCATATCTGAATATTGAACGCATAAAACCCGAACAGCAAAGAAGCTGTTGGATTACGTACACAAACGACAAAGTTCACGATACGCTGAAAACGGGTTTTGATAGGAGTCCGATGTTCGCCGGAAGGATCGAAGGAACTGGACCTAGGTATTGTCCGAGTATTGAAGACAAGATCAACCGCTTTGCAGACAGGGAGCGTCATCAGTTATTTGTAGAGCCAGAAGGCTGGAATACTGTAGAGATATATTTGAATGGATTTTCAACCTCTCTACCAGAAGATGTTCAGTATCAAGCACTTATAAAGATTCCGGGGTTTGAAAATGTGAGGGTTTTCAGACCAGGATATGCGATTGAATACGATTATTTTCCACCTCATCAGCTTCATTACTCATTGGAAACCAAGCAGTTACGTGGGTTGTTCTTTGCAGGGCAAATCAATGGAACTACTGGTTATGAAGAAGCAGCATGTCAGGGCTTGATGGCAGGGATCAATGCTCATAATTATGTTGTAGATCGTGAGCCATTGATTTTGAAAAGAAGTGAAGCATATATTGGGGTACTCATCGATGATTTGATAACCAAGGGAACTGAAGAGCCCTATCGAATGTTTACCTCAAGAGCTGAGTTCAGAACATTGTTACGACAAGACAATGCTGATTTGCGATTGACTTCCATTGGATATGAATTGGGATTGGCAAGTGAAGAAAGATATCAGATGGTGCAACAGAAAAAAGAAAACATTGAATCCATCATAAAAAAATTCAATGAAGTTTCTGTTGAGCCAGATCACATCAATTCATTTTTTGAAAATGTTGGATCAACACCACTCTCACAAAAACAAAAATTATCACAACTCGTTTTACGTCCAGGTATTGGTGCAAAAGAGATGATTGATCATCATGATGGATTGAAAAAAGATTTTTCTCATTATCATGATATTGAAATTGAGCAAGCGGAAATTCAAATGAAGTATGCTGTTTACATCGAGAAAGAAAAAGAGATGATAGAAAGAATGGGACAAATGGAAGATCTTGAAATCCCTGCCAGCTTTGACTTTTCGAGGGTGCAAGCAATTAGTACAGAAGCAAGAGAGAAGTTGAAAAAAATTCAACCGAGAACACTTGGGCAAGCATCACGCATTTCAGGAATCAATCCGAGTGACGTACAAATTCTCATGGTATACATGGGCAGATAGGTTAACTTAGCTTTGAACAAATTCGACATGACATCATTGGATCCAAAAGAGTTGATGGATTTATTTCCCCTATTCACTTCCGACCTTTCAGAATTTATTCATGAACATGGTGAAAGTAAAATATTCAAGCAGGGAGAAGTATTGATGCGACCTGGACAATTTTTTAAATATGCGATGTTGATCGTAAGTGGTAGGGTTAAGTTGTACAGAGAAGGAGAGGAAGGCGAAGAATTTTTCATGTATTTTTTAGAACCCGGAGAAGCCTGTGCATTGAGCATGTTGTGCATGGCAAGGAATCAATCTAGTACAGTAATGGCCATTGCCATAGAAGAAACAGAGGTTATCATGATACCTATTCAGCAAATGGACACACTTATGAAGTCGTATTCATCTTGGTATCATTTTGTAATTGAAACATACAGGTCGAGATTTGAGGAATTGTTGACCGTGGTGGATCATATTGCATTTAAAAATATGGATGAAAGATTAGAATGGTATTTGAAGAGACAAGCAGCAGCATTTGGGAATGACTTGAATTTAACGCATCAGCAAATTGCACATGATATCAACTCTTCAAGAGAAGTAGTTTCAAGATTGCTAAAAAAACTTGAAAAGCTTGGAAGAGTAAGGATGGAGCGAAATACGATTCATTGGATTGAATAAATCTTGTTTGTGATATTTATCACATATCCAATTGTCATAAACCCACATTTTTGTTTCATATAATAATCAAAAAAAATCAACATGTCAATCATTGAAATGATTAAACAGCCTTGGCCATGGTATGTGGCGGGTCCTGTTATCGGTCTGATGGTTCCTATTTTACTCATATTTGGGAACAAAACATTTGGTATATCATCTTCTTTGAGGCACATGTGTGCAGCGTGTATGCCAGCCAAGATTCCATTTTTTCAATATGATTGGAAAAAAGAAATATGGAACTTATTTTTTGTATTGGGTGTATTTCTGGGTGGGATTGTTTCAGCCTATTATTTGAAGAATGATGCCAATGTTTTAGTGAATGAAAAACTTGTTACAGAACTATCTAAATATGGAGTGAGCGATTATTCGAGCATCATTCCTAATGAACTTTTTAATTGGGGCTCACTTCAAACACCAAGAGGGTTCATATTGATGGTCGTTGGTGGTTTTCTGGTAGGATTTGGAACACGTTATGCAGGTGGATGTACTTCTGGACATTCCATCATGGGTTTATCCAATCTCCAATTGCCTTCATTGATTGCAACTATTTCATTTATGGCAGGAGGTTTTCTGATGGCTAATCTGATTCTTCCTTATATCCTGTCACTTTAAAAAAATCAAATTATGTCAGAAATTAAAAATACAAATACAGATTTTGAGGTTCGTTCATTAGACGCCATGTGTATCAATGACGAAGAGAAGAAAGTGCCGATGTGGTCTAATCTTCAATACCTTGTTTTTGGAATTCTTTTTGGAATTGTTCTTATTAAGTCTGAGGTTGTTTCCTGGTTCCGCATACAGGAAATGTTCAGGTTGCAAAGTTTTCATATGTTTGGTGTGATTGGTTCTGCGGTTGTAGTTGGCGCTATTTCTGTCTTTATCATTAAAAAATTCAAGATCAAAACCATTCGTGGGGAGGAAATTATTCTTCCTAAAAAAGACTTTAATAAAGGTCAGATTTATGGAGGTTTGATTTTTGGATTTGGATGGGCAATGACCGGAGCATGTCCGGGCCCCCTTTATGCACAACTGGGGTACGGTGCATCCGTTATCATTGTTTCTATTTTAATGGCGATGCTTGGAACCTGGATATACGGTCTTATGCGTGAGAAGTTGCCTCACTAAATTGTTTTTATTATCTGAACTCATAGCCTACACCCATCAATTGTGTTAGCAATGTGTTGGGTGCATCCGTTGCAGTACATCTTCCTTCTAGTTTTGGTGAAATAGGAGAATGTATTTTCAAATATTCTTCAATAATGGAGTGAAGTGTTACACCCAATTTTGTTGGAGCTTTGACACCTTCCACTCTGCAGATCGTTGTATCTGGATCGCCTTCTCTTTCACATGCAACAAATGTATATTCCTTCTCCATGTTGACGGGCGCGCCTCCAACTTTTATCCAGTTTACTCTTTTGCCTTGTTCATTGTTAATGGTGAAGTTCACCTCCATACCATTAAATCGAACAACCCAACCTCCAAATCGTTTTGAAGGATCTTTGGCGAATGCATTATGTAATTCTTTTTCCATCCAATCCCATAATTGTTTTCCGGTGATGGTACCTTTTTTTGCATCACTGTCTACAGGCAACATATTCCATAAAAAATCTACTGTAATATCTGCAGTACCAGTTGTTTGGTTTGGAACAAGAGGAGGGCAGAACCTAAATCCATTGCTCAAAGCTATGTCTGGCTTGAATTTCCACATAATGGCATCCGTGATGAAATTATCCATTGGAGTTTCTATCACATAATACCTCATTAAAGGTGTTGTTGTTTTTCCAATCACCCTATTCAATTCTTTTTCATAAGGGGCTCTTGCTTTTTTTACAAGATGCTTCATTTCCTCATCTTCCTTGTATTTATAAGGATCAACATCTAATAGCTGATATGCATGATCTTTTATAATTCCATTTTCTACTACGATGTCCAGTTTTGCAACAAAAGAACCAAACGCACCGGGTTCTGTAACTTTTGTATACTTACCTTGTATGGGTGTTCTAACTCTTTCATGTGTATCTGCTCCTAAAATATAATCTACTCCACTAACAATTGGCATGTTTGAAAGTCCAACCTGTTGAGCCAATCCCATGTGGGTTAATAGAAAAACCATATCACACTGTTCATACTCTCTTAATAATTTGATGTATTTGGTTACATTCAATTCGGGTTGCGTAAAATTGATTCCGTCACTGTAGGCAGGAGATTGTCTTTTTGGTGTCAATGGGTCATTGTAACCAATAAATCCAATTTTGATACCGGCAATATTTTTAATGAAGTAGGGTGGAAAAATCAGATCACCGTTTCTATTGTCATTTGTTTTATGAAACATGTTGGCGCATACTTTCACGCCATCGTAGCTGAACATATCCTTCATCATCATTTCTTTACCATACACCACTTCCCAATTACCCGGAAGCATGACATCATAGCCAATGTTATTGATCAAAGGAACGATTGCTTTACCCTGACTCATTGCTGCAACACCGCTTCCCTGAAAACAATCACCCCCATCCAGAACAAGCGTATTGGATTTGTTTTCATTTCTAATTGCATTGATCATTGTTTTGAGTGTGGCAAAGCCGCCTCTTTTTTTGAAAACATTTTTACCGTTTTCTACAAAGAATTCATCATGGGTCATCAATTGTGAATGTATGTCTGCGGTATGCAATAATGTAAGTTTGGTTGCTTTGCCATCTAGTACAGCTTTATTATTAGACATCGCATTGCTTTTATATGCACTGTCTCCTTGATTCAGTGCCGATGCAGCAATAGGAGCCGAAAACAGGGCGCTTCCCAATCCTAGTCTTGAAGTGCTTTTTAAAAATTCTCTTCTTGAATTTTCCTGTTCATGCACATATTGATTCAGTTCATTATCATTTATTGAAATTGAATTGCATGCACCACAAGTACAATCATTGAGATGTTTCATTGTAGAATTTTAATTGTTGCTTTTATACAATACAAGCAGCACTTTATGATGATTTGCTTTTATTGCTTTGTTTTTTTCTTGCTTCGAGGATTGGCTTGAATGGGCCAAACTTGTGTTGTGTTTCATTGAACCCATCTGTGTAAGGACCAAAAGGATGGTCTACTGGTTTTTTGGAAACATTTGGCCAGTCTGATGTTAGATCTTTTGTAGGACGTGGTTGGCTGTTTACAAAGGCAGCTACATCCCAACATTCTTCATCGGAAAGAGCAGGACTTTCGTGGGTAGATTGATTAAAGGGCATATTGTCTCGTACATAACCCGCCAATCTTGAAAGACGATACAATCCAGCTCCTGAATTGTAGCTGTTCTTACCCCATAATGGAGGATATGTATAACTTAATGCATCAGCAGCGATCAACCCTTGTCCATCGGAACCGTGACAAGATTGACATTTATTTTGGTAAACAATTTTTCCATTTAATGGGCTTGCTGCTCTATCCAAATATTCTGGGGGCTTGATACCACTGCCTTTTGGTACACTATCTTTTTGAACTTCATGACCTACCCATTTAATATAGGCGATCATTGCTTGCATCTCTTTGGTATTGCTATCGAGCGTAACACCATTAAGGCTTCTTTCCATACAATCACTGACCCTTTTGTATATAGATTCAATAGAACCACTTCGGTCTCTAAACTTTGGATAAGTAGATGCTACAGCACCATAATTATTCCCCCATGTTTTTTTTCCTGCATTCAGATGACAATTTTGACAATTCATTCCATTTGTAATATGTGCAACAGATCCATTGGGTCCTAAGTATTTGGATGTATTTGCAATCAGCTCTTCACCATATATCACCAATTTTCTTTCCTCGCCTTCAAGGGAACGATCAATATATAAGCTGGGAGCAATCCATGCTGTATGTGTATTATTCGGAAGTTCAATTCTTGGTTTTTGATAAGTATCAAAAGCTTTGTAGATGATGGCTGAGGTTAGTCCAACCAAGATCAATATCAAAATCCAATTGTTATTGATTTTCATACAGCCTGGCTTCAATTAATTTACGATGGGATTACCTTGTCCAATCCACTCATTCATACTTGCAGAATAATTCAAGATATTTTTAAAGCCATGGTTTGCAAGGATAGAATATCCAATGGTTGCACGGTCTCCACCTTGACATAGAATGACTACTTTTTTATCCTTGCTGATTTTATCGAGGTTCTTTGGAAGGGTTCCAATGAATACATGATCTGCATGTTCGATATGTCCACTTCTATATTCTGTTGCATTTCTCAAATCTACAATTTGCACATTTGGCTCTTTCATAACAGATTTGAATTCATCCATATTGATAACGGGTACTGTTTCCAGTTTACCCCCTTCTTTCACATATGCTTCAGTAGATGAAACATATCCCATGATATTGTCTAATCCGATTCTCATCAGTTTTCTGGTAAGATCATCTAACTGTTTTTCATCTGCCAATAAAATAAACTTTTCATCGTAATTGATAAACCATCCGCACCAGGTAGCGAATGAATTATTGCCCTGAATGTTCAAACTTCCAGGAATGTACCCTTTTGCATATTCTGTTTTCAATCGGGTGTCTATCAGTTTAACTCCTTTAGACATCGCATCCAACATTTCTTTGTTAGAAAGTTTTTTCAATGCAGGTACTGAAGTGAGCAAAGGTCTGTTGACCTTATTCAACTTTTTCATCATTGCAAAATATTTTGGAGGCTCCGGTTGGTCTTCCAACAAAAATTTTACAAATCCATTTTCATCTTTATTGAATCTAAAAGCCCAGTTACGGATTTTTTCATATCCCACTGTAGAACTTGGAACTGCCCCGAGAGACTTTCCACATGCAGATCCTGCACCATGACCAGGCCATACTTGTATGTAGTCTGGTAATGTTGAGAATTTTTCTATCGACTTATACATTTGATGTGCACCGGCATCCATTGTGCCTTTGATGCCTGCAGCCTTTTCCAACAAGTCAGGTCTTCCAATATCACCCACAAACACAAAATCACCTGTGAAGAACATTACAGGCTCAGGACTTGCAGGTGTATCAGTTAAAAGAAAGCTGATGCTTTCAGGTGTATGTCCAGGTGTGTGTAATACATCTATTTTCAAATTTCCAACCATGAAAGAAGTTCCGTCTTTCAATCCAACATGATCGAATTCATATTCCCATCCTTCACCGCCTTCATCAGAAAGATAGAGCGATGCGCCAGTTAGTGCAGCAAGTTCTCTTGATCCAGTTAGAAAATCAGCATGGATATGTGTTTCCATGATATGTGTGATTTTCATATTGTTTTGCTTCGCTATTTCAAGATAGGTATCCACATCTCTTTTCGGATCAATTACTGCAGCAACACCTGCTTTTTGACAACCAATAAAATAACTCGCCTGCGCTAGTGATTTGTCGTATACGTGTTGAAAAAACATAAGGGTATAATTTTTTATTTTAAAAAAACTTCTTTGATGATGATGTAAATCCCCATTACTAATATAAACCAGCCAAATCCTTTTTTCAGGGAATCAGCCGAAAATTTCTTACTTAGGGCACTTCCAAAAATAATTCCAACTACTGCAAGCGCAGTTACAGATAATAATAAGGTCCATTCTATAGTTTGTTTTCCGAGGTCCCCTGTAAATCCAATCAGTGATTTAGCAGCAATGATCAAAAGGGATGTTCCAACAGCCTGTTTCATTGGTAGTTTACTCAATAAGACCAATGCAGGAATAATTAAAAATCCGCCACCTGCACCAACGAGTCCAGTGAGCGTTCCTACAATTGCACCTTCTAACAAAATCATTGGGTAATTGAATACTCTTTGTCCGCTTTCATCTTTATCAACCGCAGGTTTTGTTCTGATCATTGAAACCGATGCAAATACCATCAATATTGCAAAGAGTAACATCATCATCAACGATTTGGTGAGTACAAATGTTCCAATGTTTGTGATGTTGGATGGAATAGCAGGAACAATGTACGCCCTGGTTGAGTAAACAGCAAGAATAGAGGGGATACCAAATATGACGGCAGTTTTCAGATCTATTTCTCCGTTTTTGTATTTAGGGAAGGACCCAATTAAACTTGTAAATCCTACTACAAAAAGGGAATAAGCTGTTGCCAACACAGGCTCTACTCCAAATAAATATACCAATACAGGTACCGTTAGGATAGATCCACCACCGCCAATAAGTCCTAGCGATATACCAATTACCAGTGAAGCAAGATATCCGAAGTATTCCATCTGATAGATTTATATGCAAATATGTTTGGAGTTGATGTCATGGAGTGTGACCGTTGTCACCTATCCTATATGAATCGATTGCTAAAATTAGATTTTATTTGATGATTGGGGAATAACATGATATTTATAGGTAGCATTCCTTAATTTTTTGCTTCAATAATATTTTATATTGTTATAATTAATAACTTAAGTCCTCAAAAGTCATCATTACCATGAAATATCTTTCCATTATTGCAATGTTATTTTTCTTCACTCCAAGTTTTTCTCAGGAAAAAAAATTGAGTGTAGTTTGGGATCTTTCTTCCACCGATACCTCAGAGCAGGCAGCTGTATTCAGACAAATCAACAATGCACTTGCACAGGTACCAGACATGCAGATAGAAGTAGTGTTTCACGGGCAAGCAATTTTTGCTATGATGAAAGACTCAACACAATTTGACTCCCGTATCAAAGCAGCCAAAGAAAAAGGAGTAACATTAGCAGTTTGCAACAATTCGTTGAGAAGATACAAAATAGACCCATCGCAAATTAAAGGCGAAGGCATCGTAGTGCCCAGTGCAGTTGTTGAAATGATCAGAAAGCAATCTGAAGGGTGGAGTTATTTGAAAGCTGCTCATTAAAGTTGTTAGTTATGCGTTGGGGGTTTTGGGTTTTCATTGTTTTCGGGTTTTCATTGTTGAATCCCTTGTCATCTGTTGCTCAGAACAAATCAAAACCCAATATCATTTATATCTATGCGGATGATCTAGGCTATGGAGAGCTGGGTTGTTATGGTCAAACGAAAATTCAAACACCCCATATTGATCAGCTTGCGAAAGAAGGTATTCGTTTCACACAACATTATAGCAGCGCGCCTGTATGTGCACCATCAAGGTGTATGCTGATGACAGGGAAAAATCCCGGACATACGTATATAAGAGGCAATTATGAAATGGGTGGATTTGAAGATGAAAAGGAAAGAGGTCAAATGCCTTTGCATGAAGGTGCCTATACCATTGCCAACATGTTGAAGGAGAGAAATTATGCAACCGGCATGATTGGAAAATGGGGGATGGGTGTTGTTGGGACAACCGGCTCGCCACTAAATCATGGTTTTGATTATTATTATGGATACCTGGATCAAAAGCAAGCACATAATTATTATCCAACCCATCTTTGGGAAAATGACCGATGGGATTCTCTGAACAATCCTTTTATTTATGTTCACCGTCCACTTGATTCAACAACTGCCACTGAAAAAGACTTTAACTACTATAAAGGCAATGACTATGCTCCGAAAAAAATGACCGATAAGGCGCTTGCTTTTATTGAAAAAAATAAATCCAACTCCTTCTTTCTTTATTTACCTTATACCATTCCACATCTTTCGCTTCAATTGCCCGATGAATATGTAAACAAATACAAGGGAAAGTTTGATGAGCATCCTTACTACGGGCAAAAAGGATACGCAGCGAATAGATATCCTCTTTCAACGTATGCGGGAATGATCAGTTTTTTAGATGATCAGGTAGGGATCATCATGGAAAAAATTAAATCACTTGGTTTGGATGAAAATACGATTGTGATGTTTTCTTCTGATAATGGCACAACGTTTTCATCTCCAGTAGATAAAAATTTCTTTAACAGTGTAAGCGGATTAAGAGGATTGAAAATGGAATTGTATGAAGGAGGTATTCGGGTGCCTTTCATTGCAAGATGGCCTGGTAAAATCAAAGCTGCTACTGTATCTGATATGGTTTCAGTGCAATACGATATGATGTCTACGCTTGCTGCAATAACAGGATTGCCTGTTCAACATACAGATGGTATTTCACTCATGCCAACCTTGATGGGGAAACTTCAACAGGAGCAGCACAGTTATTTATATTTTGAATATCCAGAAAACGGTGGACAGGTTGCGGTGAGAATGGGAAACTGGAAAGGGGTTAAAAAACAACTTATAAAAAATCCAAAGGTTTCATGGGAACTCTATGATCTTTCAAAAGATCCAAGTGAACAAAATAATATCGCAGAAGCACATAAAGATATTTTGAAACAGTTCGATGCCATTGTCAAAAAAGAACACCAACATCCCGTTGTAAATGATTGGGAAGTGGTAGACAGAATTAAATAATCAGAGCTGGCACAATCGCTCAGCTGCTTTGCTGAGGGTTTCTTCTTTTTTCGCAAAACAGAATCTCAATACTTTATCGTCATCTCCATTTTGATAAAATGCAGAAACAGGAATGGTAGCAACACCGATGGTTTTTGTGAGATGAACAGCCATATCCATCGATGACATGTCTGAAATATGTTCATAGGTACCGCATACAAAATAGCTTCCTGATGAATGGTGCAATTTGAAGCGGGATGATTTCATTTTATCTAAAAAGAAATCTCTTTTTTCTTGCATGAATGAAGACAATGAGAGATATCGTTCTTTCTTTTTCAAATGCTCTGCCAGTGCTACTTGTGTTGGAGTGAAACAACAGAAGGCATCAAACTGATGCAGCCTTCTGAACTCAGCTGTATATGCTTTTGGGGCAACACAATATCCGAGTTTCCATCCTGTACAATTATAAACCTTACCGAAAGAGAAGCATACAAAACTTCTGTTGTAGAGTTCGGGATATTTCAAGACACTGTTGTGTTGCTTTCCATCAAATACAAGATGTTCATATACTTCATCACTGATTAAAAAAATATTTGTATTGCTTAAAATATTTTGAAGTGTAAGCATATCATCATCAGAAAGAATTGTTCCGGTAGGATTGTGAGGGGTATTGATGATGATCGCTTTTGATTTCTTTGTGATGGAAGATGTTACCAAATCCCAGTCGACTGTGTAATCTGGAAATTTCAGTGGTACTCGAACAGGGATCCCTCCATTTGCAATGATGTTGGGGATATAACAATCGTAAGCCGGTTCAAGAACAATCACTTCATCACCTGGTTGAAGAATGGTTGTGAATGCAGTATAGATTGCATAGCTACCACCTGGAGTAATGGTGATTTCATCTGCTGCAGAAACCTGGTTATTGTAAAGACTGAAGATTTTTTCTGCGATCGATTCTCTGAGTGGGATATGACCTGCCATGGGTGCATATTGGTTATGGCCCTGCAATATTTTTTTGGATGCCAATGCAGCCAGCTCCTGGTCCATTTCAAAATCAGGGAATCCCTGTCCGATGTTGATGGCCTTGTGTTCAGTGGCCAATGCACTCATCACCGTAAAGATGGAAGTGCCTGTATTGGGGAGTTTTGATTGAATGGGAATCATTCACTAAAGGTATTTATCTCCTTTGTTTCTTTTTACTTCAGCAACGTATTGTTTTATTTCCTGTTCTTTTTCTTTTTTACAGATCATCAATACGTCGTCTGTATCAACAACAATATAATCATCCATGCCTTGCAGCAATACAAGTTTATTGTTGGGGGCGTGAATCATACAACGTGTTGCATCAATGACCATTACTTCATTCCCTGCAACTGCATTGCCGAGATAATCTTTCTCCATGTTGTCGTGTGCGGAATTCCAAGTACCTAAATCGCTCCAGCCGAAGGATGATGGAATGATATAAACGTTTTCAGCTTTTTCCATGATGCCGAAGTCGATTGAAATATTGGAGCACTGAGGATAAATTTTTTCAATTGATTCTTTTTCAGAAGGGGTATTGAAAGATGATTTTTCTGCTTCAAACAATTCAGCGATTTCCGGAAGGTGTTTTTCAAATGCAGTAACAATACTGCCTACTTGCCAAACAAAAATACCGGCGTTCCATAAAAACTCTCCGCTCGATAAAAATGTTTTGGCGAGTTCAAGATTGGGTTTTTCAGTGAAGGTCTTCACTTTGTATACATTGTCACTTGCAGGCTGTTGTTCAAACTGTATATAGCCATAACCGGTGTTTGGATGTGATGGCTTGATACCAAGTGTGATCAATGCTTTATGTTGTGCAACAAAACTCAATGCTTCCAGACAAACTTTTCTGAATCCTGTTTCATCAAGAATCAAATGATCAGATGGAGCACAGATCAACGAACCTTTTTCATTCAACTCTTTCAGCTTGTAAGAAATATATGCAACGCAAGGCGCCGTATTTTTTCTTGAAGGTTCTGCAACAATATTGGCTTGCTTTATGTCTGGGAGTTGTTCCTGAACTATGGGAACATATTCTTCGGATGTAACGATATAGATATTTTCCTCCGGAATAAATTTTTTGAATCGATCATAGGTGGATTGAATCAATGTTCTTCCGCTATTTAAAATATCCAAAAACTGTTTGGGATAAGACGTTCTACTCATTGGCCAAAAACGACTTCCAATTCCCCCAGCCATGATGGCTACATAATGATGTTTGTTCTTCATCGGTTGCTATTTAAACCAGTCCTTCTCTTATTAGATCATGCAAATGTATCACTCCTGTATATTCCTCTCCTACTTTTACAATCAACTGTGTAATATTATTTTTTCTCATCATATCCAGGGCGTCTACTGCCAGTGCATCCGGTGCAATGGTTTTAGGCTGGTTGGTCATGATATCTTTTGCCTTTTTGTGTTCAATATCTATATCCTTTTCCAGCATTCGTCTCAGATCGCCATCTGTGATTACACCCATCAGTTTGGATGAACCATCTGTTACAGCGGTGAGCCCCAATCTCTTTTTCGTCATTTCAACAATCACATTTTTTATATTGCTTTCTGGCATAACAGCGGGTTTTTCATTCAGCTTGCTCAGATCACTTACACGCAGATAAAGTTTTTTTCCGAGTGTTCCACCAGGGTGAAATTTTGCAAAATCTTTTGCAGTAAATCCTTTCAATTCCATCAAACTCACTGCCAGCGCGTCTCCCATTGCCATTTGTGCTGTGGTGCTTGCTGTTGGTGCCAGGTTATTCGGACAGGCTTCATGGCTCACAGTAGTATTTAATATATAGTCAGAAGATTTTGCAAGGATGGATTCCAAGTTTCCAACCATGCCAATCAGGTTGTTTCCAAGATTTTTGATCAGGGTGGTCAACATTTTAATTTCAGGACTCTCACCGCTTTTGGAAACAATCATGACAACATCCTCTTCTTGAATCATGCCGAGGTCTCCGTGAATGGCATCTGCCGCATGCATGAAAATGGATGGTGTTCCAGTGCTGTTTAGTGTTGCGACAATTTTGTGACCAACTATTGCACTTTTTCCAATACCACTGACTACCAGCCTTCCTTTCATGTCATTTATAACATGAATAATTTTTTCAAATGAGTCATTTATGGAACTTGTGAGGTCCAGAAGGGCATGGGCCTCAAGGGTTAAAGTACGTTGGGCGATTTCCTTGATTGAAGTAATCTGCATTCGGGACTTCTTAAACTTGGGAGCGCCGTTTTGATGAGGGCCAAAATTACCATATTTATCAATGTTTTAGCTTTAAGATGGTTTGAATTGGCAATGCTTTTAGGTAAATTCGTTGCCCTTTCGTATATTATAGTAGAAAGATGCCCCCAGTTAAGCAAAAAACAGCCAGTAAAGCAAAGTCTTCCACCAAAAAAACCGCGAAGAAAACAGGGTTCGATTTATACGGACCGTTACAGAGTTTTTTTGGATTTGATGCATTTCGTGGAAACCAAGAAGCGATCATTGAAAATTTACTCAATGGGAATGATACGTTTGTAATCAAACCAACTGGCGGCGGCAAAAGTCTTTGTTATCAACTTCCGGCTTTAATCAGCGAAGGTTGTGCCATTGTTGTTTCTCCATTGATTGCATTGATGAAAAATCAGGTGGACCTGGTTAGAAGCTACAGCAGCAAAGATGATGTAGCACATTTTCTGAATTCAACCCTGAACAAGAAAGAGATCAAGGAAGTGCATGATGATTTGAAATCGGGGAAAACAAAAATGTTATATGTAGCTCCTGAAACACTGACTCGTCAGGAGAACCTTGATTTTTTCAGCGATTTGAAAATTTCGTTTTTTGCTGTAGATGAAGCACATTGTATTTCTGAATGGGGACATGATTTTAGACCAGAGTACAGAAGACTCAAAGAAATGATGGATCAGATCAGTCCGGATGTACCCATCATCGCATTAACTGCAACTGCAACTCCAAAAGTTCAACAGGATATTGTTGTAAACCTTGGTTTGAGAAAGCCTGATATTTTTATTTCTTCTTTCAACAGACCGAATTTAGATTATGAGGTAAGACCTAAAGTTGCTAAAGATCAAACGATCAAAGGAATTGTAAAGTTTATTCATGAAAATAGAGGGAAGAGTGGCATTATCTATACGCTGAACAGAAAAACTACCGAGGAGTTATCTGAAATTTTTAAAGTGAATGGTATCAGTGCAGGAGCATATCACGCAGGACTCGACAGCAAGTTGAGGGCAGAGAGACAAGATATGTTTCTCAATGAAGACATGCAGGTAATCGTTGCTACGATTGCGTTTGGGATGGGTATTGACAAACCAGACATAAGATTTGTTATTCATTATAATATTCCAAAAAGTTTAGAAAACTATTATCAGGAAACAGGCAGGGCAGGAAGAGATGGTATGGAAGGGAAGTGTGTGCTTTATTATTCTCACAAGGATGTTTCCAAGCTTGAACATTTTTTAAGAGACAAACAATTGAGTGAACGCGAAGTCGGTTCTCAGCTGATCGATGAGATGGTTGCTTTTGCTGAGAGTGGTCAGTGCAGAAGAAAAGTGTTGATGAAGTATTTCGGAGAAGATTACACAATAGAAAATTGTGGAAGATGTGATAACTGTAATCATCCTAAAGAAAGGATCGAAGCGAAAACCGGCGCTGTCACCATATTAAAAGTGGTAAAAGCACTCGATGAAAGATTTGCTTCAGATTATGTAGTAAATATTTTAATTGGAAGACTCATCCCTCAAATCAAAATGTACCGACATGATGAGTTGGATGTTTTTGCTTCGGGCAATGATGAACCAGAGCATTATTGGACATCTTTGATTCGTCAGATGCTCTTGGAGGGATTGCTGGAGAAAGATATCACAGAACACGGTGTATTGAAAATAGGCAAGAAAGGAATTGCATATCTCAAAAAGCCAACTTCCTTTAAAATGGTGATGACCAATTTATTTGAAGATGCAAATGAGGATGATGAGGATGGCGTTGAAGGTGCTGCTACATCTGCTGTTGACAGCAAGTTGTTTGAAATGCTGAAAGAACTCAGAAAACAATTTGCAAAGGAAAAGAAGCTTCCACCGTTTGTAATATTTCTTGAATCTTCACTGGAAGACATGGCTACCCAATATCCAACAATATTGGAAGAGCTTGAAAAGATCAGTGGTGTGAGCAAGGGGAAGGCAATTCGCTACGGACAAAAATTTGTGGATTTGATTTCCAAGTATGTAGAAGAAAACGACATCATTAAGCCGGATGATTTTGTAATGAGAAGTGTTGTGAACAAGAGTGGAGATAAAGTATTCATCATTCAACAGGTAGATAAAAAGGTTTCATTGGATGTGATTGCCAAGAATCGTGATATGAAAATGGAACAACTTCTAGAGGCGATGGAAACCATTGTGGCGAGCGGAACGAAATTAAACTTGAACTATGCCATCGATCAGATGGTGGATGAAGATCATCAGGATGAAATCATCGAATATTTTAAAAGCTGTGAAACCAGCAGCTTGGACGTAGCCCGCGAAGAGCTTTCTGATCTGGATTTGGAATGGGAGCAATTGAAAATAATGCGCATTAAATTTCTCTGCGAATACGGTATATAGCTTTATATCTCTCCAATCTCTCTTAAATAATTAACCAAATCTATTGGATTTTTTGCATTGAGTTTTCGCAGAATATTTTTACGATGAGAGTTGACGGTGTGCAGACTTAGCCCAAGTAGTTGTGCAATGTTTTCACTTGAAATTCCTTCTGTAACCATTTTGGCAATTTGCATTTCACGAGCAGTGAGTAAATGTTTATAATTCGCATCTTTCAATTTCAAGTCTTCTTCTATTGAATCATAAAAACCCGTTTGCAACGCGGTGATTTGATTAAGTGATTGGATGAGTTGTTCTGCTCCCATCGACTTTAACAAATATCCTTTCGCACCCATCTCTTTTGCCATGTTTCTTATTTGAGTATCTCTTCTCATGGTTAGTATGATGGAAATACAATCTAAGTTGGCGTCTTTAATTTTTCTGAGCAGCTCAAATCCATTTGTTTCATTCAGGTGATAATCGATGAAAATGATATCAGGCCTCAATCGAACAATATCATCAAATGCGTTTTCAATATTAGTTGCATGCCCAATGCATTGGTATTGTTCCTGAAAACTTAGAAAGGCTTCAATGCTCTCAAGAAAAAGCGTATGATCATCAACGATATAAATGGAGAATGATTTCATTTCAATTACAAAGGTATTTGAATATAAAATGATGTTTTTCCTGGAACACTTCTGGTATCGATGGTTCCATTCATAAATTTAATGCGGCTGTAAATATTATTGATGCCATGTTTCTTTTTAATTTTCAACATATCTAATCCAATGCCATTGTCGCTGAAATTGATGTGCAAAATTTCCTTGTCTTTTAGAATGCTGATGTTGATCACAGTACATTTCGCATGTTTGAATGCATTGGTGATCAATTCAGAAATGATTCGATAGAGTTTCACACCGGTTTGCTGGTCAATGCCTATGGGTGTTGGGTTGTAATGAATTTCAATTTGTGTAGCACTTTCAATCATTCTGATTCGGTTGAACAGAATATCTGAAAAATCCTGGTGTTCAAACTCTGGAGGAACAAGATCATCTACTATACCATGTAATTCATTAGAGCATTGATCAAGGATTTCAATAAATTGATCCATTTCACTGTTGAGGGACGGATCGTTTCTTTTCATTTTCAGCGTCTGCATTTTAATTTTCATGGCAGAAAGCAATCCACCAACCTGGTCATGAATATTTTTACCAATCGTAGATCTTTCATGTTCTTGTGCCTCCATGATTTTTTCTGATATTTCTACATCTCTTTTGTGTGATTCTTCTAATTGTATTTCGAATTTTCTTTTCTTATTGTTTCTATACTGTTGAATATTTGCTGCGGAAAACATGGCAATGATGAAAAAGTGAGAAAAGATCGGAGTATATAATTCCGATGGATCTATCAAAGTGATATCAATGCCAAACAATCTTATTGTTTCTTTTACGAGATAGAGGAAATAAATCGTAAATCCGAGGTTGTGAAAAAAATATTCTCTCTTCTTGTAAAACCTAATCAGATAAATTAAAAAGAATATAATACCAAGTCCCAATAAAGGAGTTCCGATCAACTGAAAGATATATTTGAGGGTTGAATTTGAATACAATTGGGGTGTCAACAGTAATATCAATATCCTGATCATCAGAAATATGATAAAGCTTTTGAAAACCAACAATGCTTTTGAACCGATGTATGATCGATAGAAAGTAATGAAGTAGTAAATAAAAAATCCAATGGACAGCGTGGATAGCGTCGTTCTTGAAATATGTTGAAGCATCAAATCATGGGGCCACAGCAATTGAAACCAGATTCCATTGTTGTTGTAAAGCCAAAAAGTTGAAATTAAAATGAAGGCAGCAAAAACGAAATTGTGCTTCTCTTTTTTCATGGTGCCCAACAGCATGAATGCAACAGTGAAAATCATCGAAAAGGCAAATACACCGCCATAGAGAAGCAGCTCCCATCCTTTCACCACATCCAATTCCCGTTGATCATAGAGTTGCAGATTGTACGCAAGACTTTCTCCTGATTTGTCCATCACCAGTAGAAGTGAGTCGGATATCTGAGCATTTTTTTCGATATGAAAAATATAATCCCAAAAATGTACTGGTCTTGAATCAAATGGGAGGTGATCGCCCGTTTTAAATAAGGTATCCTTCTTTAGATAATCAATAAGATAAATATAATTGATGTTCGCATTGTTGATTTTTAAAAAATGCTTGTTCTGATTCGGACCTTTATTATCCAGAATCAAACCAACAACAACTGGGCCTTGTGTAAATCCGTGGTTTTGGTAATAACCGCCGGATGCAATCTTATCCAGTGATAGCCAGGGGATTGAATCCTGGGCAGACAAAGCACCTGCCCAAAGCATATATACTATGATAAATAAACAACTCTTGCGCACAATCAAATATACAACCTTCAGCAAAGAATTGCTATTCGTATAAAGTCTACTAAAAAAGTATAGTAATAGAATTCGTTATCTTTGCTGTTCAATTAGTCACATGAAATATTTTTTAAATATTATTTGCTTCATTTCTTTTTTACAAATATCAGTTGGACAAACATCAGAGAAGAATTTAAAAGCAGATATAGCCGATTGGGATGTAAAACGAATTGAAAGTTTAAAGGGGGCAAATGGATGGGTTAATTTGGCAGGATTATTTTGGCTTGCTCCAGGTGAAAATAAATTTGGTGCAGCTGCCGACAATGAAATTGTGTTTAATGATTCACGTTTCCCTGCACATTTAGGAAGCTTTGTGCTTACCGATAAGGAAGTGATTTGGAAGACTGCTGCGGGGAATGAAGTGTATAACAAACAGCAAAAGGTTGATCAGGTTTCTATTTTTGATATAAGCAAACAGGAAAGTGTTCAATTATCTTATGCAACTTTCAGGTGGATCATTATTAAACGGGAAGATAAGATTGGGGTAAGGTTCAGGGATTTGGATCATCCAAACCTGAAGACATTCCAGCACATTGAACGATACAAGCCATCAACCAAATGGAAGTTCGATGCAACGCTTGAACCCAGTTTATATGCAAGTGTTAGCATTACGAATGTATTGGGACAAACCTATCAAATGCCATCTCCGGGTAAAATTGTTTTTGAACTTGATGGTAAAAAATACAAATTGGATGCAGTAGACGAAGGGGGCGATGAGTTGTTTATTTTATTTGGAGATGAAACCAATGCAGCGCATACGTATGAATCTGGACGATTTATGTATATACCAAAGCCTGATATAAATGGTCGTACAGTGCTTGATTTCAATAAAGCATTCAATCCTCCATGTGCATTTTCAACTTTTGCAACTTGTCCTCTGCCACCGAAACAAAATGTATTACCGTTTGCTGTAACTGCTGGTGAGAAAAGGGTTCATCTGAAATAAGTTCTGCAGTAATTTGGTTATATTGAAATCAAATTGCTGCATATGAATTTTCTCGGTCCAATTGATTGGCTCTTCGTAGTTGCCTATCTGCTTGTCATTGCGCTTGTTTCTGTTTGGAGTATCCGCAAGAGCAAGGAAACCACCTCAGATTATTTTCTTGCAAACAGAAATCTGGGTTGGTTTGTCATTGGTGCTTCCATTCTTGCCTCCAATGTTGGGTCGGAGCATATTGTAGGACTGGCAGGTTCTGCAGCAAAATCAGGCACAGTACTCGGGCACTATGAATTGCATTCTTATATTGTATTGATACTTGGATGGGTATTTGTTCCTTTCTATATACGCAGCTCTGTGTATACCATGCCAGAATTTTTAGAAAGAAGATTCAATCCCCAATCCAGAAGATTGCTGACCATCATACAATTGATCAGCTATGTTATTGCAAAAGCATCTGTAACCATTTTTGCAGGTGCATTGGTCTTCAATCAATTTATGGGTGTAGATTTTTGGACCGGTGCTATCATTTTGGTGGTAGTTACTGGTGTGTATACAGTATTGGGAGGATTACATGCAGTGATGTATACAGAAGCGATTCAGGCAATTGTATTGCTGCTTGGGTCTTTGGTCTTGATGATCTTCGGATTGAATGAAGTAGGTGGATGGAACAGTTTGATGCAGGCAGTTCCCAAAGAAAAACTGAATATGTTTCTTCCATTGAGTGATCCGGAATTTCCGTGGTTGGGAATTTTATTTGCCTCTCCCATTGTTGGTGTATGGTATTGGTGTACAGATCAACACATCGTTCAACGATGTTTGGCAGCAAAGAATGAAAAAGAAGCAAGAAGGGGAACCATCTTCGCAGCATTTTTAAAATTGATGCCCTTCTTTATTTTTTTAATTCCTGGTTTAATTGCATATGCATTGCATCAACAGGGTAAAATTCAACTGGATGATACCAACGCAGCATTTCCTGTAATGGTAAAGTCGATCATGCCCATTGGATTACGCGGAGTGTTGGCAGGTGGTTTGCTGGCAGCTTTGATGAGTTCGTTGGCTTCGGTTTACAATGCATGTTCAACTTTATACACCATTGATATATATAAAAAATCTCATCCTGATGCATCTGAAAAAGAATTGGTGAAAGTGGGAAGAATTGCAACGGGTATTATTGTATTGATGGGGATGGCATGGATTCCTTTGATGGGAAGGGTGAGTGACGGATTGTATAATTATCTCCAAAGTGTTCAATCATACATGGCACCTCCGATTTCTGCTGTGTTTTTGTTTGGAGTATTTTTCAAAAGACTCAATGCACAAGGCGCATACAGTTCGATGGTGATTGGATTTGTTGTAGGGATGTCGAAACTTGCATTGCAGTTGATGCAGGATCAACTTACTCCGGGTAGTTTGGTTCATCAATTTGCAACCATGAACTTTTTATACTTCTGTATTTATCTATTCATTTTCAGCATAGTGATTTTTGTAGTCGTCAGTTTAATGACACCAGCACCCGCGGATGAAAAAGTAAGAGGACTTACCTTTTCAACCACAGTTGCTGAAGACAAGGCTAGCAGCAGGGCAAGTTGGAATTCAACTGATGTAGTACTTTCATTGATCGTTATTGCCATCATCATTGGCATCATGATGTACTTCTCTCCTCTTGGAGTAGCAGCTTAATTTATTTTTGGAACAGGCGGTGGTCCATCTGGTAACATCGCCTTCCAAACTTCATTGCCTTTTTTCTTTTCAAACTCTGCACGAATTTCTTTTCGCAGTGATTCGTTTTCAAACAAGTCGACCATGGTTGTACCAAGCGACTTTGCGGCAAACAACATCCCTTTGTGTCCGATGCTCATGCCGCCGCATGCTACCACTACCCATGAATGCCATGGTGATTTATACGGCGCAGTTGTTGCATTTAATGTTATTTCCGGAACGATATAACTCACATCACCCACATCAGTAGATCCGCCAGGTGGGTCTTCTCTTTTAGTTTCCAATGGTTTAACGCTTCCATCAATTCCCAGCACTTCGTTTCCGTATTCTTTCATGATCTTATCAGCAAATGCTTTCTCTTGTTCAGTGTAAACAATGGGTCCAACCAATTGCATGTTTTTATGCAATGTTTTTGCTCCGGTTTCATTCACCAATAATTCGTACAAGCCATTTTCCATTTGAAATTCAACCTGAGTTCTTGTCATCTGTGCTGCGCCTTTTGCAACTTCCTTCATTCTTTCTTCAACTTCTGCTACCCCGCTTCTTTTTGAATCTCTGATCCACAACCATACACTTGCAACATCAGGAATTACGTTTGGAACATTTCCTGCTTGCTTGTATACATAATGTATTCTTACACTTGGTTTCACATGTTCACGCATGAAGTTCATTCCAATATTAAAAAGTTCTGCGGCGTCCAATGCACTCTTTCCATTCCACGGGTCTGCAGCAGCATGGGCGCTTTTCCCTTTGAATAAAACAGTATAACTCACAATGGCCTGAGAGCTTTGCATGTTTGCTTTGTTCTCATAGTCAGGATGCCAATCCAAACAAACATCCAAATCATTGAATACACCTGCTCTTGCCATATAAACTTTTCCTGCCAGGTCTTCTTCAGCAGGCGTTCCATAAAAACGAACTGTTCCTTTCAGCTTTCCGGCAGCAATCAAATCTTTGATGGCCACTGCTGCACCCAGGCTAGCTGTTCCAAACATATTGTGTCCACAGCCATGTCCAGCAGCATCTGCTTTCAATGCTTCCTTGTAAGGGATTGCTTTTTGTGAGAGTCCGGGCAATGCATCAAATTCCCCGAGTATACCAATGATTGGTTTTCCTGACCCATACTCTGCAATGAATGCAGTTGGAATCTCAGCAACATTGCGTGTTACCTTGAATCCTTTCTGCTCAGCATAATCTGAAAGTACTTTTGCAGACTGATTTTCTTTCATTGCAATTTCAGCTGCCGCCCATACTTTGTCGCTGATGCTGATCAAATCTTTTTCCTGTTGTGCGATGGAATTCAACACAGTTTGTTTGTTGGCAGGGATGGATTTATTTTCCTGTGCTTGGCTAAATCCAATTGTTAACAGCAACAGAAGTGTAACAGTGTATTTCATTTTATTAGTTTTTTGCTTTTAGAAAAGAAGACAATGATTCGATGTGATCTGTATTGATGAAATCTGCTTTTGTTTCCATCAATAATTTCCATGCTGCCTCTGTATCTGGGGTTGCCCAAAAGCGGAAAGGTTTTTTCATTTGATGTGATGTTTCAACAGCCTGCACCATGTTATTTTTTTCTTCCTCTTTGATCTTGCCCTCTCCTTTCCACAAGGAGAATTTATAAAATGCTTCGCTGATCAATGCTACTTTTTTCAATGATGCTTTATTATATATTTCTGCTGGTCTACCATCAAAATAAATAAATGAGGGGTAGTCTGTATAATGGTCTGGCTGTGGACGGTTGCCACTTACGGCAATGATAATTTTTTTGTTCTTTATAATTGATGGATACGCTTCAAGTAGTTTTACAAGTGCATCAAGGGTTGATATGGCTTCTGTTTTGATATCGATGAGCAATTGCATTTTTTGATGATCAGGATAAATACTTCTTCCTGATGCAAGCAAATTATTGATAGGATCTAAATACAGTGCTGCAAGGGTTCTTGACGGTTTGATGTCTTTTGCATCGTGTGCCACATAAATGTTTCCATCTTTTAACCAGATGTCTGCTTCAATCGATCCGAAGCGATGTTGGTATGCAAGATGAAAGGGATTCGCCTGCTCATAATCATTGTGAGAATGGGCATCAGCACTTGTATATGTTTTTTGTGCATGAACTGAAATGAAAGAAATACAAAAAACAAGTACAAGAATATTTTTCATACTTATCTCTTTAATGAACTGGTATCTACGCGTGTAGGTGTTTCTGTACCTGCAACAATTCCTCTGGAGCTCAATGCAATTGCTTTGATGATTTCATTCATGTTCTTCAAATCGATGGTACTGATTTCATCACTCGCTTTGTGGTAGTTAGGTTCGCTGTCCATTTTTGATGTTGAAATGGTATGCGCAGGAACACCCAATCTTGCAAGTGTTGCATTGTCTGAGCGGTAAAAAAGTTGCTGATCAGGATATGGATCTGCATGAAATTCAAAACCCGTACCCGTTAAATTCTTTTGAAGCATCTCGCCCATATTTGTTTTTTCAAATCCTGTTATGTAGGCTGAATTTTTTCCCCACTTGCTTTCTGTTCCAATCATTTCAATATTAAACATGGCAACAACCTGTGCTGGATCAAATTGTTTGGAGAAATACGTTGCACCAAATCCACCCATTTCTTCTGCATTGAAAGCTGCGAAGACAAGTGTTCTTTCGTTGTTGTTTAATTTCTTGAAATATTTTGCCAACATGATCATGGCCGTAGTGCCCGCTGCATCATCGTTTGCGCCGTTGAAGATGCTGTCGTTGTTTTGCATATTGCGTGTGCTGATGCCAATATGATCAAAGTGTCCGGAGAAGATTACGTATTCATTCGGTTTTGACTTTCCGGGAATAACTCCTACAACATTGGAGAGCTTTACCTGTTCGCCCTGTTGGGTAAGATCGAATGTAAACATGCTGCGGTTGTTTGCATTTGTTTTCTTCACCATTGGAAAAGTTTGAAGATAGCTATCCCCACCTTTCCACTTTTGGAGTCCGATTTTTTCAAACTCACTTGCAATGAAGGCAGCAGCTTTCTCATTGCCTGCAGAAAATGCTCTTCTTCCCAGCATATCATCTGCGGAAAGAATCGTTTCAATTCTTTTGGTTTCTTTGAGCTTGATGATGTTTAGGCTTTTTTGTGCATAAGTGTTTACGCTTATGAGAATGAGTGTGATTAGGAAGTAGTGTTTCATTTTTATTGTTGTAGTTGTTGTAATCGTTGTAATTGTTTTAGTAGTTGTAAGTTGTAGATTATAAGTTGTAAGTTAACAACAGTTGAAGTTAACAACAACTATAACAATTACAACGATTATAACAATTACAACTTAAAACTTATAACTTACAACTGTCAACAGTTAACTGTTAACTGTCAACCGTCAACAGCCGTTCCTTTAATCACCCCCCTACAATTCTTCGCACCGCAATTGCATTGAAAAGGCTCCATGGTTTTGTCTAAAAAATATGCATAGTCGAGCGTAAGTTCTTCATCCTGTTGAATCTCTCTCACAGCAACCATGTTTAGTCCTTCCATTGCACAGTTGGCATCGCAGCTATGGTTTTGAGGCGACCATTCATGTGGTTCTTCATCCCAAATCGCATATTTATCGCCTCCCAATGGGTAAGCATATTGGCGGAACTTAAGTTGTTCTGTTTCATTCCAGTTCTTATCCACCCAAGCTTTGGAAACAATTCTGGTTGGACGTTCTTCACCTTTGTACAAGCGTTCACCTTGTTTGATGAGGCGCTTTGCATAGATACCATAACCTGCGATCGAATTACCTCTGGTTTCATATGCTTTTTGTTTGCGCTGGTGTCTGGCAATTCCTTCTTCAATAATATGTTTTAAAAATCCTGCCTGACCAATGCCATCAAATTTCAGAATATAATCTGCAGAGCCTTCATATCCATCTGCATAGAAAACAGAGCAAGTGAAATTGATTTCAAGAAAATAAATCTTTCCATTTTTATCTACCCTGAAATCCATTCTTGCATATCCTTTTCCGCCGAAGCCTTTAAAAATTTTTTCTGCTGCAGCTCTTAATTCTTTTTCGAGTGCTGGATCATTACAGGGAACATTTGCTCCAGGATGCAATTCAGATGTTTTGAGTGCATAGGTTTTGAATGCAAAGCCTTCTGGGAAAATATATTCAACCGGTTTGAATGATGTACATGTTTTGCCGTCTGCATTCGCTGCAACGAGCACTGTGAATTCTCTTCCATCAATATATTCTTCAGCCAACAAGACTGGAAATTCTTCAATGATGGATGAAACTTTTTCAATCAACGCATTTCCATCTTTCACCAAAGAACCGCTGTCAATACCCAGGCTGTCGCCTGCTTTCGCTGGTTTTACGAACAATGGGTAGCTAGCTGTTGATGCAATTTTTTTTGCATCGTTGACAGATCTGATTTCGTGGTATTGAGGTGAAATGACACCTTCGCAATAAGCGAGGTACTTCATTACTGTTTTAGGAGGATCGTATAATGTTACCGTCGGACCCGTATATGGAAGTTCAAGCAGATCAAGTGTTTGAATGACATCAATCGATGGCACTTCCCACTCAAGATATCCTTCACAGAGGTTAACAAAGATGTCGAAGTTTTTTTTGGAGCACTCCAACAGCTGTTTGTAGGTAGTAAGTTTATTCAGGGAAACATATTCAAAACTCGCCTCTGGCATGAGATGGGATAACTGCCGAGGGGGATCGTAATACTGATAATCTACTGAAGAGGTTGAATAATCAGGCTGTAAAACACAAACCTTTAATCCCATTTTATTTTTTTTCTGGTGAATGCATCTTGCAACACCTCAAGAATCATTTCTTTGAAACTTGTATTGTTTGCTTTTAATATGGCCCCGATGGAAGTATAGTCTTCATCTTCACTTAATCCACATTGCGCGTTCACTTCCAATACATATAATTTTCCTGTGAGGTCATCCATTCTGATATCCACTCTTGTATATCCGGTTCCTTTCACTGATTTATATGCGTCGAAGCTGATTTTTTTGATTTGATCTGCCAAAGATTTTTCTACGGATGTGTATTCGTAAAAATTTTCATTGGAAGGCATGGGTGTTTCATCTTCATAGATTTCCCACAAACGATCGAAGGAAAGGAATTTTTCTTTTTCTGGTAATGAAGGATGAAATACTCTTTCAACAGGATCATATACTTTACATGTTGATGGATATTTACTTGAACCGGTGATCATGGTAGTGAACTCTCTTCCTTTGATAAATTCTTCTGCTATGATGCCATCAATGGAAAGATCCCATCCGCGGTATCCATCAAACATTTTTTTCAATTGCTTTTTCATGGCAGTCTTGTTGCTCACAACATTCTTAACACCCACGCCCATGCTGCCACCAGATACTGCAGGTTTCAAAATCACTGTTCTACCAACCGTTTCAAACATATCATCTACTGTATCATTTGCAGATTGAATCATTTTCCATTTTGCAGTAGGCACTTTGTATTTATCAAATGCCTTTTTCATTGGTATTTTGGAAGTAGTGATATTATAAAAATATTCTTCCGAACCAGTGTAAATTAAATTCAATGCTTCCAGTTTTTTCAACACCGAAATTCCCGGAGTTCCATTCACTTCATCACCATCACAAAGATTGAGGAACACAGGAGTGCGTTTTGATTTTTTATCTGCAACAATTGATTCAATGATAGATGCAAAATTATTCATGGTGACTGGCTGCCACTTCCAATGTGCATTCAACTCACCAAAAATTTTTGTGTACTCTTCTATGCTTTGGGTGAAGTCGTAATAATAATTGATGTTGTTGTCTTCTGTTTCCAAATATGGAGCGAGAACAAAGATGTTGATTTTGTCGAAACGGATTTTCTGAGAAGGATGAGGGACGAGGGACAGGGGACGAGACTGAATCCTTGATCGACTGTTTACACTGATATTGGGCACAGGCTGTTGCACAGCATATGCATTGGCAGAATTAATGGGCATTCATAAAATTATATACATATTTATAATTATGAAATATTTATTCCATAATTATTTCATGTTTACCATTTAGGTATGAAGCGCCCAACCTTTTGTTGATAGTCTTTGTATTTGGTATATTTATTGGAAGAGATCTCTTCTGAAAAGTCTGAACTGCCTTTGAACAGGATGACCAATAAGATAGCTCCTGCAATGGTCCAATTGATCCATTCACCTGTTGCATGAGCACCCAGCAGATAAAATACAATCCAAATAGATTGTTCAGCAGCATAATTAGGATGTCTCACTTTAGACCATAATCCAGTTGAAACAAAGCCATGTGCATATTCGCCCAAGTCCTCTCCAGCCTTGATTCTACGGTATTTTTCAGTTTGAAAATCATATTGTTGTTGATCGGCAGTGTATTCAATATATATCAACACGAGTATGATTCCGGCAAGTGCATAATCAACCATATTTAAAGGAATCGCTGTTTCAGTGAGCGAGGTGAGAATGGGAAGGGTAAACAAAAAGATCAGGGTGTTTTGATAGAAACAAATGAATAAAAGATTGAAGATCATCCAAACGATGGGATTTTTGAATCCAGGCTTTTGGCGAAGGATTTCCCAACGGTAATCTTCTTCTCCTTCCCAAAACTTCCATTGATAAGCACCTCTTCTGGCAAAATTGTACGTAAGTCGAATGCCCCAAGCGGTTGCTAGCACAGACATCAATATCATTCTGTCGTTCCATCCGCCTTTATAGGTCATGTACCAAGTATAAATGATGGGAACGATGCTCCAGAGTTTATCGACTTGAGAATTATTCCCTGTTAGTTGTCCTACAATAAATGTATATGTAATAACACCCAAAACAATGTAAGCGCATTCAATCAGGATGTTGATTTGGTTTTCGTTTGGTGGTGTGCCTAGAAAGTAAGCAGCAACAGGAAGCAATACTACTGTTGCGAGGAGAAAATTCACTGTTCTTTTCATAACGTTGAGTTTTGTTGACAGTTGACTGTTAACTGTCAACCGTTAACTGTCAACTGTTCAAGGTTAGAAAGTTATGAAAAAGTTTAATAAATAAAGTATACCAAAGACGAGCAGGGTGCTGCATGCGAGTATCATGGGGATTCTTCTAAAACCAGGCAGTACAAGCTTTTCGCGGATGTATATGTATAGAAAACCACCTGTTAACACGGTTACAAAAAGCCAAACAACAAAGAGTGTAAAATCTAGTAATATTTCATAGGTGCCTGTAATTACAAGCATCGTTTGAAAAATGAAAATGATCCAGAATGCTGCTACTGGAATTTGTTTTTTGTTTTTGTATTTAAACAAGGCCGGAAGCATTTTTTGTTCTGCAGTGCTTTGCATTAAACGTGAAGATGAAATTAAAAATGCATTTACACTGCTCGTGGTTGATATCAAAATCAGCACGGTTACCAGTGCAGGCGCCCATCCTCCCATAACTTTTTCTAACGCAGTAACTGCAACCATGTTTGAGTTGGCGATTTCATGTGGTGTTAATACAAATTGGTAAGCAAAGGTGGTAAGGAGGTAAAGCGACATGCAGATGAGTAGACCGACTACAATTGATTTCCCAACTGTTTTTACTCCACCTTTTACTTCAGGAGTAAGGTGGCTCACCAGGTACCAACCGTCGAATGCATTGAGTGCACCGGTTGAAGCAGCGAAAAATGCACCTATTATTTTGATGGTATTCCAGTTGCCGATTTCATTCATTGAAAAATGTTGGATGCTGCCTTTGCCCGGCACCAACAGAAAAACTACAAGGAGGATAATGGAAAACACTTTTGTTCCAGTAAATAAAATTTGAAATCGATCTGCGATTTCCATGTTGAGTGTATTGATGATCGTCAATGTCAACAACAGAGCAATGGTAACGAGCTTCACGCCTATTGGATCCAATGGGAAAAAATAGCCAAGGTATTCTGCAAACACAAATCCAACAATTACTGTTCCGAAGGGGTTGATGATCCAATTGGATCCTAAATTAAAAAGGTATCCCACCCATTTAGGGAAAATCATATGATAATAATCCAATAAATCGCGTGCCTGTGGAAAGGCAGTCCCCATGCCTATTACAACCAATCCTCCAATAATTGAAACGATAGCAGCAACTATCCAAACTGCAAACAGCATCATCGGTGAAGGAAGGATTTTGATCATGAAAGAGGGAACCATGAAGATGCCACTGCCGATGATGCTACCAATGACGATGCCTAAGCAGCTGGTGAAGGAGAGTTGGTATGTACGAGCGGGTTGCAAGGAAGGGTTGTAGTTGTTGTAATTGTTGTAGTAGTTGTCATTGTTATCGTTGTTGTAAGTTGTAGGTTCTAAGTTGTACGTTGACAACAACTTGATAACAATGATAACTGTATTCCTTACAACTTACAACTAATAACTATTACAACAACTACAACTAGATATTTTTCTTCTTCAACTCCCCCACTGCATAATCAACTGCGCGGGCAGTGAGTGCCATGTAGGTGATGGAAGGATTTTGACAAGCAGAAGATGACATGCATGAACCATCGGTGATGAATACATTTTTTACATCATGCATTTGGTTCCACTTATTGAGTACAGAAGTTTTAGGATCGTTGCCCATTCTGGCTGTTCCCATTTCATGGATGCAAAATCCGGGTGCAGGCATGTTGTCGTAAGTCTTTACATTTTTTATTCCCGCAGCTTCCAACATTTCAGCACCACTGTTCATCATATCTTTTCTCATCTTGAGTTCATTTTCTTTGAACTCACAATCGATGTCCAATGTTGGCAATCCGTATTTATCTTTTTTGTCTTTGTTCAATGTTGCTTTGTTTTCATAGTAAGGAAGATGTTCCCCCCATGAACCCCAACCCATCGACCAGTTGCCTGGTTCGGTAACAGATTCTTTTAGTGCTACACCAATTTGATCAGACCATTGTCTGTTTCTTGAAGCGCCTCCTTGATAACCGAATCCTCTGAGATATCCTGCAGATGAGCCACCATCAAGGTTTCTGAAGCGCGGCACATAAATTCCATTCGGTCTTCTTCCGTACGTATACTTGTCTTGGAATCCATCAAAATCACCATATGCCCCAACACCATAATGATGGTCCATTAAATTATGTCCAACTTGTTCAGAACTATTTCCAAATCCATTTGGGAATGCATCAGATGTAGAGTTCAATAATATATGTGTTGTGCCAAGCGTTGATGCATTGAGAAAAATAATTTTTGCAAAGTATTCTTCTGTCTTCATTTTTTCGCTGTCGAGGATGCGAACACCTTTCGCGCGTTTTGAATCTTTATCATAGATCACTTCGATCACAATTGAATTGGGACGAAGTGTTAGGAAGCCTGTTGCGGCGGCTGCTGGGATGGTTGCTGAGTTGGAGCTGAAGTAGCCGCTGAATGGACATCCTTCATGGCATTTGTTTCTAAACTGACAAGGACCGCGGTTACCAACTTTAGCAGTATGGTTTGCAGATCTGCCGATGATGACAGCTCTGTTCATTTTATTTTTCAGATTGGTTGCTACCATTTGTTCAATGCAATTGAGTTGCATGGGTGGAAGAAATTCTCCATCGGGCAGTTGTGCAAGATTTTCTTTTGATCCGCTGATGCCGACAAATTTTTCTACATAGCTGTACCAGGGTGCAATGTCTTTATAACGGATTGGCCAATCGGTTCCAAAGCCGTCTTTTGCATTGGCTTCAAAATCCAGATCACTCCAGCGGTAGCATTGACGTCCCCACATGATGGACCTCCCTCCCACATGATAGCCTCGAATCCAGTCGAATGGCTTGATCTGGTTGTATGGATTTTCAACATCATTCACAAAAAATTTGCCTGAAACTTCGTTGTAGGCGTAGCATTTGCTCTGAATGGGGGAGTTTTCCCTGTCGGAATTGGCATTTTGGCCTCTGTGGGGGAGTTCCCAGGGGTCTT
>JAFMJI010000016.1 GCA_017853575.1 Chitinophagaceae bacterium | reverse complement strand
GGTCCCGTAGTTCAATGGATAGAATAGAAGTTTCCTAAACTTTAGATACAGGTTCGATTCCTGTCGGGACTACATACAGGCCCTGACATTTCCGAGAAAGTTGGAATGCATGGGTACAAATATTCGATGAAAGCGAATCCTCTGTGTTCTATTCAGCATCTACACTTATTATTTATTCTATTTTATTTAAATATCATTTTATAAAAATGGTTATATAACATATATATACTTTTATTTAGGATAGCATCTAATCCTATAAAACTCACCTATGTAAAACCAAGCGGAATGAATATTCATTCCGCTTTTTTATTTTCAATATTTGATAGACAAATAATAATCTAATTGTAATCTCCTTTCAAGGCAAGCAATATTTTTTGAAATGAATATGTATTGATCTTTAAAAATATCTATAAGTATATTTTGTTTTGATCATGTTTTCAGTTGATGATGATCATTTCTAATTGTGTTTTCCAACAATAGCATTGCACTCTAATTTTTTTAACGCACTGAAAAGTTAAAAATACCTGATCTGAAATGAAATATATTATGACAGTGATAATGAGTTGCCTGCTTGTGAGTGACGGAAATACACAAATAAATCATGTATTCGCAGGGGGAGAATTATTCAACCATGGAATTGTGGATTTATCACTCAATAGTAAAATATCATGGAGCACTGATAGAACCAACAAGCCAGGATATTTCAGTGTGATTGAAAATGGAGGTTTTACTGGATTTTCAGATGCAGCTCATATCAATGGATATGTAAAGAAATATGGTAATTCAGGTTTTATATTTCCGGTTGGTAATGGCAAGTCTTTAAGAACATTTGAAATTTCTGCATCGGGGAATATTTCTGATGCATTTGCAGTAGCATGGATTGATGGAGATCCATCTGAAACTATTGATCCTACTGAACCCAGTGCAGGCAAACATTCAATAAAATCATTTGCTGGTGCCATTACACAAGTAAGCAATGTTGGTCAATGGGATTGGCAAGTTGGAGAATCAGAAAATCTGGGATATGGCACTACAGGCACCGGCACAGGGTTGAATATTCGACTGACCATTCCAGATATGAGAAATTTTGCAGAACCATCAGAATTAAGAATAGTTGGATGGAATGGATTTCAATGGATTGACCTAAGCGGTAAACCAACAGCAACTGATAATTCTGAATACAGCAATTTAACTGGTATCATGATTGCAGGAATATCTGCAGTAGGTATTGGAAAAGTTACAGATGAAAAAAATAATACCGAAAACTCAGGTTTCCTACTTTATCCTAACCCAGTAATCAATTATGATAATATAAACATGCGATTTAAAGCAGAGGTAAGTGGTAAAGGGCAATTAATTATTCATGATGCTGCAGGCAAACTTGTATTTCAAAAATACACTCAATACAATACAGGGGTAAATATATTACCTATTGAAGTCAAACACCTGGCCAATGGCACTTATTATATCAACCTCTTTGGCTCCAGCGGAGAGAAAATTGTTACAGGTAAACGCTTTATTAAGCAATAATTTTTTAAAAAGTAAAAAAATAAAAATGAAGATTTGGGGAACGATCATATTATTCTTGCTAGGAACTTGTTTAACCACAACACTTTTTGGACAAATAAAGATTGGTGAAAACAATAAGTCGATCAATACGGATGCAATGTTGGAAATAGAATCTGTTAACAAAGGATTACTATTACCCAGAGTAGCCTTGATTTCTACTACATCATCACTGCCATTAAAAATTATGACAAACGGGATGATTGTGTACAATACATCGTCCATCAATGATCTAACACCAGGGCTCTATTACAGCGACGGAACCAAATGGATCAAAGCAAACAATAGCAATTCTTCTCTTTTTTTCAGCGCACAAAATCATACAGAAATAGTAAGTACCGATGGACAAACAATTTTTAAAACACCAGCATTGATTACTGATCAAACAAAAATATTTCTTTACAGAAATGGGATTTTAATTGCTCACTCAATCATCAACAATAATTCCATTGTTGCTGAAATACCCTGCAAACAGGGTGACCAAATAAGGATTATTCAATTATTATAAACTCAAAAAAACAACAACTAATGAAAAAGCTCCTTCTGTTCTCGATTGCAGCAGCAATCAGCTTCGCAGCATCTGCACAAAAAGACACGACCCAGGTTATCGACAACAAGGGTACTATTAAATGGGTGATATCGCATACAGCTGCAGTTATTACCAAATCAGACAGTACCCTTCTATATGTCACACCCAAACAAATTGGTGACAGCAACTTCGTCAAATCTGTTGCAAATGGATTGACAAAAAATGGTCAAACAGTAGAATTAGGTGGTGCACTGAGCAGAGTTACAACAATCGAAACCAGTGCAACAAATTTTTTACAAATAACAGGTCTGCAAAGAGGATCAAATACATCAGATAGTTTGATGGTTGTGGATCCGTCAAGTGGTCAGATTAAATTTATTTCTGCATCTTCCTTATTCAATGCATTAAGTTTTGGAAATGGATTGACTAAAACTGGAAATGAAGTTGAGCTAGGCGGTGAATTATCCAAACCTACAACAATTACAACCGATGTAAACAATGTATTAAAGATAAGCGGACTGCAGAGCGGTAATCTTGCTACAGATAGTATGATTGTTAGTTCATCAGATGGAACTTTAAAACGTGTAACCGCAGAATCTCTGCTTCAAAGTGGTGACCAAAGCTTTACTGCATCAAGTTTACAAGCATCATATTCTGTTTCCGGTATGCCTTCGACTGTTTCAAAAATATGGGTCTACAGAAATGGAGTCAAGCTTATACCAAGTACTGATTATACAATTGCCCCAGGTCAGGTAACACTTGTAAGCGGAATAGCATCCCTTGTTGCTGCAGGCGACTACATTGAAGTGCAATGGGTGAAATAAGAAAGATAAACTCTCTTTAAAATTTGAAAAACCAAATTTGACCAACCACTTGATGAAAAGTGGTTGGTCAATAAATATTTTACAATGAAGAAGTTTTTAATAGTATTTTTTTTCTTTTTAATTGAATTGAATGCAATTGGACAAGTAATCATTGGGCCAAAAGGAACAAAACTTACAGTTGACAGCAGCAAATGGAAGTTGCAGGGGAATGACATATATAATAAAAATGTTGGAAAAATTGGAATTGGAACATCATCTCCATCAGCACAACTTCATACCACTTCTGATGTAAGATTTGAAGGTATAGGAACAAATACCACTAATACTAAAATATTAACCTCAGACACTCTTGGAAATATTACAACCAGAACGATTTCGAATTTACTCTCTTCGAATGCGCTAACTTCTTTAAATGGATTAATCAACTCTGTTCAGACTTTTTCAACTGGAAGTGCAGGTACAGATTTTAATATTTCGTCTACGGCATCAAATCATACATTTAATATCCCATCTGGATCTGCAACCAATCGTGGACTGATTACTTCAACCGATTGGAACAATTTTAATGGAAAGGAAAATGCATTAACTTTTTCAATAGGCTTATCAAGAACTGGAAATACCATTACTGTTAATAATAGTCAGAATATCACCTCTTTGTCTAATCTTACTACGAATGGTATAATTAAAACATCTGGAGGCAATGGAAGCTTATCAATTGCAACAGCGAGTGATTTCCCAATTTTAAATCAAAATACAACCGGAAATGCAGCAACTGTAACAACCAATGCTAATCTAATAGGACCTGTAACATCTGTCGGAAACACAACTTCAATTACAGCAAATGCAATTACCAATACAATGTTGTCTCAAGTTCCTACACAAATATTCAAAGGTCGGAGTTCAGCAGGGAATGGGAATGTGGAAGATTTAACATCAGTACAAGCCACTTCAATGTTAAGTCCATTTACCTCAACATCACAAGGTGTTGTGCCAGCAAGTGGTGGTGGAATAACTAAATTTTTAAGAGCAGATGGTACTTTCGCAACACCAAATGGACTTGGCAACAGGATATTGCTAACACTGTTATCGGATATTACAAATAATAATGCAATAGCAAACACATTACAAGATTTGACAGGCCTTTCCTTTAATGTGACAGCAGGCATTACTTATCGTTTTTATGCAATGATCCCCTACACCAGCCAGCAAACCAACAATGGGAGTAGATGGACAATAAACGCACCTGCAACATCCTATATCGGATATGTGAGTAGGTATGTAGATAACCCTGAAGCAATCAATTATTGTGATGCAATAAATTTGCCATCAAATTGTAGCAACAACTCAAAACTTACAGGAAATATCGCAATCATTCAAGGTGTTGTTACTCCATCAGTCAATGGAATTGTGCAGGTACAATTTGCAAGTGCAACCAGCGGAAAATCAATTACGGCAAAAGCGGGTGCAAGTTTAGAATATTGGTAAAACTTAGCTTAAAAATCAGACTTAAATAAATGATTTAAAAAAATTATAGATGGCTTTGGATAAAATCATAGCAGTATTCCTTGATCTCATCTCGCACATTTGCAAATGCATAATTGATTTGCTCTTCTGATCCAGTTACTTTGGCAGGATCAGGAAAATTATAATGAAATTTCATTGCGTTACTTGGAAAATAAGGACATCTTTCTTTTGCATTATCACAAACAGTAATAACAAAGTCAAAATCAATTCCTTGGTATTCTAAAACATTATTGGAAGTATGAGTTGAAATATCAATTCCATCTTCTTTCATTGTAGAAATAGCTTTCGGATTGACACCATGGGTTTCAACACCTGCACTGTATACTTCGGCTTTATCACCTGCGAAATATTGTAGATAACCGTGTGCAATTTGACTGCGACAACTGTTTCCAGTGCAAAGCACCAAGATTTTTTTCTTCATACAACAGTAAATATCTAATATAACCAACAATAATCGCTACAATTCTACTTTAATTCTACATTATTTTTTACATTAGTAAACACCAATTATTGCCATATGTTAAGAAAATTATTGCTCCTTCAATTCTTATGGTTGATTGCAGGAATGTATGTGAAGGCACAATTCTCCCCTTTAGAAATGTCTAGCCTAATCAACAAACAATTTGAATTTGCTGCCAAACAATTGAAAGTGCTGGAACAACATGTTGCAGACTCTGTAATGCCTAAAACCATCAATAAAAAAACCGGAAAAGTAGAAGTAAGCAATACCACCTGGTGGTGCAGTGGATTTTTCCCAGCAAGCTTACTCTATGTTTATGAACATACAAAGGATGCTGAAATTCTCCGAATAGCAAAAAAAAGACTTGCGTTACAGGAACCAATGAAACACTATACAGGCAATCATGACCTGGGTTTTATGATGTTCAATCCTTTTGGCAATGCATATCGCTTGTTCAAGGATCCAAAGGACAAGGCAACGATTGACACAGCTGCCATGTCGCTGATTACCCGCTATCGCCCACAAATCAAATCCATTCAAAGCTGGAATAAAAACAAAAACTTTAACTGCCCTGTCATCATTGATAATATGATGAACCTTGAACTTCTTATGTGGGTTTCACAAAATGGTGGTGATCCCAAATTCAAAGAAATTGCGATCAACCATGCCAACAGCACCATAGCCAATCATTATCGTCCAGATTACAGTGCATTTCATGTACTTGATTATGATTTGGAAACTGGAAAACTCATCGCCGGAAAAAATCATCAGGGGTATAATGATGCGTCTGCATGGTCTCGCGGGCAAGCCTGGGGATTCTATGGATTTGTAATGATGTATCGATTCACAAAGGATATACGCTATTTAAATCAGGCAAAAAATATTGCAAAGTTTTTATTCAGTCATCCAAACATGCCGAAAGATTTTATTCCGTATTGGGATTTCAACGCACCAGAAATTCCAAATGTTCTAAGGGATGCTTCGGCAGCATCCATCCTTGCTTCTGGATTGCTCGAACTTGCTCAATTTACAAAGGGTGCTGAAAGCAAAGACTATATCAACAAAAGTGCATCGATCATAAAAACATTGTCTTCTCCCGAGTACTGTGCATCTGTTGGTGAGAATGGGGGATTTTTACTACAACACAGTGTTGGCCATCTTCCAGCCAATTCTGAAGTTGATGTTCCGCTTACATACGCAGATTATTATTACCTTGAAGCAATGCACAGATTCAACGAATGGGTTTTGAAAAAATAATTTTTATGAAAAAAATAGCAAGTCTTTTACTTATTACGATAGTATCATTTCTTTTTACGCATCTCATCGCGCAGGAAAAAAACAATTCAATAGAAAAAGCAGTTCTTCAACTCAAGGATGCATTGTTAAGTGGAAATGAACAAAAGCTGAAAGATATATCGTCCTCACACCTGAGCTATGGTCATTCAAATGGATTAATTGAAAATCAGGATGCATTTATCAAGACTTTAATCAGTGGAAAATCTGTCTTCCTGACAATTGACTTATCAGATCAAACTATTGACCTGGTTGATAAAACCGCTATTGTCAGACATACGCTCTATGCCAAAACAAACAACGATGGTGTGCTGGGAGAAGTTAAACTCAAAGTGCTAATGATCTTCCAAAAAGAAAATGGTTCATGGAAATTATTAGCAAGACAGGCCGTAAAAATTCCTGTTTAATGAAATTATTTTATTCGCTTTACTTTTTCAGCCTGGCATTTACTTCTTACGCACAGCCTGTTGTTTTATTGGATGCCTATTATAACAATGAAACAAAAAAAGATGCAAGCGGAAAAGATGTGCACTGGCATTATGCATGGGATGATTTTTCTGATGGAGGATTTGGAGTCCTTGCAAACATTTTTGTCAAACAAGGAGCATCGCTAAAAACATTGTATCATGCACCTAGCAAAAACGATTTAAAAGATGTATCAGTTTATATCATTGTAGATCCGGATAACCTGAAAGACAATCCCAGTCCACAATACATGAATTTTACTGATGCAGGTACCATCTCAAATTGGGTGAAAAAAGGCGGAGTATTACTGTTAATGGCAAACGATAGCATAAACTGCGATCTTGATCACTTCAACATCTTGGCAAGAAAATTTGGCATCGTCTTCACCAAGGAATCCATTAATATGGTGAAAGGCGTAAATTATGAAATGGGCAATGTGTATCCGGTAAAAGACAACATCATATTAAACCATGATCTCAAAATTTTTATGAAGGACGTAAGTGCTTTGTCGATTTCAAAACATGTTGATGCAATTGCAAACAATGGAGAGAAAAATATTATTGCACACGCAAAATATGGGAAAGGACATGTCGTTGCAATTGGAGATCCATGGTTGTATAATGAATACATCGACAACAGAAAACTTCCTGCTTCATTTCAAAATACCAAAGCAGCAGAGCAATTGGTTTCTGCATTGCTAACATTTTCAAAACAACATAATTAATATGCAAGTTAGATTTACAGAGAGTCCCACAGAAACATTAGGTCTTGGAACCGAAGAATTAAGAACACGTTTTTTAGTTTCGGGATTGTTTCAAGAAAATACAATTCAACTAACGTATACCCATTACGACAGGATGATCATTGGAGGTGTGCTTCCTGTGAATAAACCCGTTGAACTGCCCAATCCTGCTGAATTGCGCGCAGAATACTTTTTGGAAAGAAGAGAAATCGGCATCATCAATGTTGGTGGAGATGGAATCATCGAGGCAGAAAACAAAAGCTATGAACTCAATAAAATGGATTGTCTTTATTTAGGAAAAGGGGTGAAGAATGTTAGTTTTACTTCTAAAAATCCGTCTACACCTGCCTTGTATTATTTTCTTTCATCTCCTGCACATCAAACATATCCAACAGCTGTTTGTAAAAAAGAACAAGCGCAACCGGTTGATTTAGGAGCTGCAGAAACTGCCAACAAACGCACTGTATATAAATACATCCACCTCGAAGGAATCAGAAGCTGCCAATTGGTAATGGGATTGACTTCCATGCATGAGGGTTCTGTTTGGAATTCCGTTCCTCCTCACACCCATACCCGCAGGATGGAAGTCTACTTTTATTTTAACCTTGCCAGTGAACACCGGATTTTTCATTTTATGGGAGAGCCACAATCCACCAGGCATTTGGTCGCATCAAACCATGAAGCAGTAATCTCAGCACCATGGAGTATGCATTTCGGATGTGGCACGAGTAATTACAGCTTTATTTGGGGGATGGCGGGTGAAAACCTGGTTTATTCTGACATGGATCCCGCTCCGATTGCCACGCTCAAGTAAAAGTCAATTCAGAGAACTTTTTACTTAAAAAATTGTTTAATGTCAGTAATGTGTAACATATATATGTTGACACATTACGAATTCAGAAACTTGTGATCAGGGTTACGAAAAAGTTGTAATCAATCACATAATTTTACCGTCCTAAAAATTGAATTTTATATGGGAAACAATCCGCATCAACATGCATCCACAAATGGTGAAGCCAAATGCCCCTTTCATGGTGGCGCCATCAAACAAAGTGCTGGAAGTGGTACCAGAAACCGTGACTGGTGGCCTAATCAATTAAAACTGAATATCCTTAGACAACATTCATCGTTGTCTAACCCAATGGAATCCAGTTTTGATTATGCAAAAGAATTCAAGTCATTGAACCTCGCAGAGGTAAAAAAAGATATTATTAAAGTACTTACTACTTCACAAGACTGGTGGCCTGCAGACTATGGACATTACGGTCCGTTTATCATCCGCATGGCATGGCACAGTGCAGGTACCTACAGAATTTCAGATGGTCGTGGTGGCGGTGGAAAAGGAACCTTGAGATTTGCTCCACTTAACAGCTGGCCAGACAATACCAACCTTGATAAAGCAAGATTGTTGTTGTGGCCTGTAAAACAGAAATATGGAAAAAAATTATCATGGGCAGATCTCATGATTTTGGCTGGAAACTGTGCATTGGAATCCATGGGATTCAAAACTTTCGGTTTTGGAGGTGGCAGAGAAGATCTTTGGGAACCAGAAGAAGATGTTTATTGGGGTTCAGAAAAAGAATGGTTGGGAGATAAGAGATATACTGGCGACAGAGAATTGGAAAATCCTTTGGCTGCTGTACAAATGGGATTGATTTACGTAAATCCTGAAGGTCCTAATGGAAATCCAGATCCGATTGCTGCTGCAAGAGATATCCGTGAAACATTCGGAAGAATGGCGATGAATGATGAAGAGACTGTTGCATTGATCGCCGGTGGTCATACATTCGGTAAAACACATGGTGCTGCTGATCCTGGCAAATATGTTGGTAAGGAACCAGCTGGTGCAAGCATCGAGGAGCAAGGCACAGGTTGGAAAAATACTTTTGGAACAGGTAATGCTCAATATACCATTACGAGTGGATTGGAAGGTGCCTGGACAACCACACCTACACAATGGAGCAATAACTATTTTGAAAATTTATTCGGATATGAATGGGAGTTGACGAAGAGTCCTGCTGGTGCACAACAATGGAAACCCAAAGCAGGAGCAGGTGCTGGTACAGTTCCTGATGCACATGTTGATTCCATCAAGCATGCTCCTACCATGCTCACAACCGATCTTGCATTGAGAGTTGATCCTGCATATGAGAAAATCTCCAGAAGATTTTATGAAAATCCTGATCAATTTGCTGATGCATTCGCTCGTGCGTGGTTCAAACTCACACACCGCGATATGGGTCCACGTGCCAGATACCTTGGCCCTGAAGTGCCATCTGAAGAATTGATTTGGCAAGATCCAATTCCAGTTGCAAACTATAAGATGATTGATGCAAATGATGTGGATGCATTGAAGAAAAAGATTCTATCTTCTGGTTTAACTGTTTCACAGTTGGTGTCAACAGCTTGGGCTTCAGCATCTACCTTCAGAGGATCAGATAAAAGAGGCGGTGCGAATGGTGCACGTATTCGATTAGCTCCTCAGAAATATTGGGAAGCAAACAATCCATCACAACTTTCTAAAGTGCTTGAAACATTGGAGTCAATTCAAACATCATTCAATCAATCAGCAAGCGACAAAAAAGTTTCTCTTGCGGATTTGATCGTTTTGGGAGGATGTGCAGCCATTGAGCAAGCAGCAAAAGATGGTGGACATGATGTGAAAGTTCCTTTCCGTGCAGGCAGAACAGATGCTTCACAAGACCAAACAGATGTTGAATCATTTGCAGTATTGGAGCCATCTGCAGATGGTTTCAGAAATTATATCAAGAAAAAACATGTTGCTCATGCAGAGGAATTATTGGTAGATAAAGCACAGCTGCTAACATTATCTGCTCCGGAAATGACTGTGTTGGTGGGTGGATTAAGAGTACTTGATACGAACTATGATCATTCCAAACATGGAGTGTTCACACAAAAAGCTAGTGTACTGTCAAATGATTTCTTTGTAAACCTCTTGGATATTCAAACCAAGTGGGAGGCTAGCGCAGAGGGACATTATGAAGGAAAAGATCGCAGTTCTGGAAAAGTAAAATGGACCGCTACTCGTGCTGATTTGATTATTGGATCAAATACTGAATTGCGAGCTATAGCTGAAGTATATGCATGCGAAGATGGCAAAGTAAAATTTGTTCATGATTTCATCGCTGCATGGAACAAAGTAATGGAACTTGATCGTTTCGATTTACACAAATAAATGAACCAGATTTTTTTCAAGGGTTGTTGATCACCAACAACCCTTTTTTATTTTTAAATTTATAACCAGTAGTTGAACTTTTTAATAAACCAATTCTTTGTCATTTGGGTTAACAATGAATAGCCAATTAAAATCGCTATCAAGAAAGGGAAATAAGCAACAGGTAAAGGTTGCATTTTCAGTGAACTTGCAAATGGAGAAAATGGAAGATAAATGCCAACAAGCATGATGAACGATGTAAGAGTCACAACAGGGAGCGTTGCAGTACTTTGAAAGAAAGGAATCTTTCTTGTGCGAATCATATGAACAATCAATGTTTGAGAAAGCAATCCTTCGATAAACCATCCGCTTTGAAAAAAAGATTGTTCAGGTACAGAATTATAATGAAAATAGAAGAAGAGTAGCGCAAAGGTTAAGTAATCAAATATTGAACTGATTGGGCCAATGAACATCATGAATTTACTGATTCCACTTGCATTCCATTTTTGTGGGGTTGAAATAAATTCTTCATCCATTTGATCCCAGGGAATAGAAATTTGAGAAATATCATAGAGTAAATTCTGTGCAAGGATTTGTACAGTCATCATGGGCAAAAATGGTAGAAATGCACTGGCACCCAGTACGCTGAACATATTACCAAAATTACTGCTGGAAGTCATTTTGATATACTTCATGATATTACCAAAAGTTCTTCTTCCATACTTGATTCCATCGTTCATCACAGTTAAATCTCGTTCCAGCAAAATAATATCTGCACTCTCTTTGGCAATATCCACGGCTGTGTCTACTGAAATACCTACATCAGCATCTTTCAAAGCAATTGCATCATTGATGCCATCACCCAAGAAACCGACCGTATGCCCATTTTTCTTGATCAGTTGAATGATGCGAGATTTCTGTAGTGGTGTGAGTTTTGCAAATATGTTTGTCGTCTTGATTTTTTCCTGTAATAATTGGTCATCAATTTGATCAATGATTGATCCCATTAGTATTCCCTCAACATCTATGCCCACATCTTTGCAAACCTTTTGGGTAACCATTTCATTATCCCCTGTCAGCACTTTGATGTCGACTCCTAACTTTTTCATTTCAGAGATGGATGAACTTGCAGTTGTCTTTGGAGGATCGAGAAATCCAATAAAACCTGCAATGGTCAAATTACTTTCATCTTCAATGGTGTAATTGGGGAGGCGTTGATCAAATTCTCTCACTGCGATCAGCAGCACCCTCATCCCTTCTGCATTGTATTCATCACGCAATTCAAGTATTTTTTTTCTAAGATCTTCTGTAAGCAACATGGCCTGATCATTTTCAATATGAAGTTGCCGATCATCACCAGGGTCATAGGAATGTGTACAAACCGAAAGCATTTCTTCTACCGCTCCTTTGCAAATAAGCAATTGCCTACCGCTTTCTTGTTCAAGAATTACAGACATACGCCTTCTACTAAAATCAAATGGAATCTCATCGATCTTTTTAAAGCGTTGTTCAACGTTCAATAATTCATGCACATCTCCATGCTCCAGGACTGCCCTATCCAATAAATTTTTTAATCCTGTTTGATAATAGCTGTTTAAGTAAGCCCATTTAAGTACTTCGAGATCATGTTCACCAAAAACATTGCGATGCAATTGAAGTACAATCTTATCCATAGTGAGTGTGCCTGTTTTATCAGTACACAAAACATCCATTGCACCCAGATTCTGAATCGCGTTAAGTTTTTTTATGATCACTTTCTTTTTACCCATCATTACAGCTCCCTTTGCGAGATTGGTGGTAACTATCATTGGCAACATTTCAGGAGTAAGCCCTACAGCAACCGTGAGAGCAAACAAAAAAGCTTCAACCCAGTCGTGCTTTGTTAATCCATTGATCAAAAAAACCAAAGGCACCATTACCAATATGAAACGTATCAGCATCCAACTCACACTATTAACACCTTTATCAAAACTCGTCTCTTGCCTTTTATCAGAAATAGCTTTCCCGATGGAACCCAAGTAGGTATTTCGGCCGGTATTGACGATAAGCAATTTTGCAGATCCACTTTGAACGTTCGTTCCCATAAAGCAGATATTGTCTAATTCGATAACGGATTTATCAGCAACAGAAGTCAAGGTATTTTCCTTTTTCTCAACAGGCATCGATTCACCTGTCAGCATCGACTGACTCACAAAAAGATCTTTAGATTGAAGAATTCGACCATCAGCAGGAATCATATCACCAGCAGATAAATAGATAATATCTCCTGGAACAATTTTTTTGATTTCTATTTCCACCTGTCCAATTCCTTTTCTTAATACGTTGGCAGTCGTGCTGATCATATTTTTCAATTGCATTGCAGCCAGATTGCTCCTGTATTCCTGCCAAAAACGGATCATTGAACTCAACAGAATCATTACAGTAACCATGGTAACTGTTTTATATTCTCGATCGGATGGATTCAGCAACCAGACGTCTGTAAAAAAAGCAACCAGTGCAACTGCAATAAGCACCCCATTGAAAGGAGTGATAAACGCACTAAATAACTGTACAAACCAGGACGGTGCTTTGTCTGTTTCAATTTCATTTAGTCCATATTCAAGAAGAAAATTTTCTGCCTGTTCAGAAGTTAATCCATCAATGGAAGAATGCAGTCCATTAAGACTTTCGTCGCCAGATTTTGATGCAAAGGCCAAAAGTTCATGTTGTTGACTGGATTTCACGTATATAAAGTTCGTCAATATGCGATTGAAAATCCGTAAAGATTCCCTCAATCGAAAGCGATGTGAAGGATTTTTCAAGAATTTTGTGGGCAATCGTATAAAATATGTCATTAAGCCTGATTATAAACAACCTCACCAACCCAACGCTCTTGTTTTTCCTATTAGGAATCATTGCAGCTACCATCAAGAGTGATTTGGAAATTCCGGCTCCTACTGTAAAATTTATTTCACTTTACTTATTGTTTTCAATTGGATTCAAAGGTGGCCAAGAATTACAACACAGTGCTTTTAGCGCTGAGATAGTTTATTCAATTTTGTTTGGACTTTTGATAGCAACACTTATTCCACTTTATTGTTTTTATATACTAAAACGTCAGCTATCTATAAGTGATGCTGCGGCAATTGCAGCATGTTATGGATCAGTTAGTGCAATCACATTTGTATCAGCCGTCTCATTTCTTGAAATGCAAAATCTTCATAGCGATGGTCATATGATTGCTGTTATGGCGTTGATGGAGTTTCCCGCCATCGTAGTGGGAGTGATGTTGATCAGAAATTATGAAAGGTCAGACGAAACCAATACCTCAATTTCTAAAGTAGTGAAACATGCATTTTCAAATGCAAGCGTTATCATGATTTTAGGAAGTTTGATCATAGGTATGATATCTGACTCCAAACAGGCGGAAGGTATTAAACCTTTTACAACAGATATATTCAAAGGTTTTCTTGCCATCTTCTTGCTTGAAATGGGAATGGTGACTGCAAAAAGATTCAAGGCGTTCAGAGACAGTGGTTTTGGTGTTATGCTTTTTGCATTGATCGTACCACTTATCAACGGAATAGCAGTAGCATATACGAGTCAGTTTATTACTGAATCTGTGGCAAACAGATTTATATTTTCAATTCTCGCAGCCAGTGCATCTTATATAGCTGTACCAGCTGCCATGAGGTTTGCTGCTCCCAAAGCGGATCCTGGACTCTATATACCAATGGCATTAGGATTTACATTTCCGCTGAATATTACCATCGGGATGCCATTATATTATTATATCATACAATCGTTTTAATTCGGGTAAAAACTCAAATACTTTTTCCGAAATTTGCAAAATGGAAAATAACTTATCAGACAGTTTTCAGGAAATTGTTTTAAGAAGAAGATCCAACAGAAATTATGACCAAACGGTTCAAGTGCCTGATGAAGTTATCCAAAGGAGTTTAGAAAGAGCAATCTTATCCCCCAATAGCAGCAATATGCAGTTATGGGAATTTTACTGGATCAAATCTCGAGATCAATTAAATAAGTTCACTCCTCTCTGTTTGAATCAGCAAACCGCAAGAACCGCTTCACATATGGTGGCGTTTGTTACAAGAAGAGATCTTTGGAAACGTCGCATGAAATGGCATAAAGAAAATATTCTTAATGAAGTTCAGCATAACCAGCCAGATAAGTATCAAAAAAGAATGCTCAATTATTATACCAAGTTGGTTCCATTTGCATATACCAATGATTTTTTTGGATTGACTGGGCTATTAAGAACAATTGTTTCAAATACTATTTCACTTTTCAGACCAATGACCAGAATGGGAGGTGTTTCTGATACGAAAATAGTTGTTCATAAATCATGTGCGCTTGCTGCTCAGACGTTCATGTTGTCTATTGCAGCAGAAGGATATGAAACTTGTCCTATGGAAGGTTTCGATCAAGTTCGCGCTAGAAAAGCGCTGGGGCTTCCACGTTCTGCAGAAATTTCTATGATCATTTCAGTTGGAAAGGGAACAGAGAAAGGTATTTGGGGAGAGCGACTGAGGTTGCCTTACAATGAAGTTGTAAAAGTGATTTAAATTCTCAAATCAAACTATGCGGATATAATTTTTGTGGAAAGTATAAAACAGACTAAGGTTCCATGAGAATTTTGTTCCGCCAGGAATAGTTGATTTAAATGGCTTATTGATGATTGAGCCAAAAGAGAATGGAGATTTTATATGACTAAGCAACAATACATCGGAAAAGTAGGTGCCATGGTTTGCATCCATCTTCAAATAATATAATTGAGGATTCATTTTAAATCTCAATAAAGGAGATAGCTTGATATTTGAAATACTACTGTTGATGGTAAGAAAATTTGTATACTTGGTTGCAGCTCCATAAATTCCGTGTGAAACAAGATAGTACATGCCAAAGCTTAAATTCTTGTTAACCCAATAATTAGGTGAGAACTCTAATGCAATAAATTGCTGCGGCACCAGATTTACTTTCGTAATTCCGTTATCAGTACTACTAACTCTTCTAAATGCAACAGAGGGATGCATACCAACATTGAAAGTAAACTTCTGTTTTGTAATCAATTTATATCTCCACCAAAAAACAAAAGACCAGGGCTTCCCATTCAATGCCCAGCGCAGTTGGGGATCAAAGCTCAATCGTTTTTTACCCGTTGATAATTCAAAAATGGCTGCAGGTTTTCCCAATGAGAACGATGGAATAAATGAAATTCCATTATTGGTAACACTAATATTACCGTGAAAATAACTTTTCAATTTTGAGCTGTCGATCTCTTTTTTCTGGGCAAAGCCATTTAAATAAACAACACTTGTATATAAAAGCAGTAAAAAGTATTTCATCAAATCAGTAAATATCTAGATTCTTTTAATATTTATTTCTTCTCAAATATCGCTGAATCAATTGATGGATTGATATCAATTTTCACCAACTTATTTTTCAGTTGCATCATCCCACCCATGTCGATGTCGGTAATATAAGGTACTACCCACCCCATTTCCGTTTTCTTGAAATCAGAATAATTGATAGTGTTGGTAATGGTTTGGCCCATCAATTCTGCCGTTTGAACAAGTCGGGTTAAATAGTACGTGTTGGCATCTATGTACATAAATATGTTCGCACCCTCCTTATTGGTAACCTTGATTTTGAAAGCTTCAGATCCACCAATATTTTCTTTTCCTTCCAATGCCAATGTGGTTCCACGAGATGCATAATCCAACAACGGCACAATATAAATTTGTCCTGCAGCTTGCTTTGCAGCAGCCTCGGGCAGGTCTTGTGGCTCTGTTGCACCCATCATAGGACTTTGAACCCATCCTCCTTTTTCATTGATTACTTGAATCATTTTGGATCCCATGATTTCACTCTCTGTTCTGTATCCTTTCCCATTCAAAATAGTAATCGTGGTAATGGCCTCATTGCCCATCACTTCCATTTGATTCTCCATTTTAACCGAGCTAATGGTTGCTAGTTTTTGTTTTCCTCCAATGGCATCCAAATGTTTGTTTACGATTTCTTCAATGGATTGAGCGTGAAGTTGAGTTAGAAAAAATAAACAAAGAAAGGCAAGAAGTGACTTTTGCTTTAGCATAATGATTGGTTGTATATGTTGAAGAGACAATTTTTTAGCACTTAAATATAAAAGTAAATTTGATCATTTTCGGTTATATTTTACTAATTGAAATTGTATAACAACCGACATCAACTGAATACATCCCATTGTAACAAACAAAGCATTGAATGAAATATAATAGGTGATCAATCCTCCAATGCCAACTGCAATTCCAGTAATGATATGAGAATGGCCGCCAGCGATTCCCCAAAAAAGTGAATCATCTGCCTGCTCTAAATCCTTTGCGAACATGGCATCCCAAATGGGCGTACTGATCGCCTCGGCAATTGCAAAACCTATCTGCAATAAAAATAGCTGATAAGTATGATGAACAAACAGATAACAGAAAGTCAAGACTGCATTAAGGAAATATCCAAAAAGCATCGCCTGTTGCTTGTAAGTTGAAATTCTGAGCACCCTCCCAAAAAAAATATAGAGCACACCTGAAAGAATCAGATAGATCGCCCATGCCCAGGTGATATCTAAAATATCGCCTCCAATTTTCTCAGAAAATACAGCAAACAATGGCCCCAGCAACCCTTCTCCAAAAAACCATAGGCTTGAAGAAATCAGTAAAATTCTGTGAACACCAGTGAATTTCATAATTGGATCTTGAACTTACACAAAGCATACGAGACTAAAAATGACTAAGTCATTTATTAACGTTACATTAAAAAACTTCTCCAAGATTCATAAAAAATCCTCTTGATCCATCTTTGCCCCAAGCGTAGTCTAAAGCAATATTGGTATTGGATTTCTTGTTGTATTTTATTCGAATACCTACTCCATAACCAGGAATCGGTGATGAAAATTTATTCGTTTTGAAATCCGAAACTGATTGAATATTTCCGTAAACTACTCCTCCTAAAAAACCATTTTCTGTGATAGAAAATCGATATTCCATTTCTTGCATCAAAAGACTTTTTCCTCTATACCGGCTTTGAATATAACCCCTGCCTGTATTCTTAAATGGATCAACAGCAGTATGGGGCAAAACCAAATAAGGTGGGTTTCCTGAAAGATTTAAAATATTATAAGACCAAAATGCTAGAACATTATTTGATTTATATGGAATGGCAACATATTTTCTTGCATCAACAGTGAATGAACTCCAAGCAGATGAACTACCTAATATTTTTAAGTTGTTTCGAATGACGGATTGAAAATAACTTTCTCCGCCAACAGGATGAATTGCATTTCTTCTTTTATCATACAATAAACCATAAGTGAAACCACCCGCAGATGAGGAGCTCGAGAATCCATATTCCCGAAATCCAATCAAAGGTTTATTTACAGTAGTTGTATCTTTTATTCCCCAGTGATAATCAAACCTCAAGCCAGCTCCAAGATATAAATCCTTTGCAATTCTTCTAGAAAGTGTTTGATGTAACTTTAAATAAGAATAATTGAGTTGATCAAAATAATTCAATGATGTATTTCCGCCCAAACCGAAATCTTTCTGGGGAAAACGCATGATACTCCAATCTGTATTCAAATTAAATTGATCATTTGCGAACCAAAAATTTGAAACGATTTCTAAAATAGTTTGCTTTTTGAATGTTTGTTTCGCATCAAAATAGATGAACGATGCGTTATTAAGTTTTTTAGGAAACAGAATATTTGAATTGATAGAAGCAGCTATGCCAGTAATCAAGCTGTATTCTACACTTGGGATAAGCGCAAGCTGAGGTTTTGAAGAATGTTTTTCATCAGTTGATTTTTTTAAACCAAAAATTCTTTCAATACCATCCCAAACATCCACCATTGAATCTTTCCCTGGTTGCTTGTAAAAGCCAAGCGTGAAAATGTTTTTCTTGTGCTTCCAGTTTTTGTACAAACTGTCCTCTTGCGCAACAACCTGTTGTACACATAAAATCATCAGCACTGCAATCAACCCCGTTTTATAATTCATCAACCTACTTTCTCTTTTTTGAAAAATAAATATGAATAGACTGTTGGAAGGATCACCATAACAATGATGATTGAAATGAAAAATATAAATACCAACTCTCCTTGTATTATCAATCCAGATAAAAATTGCAACAATCCGCCAACAGTCCAGATTTTCCCTGCCAACCGATGTGTGGCCGTCCAATTCGCTTCACTCTCCAATGTCCATGGCAACCTAAAACCTGCAAAATAATTTTGTTTGATCTTAGGCATATACATTCCAAAACCTGCAAATGCTAAACCCAAGAAAGGAAACAACAATTTCTCAATCTTCACTCCTTCATGTGCACTAGCATATGTTATAAGTAAACTCAGCAGCGATAGAAATACAACCACATAAAGTGCTAGTTGCTTATACATTTTATCATCTACACTTGCATAACGCTTGGGATCAAGTTTTTTTATGTTCGACAAGATGAAATAAACGATGATACTTGTAACTCCCATAATCAATGGAAGCAAAAAAATACTGCTTTTATGTCCCCAGGCATCTGCTTCTCCAGATGCATTGAAGTGAGTGGGAATTCTGTAGGGCAAAGATGGATATAAATAATAGGCGTAAGCAAATGGAACAAGTATGAGTATCAATACGACGGGTATCTTGCTCTTCATCAAATAATTTTCATGAAGTAATGAAATTTATTGAACCCAGGCAATTCTATTCAGCTTTAAAACATTATACCAACAGGCCAATCTGCATTTCACATAATCGCAATCATCAATATGAAACGAAAGTCGCTTTGAAATTTACCGTCTAAGCAAGTGGATTGATATATATTATATATATATTGTAGTCTAATTAACATGCGAACGCTTCCTATATTATTGATAATCAGTTTGTTATCTTTTTCTGCCTCTGCCGAAGGAAGCTCAGATACCACCAAGCCCATCAGCCTACTCTACAATGGTGCCGAATATGTAAAACAATTCAATCCTTCCAAAGGAGATCCTTTCTTTCCCGTTACAAACAATAACGGAAGTGTAAAATATCAACACAACTGGTACAACAACATTGAGATCCACTATGACTGTGAGGATGATTATGTGTTGATTCGTGATATGCGTGGACTCCTCAAATTGCGACTCATCAATGATATGTTGGATGAGTTCACTTTGGATGGACACCGATTTGTCAAAAAAGCACTGGAAACGCCAAACGGGGAATTATATGAAATGATTTTTGAGGGAAAAAGAACCCTGCTGGTTAAATGGGTGAAGAGAATCAATTCTGATGTTAAGATAAGTGATACCTATGTGTTGAGAAAACATATTCTACTGCAGGCAAATGGAAAACTATATCCGGTTGAAAATGCATCAGACATCACTCGGCTTTCACCTGAACACAGCAGAGAACTAAAAAAAGCATTGCGCGACAATCATATTACCTTCAGACAAGATCCTATAAAAGCATCTGAAATAATGTTGAAAGAATTGGAGGCAAAAGGATGGTAAGAAAACTTATATTGATATTATCCATTATTTTTTTGTGTGCCGATTCAAGTATTGCACAGAAGATTTCACCTTTTGACAGCCTTGTTACAGTATTAGAAAAAAAATACAATCTTCAATTTTTGTACGACACAAAACATACTGAGGGATTGAGCATAGGAGCAGTAAGCGGCGGATTGGAAGAGGTGCTGAAAACTATTATGGAAGGAACAGGACTAACCTATTACATCGACACTTACAAAAGAGTAATCATTTCCAGAGGAAGCAGCGTTTACAGTGCACTTCCAAAAAACTTTTTTTCAAGCAGTATAGCTTCCACAACTGTTGATGAATCAGCAAAAGAAGAAATTGTGGTAGTTGCCCAAGACAATAAAGTATACAACGTTGGAGTTAAAAACAACAACGCCCCTACTGCTATTATTTCCGGATATGTGAGAGATGCAAAAAACGGAGAACCCCTCAGTTCAACTTCGGTGATGATTGAAGGAAGTCAGGGTGGTGTATCTACTGATGCATTTGGATTCTTTTCTATCACGGTTCCAAAAGGTAAACAAATATTGAAAGTAAGCAGCATTGGAATGAAAGAAGTTTCACGCCAGCTGAACATTCTTGGAAATGGCAAGATGGATATTGAGATGAGTGAAGAAGTGAGAAGTTTAAAAACAGCAGTGATCGTTGCTCAAAAACAATCGAATGTAAGAGGAATGCAAATGGGTGTTGAGCGCTTAAACATCAGAGCAATCAAACAAATTCCTGCGGTACTTGGTGAAACAGATATCCTTCGTTCACTTCAAACCCTTCCTGGTGTAACCTCTGTAGGCGAAGGAACAGCTGGGTACAATGTAAGAGGTGGGGCAGCTGATCAAAACCTGGTCTTGCTGAATGATATGACTATTTATAACCCGACACATTTATTCGGATTTTTCTCAGCAGTTGATCCAGAAGTAATTCGTGGATTGGAACTATATAAAAGTGCAATCCCAGAAAGATTGGGAGGAAGAATTTCATCCATCATGGATGTAAGTACGAAAGACGGAAATGCAAAAAAAGTTACCGGTAGCTTGGGTATTGGACCGTTAACAAGCAAATTCACTTTAGAAGGGCCTATCGGTTCAGAGAAAACTACGTTCCTCGCAGGCGGAAGAGCTACTTACTCTAATTGGTTCTTGAAATATCTGCCTGATGCAACTTTCAAGAAGAGCAAGGTTTCATTTGCAGATTTGATGATCAACCTCACACATGAGTTTTCTGAAAAAGATAAATTATTCATTTCTGGATATATCAGCGATGACGCATTCCGATTGAACCAAGATTCAACGTATGCGTATCAAAATAAAAATGCACGCGTGAAATGGAAGCATAATTTTTCTGATAAATTTTACAATGTACTTTCTGCAGGCATCGATCAATATGATTACTCAGTAGATGGAAGCAACAATCCTAAAGATGCATTTCAGTTGAAGTTTGGCATTCAACAACTCAGCGCAAAATCTGATTTTAAATTTATTCCAAACAATAAACATGAAGTCAATTTTGGTGTACAACACATGGTGTATAACCTGGATCCGGGATCTCTCAATCCGACCAACAGTGCATCACTTGTTAAACCAAAATTTGTAGAAAAAGAAAAAGGAACAGAATCATCATTGTATGTTGGGGATCAATACAGGGTCAACAACAAAATTCAATTACAGGGAGGATTAAGATATACTTACTATCGATTTGCAGGTCCAAAGAAATCATACATCTACAGAAACGGCGTTCCAAGATCAGAAAACTCGATTGTAGACTCTGTTCAATATCAACGTGGAGAAACCATTCAAACTTACAATGGTCCTGAAGTAAGGGTATCAGCCAGATACCTCATCACACCAAGAACTTCATTGAAGCTTAGTTACAACAGTCTTCGTCAATATATACATATGATCACGAACACCACAGCGTTGTCTCCAACAGATATTTGGAAACTAAGTGATCAATTCATCAAGCCTCAAATTGGGCATCAAATTTCTCTTGGATTTTATACACAACCAGGAAATAAAGGTGATGAGTTTTCTGTCGAAGCTTATGTAAAGAAAAGTTTCCATTACCTCGATTATAAATCAGGCGCGAAATTAATTTTAAACAATTCACTAGAAAGAGACATCATCAATACCAATGGAAAAGCTTATGGTATTGAAGTACTCTACAAGAAACCAATCGGAAAATTAAATGGTTGGTTGAGCTATACCTATTTAAGAACATTCTTAAAAGTGGATGACCCCATTGCAGGAGAAACCATCAATGGTGGAAATTTCTATCCTGCGAATTTCGATAAACCTCATATCGCCAGTCTTGTTGGCAATTATCGGTTCACACAGAGATTCAGTATTTCACTGACATCTACCTACAGCACAGGAAGACCAATTACTTATCCAATTGGTGTTTTCAACATGGGTGGTGCACAAAGGGTGTTGTACTCTGAAAGAAATGCATTCCGCATCCCAGATTTTTTCCGTACAGATTTTTCTGTGATCTTGGAGAACAATCATAAGATTACACAAAAGATTCACGGATCATGGACATTTGGTGTGTACAATATAACAGGCCGAGCAAATCCATATTCTGTATACTTTATTGTAAACAACAGACAAGTGAAAGGTTACCAGATGTCAGTATTCGCAAATCCCATTCCATTCGTCACCTTCAATTTGAAATTTTAATGAGGCGTTTGATCACGATATGGCTTGTTGCTTTGATATATGTTGGTTGCACCAAACCATTGGAGCTGCCAGACACAAAACCCAATGCAACCATTCTTGTTGTTGAAGGAGATATCATCGCAGGAAACAATGCAGAAAACTCATTCTATTTAAGTCGATTGAAAACACTTCAAGGGAAAGACAGTATTCCTGAGTTGAATGCACTGATTGAAATTGTTGCGAAAGATGGTGCCAAATGGCAGGTTCAGCAAGTTGGAAACGGGTCTTACAAATCAACTTTAAACATACCTACAGACAAAGGCCTTTCCCTACGTATTCAAACAAAAGATGGAAAAATCTATCAAACAGAATATCAGACACCAATCATTACACCAGCAATCGATAGCATAACCTATCAGCAGGTGCCCGAAGGGATGAAAGTGTTTGCGCATACACATGATGCAAAAAACAATTCACGCTACTACAGATGGACATACCAAGAAACTTGGGAAAGACACGCTTGGTTTGAAACTTATTATGATTATGTAGGAGGGAAAATAATTGCCCGTCCGGTCGGTGATCAAATATTTGCATGCTGGAAAACTGCAGCTACACCTAATATTGTTATTGACAATAGCGCGTCACTCTCCAATGATGTCATCAGTTACAAAAACATTACAACCATTCCCTTCGCCTCTGAAAAATTATATGTGAGATATAGTATTCTGGTAAAACAAATTGCTTTATCAAAAGAAGCATATGAATTTTGGAACATCCTCAGGAAGAACACTGAATTAACAGGGACCCTGTTTGATCCACAGCCTTCTCAACTCTCAACAAATATCATCTGTACAAATGATCCTACCAGATCTGCCATCGGTTATGTATCTGTAGGTACTGTTACAACAAAAAGAATATTCGTCATGAATTCAGCAATGAATTTATGGCCCACTAAAAATCCCGATGATGTCTGCGATGCCGTTGAAGTTCCTACACAAGCTGCTGCAGAAACATTTTTAAAAAACTATCCAACATATTCAGTTGCATATATCATTACACAAGGTGGATTCGGACTAGCTATGAAACCATGTGTAGATTGCAGACTAAATGGCGGAACAAATGTTCAACCCTCTTTCTGGTAAAATGATTAAAAAAATCATCATATCATTCTTTGTGGCATTTAATTTGGCAAGCCTTACAGCACAAGATGCTGTCATTAAATTATGGGCCGACCAACAAGTATTTATTACAGGGGAGGATATGTGGGTAGATGGAATACTTCAGCATGCATCACCCATTTCCAAAACAATGCATGTTCAATTGTTGGACAGAAATGGGAACAAGAAAGCAGAAACAATTGTTTTGATGAATGGCAATCAATTCAATGCATTTATTTCCCTTCCCAGTAATTTGGCATCAGATTATTATTTTCTTGATGGATACAACGAGGGTCTGAAAAGCAAAACATCTGTTTACCCGGTGATGATCATCAATCCAAAATCTGCACCAAGTTTAGGATGCAGTGTGAGTCCGAATAAACCTACAACTGTATCATCCCAAATAAATATCTACTCAGATAAGGAAACGTATCAACCAAGAGCAGATGTAAAGCTTACATTGAGTGGATTCACCAATATTTCGAAAGGTTATGTTTCTGTTGTGAGAAATGATCAACTCAGCAAAGTATATGAGGAAGCATCAAATGGTTTTAATTTAGAAACCAGCCATCATGAAAACACCCAAGTGGATGATGAAGGGAAAGTGTTTACTGCAACTGTTTCCAAGAATGGGAAGCCTGCAGTGTCTGTTCCTGTTCTGGCATCATTGAAAGGGAGTCCTGCGGTTTTATCCATTTCAAATTCAAATGAACAGGGTGAGCTAAGATTTCTCTTCCCTTTTAAATACGATGCATCTGAAATTATCCTTCATCCATTAAACAATGAGAAAGGTTTCAGCTTTGAATCGACATCCTCAAAACCAGTAGGTACAATCAATTTCCCTTGTTTGAAACTGGATGAAAAACTTAAAGAGGATATCGAAGCCAGGATGATGCATCTCAATGTTGGCAAGCAGTTTTATGCTGATATGAACAGGGTGATCAAAAGCAATGAGATTGATACAACAGATTTTTATGGAAAACCAGATGCTCGTTACTATCTAGATGATTATGTAAGATTTCCCAATATGGAAGAAGTACTTGCTGAGATCATCTCAGAGGTGAGGGTAAAAAAAGAAAAAGACCTTGTTATGCTTCAGGTATTGAACATTCCCTTTAAATTTTTCTTCAACAACGAAGGACTTATTTTGGTGGATGGTGTTCCATATTTTAATACGAAAGAGTTGCTTGAATCAGATCCGTTGATGATCAAATCAATTGATGTGGTAAACAGAAAATATATTTTAGGCGATCATGAGTTTGATGGAATTGTACATTTCAAAACGTATAGAAATGATATGGGTTCAATGAGACTTTCAGATCTTGATAAATCATTCTCGATAAATGGACTCCAAAAAAATACATTTTTAAAACCTGCATTTGCCGTGGGTAATACATCCAAGATGCCTGACATGAGAAATATTGTTTTCAAAAAGAATGATATCCAATCTGATTTCAGGGGCAGTGCAACGATGGAGTTCAAGCTTTCCGATGCAATCGGAAATTATTCCATTATCCTTCGTGGTATAGACAAGGAGGGAAATTCCACAGTGGTTTCCAAGAATATTGTTGTGGCTAAGTAGCGCTCCTATACTCCCCCCCACCCTTAAGTGTACATAATACACATTTTGTTTAACTTTTTTTGGTTAATCTTAAACAATAATCTACCTTGATTGTTGTTATTCTATTAAACACTTGCCTTTTATGCAAATGATTGAAGAACATATTATTACACAACAAGAGGAGGAAGTTATCCTTTATCCGGAGCTATGCCTGGAATGGGATGTTTTCGTCAATGAGCTGGAATTTGAGTGATTATCTCGGCTTGAATTGTGAAACAGTATAGCCAATTTCCTCATCAGCGATCATTTGTGAAATGTCGAAATATATATTGGAAGGGAAATGGTACTTGCTATCATATTCCAATGTTTTACTAAAAGGCTTTCTCTCTAAATTTATACTGATCACTTCAAACAATTCATCAATTGTTTTTACTGCATAATGTTTAATTGGATCATAGGTCTCACCATTAACTGACTGAATCTTATTGCCTTTTACTACTATAGCATGTGGACCTCTTGTTTCAATCGTACAGAAACAATTTACTGTAAGAGTAAATTCATAATCAGCAATCTTCTGGTTTTTCCATTTTTGAAATTGTTGGTCAGACAAATTAACATCAGTAGCTTTTGAACAACCTAGACAAAATAGAAATATGAAGATGACACGATGCATGTATACAAAATAAAAAAACTCCCTTCAATTGAAGGGAGTTTCATTTATTGTTTAACAATTTTTTGTTGACTGATCAACTTGCCTTTTTCATCCATGACTTTTATCGTATATGAGCCTTTCAGCATTCGGGCAACATTAAATTCACTTCCACTGTAAATATTATGCTTCCTCATGATCTCTCTGCCATTTAGATCATATATCAAAACAGTAACTTTTCCAGCAGTTGTTCGATCGAATTCAATTTTAAGTTGATTAGAAACAGGATTGGGATATAACTTTAATGATTTTGAAATTATACTATTGTTGACAGCTGAGGTCAGGTAATAATAACTATCAGAAGCAGAACTCGTACATGAACTTTCTGTAACCTTTACATTGAAATAGCCCGACTCGGTTGGCTTGAAAGTTGCACCGATTGCTCCTGAAACCGCAGTTGATTCTTTGTACCACTGATTACCTGCGCTTGCACTTGACACTAAATTTCCATTGGCATCTCTAGTAACAGTTGGTTTAGCAGGATTGTCTTTCACAACTGCCGTAATTGAAACACGGCTTGTACTTTCACAACCGGAGTTGTAAGATGAAGCATAGTAGGCGGTACTCCCCGCAGCAGATGTAGAGGGCGTTGGTGCTGTTGATGAACCTGTTCCGCCAGTGGCAGCAGTATACCATAATACCGTTGCACCAGTTGGAGCTGTTGCGGACAATGCTGTTGCTGTTGTACCCTTACAATAATTTACAGATGCACTGCTTACAGTTGGAGCATTTGGTGCAGAGCATGCAACAGTAATAGACACACGCTGATTCACAGAAAATTTTTCAGTTGTACTGTTTTCTGCAATTGCAATTGTAACTGCAGATGTTCCAGTAAAGTTTGATGCATAAACAATGATAGAATCTCCTCTTACAATTGTTTTCAATCCAGTTGTATCTGCCGATGTTGTAATCTTAAGATCCGTATTTGCAACTCCTACATCAGCATAATCTGAATATATAATTTTAAATCTCAAACTATCGCCAACGTTGAATGACTTAGATGAAATAGAATCGAGTGTAGGATATTTATTGATTGATCGGTTGATACGATAAAAGGCAACTGTTTTTCTTGGGAATGTATTGGATGCAGTGAGGTCGCGTGCAGTAACAACCACACGATCACCTGTTGGTGTAGACCAACCCGATTGACAGTTTTCACCAGAGCCTCCACCCATATTGGTGTTTTTGCTGAGTAGCGTGTTGCCACCGTATCTAGAATATACTTCCAAATACTTATCGCCAGCCACTACAAACTCACCTCCGAGAATAGAATGTTTTACTGCATTGCCACCCACTTTGGCAATTGCCCTTCCGGTTGTTCTATCTGTAACCAAATTTCCAAATCCGAATACCGGTCCTGCAAAACTCGAATCGATGTTTGCATCAAAACCTAATGTGCCAGAATAATACACAACAGATCCGTCGCTGTCTTTGATCAATGTTCTGTCGCGCGATTTTGTACCGGTTGCTACATACCCGTTTGCAATGGCAATACCATTCACAAAAGGCCAACCACCTATGTACGCTTTCCAAACTATTTTTCCGGTAGCAACTTCAATTTTTCTCAAAAACATGTCACCACTTCCGGCATAGAGATACTTACTGTCTTCTGAAAAAACAATTTTTCTTATTTGGCCAATATTGGAATTGATATCCGTCACACTGTCTGCAGTATACGACCACATGAACGTGGCATTGTTTCCATTATTCTTATAGAGTGAAAGTGTTCCAGATGCAGTGGTACCCAACGCAATGTACTCTCCTCTGCTAGAAACTGAAATTTCTAGTCCACTCATTCTTGGATCAATACCTCTCAGTCCATATAACTTCGTCCCTGTTTTACCATCCAAAACACCAATCCAATCAACATTTGGATCTGTGTTCAGTCCTGCTTCAAATCCTGCTTGGTTGATCATATAGGCGACTACTTTGCCATCCCTGCTTGCCCCACCACCCCATGTTTCAAAGGGAACGGAAGTCTCCCAAAGTTTTGTACCAAACGTTGCGTTGGCAACAGAGAATTTCATCACTTTAGACAAAGCACGTTTCACATTTTTTTCAGTAGTGGTAGCCCCATACCAATTCTCTTGTCCAGGAAAAACTGTTATGGTGCTGTCGCCTGGAGAAAATATTGTTCTCCAGAATCCGGTTTGAGATTCATGTGTGATGATGGAATCGGCCGTAAAACTTGCTTTCCCATATGGCATGGCAGTAGCAATAAGATTTGAAACAGATTGATCACTTGGAACAACGATGGTTGAAGGAGGTACCAGTAAACTGGTATTGGTGGATTGATAGGTTGCTTCAATTCGATAGTCGTTGCGGGGATTTACACTCAAACTAAAATTCACATAATGATTTCCAAGAGAATCTTTTTCTGAAACATACCCAGCTGTTGAAGGAAGAATGGTTACAGAACCTTCGTTTGTATTGAGTGTGATTCTATTTACAGTGGTCGTACTCTTTAAATAACCCGGCACAATAAATGTTCCTTTGATGGATTGTTTTGTAGCATTGGTTTGAAGCACTGCAACGCTTGACAAATCTGTTTGGGTGCGGCTCACAATCTTAACAGGCTGGTAGATGGTATCGTACAACGTGATCGTTCCATCCGGGTCTCCATCTGGGCCGTAATAGGTTGAATCCATGTAAAACACAAATCGAACAAGTTTATTATTGACTCCTGTGGTAATGCAACTGCATTCACCCCAACCACTCGACCATCCTTGGATCACAACTGATTCACCAGGTTTAAGATTGATTGCACCACCATTGGGGAACCATGCAAATCCACCTCCACTCATAGAAGGCACCGTACTATCTGCATTTACACCCGTATGTCTCAATTGAACATCTGTTCTTTTCTTGATTCCAATATTTTCAACCAATACACGATGATTGGGTGCATTGTCCAATCCAGGTTGTATGACAGTTGAACTGATGTAAGTATACTTCAATCCAAATTTTCCAATCCATGATTTTGCAGCAGGTGCGGTTGGGATGCTATCAATTGTTGAGGTGCTTCCTCCTGTGCCACCGGTGCCGCCCGTTCCACCAGTTCCACCCGTACCACCTGTTCCTCCTGTTCCCCCAGTACCTCCGCTACCACCGCTTGAAGCAGCTGTGGTGGAGTCTGTTCCAGATCCTTTGAAATTGGCAAATGCGGTATTGAAGGTATTGATGCTAAACCCAGGACTCGCTGCTTCTGCAGCAGCGTTGCCGATAATGGATCCAGTTAAAACCGATGTTACGGAAGTAAGTGATGAGGTGATGTTGTCGGTGATACCTTGTTTGATTTGGGCAGGAGAACCTGCGTGCACGTAGGTCCAATATTTTTTTGAAGTAGCATCATAATATCCTGAAGGGATGCCACCTTGACTCGTTAAGATGCTGTTGGTAAGGGAAGAAACTTTTTGATAATCGCCGTGCAAAATATCAGATGATCGCACTTCAACACTTTGTCCCAATGAGATGTACAGCCAGTATTTCGTTCCATCATAAAAAATATCCGGGTCGGATGCAGATCCGCTGTTCAAGGTAACCGAAGCACGATAGCCATCTACCGCTATAAACTGTGTTCCATCTGATCCATCTTTTTCAATAGCAGAACCAAAGTTCTTTGTACATGGATAGGAGGTACATGAGGCAGGATCGCCAGATACTCCGGTTGAAACCAAATAGAACAAAACAATTTTACCATTTGCATTGATGTGTGCGGAAGGATCTACAATATTTACTGTTGTTCCATTTTTATCAACGATGCTGAATTTAGTAGTAGCAGACCATGCCTTTGTGGTGGAGTCATATGTCTTCATTCCTGTTGGAGAATAGATATATACTTTTGAACCACGAGTTATCACATCCGGTACAGACCCCGACCATGCAGTATGTCCGGGCACCAATGACCAACTTGATCCATTGTCGGATTCAGCCAATTGCACAGAGTGGTTGGTGGGAGATCCACAATCCGTACAGGTATGAAAAGACATCAAGTACTTTTTTGTTGGCTGTGCAAAAGTTGACAGGGATGCAATCAAGAGCAGAAAAAGAAACGAACCTCTCATAAAGAGTATTTTTAAAATTTTATTTAGCTATTCTATGACCAATAAATATATTAATTACCAGTTAACTGTTAACAGTCAACCGCCTCTCCTCTCCTCTCTCCTCTCTCCTCTCTCCTCCCTTGTCCCTGCCTACCGGCAGGCAGGCCTCCACTATTTCGCATCATTCACTTCAATCCAATATCCATCAGGGTCTTTCAGGAAAACCTGATGAACACCGTCGATGCGGTTAGTGATGATCTTAGGTTTACCGCCAGCATTGTACCATTCGATGTTTTTTTCGTCTAATTTTTTGGAGAAGGCGATCACATCAGAAGTGCTGAAGCAGAGATGGGTGTTTTGAAAATGTTCACGTTCTTTATCGGCTCCTTGGATGATATGAAATTGAACGCCGTTGCCGATGCTCAACCAGATATGTCTGTTGTCGTGAAAGGGTTCAGGTATGGTATCGAGGTTAAGGATTTGGGTATAGAAATCGCCCGATCTTTTAAGATCAGTTACAAAAATGGCAGCGTGGTTGATTTTGAAAACTGGTTTTTGTTGAGCGGAGGCTAGAATACCGAAGCAGATAAAAACCAGGAATAGAGAAGCCTGTTTCATGTAAAAAAGTTATCATTAAATATAATGAATCCCTTTAATATTAAAAAGATACGGGCCCGCTTTCAGCGGGCCCGTAGGTAGTATTTATCCATTGAGGTAAGAATGCCTATTTCAAACCAAACAATTTCCCGGATTCAGCTTGTCCATTTTGGCGGAAGATGTAAATCAATCCGTGTCTTAATGAAGCCGGAACGTTGTAATTAAATGTTTGAGTACCAGCTTTCATTTCACCTTCAAAAATCGTAGCCACGCGCTGACCGTTCATGTTGTAGAGGATCAAGCTTGCCTTGCCTTCTTGTTTTGCAGTCACCTGGAAATTGACGCGATCCGTGTATGGGTTTGGATAAACCTTCGCCTTGATGTTGGCGTTTGTTATTGCTGGACTCGTAGGTGGAGCAGTGGCAGTGGTGACACCGTTTTCAGAAGCAGTACTGCTACCTGATTGCACTTTTGAAGTTACCGTTGAAGGTGGAGTGATTTTGTTACAGCTTGTTGTTCCTCTAAATTCTTTGAAGAACATACCTCCATGGAAAGCGGTTACAATGGCATCAAGCGCAGCAGTTATTTCAGCATATGTTACTGTGTACTTTACATTGCTATAAGTAACATTCATTCCGGTTGCTGTTGAAGGTTGGCCAAGCGCATCTATTCCAAGCTGCACTAAGTCCTTCAATGCAGTTCCTGATACACCATTACTTGCGTACTTCTTTGCAACTAAATACTTGACTACATTTTGCGGGAATGAAGTAACAACCAACTCATTTCCAGTATTGATTTTATTTCCTGCAGCAGGGTAAGTTGTAACGATTGAAGATTTACACTCCAATCCTGATAAATCAAAATCTTTAAATGCTTCTAATATTTTGGCATTACCTGTTGTTTGGCCTAACATCGGATTAGCATAAATATTAATCCACATGGTTACTGTTTGGCCGAACAATGTATTGTTGAATTTGCCATT
>JAFMJI010000025.1 GCA_017853575.1 Chitinophagaceae bacterium | reverse complement strand
TTTTTCTACATTTTTCAATAACCTATAAACAAAAAATCAAACATGTAAATTAGTTGATTTTCAATTTATTAGTGATTTATGAATATCTAAGAATACTCTAAATTAGTGTGGACCACACTAATCCAAAATGAGAATATTACTTTAAAAAATTACCCCCCCCCGTATATCCATGACCTTTCCGAAATCCAATTCCTCGTATACGCTGTTATTACTCTTGAATTCAGGGACAATAGTTTTCATCCTTGAAACCAAATGTGACTCTTCTACTTGCGTATTGATTTCTTCGGATAGTTTTGAAAAATATGCACCAATTTCATAATAATCAACTTCCCTCACTTTTGCAATCATGATCTTGCTATGATACGTCTTGATCGTATTTTCTTCATCAGCCAACAACTCTTCATATAATTTTTCGCCAGGCCTTAAACCAGAGTAAGTGATATTGACGTCTATATTTGGTGTTAATCCATACAATCGTATCATCTTTCTTGCCAAGTCTGCAATTTTTACAGGGCTTCCCATGTCAAACACAAACACCTCACCGCCATTACCCATGGCACCAGCCTCTAATACTAATTGACACGCCTCAGGGATTGTCATAAAATACCTGGTAATATTTGGATGTGTAACAGTGATGGGTCCACCTTTTTCGATTTGTTCTTTGAATCGAAGTATGACTGAACCGTTGGACCCCAATACATTTCCAAAGCGTGTGGTGATAAACTTGGTATGATGATTTTTTTCTGAGGACAATGCCTGTACATACATCTCTGCCAGACGCTTTGATGCACCCATCACGTTTGTTGGATTTACGGCTTTATCTGTAGAGACCATTACAAATCTGGCAACTTCATGCTTGATGGCAAGATCTGACAACAATCTTGTTCCTAGCGCATTTACTTTAACAGCTTCTACTGGATTGAATTCCATCATGGGCACATGCTTATAGGCAGCTGCATGATATACAATATGTGGCTTGAACTTTGCAAATAAGTTTTCCATTCTTGGTTGATGGGTCACATCAGCCAAATATGGAATAACCTGCACCTTTAAATTCAAATCTTTAATCTCCAATTCCAAATCATGCAAGGGTGTCTCAGCCTGGTCGCACAATACAATTAGTTCAGGACTATAATTCAATAATTGTTTTACAATTTCAGAGCCAATAGAACCTGCTGCGCCTGTCACAAGTATGCGCTTGCCTCGGATTTGTTGTTTGATTTGTTCATTATTCAAAACAATCGGCTCTCGTTCCAACAATTCTTCAATTTTGATGGTTTTCAATTGTCTTGAATTGAAACTTCCTTCATTCCATTGACTGTAGGGAGGTACTGAGAGTACATTGATATCATGATCCAAACAATAATCAACTATTTCGTTTTTTCGCTTTGCATCCATGTTCAATGTTGAAATGATCAACTCATCAACTGCATTGGTTTCCTGATATGCTTTGAATTGATCAAAAGTGAATATGGGGACCCCATCCATTGACTTACTGGACTTTCTCTTGTCATCATCGATGAAACCTACAATATTGAATGCATTGCGTAAATCATTGTTCAAGACTCTTTTAGTAGAAAGACCTGCCTGTCCGGCTCCAAAAATAACAACCGACTTTTTGATTTTGCGATAGTTGCGAATCATTTCAAATGACTGCTTTACAATTGCCCGATATCCCAATAAAAATAGAAAACTGAGAATGGCATATACAATCAGGCGGGTAAAATCTGGCAAAGTATTTTCTTGCACAATCAAAAAATATTCTACCGTTAAAATGGAGAAAGATGAAACCAACACCGACAACAATACCCTGAATGCATCTTGCAATCCTGTAAACCTTACAATCCCCTTGTATGTTTTTAAAGAGGAAAAGACCAATACATTCAACACCAAAACCAAGAGGGTAAAATTGCCAATTTGTTTCAGGTTCAGCTCATTGAAATGAAATTTTGCATTGATCAGTGAAGCAATTAACGCAGCAAATGCCACACAAATAAGATCAATGGTCAAAATCATCCAGCGGGGGACGATTTTCAGTTTTCGTAAAGAACTGAGGGTGCGGGAGGTGGTGGTCATAGTTAGAGTTGTAAGTTATAAGTTAGCTTGGTTTTCGTCGTTATCATTGTTGTCATAGTTGTCTCATAAATCACTGAAATTGCAATTTATGTTAATTGGGATTTTAGCCATTTGCTTGCCATAAGATACAAAATTGTCAGAAAACCTGCAAGGAAGCCGCCGAGGATGAGTGATTTGAGTTTACTGGTTTTTTCTTTTTCCAATGGAAAGGTGCTTTGGTCTACAATTTGGATCACTGGTGTTTCTTGGTTGAGCAAGGTTTTAGACAATTCCAGATTTTTAACCACTTCAGCAAAAATGGTTGCGGCCATTGTTTTGTCGCGGGTGCTGATTTCAGAAGAGATTGCATTGGTTTTCAATGCGGGGTTGGCATCTACTAAGTTTTGTTGAGAAGCGGCAGCACTGTATGTTTTATTGTTTAATACTGCAATAAGGCTATCTGCTTTTCTTTGTAACATAGCAACATTTGCAGATTTTGTTTTTGTTTTGGATTCAACATATCCCTCAGTTGCAACTTTGACCAATCGATCTAAAAACAATTTCGAAAAGGGCTCATCTAATGAAGTAACCTTTGCTTCAATGAATGAAGCTTTTTTGTCTGGTCTTGCAATAGATAGTGAACTTTTGATTAAGTTGCTCTCAATGGACTGTAGAATACTGTCTTCTTTTCTAGGAAGATTCTCCGATTTAAATTTAGAAAAATCAATACTCCCCATTTTTTCATTCTTCAACCAACCTTCTTTTAATTTCATGAAATCTGCATATCGATCCGCAAGTGTAATTTTTCCTTTATCATCAAAAGGTGTCAACAAAGTTTCTCTTACCAAACTTTCACTTTTCAAGAAGAGCAAGATATTGTCCCCACTGAATATACTTCCTCCTCCACCCCCGCCAATGTCAAATCCAAATTGACCCGCCAAGGAAGCCAATCCACCTCCACTGCTTTTGGCATCTTCAACAACAAACGTCATTTTAGCAATATACTTGACTGGTTGCATGTAGCCGTAAGAGAAACCAATTGCACCTCCAATCAATCCTGCAATTACAATCTTGATCCATTGGGTTAGAAGGTATTTCCAGAGGGATTGGAGTTTTTCGATGAGCTCTTTTAAGCTGATTTCGTCTTCCAGATCTGTTTTGGGGTTTGAGTTTTGGGTTTTGGGTATTTCCTGATCCAACATATCTTCAAATTATAATGATGTTATTTTTTATTTTCTATTTTTTAAAAATATACACTCACACAACCCAAAACGCATAACCCAAAACTTATTTAAAGAGCAAAACAAATATTGTACTAAGTGATGTTAATGCTGAGATCAAGACACCTAGTTTGCTTGGATCGAAGCCTTTTTGTTCGGGCTTTAATGGAACGAATACTGTTGAGCCGGCTTTTACTTTTGGATAAAATCTCATTCCTAAAAAGTTGGTTGTTTTTGCAGAGCGGCCATTGGGATATACCACAAATGCACGATTACGCAGGGCATTCTTTGTGAATCCTCCAGCAGCGGACACATAATTACCCAAGCCCCTTCCATCTTCAAACTGAACGGAAACCGGTTTCAATACTTCACCTTGAACATCTACTGTATTGATGTATTTTGGAATAATCAACTCATCACCGTCTTTCAGGGTTAAGTCGGCCGAAGAACCTGGTCGCTCGATTGCTCTTTTCAAATCTATCGCCACATCGCTCACACCCCCTCCATACGACTCATCCACTTTCACACTATCCTTGTTCGTTCCTGATTTCAATGAAGTACTGGCATTCGCCAAGCGTTTCAACTGTAAAGTATCTACTCCATCTTTTCTTCTTCTCAACTTTGCTCCTTCAATATCGGCGTAGGGCAACAATCCGCCTGCCCGGCTGATGATACTGCTGATTCGTTCGTTTGGATTTTCGAGTGTATAGTTGGAGGCAAATTTTATTTCTCCACTTACTTTGATCGACAACTGCTTCACCTTGGCTGGATCGGTTTTAATGCTAACGATATCATAAGGTTGGAGAAAAACATCCTCCCCGATTTTCGACAATTCCCTTTTGGTATTCACCAATATGATCTCACTCGTATTCACTCCAGAAATGGTTGGATCAACGTTGGATTTTCTTCTCCCAATTTCAATGGAAGTTAATTCAGCATTTTCCTGAAATCCACCTGCCTGAAGTATCAATGCCTGAAGGGTTAAAGAATCTTCGTACACAAATTCACCGGGGTTGACGACTGGCCCATTCAGCTGAACTTTTTTAACATCCCTCAATTCAACACTGGAAACAATATGAATGCTGTCTTCTTTTTGCAAAGAGAATTTTTCTGTACCTGAGAGAATATTTTTCAGATTGATGCTTTTGTATTCTCTTTTGAGGTCCAGTGATTTCCTCACAAGATTTGCTCTGCCAACAAATGCATCATCTTTCAATCCCTGTGCCTTGTTGATCAGGATTTTTAAGTCCATGCCCTGATCCAAAGAATATGCACCTGGCTTGAACACTGCACCTGTTATGCTTACCCTGTTTTCAAACTTTTCTACAAGAGAATCTACATAAAGAGAATCTCCATGTTGCAATTTGAAATGAGCATAATTGTCTTTTTTTACATCAATGATTTTTCTTTCAATATCTGTAAACCTAGTACCTGAAACCGCACCTTTGAATGCATTGCTCTTGAATCCCCCTGCAAATTCAAAAGCCGTTTGCAAAGATTCATCCACCTTCATCTCAAAAATCCCGGTTCGATTGAGTCCACCATCTAAATTCACTTGTATATTAGCAAATGGAACCTTGATCACATCGTTGTCTTGCAAGGAGAGATTTGATTTTTGATCTCCTTTTACAATGAAATCATACAAGTCTGCAACAACCAATACTTTGCTGTTTCGAATCAACTCAATGTTTCTGAAAGAACCATTATCCAATGGTCCACCTGAAGCGTATAGTGCATTGAACAATGTTGCGATTGATGGCAAAGTCACGGTACCTGGTTTTCTCACTGCGCCAATAACCGATACTTGAATACTTCTAACAGAACCAAGTGTCAACTGAAGTTTGGTCGCGCCAGAGGACAATGCTGGATAATATTTTAAAAGCCTGGACTTGATCACATTGCTAGCTTGTTCTATGGTAAGTCCACTTATATTTACAGGACCAGCGTACTTGATATTGACCAATCCATCTGGAGAGACGATCAACTTTTGATTTGAAATATTGTTCCCATAAATATCCAGCTGTAATTCATCTTCAGGACCAATTACGTATGTTTTTGGAGTAGCTATTTTCAAGTTTGGAACAAACATTGGATTTGCACCACTGAACAGTTCAGCACCGAACACTTTTGATTTTACTTCAGGAGCTTTAAAGACAGTCATTTCACCTTTGAAAGTTCTTTTTGCTCCAGTTGAAGGTTCAGCTGTCGCTGCCTCTCCTGCACCGCCTCCTGTCATTGCCTTTATTCTTGCAACCAATGTTGCAATCTCTGCTTCAGGCAAACCTCGTGATTGAAGCTGTTGCATCAAATCCGCTTCCGTCATTCCACTCGACTGAAACTGTTGTGCAATTTGTTGAAGCTGCTGATCAGAGATCTGGCTAGCTTTTATATTGCGCATGTCGGCTGGAAGCTGGGAATAGGTTACCGTGGTTATGAAGAGAACGATCAATGATAGAAAGATGCTTTTATACATGTTTTGGGTTGTGTGTTTTGTAAATCAGTTTTGGGTTTTGAGTTGTGAGTTTGGGGTTAAACTACTTGAAGTTAAGCAATTGGTTCTGTGTTGAGAACACAAAACACATAACCCATAACTCAAAACACTTCACAGCTTCGCCACATCGGTCACATGAACCAAGTAGCCAAAAAAGAAAAACCAAAACAAAAAGGTCAAGGCATGATGGAATTTTTGCTCATCATGTCAATTGATATGCGACGAATTTGTTTTGGAAAATTGGAAATAACCTACTCAAAAAATTTTGCAATATTCTGATATTGAATATATTATGCATGGTTAGTTTGGGTTTTATAGGTCAAATATAAGTCAACCCGAAAGTACATGATTTAGTACAATTGGACAAGGGTTTTGTGCAATTACGTAATTCTAGGGAGTTTGGGGTTTTGTAAATCGGTTTTGAGTTTTGAGTTATGGGTTTTGGGTTAATTTCTTTGAAATACTGGCTTTTAATTAAGATCTGTGCTTAAAAAGAACACAAAACACATAACCCAAAACTCAAAACTAAAAACAGTCTGGTTATTCAAAGAATATCTTAATGGTCTGATAATACTGCCTTTTTTGTTGGGAACTGGATTGACCGTACTCTCCAAGTCCGAAAAGAGGTGCAGCAAAACCCTTGTTGATAGCGATTTCAAGGTAGCCTGCTTCATTGAATCTGGCTAGCTTTTCTCCCTCAGGTACATCAGAATACGTATTAGAAATTTCTTGTATGAAAGCGTCTCTGAGCAAGACAATTTTGAACTTTCGACCCTTTCGCGCTTCCTCAAACTCATGAATGGTAATATTGACCACAATGTTATTGAACCGGTCAATCATAAGTAATTGTCCCTCAATATATTGTGAGGATGCATAGGCCTTCATCCGGGTTCTCTGCACGATTTGATCTGTTGCTGTTCCAACTTGATTCATTGGTTTCCCACTGCTCAATGCTGAAAAGGCCTCCATCCAGGCATTGATCAAATCGCCCAATTTTATATCGGATTTTCTTTGAATTGGCAAGCACGTTACCTTATCAGGAATTCCATCTAATATCATGTAAATCAATCCATTATCTGGAATTCCGATAAATTGATCCTGATGTTTCACGAGTAACACATGATCCAAATTGGAATCAAAAAGATTGACCAAAACCAGGTGAAAGCTTTCTTTGGGGAAATTTCTGAAAATAGTTCTGCATTGATATGCAGCCTGCATATAATTGAATGGAGCAATTTCATGTGTCAAATCAACCAACTGAAATCCCTCGTTAACCTTTAAAATCTCTCCCTTTACCGCACCCACTAGAGGGTCTGAAATGCCGAAGTCGGAGGTGAGAGTTAGTATTGGCATGTTAACGGTTGGCAGTTGACGGTTGTGTGTTGACGGTTGTCAAATTTAGTTCATATACATAAACTAAAAAACAAAGTAAAACAATCGTCCCAGGAGTTCCCTTATTCCTGTTTCTGAGTTTCTGAAACTATCTGCATTTGGTAAATAATCAAGTAGTGTAGTTTGACCAACACCGACTTTTGAATCCACTGGAAATGCTATTACATTAAATCCTTTTCTTTCAAACATATTTTTTGATCTTGGCATGTGGTATGCAGAGGTGACAAGAATTATACTATTTGCATTTGGCAATAGTTTTTTCACTTCATTCGATTCATCTTCTGTTGTGGTAACCAATCCTGAAATCTTGATAGCTGAATCTGGAACACCCATTTCAATTGCATACTTCTTTAAACTTTCTCCTTCTGTCTCCTGGTCTTTTTCTGCCCATGGCATTTTCGCCCCAGTAAAAATGAGTTGCTTTGCTTTTCCGGCTTTGTACAATGCTATCCCTCCATAAAAACGATCTGGGTCTGACCATTCGTTTTTCCCACCTGTTTCAGTTTTTACATAATTGAACATTCCGCCTAAAACAACGATTGCATCAGCATTTGAAACAATTTTAACATCTTTAATTTCTTGCCCCTTTTCAACGTATCTAAAGATTATGCCGGAAACAATTGGTGTTGAGAAAATATAAAACAAAATGAGTGCGAGCCAAATGAAAATACTTTTGCGTTTTATCAATCCAATTAACAATAATAAAATGATCATTCCCGATGGGAGGAATATAATAGGGAGGATTTTATGTAAGTATAAGTTCATAAATATTGTATCAAAATTTTTAAAGGGAAGGGACAGGGGACAAAGGATTTAATCTTATTTTACCAGATTACCGTTTTTGAAAAAAAATTTCCTAACCAACTTATCTGCCAAAGATGGAAAGAATTTATTTAGAAATACTGTTTGCTTGCCTTGGAAAGTCATGACAACTGTACGTTTGCGCTTTTCAACAGCATCGATGATAATCTTTGCGCAAGTATCAGCATCCATCAATTGTGATTCTTTCAATGGAGATTCCCCTTGCTTCTCCCCTTTATGATTGAGTGCAACATTGCGAATGTTGGAGGCAGTGAACCCCGGACTCACCCACATGACATGAACACCTTTTTCAACCAACTCGGTTTTGATGGCTTCAAGAAATCCCTGCAAGGCAAACTTGGATGCTGAATAGCCACTTCTTCCTGGCAATCCTCTGTAGCCTGCAATAGACGAAATGCCAACAATTGCACCTTTTGATTTTATTAAATATGGAAGAGCATATGTTGTGCAATAAAGTACCCCATTAAAATTTACATCCATCACTTTTTTGATCACTGGCACAATTCCTGCTCCGCCTTCTTCCATCAAACCACGCATGGAAATGCCTGCATTGTTGATCAATACATCAATCCCCCCAAACAATTTCACTGCATGACTTACCGACCGCTCACAATCCCTCTCACTACTAACATCTGCATTCAAAACACATAATTTTCCTATCGGAGCCTCTGCTTCCAATGCCAATATCTTCTGCTGATCTCTCCCACAAGTCACCACATTGGCACCCAAATCCAAATACTGCAAAACAAGTGATCGTCCAATGCCGTCAGTCCCGCCTGTAATGAGGATAGTTTTATTCGTATACATGTATTAAAATTAATTAAGAATGATCAAAACTCATACCTAAGGTCATAAAACAAAAAAGTCAGCTTTCGCTGACTTTTTTCGGTGAACCCGCTGGGACTCGAACCCAGGGCCCATACATTAAAAGTGTATTGCTCTACCAACTGAGCTACGAGTTCAATCCACTCCGTAAACGGGTGGGCAAAATTAAGTGGTTTTTAGAGTTTTTCAAAATGATTTATACACAAATCAGTTAACAGTTGACGGTTATCGGTTGACGGTTGTTTCTTTATATTTGTCACCTAAATAAAAGAAAATGAATTCTTTCAACAAGATCAACAATAT
>JAFMJI010000024.1 GCA_017853575.1 Chitinophagaceae bacterium | reverse complement strand
GATAACAATGCTGATAAAAATCAATTCCCCTGATCATCTTATAGCGATACGCACCTAATTCTTTTAATGATGAATATTCTTGTGCATGAAACCATGCACTGCTCCACTGCTTGCAAACAAGAGATTCAAAAAATCCTTTCCCCTGCTCCCAAAAACACCATGTTCGGTCATTCAGATTTTTTTCTGACTGTTCAATCAATAAAATTTTTTTGTTGGATAAACTTGGTTCAGCAAGCATGCGCATGATCAAACTCAAGCCTGCACAGCCCCCGCCGGTGATGATGTAGTCGTATGTGGTATGTGTTGTAATGGTTGTAATGGTTGTAAGTTGTAAGTTGTAAGTTGTAAGTTGTAAGTTGTAAGTTAAATAATAAAATATAAGTATTGACCTCTTACATAGCAGAGGTTGAAAGCTCATGGTTTAAAAATAAAATATCTTGATTTGAAGGGAGAAATACATTTTCGTTTGTTTCGTTTATTACGTTTATTTTGTTTATATTTGAAGAAATTTCGCATCAAATGCCAGTAAAAAATGTAGAAAAGATCGGAGCAGAAGATCAAAAAATTGCTAATCAGATTTTAATCATGCTTGAGTCAGCTTCAAAACGTTCAAAAAGAAAGTTTCAGATCTGTATTGAAAACAAACAGCAAAATGATTTGATTGAATTGCCAACTGCTGCGTCAAACTTATTGTTAGACATCATTGAATGCATTGCAAACGGAAAGTCAATCAGCATGATTCCCACAGATAAAACAATCAGCACACAAGAAGCAGCAGATTTAATGGGTGTATCTCGCCCACACGTTGTAAAACTGTTGGAAGATGGTAAAATCCCCTTCAAAAAAGTGGGAAGCCACCGCCGTGTTCAGGTTAAAGACGTCCAGCAATATGAGCAAAAACTCCATCAAACAAGAAAGCAAAAGATTAGCTTGCTGGCTAAACAGGCACAGGAGCTAAACTTGGGTTATTGATGATCGATGGTGGTGTAAAAGTTGTTTTAGATGCGTGCGTTTTATACCCTGCCCCATTAAGAGACTTTCTACTCAATTTAGCAGAGCAACAATTAATTAAACCACATTGGACAGATGAAATAAATGAAGAATGGGTTAGAAACCTTCTTATAAAGAGAAAAGATTTAACCAGGGAACAATTAACAACCACTGTAGCATATATGAACGCTGCTTTCCCTGATGCAAACATCGTGGAGTACAATGCTGCCTTACCCATTACTATTTCTGACAAACATGATGAGCATGTAGTTGCAGCTGCCATCAAGGCCCGAGCTCATTTTATATTGACACTCAACTTAAAAGATTTTCCAGAAAATGAAATGAAAAAGCTAGGTATCAGAGCTGAACATCCGGATCCATTTATTTCAACTTTAATAGAAATAGATTCAAAAAGTGTCATCACTGCATTTAACAATCAGGTAGAAAATCTGCGATATCCAAAAATGAGACCCGAGGAAGTTTTACAAAAGCTAGAGAAGTGCAACCTATCAGTTACAAGTAATAAACTAAGAAAAATATTATGAAACTTGCCTTGAAATAACAATTACAACCATTACAACCACTACAACAATATACAACCGTCAACTGCGAACCGTGAACTGTCAACCGTTAACCGCTTCCGGCGCATACTCCACTTTCTTGTTCTTCATCAACTGCTTGTCGCGCTGCACTTTCTCCCAATATTTTTTGTGAACATACAACATACCGAAACTTTCGCCATCATGCTTACCCAAATGTTTGTGATGCATTTTATGTGCCCAACGAATGGCACGTACATATGTATTATTGCTTCTTGAAAACCATTTGAACCGTTGATGAATGATCACATCATGCACCATAAAATAGGCAAATCCATATGCCATGATCCCAAATCCAATCGCCTGTAACCACCACATACCTGGTTGCATGCCAACATATATACAAGTCATGCTGGGAATTGCAAAAATCACAAAGAACGCATCATTCTTCTCAAAAAATCCGGGTTCTACTTGATGATGATCTTTATGTAAATACCATAAAAACCCATGCATCACAAAACGATGTGTACACCAAGTGATGCCTTCCATCAACAGAAAAACACCGAGAACAATCAATGCATAATACAAGGCTACCATGGGTTAAAATTACAACTCTTTTGGGTGACAAAAATAAGCAGATATAATGACGATGATCAGCCTGTAAGGATCATCCCCCATCCTATATTGTAACAAATTAGACCCCTATCAGTTCAAAATTTTTTTATGAAAAAACTTCTCCTGGTTTTCGATGGCAATCATTTCTCTGAAGGTGCTTTTAAGATGGCCAACTTCCTCCACGAACAAGAACCCATGCTCATTACAGGGGTTTTTCTGCAACCAATCGATTACCGCGATATGGTGGGATACAGCAGCCTGGGTGCTTCCACGCCGATTTCAGTAACGCCCTATCCAACCGATGAAACTGCCATCACCAAAAACATGGCGAAGTTTGAAGAAAGATGTGAACATGCAGGCATGGAATTTCGTACGCACCGCGATACAGATATGTTTGCGCTGCAGGAACTACAAAAAGAGACCCGCTTCGCAGATCTCATGGTGCTGAGTTCTCAACTCTTCTATGAAAACATCAGCAAGGATCAACCCAATGATTACCTGAAAAAAATATTGCGACAAACAGAATGTCCCATCATTCTTGTTCCAGAGAATTATATACTTCCATCAAAAATTTTATTGGCGTATGACGGAAAAGCTGATTCTGTTTTTGCCATCAAACAGTTTACGTATCTCTTTCCACAATTTTATAATTGGGATTCCAAACTGATCACACTTGAAGAAGATGGAGAAGAATTTCCTCATCAGGATCTCATCGAAGAACTCGCTGCAAAACATTTTGCCAACCTCACCCTGGAAATGATCAGCGACGAAACCAGAAAAACTTTTCATACCTGGATCAAGTCGCACAAAGATTATATGCTGATCACCGGGGCGTTCGGAAGAACAGAGCTATCGAATATTTTCAGTAAAAGTTTTTTATCAGACATCATCAGGGAGCATAGTATTGCGGTGTTTGTTTCACATAAGTGAGGTGAGAGTTGTAGGTTCTAAGTTGTAAGTTGTTGTAATTGTTGTAGTGGTTATAATTGTTATGACTGTATTTAACTTAGAACTTACAACCTACAACTTATAACCATTACAACCACTACAACAATTACAACTCTTCCCGTACCTTTGCTGTTCACAAAATCCTCGTTCATGCAAAAAGGCCCAGTATCACAATTCATCCAACATCACTATAGACATTTTAATGCTGCTGCGCTTGTTGATGCAGCCAAAGGCTACGAACAACATCTCCTGGAAGGCGGAAAAATGATGGTCACCCTCGCTGGTGCCATGAGTACTGCCGAACTCGGTGTATCGCTTGCTGAAATGATTCGCCAGGGTAAAGTGGATATCATCTCTTGCACCGGTGCGAACCTCGAAGAAGATATCATGAACCTGGTGGCACACTCACATTATAAAAGAGTACCAAATTACCGCGACCTCACACCGCAACAGGAATGGGAATTGCTGGAAAAAGGATTGAACCGTGTTACGGATACTTGTATCCCTGAAGAAGAAGCCTTCAGAAAAATACAACATCATATTGTGCGTCTGTGGAAAGATGCTGATGCAAAAGGCGAAAGATATTTCCCGCATGAATTCATGTACAAACTTTTGAACAGCGGTGTGATGAAAGCCGACTATGAAATTGATGTGAAAGACAGCTGGATGATCGCTGCTGCAGAACGCAACCTGCCGATCATCGTGGGTGGATGGGAAGATTCTACCATGGGCAACATCTTCGCCTCTTATATCATTAAAAATGAAATGAAAGCTACCACCATGAAAAGCGGTATCGAATACATGGTATGGCTGTCTGATTGGTATAGAAAAAACAGCGGTGGCAAAGGTGTTGGATTTTTCCAGATTGGTGGTGGTATTGCTGGCGATTTCCCGATATGTGTGGTTCCGATGATGTACCAAGATCTGGAATGGCATGACGTTCCATTCTGGAGTTATTTCTGCCAGATCAGTGATTCAACTACATCCTATGGTTCATACTCTGGTGCGGTTCCCAACGAAAAAATCACCTGGGGTAAACTCGATATCAACACACCAAAATATATTGTGGAAAGTGATGCGACCATCGTTGCGCCACTCATCTTCGCTTACATCCTTGGCTGGTAATTCATGAGCAATACAACACATTTTTCCTGCAATCGCATTCAACAAAATGGTTGGGAAGAAATTGTATTGAGGGATGAACAAACCCAATTTACTGCAACCATCATCCCAAGCGGTGGTGCCATTCTCAATAAACTTGAAGTCACCCACCAAGGAAAAACATTCAACCTCATTGAAGGATTTGAAAATGCAGCAGATTGGCATGAAAACAAAACCAAAGGATGCAAGAGTGCCAAACTTTCGCCATTTGTATGCAGATTGCACAATTCAACTTACGAATGGGAAGGCTCAACATACACCTGCGAAAAATTTGTGTTGAATGGACATGCCATTCATGGACTCCTATTCGACGCATCCCATGAAGTGGAATTTTGTGAAGCAAATAATTTCTATGCTGAATGCAAATTGTTTTATCGTTACGATGGATCTCATCCTGGATATCCATTTACGTATGATATGAATGTGCGATATAGATTGGAATCAGATGGAAGATTGACCATTACCACTACCGTTCACAACAGAAGCGATCGTACCATTCCCATTTCAGATGGATGGCATCCTTATTTTAAAATCGGTGAAACCATTGATACTGCTGCGTTACAGATCAATGCTCAACATCAATTGGAATTCAACAAAGACCTGATCCCTACAGGCAAACAGATCAAAGACGAAAGATGGTTCAAAGGTGGAAAGCTGAAAGATGTTTTTCTGGACAACTCTTTTGTATTGATGCAAAATGAACCACTTCCACATTGTACTTTGTCTGATGCATCTGTAGGACTGAACATCCATTTCTACCCTGATGTATCTTATCCTATTCTGCAAGTATATACACCTCCACACAGAAGATCCATCGCTATAGAAAATTTAAGCTCCGCACCGGATGCTTTCAATAATAAAATCGGACTCGTTGAATTGAAAGCAGATCAAAGCCATGCTTTCAAGACGATGATCAAAGTAGATTCCTTTTGATATAGTTGATACTGTAGCCTACCCGCTTAGAAATTTCTTCCAATGATTTTTCCTGTGCGATCATGTCTTTAACAATATCCTGTTTGATGGATTTCAACACAGCGAGTCCACTGGTATTGTATTTCTTCAAAATCCTGTTCAGTTGTACTGTAGAAGTTTCAAAATATTCAGCAATGGCCTCTACACTGATAATTTTTGGATTTTCCAATACAATCTGACGTATGGTTTCTGGATTGATTGTAGTTCCTTTACGTATCAGCTTGAGTGATTCTTTTTTCTTTTGTAGATTTTGATAGACTAAAAATGCAATCACTATTAAGGCAATGACGAATAGGATTACTCCAATATTAAATTGCAATTGACGTTTGTCTTTGAATTCTGTCTCTTTTAAACTTTTTAAAACATTGTTCAATAGTATCCCTTTGTCAAGTACATACAACCCCTCTATTGAGCCAGCAAAAATCAATTGATCATGTGCTGATAATCCATATTTATTGAACTCAATTCTTGGAATAATTTCTTTGGCACCTCCTTCAAAATAAATATAGAGTCCGTGTAAAGTAGTAATCAACATTTGATCATCGACAAATACCGACTCAATTGCATCAGTAAGCGTAAATAATTTATTGAATGATAAGTCTGAAAGTTTGACTTTATATACACCATCTTTACATGATAGTATTGCTTCACTGCGGTTAGCCGAGATATTAATATCATAAATTGGAGATCCAATGTTTACTGATTTTACTGGATTATCCTTTTCGTAAACGTACAAGAACCCATTTTCATTTGTAACATAGCCTCTGTTGTTTACCCACTCAATATCAAAATATTCGTATTTGGATTCTTGTAATATTGTATCTATAAATCGATTTGTATTTAAATCAATTCGACCAAAAGCATGTAGTGACAAATAATAAGTTTCATTCCTATAAACACTTAATTTTTTTAAACTTGGCTTCAAGTCTTTTTCAAATTGCTGTTTGACCCATTGATTATTCTCTAATTTATACAGGTCATCAACACACAAGTAATATTTACCTTTTACTTTAGCTGCTTCACCATTTGAATAACTGACTCCTTTTAAGGTATCAAAGCCAAAAACTTCATAGGCAGAATCTTTATATATAGCCGAATATGTCGACGTGATTTTAATAGAGTCATCGATATAAACATCTCGAACTGATTCCCAACGATTGTAAATTTTATAAAAATCCTTGATGGTGTATTTTAAGATATTCCCCCTGAATGTTACATAATACGTATTGCCATCTTTGGCCAATGTAATATTTGCATGGTGATACCCAGGCAAGAAGTTTCCTACCGGATAGTAGGGAATAATTTTTGATGGAGGAAGATAATCAGTATGATAGGTGGAATAATTGCCCCTCCTGTCTTTCTTTCCCACCCAGGTGTGCTTACCTGTTTTCACTGGATCTACCCGTAAAATTTCTTCGAACTCCTCATCTTCATTTAACCTGTATATTTTGGTAGTAGTCCTGGCAATGATATAGTCACCTACACCATCAACATTCAACACCGGTTCATCTAATGTGTAATTCCTTAAGAAGATGGTATCCTGAGACATTAGTCTGTCTACACATATTAAATTAATTAATAATACAATTAAAGAAATATGTCTTTTTACAACAGAAAATGTCATTTTTGAAACAATTATCCTCTAAAAATACAGATTTGTCAATTAAAATACATTTTTTATTAAAATAATGATCCAAATTTTTTTAATGCACACTCATTTTAAACAAAAATGCTTCGTTTAATAATATATTTGCATTGATTTATCGCTAAGGGCCATAGATCAACCCGTTTTAAAAAACAATATCCTTTTACGAGCTCAGTTTCTACTGGGCTCTTTTTTTTAAACAGCCAGGGAGGAGGGACAAGGAACAAGGGATGAGGGACAAGGGACAAGGGACAAGGAGTTCTCTTCAAGAAATTACGAGCTTGATATTTATTAATTGTAATAGTATCCCATAATTCAAACTAATAGTGTATCCTCCCTTGTTCCTTGTCCCTCGTCCCTTGTCCCTCATCCCTCGTCCCTTCTACTTCACACCACAAACAGCTCCCCCCACCTCGTCGTGAACCGTTTACTCCTCATCTCCTGCCGCATCTTCCAGTTACGGGTGAGTCCGGATGCCCCAAACTTGATCATATCATCCCGCATGCTGAAATTGATATTGTCGAGCGCCCCCATTAGCGCCCGGTTGTACTGTTTGACAGGTGGAGAAAACAGATCCCCCTGCAGTGCATCATCGGGAACGATGCCCCCAAGGATGACGCCGGCTTTTTTATATTTCATCCCCTTTTTATACAGCGATATCACCAGCGGAAGGGCTGCACGAATCAATTCGCTTGTATCCGCCGTTGGATGCAGGAGGGTATGATAGCGATGGTGGCTCTGCGGATTGTACTCGTATTTCATTCCTTCCTGTCCGTCGGTTACTACAAACACATCGATGGAACTTGCCGCGCTGTATTGCCTGCGCAGTTTTTCGGCAGCACGTGCAGTGAAGGTAGCCACCGCTTCTTTAAGCGGTTGAAGATCGAAGACTGGCTTGCCAAACATTCTCGTAGTAGCAATGATTTTTTTCTTTTCGAGTGGATCTTTCAATTGAATGCAGGATTCACCTTTCAATTCACGGATCATTCGAACGCCTACCACTCCACCCAATTCTTTTCGGGCCCATTCTTCCGGCATGTGACGGAGTTGCCAGGCAGTATTGATACCATATTGTTCTTTCAGTTTTCTTGCATAGCGCCTACCAATGCCCCAGAGATCGGACACATCGGTTCTTTCCAAAGCATCCTGCAATTCATCTGCTGTTTGCAACACCATGATGCATCCGGTTTGCTGTTTGTTTTTTTTCGCCAACCGGTTCGCCACCTTGCTCAATACTTTACTGGGTGCAATGCCAATGGATACCGGAATGCCCGTCCACTGCCCCACCACATCTCTCAATACCTGCGCGAATCCATTCAAAGAAGATGCAGGCAAATGATCCAAATTCACAAAAGCTTCATCCACCGAATACACCTCCACACATTTATATATTTCATGATCAGATAAAATGCGCAGGGTATCCATCACCCGTTTGCTCATATCACCATAGAGATGATAGTTGGATGAAAAAACAGCAACCTGCTTTTCACGGATCAATTGTTTGCTTTCAAAAAATGGAGCACCCATGGCAACACCCAATTGCTTCGCTTCGTCTGACCGTGAAATAATACATCCATCATTGTTGCTCAATACAACAACGGGTTTATTGCGCAGATCAGGACGAAACAATCTTTCGCAGGAGCAATAGAAGCTGTTGCAGTCGATGATAGCAAACATAAAAGGCAGTTGTAAGTTCTAAGTTGTAGGTTGTAAGTTGTTGTAATCGTTGTAGTTGTTGTAATTGTTATAGTTGTTATGGCTGTTGTTAACTTACAACTTATAACCTACAACTTACAACCATTACAACAACTACAACAATTACAACGGATGTATCACATAAGTAACCACCCCCCACACCGAAAACTCTGCGAAGGGATCGACTTCGATTGGTGCAAGGCGATTGGTTTCAGGAATAAGACGAATGCGGTTGAATCCTTTTTCAAAACGGCGAATCAGCATTTCTCCATTCAGTACGGCAATCACTACTTTACCCGTTACAGGTTTGATGCTGCGATCCACAATCACCGTATCTCCATCAAAGATGCCGGCACCGATCATGGCATCTCCACGGATGCGCATGAAAAAAGTAGCAGGCTTGTTTCGGATCAATTGTTCATTGAGATCGATTCCTCGCTCGGCAAAATCATCCGACGCAGCCCCAAAGCCAGTGGCATTGGTTGTTTTCACCTGATGCTGTGTGTATTGTTTGGAACCGGAATAGGCCGTTCCCTGGTAGATTTCCCCATCCATAATTGCTAATTTATTTAGCAATTATATACTAATATTTTTAG
>JAFMJI010000008.1 GCA_017853575.1 Chitinophagaceae bacterium | reverse complement strand
ATTTCCAACAACCGGAAAAAATCGTACTTCAGAAAGTAACTGATTTTGAAGCTCAATTTGAGTTTAAGCCTCTAGAACCAGGTTATGGTGTAACCATCGGTAATGCACTTCGCAGAGTTCTGTTGAATTCTTTGGAAGGATATGCCATCTCTGGAATTGCCATCGAAGGCGCAGACCACGAGTTTGCAACTTTGAAAGGAGTTGTGGAGGATGTAACCGAAATTATCCTGAACCTCAAACAAATCAGATTCAAGAAAATCCTTGATCATGATGTGCAAAATGAAAAACTTACTTTGTCTATCAAAGGAAAGTCTGAATTCACTGCCGGCATGATTGATGAAGTAACTGGAACGTTCCAGGTAATGAATCCTGAATTGCTGATTTGCAGCATGGATCCTTCAGCAAAATTGAACATTGAACTTTACATCACAAAGGGTAGAGGGTATGTTCCTGCAGAAGAAAATAAAATCAAAGAAGCTCCATTTGGATATATTCCCATCGACTCTATCTATACTCCAATCAAGAACGTAAAGTATGCTATTGAAAACACACGTGTTGAACAGCGCACTGACTTCGAAAAATTGGTTTTGGATGTTGTAACTGATGGTACCATTCATCCTGAAGAGGCTGTAAAGCAGGCTTCAAGAATCCTGATCCAACACTTGATGATCATCACAGATGAAAACATCACTTTCGATAACAAGGAAGAGAAGAAGGAAGATTTGGTGGATGAACAAACTTTGCAACTCAGAAAAGTATTGAAGACTCCATTGGAAGATTTGGATCTTTCAGTTCGCGCCTTCAACTGCTTGAAAGCTGCTAAAATCAACAGCTTGAGCCAGCTTGTACAATATGAGCAAGAAGATTTGATGAAGTTTAGAAACTTCGGACAAAAATCTCTTTCTGAAATTGAGCAGGTGTTGCAAGAGAGAGGACTTCATTTTGGCATGGATCTTGCCAAATTGGGAATCGATGTGGACGAATTTTAATTCAATTATAAACAGGCTGTAATTCCTGACACGGTACAGCTTTAAAACAAACAGTCATGCGTCACGGAGACAAAATCAACAACCTAGGCCGTAAAAAGGCCCACCGCGAGGCCCTCATGGGGAACCTTGCTAGTCAATTGATCACCTATAAGAGAATCGTTACAACCCTTGCTAAAGCAAAGGCTCTGAGAACATTCATTGAGCCGTTGATCACCAAAACAAAAAAATCAGCGAGCAAAGAGCAAATCATGCACAACCATCGCATTGTTTTCTCTTATCTCCAAGATAAAGCTGCTGTAAAAGAATTGTTTACCAATATCGCTCCTAAAGTTGCTGGTCGCCCAGGTGGTTATACCCGCATCATCAAATTGGGGATACGCGTAGGTGACAATGCTGAAAGAGCGATGATTGAATTGGTAGATTTCAACGAAATCTACGGCAAGGGCAAAGGCGAAGCTGCTGCTCCAGCCAAGAAAACTAGAAGAAGCGGTGGAGCTAAGAAAAAGGCTGCTTCTGCTGAAGCTGCTGCTGAAACATCCTCTGCATCAGAAGAATCAACCGCATCAGAATAAGAAAATGTTGATAAATTATCTTTTGAAAGGCAGGTCATTTGACACTGCCTTTTTTATTTTGTAAAAAATTAGCACATGCCCACACAAGATTCAAATGTTGTTCCTGCACTCCTTGTACTTGAAGATGGAATGGTGTTTCACGGAAAAGCATTTGGTAAAATTGGAACCACCTCTGGTGAATTATGTTTCAATACCGGAATGACAGGATATCAGGAAGTCTTTACTGATCCAAGTTATTACGGACAAGTGCTGATCATGAACAACGTGCACACTGGAAATTATGGTGTGAAACCTGATGATGTTGAGAGCGAGACTGTTAAAATCAAAGGTTTGATTGGCAGAAACCTTGAAGAGAAATACAGCAGGTTGATGGCAAGTGATTCCCTCCAACACTATCTGGTAGAACAAAATGTTGTTGCTATAGAGGATGTTGATACCCGTGCATTGGTAACACACATTCGTGAAAAAGGAGCGATGAATTGTATCATATCTTCTGAAATCTCTGATGTTGATCAATTAAAAGACGCATTAAAAAATGTTCCATCCATGGATGGATTGGAATTGGCATCCATTGTTACAACTGACAAAGTTTATCATGTGGGTGATCCGTCTTCTTCAATAAGAATTGCTGTTCTGGATTTCGGTGTGAAGAGAAATATCATAAAGTGTATGGCAGACCGAGGTGCTTATGTTCGTGTACATCCAGCCAAAACTTCTTTTGAAGAATTGATGAAATTTGAACCACATGGATTTTTTATATCCAATGGTCCTGGTGATCCATCAACGATGTCTTACGCTGTTGAAACCGTGAAGAAAATATTGGAAACGAAAAAGCCCGTATTTGGTATTTGTCTTGGTCACCAATTGCTTGCGCTTGCCAACGGCATTCCAACATTTAAAATGCACCATGGTCATCGTGGATTAAACCATCCAGTAAAGAATCTGATGACGGGTACATGTGAAATTACTACCCAGAACCATGGTTTTGCTGTTGACCCTGATGCAGTAAGAAAATCTGATAAAATAGAAGTTACTCATGTGAACCTTAATGATGATTCTATTGAAGGAATCAGATTGAAAGATCGTCCTGCTTTCTCAGTACAATATCATCCAGAAGCAACTCCTGGTCCGCACGACAGCAGGTATCTGTTTGATGATTTTATTCAATTGATCAATAATAACTAGTTTTATTCCATTGAAAAAGATCACCATCATCAACGGACCGAACCTGAACTTACTTGGTAAGCGAGAGCAAAGTATTTATGGTTCAGAAGCATTTGAAAGCTTTCTTGAAAAACTCAGAAAAGATCATCCCAATACTGAAATATCATATTTTCAAAGCAATATTGAAGGGGAGTTGATTGATGCTGTTCAAAAAGCAGGGTTTACCCAAGATGGGATTATCATCAATCCTGGTGGATATACGCATACTTCCGTTGCTTTGGGGGATGCGATTGCGGCAATTACTGCACCTGTAATTGAAGTACATATTTCAAACATACAAGCGCGGGAAGAGTTTAGAAAAATTTCACATGTTTCCGCCAAAGCGAAGGGAACCATTGCAGGTTTGGGCCTCGACGGTTATGCCTTGGCCCTTGATTATTTTAATCGTCAGTAATTTTTATTTTGACATTCCAGCTCTGATCACATTTAATGCACCACCTGCTTTGAACCATTCTATTTGTTGTTCATTGTAGCTTTGGTTTGCCTGAATGGTTTCTGAAGAACCATCTTTGTGATGCAATACTACATCCAGTGTCTTTCCTGAAGTAAAGCCTGGGAGTCCAATGATATCAATATTGTCGTCTTCCTGGATCTTATTGTAATCGTCTTTATTTGTGAATGTCAATGCCAGCATTCCCTGCTTTTTCAAATTGGTTTCGTGAATACGTGCGAATGATTTAACCATCACCACTCTAACACCAAGATGTCGAGGTTCCATGGCAGCATGTTCCCTTGAAGAACCTTCACCATAGTTTTCATCACCAATAACGATAGATCCAATATTCGCAGCTTTATATGCGCGTTGAGTTGCAGGAACTGGTCCGTATTCGCCAGTGAGTTGATTTTTAACTGAATCAGTTTTATCATTGAAGAAATTAACGGCACCGATGAGCATGTTGTTACTAATATTATCCAGGTGTCCGCGGAATTTCAACCATGGACCGGCCATCGAAATATGATCAGTTGTACATTTTCCTTTTGCTTTGATCAATAGTTTCAATCCTTTCAAATCAGTGCCTTCCCAAGCTGCAAATGGGTAAAGCAATTGCAAGCGTTTGCTATCTGATTTTACATTGATCTGAACTTTGCTTCCATCTTCTGCAGGGGCCTGATAACCGGCATCCTCAACGGAGAATCCTTTTTTAGGCAATTCATCTCCAGATGGAGGATCCAATTTCACTTGTTCGCCTTTTTCGTTGGTCAGTGTATCAGTAATCGGATTAAAAGTTAAATCTCCTGCAATGGCAAGTGCTGTTACCAGCTCAGGGCTCGCAACGAATGCCAACGTATTAGGATTTCCATCTGCACGCTTTGCGAAGTTTCTATTGAACGAATGCACAATGGTATTTTTTTCTTGTTTCTCAGCACCCATGCGATCCCACATTCCAATACAAGGTCCACAAGCATTTGCAAATACTGTTGCGCCAATCTGAGCAAATGTGTCGAGGAATCCATCACGTTCGATGGTGTAACGGACGAGTTCCGAACCGGGAGTGATGGTGAATTCTGCTTTGGTCTTCAATCCTTTTTCAGCAACTTGTTTAGCAAGACTCACTGCACGGCTAATGTCTTCATAAGAAGAATTGGTACAACTTCCGATCAATCCCACTTCAACTTTTGTTGGCCAGTTGTTTTTGGCAGCTGCTTCTTTCATTTGAGAAATCGGAGTTGCCAAATCTGGAGTAAATGGACCATTCAAGTGCGGCTCCAATTCGCTTAAATTGATTTCAATTACTTTATCAAAATATTTTTCAGGATTTGCATAAACTTCCGGATCGCCAGTTAAATAAGTTTTCACCTGATCTGCAGCATCCGCTACTTCATATCTTCCCGTTGAACGAAGATATCTGGCCATGCTTTCATCATATCCAAATGTAGAAGTAGTAGCACCAATCTCTGCACCCATGTTACAAATGGTTCCTTTACCTGTACAGCTCATGCTGGTTGCCCCTTCTCCAAAGTATTCTACAATCGCATTGGTCCCGCCTTTTACGGTAAGAATTCCAGCAACTTTCAGAATAACATCTTTTGGAGATGTCCATCCATTTAATTTCCCTGTTAATTTAACACCAATCAATTTTGGCATCAACAATTCCCAGCTTAATCCAGCCATTACATCACATGCATCTGCACCACCCACACCAATGGCAATCATACCCAAACCGCCAGCATTCACCGTGTGTGAATCAGTACCGATCATCATTCCGCCCGGAAATGCATAGTTCTCCAATACAACCTGGTGGATAATTCCAGCACCTGGTTTCCAAAATCCAATGCCATATTTGTTTGAGATAGAGGATAGGAAATTATATACTTCATCATTTTCAGTGATGGCTTTTTGCAAGTCAGTTTTGCTCTCATCTTTTGCAACAATCAAATGGTCGCAATGTACAGTTGACGGCACAGCTACTTTCTTTCTGCCAGTGGTGTCAAATTGCAGCAACGCCATTTGAGCAGTTGCATCCTGCATTGCTACACGGTCTGGTGCAAAATCCACATAGGCCTTTCCTCTCTCGAAATCTTTGATTTCTACTCCTTTCCAGAGGTGGGCAAAAAGAATTTTTTCTGCCAGTGTGAGGGGTCTACCCAGCGCCTTTTTTGCTGCGTCCACTTTGGCAGGCATTTCATTGTATGTCTTTTTGATGAGGTCTAAATCGAATACCATAATTGAAGTTTTTTGGCACCGCAAAATTAATCATTTCATGAGCCCTTACCAACAGTTCGGATAATAAAGAGGTTTTTTTATATTTGAGGTATGAATGGACTGAGAAACTTCATTGAGTGGCATGTTTTCGGCGTCTGTACAAGGATCGGGGAGGTTTTGGGTATACCAACGACCACCATTCGTAAATATTTCATATACATATCATGCCTCACATTCGGCTCTCCAGCCATTTTTTACCTTGCCTTTGCATTTTGGATGAATATCAAGAGATATTTTACTCAATCTAGAAGGAACCCCCTCAGGTACAATTAAACGATCGATTGCCTGATTCTCACCAGTTGTTTTAGTAAATTTTCCAGTTGATCCAGTGCAAGCATGTTGGCGCCATCGCTCATTGCTTTTGATGGATTGGGATGGGTTTCTATGAAAATTCCATCTGCCCCTGTGGCGATGGCAGCCTTGGCGATTGTTGAAATCATGGTCGGGTTTCCACCTGTAACACCTGAAGGTTGATTGGGTTGTTGCAGAGAATGAGTACAATCCACCACCACAGGCACACCGAGTGATTGCATGATAGGAATATTCCTGTAATCAACAATTAAATCCTGATACCCAAAAGTAGTGCCCCTTTCTGTCAGCATTACCTTATCATTTCCTGTTTTTTTTACTTTTTCAACAGCAAATCTCATCGCATCACCGCTAACAAATTGCCCCTTTTTTATATTAACTATTTTTCTGGTTTTACCTGCTGCTTCTAATAAATCTGTTTGCCTGCATAAAAAAGCAGGAATCTGCAATATGTCTGCATATTGTGCCGCAATTGAAGCTTCAGATGCTGCATGAATATCCGTTGTCGTTGGCAAATTAAATGCTTGACCAACTTTTTTTAATAAATCCAGGCCTGCTTCATCTCCAATTCCTGTAAATGATGTTCCGCTGGTTCTATTTGCCTTTCTATAAGAAGCCTTAAATATATAGGGGATCCCCAACGCATTGCACAATCCTGAAACCCTCTCGGCTATCGTCATCAACAACGCTTCATCTTCAACCACACAAGGACCCGCAATCAGAAAAAATGAACGGGAGTCGTATGGCTGTCCTTGGAAAAGTTCTTTCAAAAAATTTTGCATGTAGCAAAGATAAGATGGCCTTAATAACTAAGTTTGTGCCATAAGATTGTTTCATGAAAAAAGAAAAAATTCTTGTTATTGGGGCATGCGGTCAAATAGGTGTTGAGCTCACCTTGGCTTTGCGAAAAATTTATGGAGGTGCCAATGTTGTTGCGTCTGATCTACGTGAAGAAAATGAATTACTCAAAGGCACTGGGCCTTATGTGAGCATTGACGTAATGAACAAGGAAATGCTTCATGTACAAGTGATCAGGCAAAATATTACACAGATATATCTTTTGGCAGCAATTTTATCTGCAACAGGCGAAAAAAATCCTCCTCTCGCTTGGCATCTTAATACGCAATCTCTTTTAAATGTTTTGGATATCGCGAAAGAAGAAAAACTTACAAAAGTATATTGGCCTAGCAGCATTGCTGTTTTCGGACCAACTTCTCCAAAAGAATTTTGTCCACAACAAACTATTATAGAGCCGACTACTGTTTATGGAATCAGTAAATATGCAGGTGAATTTTGGTGCAACTATTATTTTCATCGATATGGTGTAGATGTCAGAAGTATTCGATATCCTGGATTGATCAGTTATAAATCATCGCCTGGGGGCGGTACAACAGATTATGCTGTTGAAATATATCATGAAGCCAAAGAGAAAAAGAAATATATATCTTTTTTGGAGGCAGGAACAAAACTTCCTATGATGTACATGCCCGATGCCATTAGAGCCACCATTGAACTGATGGAGGCGTCTGCAAAAAATATTTCTGTAAGAACATCCTACAACCTTGCAGCGATGAGTTTTGCTCCAGAGGAAATTGCTTCTTCCATACAGAAGTTTATTCCTTCTTTTGAAATTTCATATAAGAGCGACTATCGCCAACAAATTGCGAATAGCTGGCCTAAGAGTATTGACGACTCAACCGCAAGGGAAGATTGGGGATGGAAACATGAATATGATTTGGATAGAATGACAAAAGATATGCTTGAAAATATATAAAATGAGAATACTGTTCATTATAAGTTCACTGATTGCCATGTTCTTCTCCAATATTCTACATGGGCAACCTAGCATAAAAAAGTTGCGTGCGCAGATCAATCGAAGTGATAACAGAAATATTGTTTTCAATATTGATGAAGTGAGAAACGGGAAGCAACTTTCATGGGTCATCAAAAATGCTGAAGAAAAAATTGTAGTTAAGGAGTTTAAAGACTCAAAAGATTCATTAATTGTTGCTTTGCCTTTTTTTGCTGCAGAAATATTTCTGAAAAAAACCAAGGATGGCTACATTGGTCAATGGAAAAAAGCTGGCTCCAAAGGAGATGTGTTCATGCCCATTGAAATAAGAAACTCCCACCTGCGGTATCAAATTCCAATTACAAAAAATACAACCAATCTCTCCGGCAGGTGGAGGGCGGTTTTCAAAAATGCAGATGGTGAAAATTCGGATGCTATTGCAGAATTGAAACAAGTTGGAAATAATCTAACCGGAAGTATATTAACGACCACAGGCGATTATAGGTTTTTGGAAGGCGTCACCAATGGTGATTCACTTGTGATGTCTACTTTTGATGGAACACATGCATTTTACTTTTCAGCTAGCATTGGAAAGGATGGAAAGCTTACAAACGGCTTTTTTGCAAGTGGTCCCACTTCGATCGAAACATGGGAGGCGGTTAGAGATGCAAATGTTGAGCTGGATGAAACGGATGTTTTGATGAAGGCAAAAGATCCTTCCAAAAAATTGAACTTTACATTTCCGGATTTGAATGGTAATATGGTATATACCCAGGATGAAAAGTTCAAAGGAAAGGTTTTGGTCATTCAAATCATGGGTTCTTGGTGCCCAAATTGTATGGATGAAACTGCATTTCTCAGCAAATATTATCATGATAATAAAGATTTGGGAATAGAAGTCATAGGACTTGCTTATGAGTATACAACTGATTTTGAAAAAGCCAAAAACAATCTCATGCGTTTCAAAAACAGATTCAATGTGGAATATCCTTTGCTGATAACAGGCGTTATTTCATCTGATCCATTACGAACAGAAAAAACTTTGCCATTGATGACTCCTATTAAGGCCTTTCCCTCAATGATTATCCTTGGTAAAGATGGTTTGGTAAAGAAAACGCACGCTGGATATGCCGGACCTGCAACCGGTATACACCACGAAAAATTCAAGGCCGAGTTTGATGCAATGATCCGTGAGCTAGTTAAGGAAAACTAACTTGTGGTGTTTAACAGCAATAAAATTTCATTTAGATATTTGGCATCAATATCATCAAAACTATTGTATTGATCGCTGTCCACATCCAATACCCCAATGATTTTATTGGATTGAATGAGGGGTAATACAATTTCACTTTTGGATAAACTACTGCATGCAATATGTCCCGGGAATGCCTCAACATCGGGTACAATAATAATTTGCTCTTTCTCCCAGCTGCTGCCACAGACCCCTTTCCCTTTCTTAATTCTGGTGCATGCAATTGGACCCTGAAAAGGACCAAGCACTAATTCCTGGTCTTCAGCAAGATAAAACCCGACCCAGAAAAAATTGAACTGTTGTTTGAGAGAGGCTGCAATATTCGCAAGGTTTGCAATTAGATTTTTTTCTCCAGATATCAATGCCGCGATTTGAGGAATCAATGCAATGTATTGTTCCTCTTTGGACCCACCCGAAACTTTAAGTTCTTCTGCCATAAAATTATTTTTTTACCAGATCAGTGATGGTATTGTTTTCAAGAACTTTCAAGGTTGCATCTCTTACTTGAACCATGGTGTCATGCAAACCACAATGTTTTTCATCACAATTTTTGCATCGCTCATAAAAATAAAGACTTGCACAGGGAAGCATTGCGATGGGACCTTCAATTTTTCTGATGATATCTGAGAGGGGAGTGTTAAGTGCAGTTTGCTTGATAAAATATCCTCCACCTTTTCCTTTCTTGCTTTCAAGAATTCCTGCTTTACGCAATTCCAATAAAATATTTTCTAGAAATTTAAGTGGAATTTTTTTCTTCTTCGCGATTTCAGCAATGAGCAAAGGGCCGTCATCTTTATGTTCGGCCAAATACATCAATGCTTGAAATGCGTATTGCGTTTTTTTGTTTAGCATGGTTATTAATTTCCGAATCCGAGAACATCTTTCATGGTAAATATACCTTTTCTATTGGCTACATATTCAGCAGCCAATACTGCTCCCAATGCAAAGCCATCTCTGCTGTGTGCATTGTGAATGATTTGAATTTCATCAATCTCTGATGAATATGTTACTTCATGTAAGCCAGGGTAGGGATCAATTCTTTCACTTTTAATATAGAGCTCTTCTTTTGATGAAGGATGGTCATTGACCCAATGTTGTTTACTGGTATTGTTTGATAAAATTTGCTCTGCTATGGTAATGGCTGTTCCACTGGGCGCATCTTTTTTTTGAGTATGGTGAATTTCTCTGATGGAAATATCGTACTGATTTTTCCCCTCCATCAGTTGGGCTAATTTTTTATTTACTTCAAAAAATATATTTACGCCTACACTGAAGTTGCTTGCATATAGAAAACTGCCATTGCTGGATTTACATTTGTTTTCAACGTCTGAAATGTGTTCAAGCCATCCTGTCGAACCACAAACCACAGGTGTTTTGTATTCAAGGCATTTTAAAATGTTGTTATATGCAGTGTGAGGACCAGTAAATTCAATGGCAACATCAATGTCGTTGAAATTGATCTGATTAAAATCATCAAGATTATTTAGGTCAATTTTGAGTTTAATATGATGACCTCTTGAAACTGCAACTTGTTCAATTGTTTTGCCCATTTTCCCATATCCAATCATTGCTATATTCATAAGTTGAAATTTAAATCAAAAATGTAAAGTTGCGGATAATCCATATCCCTGTTGAAAATTCTTCATGGAGGGTTGAATGCTCATGGTTAAGTCGTCTGAAATGTTAAACGTCCTTAAGTGCCCATCTACTGTGGCATCTACTATATTGAGCCCCCAGGCCAACAGCAAACCCAAGACCGAGAAATCCATATTTTTTCGAAAAGTATTCCTATATGTTCTCAATGCATCATTGGAAAGTGGTTGCAATTCTCTCGCAATATTTTTGTAATTAGCCGTATCAGATGTTGCCCTCACTGTATAGGCATACCTTGTTTTTGTATACCAGTCGCTGTTGTATTTGAAGGTGGCAACAGGAATCGCCAAAACACCATATACCAAAGGAATCTTCCAATATTTTTTATTGTAGGCTTGGCCCAGTCCGGGAAGAATTGCAGATCTCAGTGCGGCTTTGGATGCAATAGATCTAACTTTCTTTGAACTGTCTTGAACTGCTTTATTTTCTGATTGCGCGAAAGTATTTGTCGGGCTAAAGACGACAAAGGACAGAAATATAAAAAATACAATGTTTGATTTGCATGCCTTCATCAGTGGATGGTCACTTTCATCTTTTCAAGTAAACTGTTCAGCTCTTCTACTGAATAATATTCCAAGACAATCTTCCCTCTTCCGGTTTTATGATGTTCTAGCTTCACTTTAGTACCCAGTTGAGAAGAAATCTGTTGTTGTATGTGATGGAAATTGTTTTTTTGGGGAGCTGTAGGAGCGAGTTGTTTTTTGGATGGTTTATATAACTGTTTTACCAGGTCTTCTGTTTGTCTTACTGAAAGTTTTTTGGCAACGATTGTATTAAATACGAACAATTGTTTTTCAACTTCTCCAGCATTGATCAACGCACGTGCATGACCCATGCTAAGTGTTCCGTTTCTGACTGCTACAATAATATCTGGGGGAAGTTTGAGCATTCTTATATAATTGGAAACAGTACTTCTGTCCATTCCCATTCTAACTGCAACCTCTTCCTGTGTCATTGCGCATTCATCCATCAGGCGCTGATATCCAAGTCCAATTTCAATGGCATTCAGGTTTTCTCTCTGCAGGTTTTCCAACAAGGCAAGTTCCAATACTTGTTTGTCGTTTGCTTCTCTAATATACACTGGGACATCTTTGAGTCCTGCGATCTTTGCAGCTCTCCATCTTCTCTCACCTGCAATCAACTTATATTTTCCATTGTTGAATGGTGTTACCGTTAATGGTTGAATGATATCATGCTGTCGCATGGATTGTGCCAATTCCTCAATGGCTTTTTGGTCAAAATCCTGACGCGGTTGTCTTGGATTGGGAATGATATTACCCAGTGCAATTCTGCTGATTGAAGTATTCTTTGCAACAACTTCGGATTTTAAACTTCCGGTTGAAGGATTTTTCAATTCTGTATCTATGCTGCCCAACAGAGAGCGGATACCTCTGTTTAATGCATCTTTTTTATTAGAGGGATTATTGCTCATCTTCTAAATTTAAGGTTCTCTCTGCCTCTTTGATCTTTGTTAAGTTATTCTTTTGCAGGATTTCTTTTGCCAGATTCAAATAATTCACTGCACCCTTGCTGTCAGCATCATATAGAATCACTGGCTTTCCGACACTTGGTGCTTCACTAAGACGGGAATTTCTGTGAATGAGTGTATCAAATACCATGTCTTCAAAATGTTTACGCACCTCACTTACAATCTGATTGCAGAGTCTTAATCTGACATCATACATTGTCATAAGAATTCCTTCGATCGCCAGCGAAGTATTTAACCTGTTTTGTACGATTTTGATGGTATTGAGAAGTTTTCCAAGTCCTTCCAAAGCGAAGAATTCAGCTTGAACTGGTATTACAACAGAATCGGCTGCAACCAATGCGTTGACTGTTATTAATCCCAATGAAGGTGAACAATCGATCACAATAAAGTCGTAATCATCTCTCAAATCATCCAGAATATTTTTTATTACATTTTCTCGATTCGGGTAATTGATCATTTCCAATTCTGCTCCAACCAAATCAATATGGGAAGGGATGAGGTCTAAATTGGGTATCTCAGTTTTTAAGATCGTATCTCTGGCTTTTGCATCGCCAACCATACAATCATAAATGCTTTGCTGAACATTTTGAAGATCAAAACCAACTCCCGAAGTACTATTGGCTTGTGGATCTGCGTCCACGAGCAAGGTTTTGTATTCCAAGACGGCTAAGCTGGCAGCCAAATTGATGGCCGTAGTTGTTTTTCCAACACCTCCTTTCTGATTCGCAACGCCTATAATTCTGGCCATTGATTTTGAGCTTTTTGTTTAAAATGACAGGATGACAAATTTACAATTTCGGCACCATTTTAGGGAACATATTGTCTAAATTAATGTTAGAGTAGCAGGCAATTAACAATAGTTATCAACATGAAAAGGCTCCTGGGTTCTTGGGTATTCATCATCACAATGGTTTTGATTGATTTATACGTATTTCAATCCCTCAAATTGGTCACATCTACCTTATCTCCCAAATGGAGGTTCGGTATCCATACCGCTTACTGGAGCTTCACTGCTGCAGCAGTTATACTTTTTTTGGTGATTCCCTATGTACAATTTGAAAGCATACCCAAATTCATAAGGATATATGTGATTGCAATCCTTTTTGGCTTCTTCATTGCAAAATTTATTGCAATGATTTTCTTCTTGGTGGATGATGCGCGCAGGATATTACAGTGGGGTGGATTAAAAACCTATCAATTGGTGAAAGGTGAAAATGGCGCAACGGATTCCATCAGCAGATCTCTTTTTTTATCATGGTTGGGAATTGGAGTGGGTGGGGGGCTCTTCGGCACCCTTTTATATGGCTTCGGAAATAAATACAGGTATCGTGTTGAAAAGGTGAAACTGTCTTTCAAAAATCTTCCTGAATCATTTAAAGGGTTGAAGATTGTTCAAATCTCTGACATACACAGCGGTAGTTTAGATGATCATGCTGCTGTAGAAAAAGGTATTCAGAAAATATTAAATCTTCAGCCGGATATCATTTTTTTCACCGGTGATTTGGTGAACAACACCGCCTCTGAAATGGAAAACAAGATTTCTCTATTCTCTGCAATCAAAGCTCCAATGGGCGTGTACAGTATATTCGGCAATCACGATTATGGTGATTATGTTCAATGGCCTTCTGCAGAAGCCAAAAAAGAAAATCTTGAAAAGCTAAAAAAAGTGCATGCTGACTTGGGTTGGAAACTTTTATTAAATGAAAATATTGCCATTGAAAAAAATGGAGAGCAAATAGCGCTGATAGGTATCGAAAATTGGGGGGCACGTGCAAACTTTTCTAAATATGGCAATTTGAAAAAAGCTTATCAAGGAGCAGAACCTCATCCCTTCAAAATTTTACTTAGCCACGATCCAAGTCATTGGGAAGCGGAGGTGTGCAAGGATTTTACGGACATTGACCTCATGTTGTCGGGACATACACATGGTATGCAGTTTGGTGTTGAGATACCTGGATTTAGGTGGAGTCCAGTTCAATATGTATACAGGCAGTGGGGCGGGCTATATAAAAAATCGAATCAGCATTTATATGTCAATCGTGGATTCGGATTCCTTGGATATCCAGGCCGGGTGGGAATTCTGCCAGAGATAACATATATAGAACTTGCATAGTTTTAACATAGACTTTGGTTAATTCAAATTAACTTACTCGCGAATTGCTGGTCCAATCAGAAAGCTGATGCTTATGCTCCGAAACTTAACCCTGCTTTTGATATTATATTTTGGTACTTCACTCTTTTCAATAGGACAAGAAAAGTCAACCGAGTTAATTTCAGCCAAGGATGATATGTCGTTGCTTAAAAACGATAGTTTAATAAACGAATTGCGCATCATGCTTGATTCTATGCGCAAGCCAAAAAGTTTTCTATCAGTCAGTACATCTTTCAGCAACCGTTTGTTCAGTGCCAATAACAATGTATTTAATGCCCAACAATCATCAACCGGTGCAACGGCATTAATGCCCAGTGTTTCATATGTTCATAAATCAGGATTTGGATTCAGTGCCATGGGTTATATCAGAAATATTAATAATAGTGTAAGATGGTATCAAACCGCCCTTACGCCTTCATATGATAAGTTGTCCAAATCTATTATGTATGGTGTTTCTTATTCTTATTATCTGAAAGGTAATTTGAAAGATTCAGGAAGGGTTTCACCTTTTACACATGATATTTATGCATATATACAGGGAAGAAAAACTTGGTTAATGCCTTCTTTATCCATTGGATATGGTGATGGAAATTACGTTGATACATATGTAGTTCCGAGAAGAATGCCCAATGGAAATTTTCAATATATACTTGATAAATACAATGTACACATCAGAGATCTATCCATAAGCATGGGGGTTTCACATTCTTTTTCTGCATCTTCAGTTTTATTTAAAAATGATATGTTGAGTTTTATTCCACAGATTAGCATAGTAAGTGGAATGCAATCAACCAAAACTGAGAGCACCACTACAAGAGAAAGATTCAGGAATGAAGCAGAAGATCGTAAAAGAATTGAATCGTTTTACAGAATGATGCAGAATACTGGTTCTGGCTTTGGAATCAGAACTGCAGCTGTTTCTGCTAACTTATCCTGGTTTAAAAATGCATTATCAATTTCAACAGGGTATTTTCTGGGATATTATTTTCAATCAACTTCCTCTAATAAATTTTCTAATATTTTTAATATTACTGCTGGTGTCACGTTTTAGTAATTATCCAAACAGAATAATTAACTGTACATTTGAAATAATAAAAACACCTATCATGAAAAAAATTCTTTCATTGCTCGCTTTGGCTTTTATTTTCATTAATATTCAGGCACAAGGCTTCAAATTGGGGGTCAAAGCAGGAGCGAATTTTACAACAAATACAAGTGCATCATTTAAAGAAAATTATCAAGGTGGATTTCAAGCTGGTGTATTTGGGAGGGTAAAAGCTTCCGACATCATTGGAGTTCAGGTGGAAGGGTTGGTTGGCAATGTAACCTTGAAGCTAGCTCCAACTGCTGCTGGATTTCGATCTGGGTTGACTCAACTTAAGGCAACATATGTTCATATTCCCATCTTATTAAATATCAGCCCGGTAAAATTGTTATCATTACAGGTTGGGCCTCAAATTGGAATGACTGTTGCTCAAACTTCGAATGCATTGCAAAACGGTCAAGATGCACTGAAGAAAAATGATTTTAACATGCTCTCTGGTATTCAGTTGAATCTCCCCAAATTGAGTATTTATGGAAGATATTCTTTCGGACTCTCAGACATCAGAAATATCACAAGTAGTATTGATCAATGGAAATCCAAAATGATCCAGGCCGGCATAGGAATTTCACTCTAAAAAGTACTTTTTGAATATAAAAAGCCCTGATATTTCAACAGGGCTTTTTTGTTGGCACTAAAGTTGGGCTACTTGATATATATTCACCATCAGCTCCTTTTGGGAAGCTGCTCGTGACATATTGTCGTAAAATTTAATATATGGGATTGAATTTAAAGTTGATGCCGCAAGAAGAGGAATTGGATTTCATGCCCATCATACCCTTGAATGAAGGTGATGAGGAAGGAGCAGAGAAATTACAGCTGCCAGATGAATTGCCCCTGTTACCCCTCAGAAATACAGTGCTTTTCCCTGGAGTAGTTATTCCAATTACTGTGGGAAGGGATAAGTCGATCAAGGCCATCGAAGAGTCATACAAGACTGACAAATTGGTAGGTGTTTTGTCTCAGAAAGACAGCAATATTGAAGACCCTGGCGTAAATGATTTAGTTGGTGTAGGAACCGTTGCCAAAATAGTTAAGTTGATCAAGATGCCCGATGGAGGCACAACTGCCATATTACAAGGCAAGAAAAGATTTCAATTGATCAAGATCAGTTCAGAAGATCCTTATTTTAAGGGAGTGGTTCAAGGACTTGAAGAGGAGGTTGTGAAAGATGATCAATCATTTCAGGCTTCAGTAGCCTCAATCAAAGATCTTGCTGCTCAGATCATTCAATTATCGCCAAATATTCCAACAGAGGCATCCATCATTTTAAGAAATATTGAAAACCCTGCTTTCTTGATTCATTTTGTTGGGAGCAACCTCAACTGTGAACTTACAGAGAAGCAAGCATTGTTGGAGATGAACGACATGCGCCAACGTGCAGAATTGTTGTTGAAGCTTTTACAGAAAGAACTCCAGTTTGTGGAACTTAAAAACAAGGTGACCACAAAAACAAAAACAGAACTTGATAAGCAACAGCGAGAATATTTTCTTCAACAGCAATTAAAAAGCATCAAAGAGGAGTTGGGTGGTGATAGCAATGACAGAGAGATTCTGGAAATGAAGAAAAAAGCTGAAGCAAAAAAATGGTCAGCTGCTGCAAAAGAATTGTTCCAAAAGGAAATTGAAAAATTGGAACGCATGCATCCAAGTACGCCAGATTATTCAACTGTATACAATCATGTTGATTTGATGTTGGATCTTCCCTGGGATGAATGCACAACCGATAGCTATGATCTGAAAAAAGCTAAAAAAGTATTAGATAAAGATCATTACGGAATGGATAAAATCAAGGAGAGAATTCTTGAATATCTCGCTGTTCTGAAATTGAAAGGAGATATGAAAAGTCCCATTCTTTGTTTTGTTGGTCCTCCTGGAATCGGAAAGACTTCCCTTGGTAAAAGCATTGCAAGTGCAATTGGTAGAAAATATGTACGTTTTAGTTTGGGCGGATTGCATGATGAAAGTGAAATCAGGGGTCACCGCAAAACATATATAGGGGCCATGCCTGGAAGAATTTTACAATCTATTCGAAAAGTAAAATCTTCCAATCCAGTGATGATTTTAGATGAGATTGATAAGGTGGGTAAAGATTTTCGGGGAGATCCTTCCTCTGCGTTATTGGAGGTGCTTGATCCAGAGCAGAACAATTCATTCTACGATAATTACCTTGAACTGGAATATGATTTGAGTAGAGTGCTTTTCATTGCAACTGCCAATGATATGCAAAGCATACAACCTGCATTGCGTGATCGATTGGAGATCATTGACCTAACTGGATATGCAGTAGAGGAGAAAGAACGCATCGCACAAACACATTTGTTGCCAAAGCAAAAGGAATTACATGGCTTAAAGGAGTATGACTTAAAAATGAATCAGCAGGTGATGACCTTTTTGATTGAAAATTATACCAGAGAGAGTGGAGTGAGGGAATTGGATCGTCAATTGGCCAGTATCATGAGAAGCTATGCCAAAGATGTTGCTATTCAGGGAAAAATAAAATCGAATATTTCTCAACATGATGTAACACGGATTTTAGGTAAACCTAAATACTCCAATGAAATTTATAAAACAGCCAATATGCCTGGAGTGGCAGTTGGGCTCGCCTGGACCTATGTTGGAGGAGATATTTTATTTATTGAAACAACATTGAGTGATGGCAAAGGTGATTTGCAGTTAACAGGAAATCTTGGAACGGTAATGAAAGAAAGTGCATCAACCGCATATACTTACCTGCAGGCAAATGCAAAAAAAATTGGTATTGAAGTTGAAATGTTCAAGAAGAAGAATATTCATATTCATGTGCCAGAGGGTGCTGTGCCCAAAGATGGCCCCAGTGCTGGAATTACCATGATGACAGCTTTGGCTTCTGCCTTTACAGGTAAAAAAGTAAAACCATTTCTGGCAATGACCGGAGAGATCACATTGCGTGGACAAGTGCTCCCTGTTGGTGGAATCAAAGAAAAAGTACTCGCAGCCAAGCGTGCGGGCTTGAAAGAAATTGTACTGTGTTGGCAAAATGAGAAGGATATACAAGAAATCAATCCAGAATTTATCAAAGGAATGCGCTTTCATTATGTTAAAACCATGCAACAGGTACTGGATTTGTCACTTGTTTAATTTTTAATATTGACCCCAGCTGATTAATTTCGGGCATGCGATCTCTTGCATGCCTGTTTTTTTTTATGATGTTTTTTCCTCAGATCAAGTCACAAACACTTGGGGGGTCATCAACCTATAATTTTTTGAAGATGCAGTGGGTACCTCAGGCAAGTGCATTGGGTGGTCGAAATATTTCTATGTTCAACAATGATGTTGGGTTGTTTAATGATAATCCTGCATTATTGCGATACCAGCACCATGGCAATATTTCTGCCAATTTTGTTTCTATCGCTCCAACCATCAATGGACTTTTTGGTGCTGGAGCTTTTCATCATGAAAACTCCAATACTACATTCGGAGGGGGGATTGCTCATCTGCAATACGGTAATGAAATGCAAACGGATGCTGCTGGAAATATTTTAGGCAGTTTTACTGCCTATGATCAAATGATATCATTTGCAGCATCTAGGTCTTATGGTGAAAGATGGTTTTATGGGGCTTCATTGAAATTCATCAATTCAAGATATGGTGCATACACAAGCATGGGAATTTCTTCTGATATCGGGATAAATTATTATGATGAAGAATCAATGATTCAAGCAGGATTTGTTGCAAAAAATATGGGAGTGCAGATCAAAACGTATGCTAATCAATCCGAAGACCTTCCTTTCGATCTGTTGCTGGGAGTCACAAAACAACTTGAAAAAGCCCCGATTCGTTTTTCCTTGACTGCACAAAGGCTGCATCAGTTCGATTTGTTGTACAAAGATGACTCGTTTGATCTTGATAATTATGGCGTCTCAGTCAAAAATGGAATTGCAACAAAACTGATGAGTCATTTAATCGCCGGAACAGATTTGTTGATTGGAGAAAAACTTGTTTTTTCGGTTGGATATAATTTTCTTAGAAGAAAAGAATTAATGATTAGAAACCTTTCGAATGGTTTAACAGGATTTGGTTATGGTATTCGGCTAAACCTTAATAGTCTTCAGTTTCAATATGCCAGAACCCATTACCAGTCTACTTATTCTCAACATCAGGTATCCCTGATTTACAAGTTAGTAGATTACGAGAAATAGCTCAGGTTTGTTCTTGGAGTAATGCTCACAAGTGTTTCATACATCAATCGAATGGTATTCTCAACGTCATCCTTGTGTAGCATTTCAACAGTTGTATGCATGTATCTAAGCGGGATTGAAATTAAAACAGAAGGGCAGCCATCATTGGCATAAGCAAAAGAATCTGTATCAGTACCTGTGCTGCGAGAAACAGTTCTCATTTGCACTGGAATTTTTTTCTTCGTTGCAACATTTTCAACGAGTGAAAGTAGTTTATTATGCACTGCTGGTCCATATGCAAGTGATGGGCCTTTTCCACATGCAACATCACCTTCAATGATTTTATTTACCATGGGGGTTGTAGTATCATGGGTAACGTCTGTGATGATGGCAACATCAGGTTTGATTCTTCTTGCAATCATTTCTGCACCTCTAAGTCCAATTTCTTCCTGAACGGCATTTACAACGTAGAGCGCATAGGGGAGTTTTACTTTATTGGTTCTAATCATATTTGCAACTTCAGCAATCATGAATCCGCCAATCCTATTGTCCATTGCCCTTCCAATCAAATAATTGTAGGCAAGTTCATCAAAGCCCTCTTCGTATGTAGCAACCGCACCAATATGAATTCCAAGAGATTCAACTTCTTTTCTGTTTTTTGCACCACAGTCTAAAAATAAGTTATCAACTGCAGGTTGTGGATCTTTTCTTTCTCCTCCTCCAATCCTTGTGTGAATGGCAGGCCATCCAAAAACAGCTTTTACTGATCCTTTTTTCCCATGAATCAACACCCTTTTCCCTGGAGCAATTTGATGATCTACACCTCCATTGCGTTTTAAATAGATTAATCCACTATCAGAGATATAATTTACAAACCAGCTGATTTCATCAGCATGTGCTTCTATTACTACTTTGAATTTTTCTTTGGGATTCATTATTCCGGCAACCGATCCATATGGATCAGTAATAATTTCATCCACATGTTGTTGGATATACTTCATCCAAAGTTTTTGTCCGCCTGATTCAAATCCGGTTGGAGAGGGTGTATTTATATATTCTTTCAAAAATGAATAAGATGCATCACTTAATAGTCTTTTAGACTTGATTGATTTTGCCATAAGTATAAATTATCTTGAAATTATTATTTGAGAGGTTTTGACTGTATCACTTTTGTTTCCTTTGGCATCTTTCACCCAAAAACTGAAAGTTGTTGTGTCACTTGCAAAACAACGAGGCTGCAAGACGATGCTGTAATTCATGGTGAGAATCAATTCGCCACTAAAATTTTTTGTTCTGGGCAGGTCTGAAGGAATTCTGAAAAGGTTGGAGTCGACAAAATTACTCCTGGTACAACTGGTGGTTGATTTTTTTACCCAAATGGTATCAAGGAAATCTCCTTCCTGATCAGTCAATTGTAGTCTTATCTCTAAATCTTCTCCGGCATATATTTTACTTGAACTGATGCTGTTCACTTTCAAAATTGGTTTGGATTGAATGCTGTCTTTATTACAGCCCAAACCAAAAATCAACAGACATATGATGGGGAAGACTTTTCTCATGTACCTTTGTTGCTGTTCAAAATTAACCGTTTCGTAACTAATAACCTATTTGGTTTTATTCATTTTAAACAACATTTAACCTTGTTGGATCAGAGTTTTATAGATGATGCACTCCAATTGTTCAGGAAACAATCACTCGAAAATGAGTTGTACCGGAATTTTATATCCGGATTACATATCGATCCAGCTGAAATCTCAACGCTTTCAAGTATTCCATTTTTGCCTATATCATTTTTCAAAACCCATTCGGTAAAAACGGGCATTTTTGAACCGGTAAGATGTTTTGAGAGCAGCGGTACAACTGGAATGATCAACAGCAAGCATTGTATAAGCAATCTTGATACCTATCTCGAAAATACGGTCACAATTTTTAAAGAATATTACGGAGATCCTGATCAGTATTGTATCATCGGACTACTTCCTTCTTATTTGGAAAGAGAGAACTCTTCACTGGTTTCTATGGTTGATCATTTCATTAAATTGAGCAAACATCCTTCAAGTGGATTTTTTCTTCATGATTTTAAAAAATTAAATGAGGTGCTTTTGCATTTAGAATCTCATCAACAAAAAACCATCTTAATTGGTGTGACATTTGCATTGATAGATTTTGTTGAATCTTTTCCAATGAAATTGAAGTATACTATTGTGATGGAAACCGGAGGCATGAAAGGCAGAAAAAAGGAACTTACCCGAAGTGAATTGCATCATAAACTGAAACAAGGTTTTGGGGTGGATGCAATCCATGCAGAATATGGAATGACTGAACTGTTGTCTCAAGCGTATTCTAGTGGAGACGGCATTTATAACACATCATCTCGCATGAAAGTTTTATTGAGGTCAACCGATGATCCATTTGAAATTTGGGGGGAGGGTGAACATATCATGCGCATGGGTGTTATCAATGTAATTGACTTAGCCAACACTGATAGCGTGGGATTTATTGCAACAGATGATTTGGCAAGATTTATGGGCGATGGTAGATTTGAATTGATGGGAAGAGTTGACAACAGTGATGTTCGGGGATGCAGTTTGCTAACAGCTTAAAAAATACATATGGGAATTTGGAAACAGATCGCAACCTATCTTTATTTGAGGAAGAAAGATGAAGACACACCCAATTCATCTTGGGTAAAATACATGCATGGGATCAACCGGCTTTCTCTTTTGTTGTTTTTATTTGCCATTGTTGTTATAATATTCAGACTGCTCTTCAAAAAATAATTTATTTTATAAGCAGTGCCTGAATTTTTTCTGCAGCATTTTTAGATGCATTTCCCCCGGAAAGAAGAAATTGATGTAATGCCTGGAAATCAGTTTTTAGTTGACTTCTTTTGGAATCATTGGTTAAAAGCAATGCAAGCTCTTCATAAATACTTTCAGCATTTAAGGCATTTTGTATCAACTCTTTCACTATCAATTTATCCATGATGATATTAACCAGTGAAATGAATTTCACCTTTATAAAAAATCTTGCCAGTAGGAAAGATATCCATGAAGTTTTATAGCATACAACTTCGGGTACACCAAAAAGAGCAGCTTCTAGTGTTGCAGTTCCAGAGGTAACCACCGCTGCATCTGCAACAGAAAGCAACTCATAGGTTTTGTTTTTCCATATTGATACATTCTTGTAGTACTTGGTATGATTGATGATCACTTCATCTTCAATACCTGGGGCCTGTGCAACAATGAAATCAACATTTTCAAATCTAGTGGTTGCTTTTAGCATTATTGGGAGCTTTGATTGGATTTCTTGTATCCTTGATCCTGGTATAATGGCAACTATTTTTTTATCTCGTTGCGCGAATTCATTTTTTATCTCCTGTGCTCTTTCTGAATGCTTAAACCCCTCAATAATTTCAATCAATGGGTGGCCCACATACTCAACATCATAATTCCATCTCTTGTAAAAGGACCTTTCAAAAGGGAGTATGACGAGCATCAAATCAACATATTTTTTTATTTCATGTACACGCTTTTCCTTCCATGCCCATACTTGAGGAGATATATAATAAACAGTTTCAAAGCCATGGCGCTTGGCAAATTTTGTGATGGGAAGATTGAAGCCTGGATAATCGATGCAAATAATTACATCAGGTTGAAATGAAAGAATATCTTTCTTGCAAAAACGTAGGTTCGAAATAATTTTTTTGATATTGAGGAATACTTCTATGAATCCCATGAAGGCCATTTCTCTATAATGTTTCACAAGTGAAACTTTCTCATCCATCATGAGATCACCGCCCCAGGCACGAAAACACGCATGAGCATCATTTTTTTTAATTTCTCTGATCAATCTACTACCATGCAAATCGCCTGAGGCTTCACCTGCAATGATGTAGTATTTCATCTATTCAAAAATTAAGATAAAAATTTAAAGAGCAGTGCAGCAGTGGCATAAATAATAGATACAATGAAAATCCCTTTTGCTGTTTTGTCTTTATTTCCATTAATGAAGAGTGTAAAAAATACAATGTTCAGCAAGAGGCAGGGAATACTCAGTGCAGTGACGAGTGATTTATTTTGACCAAGCACTTCAATGAATTCATTGAATGTGAAAAGGCTGAATTTCCAATAATAATATCCAAAAAAACTAATCACAGGTAATGGTCCGCCGATGAAAAGTCCAAGTATATAGCTGTCTTTGTTTTTCATCACCAAGTATAATCTTTTTCAATTTTTTTCTTGAGGGCATAATTTGTAAGATCATATTGTACGGGAACAACGCTTACATAGTTGTTTTGCAAAGCCCATACATCAGTTTCTTTGCTTTTCTCAAGGTTTAAGAATTCACCCGTGAGCCAATAATATTTTTTGCCAATAGGATCCTTCCTTTCTTTGAAATCCTCCTCATATTTGGCATAGGCCTGCTTACATACTTTTACTCCTTTAATTAAAGTAGGATCTCCTGAAGGGATATTTACATTGAGGCATAAATGTTTGTCAGCCTTTTTCTTCAGCATCTGTTCAACAATCATTCTCGCATATTTCTTTGCTCCTGCAAAATCTGCCTCCAAGCTATGATCCAACAATGAAAATCCTGCCGAAGGAATATTTTCAATCGATGCTTCAATGGCAGCACTCATCGTACCTGAGTAGATTACATTGATGGAATGATTTGCCCCATGGTTGATACCGCTTAAACAGATATCAGGTTTTCTGTGCAGTACTTTGTCAACTGCAAGTTTAACGCAATCTACAGGTGTCCCGCTGCAACTCCAAGCTTCTACATCTGCGGGTATATGCGTTTTATGTAGCCTCAATGGATATCCAATGGTAATGGCATGCCCCATGCCTGATTGGGGTTTATCAGGGGCAACTACTACAACTCTCCCCAAATCTTTTACTGCTTCCACAAGATGGTTGATGCCAGGTGCACTTACCCCATCATCGTTCACAACCAATATAATAGGTGTTTCGCGTTGGTTTTTCTTTTTAATACTCATATCAGATTCGAAAATACCACATATTTAAAAGACGACTTTTAAAACAGCCAAAACTCATTTTGAAAAAAAACTTAGCATTTTTGATTGAAAACTAAAATATTTAGTATATTGCCCCAAAATCATTAGTATGTCACAGTCATTCGCAGGACAAAATTTGAAATATCTGCGCAAGTTGAAAGGGCTTACGCAAGAGGAATTTGCACAAAAACTTCAGATCAAACGTTCTTTGTTGGGCGCTTATGAAGAGGAGCGTGCAGAACCACGGGTAGATGTTTTGGAAGTCGTTAGTGATCTTTTTAGGGTAAGCCTGGATGATTTATTGCGAAGGGATATGAGTGAGTCTAAAGGAAACTACTTATCAAAACGCAGACAATTAAAAATGGCTGCAGAAAATAATCTAATTCATTTTGTTCCCATGAAGGCAGCAGCTGGCTATCTCGCAGGGTATGCAGATGATGAGTTCATAGATGAATTGAATACTTTCACCTTGCCCATGCTTGGAAGCGGGAATTACAGAGCATTTGAGATCATTGGTGATAGTATGTTGCCAACCCCAAGTGGATCGATCATCGTTGGGCAAAAAATGGATTCCTTGGATGATGTAAAGCAAAATGCAGCATGCATAGTCGTGAGCAGAAATGAAGGAATAGTGTATAAGCGTGTTTCAAGATCTGTCAAATCAAAAAATAAAGTGACCCTCACGAGTGATAACCCATCTTTCCAGCCATATCAGATCAATGCAGAGGATATTCTGGAAATTTGGCAGGCACAGATGGTTATTTCTAAGGTCGCACAACAACAACGATGGGATGTTGGACAGCTTGCACAATTGGTAAATAATCTTCAAGAACAAGTTTCCACTATCAAGAAACGCATGAATTGATCCATTTCGATGGGGCTCAAATTATACACATTGCGTTAATAACCTGCATCATAAAGGCAGGTTTCATTCATTTATCTTTGGCAGCCAAGGCATTATGCATTTTGGCAGAAATCAATTTTGAGGTGAATAATTATGGCTAAACAGCAAGACAATAATCTTTTTGAGTACAATGAGGATTCGATAAAAAGCCTTGATTGGAAAGAACATATCCGTTTACGTCCAGGTATGTACATTGGAAAACTGGGGGATGGAAGCAGCCAGGATGATGGCATTTATGTTCTATTGAAAGAGGTGATGGACAATTGCATTGATGAACACATGATGGGTTATGGAAAGCAAATTGATCTAGAATTGAATGGAAAGCAAGTGCTTATAAGAGATTATGGACGCGGAATTCCACTCGGAAAATTGGTGGATGTTGTCAGTAAGATCAATACAGGTGCAAAATATGATAGCAAGGTTTTTCAAAAGAGCGTTGGTCTCAATGGTGTTGGTACCAAAGCGGTCAATGCTTTAAGTGAATACTTCAAGGTAAGGGCATTCAGAGAAGGAAAAGAAAAAATTGCGGAATTCACCCGTGGTGCATTATCAAAAGAACACAAAGAAGCAGCAACAAAAGAATCCAACGGTACCGAGGTGATTTTTATTCCGGATGAACAAATTTTTCGCAATTATCACTTCATCCCAGATTACATTGAAAAGCAATTGTGGAACTATTGCTACCTAAACGCAGGTCTCCTTATCAATTTCAATGGTAAAAAATTCGTTAGCAAAAATGGATTGTTGGATCTGCTGCACAGAAATACCAATGAGGATGAATTGCGTTACCCAGTTATTCATCTGAAAGGGGAAGACATTGAAGTGGCTATTTCACACAACAATGAATACGGAGAAGATATCTACAGTTTTGTTAACGGTCAGTATACCACGCAAGGTGGTACACATGTGCTTGCTTTCAGAGAAGCATTTGTGAAAACCATCCGTGATTTTTTCAAAAAAGATTATGATACTTCTGATATCAGACAAAGTATTGTTGCTGCAATAGCTGTGAGGGTTCAAGAACCTGTATTTGAATCACAGACCAAAACCAAGCTGGGATCACAAACCATGTTTGAGGGCGGGCCCTCTATGAAAAATTTTGTTTCTGATTTTTTTGCAAAAGAACTAGACAACTATCTCCATAAAAATCCATCTGTTGCTGAGGCGCTTAAAAAACGTATTGAACAAAGTGAGCGAGAAAGAAAGGAATTGGCCGGTATTAAAAAGTTGGCAAATGAAAGGGCTAAAAAAGCAAACCTACACAACAGAAAATTAAGAGATTGCCGCATTCATCTCAATGATGAGCCGCCTTCCAAAGGGAAAGAGGAATTCATTGCAAAACAATTTCAAAGCACCATCTTTATTACCGAGGGTGATTCGGCAAGTGGATCTATCACAAAGTCGAGAGATGTTGAAACACAAGCTGTTTTCAGTCTGCGGGGAAAGCCACTCAATTCATTCGGACTCACCAAGAAAGTGGTGTATGAGAATGAAGAATTCAATTTGCTTCAGCATGCCTTGAATATTGAAGAGGGCATGGATGATCTGAGGTATAACAATATCATCATCGCCACAGATGCAGATGTGGATGGCATGCACATCAGGTTGTTGTTGATGACGTTCTTTTTGCAATTCTTTCCTGATTTGGTGAGAGATGGGCATGTTTATATTTTGGAAACACCATTGTTCAGGGTTAGAAACAAGCAGGAAACCATTTATTGCTATTCAGAAACAGAGAAGCAAGCAGCCATCAAAAAAATTGGGGCAAAGCCGGAGATTACACGATTCAAGGGGTTGGGTGAAATATCACCTGAAGAGTTTAAAAAATTCATAGGGCCAGACATGAAAAAAACTCCAGTCATTTTGGAAAATCAAATACATATCCAGCATCTGCTGGAATATTACATGGGGAAAAATACACAAGAGCGACAAGATTTTATTGTTTCCAACTTGCGTGTTGAATTAGATGCAGTAGAACATTCAATTTAAAAATATGATTCACGTAGTTTTTAATGAAGCAGATGTAGAAGTATTGAAAAAAGCCATTGAGTTGGATGAGTCGTTGTCCGGAACCATCAAAATTATTCGTGATGACTATGCTGTAGGCCCATTACAAAATATTTATACGCCAGAGGGAACAGCAGCAAGGAAGGAATGGTGGAAAATGGTGTTGGATGGTGGAGATTATGCAGGATTGGTTGAAGAGGGAAAAGTAAATGATGAACAAGTAATGCTTGATATCATTGAAATGCTTACCAACGATGAAAATGAAGAGGTTTGGATTTGGGCAGCACAAAATAAACACGATGTTTGCGGGTATTATTGGATGGTGGGTCAGCTCGCAGCTTTTCAGGTGCGTATCCAAATCTTGTACTTGAATAATCTGCCATTTATCAATGAAAAGGGAAATATTTTTTATCCGGATTGGTTGAGTCAAATCCCACCTAAAGAATTTATCAAAGCAAAAAAATTGGCGCGTCCAATTACAAGAAGTGAGTTCGAAGTGGATGGTGATGAGTGGAATAAAATTTGTTCACAAGGTTCTTTGGTCCGTTTGTTGGAAGGAGGTAAAAAAATTCTTCACAAGGGCGTTGAATTTTATGATACAGACCTATCACGTTACATCATGCCAGATGCACAGAAAGCATCTAAGATTATTCATTCGTTTCTATCAAAACATAAAGAAACTACAGGCGATGCATTTTTACTTTGGCGTTTGAAGAATATTATTGGTCAAAATGAGAGATATGAGGTTAGCGGTAAAGTAGGTGCAATGAAAGATTTTGAAATCAAAAAAAGATCTGCTGTAGAAACTACTGAGTAAACATGGCAAAGAATAAATCGATAACTGAATTTGATCAAGAAGGTGGCGTAACCAGTCAGTACAAAAGCTGGTTTCTTGAATATGCTTCCTATGTAATACTTGAACGTGCTGTTCCTGAAATAAACGATGGATTGAAGCCTGTTCAGAGAAGAATTCTTCATTCCATGAAAGAGATGGATGATGGTAGGCTCAACAAAGCAGCAAACATCATTGGTCAAACCATGCAATATCATCCCCATGGTGACGCCAGTATTCAGGATGCTCTTGTAAATCTTGGTCAGAAAGATTTATTGATTGATACACAAGGTAATTGGGGTGATGTACGCACAGGTGATGACGCAGCTGCTGCACGTTATATTGAAGCAAGATTGAGCAAGTTTGCATTGGAAGTCGCTTTCAATGCAAAGACAACAGAATGGCAGTTGAGCTACGATGGAAGAAAACGGGAACCCATCAATCTGCCTATGAAATTTCCTTTGTTGCTCGCGCAAGGTGCAGAGGGAATTGCAGTGGGGTTGTCTACAAAAGTTCTTCCCCACAATTTCATTGAACTTATTGAAGCTTCAGTCAAATATTTGAAAGGAAAGAAATTTGAATTGTTTCCGGATTTTCAGACAGGAGGAATGATCGACGTTAGCAATTACAATGATGGAAAGAAAGGTGGAAGAATCAGGTGTAGAGCACATATCCAGGAGTTGGATAAAAAAAGCATTGTAATCAAAGATGTTCCATTTGGGGTAACAACCACTCAGTTGATGGAGTCTATTGTTAAAGCAAATGATCAAGGTAAAATCAAGATTAAAAAAGTAACTGATAATACTGCAGCCGATGTAGAAATTCTCATTGAGCTTGCTGCAGGTATTTCCTCTGATATCACCATCGATGCCTTGTATGCATTCACCGATTGTGAAGTAAGCATTGCCCCCAATGCTTGTGTAATCATAGATCATATACCTGTTTTCGGTTCTGTAACAGATTTATTGCATCATTCAACTGATTACACAAAAGATCTCCTAAAGCAGGAGTTGGAAATCAGGTTGGCAGAACTCCAAGACAAATGGCATTTCACTTCACTGGAAAAAATATTTTTTGAAGAAAAAATTTACAAGGAGCTTGAGAAGAAACACGAGGATTGGGAAAAAGTATTGCTTTCAATTTTAAAGGCGTTTGATCCGTACAGAAAAAATTTCAAGAAAGAAATTACCCGCGATGACATTATCAAGCTGACTGAAAAGCCAGTAAGAAGAATTTATAAAATGGATATCGATGAGTTGAATCAGCAGATTAAAGCACTTGAAGCTGAGATGAAGCAAGTGAAGCATGATCTGAATAATCTTACTGAATATGCCATTGCCTATTTTGAAGGATTAAAGGAAAAGTTTGGAAAGGAAAAGGGTAGAAAAACTGAAATCAAACTATTTGATGTAATTCAAGCCCGTCAAGTTGCTATCGCCAATGTTCGTTTATATATGAACAGGGCAGAAGGCTTTATTGGCACCAGTTTGAAAAAAGATGAATTCGTTACAGAGTGTTCTGATTTGGATGATATCATTGTATTCACCAAACAAGGTGTCATGAAAGTGTTGAAAGTAGATGATAAAGTATATATCGGTAAAGACATACTCTATGCAGCCATCTTCCATAAAAATGATGAACGTACTACCTACAATATGATTTATACAGATGGATCAACCGGTATCTCATATGCCAAACGATTCAATGTGATGGGTGTGACACGTGACAAAGAGTATGATATGACAAAGGGCAGTGAAAAGTCAAAAGTCAATTATTTTACTGCGAATCCCAATGGAGAAGCTGAATCGGTATCTGTTATATTGAGTCCTAATTGCAGTGCCCGTAACAAACAACTTGAATTTTATTTCGATGCTCTTGAAATTAAAGGAAGAAATTCAGTAGGAAACCAGGTAACAAAATATCCAATTAAAAATGTGAAAATGCTCGAAGCAGGTAAATCTACATTGGGAGGAAGAAGCCTGTGGTTTGATGATACATTTGGAAGATTGAATACGGAAGAAAAGGGCACCTATCTGGGGACTTTCTCGCCTGAAGACCAATTGTTGGTCATATATCATGATGGTTATTATGAGATCACTGATACTGAACTCACCCAACGTTTTGATCATGAAAAATTGATCAAAATTGAAAAATTTGATGCTGCAAAGATTGTTACTGCCATCTACCTAGATAATGAGAAATTGCAGTTCAATCTCAAGCGGTTTAAAATAGAAACAACTACGCTTCACAATAAATTTTATTTCATCAAAGAATCCAAGGGTAATTATGTAGAAGCTGTTTCAACTGATCAGAATCCTGTGGCACTTATAAAAACAGGCCGAGGTACTCAGGCAAAGCAAACAAAGGTAAAAGTGAACGATTTTGCCGAGGTAATGGGTTGGAAAGCTGTCGGAACAAAATTGGTAGATTTCACAAAGAGCACTGAAATTGAATGGCTTGAATCCGGTTCTTCGTCTAAGCAAGCCTCATTATTTAATTGATATTCAATTTGTTACACATAGGCATCCTATAAAAAATGGATGAATTATATTTGTAGCCAGAAACAACACATGTAGCGAATGGCACTTAAAAGAGAAGAAGACTTTAATGCACAACTTTCCGGTTCAATGCCTGAGCAGGAAACATCCTCTACGAGTTGGTTCAAGAGACGGAAAAAGGGTATCAGTACTTCAACGTCTGAAAAAAAGGAAACTCCTGATGGACTTTGGACCAAGTGTCCATCTTGTAAATACACATGCACAACGGATGAGTTAAAAGAAAATCTGTCTGTTTGTCCTAAGTGTAACTACCACCATCGTATTGGAAGTGAGGAATATTTTGACTTTTTATTTGACGATCATCAATATACTGAACTGTTTGCAGAGGTCAAGTCAATCGATTTTCTGGGTTTCAATGATTTGAAACCATACAAAAAACGATTGGATGAAGCCTATTCAAAAACCGGCTTGCATGATTCTATTACATCTGCTGTTGGAAAAGTTGGAGGTCATGATTTGGTTGTGTCCTGCATGGATTTCAACTTCATCGGCGGATCTCTTGGAAGTGTGATGGGCGAAAAGATTGCACGATCTGCAGAATATTGTCTTCAACACCGTATCCCACTTATGATCATCAGCAAAAGTGGAGGAGCAAGAATGATGGAAAGTGCTTTTTCCTTGATGCAACTTCCGAAAACGATTGGAAAAATCAGTAAGCTTGCCGTTGCAGGCATCCCTTATATTTCTCTTTGTACTGATCCTACATATGGCGGAACTACAGCTTCTTTTGCGATGGTTGGAGATGTCAATATCGGTGAACCCGGCGCTATGATTGGATTTGCGGGTCCGAGGGTAATTAAAGAAACCATCAAGAAAGACTTGCCCGAAGGATTCCAAACATCAGAATTTCTTATTGAACATGGATTCCTGGATATGATCGTGGGAAGAAAAGATCTAAAAAACAGGATTGCTACTTTGCTCTCTTTATTTGCCAGTTAATCTAAAATAACTGGTCCATCAAAATGGAAATCAAGAATCGCTCAGCTTCGTACGAATACTTCATCGAAGAAAAATTTGATGCGGGTATGATATTGACGGGCACTGAAGTAAAAGCCATCCGGGATGGGCGTGTGAGTTTTAATGACAGCTACTGTTTGATAGATCGTGGAGAACTCTATTTAAAAGGTTTACATATCTCGCCGTATGAATATGGAAGTTATGCAAATCACAATCCAACCAGAGAAAGAAAACTGCTACTAAAGAAAAAGGAATTGGGCAAAATCCAACAAAAGCTCAAGGAAAAAGGTTATACCATCATTCCCCTCAGCATATATTTCAATGAAAGAGGGTATGCAAAAATGAAAATTGGACTGGGTAAAGGGAAAAAACTCCATGATAAAAGGGAAAGCATCAAAGAACGAGAGACCCAGCGTGAGATTAAACGCTACGTCAAATAAATCAGTCACGGTGTAGTTTTCCGAAAGATTATTTCCTATTTGGAATTTTGAATCTTTTTCTGCAATTTTGTTCAAATGAAATTGTTCAATACAAACAACGGTTGGCATACTATCTCATAACAGGGGTAGTCAATCTTGTTTTATAACATATTCAAAGCCCCGAATTTCGGGGCTTTTATTTTTTGTTTGAAGAAATAAAAATGGAAAAAATTAAGTTAACAACGAGTTTCAAAAAATTGCCTGCAGATCTTTATACTCCTGTGGGTATTTACCTAAGGTTAAGGGATAAGTTTAGGGATACCATTCTGCTAGAGAGTACCGATCATCATACATCAGAAAACAGTTTTTCTTTTATTGCCATCAATGCAATAGCAGGCATGGAGATTACTTCTAATGAAGAGGTGGAATTTAAATATCCAAACAGTGATCCGGAAAAAATTCCATTGGCTGATGCCGAGGTGCCTACACTGATTTGGAATTTTATGAATCGCTTTGAGGTATCTAGTTCACTAAAAGAAGAAGCATATGCACAGGGATTGTTTGGTTATACCACTTTTGATGCAGTTACTTTTTTTGAGACTGTAAAATTTAGAGATAAAGAATACCGCTTGAACAGCGGCGATTTTCAGGAATTTATTCCGTTGATGCGCTATCGATTGTATCAATACGTAATAGCAATTGATCATTTTAGAGATGAAATGTTGTTGCTTGAAAATCATGTTGATGGACTCGATGGAAATAAGCAACAAATAGAAGACATCATTTTCGGGAAGGATCTTCCTCAATTTCCATTTTCATTGAATGGTGAGGAAGTCTCAAATATGTTGGATGAAGCTTATTTGGAAATGGTAAAAAAGGGTATTGGACATTGTAATCGTGGAGATGTTTTTCAGATTGTACTCAGTAGAAGGTTCCAACAATCGTTTAAAGGTGATGAATTTAATGTGTACAGAGCATTAAGGATGATCAATCCTTCTCCTTATTTGTTTTATTTCGATTATGGCGAATACAGGTTGATGGGCTCTTCACCCGAGAGTCAGTTGATTATTGCAAATAACAAAGCAATAGTACATCCAATTGCTGGTACATTCAAGCGAACAGGCGATGATGCTTTGGATCGAAAAGAAGCGGAACGTCTTTTGCAGGATCCAAAAGAAAATGCAGAACATGTTATGTTGGTCGATCTCGCTAGAAATGATCTCAGCAGGGTTTGTGATCATGTGCAGGTTTCTCAATATCGCCAAGTAAAGTTTTATTCGCATGTGATTCATTTGGTAAGTGAAGTGGTAGCAAGCGTGAAGAAAAATGCAAATCCCTTTTCTCTGATGGCAAACACCTTTCCGGCGGGTACTTTGAGCGGTGCGCCTAAATTTCGCGCCATGGAATTGATTGATCAATATGAACCTACATCACGTTCTTTCTACGGAGGAGCTATTGGATTCGTAGGATTTAATGGTTCTTTCAATCATGCTATCTTAATTAGGAGTTTCCTGAGCAAAAACAATACACTTTATTATCAGGCAGGTGCAGGTGTGGTGGCATCAAGTGTTCCTGAAAATGAATTACAAGAAGTCAACAATAAGTTAGGGGCATTAAAAAAAGCAATTCTCCAAGCAACAACCATCAATCAAAAGTAAAATCATAAAAGTGGGTTACAAGAAATTGCTCGTATTGGATAATTATGATTCTTTCACATACAACCTTGTTCACTTGGCAAGAGAGATTATCGGTGATGAAATCGATGTATTCAGAAATGATGAAATCGCACTCAATGAGGTTGGCAACTATGAAAAGATATTATTGTCACCTGGACCGGGTATTCCTGAGGAAGCGGGCATTCTGTTGGAGCTGATAAAAACCTATGGACCTAGTCATTCTATTTTTGGAGTATGTCTTGGTGAACAGGCCATTGGTCAAGCATTTGGTGGAAATTTGATCAACTTGCCTCAAGTATTTCACGGAATTGCTACTGAAATTAATTTGATGCCAGATCTAAAATCGTCTCATCAAAAAAATGATTGGTTTATTGGGATGGAAAATATTTTGCAGGTTGGCAGGTATCACAGCTGGGTAATCAGCAATGATCATCTTCCTGACTCTTTGGAAATCACCTCTAAAGACAATAATGGCATGATCATGTCTATTAGACATAAAACATATGATGTTCAAGGAGTGCAATTTCACCCAGAAAGTGTACTTACTCCCTCAGGAAAAAAAATGCTTGAAAACTGGTTGATTCCAAAAAAATAAGGATGAAAAAGATTTTAAATTATTTATTTGAACACAGAACCCTTTCACGTGAAGATGCTCGAGAGATACTCATCTCAATCGGGAAAGGTGCTTACAATGAACACGAACTAAGTGGATTCATGACGGTGTATTTGATGCGCTCTATTACCATTGATGAATTAATGGGTTTCCGAGATGCATTGCTTGAGCTTTCTGTTGCTGTTGATTTTGAAGGAAAAAAGGTAATTGATGTAGTAGGTACAGGCGGAGATGGTAAGAATACATTCAATATTTCAACTCTTTCCTGTTTTATCATTGCAGGCGCCGGACATCCTGTTGCAAAACATGGAAACTATGGCGCAAGCAGTGTGAGTGGTGCCTCGAACCTCATGGAAAGCGTTGGATATAAGTTTAAAAATGATCAACACGCACTAAGAAAAGAGCTTGAGGTTTCGAATATGTGTTTTTTGCATGCTCCATTTTTTCATCCTGCTTTAAAAACGGTAGGACCTATAAGAAAAAATTTGAGGGTAAGGACCTTCTTCAACCTGTTGGGTCCAGTTGTAAATCCTTCCAAGCCTGCTTATCAGCTCATTGGTGTTTATAATTTGGAAATTGCAAGATTGTATACTTATCTTCTTCAACATGATGCAACATCTTTTGCAATTGTTCATTCACTTGATGGGTATGATGAAATATCTCTTACTTCTGATGTGAAGGTTATTACATCAGATGGTGAAAAATTATACAGTCCTTCATCATTGGGAGGTTTAGTGGCAAACGCTTCAGATATTGCTGGAGGAGACAAAGTTGAAGATGCAGTAAAGATCTTTATGAATATTTTAGAGGGTAAAGGCACAAAAGCACAAAATGCAGTAGTATGCTCGAATGCAGCAATGGGATTGATGTTGACTGATGAATACAATGATTATTCAGCTGCTTTTCAGGCTGCTAGTGAGAGTCTACAGTCAGGTAAAGCGTTAAGCTCATTAAAAAAGCTGATTGAATTGCAATAGGTATGAACATTTTAGAAACAATTATTGCTAAAAAACGTCTAGAGGTTGAGAGTTCCAAAATACTTCAACCCCTTAAGGCATTGGAAAAGTCGCAATACTATAACCGTACATGTATTTCTATCAGCAAAACCCTTCAAGAGCCCGGTGCTACCGGTATTATTGCAGAACATAAAAGAAAATCTCCTTCAAAGGGGGTGATCAATGATCAGCTAAATGTTAATGATGTTGTATTTGCTTATCAACAGGCAGGAGCTTCAGCAATTTCAATCTTAACAGATCAGGCATTCTTTGGAGGAAGCAATGATGATATTTTGACTGTTCGAAATTCAATTTCTATTCCCATTCTTAGGAAAGAATTTATTGTAGATGAGTACCAAATTCATGAAGCAAAGTCTATTGGTGCAGATCTAATATTATTGATAGCATCTTGTTTGAAACCTTCGGAAGTAAAGACTTATGCAAAACTTGCAAATCAGCTTGGAATGGAGGTGCTACTTGAATTACATGATAAAGATGAATTCTCCCATATTTGCGATGAAGCGCAATTGGTGGGAATCAATAACAGAAGTTTGAAGACCTTTTCAGTAAATATTGAAAGAAGTCTTGAAATGGCCGCAAAACTACCTTCACAAAAAATTAAAGTAGCGGAAAGTGGAATCAATCATGCATCCGAAGTGAAAATCTTCAGAGAACATGGTTATAAAGGTTTTTTGATTGGAGAGAATTTTATGAAGAGTAGTCATCCGGGCGATTCACTACGGTCATTTATAAATGAATTGAAATGAGTGTTTGTGTTAAAGTTTGTGGTATGACAGATTTCGATCAGGTTCAACAACTAGTTGAACTTGAAGTGGATTATGTTGGATTTATATTTTATGAAAAATCACCAAGATATGTTGGAAAATCTTTTTCAGATGATCAAATCCATCAGATTTCTAACATGAAAATTTCGAGGGTGGGGGTATTTGTTGATGCGAATATCACAGAGCTGAAGTATATAGTTCAAAAGTGGAAACTTGATTTTGTTCAGCTGCATGGAGATGAATCGCCAGAATATTGTTGTGAGGTTCTTAAATTTAGTAATGTAATAAAAGCCTTTCGTGTAGGCCCTTTAGATGATCTTGAACAGATAACAAAACCTTACAACGATGTAGATTACTTTTTGTTTGATTCGAGGGGTGAGCAACATGGTGGCACAGGACAGAAATTCAACTGGGAACAATTGTTGGTACCTTTGCAGCGACCATATTTTTTAAGTGGTGGTATTTCAATTTCTGACGCTGAGCAAATAGCAGCATTTAGGACAAAGAGTGACAAGATGTATGCTGTTGATGTCAACAGTAAATTTGAAATAAAACCCGGGTTAAAAAACATTGGTCTTGTTGCAGATTTTGTCGGACGTTTTAAAAATTATGGAAAATGAATAACACATATACTAGCCCAGATGTACATGGCTATTATGGAGATTTTGGTGGCGCATTTATACCAGAAATGCTGTATCAAAATGTGGAACAACTACAACACAACTATTTGGAGATCTACAATGATCCATCCTTCCAAAAAGAATATCATGCTTTGCTCAAAGATTATGTTGGCCGACCAACACCTCTTTTCTTTGCGGAAAGATTAAGTAAAAAATACAATACTGGTATTTACTTAAAGCGAGAAGACCTATGTCATACAGGTGCACATAAAATAAATAATACCATCGGTCAGATTTTGCTTGCATTAAGATTAGGTAAAACCAGAATCATCGCTGAAACCGGTGCAGGGCAGCATGGAGTAGCAACAGCAACTGTTTGTGCCTTAAAAGGACTTGAATGTATTGTTTACATGGGAGAGAAAGATATTAAACGTCAAGCTCCGAATGTAGCTAGGATGAAAATGTTAGGTGCCAAAGTAATTCCTGCAACCAGTGGAAGCAAAACTTTAAAAGATGCTACCAATGAAGCAATCAGAGATTGGATCAATAATCCGGTTGATACGCATTACATCATTGGATCTGTGGTTGGCCCACATCCCTATCCTGATATGGTTGCAAAATTCCAATCAGTGATCAGCAAAGAAATGAGAGATCAATTAAATGCTGTTATAGGCAATCCATTGCCTACACGGGTGATTGCTTGTGTGGGTGGTGGAAGCAATGCTGCTGGTGCTTTTTATCATTTTTTAGATGAGCCATCAGTCGAAATTGTTGCTGTAGAAGCAGCAGGCCATGGTGTAAACAGTGGACAAAGTGCCGCAACCACACAACTAGGTGTTCCTGGAATTCTACACGGCAGCAAGAGCATTGTAATGCAAACGATAGATGGTCAGGTTGTGGAGCCTCATAGCATTTCTGCTGGGTTGGATTATCCGGGAATTGGGCCAATTCATGCAAACCTATTTGCTTCTAAGCGTGGTAAATTTCTCTCCGCTACAGATGAAGAGGCAATGAAATCTGCATTTGAAGTGTCAAAATTAGAAGGTATTATTCCGGCATTGGAAACCGCACATGCATTTGCAGTGTTGAATGATTTGAAAATGAAGCCTGATGAGGTTTCAGTTATTTGTTTAAGTGGAAGAGGAGACAAAGATCTTGCTACCTACATGGATGCGATGAATGAACAGTAAAGAATGTAAAAATGGGAAGATTACAAAAGATATTTGATCATAAAACAACCGGTGTTCTCAATGTATATTTTACTGCAGGATATCCTACCATTGATAGTACTGTCAAATTAATGGAAACACTGCAAGAAGCAGGTGTTGATATAATTGAATTAGGCATGCCCTACAGCGACCCCCTGGCAGATGGTCCTGTTATTCAGGAAAGCAGTTCGATTGCATTGAAAAACGGGATGTCCATTTCAGTGCTATTTAGTCAATTAAAAGATTTTCGGAAAAATATTCAAACTCCTGTAATTCTGATGGGATACATGAATCCTGTTTTGCAATATGGTTTTGAGAAATTCTGCAAAGAAGCTGCGGCTGTTGGAATCGACGGATTGATTCTACCAGATTTGCCTCCGTTTGAATTTGAATCTAGCTATGGTAAAATAATTAAGGACTGCGAATTGGATTTCATCTTCCTGGTAACTCCTGAAACATCTGTTGATAGAGTCAAGTTGTTAGATAATTTAAGCAGCGGATTCTTGTATGCTGTTTCCTCATCATCAACCACAGGAAAAGAAAAAAACATGTCTGATGTGGTAGCTTACGTTGACCGATTAAAATCGTATCAATTAAAAAATCCGATCATGGTTGGTTTTGGAATAAAAGACAAAACAACTTTTGATATGCTGAATGGCCATGCCAATGGAGGAATTATTGGATCAGCTTTCATAAAAGCACTTGATTCTGCCAATGATTATTCATTATCTGCGAGTTCATTCATTCGTTCTATTTTAACATAATTATGAAAGTTGCAATCATAAAATACAACGCAGGAAATGTGAAATCGGTTGAGATTGCTCTTGAGAGATTGGGTATCAGCCCTGTGCTCACCGACGATCCAGCTGAAATTCTTTCTTCGGATAAAATCATATTTCCTGGTGTGGGAGAGGCAAGCAGCGCTATGGAATATTTGAAGAATCGTAAGTTGGATACGGTGATCTTAAATGCCACCCAACCTTTTTTGGGAATTTGCCTTGGTATGCAGCTCATGTGTTTGCATTCTGCAGAGAATGACACGGTATGTCTGGGTATTTTCCAACAGAATGTAATGCAATTCGATGTAAACAAGATTCATTTAAAGTCACCTCAAATTGGCTGGAATAATATTTATAATCTTAAAACTTCATTATTTAAGGGTGTTGCTGAAAATAGTTACTGTTATTTTGTTCATGGATATTTTGCCACACTAGGTGAACAGACAATTGCCACATCTAATTACGGATTGGAGTATAGCTCGGCTTTAAATCATAAAAATTATTTTGGCGTACAGTTTCATCCAGAAAAAAGTGCTGATACAGGAAGTAAGATCATCCAAAACTTTTTAGAATCATAAGATGCAGATAATACCCGCAATTGATATTATTGATGGTAAATGTGTCCGTCTTACAGAAGGAGATTATTCCAAAAAAACACAATACAATTCAACTCCTCTTGAGATGGCAAAGCTGTATCAAGATCATGGAATAGTTCGTTTACATATCGTTGATCTTGATGGGGCAAAAACTGGTAAAGTTGTCAATTGGAATTCTATTGAAGAGATTTCCTCTAAAACCAATATGGTGATTGATTTCGGAGGGGGAGTAAAATCAGACGAGGATGTTGCACGCATTATTGATCTAGGAATACATTTTGTTACCATTGGAAGCATGGCAGTAAAACATGCTGATATATTTCAAGATTGGCTCAAACAATTCGGAGCAGAAAAATTTATGCTTGGAGCAGATGTGAAAAATGGGAAAATAATGATCAGTGGATGGCAGGAAGAATCGTCTATTGATTTGAACTCTTTCTTAGATAAATATTTCAAACTAGGCATTCTTAATGTATTCTGTACTGATATTTCAAAAGACGGAAAGCTAGAAGGTCCGTCTTTTGAATTGTATAAAGCATTAAAAATCAATTTTCCTCAGATGAACATCATTGCAAGCGGGGGAGTGTCATCTATGGATGATGTATACAAGCTTCAAGAGATCAAATGTGATGGAGTTATCATCGGAAAAGCCATCTTTGAAAATAGAATCAGTTTATCGCAGTTGAAGAAATTTGTGATCGAAAAAAATTAACATGCTCACTAAACGGATTATACCTTGCCTGGATATTAAAGACGGAAGAACTGTCAAGGGAACCAATTTTGTCAATTTAAGGGATGCTGGCGACCCTGTAGAGTTGGCTTCTTTATATGCCACTGAAGGTGCAGATGAACTGGTGTTTTTGGATATTACCGCAACGAATGAGAAAAGAAAAACGCTGGCTTCATTGGTAAATCGAATAGCTCATAAGATAAATATACCTTTTACTGTAGGGGGTGGCATTTCATCTGTAGATGATGTGAGACTTTTATTGGATGCTGGCGCTGATAAAATTTCAGTAAATACTGCCGCATTTAAAAGACCGGAGTTAATCAATGAACTAGCTGGATCATTTGGGAGTCAGTGTGTTGTTCTTGCCATTGATGCTAAAAAGCATGATGATGGTGAATGGTATGTGTATTTGAATGGTGGGAGGGTTGCTACCGACAAAAAATGTATTGATTGGGCAGTAGAGGGAGTAAGCCGTGGAGCAGGAGAGATTTTATTGACATCCATGGATCATGATGGGTCAAAGAATGGTTTTGCAATTGATATTACTAGTCAGATCTCATCATTGGTAAGCGTTCCTGTCATTGCTTCTGGCGGTGGGGGAACTCCTGAGCATTTTTTTGAAGTATTGCAACACCATGCTGATGCAGCATTGGCAGCAAGCATCTTTCATTTCAAGGAAATTTCTATCCCAGATCTTAAGGACTTCTTAAGAAAAAAGCAAATTCCCGTCAGATGAAAAGCATTCAGTAATTTTACAGTGATGTCGTCACAAATAGATTTTTCAAAATATTCAGATGGCTTGGTGCCTGCGATTATTCAAGATGTGGATACAGGCAAAGTATTGATGCTTGGGTACATGAACAAAGAGGCATTTGATCAAACCATGGCTACTGAAAAAATTACTTTTTACAGCAGATCAAAACAAAGGATTTGGATGAAAGGGGAAGAGAGTGGAAATTATTTGTTCCTTAAATCATTTGCTGTTGATTGTGATCGTGATGCGCTGCTCTTCAAAGCAAAGCCAGCTGGGCCTACTTGCCATACTGGTGCAGACACCTGCTGGGGGGAAGTCAATCTTTCAAATGATTTTCTTGATCAACTTGAATCAATCATTGAGTTAAGAAAAAACTCATCTGATGAATCTTCATATGTTCATTCACTTTTCCAAAAGGGTGTAAATAAAATTGCACAAAAAGTGGGTGAAGAAGCGGTTGAACTGGTGATTGAATCAAAAGACAATAATCAAGAATTATTTTTAAATGAAGCTGCAGATCTGTTGTTTCATTTTCTTATTTTATTAAATGCAAAAGGATATGCTTTAAATGATGTGAAGCAAATCCTTCAACAAAGACATAAAAAATGAAGAAGTTAATCATCGCTTTACTGATTCTGCCTGCAATTGCATTTGCACAAACTGAAAATTTCAGTATTAAAGGTGTATTGAAAGGAATGCCAGACAAAACCGAATTGACGCTTCAAAATGAAGAGCTCAATCCGGAGCCGCTTGGGAAAGCTGTTTCAGTAGGAGAGTCGTTCGAATTGAAAGGAACAATCAAAGAGCCAGGTTTATATAAATTGACAGCAAAGGGAACTGCGCAAAATCTATTTCTTTTCTTGGATGCATCTTCCATTGTGATTGAGGGTGATTTCAAATCTATTCAGACTTCAAAAATTTCCGGATCTCAGACTACCTATGATTTTTTCCAATTTAACAGCACCTTTTCTCCTATGATCCAACAGTTGAGCGGAATAGCTCAGCAATTGAATCAAGGATCAAAAGATGAATCAATTCGAAAGAACTATGATCAATTGGTTCTGAACGCAAATAAATATGCAGATGATTTCATTAAATCACATACCAGCTCTCCAGTATCACCCTTTGTGGTGTTGGTGATGATGCAGTTGAGTGATGATCCCATGGTAATGGAAAACCGACTTTCTGCAATAGCGCCATCTGCAAAAGAAAATTACTATGGTAGGATGGCTGCAAAGCTTGCAGCCGATGCAAAATTTGGTGCAGTTGGCACAATGGCACTTGATTTTACCCAAAAAGATGTGAATGGTAAAGATGTAAAGCTTTCCTCATTTAAAGGTAAATATGTGTTGCTTGATTTTTGGGCAAGCTGGTGTGGTCCATGCCGACAAGAGAATCCGAATGTTGTCAATGCTTACAACGCATACAAAGATAAAAATTTTACTGTGTTGGGTGTTTCACTAGACAGGGCAAAAGATCCTTGGTTGAAGGCTATCCAAGATGATAAATTGAATTGGACCCAAGTCAGTGATCTTAAATTTTGGAACAATGAAGTTGCGGTACAATATAAGATTCAAAGCATTCCTCAAAATTTTCTGATTGATCCTACGGGAAAAATCATTGGAAAGAATTTACGTGGAGAGCAGCTACGTATGAAGTTGGCTTCCATCTTCTCTGCTAATTAGAGGTAAACATCTTCGATAAGAAAAAAAGTAGCTTTATTTGATTCATCCAGGGTAATGGCAAGAATGTCGAATTGAATCCATTTAAATCCGCTGTTATATCTTATATAGGCAGTCCCTGCTGAGACAAAATGCCACAATTTGTTTTTGTCAACCAATTCCTCTGGATATCCAAAATTGTTTGTTCTTCTCGTCTTCACTTCAAAGAAATGAAGTCGATCGTTTTTTGATGCAATCAGATCAATTTCCCATTTTCCAAACCGCCAATTCTGTTCTCTGATGATAAAATCATTGTCTATTGCCCATTGGAGTGCGAGTTGTTCGCCCAATTTACCCGTATCATTGTGTCTTGCCATTCAAAATGCATTTTTTATCTTCGAAGCTCATTAAACACCCTTTATTTTTCTTGTAATATGTATCGATTAAAAGGCAGAATTCAACAATACGCTTGGGGTGGAAATCATTTTATTCCTGATCTTTTCAACATACCTGAAGATCGGTCTCATGCATCTGCCGAATACTGGTTGGGAGCACACCCAGGAGGAATCACAGAAATTGAATTAGATGAGGGTGAGTGGGAATCTCTTCCTTCAGTGATAGATCGAAACAAAGAAAAATGGTTGGGATCAAGAATTTCCAATCAATTTGGAAGACTTCCGTTTCTCTTGAAAGTATTGGATGTTAAAGACATGTTGTCTATCCAAGTGCATCCAACTAAAGAAGCTGCAGAAAAAGGCTTTTTATTGGAAAATGAGAAAGAAATTCCACTGAATGCAGCAAATCGCAACTACAAAGATGATAATCATAAGCCAGAAGTCATGATCGCATTAAGTGAATTCTGGTTGTTACATGGGTTTGCAGCAGACATAGAAGCGCGCTTTGAGAAATATCATTTTCTAAAACCTTTCAAGTCTTTTTACGATCAGGGGGGGATAAAACTTTTGTATAAATCCCTGATGGAGTTGAGCCAAGAACGTGTAAATGATATATTGGCTCCACTTGCCTCATCTATAGTTCCATTATATAAACAAGGCAATTTAGAAAAATCATCCCCAGATTTCTGGGCCGCAAGGGCCATTGAAAATCTATGCAACAATGGGGTATACGATAAAGGAATTTTCTCCATTTATCTATTTAATATTCTCTGTTTAAAGACAGGGGAGGGAATATTTCAGGGAGCTGGAATGCCACATGCCTATTTGGAAGGCCAGAATATTGAGTTGATGTCGAACTCTGATAATGTTTTGCGCGCTGGCTTGACTCCAAAATATATTGATATACCTGAACTTCTGGCAAATACACAGTTTAATATAACTGTCCCTAAAATCATAAAAGTTAAACAAAAAGAAGAAAAACAACATTATGATTGTCCTGTCCCAGATTTCGCTATTGACGCCTATCAATTGAACAAAGGAACCCAAAGGTCGTTTCAATCTGATGGTCCGGCGATTTTGTTGTTAATCAAAGGAGTTGCCACGATCATCGGTGAAAAGAATTATGATGCTGTGTCTGCAGTGGCATTTTATTCTACTCCAGGCGAGAAATTTGAAATACTGGCCAATACAGATCTCTACTTTGTAGTTGCTACAGTGCCTTAAACATGTCTATTCACAGATTGAGGAAAACTGATCTATTTTTAATGTTGTGGGCCTCTTATAATTGATTATTTTTGTTTAAATACGCGTTATGAAATCGTCCAAGGTCAATATACAATCATTTCTATTGCTGGTTATCATTGCTGCAGCATACCGTGCTATCCCTGGAAGGCCATGGGGATTTGCACCTCAATTTGCAATGGCGATCTTCAGTGGAGCTGTTGTGAAAGATAAAAAATGGGCATTGGTTTTTCCCGTTCTATCACTCTTGATTTCAGATGTCCTCTATCAGTTACTCTATGTTGCTGGTGTTTATGAAATACCTGGCTTTTACAATGGAATGATTGGTAACTACATCTTATTTGGCTCATTGACCATCATTGGATTCTTTACGAATGCTGCTAAATTATCATCCATTGCAAAAACCAGTTTTACTGCCCCAACAGTATTTTTCATCATATCTAATTTTATGGTATGGATGGGAAATGGTGGATATCATCGTCCTAAAACAATGACCGGACTCATGCAGGTATATTATGACGGGCTACCATTTTATGCAAATAGTATTCTAGCTACTGTTGTATTTGGTGCTCTACTATTTGGTGCAAATGAGCTAATCAAAAAGTTTGCTCATTCTGCTGCCACCAATTAACCGGTAACTGAATACCCCACATCTTCTTGTAAATTATTTCCGTCTGCAGCTGCAGTAGCCAGCTCATCACATCTTTGGTTGTAAGGATTGGATGCATGTCCTTTTACCCAAATGAATTTTATTTGATGTTTCTTGTAAATCAAGTAGAATCGTTTCCAAAGATCTTTATTTTTCTTTCCACCTTTGAAGTCGGTCTTCATCCAGTTCTCCAGCCATCCCTCATTCACTGCTTGAACAACGTATTTACTGTCTGAATAAATTTCAATATCCAAGCCATCACGGTTCAAGCTTTCAAGTGCTGCTATCACAGAAAGCAGTTCCATCCTGTTGTTTGTCGTGTGTGAAAAGCCAGCAGAAATTTCTTTTGAATCGTTTTTCCACATAAGTATAGCTCCGTAGCCACCCCTTCCTGGGTTTCCACGGGCTGCTCCATCGGTATAGATTGTTAAACCTTTATGGTTAATCATTCAACTGTACTGACCTTAATGGTATTGGTTGGTAGATGAAGTTCAACTGGGGTACTACAAGTGTTAACAACCACTTCACCCTTTCTAATGAATCCACGTTCTTTTAAAATCTGAATTTGGTCAGAAATAATTTCATCAAGACTCTCTTCTTCACTGTAGTAGAAAGCGCGAACTCCCCAGCTAAGACTTAATTGATTCACAAGTGTTCTTTCTTTTGTGAATATAAATAAATGTGATTTCGGTCTGTAGGAACTTAACATAAATGCTGTATAGCCAGATTGAGTCATTCCAATAAGTGCATCTGCATTTGTACTTTCAGCCAATTTGCAAGCTGTCAAACAAACAGCATCACTGATATAGGTAGGAGATTGTGGTAAGGGTTTGATATCTTCTTCTCGGTTGTATCTATATTCGGATTGTTCAGCTTCAATGATGATTTTTCTCATGGTTTCTACAACCAAAACTGGATGCATACCGGTTGCTGTTTCACCACTCAGCATAACAGCATCAGCACCCTCAAGAACAGCATTGGCAACGTCAGTACTTTCACTACGGTTTGGTTTTACCCTGTCAATCATGCTTTCCATCATCTGTGTAGCAACGATAACAGGTTTGCCGCGGTGTAAACATTTTCTAATCAATTGACGTTGGATGAGAGGTACTTTTTCAATAGGCACTTCAACTCCCAAGTCACCTCTTGCTACCATGATGCCATGCGATTCCAAAATAATCTCACGAATATTTTCCAATGCTTCAGGCATCTCAATTTTTGCAATAACTTTTGTTTTGCTCTTTTTTTCGTTAAGAATTTTTTTGATTCCAATGATATCATCAACCTTTCTTACAAATGAAAGTGCAACCCAATCAAGTTTTTCTTCAATAATAAAGTCAAGATCTTTCAGGTCCTTCTCAGTAAGCGCTGGGAGAGAAATTTTTGTATCAGGAAGGTTAAGTCCTTTTTTTGAGGATATAATTCCGCCCAATTTCACTTTAACCCTCACATCTTTATTTGGGAGTATATCTTGAACGATAACTTCAATTTTTCCGTCATCGATCATAATGGTATTTCCAATTACCACATCACCAGCAAGGTTTGGATAGGAAACATAAATTCTTTCCATTGTTCCAACTAACTTCTCATTGGTGAGTGTTAAAATATCGCCTTCCTTTACTGGCAGAGCATTGTTTTCGATTTCCCCTACACGAAGCTTTGGCCCCTGTAAATCTCCAAGAATTGCTATGTTATATGGTTCCGTGGCATTGATCTTGCGGATATGGTCAATGATTTTTTTCTTGTCTTCGTGAGCACCATGAGAAAAATTAAGTCTGAACACATTCACACCAGCTCTTACAAGTTCAAGCAATTTTTCATAAGTATCACATGCTGGTCCAACTGTTGCAACAATTTTTGTTCTGTGATTGATATGTTGATTTCCAGCTTCGTTATCCATTTGCTGGTGAAAGTATTTTCCGATATTCTTACTCATAATCTTATCAGGTTTAGTTAAACACTAAAACAGCAGAGACACTTCTCTGCTGTTTTATTTAGCTGGCCAATATTTTTACCATTTTAAGCCAATCTTCATTGATTCTTTGTTTTGCCTTTACAGCCTTGTCTAGGGGAGTGTAATGCATCCTGTTGTTTACAATGCCCACCATTACATTGTGGGTTCCTTCCAGCAAGCAATTTACAGCAGAATATCCCATTCTGCTGGCAATCATCCTATCCATACTCGATGGAGCACCGCCTCTCTGAACGTGTCCAAGGATTGCTACCCTGATATCAAATCCAGGGATTCTTTCCTTGATGATTTTTGCAAGTTCATTGCCACCTCCAAAATCGTCTCCTTCAGCAACTACAACTATGTTGACGAGCTTTTTTCTTTTTTCTTTTTCTTGCAATGATTTGACAACTGCTTCTACGTCTGTTTTTTGTTCAGGGATCAAAATATGTTCTGCTCCGGTTCCAATTCCACTGTACAACGCTATATAACCTGCATCTCTTCCCATTACTTCAACTATAAAAAGTCGGTCATGTGCATCTGCTGTATCTCTGATTTTATCAATCGCATCAATGGCAGTATTTACGGCTGTATCAAAACCAATGGTGAAGTCTGTACCTGCAATATCCTTGTCAATGGTTCCTGGAATACCAATGCAAGGAATATCATATTCATTAGAAAAGATTTGGGCTCCTTTAAATGAACCATCTCCTCCAATTACAATTAATCCATTGATTCCATGTTTCTTAAGGTTATTGTATGCTTTTTTTCTTCCTTCTGGAGTCATGAATTCCTTGCATCTTGCTGTTTTCAGGATGGTGCCGCCCCTTTGAATAATGTTGGCAACACTTCTGGAGTCCATTTTATGGATGTCATCATCTATCATTCCGGAATAGCCCCTGGTAATTCCATATACATCCATTTTATGAAAGAGGCCTGTTCTAACTACTGCTCTGACACATGCATTCATACCTGGAGCGTCGCCTCCTGAGGTCATGATGCCAATCTTTGTAATTTTTTTGGACATGTCTACTTGATCTAAAGTTTTGGGCAAGTATCGAAGGGATTCAGTAGTGTTAGCGGTCGCAAATCTAACGATAAAATATGAAAAATCTGGTCCTTTTCATCAGCCTGAATGAGAGATTATCCACATCCTGGAAGCCTGAAAATCAGGGTCTTAAAATATTAGATCGAGTGCCTCTTTGAATGATTTTGGAGCATAATTCAAATCTCTAATTGCCTTGTCTATGATAAAGCCTGTTTTTAGGGGTCTTTTGCCTAGCTGACTGAAACTGCTTGCATCAACAGGGTGGATGAAAGAATCATCCAATCCCAATTTATTTGCAACAGCTAGGGCCATTTGATAGGGACTCAAAACATCTTTTCCAGAAACATGGTATATGCCCTTGGATCCTTTTTCTATGCTATTGATGATCGCCGCGGTAAGGTCGGGTATATACGTTGGTGTTCTTATCTGATCGGCAACTACATTGATATGTTTTCCCGCCTCAAGATTGTTTTTCACCCAGTAAATAAAATTGGTTCTATTCAACTGATCAGCCTTGCCATAAAGTAAAATCGTACGAATGATCGTCCAGTGCAAACCACTTTCCATTATATGGTGTTCCGCCAACTCCTTTGTCATACCATAATAGTTCGCCGGCTTGGTTTCATCATTTTCAACATAAGGACCATTCTCTCCGCTGAAAACAAAATCGGTTGAGATGTAGCAAAACCTTGCATTCACCTCACCAGCAGCTTGAATAAGATTGTCTGTTCCATCTACATTAGTACTGTAGCTAATCATCTTATTTTGTTCACAATCATCTACTTGTGTCATTGCTGCCGCATGAATAATTACATCAGGATTGAATCCGGTAATTGTTTGAATTACTTCATCTTTGTTTCGGATATCCATTGATTGATACAGGAAATGATCGTGTAAATATGCTGGGGGAAGCCTTCTTTCGTTTCTCCCAGTTGCAAGAACGAAATGACCAGAGTTGCTCAACTCTTTTGATAAGTTGGAGCCCACCATTCCATTTGATCCTGTAAGCAGAATTTTCATTTGATGACTTGCTTCATCAAATGTAGGGTATTATCGAAATTGCAGGAGCCTAGAACTTATTCTTCCACATCATGCTTTCGATGGGCCTGTCTGGCTGTCCAGCGTATTTGGCGTTCTTTTTCTGATTGTACTTTATCGCAATTTCGCCTTCAACAGGGAAATAAATCAATTGCCCAATTGGCATACCATGATAGACTTTCACTGGCTGCTTAACAGAAATCTCCAATGTCCAATTTCCACAAAAACCTACATCCCCCTTTCCGGCAGTAGCATGTATATCGATTCCCAATCTACCAGTAGATGATTTTCCTTCGAGAAATGGGACATGCTCATGTGTCTCAGTGTACTCCTGTGTTACACCTAGATAGAAAATATGCGGATATAGTACAAATCCATCATCAGGGATATCAAAATATTCTATTTGGTTATGCGATTTGGCATCAAGAATATGATTCTTGTATGTTGCCAAGCATTTTCCTAAGTGAACATCATAAGAGTTGCTACCCAAACAAGATGGGTCAAAAGGGGTGATTTTGATCGTTCCCTTTTCCATCTCTTCCATAATTCGCTTGTCAGATAGAATCATTCCACTACATTTTAGCGTCCCGAAATTCGTCATTGATAAGTATTTTTCTAATTTATTTTTTCAACAAAGTTTGAACAAGCGAAAGCTTAATTTTACACCATGCCACTGGTTTATCAAAAGGAGGGAGATGCGTTTCAGTTGGGACTCTGGAAGATCGAAGAAGATATTCCTTTTTTTGAATCTGCAATTAATTATAGATCAAATGCCGCTAACCAAGAAAGAGCAAAACAACAACTTGCTGCAAGAATGGCCTTGCAAACAGTGCACGAAAACTTTCCGTTCAATCAGGTGGAAATACTTGAAGGTGGAAAACCAGTTCTAAGAAACAATGAATTAAAATTTTCACTCTCTCATTGTAACGGCTTTTCTGCGGCAATAATTTCAGACAAAAATGAGGTTGGAATTGATATTGAACCTATTCATGAGCGAGTATTAAAAATTGAAAAAAAATTCTTAAACGACCATGAATTAAATCTGTTGGCATCAGCTGGAGCGCAACATCGTGTTGTTTATTCAACCTTGTTCTGGTCACTCAAAGAAACCATGTATAAATGGTGGGGGAAAGGAAGTGTGGATTTTTCACGTGAGATTCAGATCGTTGAATTTAATAGGGATGATGAGGGAACCGCTGCAATGAAATTTGCAAAGATATCCAATATGGTTTTTAGGCTGAATTACATTCGTTATGAAAATATTTGGATGACTTTACTCTGTAAATAAAAAAGCCCCTCAACGGGGCTTCTTTGTTATTTTAAGCTTGCTTGAAGTTTCTCATTCAGTGTAACATAATCTGGATTTTTTGCTGCCTTGGCCAACTCAAGTGATTTGCTGGATGCAACTTTTGCTTCTGCTTTTTTACCTATCATCGATAGGCATCTTGCCTTTTGATACCATACCCAATATGCATTGGGTGTTTGATTTGTAGCCTCTTCCAGCCATGAAGCAGCTTTATTAAGGTCTTTCCCGTTGTCCATATAGTACATTGCTGCATTGTAATACGGCTTGGTATCATTGTTAATCAGATTATCTATCTGAGTCATGATTTTGCTGTCAATATCCGCTTTGATCGGAAAACTAACCATGGTTTGATCCCAAAGGATCATCAATTCCAATTCGTTGCTTCTTATTTTTTCAAACGTAATCATAAAAGATTCTATTGCAAAAGGAAGCGAAACAGCTGGAACATTCAATCTCACTACATCCATATTTTGCTGGTATGCAGATGGTGAGGTTACATCTGTTTGTTTTGAAATGATGATGGTCCACTCGCTTGCACCAGGGATAGAAAGCAAGCCATATTTTCCTGCCGGTATTTTCGTTCCGCCAATATTCACTTCATCACTGAAAGTGAGCGTTGTCGCATTGTTTGCTCCTGTGCGCCAAACTGCTCCAAATGGAACAAGATCTCCAAATATATTTCTTCCTCTCATGTTGGGCTTAGAGTAGGAGAGTTCAATTGATCCTAATCCGAACTCCTGCTTTACAGTTTGTGTTGTAGAAGGAGCGGGTACTCTTAATGATTGTCCCTGTGCTGAAACAATAAAACTGATCAAAGACAGCGCTACGATTATTTTTTTCATACGGTCAATTTTTTTGCAAATTAATCAAATGAGACAAATTATCATCAATTGTTCAATTCTTTGAAACCCGGATGAAATTTTTTTAATGTCTCTCTGAGGAAGTTTCTATCCAAGTGCGTGTATATTTCAGTGGTGGTGATACTCTCGTGTCCGAGCATTTCCTGAACTGCCCTCAAATCAGCCCCTCCTTCAACAAGATGTGTTGCAAATGAATGTCTGAAAGTATGAGGTGAAATATTTTTTTGAATATTGGCTTTTTGTACCAACTCCTTAATGATATAAAACACCATTACCCTTGAAAGCTTACTACCTCTTCGATTGAGAAAAACGATGTCTTCGGCACCTTTAGATATTGCAATATGGACACGCACTTCCTGAAGATAAATTTGTAAGTATTTGACAGCTGCTGTACCGATGGGAATCAATCTCTCTTTATCGCCTTTTCCAATTACCCGTACAAAACCTATGTCCAGATACAGATTTGATTTTTTTAAGTTGATGATTTCACTGACGCGCATTCCACAACTATAAAGGGTTTCCAGCATTGCCTTGTTTCTCATCCCTTCAGGTTTGCTCAAATCGATTTGATGAATAATAGATTCAATTTCTTCAAATGTAAGTGTGTCTGGCAATGCTCTTTTGAGTTTGGGAGAGGAAAGAAGTTCTGTTGGATCTTTTTTCGTTATTTCCTCCTGCAGACAATACTTATAAAATGATTTTATTCCTGAAATTATTCGCGCCTGTGATCTTTCACTCATGCCCAATTCGGCAATCCACTTGATATACTCCTGCAGATCCTGCAATGTTACTTGATCAGGTTCTTTTTTTTGTCCTTTTATCTCAATGAATTGAATCAGTTTTTCCAAATCCAAGCCATATGCCTGGATGGTATTCATGGAAAGTGATTTTTCCAATTGCAGATGAACCAAGAATCCTTTCTTGTATGCTTCCCACATTTGAGCGCAACTAAGTTTCTTTATTAGGAATAATCGACTAAATTCGCGACTCAATTTAATAATTAAATTCTTCTTGTGGTAAAAGCAATTGAGTTCAGTTTCAAGTCTTTCAAAATCAAAGCAGCAAAGAATAAAAAATCACTTAGAAATTTTCTAACCAGATTGAAAAATAGGCCGCCCAAGGGACTCGATAATATTGCAGCAATGGTTGATAAGGAAGTGTGGAAAGAGGTGGATTGCCTTAAATGTTCTAATTGTTGCAGAACAATGACGCCAACTTTTACTGGCGAGGACATCAAACGAATTGCATCCCATTTCAAACAAACTCCTGATCAATTCAAGAAAAAATGGTTATATAAGGATCGCAATGGTGATTGGATGAATAAACAAACACCTTGTCAGTTTTTAGACCTCAAAACAAATTACTGCTCTATTTATAGTATACGACCTGCTGATTGTGCTGGATTTCCACACCTGACCAAAAAGAAAATGGTTGATTATATGCACGTACATCATCAGAATATTGAATATTGTCCTGCAACGTATTCAATGGTTACCAAAATGCAGGAACTGCTGAAATCAAATCACTAACTAGAAAGGATATCCAATGGCAAACTGAAAGCTGGGTTTGTGCCATACACCATTTACAAACCATCCACCATACTTGGGTGTAAAAAATCTTTCAATATTTGAATTTCCTTTGTTGTCTGGGCTGTATCTCGGATCTTTTATAGGAAATCCAAGATCAAATCTTAACAGAAAATAATTGAAGTCAACTCTTGCGCCTACGCCACTTGCCACCGCCAAATCTCTGCCCAATCTATTCAATTTAAAACCTGCATTCTTCAGTCCACCATCCAAATCATTTCTAAACCAAATATTACCGATATCTGTGAATACTGCACCCCTCATCATGAAACCATAGAAAGGGAAAAGGTTGAACCTGTGTTCTATATTTCCCTCCAATTGTATGTCGGCATACTTATCATTGAACGTTCCATTTGCCACTGTATCATAAAAGATATTTGATCCAATTCCAAGTTTTCGGATTGGCCATCCACGCATACTGTTGGGTCCGCCTGCAATAAAACTTTTAAAGAATGGAAGAGAAACCTGGCCTTTTCTTGAACCTGTTGTAAATGCCCAACCCGCACCAGCATAGAGTCTGAATAAAGTGCTGTTTTCTTTTCTTATCCTGATATGTTTGATCTCTGCATCAAATTTGAAATACCTGTAAAGATTACTCAAAGATTTTCCAGGTTTTGTTTGATTGTAAAACAGGGCGCCTACTAAAACTCCACTTCCTTCTCCATAAAATTTAATCAAGGTTTTGTTGTTTAAATTATTGGGAGTAACATTTCTGTTAAATAAAGCGTTCGTTCCAACAATCAGTCCATTGTTGTAGGTATATTGTAACAATGGAAAATTTTTGATCGATTCAAGAAATAAACTATCGGGTTTGAACCTGGTATACTCAAAGTTGATGGGTTTGATTTGCCAGGATGTATTTGGATTCGGCTTCCAATCATATCCAAAAAATGTATTGAAGGTATTAAGATTAAAAAACCTGAAACGATCAATATACGCGAAATCAGCTGATGCAATTGTCTTTGCTTGTTGAAAAAAAGCCTTTGCACCTGAACTTACTGGCGCAACAAGCCATGGAATGGTTATTCTGTTGGTCAGGGAAGTTTCTCCTGAAAGTATTTTTCTGAAATTATTGAATTCAATTCCAGTCCTTAAACTATTTTCTAACTGTATCGCATGTTTTGCAATATTTCTGTTTCTTAAAGTAAAATTGGTCGCAACACCAATCCGTCCGCTGCTTATTTGTGATAATTGTGATGTATTTATAATGCTACTGCCTTCAAGGTCAATTCCGAAATACTGTTTCTTGGTAGGCTGAAGACTCATTACATAATCAATTGCTTTTCTGTTTTCATCAACTTTATTAGCAATGTTAATATTTTGCCATGTGCCGAGTTTATTGAAATTGTTCAACGTTTTACTATAGTCATCTCTTCGAAAATAGGAACCAGGTTTCATCGCAATATTTTGCCTGATGAATACATCATTAAAAGTTTGATGCTTTGAAATAACTTTAATTTCATTCTTATTTTCAAACGTTGAGTCTAGCTCTTCTACAATATCTTCAGCTTTAACATCAGGATAAATGGTTAATCCACCAATTCTATAGGCACTGTAATGGCTGCTGTCGATATTGGGCCTCAGCATGAACGTTACCCGAATATTTGGCTGATCTTTTCTGTTTTGAATAGTGGCTAATCTGCTAGCAACTTCAAATGGGTCAATGCTTACATCATATATTTCGATATAATTGGTGTCAACTTCTGCAATAATGTCTTCTTTATTTATTTTATAAAAGCCATTGTTTTGAAAAATATCTGTTAACCTGTTGATTTCACCATCTATAAGGTTAAAATCAAATGGTGCGCCTTTTGGAGGGATGACATTTTCTGACTTCTTCGTTGCGAGTGATTGTAATATTGAATCCTTAAATGAATATAGCAATGTGTCGATCAGATACCTTGGCCCTGGTTGAACTGTAAACAGAGTTTTGACACGACGTTGGGTTTTAAATATTACTGATGAAGTATCATATTGAATAGATGCTTTACGATACCCAATATTTGACATCAGGTTTTTCATGTTCAATACAGACTGATCAACTGCAGGTTTATTGAACACGGTAGGTTTCTCAATTACCTGAACTGGAATTATAAAGGGGAAGGAGGGCCAGGGGATTTTTGAAGCCACCCTTATTTGAACACTGTCTTCAATTTGAGTAAATAAGTTATTTTTTAGTTCGGTCTCTTGGTCCTTTGTTATACTGCCATCAAATTTTATGTTATTTTCGAAATGGAATGCTCCCTTTGGTGCTTTCTTAACCACAGTGCAAGACACTACGAACAGTGTCAGGAAGACTGTTGTTAAAAAAGAGTATTTAATTCTGTAATTCAACCAATATTATTAAATCCGCAAATGCTCAGTAAATCAGACATCAAATATATTCAAAGTTTATCCCATAAAAAATTTAGAGAACAGGAGCAGCTCTTTCCGGTTGAGGGTGTTAAAATGGTAAAGGAGTTGCTGAAAGAAGCGAATCAAGCCATAAAAAAATTATATGCAGTAAAGGAATGGGAGTTCATTCACAAACAATCAATCCCATCTGATATTGCCATAAGTATAATTGAAGATTTTGAACTTCAAAAAATTTCTTCTCAAAAAACACCTCAGCAAGTCATTGCTTTGGTTGAGTTACCAAAAATTGATATTAAAACACAAATTTTCAATGGAGTTACCATAGTACTTGATCATATTCAAGATCCTGGAAATCTCGGAACCATCATTAGAACATGTGACTGGTTTGGAATCAAAAACATCATATGTTCACCCGATACGGTTGATGTTTTCAATGCCAAAGTTGTTCAATCTGCAATGGGAAGTATATTGAGGGTAAATGTTTTTTATACAGCATTAACTGACTTTCTTATTATGCATGCAGATTTCCCAGTATACGCTGCAGTTTTGAATGGTATTTCCATTCATGAAGCATCCATCGCTTCAAACTGCTTCATCGTGATCGGGAATGAGTCTGTTGGTATTTCAGATGAAATTCTTGCATTGACAAATCAACGCATTACTATTCCCAAACACGGTAAGGCAGAGTCTTTGAATGCCGCTATTGCAACATCCATTATATTATCGGTAGTTAAGAAATAGCTATTTGAACTGGAGTGTTTTCGAAACATTGATCTTTCTGCTGATTGCTGAGGGAAGCAACAAGATCATCATGCTTATGAGAAAAGTTCCTACTACAATTGCAATAACTTGAATTGCATTTAACTGTACTGGAGCTGTGCTGACATAATAAATTTCTTCGTTTAATTTAATAAATGGCCATTTTTGTTGAACTAGACATAATAAAACACCCAGTATTCCTCCAGATAAAATTCCAATTGATGCAATCCAGCTTCCATAGTATATAAAAATGCTTTGTACCAGCTTGTCTCTTGCACCAAGTGATTTTAAAACTGCAATCATATTGGTTCTTTCCAGTAATAGAATGATTAAGCAAGTGATCAAGTTGATGATAGCAACAACCAGCATCAGTCCAAGAAATATATATTTATTTGTATCCTGCAATGCAAGCCAGTCAAATATTTCAGGAGAAAGGTCCTTGATAGTAATGGCATTCCATCCAATGGGCAGAAAGGTGAAAATCTGATTTGCGGTTTGATCCATCTGCGAAGTTTCTTTCAGTTGGATTTCGTATCCGTTTATCGAGCTAACAGGAATTTGATTGATTTTATTTAGGTACTCCAAATTACCAATTGCATAGGCCTGGTCATAAATATCGATTCCGGTACTATATAGGCCAGCAACGATCATCTTGCGTACCCTAGGTGATGCGCCATTTTTCGATATGAAATTTACCAATATGGAGGAACCAACTTTTGTCTTCAGTTGACTAGCAATGGTTGTAGAGAGAAGTATTTGCTGAAGTTGTGCTGAGTCTTTCCAATTTGGAATGCTCCCTTTTTTTAAATACTTGCTGAGATTTTCTGGTGGGTAACTGGAAGATATTCCTTTGATCATCACACCCTCAATAGTTCCGTTTGCGCTTAAAATTGCTGAATGCGTTACAAAAGGGGCAATGGTTTTAATGTTAGAATATTTTTGTAAAAAATTTTCAAGGGAATCATTTTTTTCGATCAATGCTGCCTCTGCATTGGTGGAACGCAGTGGTTCATAATGTTCAATTCGAAGATGTCCCCAAAAAGAATAAATCTTTTCTGCAACTACATGTTGAAATCCATTCACAAAGGATGAGGCTACTATCATTGCTGCAACACTTACTGCAGTTGCAATGATACTGATGCGCATGATCAACGCCGAAAAAGCCTTTTGAGGAGCTGATATCAGTTTTTTAGAGATGTAAAAAGAGAGTTTCAATAATTCAGTTTGAGTTATAAATGTACAAATCAATTATTGATTAAATTCGTTGAATAAGTGTCTGACATGAAAAGGATGGTTGCGGTTTTTTTGTTTTTGGGTGTTTATTGTGCTGTTTTGTCACAGGCATCTCCAGACAAAACTTATTTGCCAAATATTAAAACGGTTTCTTTATATAAATATGCTGATCCAATTTCATACCCAATCGTACGACTGAATTCCACCGACCTACTTGAATTGCATTTTGATGATTTGGATGGAGGAGTAAAGAATTACTATTACTCTATTCAGCTCTGCAATGCTGACTGGCTTCCTGCGCAATTAAATTATTTTGACTATGCCAAAGGATTCAGTCAGATTCGGATAAATAATTATAAGACATCTAGTATTGCATTAACCCGTTATACCCATTACCAGACAAATTTGCCGGATAAAAATTGTATGCCTACAAAGTCTGGAAATTATCTGGTGAAAGTATACTTGGATGGAGATACAAATAAGTTAGCATTTACAAGACGAATGTTGGTGGTGGAGGAAAAATTGAATGTTGCCTTGCAAATTACACAGCCCTATAACCAACAATATTTTCAGACTCACCACAGAATCCAGATTCAGCTTGAAACAACAAACATGGATATCAGATATCCACAACAGCAATTACAATTAAAAGTTTTACAAAACTATCGATGGGACAATTTGCTGTCTATTAATCAGCCAACTTTCATTCGACAGGGAATGTTGCAATACAACAATGAGAACAGTATGGTTTTTCCTGCTGGTAAAGAATATAGGTGGCTTAATTTACGCAGTTTCCGACTGCTGGGTGATAGAGTAACTAAACAACAAAATACAAATGCGTCTAATGAGTTATTTGTAAAAGAAGATCAGCCCAGGTTGCCCAAACAGTATTTTTACTACCGTGATCTCAACGGACTATTTATAAACGAGACCATTGATAACTTAAATCCATTTTGGAACGCAGATTATGCAAAGGTTCATTTCACCTTTAGGCCTAAAGATGGACTTGCGCTAGCGCAAGGCGACTTGTATATTATTGGTAGATTGACGAATTATGGAGATGATAAAGATGCCAAGATGGAGTTCAATGCAGAGAAAGGTGTCTATGAATCAAATTTATTTTTGAAGCAAGGTTATTATGATTACGAATACGCAGTTCGTCAAATGATAAATGGCAAAGTATCATACAATTCGTCCATTATCGAACAAGATGCCTGGGAAACTGAAAACAATTACATGGTGTTGGTTTATTATCGTGAACTGGGCGGAAGATCCGATCAATTGTTAGCAATTCGTCAAATCAACAGTCAGTTCAATCGAACACTTCAGTGATTTTTGTATATTTGCGGCGGCAGGTCTTACACGACCAGCTCCTGCTGAACTCCCCCAGGACCGGAAGGTAGCAAGGGTAGGTGGTTGAGCGGTGCGATGTAAGCAACCTGCTATTTTTTGTGAATATCTCAGGCCAAACTTTCTTCTTCTTTTAATTAATTTGCTGCCAAATATCATAAGCCATGAAATTTTTCATCGACACAGCTAACCTTGCACATATCAAAGAAGCAAACGATTTGGGTATTCTTGATGGGGTTACTACCAATCCCTCTTTAATGGCTAAAGAAGGGATCAAGGGTCAAGACAATGTCCTCAAGCATTACGCTGATATCTGCGCTTTGGTTGATGGAGATGTAAGTGCAGAAGTACTATCAACAGATTTTAAAGAAATGGTTGAGGAAGGAAAAAAATTAGCATCCATTCATAAAAATATCGTTGTAAAGGTACCTATGATCAAAGATGGTATAAAAGCCATCAAATGGTTTACAGACAATGGCATCAGAACAAATTGTACGCTGGTTTTTTCAGCAGGACAAGCAATACTTGCTGCTAAAGCAGGCGCAACATATGTTTCACCATTTATAGGTCGTGTTGATGATAGCAACTGGGATGGTGTTCAACTCATAGGTCAGATCAATCATATTTATTCTTTACAGGGATTTGATACCCAAATTCTTGCTGCATCCATTCGAAACGCACTGCACATTGTTCGATCTGCAGAAGCAGGAGCACATGTTTGCACTTGCCCGCTGGATTCAATACTTGGACTGCTCAAACATCCTCTAACGGATATAGGTTTGGCCAAGTTTTTGGAAGATGCAAAGAAAATGTAGTCGTCTACTTATAGATTCCACCAGTAATTAAACTTCAAAACCAGTGCTCTGTTTTTTACATTGAATGGAGCAGGGTAGTAGTTGTCTGTATACACCAGAAACAGGTCTGATGCTGGTTTATATCTCCATTGAAACCTTGTATTGATGTTGATGTTGTTCTGCTGATTGTTGTATTGCAGAAAAGTAGTGAAGAATAATTTATTCGTGAACGTTACATCAATTCTCGGTCCAACCAACCAAAATGTGTGATCATTCCATGGTGCAGGAAGTGAAATATTATTGAAGCTCGTGCTCATGGTCAAACTAAAATATGGTTGTAGACGATATCCTAGGTCAGCACTAATAAATGTCCTATTTCCATTAAAATAATATCCTCCAAATCTACCTGAGATTAAATAGGTAAGCAACTGTTGCGGTTTTGATGCAAGTTCAAGTCCGACCGAATTCCAACGGTGTTGCGTACCTCTTGCCAAAGTATCTTTGGTATAGTTAGTTGGGTCGAATGGTTGAAGCAACTTGATATAATCGTGGGCCACCCATGCAGTATAAGTTGCTTGATTTCTCAGGGTCAATGTGTAAGCCAGGTAAGTTGTATTGTCTGTTAGCTTTAGTTTTCTGGTGAAATAATCAAAGTTCATCACCTTGATCGTGTGGCTGGTAATTTTTGGATTTTTTGAGAAAAATATTCTTGAAATCGATGGTGATATTTTAAAGTAATCTTTTCTTGGCACGTACCCAACTTCAGCCGTGTATTGCTTTCCAACGGATTCTTGTTGATATCCGATCAGCCATTTTTTACTGCTGTATTGTATGTTGCCGGCATGTGTAAAATCATCTCCAGATGTGTTTTTCGAAAAGGATTTTAAAACCATGTATTTACCTGTCCATAAATTATTCGAAGAGGCTAGGTTGTATTCAAGGCCAATGTTTCTATTAAAAGGATTGGCAAGATATGTAGGGCCTTTCTCGTCTTTGCCCAACAATTGATCTCTATTGACAAACAATAATCCAATATTGGATCTCGCAAACACCTTTCTCTGGATAGCAAATGCAGTGTAGTTTTGAATAGGAGTTTTGGTTTCTATATTTCTTTCGGTTTGCATGTTCATAAAACCCATTCTCCAGTTCTTATTCAATTTTCCACTGAGTCTGGCACCATATTGTATAGGAGCATTCAGTCCAATTCTTCGGGAAAAGAATGGACGAATGGTTCCGTATCCAAAGTTGTTGAACTGATCTCCGTTCTCAATAAAGAATTGTCTTCTTTCAGGAAAGAACAGTTCAAACCTGTCCAAGTTTGTAACCTGTCTATCTACTTCTACCTGTGAAAAGTCTGGATGGATGGAAAGATCCAAGTTGAGGGATGACGTAACTGCAACCTTCGCGTCCAATCCAATATCATTTCTGAATTTGGTTGCTGTATTTGCAACATAGTTTTTTGATCCACCGCTGAGTACATATGGAATCAGAGAAATATTTTGACCCGCATCTGGGGGTGGTTGATCCCAAACCAATATGCCAGTATAAGCGAGGGAGGCAGTTGGAAATTGTCTGGGAACTGGTGCCCAGCTTGATTTTTCAGCTTTTGAAATATCCAGTCTGCTGAATTGTATCCCCCATGTTTTTATCCCATTTTTATACCGAATGGTTTTAAATGGTATGTATGCTTCCCATACCCATTTATCTTTGTAGTATTTCGTTGAGGAATTCCACTTGTTATCCCAGTTGAGATCTGCTTTTCCACCATCATACAAAAGACCATCCCATTGTGCACCTGCTGCATTTGATCCAAATGTGAATCCATTTGTTTGGTCATTGAATGGATCCATAAATAAAAGGAAGTTGTCGTTTTTTCCAAAGTTGAAATCTCGTTTCAATGATTCAACCATGAATTTTTGCCCAGGCTCTATATAGTTCACTGCAAGTAGATAAATGCCGGATGAATCGTAAAACATTCTAACATCCGTTTTTATTTTCGCTTTGCTGGTGTCCATTGGAAGCACCATTTGAAAATCAGTTGCATTTTGTGCAACAGACCATACAGGGTCTTCAATACCGTCAATCTGAATAGGGGATGGAGCTCTCTTGATGAAATATCTGTACTCTTCGTTTTTTCTTTGTGATACAGCACCAGAATGTATGGCAGTAGCCAACACCAGTAGGGTAAGGAACTTTTTCAATCGTTGTATTATGTTTGTCGCTAGACAACAGCCTTTTTCACAAGTTCTGCTGCTTCGCTGAGTAAAATGGCACTTTGAACTTTCAGTCCACTTTCATCGATTAGTTTTTTTGCTTCAGCAGCATTGGTGCCCTGTAAACGAACGATGATAGGGATATGGATATTTCCCAGGTTTTTATATGCTTCAATTACGCCTGATGCAACCCTGTCACATCTTACAATTCCACCAAATATATTGATGAGAATGGCTTTCACATTTGGATCTTGTAAAATAATTTTAAAACCTGCTTCAACTGTTTGTGCATTTGCTGTACCTCCAACATCGAGGAAGTTGGCAGGTTCACCGCCGCTTAATTTAATCATGTCCATCGTAGCCATGGCCAATCCGGCACCATTCACCATGCATCCTACATTTCCATCAAGTTTTACAAAATTTAAATTGAATTTACCTGCTTCAACCTCTGTTGGATCTTCTTCAGTAAGATCACGCATGGCCTGTAAATCTGGATGTCTGCCCAAGGCATTTTCATCCAAATTCATTTTACAATCCACTGCAATGATTTTATCATCAGCAGCTTTAAAAAGCGGATTAATTTCAAGCATTGAACAATCCAAGCCTACATATGCATTGTACAAATTGGTTACAAATTTCACCATGTTCTTGAAGGCATCTCCACTGAGTCCGAGGTTAAATGCAATTTTTCTTGCTTGAAAGGGGAGTAGACCTCCAGCTGGATGAACCAATTCTCTGAAAATTTTCTCAGGAGTATCATGTGCAACATCCTCAATATTCATTCCGCCTTCAGTGCTGTACATGATTACATTCTGACCTTTTGATCTGTCCAATAAAATAGACAGATAGAATTCTTTTCTTTCCGTGGGGCCATCGTAATACATGTCTTGCGCTACGAGTATTTTGTTGACCACTTTGCCGGAAGGACCAGTTTGGATGGTCACCAATGTTCCTCCCAATATTTTTTCTGCAAATTCTTTGATATCTTCTAAGCTTTTACCAACTTTTACACCGTTGATGCCATTTTCCTTGATTTGTCCTTTTCCTCTTCCACCTGCATGTATCTGAGCCTTCACTACAGCGAATTTGCTTCCGCTTTTTTCTTTGATATCGTTGTATGCTGTTACTGCTTCATTAACTGTGCTGCATGCAACACCCTCTTGGACGGGTACATTATACTTTTTCAACAATTCTTTGGCCTGATATTCGTGAAGGTTCATGAAAAATAAAAATTTTTACAAATATACATTACGAGTAGATAAGCAGGGCAGAATTCAAAGAAAAAGGAGCAGATTTTCTGCTCCTTTTTTAGGTTGGTATAAGTTTATTTCGATTGGTTTTCGGGCCTCAAACTTCTTACAATTTTACCTGCCTGCCACATTTCACTCTCTCTTAGTTCCTTCAGTTCAACCTCAAGTTTTGCACGATAGTCGGGCTGTGAGTTGCTGTCGATGCTACGCTGACTCTCTTTACCAGTTGCAACACTATTGTATAATTCATTGAACACAGGTAAAGTAGCATCTCTGAATTTTTTCCACCAATCAAGTGCTCCTCTTTGAGCAGTAGTTGAACAGTTGGCATACATCCAATCCATACCATTTTCTGCAACCAATGGCATGAGTGATTGTGTCAATTCCTCAACTGTTTCATTGAAAGCTTCTGAAGGAGTATGTCCTTTATCACGTAGCACTTGATATTGAGCTGCAAAAATTCCCTGAATCGCACCCATCAATGTTCCTCTTTCTCCTGTTAAATCGCTGAATACTTCTTTTTTAAAATCTGTTTCAAACAGATATCCGCTTCCAATTGCAATTCCTAGTGCAACGACTCTGTCTTTTGCTTTGCCTGTTGCATCTTGAAAGATTGCATAGCTTGAGTTCAAGCCTCTACCTTGCAGGAACATCCTTCTCAATGATGTGCCCGATCCTTTTGGAGCAACTAGAAATACGTCAACATCTGCTGGTGGGATAATTCCGGTTTGATCTCTATAGGTAATTCCAAAGCCGTGTGAAAAATACAATGCCTTTCCAGGAGTTAAATGTTTTTTTACAGTCGGCCACATGGCAATTTGTGCTGCATCACTCAACAAATAGCAAATGATGGTTCCCTTCTCCAGCGCTTCTTCAATTTCAAATAAAGTTTTTCCTGGCACAAAGCCATCAGCAACAGCCTTGTCCCAAGATTTTGAATTCTTTCTCTGGCCAACAATAACATTGATGCCATTTTCTTTTTGATTCAAAGCCTGGCCAGGACCCTGCACGCCATAGCCTATCACAGCTACAACTTCATTTTTTAAAGTCTCTTGAGCTTTTGAAAGTGGAAATTCTTCTCTGGTCACTACATTTTCTTCAACCCCTCCGAAATTTAATTTTGCCATAATTGCTGTTTATTTTGATTATTAAAATGATAAAAAAATTAATTCTCCAATTCAGCTGCTTTTTCTGGTGTTATATCCTCTGCAAGCAAGTGTTTTACTGGTTCTGTTTCCTCAAACTCTTTTAGTTTTTCGTGAAATCCTTTGCTGTCTTTGATGATGGCAACCCTGGCACTCCTTACAAATTCAATGAGACCAAATGGTGCTAACACATTGATTAGTGTATCGGTCTCTTCTCTTTGTCCAGTTGTTTCAAAAATGGTATAATCTTTTCTGATAACAACCGCTCTAGCGCCATATGCTCTTAAAAGTCTTTCAACTTTTGCTTTTTCTGCAATGGTCTCAGTGGGAACTTTATACAATGCAAGTTCCTGCCAGATGATTTCATCATTTGTGTTGTAATAAGCTTTCAGCACATCAACTTGTTTTTCTATTTGACGTACCAGCTTTCTCACAACATCCTCTGTAACATTGATAACAATCGTGAAGCGATGAATGCCTTCAACCTCAGAAGGAGAGGTATTCATACTCTCTACATTTATCTTTCTTCTCGAAAACATAATGGCAATTCTTGTAAGCAATCCCACCTGGTTTTCAGTATATATTGTTATTGTGTATTCTTGCTTCATGTTGAATTATTTTAAACGGATTTCACTAACACTGCATCCTTGAGGGACCATTGGAAAGACATTGTTTTCCTTTCCAACAAAGACTTCCAACAAATAAGGTCCTTTATGATCCAACATTTTTTTCAGTGCTGCTTTTAAATTTTTTCTTTCTTTTATTGAATTTCCTTCAATGCTGTATCCCTTTGCTACGGTTACATAATCGGGACTCTTGATGTCTACAAAGGAGTAGCGTTTTTCATGAAACAGCTGTTGCCATTGTCTTACCATTCCGAGAAATTGGTTATTTAAAATGAGAATTTTAACATCTACATTGTCTTGCATGATGGTTCCAAATTCCTGAATGGTCATTTGAATGCCACCATCTCCAATGATTGCAATAACAGTTCTATCCTTCGCTCCGTATTTTGCTCCAATTGCTGCGGGAAGAGCAAATCCCATTGTTCCCAATCCTCCTGATGTAATATTGCTTTTGCTTTTATTAAAATGTGCATACCTACATGCCACCATTTGATGTTGTCCAACATCTGTAACAATGATGGCATCACCTTTTGTCAATTGATTCAATTGATCAATGACCTCACCCATTGTCATAATTTCACCTGTTGGATGCAATTCATCTTGAATAACTGCTTCTTGTTCTTTAGCTGTACAGTCATTAAATTTTTTAAGCCATGCTTCATGTTTGTTTGATTTAATGAGATTCGTCAACATCGGAAGTGTCTCTTTACAATCTCCCCATACAGGAATATCAGCTTTTACATTTTTATCAACTTCAGATGGATCGATGTCCAAATGAATGATTTTGGCTTGTTTTGCATACTTATCTAATCTTCCTGTTACACGATCGTCAAATCTCATACCTACTGCTATCAATACATCACATTCATTGGTTAACAGATTTGGACCGTAATTTCCGTGCATACCCAACATTCCCACATTCAGTGGATGATCTGTTGGTAGTGCACTCAAACCTAAGATTGTCCATGCTGCTGGCAATCCTGCTTTTTCTATAAAAGTTTTAAATTCATTTTCTGCTTTCCCAAGAATAACTCCCTGTCCAAACAAAACCAATGGTTTTACTGCTTGATTGATCATTTCTGCAGCAGCCTCAACATACTCTTTTCTTACGATTGGTTTTGGTCTGTAACTTCTGATATGATTGCATGGGGTGTATCCCGTAAAATTGAATTTTTGCAATTGAGCATTTTTGGTAATGTCAATCAATACCGGACCAGGCCTACCACTTTTTGCGATGTAAAATGCTTTAGCAAGAATTTCTGGAATTTCATTTGCATCAGTAATTTGATAATTCCATTTTGTGACTGGGGTTGTAATATTTATTACATCCGTTTCCTGAAAAGCATCAGTCCCTAATAAATGTGCAAATACTTGTCCGGTGATGCAAACAAGTGGTGTTGAATCGATCATTGCATCTGCCAGACCTGTAACAAGATTTGTTGCACCAGGTCCACTCGTTGCAAAAACTACTCCTGTTCTGCCGGATGATCTTGCATATCCTTGTCCAGCGTGAATACCCCCTTGTTCATGTCTTACCAAAATATGTTCTAGCTGATCTCTGTAATCATACAGTGCATCATAGATTGGCATGATGGCACCCCCAGGATATCCGAAGATAGTTTCTACGCCTTCAGCAATCATGGCTTTCATCACCGCTTCACTTCCTGTAATCTCTATTGCCTGATTTATTGATTCTGTTTGTTTATTCAATGTTTTTGTTTCCATTTCAATTTATTTATCAGTTATGCAACCTTCAGCAGCTGTAGTAACTTGTTTTGCATATTTATACAGAATGCCTTTTGTTACGGAGAGAGCTGGCTTCTGCCATGCTTGTTTTCTGGCGTTTATAGTATGCTCTTCTATTTTTACGTTGATGGTATTTTTAGAAGCATCAATTTCTATAATATCATCATCGTGTATGAATGCGAGCATACCACCTTCAAATGCTTCAGGTGTAATGTGACCAACTACAAATCCATGGGTGCCTCCACTGAATCTGCCATCTGTAATCAATGCAACTTCTTTGCCCAATCCAGCGCCAATAATGGCTGATGTGGGTTTCAGCATTTCGGGCATTCCAGGAGCTCCTTTCGGACCAACATATCTTATGACTACGACATCACCCTTTTTTACTCGTCCACTGCTGATTCCATTGATGAGATCTTTCTCACCATTGAAAACCCTTGCTGGACCAACAAATTTTTCTCCTTCTTTTCCACTTATTTTAGCAACACTTCCTCCTTCAGCAATATTTCCATACAAAATTTGAAGATGACCAGTTGCTTTGATGGGTTTTTCTAATGGCAGAATAATTTTCTGTTGATCAAATTCGATGTCTTGAATATTTTCAAGGTTCTCTGCAACTGTCTTACTTGTTACAGTTAAGCAATCACCATGAATCAATCCTTTTTTCAATAAGTACTTCATTACGAGTGGAACACCGCCAATGTTATGTAGATCCTCCATCAGGTATTTTCCACTTGGTTTGAAATCTGCTATCACAGGCACTTTATCACTTACTGCCTGCACATCATCCTGTGTTAATTTCAAACCCACACTATGTGCCATTGCAATTAAATGCAATACAGCATTCGTTGAACCGCCTAATGACATAATGATCGTCAATGCATTTTCAAATGCTTTGCGTGTCATGATATCTGATGGCTTGATGTCTTTTTCCAACAACACCCTGATGGCTTTTCCAGCCTCTGCACATTCTCTCTTTTTATCTTCACTCAGTGCAGGATTGGAAGAAGAGTAGGGAAGACTCATTCCCATTGCCTCGATAGCGGATGCCATTGTATTTGCAGTATACATTCCTCCACAGGCGCCTGCACCCGGACAAGAATGCATGACAATACCTTTGAAATCGGCTTCGTCCAACTGACCTGCAATTTTTTTACCCAATGCTTCAAATGCAGATACAATATTCAGATCCTCACCTTTATAATGTCCTGGGGCAATCGTTCCGCCATAAACCATGATGGATGGTCTATTCAATCTACCCATGGCCATGATGGAACCGGGCATATTTTTGTCACATCCAGGAACGGTAATCAATCCATCATAATATTGTGCACCACACACTGTTTCTATTGAATCAGCTATTACATCTCTGCTCACCAAAGAATATCTCATCCCATCTGTTCCATTCGACATGCCATCACTTACGCCAATCGTGTGAAAGGTGAGTCCCACCAAATCATTCTCCCAAATACTTTTTTTCACGATGGCTGCAAGTTCATTTAAATGCATGTTGCAAGTATTTCCATCATAACCCATGCTTGCAATACCAACCTGTGCTTTTTGCAAATCTGCATCGGTTAAACCAATGCCATAAAACATCGCTTGAGCAGCAGGTTGCGTTGGATCAAGGGTGATGGTTTTACTGTATTTATTTAATTCTGCCATATTGGTCAGTTATATTATGGTTGATTTTCTTAATTGAATGTTTGCTTTATGAATGGCATCTTCTACTCTGTTCATGATAAAATCACAAACCAGTTCACCGATGGTGGAAGTGAAATAAAAATTGATGGGATCGATATCCATTGTTACAAAAGAATTGGAAATGGTCCATTCAATTCCACTCCTTAGTTCTGATGCCTCCTGATGTAAACCAAAATGATCCAGCATCAAGGCTGCTGAAAGAATTGCTCCTGTTGGATTAGCAATGTCTCTGCCTGCAGCTTGTGGATAGGAACCATGAATAGGCTCAAACAAAGCGGTTCCTGATCCAATGGAGGCAGATGGTAGTAATCCAAGTGATCCAGCAAGTACACTTGCTTCATCACTTAAAATATCTCCAAACATGTTCTCAGTAAGAATTACATCAAACTGTGCAGGATTGATGATCAATTGCATGGCAGCATTGTCAACAAACATTTGATGCACTTCAACTTCTGGGTATGAAGTTGAAATGTCATTGACTGTTTTTCTCCAAAGCCTTGATGTTTCCAGGACATTCGCTTTATCAACCAGCGTAAGTTTTCTTTTTCTCTGTTGAGCACGCTTGAATGCAAGATGAGCAACTCTGGCAATCTCATCAACATGATAGGTGCAAGTATCCGTTGCTGATTTACCATCAGTAGATAATTCTTTCTTTCCAAAATATATTCCTCCCGTCAGCTCTCTGAAAATTTCAAAATCAACATGTTCAAGCAAATTCGATTTGATCGGGGAGAGATGATGCAACGAAGTATATGTTGTAACTGGACGAATATTTGCAAATAGTCCAAGTTCTTTTCTCAGTTTCAGCAAACCCTGTTCTGGTCTGACTTTTGCATCTGGGTCCTGGTCATATTTTGGATGGCCAACAGCTCCAAACAAAACAGCATCGCTTGTTTTGCAAAGTTGCAGAGTTGATTCAGGTAATGGGTCACCAGTTTTATCAATCGCATCTGCTCCCATCAATGCAAACTGAAATGAAAATTGATGATGGTATTTTTTGGCGACGGTATCTAGAACACGAACCGCTTGGTTGGTAACTTCCGGACCAATTCCATCCCCAGGCAATACAGCTATTTGTTTTTGAATTCCCATTTATTTTGAAGCGATATATTGATTTGATAATGTCTGTAAATCTTCATCTTTTACTTCTTTCAGCTTGTCGGCCAATTGAAGAAAATTGTCATACAAAACATCCACATCATTTCTGTCGAAATCATGTCCAAGGTTTTTCAAACGATAGGCAAGTGCGGATCTTCCACTTCTGGCAGTTAGAACAATTTTTGATGTTTCAGCGCCAACTTCTTCAGGACGAATGATCTCATATGTTTGTGCATCTTTTAAAAATCCATCTTGGTGAATTCCTGATGAATGTGAGAATGCATTTGCTCCAACGATTGCTTTGTTTGGTTGAACCGGCATTCGCATGGTATCTGATACCAGGCGACTCATTGGATTTAATTTGGATGCATTGATATCTGTGTATATTCCGAGATAAGGATGTTGTTTCAACACCATCACCACTTCTTCCAAAGATGTATTGCCAGCTCTTTCACCAAGTCCATTGATTGTACATTCAATTTGTCTTGCACCATTCATCACTCCTGAAATTGCATTTGCAGTAGCAAGTCCAAGGTCATTGTGGCAATGGCAGGATACAACTGCTTTATCAATGTTTTTTACATTCTCCATCAGGAACTTTATTTTCTCGCCATACTGATGAGGAAGGCAATAGCCTGTCGTATCTGGAATATTTACCGTTGTTGCACCTGCTGCAATCACCGCTTCAATGACCCGTGCTAGATATTCGTTTTCTGTTCTACCTGCATCTTCTGCATAAAACTCGATATTGTCAGTATACTTCTTTGCCCATTTTACAGCCTGAACTGCGCGTTGCAAAATATCCTCCCTATTGCTGTTGAACTTACTTTTGATATGTGAATCTGATGTGCCAATACCCGTATGAATTCTTCCGTTTTTTGCATGTTTAAGTGCTTCCCCTGCTGCTTCTATATCTTTTTGAACCGCTCTACTTAATGCACAGACAGCAGACTTTTTGATGATTTTAGAGATTTCTGAAACGGATTCAAAGTCTCCCGGACTTGAAATTGGGAAGCCAGCTTCGATGATATCTACTCCCAGGTCTTCCAGTGCCAGCGCCAGTTCAATTTTTTCTTTTGTGTTCAATTTGCAACCTGGTACCTGCTCTCCGTCTCTGAGGGTTGTATCAAATATGAAAATCTTTTCCTCGGTCATACATTCAATGTTTATCCTTGTAAATATTGATTGCCTTTTTTCGGCTGTCTACGAATTTAACTTTACCATTTCTTTTAAATAACCCAAAATGGGTTGTAATTTACGCTTTGTAAAATCCCAAAATCATCATAAAAGCCTTGATTGACAAGGATTTTGCCGAAAGATAATTACGATGCCCAACAGACAAGCAGATGAATTGTTTCAGCTCATTAAAACCCTTGAAAAAGGGGAGAAAAGGAATTTTAAACTCTATGTGAGTAGAAATATTTCCTCAGATGAACTTAAAATCATCACATTGTTTGATGCCATTGATAAGATGGATGTATATGATGAAGAATCCATTTTAAAGAAAAACCCATCCATCCAAAAACAACAGCTTTCCAATTTAAAGGCACACCTCTACAAACAGATTTTAACAAGCTTGCGGTTGATTCGAAATGATCAATCTGTTGATATCCAATTGCATGAAATGTTGGATCATGCAAGAATTTTATACAACAAAGGATTATATCATCAGAGTTTAAAAATTTTACAAAAGATCAAGGAGCTTGCCAATAGTTACAATCAAATAACCTTCTGGGTACAGGCCTTGTTCTTTGAAAAGAAAATAGAAACATTACATATAACAAGAAGCTTTGATGACCGTGCAGAAATATTGGCAGGGGAAATGAATGACTTGAGTGCTCGACTCTCCATGGTTGGAAAACTAAGCAATCTTGCTTTGCAATTGTATGGTTGGTACATTAAGAACGGGCATGTTCGTGATGAAAAAGATGTTGCATCTATAAAACAGTTTTATCAACAAAATATGCCTGAAGATGCAGTAGAATTTACAGGATTTTATGAAAAGCTTTATTTGAGCCAAAGTCAGGCCTGGTATGGATTTATACTACAAGACATGTTGTCTTACTACAAGCATTGTGCAAGATGGGTTGACTTGTTTGAAAAAGAGCCCAACATGATCAAAGTAGAACCTCAACAATTCATCAAGGGCATGCACAATTTGTTGAATGCCCATTTCATGTTGAGGAATGATAAAAAATTTGAAACTGATTTAGAGCGCTTCTCCGCATTTTGTAGTTCCAAAGAAGGAGAGGCAAATATTAACAACAGCGTTCAGGGATTTGTTTATTTGTATCTGGCAAAAATCAATAAACATTTTTTACAGGGAAGTTTTTCTGAGGGATTGAAACTCGTTCCAGAAATCGAAGAAAAATTACAGACTTATGAGTTGCAATTGGATAAACATCGAACGCTTGTTTTCTACTACAAAATTGCATGCATGTATTTCGGATATGGTGATTATGCAAAGGCCGTTGAATACTTAAATAAAATCATTCATTGGAAAGCTGATCTTCGAACAGACATCCAGTGTTATGCCCGTTTATTGCATTTGATCAGCCATTATGAATTGGGGAATGATATGATCATTGAGAGCCAGGTAAAATCTGTTTATCGATTCATGTCGAATATGAAAAACCTTAGTTCTGTCGAAACCAGCATTTTCGCTTTTTTGAGAAAAGTATTTTCTCTTTCGAGGAAGGAAATGAACGAGCACTTACAACTTCTGTTTGATGAACTTAAACCATTGGAAAACAATCCATTAGAGGCAAGGTCTTTCCTTTATCTTGATATTTTGTCCTGGCTGGAGAGTAAATTGAAAGGGGTGCCGGTTCAGGCTATTATTGCAGAAAAATTCCGGGAAAGGAACTCCTAAAAAACCCATCATTATTACTTAACTGCAAAATCGAAGAATTTTATTGAAAATTGTTGCGTTTTTGCTACCTTTGCCCTCCTTAAATTTGGCATGCCCGTATTTTTCCAATCTTGTTTGCTCGTAAGTTATTGATTGTCAATAACATTTGAAAGGCTTTTCATGGCCTTGATGGGATTGTTTTATGCGAAGTATGCGATGTAAAAACAGATATCTATTATGGCTATCAAAAAAGACAACCGTCCAAGATCTCAATTCTCCAAGATTACCATCAGCCTTGCCTCTCCGGATTCCATCCTAGACAGGTCTTTTGGTGAAGTATTGAAACCTGAAACCATCAACTACAGAACCTACAAGCCTGAAAGAGATGGACTTTTCTGTGAAAAGATTTTCGGTCCTGTGAAAGACTACGAATGTGCATGCGGAAAGTATAAGAGAATCAGGTACAAAGGCATTGTATGCGACAGATGTGGTGTTGAAGTTACAGAGAAGAAAGTGCGTAGAGAGAGAATGGGTCACATCAAATTGGTTGTTCCAGTCGTACATATTTGGTATTTCAAAAGTTTGCCAAACAAAATTGGATACTTGTTGGGTATCAGTTCTAAAAAATTGGAGAGCATCATCTACTACGAAAGATTCGTAGTGATTCAACCGGGTATTTTGGAAGACAAAGGCAAAAAGCAAGGCGATTTGCTTACTGAAGAAGAATACCTCGATATTTTGGATACACTTCCAAAAGAAAACCAATACTTGCCTGATGAAGATCCCCAGAAATTCATCGCCAAGATGGGTTCTGAAGCAGTACATGATTTGTTGTTGAGAATTGAATTGGATTCTCTCAGCTATACATTGAGAAATGCTGCTGCAACAGAAACTTCACAACAGCGTAAAGCTGATGCATTGAAGCGTTTGAGCGTAGTAGAATCATTCCGCGATGCAAATTCAAGAATCGTAAACCGTCCTGAGTGGATGGTTATGCAATACATTCCAGTTATTCCACCAGAATTGAGACCATTGGTTCCTTTGGATGGTGGACGTTTTGCTTCATCAGACTTGAATGATCTTTACAGAAGAGTGATCATCAGAAACAATCGTTTGAAGCGTTTGTTGGAGATCAAAGCTCCTGAAGTAATCCTTCGTAATGAAAAGAGAATGTTGCAAGAAGCAATTGATTCTCTATTCGACAACAGCCGTAAATCAAATGCTGTAAAAGCTGAAGGCGGAAGAGCGTTGAAGTCATTGAGTGATGTATTGAAGGGTAAACAAGGACGTTTCCGTCAGAACTTGTTGGGAAAACGTGTTGACTATTCAGGTCGTTCTGTTATCGTGGTTGGTCCTGAATTGAAATTGCATGAATGTGGATTACCGAAAGATATGGCTGCAGAATTGTTTAAGCCATTTATCATCAGAAAATTAATTGAAAGAGGTATTGTTAAAACAGTAAAATCTGCGCGTAAACTTGTTGATCGCAAGGAAGCTATTGTTTGGGATATCCTCGAAAACATATTGAAAGGTCATCCTGTAATGTTAAACCGTGCCCCAACATTGCACCGTTTATCCATTCAGGCTTTCCAGCCAAAATTGGTTGAAGGAAAAGCAATTCAACTGCACCCATTGGTATGTTCTGCGTTCAACGCCGACTTCGATGGAGACCAAATGGCGGTGCATGTACCATTGAGCCATGCTGCCGTACTCGAAGCACAATTGCTCATGCTCGCATCTCATAACATCCTCAACCCGCAAAATGGTACACCAATTACACTTCCTTCTCAGGACATGGTACTTGGTTTGTATTATATTACCAAAGGAAAAAGAAATACAGCAACAGATGTTGTGAAGGGTGAAGGAATGCGTTTCTACAATGCAGAAGAAGTTATCATCGCATACAACGAAGGCAGAGTTGATTTGCATGCTTATATTAAAGTAAAGGCCAACGTTAGAAACGACAATGGTCAGCTTGAAAAGAAGCTCATTGAAACAACTGTTGGACGTGTGCTGTTCAACCAGGCAGTACCTGCTGAAGTTGGATATGTTAATGCATTGTTGACCAAGAAGAGTCTCCGTGAAATCATCGGTGACATCATCAAAATCACCAATGTTCCTACCACTGCAAAATTCCTTGACAGCATCAAAGAACTTGGATTCCGCATGGCATTCCGTGGTGGATTGTCATTCAATATCCAGGATCTTCAACTGCCAGTGAAAAAAGAAGACATGATTGACCAGGCTTCATCTGAAGTTCAGGAGGTTTGGGACAATTATAATATGGGATTGATCACCAACAATGAACGCTACAACCAGATCATTGACATTTGGTCTAGGGTGGATACCAAAGTTACTGAGACCTTGATTCGTGCAATGGCAGATGATAAGCAGGGCTTCAACTCTGTTTATATGATGCTTGATTCAGGTGCGAGAGGTAGTAAGCAACAGGTTAAACAGTTGGCAGGATTAAGAGGTTTGATGGCGAAGCCAAGAAAGAGTGGTTCTACCGGATCTGAAATTATTGAAAACCCAATCCTTTCAAACTTTAAAGATGGTTTGAGTGTATTGGAATACTTCATCTCTACACACGGTGCACGTAAAGGTTTGGCCGATACAGCATTGAAAACAGCAGATGCAGGTTATTTGACCCGTCGTTTGGTGGACGTTGCGCAAGATGTAATCATCTCAGAAGAGGATTGCGGAACGTTAAGAGGTATTGCAACAAGTGCATTGAAAGACAATGAAGATATTGTTGAACCATTGTATGATAGAATTCTTGGAAGAACATCATTGCATGATGTTTATGATCCAACTTCTGATACGTTGTTGGTTGCAGCAGGACAAAAAATTGATGAAGACAATGCGAGGAAAATTGAGGATGCAGGAATTGAGACCATTGAAATTCGCTCAGTACTTACTTGCGAAAGCAAGCGTGGATGTTGCGTGAAATGTTATGGCTTGAACCTTGCAACTGGAAACATTGCCCAAAAAGGTGATGCAGTTGGTATCATTGCTGCACAATCAATTGGTGAGCCTGGTACACAGCTTACGCTCCGTACATTCCACGTGGGTGGTGTTGCAGGTTCTGCTTCAGTTGAATCTCACCTCACTGCCAAGTTTGAAGGAACTGTGCAGTTTGATGGATTAAGAACTGTAAAAGCTAAGAATAACGAAGGGAAAGATGTTCAGGTTGTCATCGGACGTACTGCTGAAATGCGTATCATGGATGTGAAGAATGATCGTGTGTTGATCACCAATAACGTTCCTTATGGTTCTACACTTGCTATCACTGAGGGCAAGAAAGTAGCTAAAGGAGATGTGATTTGTACATGGGATCCATTCAACAACGTTGTCGTTGCAGAAATTGCAGGTAAGATCGCATTTGAAAATGTAATTGATGGTGTTACTTTCCGCGAAGAGGCTGATGAGCAGACTGGACACAGAGAGAAAGTAGTTATCGAATCAAAAGATAAAACCAAGATTCCTTCTATCAAAGTAATTGGAAAGGATGAAAAAACATACAACCTTCCAGTTGGATCACATATCGTTATAGAAGAAGGAGACGATGTTACTGCTGGTCAGGTATTGGTGAAGATTCCAAGAATCTTGGGTAAACTGAGAGATATCACGGGTGGTCTTCCACGTGTAACTGAATTGTTTGAAGCAAGAAATCCTGGCAACCCTGCTGTCGTTTCTGAAATTGATGGTGTGGTAAGCTTTGGTGCGATCAAACGCGGTAACCGTGAAATCACTGTAGAAGCAAAAGATGGAGTAATCAAGAAATATCTTGTCACCCTTACAAGACAAATCCTCGTTCAGGATGGTGATTTCGTGAAAGCTGGTACACCAATGTCTGATGGTCAGGTAGCTCCTGGAGATATCCTATCTATTAAAGGTCCATTTGCTGTTCAGGAATATGTAGTGAATGAAATTCAGGAAGTTTACCGCTTACAAGGTGTTAAGATCAACGACAAGCATATCGAGGTTATTGTACGTCAGATGATGAGAAAAGTTGAGATAGTAGATCCAGGAGATACTCGCTTCTTGGAAGGAGATCTTGAAGATCGTTACGACTTTAACATCGAGAACGACTGGATTTTCGATAAGAAGGTAGTAGTTGATCCGGGAGAATCAGAAGTGTTGAAAGCAGGTCAGATTGCAAGTTTGCGTGAAATCCGTGAAGAGAATTCAATTCTTCGCAGAGCAGATAAGAAATTGGCCGAATACCGTGATGCGCACGCTGCTACATCAAGACCAGTCTTGCTTGGTATTACCAAAGCTTCTTTGGGTACACAAAGCTGGATCTCTGCGGCATCGTTCCAGGAAACAACCAAAGTACTTTCTTCTGCGGCAATCCAAGGTAAAGCAGATGATATGCTCGGATTGAAAGAAAACGTAATCACTGGTCACCATATCCCTGCTGGAACTGGATTGAGAGAATACGAAAGTCTCATCGTAGGAAGCAAGGAAGAATATGAGTTGTTGCAAACAACAAGAGAGGTGATGAGCTTCGATGAAGAAGAATAAAAATTCAAGGGAGCTTACAGCTCCCTTTTTTATAAAACCCCTTTTATGAATCAAAAGAATATCAACATAGTGCTTTTTCTGCTTGTGGGCATATTGGCCATTGCACTTTTCTTAACTACGAAGAAATCCACTCCAGCAGCTGCAAGTGTGAATGCAATTGATGGAAAATTGAAGATCGCTTATGTGGATCTTGACTCCATCCAAGAGAAATACCAGTATTACAAAGAGAAAATGGTGGAGTTTGACAAGAAAAAAGAAGATGCTGATCGTCAGCTGAATACAGCATTTCAGCGAATAGAAGAAGAACGCATCGCGTTTGCAAAGAAAGGCCAGGCTATTACCCAGGCAGAGTATGAAAACTTTCAACGCGCATATCAGGGTAAAATGCAAAACCTGGAGGAGCAAAAACGTAATATGGAGAATGCCATTTCAACAGATGGTGTTAAAATGCTAGAAGAGTTAAAGAATAAAATAAATGGATTTCTTGAAACCTATAATAAAGAGAAAGGATACAGCTACATTTTCTCAACATCCAATTCCTTGAATGTTTTGTTTTACAAAGATTCAGCTTACAACATCACCAATGAAGTGGTAGATGGACTTAATAAAGCTTACAACAATTCGGGTCAGAAAAAATAAAATAAGCAACGAATTTCATAACTTAAATCCCGGTTCCAAGAACCGGGATTTTCATTTAATAACATTTTATGTCTGAACAAAAAGAGTTTAAACCCAGCTTAGGACTCATGGATGCAACCATGGTTGTTGCAGGGTCAATGATTGGATCTGGAATTTTCATTGTAAGTGCCGATATCGTAAGAAGTGTTGGTAGCGCAGGCTGGCTGATCATGGTATGGCTCATTACAGGGTTTATGACAATCAGTGCGGCATTGAGCTATGGAGAACTTAGTGGGATGTACCCCAAAGCTGGTGGTCAATACGTTTATTTACGTGAAGCGTTTAATCCATTGATTGCATTTTTATATGGATGGAGCTTTTTTGCTGTTATTCAAACTGGTACTATTGCTGCAGTGGGTGTTGCTTTTGCAAAGTTTGCTGGGTACTTTTTCCCGTCCCTCAATTTGAAAGATGAAAATGTATTTCTTACAATAGGATCTATTAAACTATATTATGCACAGCTCGTTGCTATTTTCATTGTTCTGGTGCTTACCTATGTAAATACCAAAGGCGTAAAAGAAGGTAAATTGATTCAAACTACTTTCACCATTTCAAAGTTGTTGGCATTGTTTGGATTGATTATGTGTGGATTTCTTTTTGTCGAAAAAAGTTTTTGGTCGGATAATTTACTTTCAGGAATGCTTTCACAGAAAGCGTTACTTAATGCAGATGGTTCAATTACATGGGAGTCAATTGGGGGAATAACTTTATTAGGGGCGATCGCATCTTCTATGGTTGGGTCAATTTTTAGCAGTGATTCATGGAACAATGTAACTTTTATCGCCGCTGAAATAAAAAATCCAAAACGCAACATTGGACTCAGTCTTTTTCTGGGAACACTAATCGTTACACTAATATATGTGTCGGCAAATTTTATGTATCTCAATGTGTTGCCATTAGAGCAAATTGCAAAACCTGAGGAGGATCGATTGGCAGTTGCAGCAGCCAGCGTGATATTTGGCGCGGCAGGGAGGTCCATCATTGCAGTATTGATCATGGTTTCAACATTTGGATGCATCAATGGTCTCGTGATGGCAGGTGCAAGGGTGTACTATACCATGGCGCAGGATGGACTGTTCTTCAGCAAAGCATCCACATTGAATAAAAACGCTGTTCCTGAATGGGCTTTGTGGACTCAGGCACTGGTTGCAAGCTTGATGTGTTTAAGTGGAAAATATGGCGAATTACTTGATATGGTATGTTTCGTAGTTGTAATTTTTTATGTGCTTACCATCATTGGGATTTTTATTCTCAGAAAGAAACGTCCTGAAATTGAACGTCCATACAAAGCATTTGGTTACCCTATAATTCCATTTATCTACATCATTATGGGTATTAGCTTTTGCGTCTTGTTGATAAAGTTTAAACCAGGATATACATGGCCTGGATTGATTATTGCATTGTTGGGGGTTCCTATTTATTATGTGATTATGAATAGAAAAAAAGCAAATTAATGTCAAAGCTCGCTGTAATTGTAGCTGGTGGAAGTGGATTGCGAATGGGGAATGAATTGCCCAAACAATTTCTGTTGTTGGAAGGTAAACCCATTTTACTTCATTCCATTGATGCATACTTACAGGCGTATTCTGATATCAGTATTAATCTGGTCATTCCTCTACATTATATAGATTATACAAAAGACTTGTTGAAGAATTTTGGATATTCAAACCAAATAAAAATTATCCAAGGTGGTGAAACAAGATTCCATTCTGTAAAAAATGGTATCAGAAATGCTCAAGCCGGTGATATTATATTTGTGCATGATGCAGTCAGGTGTTTGGTTTCCCAAACACTTATTCAACGATGTTATGAAATGGCATCTGAAAAGGGCAGTGCTATACCAATAATTCCAATTCGAGATAGTATGAGAAGGGTTCTTAACACTGGTATATCAGAAGTTGTTTCAAGAGAACACCTTTATGCTGTTCAAACACCTCAGACATTCAAAGCTGAAATTTTATTGGATGCTTTTAATGTTGATTTCAACCAAGCGTTTACTGATGAGGCAACAGTAGTTGAAAATACTGGCGTACGTGTCTTTACGGTTGAAGGAGAAGAACATAATATAAAAATCACTTACCCAGAGGATCTTTTGTATGCCAAGTGGCGCCTGGGTTTGAGCAGATCCTAATTCGATTTCTGGTTCTGTATTTTATCTAAAATAAGGTGGGCTACTTCCAACGCATGATACCCATCTAATTCTGAAACAACCGGATTGGTGTCCTGAACGATTGAATCTCTGAAAGAGGTTAATTCTGCTTTTAGGGCATTATCAATGGTGGAAGTTGGATTGTCGACAACAATGCTTTTTATTCCTTGTGGCGTTTCAATTTCAAAGGTGAACAGTTCGCTCTCTTCGTTTTCTTCTTTCAATCGAATTACTTCCGACTTTTTTTCAAGAAAATCAACTCCTATGTATGCGTCTTTTTGGAACAGCCTCATCTTTCGCATTTTCTTCAAGGAAATTCTCGACGAAGTGAGATTGGCAACACATCCATTGTGGAATTCAATACGGACATTGGCAATATCTGGCGTTTCAGTCATTACTGCCACTCCACTTGCTGATATTTGTTTAATATCACTCTTAACGATGCTCAAAATAATGTCAATGTCATGTATCATTAAATCAAGAATGACACTTACTTCAGTGCCACGTGGATTGAATTGTGCAAGTCGATGCACTTCTATGAACATCGGATTTAAATTTTCCTTGTTCAATGCCAGAAATGCCGGATTAAACCTTTCAACATGTCCAACTTGAAATTTAACTTTGGCCTCTTTTGTGAGTTTAAGCAGTGCACTTGCTTCCTGCATATTGTTGGCCAAAGGTTTCTCAACAAATACATGCTTAGTTTTTCTCAATGCGGCTTCGCATACCTGATAATGAAATTGGGTAGGTGTTACTACATCTATGGCATCTGCATCTTCCATCAATTGGTTCATATCTGTATAGCGTTTCAAACCATATGATGCAATGACCACTTCAGCATTTTTATCATCTGGGTCATAAAACCCCACTATATCTATTTGATCTATTTCTTTCCAATTTTTAATATGAAATTTCCCAAGATGCCCAACACCAAATAAACCTATTTTCAACATAATATTTGCTTGCTGCAAAGGTAGATATTTTGTGATTTACTCAATAAGCATGAATTTTGCGACAAATTGAATCAATGAAAAGAATCATCATCACTGTTGATGGATGGTCGTCTTGCGGTAAAAGTACCATGGCCAGGCAATTGGCAAAGCAATTGAATTATATTTTCATCGATTCAGGTGCAATGTATCGCGCTATTACTTTATATTTTTTGCGAAATAATACTGATATAAAAGATCTGACAAGTGTCATAGCTGCTTTGAAGAACATCCAGCTCTCATTTCAAATCAATTCTTCAAATGGTAACAATGAAATTTGGTTGAATGGTGAAAATGTAGAACAATTTATTCGAGGTATGGAGGTGGCTGAAAAAGTTAGTGAAGTCGCAGCAATAAAGCAGGTACGTGAATTTGCAGTGAAACAACAGCAGATGATTGGTGAAAAAAAAGGAATTGTTATGGATGGGAGAGATATTGGTACTGCAGTTTTTCCCAATGCAGAATTAAAAATATTCATGACGGCAGACAATGAGGTGCGTGTATTACGCAGATTTAAGGAGTTATCAGACAAAAATCCCTCCATTCATATAGAAGAAATAAGGTCCAATCTCGCACAAAGAGATCACATGGATTCCACCCGGGAAGTTTCACCACTCAGAAAAGCTGAAGATGCTGTGGTGCTAGATAACAGCCATCTCACACCAGATGAGCAACTTCAATTGGCATTGGGCTGGGCAAGAGAAAAGATTCAGGATTAATACCAGGACTTTACAATTTCATCAACAGGTTTGCTGTTAGGGAAATAAGATACCAGTTTAGAAATCACATTCTCAACAATGGCGTCAGGGCAGGATGCGCCACTTGTGATAGCGATAATTGGTTTTTCTTGTTTTGGGAAATAATTCACTGCGAAATATTCTTCATGTGTTCTCCAATTGAAACATTTCATTGTTGAATCTGAAAGGATATCTTCTTCTGATTGTATAAAGTATGTTGGTAATTTTTCTTCACAAAGTTCAACCAGGTGTGAGCTATTGCTGCTTTTCCTTCCGCCTATCACAATTGCAAAATGCGCAGGATATTTTAATAAATTACTGACTGCAGTTTGATTGTCATTTGTTGCATAACACAAGGTATCTCTTGTGTCTGCAAAGTGACTTTCACTGTTGTTTGGGTCTAGTCCATATTTTTTGATCATGATACCCTTCAAATAATCAGCGATGGCCTGTGTGTCTGAAGCCAACATGGTTGTTTGGTTCACCACCCCAAATTTTTGCAGGTCTTTTCCTATGTCAAAACCCTTGCTGTATCTGCCTTTAAAGGTTTCGTAAAATTTATCTTCAGAATATTTCCCTAAAAGGAAGTCGCCCAATTGAACAGCTTCATCCATGTCATTGATGACAAGTGTTGGTGCATGCACATCACTGTGTGAAAATGTTGCCCTGGTTTCTTCGTGAGAAGGTTTTCCATGAACTACAATGCTGTATCCTTTTAATGCAATTTGTTCAGCACGGTTCCATACTTTTTCTACAAAAGGGCAGGTGGTATTGTATTTTTCAATCTGAATTCCAATTTCTTTGAGTCTGTTCTCGATTTCAATGGTTGTTCCAAATGCAGGGATGATTACAACATCATCTGAAGTTAATTTTTCAAAAGGGATCAGTGTATTGCCTTTGGTGTCCATTAAAAATCGTACACCCCTTTGTATGAGATCATCATTTACAAATGGATTGTGTATCATCTCACTCAATAAGAAAATATTTTTATCCGGGTATTGTTCAACAGTTTTGAAAGCGATTTCAATGGCATTTTCAACTCCATAACAGAATCCAAAATGACGAGCCAATTTAATTTCGAATGCCCCAAAGTCAAGCGAGGTCGGGGTGAAATCCTTTTTCATCTTATCAGCTTCTCTTCTTTTTGATTTGATGGCGCTGATCAAAGGACTTCTGTATTTTACCGGAATGGAGAATTGCTTCATTTGCTTGCAAAGTTAAACAATAGGTGACTAAAACATTTCATAACTTAACCATATGAAGAAGGAATTTGGGCTGGTTAGTTGGGCAATAAATTCAAATGTTTATGAAGTAAATACCCGTCAGTATACACCAGAAGGCAATTTTAGAGAATTTCTTAAACACATTCCCCGACTGAAAGAAATGGGCGTTGAAGTGCTTTGGTTTATGCCAATTACTCCCATATCTCTTAAAAACCGAAAGGGAAATTTAGGGAGTTATTATGCTTGTTCCAGTTACCGGGAAATTAATCCAGAGTTTGGAAATCTTGATGATTTTAAAAATATTGTTTCCACCGCCCATCAAAATGAAATGAAAGTCATCATTGATTGGGTAGCAAATCATACAGGATGTGATCATGAATGGACCAACACCTATCCAGCATATTATAAAATCGATCATGAAGGGAAATTTTATGATGCACATGGTTGGGATGATGTAATTGATTTGAATTATGACAATCCTGAACTTCGGATTGCTATGATTGAAGCCATGAAGTACTGGGTTGATGAGTGTGATATTGATGGATTTAGATGTGATATGGCTATGCTGACTCCTGTTGATTTTTGGATGCAGGCAAGAACTGCGTTGGAGCCAGTAAAAAAATTATTCTGGCTTGCGGAACTTGATCCATTGGACAATCTCGATTATATGCAGGTTTTTGACAGTGCATATACATGGCGATGGATGAATGCTGCCAAACATTTCAAAGATGAAGGTGCTCGTAACATTCATTCCCTCCGTGAAATTCTGCATCATTATGAGCATATTCCTCAAAATGCCCTTGCAGCCTGGTTTACAAGCAACCATGATGAAAATAGTTGGAATGGAACAGAGTATGAGAAATATGCAGAGATGGTGCTGCCACTTGCTTTATTTTCATCAACATGGAAGGGATTGCCTTTGATTTACAGCGGGCAGGAACTTCCAAATTTGAAGCGATTGGCTTTTTTTGACAAGGATTGTATCGAATGGCAAAAACCTGTTCAGTTGCAAGAATTTTATAGGTTGCTATTAAGATTGCGAAAACAGCATCCATGTTTTATAAAAAACACTGATCATGCAACATTCAAACTGATCAGGAACAATATTGAGCACCATATATTGAGTTATAAACGTCAAGTAGATAATCATTGCTGTCTGGTCATGATTAATTTTTCTCAATACGATTTAACCAATATTGAATTTGAAGTGGATGCCCCTTATGCAGACTATACAGAGATTTTTAGCCATGAAAAAAGATCAATCAATGCAAAGCATCTATATCTTGATCTAAAAGGATGGGGGTATAAAGTTTGGGTAAATTAAAAAGGCGGGAGATTCTTCCCGCCTTTTTAATTGTTGTATTTTATTATTCATTGATTTCTATAGGATACTGGTAAACTCCATCATACCCTGGATAAAATCCTTCAAGGAGAAGTTTCTTCGGAGATTTTGATATAGCACTCTTCAGCTCTTCAACTGTTTTTACTTCTGCTCCGTTTGCCTTCAAGATGATAAATCCATCTTTCATTCTGGTTTGATCATCTATCAATCCACTGCTGATCTTTCCAACAACAACTCCACCTTTCACCCCATAGTCACTGGCTTTCTTTTTATCAAGTGTTTGAAAACTTGCACCAAGTTTGTCGGAAACAGTATTTTTTACGATGTCGTAAGTGCCGCTCTTATTTTTTAGTGTTACGGTTGTAGAATACTCTTTCCCATTTCTGATATAGTTGACATTGATTTTGTCGCCAGGTTTATAACTCGCAATTTGTTCAACCATTTCACTTCCTGCAGTTACTTTGGTTCCATTGATTTTGGAAATATAATCTCCGGTTTGAATACCAGAGCTCGCCATAGCACCATCTTTTGCAACTTCAAGCACTAAAACACCTTGTCCCTCTTTGTAATTGTTTTTTGTCTTTTCAGATTCAGGAGCAGTTTCTGGCAAGTAGCTGATGCCTAAGTATGCTCTTTGAACGGTACCATATTGTAATAGGTCATTGATGATTTTTTTCACAATATTTACCGGGATCGCGTAAGAATAACCTGCATAAGCACCAGTAGGAGATGCAATTGCTGATACGATGCCCACCAATTCACCATTGGTGCTTACCAATGCACCGCCAGAATTTCCCTGGTTTACTGCAGCATCTGTTTGTATAAAAGATTCAATAGGAGAGTTGCTTTTTCTTGCATTTAGACCAAGCGACCTGGCTTTCGCACTGACAATACCTGCTGTTACTGTTGTTTCTAGGTTCAATGGATATCCCACTGCTAGAACCCACTGCCCAAGTTTTAGGTTGTCAGAATTTCCATAAAGAAGAAAATTCAAACCTTTCTCTTCTATTTTAATAAGTGCAAGATCACTGCTGGGATCTGCTCCGATCAACTTCGCAGTGTATTGTTTTTTATTGTTTAACGTTACCTTGATTTCACTGGCCTCATCAATAACATGATTGTTGGTAACAATATATCCATCCTCGCTGATGACAACCCCTGAACCACTAGCACGTTGAGGCATGCTCCTCATTTGTGGACCATTGAAAAAATCATCAAAGAAATCTTCGCCGAAAAGGTCGCTGAATGGGCTCCTTCTTGTTTTTGGCAGGTTGTTGCTGGCCTGGTTGTTGCCAATCGTAGTAGTGATATGTACTACCGCGGGAACTGCTGCCTGTGATGCAGGCTGGAAGTCGATCGGCTGTCCAGGGACATTGTTATTACTGTCAAAAAATCCTGCATAGCTGGCAGGTAATTTCGAAATGTTTTGTTGAATGGAGTTTGGCTTTCTAATAAATGAATCATAACCAAACAAAGCTGCAACAGATGTTGCGGCACTGATTAATACTACGGTCAATGTTTGCCTAATGTTCATATGTTTTGTTTTAATAATGTTATCAATTTCTGTGCCTAATCACCATGCAAATAAATGAACCTGACTGAATTTCAGTCAACCTGTCATCCTATTTAACAATTTCTTATACGGCTTGGATTTATGAAATATCAGTGAGTTAGATTTTTGAGGAATTCCATGGTATCTACACCATCTGCAAAATCGTCCATTTTTGGCTGTTGTGCTTCCCCAAAAGGTAGGAAGTCTTTCCCTATGATGCATTGAATTTCTTCCATGTTTAATGAGTTCAGTACATCATCCTTTTTATCATAGAATTGATAGTGTAATTGTGAGATGGGGGAGAATGGCATAGGATTTTCAATCAATACAATTGAATCATTGGTCATGTAAAACCTGTTATTCATGATCGCAATGGTCAGCTGATAATCGAAATTGTTTTTGTATTTGTCGTGATCCTTGTAGTGGCTATATTTTTTTAATGCTGTCAACAATGGCACAAAATCATATTCGTTTGGAACAAATATTTGTGTCACATTTCTGCATCCCAATCCGAAATATAGTTGAATATCATCTGCCAATAAGTTTAATTCTTCATCTGTTTCAGTGCCATTTAATATCGCTACAGAGGTTTTGTTTTTTCTGATGATGTGAGGGTATTTTCCAAAATAATATTCAAAGTACCTAGCGCTATTATTGCTTCCAGTTGCCAGGTATGCATTGCATCCTTTGAGCATTTCACTGATCTTAATATAATCCCCTGTTTCTGGATACTTCTTCAACAGAAATTCAATCATTTTTTTTATCAGTACAGTGTCTTTAGAGGATAGTTTTATTGAAGATTTATATCCAACTAAAAATGTACAAATCAAGTCATGAAGCCCAACATAAGGAATGTTACCTGCAAAAACAATCCCCACCGTTAGGTTTGGATTTGCGTCAACTGGAACCTGGTATTTCTCTGAAAATGAATGAAGAATTTCAGGATTCAGCATATTGTTTGCAATGGCTTTTCCTGCATGAAAAGCATACTCAGGCAAAAACCATTTGTTTTCTAAGTAAGCTTGTTGCCGTGTTTCATGGTATGCTGGATTATCTGTTGATAGATAGTGACCAAGTTGGGTTAATATTTCTATCCTTTTTTCTAATTTCATACCAGATTTTTCAGTCCAATGCGCTAACTTTAAGGGGTCAGCAGGCTGCAAAATTAATGCCTTTTCAACCTTATTAAAATTTTATAATATGGCAATTAAAATCACAGATGAATGTATCAATTGCGGTGCGTGTGAACCAGAATGTCCCAACAATGCAATTTATGAAGGTGGAGTAGAGTGGGCAATAGCAGATGGAACCACAGTGAAGGGAAGTTTCACTTTGATGGATGGTTCAACTGTTGATGCAGACCAAAAAAATGGACCTATCAGCAATGACACTTATTATATAACTCCCAACAAATGCACTGAGTGTCAGGGTTTTCATGAAGAGCCACAGTGCGCTGCAGTTTGTCCGGTTGATTGTTGTGTACCAGATGAGGTGTACAGAGAAACTCTGGATGAATTGATGTCCAAAAAAGAAAAATTACACATTTAAGTAGTTTACATACATGCCGAACCCAACCATTGCCTTGGTAACAGGTGGGTATTCTTCAGAGGCAGTGATCTCTTATAAAAGTGCGATCACTATTGAGAAGCATATAGACCCAACAAAATATAATCTTTACCGCATTGATATCACTCCTGAAAAATGGTTTCACAAACGATCGACTGGTGAAGAGGTCTTGGTGAATAAAGATGATTTTTCTTTGACCATTGATGGAAGAAAAATTTCTTTTGATGCAGTGTTCATTGGTATACACGGCACACCTGGGGAGGATGGAAAACTTCAGGGATATTTTGATTTGCTGAATATTCCATATACATCTTGTGATACTACGACCTCTGCAATTACATTCAATAAAAGATACACAGTAGCAATCGCTGGGGCAGCAGGATATAAAGTTGCCAAATCCATTCATCTTTTTAAGGAGAATTATCATGAGAAGACTCAACTCCTGAAGGGCTTACAGTATCCTGTTTTTGTGAAGCCGAACAATGGCGGATCCAGTATTGGAATGAGTAAACTTCCGTCTGTTGATGGCTTGCAAGATGCACTGGACAAGGCTTTCAAGGAAGATGATCAAGTATTGGTGGAAGAATTTATTGCAGGAAGAGAATTTACCATTGGAGTATTTAAATCAAATGGGAAAATCATCACACTTCCATTCACAGAGGTAATGTCGCAAAACGATTTTTTTGATTTTGAAGCAAAATACCAGGGTAAATCAACCGAGGTAACCCCTGCCGAATGTAGCAATGAAATTGCAGATAAAGTAAGAAGTGCAGCATCAGGTATTTATGCAATTTTTAATTGTAGAGGAGTAGTGCGGATGGACTTCATCTTAAATGAAAAAGACCAAGAACCTTATTTGCTTGAGATCAATACGGTTCCAGGCCAAAGTGATGCAAGTCTTGTTCCTCAGCAAGTTGCAGCAATGGGGATGGATTTAAAAGATTTTTATTCAATGCTGATTGAAGATGCATTGATATCAAAGAAATAATTAAATGGATTTTTCATTCATTACCAAGAGTCCTTTGTGGCAGAATATTCTGACTGGCGTTGGCATTTCCTTTTTATTGATTGGATTTTTCCTATTGATGTTGAATGTAATTACCAACCATGGAGATTATTTGTTGGTTCCTGATGTGAAAGGAAAACTATTGGAAGATGTACAATCCAACCTTGAGCAAAAAGGGTTTGAAGTTGTGATCCAAGATTCTATATATGTGGATACACTGCCAGCCAACATCATCATCAAGCAATTTCCAGATCCTGAAGCAACCGTAAAGGTGAACAGGGTGATTTATCTTACCATCAATAGAACAGTTCCTCCTACCATTCCAATGCCAAATCTAATTGGCATGAGTTTAAGAAATGCACTTTCTGAATTAAAATCGGTTGGACTAAAAATGGGGGATACAACTTATGTAGCTGATATTGCAAAAAATGCAGTCAGGGATCAAATGATTGGAGGTGTTTCTATTAAACCTGGAACTCCTGTTAGAATGGGTTCTGCGATTGCTTTGATGATTGGGACGGGTTTAGGAGGATCAGAACTACCGGTTCCCGATCTTTTTGGAATGACGTTTGGTGAAGCCAAAATGATCTTAGAATCAAATGGCATTTCAACTGGAAACATTATGTTGGATCCTGGCATAACTGATACAACCGCTGGATTCGTGTACTGGCAAAATCCACCACCATATGACGCACAAAACAATGTGAATGTTCTAAGGGTTGGACAACTGGTAGATGTTAAGCTTTCGATCGCAAAGCCAGAAAGACCAGTAGTGCCTGAAAAGTCATCAGATCACTAATTAAATTTTTATAAATTTACACCCATGAAAACTATAGATGTTAGTACCCTCAAGAACAAAATCGACAGTGGTGAAGCTTTGAATTTGGTGGATGTACGTGAAGTATCAGAGCATGATGAATTTAACATAGGTGGAATTCTCCTGCCACTCGGAAATATCAGGGTGGGAGAGATTGATTCCATCGAACATCTTAAAGAAAATGAAGTTTATCTCTACTGTAGAAGTGGAAATAGAAGTGGCCAGGCTGCTTTGATATTGGAATCCATGGGATTCACAAACGTTACAAATGTTGTTGGAGGAATGCTTGCCTGGAATGATCAATTTTCCATGTAGGTAATCTCATTTTATATCTTCCATGGCTTTTTGAAGAAGTGTTTCTATAAGACGCTTGCTGAAATCTTCTATCGATGAAGGATTGATCGTAGTAGTTTGAACCGACCAGACAAGTGTTTCGGTTTTTGCATCAAACAGATTTCCTTCCATAAAATAATATCTGTCAGTTACGTAATATCCAGGATCGTAGAAGAAGGGCGACCAATATGAGTAATATCCTCTAAAATAGAACCCATATCCTGGGTATGGCCCATAAAATCCCATAGCACTCGGAACATAGCGGGTCTCACTTCTCTTGTCAACCAAATTGATTGTAAAAATTATATCACAATTCAATGCTTTTACTTTCTCAATCATTTGCTCACGAGAAGGAGGATTTCTGCTCCCAAAACTAGGAGGGAAATAATCCCAGCTTCTTTCTATGCTCAAACCATGTTTGATGGCAGCAACTCCCATTTCTTCCTCTAAGTGCGTTCTGACATGTGGATTGGCAATCAGTGCAGCTAAAAAAATTTTTTTATATGGGGCTGAAGTATGAAAATCCTTATTGACCCAGGAATATGTCACCTTGTTTTGTGTACCACATCCAAATAGTAAGACTAATATAAGCAGGTTGATAAATAGTCGCATGAAATAATTTTATTCCATGCAACTTATTCTTCAAGTTTTGTAAAAAAAATGATTTTGAGCTTTTATCTCAATAAATCAATTTTTTAATAAAATCTACAATGCAATATTTAAAGCAAGCATCCAATTTCTCTTTGCCATGGGGTAGAAGTAGTTATTGTTTACAACCTGACCTCCATATTGATAGCTGTATGTATATCCATTTGGCGTATAAAGATTATTGAAAATATTATTCAACTGAAATATGATAGATGTGTTCTTCCCTAATTTGCTCGTAAATGATTTGTTGATTTGTATATCATTGATAAAATATGGATCCAGGCTTCTGTCCTCTCTGGAAGTGTTGTCAAGATACTGTCTGCTTACGAATTTTGTCATCCATTTTAATTCCATATTTTTTGATAACGAAGCAGTAAGTGTTGAGTGATGAACAATAGTGGGTGAAAGGGCTATATTGGTAAAAGCATATTTATTGGTTTTTTGTCCACCATTATCGTAGTCGTCATAATATTCTGTGAATGATTTTATTTTATTTTGACTTAATGCAAGGTTGTTGCTGAATTGTAACCATTTGTTAAAGGAGTAGCTTCCTTCAAATTCAATTCCTCTTCTATAGCTTTTCGGAATATTTGTTCTTGTGTACGCCCCTACATCGTTTATTTTACCGGTTAAGATCAATTGATCTTTATAATTCATGTAATAGAGTGTTATACCAATTCTATATTTTTTTGCAGTTTTTTGTATACCTGCTTCAATATCATCCAATTTTTCAGGTTTAGGAATTTCAGATTTGCCTGCTTCAAAATCATCTCTGTTGGGCTCTTTGGAAGCTCTTGCGTATGACAGATAGGTGGATATGTCATTTTTCGAATAACGTATTCCTGTTTTTGGATTTATGAATGTCCACTGCTTATCGATTGTGAGCATTGGGTTTCCTCTGAATCCATTTAAGTTATATTGGACGTTTCTCATTTGAAGATCTCCAAACAATTGAAAGTCTCCAATTTTTTCTATCCATTTACCAAACATGGATTGCTCATTCTTGTGTGCTGTAAGATCATACCACTTATAATCTTTTGGAATGTATAGATCCGACCAGATGATTTTGCCAAAGTGATTTCCATCGTACATGCTGATATTTCCCCCTAAAGTGATTTCTCTGTCCTGATTTTTGTATTGGGTTGAAATATTGGTTCCATAAAAAATATTATCTAGCCAAAGTTGTCTAATGAGATCAGTTTCTTCAACTGTTCTCCCGTTTATAATTGGTGATTTAATTCCATAATCAGTGAAACTTTGTGCTTCTTTATATTGCTCATAGTATCCTCTTCCAGTGGTAGTGAATATTGAGCTATTAAAATTCCAATTTGTATTGATCTTCTTGTTGTAAAACAATTGATAATGTGTCTGCCAATAATTATCAGTTTCGTTGTCGTATGGTGTTTTTCCACTTCTCTGACCTGCTTCGTTGTATCTAGGATTGATAGTAAGTTGTTCCTCTGAAACCCCATACCATGCTTGATATGTTTTTTCTTTTCCGGAAATAATATTGAACCTAAGTGAAGAATTTTCTTTGATACTGGCCGCTGAAACATAAAATGCTTTCAGATTACTGTTTGCTCTCTCTATAAATCCGTTGCTTGAAATAGAAGATAGTCTCACATCAACGCTGTAGCGGTTGTCGATCAATCCAGTTCCTGATTTGAATGTGTTTTTAATTGTTTGGAAAGATCCAACTGAATTGTTGATTTCACTGTATGCTTTCTGCTGTACTTCATTTGTGAGGATGTTTACACTGGCCCCAAATGCTCCGGTTCCATTGGTGCTTGTTCCCACGCCGCGTTGAATTTGGATATTGTTGGTTGAAGAAAGCAGATCCGGCATGTTAACCAGGAATACACCCTGAGATTCTGCATCATTATATGCAATTCCATTGATCGTAAAGTTTATTCTGCTTGCGTCTGTACCTCTGATTCTTATTCCTGTATATCCCACACCATTTCCTGCGTCTGAATGGATGACTGCTCCAGGAACCTGGGTCATGATAAAAGGTATGTCCTGTCCAACATTATTTTTAGATATAGCGCTTTTGTAAATCATCGTTTGTGTGAATGGATAATTCTGTCCAGCTCTTACGCCTTGAATTTCAATACTGGGCATCAGTTTTGCCTTCACTAAATTTGAGTCTGTATTTTCTGTTACATTGATTGATTTTACTTCAGCATTTTTTTGGGCAGTTGCGCAGCAGGTAATCAACAACAAGCAAGTGATGCAGCTTAATTTTTTCATTTCCGACTGTTTTGAGGGTTACAGTCAGGTTCTGCCGAGGGGGGGAGGAGTAAATAACGTGAGACTGTCCTTCCCTGCGCAGGCATTATCCTGATCAGGTTCTACGGGTTTTTCTCAGCCTGAGACATGCTCAAGCACCCCGGAACACAACAAAATTATGTAATCCGGTACTTTCAAAAAAATTATCTTCAGTTATGATGCTGTTCCTGTAACATAAAGTCTTCAAATTCGTATAAAGATTAAACACAATGATGAAAAGTCTGGTATTCTCAATTGTACTGTTTAGTGGGATGTTTTTAAACGCTCAAGAGAAGGTAATTATAAACGATCCCCTGGCCGTCGTTCGTGATATGGGAAGTTTTGATGGTATTGAGATCAGCGGCCCATTTAAAGTGTATTATTCTGTTGGAGCCAATTACAGTGTGGCAATTAGTGCAAATTCTGAAAGTGTTCGAGATAGGATCAGGGTTAAAAAATCAGGTGGAATCTTAATGATTGATTTGGAAAACACATATAAAAATTGGTTTTCAAATGAATCCAGACTTAAAGTGTACATATCATCCCCCAGTATTAAACATTTAAGCGCATCAGGTGCAGTTGATTTTTTTGTGACAGATTTATTGAAATCAGATGATTTAAAAATTCAATTTACAGGAGCGAGTGATTTTCTGGGCAAACTTGAATGCAAAAGGCTCCAAGTTCATTTCTCTGGTGCATCGGATATTGAATTAACTGGAAAAGTAAATGACCTTGATGCAGTTTTAACTGGTGCCTGTAAGTTGAATGCTTCCACCATGAAAGTTGAAAATGCGCAAGTTAAAGTTTCCGGTGCCTCCAAGTCAACCATCAATGTTCACAACAATTTACATGCAACTGCAACAGGTGCAAGTCACATATATTATTATGGTAATCCACAACACATCGAAGTGAGTTCATCTGGGGCAAGTAAAATTAAACGAGCGGATTAATGTATAAAATGAAAGGCAACCAATTGGTTGCCTTTTTTGTTGCGAAGGCTGGGATCGAACCAGCGACCTTCGGGTTA
>JAFMJI010000003.1 GCA_017853575.1 Chitinophagaceae bacterium | reverse complement strand
CCCGCATTACACGCAATAGATGGTACTTCCACACTCGCTGTTACAGCAGTCGGCTCACTCACCGTCGTCTCACTTGTTGTAGCTGTACATCCATTCGCATCCGTTACCATATAACTATACTTCCCTGCAGTAACACTGTATGTACCGGTTTCATTACTATATGTGTACGGAGCAGTACCTCCACTTCCAGTTACTGTAATCGTTGTTGATCCACCTTTACATAATATCGTGCCAGCACTCGCACTCGCTGTTAAAACAGCTGGCTGGCTTACCGTCACATCCGTTGATGTAGAACTACATCCATTCGCATCCGTTACCGTTACACTGTATGCACCTGCACTAATGCCAGTGAACACATTACTTGATTGCTTATACTCTCCAGCATTTATAGAATAACGATACGGAGATGTTCCTCCACTTCCACTTATCGTAATCGTAGTCGTACCCGCATTACACGCAATAGATGGTACTTCCACACTCGCTGTTACAGCAGTCGGCTGTGTAATTGTACCACTAGCAGTAGCTGTACAGTTATTATTGTCCGTTACAATCACACTGTAACTACCCATAGATGCACTCGTTGAAGAAGCTGTGCCGGTAGCACCGCTCGTTCCTGACCAAGCATACGACTTATATGGAGTTGTTCCACCACTCGCACTTACACTCACTGTTGTGCTTCCACCATAACATAATATCTTTCCTGCAGTTGGTGTAGCAATTATCGCTGTCGGCTGTGTAATTGTACCACTAGCAGTAGCTGTACAATTATTTGCATCAGTTACAATCACACTATAAGTTCCAGCTTTTGCACTAGTTGATGAATTTGTTCCAGTTGCTCCACTTGTTCCTGACCAACTATAAGTATATGGAGAAGTACCATTTGAAGCACTAGAGCTAATGGTGGTACTTCCACCAAAACACGAAATTGTTCCAGGAGTAGCGCTTGCTGAAAGATTACAAACTGTAGTAGCTGTACAAGCTGGCACAAAAGTTTGGGAAGTGCTACATGCTCCACCACTACCTCCAACTTTTACAACAATATTATTAGTTGAAAACGATGGCGCAAAGTATCCACCAACTAATTTGACTTTGATAAAGAGAGAGTCAGTAGCGGCACTCTGTGGCACTTTCATGATATCGGTGCTCGAGGTGCAATTTTGAGCATTATCTGCACCAAAAGCTAATCCTGAATTCGACTGAGTACTCCAAGTAGAAGACCTTGAAGTTTTATATTGAATTGTATAATTGGTTTTGCCGTTTAAACATGAGAGCCCAAGAAAATCTGTATGACTTATTCCAGTTTGACCAGATGTTCTTGCTATTACCCAGGTATAAACTGTTGAATCCCCATTACCATAATACAAATCACTCTGAGATGGTACGCCTGTAGTTGCATTTGATGCAAAGTCAAACAAACTTCCGTCCTTTTTCAAAAGATAGACTTTAAAAACTCCTGGTGTTGACTGAGCAAACAACTCTTTTGATACTGATACAAATATTAAAACAGCGAAAAGAAAATATACTTTTCTCATATATTTTATGATTTACCTCAAATGAATATTCACTTGGTAAATCATAGAAAATTGGATGTAGAAACAGATAGTTTCTGAATAGGAGGAGGAAATTCGAGAGGAAAATGGATTGAATTTCTATTCAGTGGATAAATACGGAAAAATTCTACGTAAAAACACTTAAGAAACCATGCAAAGGAATGTTTTCAGTCTGATTTATCAAAAATTTGGATCCAGTTTTTTGAAAAATAAACTTTAAATTTTTGAAATGTATCGTATTTATACGATTTCGAATTAAATAATTTATTAATATGTGTAATAAGGGGTAAATAGATGCCTTCAAACAGCAGTTTTATCCAACATGATTTTAAAACAAACCTGGTTAAGTAGTAGTCGCTGATTATATATCTCCCAATCTTCTCATCCGATCCTTTGCGACTTGTCCCCTTCTATTCATTACCTTTGTTCCCCATGAAACTTTATAACCTTTTCATCAGATACAGACTGCAAATCGGACTCATTTCGCTGGTTGGTGCAGTGGTGGTAAACTATACATCAGGCTTCTGGCCTGCTTTTGCACTCTACCTGATTGCTGTACTTTGCATTTTCACCCACTTTTTCATCGGACCCCTCCGCCTGATCCAGGAATACCTTGAGCAGGGTGACTTTGAAGGAGCTGAGAAAGTGCTGAATGGGATTCAATTCCCGAATCTGCTCTATAAGCCTGTTCGCTCCGTTTATTATACCCTAAAGGGAAATATTGCGATGACGAAACAAGACTTCGATGCTGCTGAAAAGCACATGAAAAAGAGTCTAGACCTGGGTCTGCCTATGAAGGAAGCTGAAGGCGCAAACAAACTCCAACTGGGTATGATGGCGATGCAAAAAGGTAACATGAAAGAAGGGGAAAGCCTTATTCGTGCTGCTATCCGCGCTGGTATCCCAGACAACGAAAGCTCAGCAATGGCCTATCTCCAAATGTGCCAGATCATGATGCAAAAACGTGAATTCCGCGCTGCAAAAGACTTCTTCAAAAAAGCAAAAGCTCAAAAACCTACTACTGCTCAAGTAGTGGATCAAATCAAACAAATCGAGAAGTATATTTCGAGAATGCCGGGGTAACCGGTTAACTGTTGACGGTTGGCTGTTAACGGTTAACCGTCAACTGTCAACTGACTAAAAAAATAATTCTTTGACCTTCTTCCTCCTGAACTCAAATATCCCATCCAATTGCTTCTTGATGAATAAGTGAACGGCTATATCCCCCAAAAATCCTAACGGGGCTTTGTAGTGCACAAGATCCGTCATCTCCACTCCTCCTTCCACAACCTTGAAATGATGCTGATGATGCCACAATGCATAAGGACCAACCCGCTGCTCATCCACAAAAAATTTCTTGGGCTCTACATGCGTTATCTCTGTCATCCAAAACATCGGAATTCCTAAAATGGGCTTCACCTTGTACGTGATCACCTGACCGGCATACATCTCCTCTCCAAATAACTCATTCGTGAATTTTAAATTCAAATAATCCGGCGTCATCACCGCCAAATTTTTTGGATGCGAAAAAAAATCCCACGCTTCATCAAGTGAAATGGGCAAGAATTGGGTTTGTTGGAGGGAGTAGACCATGTTCGGTTATCGGTTTTGGGTTGACGGTTAACGGTTGTCTGTTAACAGCATACTGAATTAACATTCTGATTGAAAAGTTGTTGTAAATTGATCAACTAAAATAAAAACCGACAACGGTTAACTGTCAACTGTAAAAACTCCACATGTCCCCCTTCGAAGAAGCATACCAATCCCTCAACTCCGCGCAACGCGAGGCGGTTGACTGCATCGAAGGACCGGTAATGGTAATCGCCGGACCCGGAACAGGCAAGACGCAAATTCTTGCCATTCGCATCGGGAAAATTTTACTGAATACCGATACCCAACCGGAAAACATTCTGTGCATGACCTATACCGATTCTGGTGCGTTGGCCATGCGCAAGCGTCTGTTGAAAATGATTGGCACAGATGCCTACAAAGTAAACATCCACACCTATCATTCCTTTTGCAATCAAGTCATTCAAGACAACCTTTCGTTTTTTGAAAAGAATTCACTGGACCCTATTTCAGAATTAGAGTCGATCGCATTGATGCGTGAATTGATTGATAAATTCCCAAAAGGTCATCCACTGAAGCGATACAGAAGCGATGTCTATTTCGAAACAAAAAATCTTCGTCAGCTTTTCAGTACCATGAAAAGAGAGGGATGGCAGCCGCAACTGCTATTGGATGCAATTAAAACGTATTTAGATGAACTGCCAACACGAGAAGAATTCATTTACAAGAAAAAATACAAGCAGTTCAATGCAGGTGATCTGAAAATTGAAAAGCTCAATGAAGAAAAGGAGAGAATGAGTAAACTGGAAGCAGCTGTAAATGAATTCGATCAGTACCAACAACTCATGCATCAGCACAGGAGATACGATTTTGATGACATGATCAATTGGGTGATCCGCGCATTCAGCGAAAACAAAAATCTGCTTGCTCAATACCAGGAACAATTTCAATATGTTTTGGTGGATGAATACCAAGACACAAGCGGTACACAAAACAAGTTGGTTGAAATGCTGATCAGCTACTGGGAGGAGCCAAACATTTTTGTAGTGGGCGATGATGATCAATCCATATTTCGTTTTCAAGGTGCAAACGTGGAAAACATGCTTGCATTTTCAAACAAGTATCCAAATATTAAAACCATTCTCTTACTTGAAAACTATCGCTCAACACAACCCATATTGGATGCAGCAAAATCATTGATTGATAAAAATCAAGAAAGGCTGATCCATCACATCAACGGATTGGATAAAAATCTAAGGGCTGCGAAAGAATTGAGCTCTATAGATCCAAAAAAACCAATCATTCATGCCTATCGCAATCCAAGAGAGGAAATGATTGGTATTACTGCATCTATTGAAGGGCTGATTGCATCAGGCATTGAACCAAAAAACATTGCAGTCATCTACCGAGAAAATAATTATGGAGAAGAGTTAACGGAATTTCTTAAAAACAAAAATATTCTTTACTACAGCAAGAGAAATATCAATCTGCTCTCTATCACACTGATCAAAAAAATCATTCTGCTCTTTGAATACCTGGATGCAGAGATGGATATGCCTTTTAGTGGTGATGAGAGACTTTTTGAAATTCTGCATTTCGACTGGTTCAATATACGCCCACTGGAAATTGCAAAACTCAGCATAGAAAATACTGAACGCGCATATAAAAAAGAACCCACTGGATTCAGAAGAATCATAGATGATAAGATCAATTCAGTTGCAGGATCCATTTTCGAAAAAAATATTTCCGACGAATTGGCACATGCTGGAAAAGTATTCGAAGGATTGATTGCCAGTATACATAATATCACACTACAACAATTGCTGGAAAAAATCATTCATGATACAGGACTCCTGGGAGTGATCATGAATGCAAGTGACAGCCATTGGCAATTACAAGTACTTACTTCCTTTTTTGATTTCATGAAAGATGAAACAAAAAAGGACCCATCCATGAACCTGAAAAAATTTGTTCGGGTTATTCAACTGATGGAAAAAGAAAATATAAGACTGCCTATTGTTCAGGTAGGGGGAAGTGAGAAAGGTGTAAACCTGCTTACAGCTCACGGATCCAAGGGATTGGAATATGCACATGTATTTATTGCAGGTACCAATGCGATGTATTGGGAAAAGAAAAACGTAAGCAACAGTGGTTACAAACTTCCTGATACTTTGTTTTTTTCAAATGCTGTTTCCAGTAATGAAGAAGAGTTGAGAAGGTTGTTCTATGTAGCCATTACCCGTGCAGAAACCAATCTTGTCATTTCATATTCTCTACAAAACAAGGATGGAAAAGGAATTGAGGCGAGTCAGTTTGTAGAAGAAATCAAAGAGGCTCAGCAACTGGAAGAAATTTCTATTCCGTTGGACGAACAAACTTTGCATGCATTTAATCTGATCCATATGACATCAGCCTCAGCACCTGTGATTGAAAAAATGGATACGGATATCATCGACAAAGCATTGGAAAAATTCTCCATGAATGTCACGGCACTAAACAATTACCTTAATTGTCCGCTTGAATTTTATTATAAGAACCTGATCAGAATTCCATCGCCAAAAAATGAAACGCTTGAATTCGGTTCAGGTGTTCACTTTGCGCTTGAAGCATTCTTCAATAAAATGAAGGACCATCCCAACAAAGAATTTCCTTCAAAAGCAATTTTGTTGGAAGATTTTGTTTTGTACATCTATCGACACCGTGAAAGTTTTACCAAGGAAGAATTTGAAAGAAGGCTGGAATATGGAAAATTGGTATTGGAAAAATACTATGAAAAAAAGATCAACGGATTCAACAAGATTGTTTCCATCGAAAGGAATATCAGAAATGTAACGGTGGATGGTGTTCCTTTAAAAGGTAAGATCGATAAAATGGAATTTGATGGGCACCAGGTGAATGTAGTAGATTATAAAACAGGTAATCCTGATAAAGCAAAAGAGAAATTAAAAAATCCTCTTGAGCAACCCCCTTATGGTGGAGATTACTGGCGTCAGGCTGTTTTCTATAAAATTTTGATCGACAATCATGATCAAGGAAAATATCAGGTTGTAAGTACAGAATTTGATTTCATTGAACCAAACGCAAAAAAAGAAATCAAATCCATCAAAGTCAATATCACTCCCGAAGACACATCTGCTTTGCGTGACCAGATTCAACATGTATGGAATAAAATCCAATCACGCGAATTCTACACCGGCTGTGGCAAGGACGATTGCCATTGGTGCAATTTTGTCAAGACAAATAAATTGGCTGTTGAAAATGTGGAGGAGGAGGAAGAGTAGTCTCCTATAATTCTACCGATTGCAATTCTTTTGCCAAATTTCTTAACCCATCTTGAATTTTTTTTCTTTGTGCAAGTCGAGGTTTTTTCAAACCACTTGCATAATGTTGAATCAATTTTTGATTGATACCTGTAATTCTCTCAAGCGAAGCATTGGTAAATATTCCCTTGTAGTAGTTTAAAAAACTCTGTGCATCAAACTTGAAAATAATTCTAGGTTCTGTTTGCAATGCCTTGGGTAATTTATTTTTATTGTATTTCTTATACAATTCTATCGATTTTAGAACAGAATCTTTTGTTTTCTGTACTGTCGCCCCAGCACCATAAATAAATTCTAAATGCTCTGCATAGGCAGTATAAAAATCTTTTGTTTTTTCTATTACGATTTTAATTGTTGCCATATTCTACTATTTTAAATTCATTTGTTTCTTGATTTTTGCCAACAGTCCTTTGCCAATTTCTTTTGAACCATGATAGGGAACCGGCACTCTTAGATTGTATTTTTCATATATGATGTGGCTTCCAGAAATTCTTACAACCCTCCAACCGCTGCTTCTTATCCATTGGTGCAATTCACTCGACTTCATTTCATCCTGTTTATAAAGGTAGTATTTATACTACTATTTTAAAAATTAAAATACGCCAATTCGAAGTGCATTTTAGCAGATAGCTATTGTAATTGTAGGTTGGAATGTTCAGATAAATACGGTTTTTACTACGCTCTCTCCCGATTTTTTCGCTCCGCACAGAAACCACCCACACCCGCCTATTGGGAAGAGTAATGGGGTGAGGGTGCAAACACGACATCAAGCGTATTTTTCTTTGTAATTTCACGCTCTCAAATGAAAAAACTCCTCTTCATCTTATTTGCTTCCCTCATCGCCGGCTGCGGACAACAAATTCCACCAACGGGCGGACCAAGAGATACACTTCCACCAAAACTCATGATAGCTTTGCCTGATTATAAATCAACCAATTTCAAATCAGATAGAATCGTTCTAACCTTTGATGAATATGTGAGCCTGGATAATCCATTTGAAAAAGTTACTTTCTCACCGATCCCTAAATACAACCCAATAGTAGAAAGCAAACTGAAAACTGTAACAATCAAAATAAAAGACACCTTAGAAGAGAACACCACATATCATATCGACTTTGGAGGATCTGTTAGAGATATCAATGAAAACAATGTTCTAAAAAATCTCAGTTACACTTTTTCAACAGGTAATTTTATAGACTCCGCCGTACTTGGAGGAAAAGTTTATGTAGCAGAAACAGGAAAAATAGACAGTACATTGATCGTTGTACTTCACCGCAACCTAGATGATTCAGCTGTTGCAAAAGAAAAACCCCGTTACATAACAAAACTAAAAGGAGATGGAAGTTTTCTGTTTAGCAATTTAAAACCCGGTACATACAATCTATTTGCAATCAAAGACAATGATGGAGGAAAAAAATATGATCAAATTTCTGAACTCATTGCATTTCTCAATAAACCTGTCCAAATAGGAAAAGACAGCACTGCAACACTTTATGCATTTGAAGAAGCACATCCTCCTGCACCCGTTAGACGCCCCGTCAGCAGCAGCTCGACAAAAAAAGACGAAGACAAAAGACTTAGGCTAAGCAATAATCTGGATGCTAGCAAACAGGATATTTTGGTAGACCTTATCCTGAGTAGTTCTCAGCCTTTCAAGACATTTGATAGTAGCAAAATACAATTGTTCGACAAACTATTTAAAACTGTACTTCCAATCAAAATCTCAAGAGACTCCACCAATAAAAAAATAATTATTTCAAATAAATGGAATGAAGGAGTAGATTATAATCTCGTATTACAGAAAGAATTTGTAACTGATACACTTGATAACAAATTCATGAAAACAGATACCATTGCATTCTCTGCAAAACGATTGTCTGAATACGGAAGCATCAAAATAAAAATTGAAAACCTAGACAGTTCATTGAATAGTGTATTACTGTTGAAAAAAGATGATAAAATATTTTATCAACAACGCCTGCTTCAAAAAACTTATTCCGTGCCGTTGATTCAACCAGGAGATTATGAAATTTCCATTTTGTTTGATAGGAATGAAAACGGAAAGTGGGACACGGGAAATTATTGGAAAAAATTACAACCTGAAAAAATTGTACTTAGAAAAGAGATATTCAACATCAGATCGAATTGGGAGAATGAATTGACGGTGGATATTAAACAGTTGAATGTTGACCGTTAACTGTTATTGGATGTAGCTATCTACAGGCAACCTGTTTCGAATACTTTTAGCGAGTGTCATTTCATCAGCATATTCTAACTCACCTCCAAAAGATATACCTCTAGCAATAGCCGTGTACTTCAAATGGGGGTGGTTTAACTTTTTACGGATATAATAAATGGTGGTATCTCCTTGTATAGTTGGACTCAAAGCAAACACAATTTCTTTGGTATTTTCCTTCTTTACTCTTTCTGTCAATGATTCAATTGTCAGTTGATCAGGCCCAACACCATCCAATGGTGAAATTATTCCTCCCAATACATGATACACACCATTAAATTGTTCTGTTGATTCAATGGCAATGACATCTCGGATATTCTCCACAACACAGATCACTTCTTTCTTTCGAGCAGGATTCATACATATAGAACATGCATCGTTATCTGAGATATTGAAACAGGTTTTGCAAAACTTGATTTCCTTTCGCATGCGTTGAATGGTATCACTAAAACTACTTACTTCCTCCTCGTTTTGCTTTAACAAATGCAATACCAAACGTAGTGCCGTCTTCTTCCCAATGCCAGGTAATTTGGAAAACTCTTTGACCGCTGCTTCAAGCAATGCTGACGACAAATTCATATGTAAAATTAATCATTTCCTTCGTCCATTGTCGCTTGTACCTCCTCCCTTTTATATGTATCTTTGCGCCACTTAAGGCATGAAAGACATCCAAACATTATTAAAGGAAAAAATACTGGTAATTGATGGCGCCATGGGCACCATGATTCAACGCCACAAATTGACAGAAGCGGATTACAGAGGTATCCGTTTTGCCGATTGGCCATCTGATCTCAAAGGCAACAATGACCTACTCTGTCTCACGCAACCAGATATTATCAAAAATATTCATCTGCAATATTTAGAAGCAGGTGCCAATATCATTGAAACCAATACGTTCAATGCACAGGCAGTTTCCATGGCAGACTATAACATGAGTGAACTGGCATATGAAATAAATGTTGCTGCTGCAACTTGTGCAAGAAAAGCAGTAGATGAATTTCTCAGTAATCATCCTGAGAAAAAAAATGAAGGAGGTCCATTTGTTGCTGGTGCTATTGGTCCAATGAATAAAACACTTTCTCTTTCGCCAGATGTAAACAACCCTGGCTTCCGTGGAATATCATTTGACGAAGTGGCTGAAGCATATTATGAACAAGTGAAAGGTTTGATAGATGGTGGTGTTGATTTGTTTCTTGTAGAAACCATCTTCGATACCTTGAATGCCAAAGCAGCCATATATGCAATCAAAAAATTCTTCAGAGATCACCAACTGAAAGAATTGCCATTGATGATCAGCGGTACCATCACTGATGCATCTGGCAGAACATTGAGTGGACAAACGCTCGAGGCATTTTATACAAGTGTAGAACATGCCAAGCCTTTGAGCATTGGCTTGAATTGTGCCCTGGGAGCGAATCAGATGAGATCACATATTGAAGAACTTTCTCAAATCGCCTCATGCTATACTTCCGCTTATCCCAATGCCGGATTACCAAATGCAATGGGTGAATACGATGAAGAGCCAGCTCAAACTGCACACTTCATCGAAGAATGGGCACAGCAGGGATTTGTAAATATTGTTGGTGGATGTTGTGGTACAACACCAGATCATATCAAGCATATTGCAGATCATGTAAAAAAATTGGCGCCAAGAAAACTCCCTATCATCGAAACTGAACTGACTGCATCCTAATGAACGAACCAGTACATATCAAGCCATACATGAGATTATCAGGACTCGAACCGCTGGTTATTCGTCCTGAGACAAATTTTGTGAACGTAGGTGAAAGAACCAATGTTACAGGTTCTAAAAAATTTGCTCGCCTCATCAAAGAAGAAAAATACGAAGAGGCGTTAAGCATTGCCAGACAACAAGTAGAGAATGGTGCACAGATTTTAGATGTTAACATGGATGATGCACTGCTGGATGGGGAAAAAGAAATGGTCATCTTCCTGAATCTTCTGCAAAGCGAACCAGACATTGCGAAGATTCCCATCATGATTGACTCTTCCAAGTTCTCAATTATACAGGCAGGACTTAAATGTGTTCAGGGTAAATGTGTAGTGAATTCTATTTCACTGAAAGAAGGGGAAGCAAAATTTATTGAACAGGCCATCATTTGCAGAAGCTTTGGTGCCGCTGTAATCGTAATGGCATTTGATGAAAATGGGCAAGCGGACACATTAGAAAAAAGAATTGCTATTTCCGAACGTGCTTACAAAATACTCACTGAACAAGTTGGATTCCCTCCGCAAGACATCATATTCGATTTAAACATATTTGCAGTTGCAACCGGCCTCGAAGAGCACAATAATTATGGAGTTGACTTCATAGAAGCAACACGTATTATAAAAAAGAAATTTCCACTTGTAAAAATTTCTGGTGGAGTAAGCAATCTCTCTTTTTCATTCAGAGGGAATGATCATGTGCGTGAAGCCATGCACTCCGTGTTCCTGTTTCATGCCATCAAAGCCGGAATGGATATGGGAATCGTAAATGCCGGACAGTTGGTGGTGTATGATGAAATCGAACCAACCCTTCGTGAATTGTGCGAGGATGTTATCCTCAATAGAAACAATGACGACAACCAGGCAACAGAGAAGTTGATTGCTTTTGCTGAAACCGTCAGGGACAAGGGACGAGGCACGGGGGACAAGGAAGAACAAGCATGGAGGAGTGGAACTGTTGAAGAAAGATTGAAGCATGCGTTGATCAATGGCATTACAGAATTCATTGATGCAGATACAGAAGAAGCACGTCAGAAATATCCTAAACCATTGGATGTAATTGAAGGTCCACTGATGGACGGCATGAACATCATTGGAGATCTCTTCGGATTGGGAAAAATGTTTTTACCACAAGTGGTAAAGAGTGCGAGGGTAATGAAAAAAAGCGTTGCAGTTTTAACACCATTCATTGAAGCCGAAAAGAAAGCTGGAAGCAGTGCAGGTAAGATTTTGATGGCCACTGTGAAAGGAGATGTGCATGATATTGGGAAAAATATTGTGGGTGTTGTGTTGGGATGCAATGGATATGAGATCATCGATTTGGGTGTAATGGTACCAACTGATAAAATTTTGGATGAAGCACAAAAACACGATGTAGATATCATTGGATTAAGCGGACTCATCACACCATCATTGGATGAGATGGTTCATGTTGCATCAGAAATGAAGAGAAGAGGGATGAAGCAGCCACTGTTGATCGGAGGTGCTACAACATCACGCATGCATACTGCATTAAAAATTGCACCGCAATATGATGGAGGTGTAGTTCACGTGCTTGATGCATCCAGAAGTGTTTCTGTTGCAGGCTCATTGTTGAATCAACAAAAAACTGATTTCCTCGGTAACCTCAGTAAAGACTACGCGAAGCTCAGAGATGAGTTCGCGAATAAAAAGACAAGCAAAGAAACGCTCAGCTATGAAGCTGCAGTCAATAATAAGGTAAATATCAATTGGGAAAATACAAGATTTACAACGCCGACATTTACAGGACATCAATTGATAAATGACATTTCTGTTGATACATTGATTCCTTATATTGACTGGACGCCTTTCTTCATTGCATGGGAATTGCATGGAAAGTACCCGGCCATTCTTACTGATACCAAAATTGGAGAGGAAGCAACCAAACTATACAATGATGCAACAGTTATGCTGAAAAGCATTGCATCTGAAAAATGGCTAACACCTAAGGCAGTGATTGGCTTTTGGCCTGCGAATAGCAATGGAAGAGATTCTATAGAACTCATTGACACCCTTTCAAAAGAAACAGTTGAATTGCAGTTTCTTCGTCAGCAGTTAAAAAAAACAGAAGGACAACCCAACTTTTCATTGGCCGATTATATAGCACCAACAACGAGTTCAAAGCAAGATCATATTGGAGCATTTGCAGTGACCATACATGGAATTGAAAAGAAAATCAAAGAATTTGAAGCAGCGCATGATGATTACAACAAAATCATGTTACAGGCATTGGCCGATCGTTTGGCAGAAGCACTTGCAGAATATTTACACGAGAAAGTAAGAAAAGAATATTGGGGTTATGATCAACAGGAATCTCTCAGCAATGAGGCTCTGATTAAAGAAGAATACACTGGCATTCGTCCTGCTCCTGGATATCCTGCATGTCCTGATCATACCGAAAAGATAAAATTATTCCATTTATTAGATGCCCAAAATCAGGTTGGCATCACCCTCACTGAATCACTTGCCATGTATCCTGCATCATCTGTATGCGGTTGGTATTTCTCACATCCATCATCAAAATATTTTGGTGTAGGCAAAATCAACAAAGATCAATTGGAAGACTACGCTTCTAGAAAAGGGATGAGTATTGAAGAAGCAGAGAAGTGGTTGAGGCCTATATTAGAGTTGTAATCGTTATAGTTGTTATAATTGTTGTCATAGTTATCATTGTTACCGAGTTAATTCATGCTTCGAATATCTTTGACATTAAATTATATTTATCTTTTGCTTTAAATTTTAGCCTAAAAGACACTTAACAACCTCGACAACCACTATAACAACGATAACTATGACAACAATTACAACTATTACAACCACTACAACTTAAAACCATGCGCATCATCTCCTATAATGTAAACGGTATTCGCGCTGCTATCAAAAAAGGATTTATTGATTGGTTGAAGACTGATCCTGCTGATATCATTTGTATACAGGAAACCAAAGCAAGCAAAGAGGATGTAGATGTGAAGGCCATACAGGCATTGGGTTATCACGACTATTGGTTCAGTGCGAGCAAAAAAGGTTATAGTGGAGTTGCAGTATTTACAAAGATCAAACCAGACAAAGTAGTGAATGGCAACGGGCATTCAAAAAGTGATGATGAAGGAAGGGTAATACAACTATATTTTGGCAAAAGACTGCTCATCAATGCATATTTCCCTTCAGGCACATCAGGAGAAGAAAGGCAATCCTTTAAAATGGAGTGGTTAAGCGAATTGCTGAATTACTTGAATAAGATCAAGAAAAATCAAAAAGAAATCATTTTATGTGGCGATTACAACATTGCCCACAAAGAAATTGATATCCATGATCCGAAGGGTAATAAAAATTCTACTGGATTTCTTCCTGAGGAAAGGGCCTGGATGGATGATTTTTTTAACACAGGATGGATCGATACATTTCGGACCATACATGATGAGCCCCATCGCTATTCCTGGTGGAGCCAGCGTTTTCCCAGTGTGCGCCTCAATAACAAGGGTTGGAGAATTGATTATATCAATGTAACTAAGGAGTTGGCTAAGAAAATTAAAGACGCTGAAATTTATCCCGATGTAAAGCACAGCGATCATTGTCCGGTGTACCTTGAACTTTCAAAATAACATGTACTTATATAATATCACCTATTTAGTTCCTCACGACATTTCAGCAAGTTGGCTGAAATGGATGAAAGAAGAACATGTTCCGGAAATGCTTTCCACCGGACTTTTCACGCATCACCGAATCATGCAATTGGCGGATGTTGATGAAACAGAAGGAATCACGTTTGCATTCCAGTTTTATACTGAATCTGATTCCCATTATAAAAAATACATCACAGATTTCGCTCCTTCACTCAGAGCAAAAGCAAACAGGAAATGGGGGGATCAGGTGGTTGGGTTTAGAACCGTTATGAAGAGTGTGCAATAAGTGTGGATAAGAATAATTCTCTTGAAAGCTGCGTTATTGCTCAATTTCGTTAGTGTTTTACTTTTTTTAATAAGATCTATTACTTTTCAATTTCCGCTGTAATCCTTTACCAGATTGACTTTCAATGACTTTTATCTACAATAAATATATTTTTTTAAAAACTTCATTCTTTGTAAATCCAATGCAGGCCTGAATCACAGCAAAAGAAAAATTTTAAAAAAAATTTTGTTACAATGAAAAAGCATCTAAATTTGTCACATACAAACCAATTAAATTTTCAAACATGAACAAAGCTGAATTGATCGCTAAGCTCGCTGACGACGCTGGCATCACCAAGACGCAAGCTAACGCTGCGCTTGATTCATTCATCGCTGCAATCACTAAAACATTGAAAGGCGGTGGAAAAGTAACTCTTGTAGGTTTCGGTACATTCTCTGTATCTAAGAGAGCTGCTCGCAATGGTCGTAACCCACAGACTGGTGCTGTGATCAAAATCAAAGCGAAAAAAGTTGCTCGCTTCAAAGCTGGTAAAGAACTTTCTGCCAAGCTCTAATTGCAACAAAAGCATTAAAAAAGCAAGACGCTGTCTTGCTTTTTTTTTCTCTAAAAAAATTTAAAACAACATACCATGGGAAGAGGCGATAAAAAAACCAAGAAAGGAAAAATCTTCAAAGGATCATTCGGAAAGTCAAGACCAGCAAAGGTTACAAAGAAGGCTGCGAAGAAGAAAGCATAAAACCGTTGACAGTTAACTGTTAACGGTTAACTGTCAACTCTCTATGGAGCCAACCTCACTATCTTCCAGGTTGTTCCTTCTCTAAGATATTTAATCCGATCATGCAGCCTGCTGCTGCGGCCCTGCCAGAATTCAATGGTTTCTGGAATCAAACGATAACCACCCCAATGTGCTGGGCGAGGAATATCACCGTTTGGAAATTGATTCTTCAGCGTTTCAACTTTATCTGTTAATATATTGCGGTCAGATATGATATTACTTTGTGGTGATGCTGCTGCACCAATTTGGCTTCCAATAGGCCTACTTTTAAAATATGCATCACTCTCAGATGACGACACTCGCTCGCATTGTCCTTCAATTCTCACCTGTCTTTCGAGCTCTTTCCAAAAGAATACAAGACTTGCATAAGGATTGCTTTCAATCTGTATCCCTTTATTACTCTCGTAATTGGTATAAAAAACAAATCCGGATGAATTGAAATCTTTCAGCAATACAATACGCGCACTTGGACGATTGCGTTGATCCACTGTTGCAAGTGTCATCGCATTTACTTCATCTATTTCCGATTGAAGTGCCTCATTCCACCATCTGGAAAATTGATCAAATGGATCTTTCGCTACATCCTGCTCTGAGAGGGATTTGAGTTGATAGTCTTTGCGAATTGAGGAGATGTCCATTGTAGGATTTATTAAAATGTTACCCATTGGTTAGTAGTTGACTGTTAACAGTTAACCGTCAACTGTTAACTTACTTCACCAAAGTCCCCACCTTCTCCCCACACACCAACTTCTTAAGATTTCCTTCCTGGTTCATATCGAATACAATAATGGGAAGATTGTTTTCCATGCAAAGGGTAAATGCAGTCATATCCATGATCTTCAAATTCTTATCGATGCATTCTTTGAAACTGATGATATCATATTTTACTGCTTTTGGATCTTTTTCAGGATCAGCAGTATAAACTCCATTTACTCTTGTGCCTTTCAAGATCACATCTGCCTCAATCTCAATAGCTCTCAATGAACCTGCAGTATCTGTCGTGAAATATGGATTTCCGGTTCCAGCTCCAAAAATCACAATACGATGTTTTTCTAAGTGACGGATTGCTCTTCTTCTGATGTATGGTTCAGCAATTTGTTCCATCTTAATGGCACTTAACAAACGCGTATACATTCCTTGTTTTTCCAACATGGATTGCAATGCCATCCCATTGATCACCGTTGCCAACATCCCCATATAATCTCCCTGAGCTCTCTCGATGCCGGTTTCAGATTCATTCATTCCACGATAAATATTCCCTCCCCCAATCACAATGGCCACTTCCACTCCTAGGTCAACGATCGACTTGATTTCTTTTGCATAATTGGATACAATGTTTGGATCTATGCCAAAACTATTTTCACCTGTAAGTGATTCGCCTGAAAGTTTGAGCAGGACACGTTTAAAAGTTGGTTGCATGTTGCGAATATACAAAAAGGGCCTTCATGATGAAGGCCCTTTTATGTTGAATATCTTGGAGGATGGTTATCCGAGTGCTACACGCTTGAAAGCAAGTACTTTCAAGTCGGCTCCCTTGGATTTTACATAATCTCCTACAGACTGTCCAGCATCTTTAACGAATGCCTGTGCAAGCAAGGTGCTCTCTTTAAAGAATGCATTCAGCTTACCATCTGCGATTTTAGAAATCATCTCATCAGGCTTTCCGGCCATTTTAGGGTCATTCTTGATCAATTCTATAATTACCGCTTTCTCTCTCTCCACTACATCAGCTGGTACAGATGATGCGTCGATAGCAACTGGATTCATTGCAGCAATTTGCATAGCTACATCTTTTCCAACCTCTGCTTCTGATTTGTTCAATCCAACCAATACACCCATTCTGTTTGCACCATGGATATAGGAAGCAACATAATCAGCATCTACTCTTTCAAACTTGGAAATACCAATCTTCTCTCCAATGCTCGCCAATTTATCATTCACCAAATCTGCGATTTTTGCACCATTGATGCTGGCTGCATTCAATTCATCTACTGATTTTACGTTGTTTGCAATGGCAGTATCCATGATACTCTGTGCAAATGCAATGAAATCAGCATTCTTGCTAACGAAGTCGGTTTCGCAGCTCAAACAAAGTGCAATACCAGTTTTATTATCTGAAGTTGTCTTTGCAAGAACTACACCTTCTTTTGCTTCGCGGTCGCCTCTCAATGCGGCAACTTTCTGTCCTTTCTTTCTCAACCAGTCGATCGCCGCTTCAAAGTCACCATTGTTTTCAGTGAGTGCTTTACGACAATCCATCATACCTGCTCCAGTCATTTGACGGAGCTTATTAATATCTGCTGCTGTAATTGTTACTGTTGACATTTTATAAATATTATGAGCTTTGAAAGTTTGTACACTTTCTCGGCCTGTTATTTAATCAATTGGGGAGCTTACTTCTTCTGTGCTGGCTTTCTTCCACCGCTTCCGGCTGCAGGAACCCTGCGCTTAGGCGCACCACCTTTGCCTCCGGCTCTTTTACCACCTTCTGCATCAGCATCTTCTTCAACAGAAAATTTCAAAGCATTGTCTGTTGTTTCTTCTGCCTCATCTTCTTCAGCTTTTTCAGCCTGGCGTTCTGCCAAACCTTCAGCAATAGCAGCTGTGATGTAATTGGTGATGATAGCGATTGATTTTGTTGCATCATCATTTGCAGGTACAGGGAACTCAACCTTGTTTGGATCGCAGTTGGTATCTACCATTCCAAATGTTGTAATGCCCAAACGTTTTGCTTCAGCCAAAGCAATATGCTCATGTCCGATGTCGATGATGAACAAAGCAGCAGGTACTCTACCCAATTGAGCAATACCGCCCAATACTTTTTCCATTTTGTCTTTATCGCGCGACAATTGCAAACGCTCTTTCTTGGTAATGCTGTCGAAACTTCCGTCGTTCAACATTTTTTCAATGCTCTGCATTTTTTTAACCGACTTACGAACCGTGTTAAAGTTTGTCAACATGCCACCCAACCAACGCTCCGTAACATACGGCATGTTTACACGCTTGGCACACTCCGTAACGATTTCTTTCGCTTGCTTTTTGGTACCAACAAACATGATCTTCTTACCGCTCTTCGCGATGTTCTTGAGTGCATTCGCAGTTTCCTGCAAGCATTCCACCGTTTTGTTCAAATCGATGATATGTATACCTTTTTTCTCTGCATAGATGTAAGGCAACATCTTGGGATTCCACTTTTTACGAAGGTGACCGAAGTGAACACCTGCTTCCAAAAGTTGTTGCTGCAGTGAAGTATTATTTTCCATTGTATTCTTTGTGTTTTAAATTCTTGATTGATATACCTGTTAACGCTTGCTGAACTGGAAGCTTCTTCTTGCTTTCTTCTTACCGAATTTCTTCCTTTCAACACCTCTTGGATCCCTTCTCAACAAACCAGCTGCTTTCAAAGCAGGTCTGAATTCTGGATTCAAGGTGATCAAAGCACGAGCAATGCCCAACTTGGCTGCTTCTGCCTGTCCTTTTTTACCACCGCCGGCTGCGTTGATTTTGATATCATACTTTCCAACACCATCAATGGTCTTAAGAGAAAGTTCCACTTGGTTCTGAAGATATACTTGCGGGAAGTATTCTTTATAGTCAAGGTCGTTTACAGTGATGCTACCACTTCCTTTGGTAAGGAATACCCTGGTAACCGCTTCCTTTCTGCGACCTAATCCGATTTTTTGCTTTTCCATTATACTTTATTTGAATTCGTTTTGAAATTAGAATTTAAAAGGAGTCGGTTGTTGGGCACCATGTGGATGCTCAGCACCTGCATAAACAAATAACTTCTTGAACATCTTGCGACCAAGCCTGTTCTTAGGAAGCATTCCCTTTACTGCTCTCTCAATGATTTGCTCTGGACGACGCTTCAACAAATCTTTTGCAATTTCAATTTTCTGTCCGCCAGGATATCCAGAAACATTCTGGTATTCCTTGTAATCAATTTTGTTTCCTGTGAAAACAACTTTGTCGGCATTGATAACAATAACGAAATCGCCGCAATCAACATGGGGAGAATAATACGCCTTGTTCTTTCCGCGCAATACAGCAGCAATCTTACTGCTGATTCTTCCCACCGTTTGATTGGTCCCGTCAACGATATGCCATTTGCGTTGAACGGAAGCAGCATTTGCGTGCTTTGTGGTGAAATGTAGTTTACTCATGTTTACTTTTTTTGGGACGAGCCCTGTTTTTAAAATGTACTTCCGCCATCCCGGAAATACCCCATTCTTCCAAACGGGAGCGCAAAGCTAGTCCAATTCAAGCCTAAAAAAGAAAATTTGAAGGTATTTTTTTGATAGCATCTTTATAAGTAGCTGATAATCAATTAAAATTTTGACTCATTTTTAAAATACTTGTCTAAAACCCCTGAAAATACGGACTTTTGCAGGACCATGAGGCATAAAATCAAGCAGTTCAGGAGTTTAGCAACTGTTTTACTGGGAATCACAGTCCTGCAAGCCTGTCAGCAACCCACACTTTTCAGGGAAATTTCGCCCGAAAAATCCGGTATCGATTTCAGCAATACCATCAGCGAATCCGCAGAACTCAGTGTGCTGAATTATGAATACATATATAATAGTGGCGGAGTCGGAGTGGGTGATTTTAACAATGACAGCCTGCCGGATATCTACTTCACAGGCAACATGGTTTCAAATGCATTATACATTAATAAAGGTGATCTGAAGTTTCAAAACATCACCAAAGAAGCTGGAGTAGAAGGTCAAGGCAAATGGAACAAAGGAGTAAGCATCATAGATATCAATAATGATGGATGGATGGATATGTATGTATGCAGTGCTGTTTACTCCGATAGCAATGCAAGAAAAAATATTTTATACATCAACCAGGGAATCAATCCAAAAACCGGACTTCCCTTTTTCAAAGATGAAGCTGCGGCTTATGGGTTGGATCATCCTTCTAATACCCATATGGCAGCATTTTTTGATTACGACAATGATGGGGATTTGGACGTCTATCTTTTATTGAATGATTTGGATGGAACATACCCCAATGAATTTCGTCCGATCAGAAAAGATGGAAGCTGGCCAAACACAGATAAGTTGCTTGAAAATCATTTCGATTCATCTCTCCATCATCCAGTGTATACCGATGTATCTGCAAAAGCTGGAATCCTCATAGAAGGACATGGACTTGGTGTGAGCATTGCAGACATCAACCAGGATGGATGGAAAGATATTTATGTGAGCAATGATTATCTGTCCAACAATATTCTATACATCAACAACAAGAATGGAACTTTTACAGATCAATGTGATGTATACTTTAAGCATACCAGCAAAAACGCCATGGGCAATGATATAGCAGATATCAACAACGATGGATTGCCTGATGTAATTGAAATGGACATGATGCCTGCAGATCAGTACAGACAAAAACTCATGCACAGCGATATCAGTTATCAAAACTTTCAAAACTCTGAACGATTTGGTTACATGTATCAATATCCACGCAACACTTTACAATTGAATAGAGGCAAGTTTGTAAAAGAAGATACCAAAGAAGAAATTCCTGCTTTCAGTGAAATCGCCTACCTGAGCGGTGTTGCTCAAACAGATTGGAGTTGGGCGCCCCTGCTGATCGATGCAGACAATGATGGATATAGAGATTTAATGATTTCCAACGGACTTCCACGAGACATGTCAGACATGGATTTCATGGCATACAGAAGAAATGCATATGCCAGTACGCCATTAGATGAAGTACTCAAACAAATACCAGCTGTAAAAATCAGCAACTATATTTTCAAGAACAATGGAGATCTTAGTTTTTCAGACAAAACAAAAGATTGGGGATGGGAAATGCCAACATTCTCTGCAGGAATGGCCTATGCAGATTTTGATCGGGATGGAGATCTCGATGTTGTTATCAACAATACAAATATGAAGGCTTCTCTTTTGGAGAATACACTCAATGCACAAAAAAATAAGCAACATTATATCAATGTTCAACTTATAGGAAATCATCAAAACATACATGGACTTGGTGCTATTATACATGTTTACGACAAAGACAAACATCAGTTCTATGAGCAGTCGCCTTACCGCGGTTATCTCTCCTCAGTTCAACCTATCGCACATTTTGGGATAGGTAATACAACAACGATTGATTCTATTGAAATCATTTGGCCTAATCAAACCAGGCAGGTGATTAAAAATATAATAGCTAATCAAACGATAACACTGAATATCAAAGATGCAGTTGCAGTCCATTCAACATCAGAAAACAAAAGCATTCTGCTTTTTAGTGAAATCACCAATGCTTCAGGCATGGATAAAAACTTTGCTGAAATAGATTTTATCGATTTTGATATTCAAAAACTCATCCCCCATAAACTAACTAAATATGGCCCATCCATTGCTGTAGGTGATGTCAACAATGATGGATTGGATGATTTTATTGCCGGCGGAAGTTCACCATTTTACGCCAGCATCTTTATCCAGCAAAAAAATGGGAAGTTTTTGCGAAGCAAATTATCCGAATCCAATATACCTCAATTACAGGATGATGCTGGTATGTTGCTCTTCGATGCAGATGGCGATAAGGATCTTGATCTCTACATTGCATCAGGTGGTGCAGAAAACGAACCACAATCAAAAGCATACACCGATCATTTCTTTGTAAATGATGGGAAAGGAAAATTCAAAGAAGAAGTGTTTGACATCACCAACAACAGAACAGCGAAAAGTTGTATTACAGCATCTGATTATGACAATGATGGCGACTTGGATATGTTTGTAGGAGGAAGGGTTGTTCCAGGAAGCTATCCTTCACCCACCAGCAGTTTTATTTATAAAAATGAAAGCAACAATGGGAAAGTTCTATTCAAAGATGTAACCAAAACTGTTGCACCTGAATTATTTCAAATGGGTATGGTGACAAGTGCTGTTTGGTCTGATATTGATAATGATGGGAAAAAAGATTTAGCAATTGCTATGGATTGGGGCGCGATAACATTCTTCAAGAATGATGGCAAACAATTGAAAAAAATAAGCACCAATATTTCTGATCAAACGGGGTGGTGGAACAGCATTGTTGCAAGTGATATTGACAATGATGGCGACATGGACTACATCGCAGGCAACTATGGTTATAATGGATTTTTACAGCCAACTAAAATATATCCCATCAATGCATACGGAAATGATTTCGATAACAATGGAAGCTTTGATGCAGTATTCAGCAGTTTCAGAAAATCAACCATAAATGGCCCGATAAAGGACTTTCCTATAGCAGGCAGAGACGAGTTTATACGTCAGATGACGATCATGAAAGAGAAATTCACCAACTATGCATCCTATGCAAAAACTGAAATGAATAAAATTTTCCCGGAAGATGCAATGAAAAACGCATTGAAATTATCGGTAAATAATTTTTACACTTCTTGGATTGAGAACAAAGGTAATTTTCAATTTGAAATGCACCAACTTCCAACAGAAGCTCAAATGGCCCCGGTTTATGGAATTGTTGTGAATGACTTCAATGAAGATGGCAATGTTGATATTGTACTGAATGGAAACGAATATAATATGTCGCCTGCACTCGGAAGATACGATGGGTTCAAAGGATTAATATTATTGGGGGATGGCAAAGGACATTTTGATCCATTGCCTCTACCACAAAGTGGTTTACATATTGATGGAAACGGGAAAGCCCTCGGAGAAATTTTCATAAACAATCAATACTGCTTGATTGGCTCTCAAAACGAAGGAAGCATGAAAATATATTCTCTTCAAAAAAACAATAGTTCAATAGCTGAGTTTTTACCAAATGACAGCCATGGATATATTCATCTAAAAAATGGTAAGAAAAGAAAAATAGAATGTACTATTGGTCAGGGGTTTCTCACCCAATCATCATCAAAGTTTACATTGAATCCAAGTATAGAATTTATTGAAGTGATTGATCAAAAAGGAATGCATAGAAACATAACCCATCATGTCACAAAGAAATAAAAATATATTTTTTGCAATAAGTGTCTTCCTTTCAATATGGTTGATAGCTGGATGTAATCAAGATCAGCAACAAAAAAGGCTGAAAGGACCTGCGCTTCAGCATTACCTCGTTGGAAAACTAACGGATGTCATCATCTATGATATATATTCACCTCCAGTGGCCAGCAGGTTATATGCCTACACGAATCTTGCATATTACGAAGCAACTCGGCCAGCATATTCATCAGCATCAATCATCAATCAACTAAATGGGTTTGAACAACTGAAAGAGGTGCCAGAACCAAAAGGCTTTCATCCAGAACTGGCTGGCATCATAGCATTCACTGCTGTTGCCAAAAAATTGATTTTTTCAAAAGACAGCATAGCCTCAGTTGAAAAAGATCTTCTGGAAGATTATGAAAATATCGACAAGACAATCGCTGAAAATTCCATCAATTGGGGTAATAAAGTCGCTTCAGTCATATTAGATAGAGCTGCTAAGGATAATTATAAAATTACTCGCGGACTCCCACGTTACAGTGTTTTTGAAAAGGATGGGAAATGGCAGCAGACACCTCCTGACTATTCAGACGCAACAGAACCTCATTGGCGAAAAATCATTCCGCTTTTAATGGATTCTGCAGCACAATTCAAACCCGTTCCTCCTCCACCCTACAACTTGACAAAAGGTTCACAGTATTATAATGAATTGATGGAGTTGTATGAAACTTCAAAAAAATTAACACCTACTCAAGACACCATTGCAAAATACTGGGATGACAACCCTTTTGTTACCCAGCATCAAGGACATCTCACTTTTGCAAATAAAAAGACTACACCAGTAGGACATTGGATGGGAATCATTGAAATACTTTGTAATAGTGCCAACAAAGATGCAATCACGACTGCAAAGAGCTATGCAATTGCATCTGCCGCGATCTTTGATGGCTTCATCTCCTGTTGGGATGAAAAATTTAGAAGTATTACTGCAAGACCAGTAACCGTTATCAGAAAAAACATCGAATCCGAATGGAGTCCTCTGTTGCAAACCCCTCCTTTCCCTGAGTATACAAGCGGGCACAGTGTAATTTCAGGTGCTGCTTCCACTGTGTTGATCCATCAGTTTGGCACAGGATTTGCATTCCATGATACAACTGAATTGAAATACCTGGGCATGGAAAGATCATTTCCGTCGATTGAAGCAGCTACAGATGAAATTGGCATCAGCAGATTTTATGGAGGCATTCATTACATGTCTGCTATCAGAAATGGGAAAGAACAGGGAGTTAAAATAGGGGCATTGTACAATCAATTGAAATTTTGACAGATGAGAAAATTGATGATTGTTTTGGTTGTTTTTATTGTTTTGATTGGAGTTATCTTCTCATTACCAAAACAAAAACAGTATACTGACAAAATACTGGTAAACTGTACCCCTACTGCAGCTACCAGGGTCATGAGTGATCTAAAAAATTGGAAATTGTGGTGGCCTGGTGAAATTCAAGAAGACAGTTTATTTTTATTCAAGCATCAGCCAATACAAATTCAAACAATTCTTTTAAATGGGTTTTATGCCAATATAAGCTTACAGGATATTCCTGCATTTATCGACATTCAATTTTTGTCGGCCCCCAACAAACAATCAGAGTTCAGTTATACATATACATTTTATTACTCCAAAAATCCGCTGATCAAACTGGCGCAACTCTTCAAGATCGGTACCGCTAAAGCTGAATTGGATTTATTGTTAAATGGAATTAAATCAAATCTGGAAGATGTAAAAAAAGTATATGGATTTGAAATAATAGAAGAACGCGTTCCCAATGCAACGCATATTTCAACGAAAAAAGAATTTAACCATTATCCGAATACGGAAGATATATATCGTTCGGTAGATGCCCTATATAATTACATTTCAGAAAATCAGGCAAAGGCAGTTAATGCGCCTATCTACAATATTTTTACTCCTGATGATAAACATTATCAATTAATGGTTGCCATTGCTACAGATCGTCCACTTCCAACAAAGAATACTTTCCTATTCAAAGAAATGGTTCGAGGTAAAATCATTGTAGGAAAATCAATTGGCCCAAACAATACAATTGATCAATGTTTGAAACAGGTTGAAAATTTTGTAAAAGACCATGGAAGATCGTCACCTGCCATTCAATTTAATCGTTTGATCACTGATAGAAGAAAAGAAAAAGACAGTACAAAATGGATAACCACCATTAATTACCCTGTCTTTGACAGATCATTTTTTTGATAAGATCTGAAGAGGCGCATTGTTTTTGGCTAGAATATAAGCATCATGTTTCCCTATTTGTATAGTTGTGATTTTTCTAACCTGCCCTTCGATTACAAAATTGGAAGGAACAGTACTCATTGTTCCCTTGTTTAATGAAAGTAATAAACCGAAATCTGCATCCTGTCTTCCAATTTCAACATTGTTATAATAATAATTTCCTCCAAGTAAGATACTATTGTCAATAGATAATGCTGCCCTGTATGTACTGTATTGTGCTGGCACTGGCATTGGTTGAAAAGAAAAATTCAGTTTACCATCGTTTATGAAAATTGCATTATCAAAATGTGTTGCAGTAAGTTTCAAAGCATTCTTGAGTTTCTCATTTCCCAACAAAGAGGAAATAGAAGTTTTTGCAAAATCCTCTGCATAGAGGAATTTCTTCTTCAGTGAAGGCATGCTTTTCTCCAACAATATTTTACTCGCAAAGGGAATCTCTTTACCACCTACATAATAAGTCATCACTTGCTCTATGCGGCCATTGCCATCAAAATCATTGATGTACATGGTAACTGGTTCTTTCTCAGAAGATTTTAATCTACTGTTGAGTCCAAAGTTTCCAGCAACAATATCAAGGTCGCCATCATGATCAATATCCAAGGTTTTAGCAAACTGCCACCAGCCATGCTTATCAGTAATAGACTTTCTTTCAAACCCATTTCCTTTACGCAAGTACAAATCAATTCCTCCCCAATCAAATGACAACAATATATCATCCTGTCCATCCTTATTAAAATCTGAAGAGGAAGCAGATGTGACCATACCAGGACTCATCAAATCTTTAGCATATTGAGCAGTTACGTCAGAGAAAGTTTCATTTTTATTGTTCAACAATAAAAATGAGCGAGGCGCTTTCCCATATTCCCAAGGGATGGCTCTTCCGGAAACAAAGAAATCCATATACCCATCGTGGTTGAGATCAATTTTAACAACACCGCTTTGTGTAATATTAATCGAAGGAAAAGCATTGTTTTTTTTAGTTAGATTTCCTTTGCCGTCATTCAAATAAAGCAAAGGCTTGAGATGCTCATCATCACCATAATATTCATTTCCACCAGTTGCGATAACTAAATCAAGATTTGAATCATTGTTTACATCAGCCCAAACGGCATCTACGTGCTCCCACATTGAATCAAGTACAAGAGATGGATTTATCTTTTGAATAAACTTCCCGTTGTTCATCTGGAGAAAAAGACCCGACTGATTTGATTTTGATGAACCAACAAAAAAATCTTCCAAGCCATCATGATTGATGTCTGCTACTGCCAAGGCAGGGCCTTCCGCTGATACCATATGTGGAATAAGCGGCTCCCGATCAAATTCATTGAATGGGTTTTCAACGTGATTGTATTCAATACCAGTTTGCTTGGTTAAATCTTCTAACAAAATGGATGAAGCATTTGCATCATGCATCCTCAATATGGAATAATCAAAAAAAGGAAGTGCAGCCTTATAGCTGATCTGCATTGTTGTGTTTCTCTGAATCTGAATGGATTGATATTGATCATTAGGCCAGATAAGAATTGCAGAGTCTGGTGTAATACCTGATAACCCAATATGCATTGGCCCGGTCATACTGGACTGAAAGCCGTGTACCGACTGATGCTCATATGTGTACATTTTTTCTTTCTCAAATAAAATCAACTTTGTACCAAGTGCCTGTTGATTTTGGGGAAAGCCACTTAAACTGATTTTGACAAAATCGGTAGTGGATTTTTTAGAATTGCTGTTGTTCTCGTATAACAAAACAGGATCATTGATATTGTTGACTACAATATCCAAATCACCGTCGTTGTCCAAATCAGTATAAACTGCTCCGTTTGAAAAAGTCAATGGATTTTTGGGAATACCCTCTGTGATATTATTAAATTTCAGAGAACCCGTATTTACAAAAAATTGATTGGGCAATTTGATCGATGGAAATTTTTCGATCAATACAAGATCTTTCTCCTCCAAACCATTGGTTCGTAATTTTTGTTGAAGCTCATCTCCTGAAACGAAATTGATATAATCAATATCATTCATTCTTTTTGGAATTCCATTTGTTACAAACAAATCCTTATGCCCATCGTTGTTGAAATCCATCCACAATGCAGCCCAACTCCAATCGGTGGCAAACAATCCTGCATATTGTCCGATTTCACTGAATTTCCCATTTCGTTGATTCAACTGAAAATTATTTCTTGCATACTGATAGTGATAGCCGTACAGTAATTTTTGTTGAAAAATATTATAATCATCTTCTGACAAAGAACGTCTCAACATGTAAGGGTCATACGGCAGCATATCCATCGAGATGATTTCCGGAAATGCATCATTGTTAACATCTGCCACATCTACTCCCATCGAAAATTGAGAAGTATGCATCAATTGTTGCGTAGATTCATCTTTAAATGTTCCATTTTTCTGATTAATATATAAATAATCGTTTTCATGGAAGTCATTGCCAATATATAGATCTGGCCAACCATCCATGTTGATATCTGCCACGGCTACTCCCAATCCATATCCAATTTTTGTTCCCCGGATTCCAGTGTTTCTTGTTACATCAGTAAAGTGAATACTCAAATGATCGCCGGTTTTCTTTTGATCATTTCTATATAAACGTTGGCCAACAAGCATATCATATTGACCTTCAAAATTTGCTCTAGGCGCATAATTGCCATCATGATTTACTGAATGATTCAGCAAAAACATATCCAGGTCGCCGTCCTTGTCATAGTCCAAGAATGCAGCATGGGTACTGTACCCTGAAAAATCAAGTCCATAGTTTGCTGCTTGATCCTCAAAATGCGGAATTCCTTGCTGATCAATGCTTGTACAAACAAACAGGTGATTTTTACCTTTTAGAATTTTATAATTGCCTACCTGACATACATAAATGTCAAGCATGCCATCGTTGTTGATATCTACAACAGATACCCCAGTATTCCACCCTCCGTCTAGAACAATACCTGCTTTTGAAGTAATGTCTTCAAAATGAAGATTTCCTTTGTTCAGATAAACTGCATTCCCAGTTCTGTTGGCTGCAAAAAACAAGTCGACTAAACCATCATTGTTAAAATCTCCTGCGCCAACTCCGGCTCCATTGTAATAGTACATGTAGGAGAATAGATTGAATGATGGATCTGCATCTAATTTGTTCACGAAATGGAGTCCGGTTTCAGATTTATCCCTGACAGTAAACAATGTCTTTTCGCTTTCATTTTTCTTGCAGGCAATGAAAACAATTGAAATGATGATGGGTAATATATATCTGTGTGTATATGTATTCACTGACTTAAATACTTGCGCTATTTTTTAATCTTTATCTTTTTAATAAATACAGGAATCTGTTCGTTTTGAAGAACAAGGAATCCTTTCTCGCCCTGATAAGTTATCGGTTGAATATCTTTAACCTGCCCATTGATACTGACACCAATTTCAGAAGGTGTCCCAACTGTAAAATGCTGTTGCGTTGCATTCAAAAGCAAGTTTCCAAAACTTGCATCTACCCTGCAAAACTGAGGTAGTAAGTCAAAGAAATTTCCTGCTGCATATATATCAAGCATGCCGTCGTTGTTCCAGTCTTCAATAGCAACGCCATTAATGGAAGAAAGCTGTACTTGAACAGGCAGGGCTTTTGTAGTAAAGCTTCCTTTTCCATCATTGTAAGCAATGATCGATTGTGAAGTAACCACTGGATATACATTTACTTTTTCAAGTTGACTGACTAATAAATCCTGAACCGATTTATTAGCAAAATCTTTGTGCTTGAGGTTCATCTTTTTGAGAGATGGAATTTGATCGGTGATTTCTTTCTTCAGAAACACTGGCATGTCTTTGTTCTGAATCGTTTGACTGATGATTTTGTCGATGGTTCCGTTTTGATCAAAATCCTTTACCCATAATTTTACGGGCAAATTTGAGGTGGGTTTGAGATAAAAATTCTCTCCTAGATTTCCGAGCAATAAATCCATGTCACCGTCTTTATCTATATCAGTAGATTGAACCAACTGCCACCAGCCCGTCAATGTCTCCAAACCTGTATTGAATCGTTCAAATTGTTTGCCATTGTATGAAAGTACCAACGGAGCCATCCATTCACCGACGATGATGAGTTCACTTTTTTTATCATTGTTGATATCTGAAACAGTTGCAGAAGTGATCATGCCAATACCCTCCAGCAAATTGGATAATTGAGAAGACATATCAGAAAATTGTCCTGCTCCATCATTGTGCATAATAAAGCTACTGGGCATAACGCCATATTGCTGTGGTGTACTTCTGCTTCCAATAAACAAATCCATTTTACCATCACTGTCATAATCGAAAGGCACAGCAGCACCACAGTTGGTGTTGGTCATGGGTATTGCACCAGGCTTGAGGCTGAAGTTACCTTTGCCGTCATTCAGATAAATCTGATTTTGATAAAAACTTGATTTTGCTTCTGCAAAATTTCCTCCGCCTCCTACAAACAAGTCTTTGTCGCCATCCCCATCACAATCAAAAAAGAAAGTACTGCTTACATCATTGAAAATATATTTCTTGAAGTCAGGTACATCCTTCAACTGAAATCCATTTTTTGATTGCAAGTATAACTCCCTGGGTTGCTGATTCGGCGTACCAATAAATACATCTTCCAATCCATCACCATTGACATCTGCTACTGCAGCCTTGGGACCAAGTCGCGACAGCATGAATGGCACATTTCGCTCGGTATAAAAATCCACATAATCATCCTCTGTATATTTTTTATTGATCAAAGGAATAGCTTCAATTAGATTTCTTGGTTTTGCTTCAATCGATTTTTTTAATTTGGATTCAATTTTCTCGTAGGAAACAGAAATGGAGGTATTGATTTTGGGAGCCAAAAGTGTTGATATGCTTTGATTTGGCCAGATAATTTCAATTGAATCTACTTTTCCGTTTCCAAGGCCAATGGTCTGCTTGTATTCAACAGACGACTGAAATCCTTTACTTGGAATCAACTCTCTTGTTATGATTTCAGCACCCTGATACACTTTAATCTTGGAGCCAATTGCAAATTCATTGGGCTTCAGATAAGAAAGATTGAGCGATATATAATTTGAAGTGTATTTTTCTCTACTGTTATTTTTATATATCAATGCCGGCTGATTGACATTGTTGATGATCATATCCAAATCACCGTCATTGTCGAGGTCAGCATATGCAGCACCATTTGAATATGTTGCTTTATCAAATCCCCAATGATTGCTTTCATCAGAAAATCTCAATTGTCCAAGATTTCTGAAAGCTTTATTCGGAACAGGCACAGAGGGCATTTCTTTGATTACATTTTCAACTTCTTCTTTTCTGCCGGTGAGTGCCATTTTATTCACTACATCATTTGCAAAAAAGTCGATAAAATCCTGATCGGTAACATCTCTATAAATACCATTGCAAACAAAAATGTCTGACCTTCCATCATTGTCAGCATCAAACATCAAAGCACCCCAACTCCAATCACTAGCAGCAACGCCAGAGTAAAATGCTGTTTCCAAAAATTTCCCTTCACCATTGTTTACCTGAAGAGCATTTTGTGTGAATTGATTATAAAATCCCTGGTTCTGCTTGAGCTTAAATACTTCATATCCTTCGAATGAAGTATTGGTTTTTAATCTGTAGTCATCCCCTGGCAACATATCGGTTGTGAAAATATCAGGCTTACCATCGTTGTTGATATCCTGCAAATCAGCACCCATGGAAGAAAAGCTGATATGTTGCATGCGTTGTTCCAGCTCATCTTTGAAGGTTCCATTGCGTTGATTGATATAGAGATAATCTTTTTCGAAGAAATCGTTTGAAACATATACATCAGGATAACCGTCTAGGTTCACATCACCTACTGTAACGCCAAGCCCGAAGCTGATAATGGATCCAAAGATCCCAGCCTCTTTACTGATGTCGACAAATTTGCCGTTATCATTTCGATAGAGATGATCACCCCCACCTTTTAAAAATTCAGCAAAGGGTGCGTCGGGGTCTCTGACAGCACGCATATTAGCGTAGTTGAGTGTATTGACAGGGATAGGACTGTTGTTCACCAAAAAACAGTCCAAGTCACCATCCAAATCAAAATCAAAGAAAGAAGCCTGGGTAGAGTATCCGTCATTGTCTAAACCAAACTCAGCAGCTTTGTCTGTGAATGTAAGATCATGGTTGTTGATGAATAACTGGTTTTTACGCAAACTCTTATCCAGCATGTTCCCTGCATTGCAGACATATATATCCAACCAACCATCGGCGTTGATATCTACAAAAACAACACCTGTACTCCATTGTTTTTTTTCTCCGAAGCCGGCTTTCTCAGAAATATCTTCAAACTGGAGATTTCCTTTGTTGAGGTATAATTTATTGGCAGATTGGTTGGCAGTAAAAAAGACATCCGCCAAACCGTCGTTGTTGATATCACCTGTTGCAACTCCTCCTCCATTATAAAAATTACGGTACTTGAATACATTGTATTCTTTGGATTCCTCCAGAGAATTTATAAAATTGATGTTGCTGTTTTCTACCAAAGAAAACAGGCTATCCTTTTTCTTGGAAGTACAAGCAAATAGAAAAGCAACAAGAACAACAAAGATTCTCCTCATCAACATAATTAGAACAACAAAGATGATACAAAAAAGGCTGCCATGAAGGCAGCCTTTTTATAAAATTATCCAAATCTCGATTAGTAACCGAAGTTTTGTTTCAAGTTAGGATTGGAAGAGAGTGATACAGTTGGGATTGGATACACACACTTGTATGCATCTGAAGCCACTGCTCTTTCTTCAACTGGATTGTTGAATACTCCGAAGCGAACCATATCAGTTCTTCTGTGACCTTCCAAGTAAAGTTCACGACCTCTTTCAGCAAGAATGTCTGAAACTTTCACTGAACCCAATTTAGAAGCCTTTCTATTTTCACGAATTTCGTTTACGATGCTCAATGCTGTTTCTGCATCTGAACCACCTCTGAGGATAGCTTCAGCTTTCATCAGACGAACGTCAGCAAAACGCAAGAATGGAAATTCGTTTGTACTTCCCCAAGCACCATCGTTAATAGTTGATGGATCTAGTGGGAATTTATTTACGCGGATACCACTTGCTTCACCGTTGAAGAAGATAGATGCTCTGCGGGTGAAGATCAATGGGTTACCAGAACGATCGTAGATCTTACCGAGTGGGTTACCGATTCCGGCAGGTGACTTAGGATTCTTTGGATCAACTGGACCGTAAACTTGTCCTACTATGAAACCAGCAGGTGAACCTACTTTATCAGTGAATCCAGCGAGGTTATCGCTCTTTCTAACGTCACCATCTTCAAAGCTGTCATAGAATTCAGACAATGTCACGAACCCGTTCCAGCTTGAAGGAGTTTGGTTGTAGTGCCAGCTTTGAGAAGTCTGCCATCTCAAACCAGTACCGCCACCAGCTCTTGCATCGAATTCATTCTTACGAACGAAGATGTTTTCGCTGGATTGCTTACCATTGTCCCATTTGAAGTTATCCCAATAGTATGAATCGAGTTTCAATACTGGATTTGCAGCAACAAGGTTACAATATTTGATAACGTTGTTCATATCTGCAGCAGCGAAAGTGAATGGACCAGCAGGCTTTGTTGGATCATTTTTATACACTGCTTTGTTCAAATATGCTTTTGCGAGCAAAGTGTATGCAGCTTCTTTTGTAGCAACGGCTCTGTTTGTTCCGTCGTATGTTGGAAGGTTTGCAAAACAAGACTCAAGTTCTGCAATCACTGCATCAATTGCTGCAGATCTTGAAAGTACTTCAGGAATTGCGTTTGCAGCTGCGGTAGCTGGACGAGTTTGTACTTGTCCATACAAATCGCATGTAATCCAACGGAAGTACGCGCGAAGGAATTGACCTTCAGCTTTGGTACGTGCATCAGTTGATGTTTCTGCAATCAAAGTTGTTTGGAACAATGCTCCGTTGAGGAAGTTCCAAGTATCAGTTACCTGATTGTGATCAGGTGCCCAAGTGTGCAGGTGAAGTCTGCGCCAGGTACCGAAGTCATCCCAGTCAGTTCCACGTGTGGGGCCCATGATTTCATCAGTAGAGTGTTCGTTCATCGCGAACCAGTTACCTTGGTTACCAGCCATTCCGTTCAAGATTTCATACACAGATGAAATTGAAGGAGCTTTTGGTGCACCACCTGATTGGCTTGGGGCGATTGATACCGTACCCTTAGACAAATCTGGTTCAAGGTTTGTACAAGACGATGCGGCCAAAATACCTAACATCGTAAAAACCGGTATTAATTTATTTTTCATGATATGCTTCATTTATTCAATTATTTGATTGGTTATTAGAAGCCGATGTTTACACCAGCAGTAATCACCCTTGGTCTTGGATACTGTGTATAGTCAAATCCGCGAGAAGGAATACCATTGATAGATTTATCAACGTTCACCTCAGGATCGATACCAGTGTACTTCGTGATCAAGAACAAGTTCTGACCTGAAAGGAAAGCAGACAATGTTTTAACTGCTGCACCAGACTTGAGATTGAAATTATAGTTCACATTCAAGTTAGAGAGGCGAACGAAATCACCTTTCTCCAAGAAGCGGGTTGAAACTGAACCTGGGTTGAATGGATTCTCAACGCCATTACCAACAGCATTTGTAACGTTACGTGCGTTGCGCAAACTTCCTTTAAGGAACAATGCGTTGGCAGTATTGTTGTAAATGTAGTGACCACGGATGGTATTCAAGAATGCACTTACATTCCAGTTACCGAAGCTGAAGTTGTTGGTTAAACCTGCAAATACTTTAGGCAATGCAGAACCTACAATTTGGTTTGCAGCACCATTTGCATAGCGTGCGTTACCGTTTCCATCAAATCCGTTGAAAACTGGCATAGACCATGAGAAGATTGAATATCCGTTTGCAAGAATCTGAGCGAACGCACCCGTCAAACCTTGTCCACTTACTTCACCAGTATTGATTGGTGTAGGCAATCCACTGATGCTGTTCTTAACAGTAGTCAAGTTCAAGCTCGCATCCCATTTGAATTTCTTCGCATTTACGAATTTATAGTTTGCGCTTACTTCAAAACCTTTGTTGCTTACTTCACCGGCAAGGTTCACCCACCAGAAGCTGGTTGGAGCGAAACCTCCAGGTGTTGGAGCAAAGAACAACATGTTCTGACGCTTATTATCATAGTAGTCAGCTGTGATTGACAATCTTCTGTTCAAAGAAGTGAAGTCAACACCTACACCTGTTGTTGTAACTTCTTCCCATTTCAAATCAGGGTTACCCTGTTGGATGAAACGTGTAGAAGCGCCAGTTCCTGGGTTGTAAGTCTGCTGAAGATTCAACGCTGCATAAGCACCAAGGTTGTCTTGGCTACCCAACTTACCGTAGTTTGCTCTTACGTTGAATTCACTGAAGATTTTACCCAAAGAATTTTGAGCCCATGATTCTTCAATTACTCTCCATTTGAAAGCCAATGCTGGGAAAGTTGCATATTTATTATTGGTACCAAACTTAGAAGATCCATCCATTCTCACTGTACCAGTCAAGAAATATTTATCATTGAAAGTATAGTTTACACGACCGAATACGGATTGCAAAGAGTTAGCACTGTAGCCAGGAACAAAGCTTCCGTAGTTTTTGAAACCATTGTAGTCTTTTGTAAAAACATCTGTTGGTTTTGTAACCGGTGTAGCAAGTCCCCAACCAAATGAACCATCGTACTCAGTAGAGAACTTCTGGTAAGAATAACCTGCAACTGCGTTCAGTGCATGTTTCTCTGCAAAAGTTTTATCATAAGTCAAATAGTGTTCAACCAAAGTTGAAGCGTTCTTCAAATTTTGTCTTGTAACACGACCATTCCCGTTGATACCGTTTTGGAAATCTCTTCCGAAAACGTTGATGGTACCACCGTAAGCGTTAGAACCCAAACGAGGGTCAGCAAATGCTGTTCTCTGTGATTGAGAATTATCGCTACCAAATACTACTTTATAAGAAAGGTCTTTGGTGATTTGATATGTACCAGAAAGGTTTGCCAAGAATCTGTTGATATAATCGCGGTCATCAAAATAAGCCAGCATTTGAACTGGGTTTCTCTGATCACCAGGCTGATAGAAAGAACCGTCTTTGTTGTACACAGGATTGGTTGGATTGAACTGCAAAGCAGCACCCAACAAACTTCCCTGATAACCCGCGTTGTTTGAGATTGGCGCGTATTGGTTCTTAGTATTAGAGTAAGTTATGTTTGCTTCTAATTTGATTTTGTCTTTCAACAATTTCTGGCTGATGTTCGCACGCGCAGTCAATCTTTTCAATTCACTGTTCTTAACGATACCAACCTGATCATCATAAGAACCGCTCAAACGAGCTGCAGTTCCTTTGTTGTTGAATGCATAACTCAAATTGTGGTTTTGAGAAATTGGCGCTCTGAAGATTTCATCCTGCCAATCAGTATTTGCACCACCATCGATAGATGCAACTGATTCAGCAGCAGCAACAGGATCAGCACCACCTGCGATGTTGGCAGCTTTTGCAGCAACCAAGAAATCTTGTGGTTTCATCAAATCATATCGCTTAGCAGTTGAAGCATGTGTGATTGAAGTGCTGTAACCAAGTACTCCTTTCTTTCCGCCTCTACCTGCTTTGGTAGTAATCAAGATAACGCCGTTTGCACCTCTTGAACCATAGATAGCAGCAGCAGATGCATCTTTCAATACAGTGATGCTCTCGATATCGTTAGGGTTCAAAAATATTAATGGGTTTTTTGCAGTTGTGCTTCCTTCAACACCGCTCGCAGAACCTAATGTTCCACCCTGGATCAAAGGAACTCCATCAATTACATACAAAGGCTCTTGAGCACCGCTGATGGAACCCGTACCTCTGATGTTAATTGTAGCAGCAGCACCAGGTTCACCTGTAGATGGCGTTACCAAAACACCAGGTGTACGTCCTTGTAGCAATTGCTCAGGAGATGCAATCTGTCCCTTGTTGAAATCCTTCTCTGTTACCCTCGCAACAGAACCGGTAACATCCTTGGATTTTCTGGAACCGTAACCAATCACAACTACGTCTGCCAAAGCATCAGCTGTAGATTGCAAGGCAACATTCAATGTGTTGGAAGATGTGATGGTAACCTCAGAAGAGCTATAGCCAACAGATGTAACAACAAGTGCTTTCACATTTGCTGAAACACTGATAGAATAAGAACCGTCTACACCTGTGAGTGTACCAGTCTTTATTCCTTTTACGACTACAGAAGCTCCTGCAATAGGAGAACCATCTTTAGCGTCGGTCACTTTACCAGTAACCGTTCTGTTTTGTGCTACTGCAACCTGAAATGCAAACAGCATTATCGCCGGTAGCAGCATCACTTTGAGTAAACGTTGTAAAGTCATAAACAGTGGTTTAAATTTTAAGTGCCGCAAAATATGTAAATTTTACATATTGAGTGCTTTTCGATTAACTTTTTATGAAATAAATTTTGTTGAGGCTGGAAAGAATAAACAGGCAGGCAGGATTAAACACATCTTATTGAACTTACACATATGATTGATTTTCAATTATATAAATAAATTCTAACCCAGGTTCACAAGCTAATAGACAACAGAATTACAGGTAAACGCTGCATGGGAAATTTGAAAATTCCCATTCTAATATGTTTTCCTATATTGCAAACCTTTGCGAAAATATTTTCGGTGGAAAACTAATATGACATGAGCAACAAAGCGACATTAAAAAATATTGCAGAAATGCTTCAGATCAGCATTTCAACTGTTTCAAGAGCGCTCAAAGACCATCCTGATATTGCTAAAGAGACCAAAAGGAAGGTGAGGGAACTGGCAGAAGTAATGGATTATGAACCCAATGCGTTCGCTGTTTACCTCAGAACGCAACAAAGCAAGGTCCTGGGACTCATTGTACCAGAGATCTCTAATTTTTTCTACCACTCGTTCGTTGCTTCCATAGAACAAGAAGCGAGAAAAAGAGGATATACGCTTCTCATCCTACAATCAGGCAATAATCCGGAGATTGAAGAAGCCAACCTCAAGCTCTGCAAACTCAATAGAGTCGCAGCCATTTTTGTTGCACTCACCTCTGAAACAAATGATATTGCTGTTTTCAAGCGAATCATGGTTTCAGGAATCCCCATCATCTTCTTTGATAAAGTTCCCGATGATAACCAATGCATAAAAGTTACGATGGCAGATACCGATATCGGAAAACTTGCTGCCAAGACCATCCATCAACATAAAAAGAAAAATGTGCTGGCATTGTTTGGCAATCCTAACATGTCTATCACTAGAAAAAGAAAACAAGGATTTGTAAATGAGCTGAAAAAACTTTCCCCCTTGATTGAAATTGCTACCTCAACTGCCACCAGCACTAAAGAAGCAAAGTCACTCGCATTAGAAGCATTGCAATCCCCCAAAAAAATAGACACCATCTTTTGCATGAGTGATGAAATCCTCACCGGCGTGATCATGGCAATCAATCAACTACATCTAAGCATGCCAGATCAAATAGCTGTTCTCGCCATCAGCAACGGATTTATTCCGAAGCTTACCAATCCATCCATCACTTACATAGAAACAAGCGGTGCAATGCTTGGAGAGAAATCAATGGAAACCTTGTTTGAAGTATTAGACAAAGGGATCAGTAAAAAAACTGAGTTGATTACATCAAAGCTGATTCAAGGCGGATCTATCTAGTTAGAATCTGAATCCTGCAAAGGATTTGCGTTTGATTTGCTCGTAGGTTTCGTGGTTGAAAGAATATAGTTTACCCGGACGATGGTTAACCTGTTTTTCCATTTCATCTTCATCCTTCAGCAACCCTGTTGAAAATATTTTTTTGCGGAAATTTCTTCTGTCGAGTTCTACCCCAAGAATTTGTTCGAATACCTGTTGAAGATCCCGCATAGAAAATTTCTTCTCCAACAAATTAAAAATGACAGGCTCTTCCTGAATTTTTTTTCTCAAAGCACTTAATGATTGATGAAGAATTTCCTTGTGATCGAAAGCCAATGTTTGAATATCACCAACTACATGCCAGTGTAGATTATGATCCAGCTTTTTCAATTGATAATCCTTCACATTCACCAAGGCAAAATAAGCGGTGGTGATCACCCTCCCGGCAGGATGACGATTGATGGAGCTGAAGGTATTTACCTGCTCCAAAAACATGTCTTGCAAACCTGTTCTCTCCCTCAAAATACGGTGGGAAGCCTGGTCTAGGGTCTCTTCCTGACGCAGTAAATCCCCCAACAAAGACCATTGGCCTTTGTATGGATGAAGATCACTTTCAATCAACAATACCTTCAATACCCCTCTGTCATACCCAAAAATGACGCAATCAACTGACAAGGCAAACTGGAATTCAGGAGCCAGCTGCACAGGGGTTATGTTAATATTATACTTCTTTCTGTAAGGCATTCGGATCTGTGTATTTCAATGTAAAACTGAACAAAAATAATTTCAAAAACGAATTGGCAAAAAAGAAAATCTAAAATTCTACATTTAGACTTTGATTGACCAATGTTTCATCCGGAAGATATAAAAAGATTGCAAGAACAGAGCAAAAGCCTGCTGAAGCATGCTGATGATGAACAGTTTTTACTGAATGAAGTTGAAGGCTTGCGCGACTGCATCCGGTTTCATGAACACAGATATTATGTGATGAACGACCCGCTGATTGCAGATGTTGAATTTGATCAGCTATATAAATTATTGGAAAAAATTGAATCAGCTCATCCTACACTGATCAAACCTGATTCTCCTACACAACGTGTTGGCGCAGGATTTACAAAGCAATTTCAAACCGCTCAGCACCTGGTTCCAATGCTGTCTTTAGAGAATTCATACAATGCTGAAGATCTGCTTGAGTGGGACAGAAAAGCAAGAGAACTCTCAGGGTTGAATGAATTGCAATATTGCATTGAACCGAAATTTGATGGTGCAAGTATTTCACTCGTATATGAAAACGATCAGTTTGCCAGAGGTGCAACAAGAGGTGATGGTGTTGCAGGTGAAGACATCACCCTCAACCTCAAACAAATAAAATCAATACCGCTCTCTGCTGCATTCTCCAAATACGGAATTCAGCAAGTTGAAATCAGAGGTGAAGTATTGATGAACAAGAAAAATTTTCAGCAATTCAACGAAGGATTGATTGAACAAAACCTTCCTCCACTTGCAAATCCTCGCAACGCTGCATCAGGATCGTTGCGCATCAAAGATGCGTCCATTGTTGCAAAAAGAAATTTGGAAGCTTTTATCTATCATCTTGCCTATGTACATACTGAGGGCAAATCAAAAGAAATTCCTTCTCATTCCAAATCGCTTGAAATGCTCTGGGATCTTGGCTTTAGGAGTCCCGTGCATGAGATGCAAGTCCTCAAAGGCATTCATGCTGTTGTTGATTTTTGTAAAACATTTGAAGAAAAACGCGATGAGCTGCCGTATGAAATCGATGGACTTGTTATCAAAGTAAATGAGTTTTCATTGCAAGATAAATTGGGGATGACCACTCACCATCCCCGTTGGGCCATTGCATACAAGTTCAAAGCGCGTCAAGCAACCAGCAAACTTTTACAGGTTGAATTTCAGGTTGGAAGAACCGGAAGCGTCACCCCCGTTGCAAAAATCCAACCCGTACCTATTGGTGGTGTAACTGTTGCATCCATTTCATTGCATAACCAGGATTTCATCAATGAAAAAGATATACGCATCGGTGATTCATTGTTGGTTGAAAGAGCAGGTGATGTAATTCCATACATTGTTAAATCGTTCCCTGAACTCAGAACAGGTGAGGAGAAAAAAATAACCTTCCCAACTGCTTGCCCCATTTGTCAAACCAACCTGGTAAAACCTGAAGAAGAAGCTGTATGGCGTTGCCCCAATGATCAGTGTGATGCACAGGTTGTTGAACGAATGATACATTTCACCAGCAAGGATGCAATGGATATCCGAGGACTTGGAGATGCGAACATCCGCAAGTTTCATGAATTGGGTTGGCTAAAAAATATTCCTTCCATTTACAATCTTCCATTTGATGCCATTAAAAAAATGGAGGGCTTTGGTGCAAAATCAATTACCAATTTATCGGAGGCAATTGAAAAATCAAAGCAGCAACCGCTTTACAGATTAATCAATGCATTGGGTATCCGCTATGTTGGAGAAACAACTGCAAAAACAATTGCACAATCTGTTGAGCACCTACTTGATTTAAGTAAAATGAGTTTAGAGCAATTGCAAGAAATGGAGGATGTAGGTGTGAAAGTTGCAGAGAGCATTCATCAATATTTTAAAAAGAAAGAAAATATTGAAACGCTGCGAGAACTAGAATCATTGGGATTGCAACTGCACAGTATCAAGAAAAAATCGACTGGTGGCCGATTAGAAGGAAAAACATTTTTATTTACTGGCACACTCAATCAATTAAAACGATCACAGGCAGAAGAAATGGTGGAAGCCAACGGCGGAAAAATTTTATCTGGGGTGAGCAGCAAACTCGATTACCTCATTGTAGGTGAAGATGCAGGATCCAAATTAGAGAAAGCAAAAAAAATCGCTTCGATTCAGATTTTGGATGAGGGTGGATTTATTAAGATGATGGGTTGAGGTATAAAAGTGACAAGGGACGAGGGACAAGGGAGGAGGTGAAAAGTTATCAGGTGATTAAACTATATACGACTAATCAATTAACATAAATTCGTATGCCTATTTAAAAAACTTCAATAAGCAAATAATTGGCTATTCACTGCCTTGTCCCTTGTCCCTCGTCCCTTGTCCCTTATCTCTCAGAATCAAATCAATCCCTTACTCATCAAATACTCCCCAATCTGCACTGCATTCGTAGCTGCACCTTTGCGGAGATTATCACTCACGATCCACATATTCAAAGTCTTTGACTGTGTTTCGTCTCTGCGCAACCTTCCTACAAATACATCATCCTTTTCATGTGCATCTTTTGGCATTGGATATTGCTGCTTGGATGGATCATCTACCAAAACAACTCCAGGAGCAGCAGCAAGAATTTTCTTCACTTCATCCAAATCAAATTCTTCTTCAAACTCAATATTTACACTTTCGCTATGCCCTCCCATGACCGGAATACGAACCGTGGTTGATGTAACTCGTATGCTGTCATCACGCATAATTTTCTTGGTTTCATTCACCATCTTCATCTCTTCTTTGGTATACCCATTGTCGAGAAATACATCAATCTGCGGAATGACATTCAGATCAATTGGATATGCATAGGCCATTTCACCTTGCACTCCTTTGCGTTCATTCATCAACTGATTCACGGCTTTCACACCAGTTCCTGTAACACTTTGATAAGTACTCACAACAATTCTCTTTGCCTTATATCTTTTATGCAAGGGAGCCAACGCAACTACCATTTGAATGGTAGAGCAATTTGGATTTGCAATGATTTTATCTTCTGCGGTCAATGCATCTGCGTTGATTTCTGGAACAACCAATTTTTTTGATGGATCCATCCTCCAAGCAGATGAATTGTCAATCACTGTAATGCCTGCTACTGCAAATAATGGAGCCCATTGCGTGGAGGTGCTACCACCTGCCGAAAATAGTGCTACAGCTGGTTTCATGTCAATTGCCGTTTGCATACCCACAACCTTGAAAGCTTTCCCTTTGAATTTGACTTCTTTGCCAACAGATTTTTCAGATGCAACAGGAATCAATTCATTTACTGGAAAATTTCTTTCTTCCAACACCTGTAACATTTTTGTACCTACCAATCCGGTTGCGCCAACTACAGCTACTTTCATATTTACGTTTTTGCCCTTTCGGGTGATTTAAAAAAAATGACCTCCCAAATTTGGAAGGTCGTTACTTATTTGATATACAAAAGAGAACCAACCTTCCGTTAGGAATGTTTCTTGCTCTTTTTTGTATTTTTTATCGTCATCATTGAGGATGCAAATCTAATGAGCTGATTATTTTCTACCAAATAAAAGTTGATTTCACTTTACGCAAACGTTTTACCCATGATAGTTTCACACAATGAAATGGTTCTGGATATGCATGTTGAACTTGGGTGTTTTACATGCTCAAGTTGATAGGTATGCAGTAGTAATCAATGAAATCATGGTGGATCCTACACCTGTTGTTGGACTGCCGAATGCAGAATATATTGAACTCAGAAATTGCAGCAACCAGACCATTGATTTAAATAAATGGAAAATTGAAAAAGGGAATACAGCATACCCCATCAGCACCACCGCACTTTTAAAACCAGACAGCATCATGGTTTTATGCTCAAAATCAAACCTCAATTATTTTGGTGAAACCATTCGTACAATTGCATTGGGTTCATTTCCAACACTCATCAACGGTGAAGGTATCCTTGCACTAAAATCTCCCGAAAATAAAACCATCCACGCAGTTGCATATCAAAATGCCATGCATGAAAATACCATCAAAGCCAATGGCGGATGGAGTTTGGAAATGATTGATCCTCAAAAACCTTGTGAAGAAAATAACTGGACTTCCTCTGTTCATAAAAATGGAGGTACCCCTGGAACTGAAAACAGTGTATTCAAAAAGAATACGATTTTAAATCAATTCAACATTAAACAATGTGTATCAGTAAATGATAAAACACTCTTGCTTCAATTGAAAAATGGGATGGACAGTAGTTCATTATCAAATACAGGTAATTATATTTTTAATGGGATATCAAATAATATTGAACAAGCAAAGGCCATCGGGCCGCTGTTCAATGAGGCACTCATCTACTTGAAATCAGCTTTGAAGGCGAATATCATTTATTCACTTCAAATAAATAATATCAGCTCATGTAAAAAAGAAAAAACATTTGAGGGAGTTGTTCGAACTGGACTCCTCAAGGACCCACTGCCAAATGATATTTTAATCAATGAAGTGTTATTTAACCCTCCAACAGATGGCGAAGACTTTGTTGAGCTTTATAATAATTCAAGCGCCATCATCAACTTGAATGAAATTTATCTTTCTTCGATCAATCAACTGGGAGGCTGGAATACAAACTATAAAGTTGGAGAAGGATATTTTAATTTCTTTCCGGGAGAGTACGTCGTGTTAACAGAAGACAGTTCGTTCATCAAGAAACAATGGCCAAAATCTGATGCCAGAAAAATAATTCAACTCAAAACGCTGCCGTCAATGCCGGATGATGATGGGAATATTGCAATCCTTGATAATCAGGGTAAAACAATCGATAAAATGAATTACACCGATAAGATGCATTATCCTTTTATCATTGATAAATCAGGAGTTACCCTTGAACGAATTCAATTTAATACATCAGCAAATGATCCCAACAACTGGCATTCAGCTTCTTCAACTTCAAACTATGGAAGTCCAACGTTGCAAAACTCACAATTCAAAAAATATGACAGTATCTTATCCGTATTCAAAATAACTCCAACAATAATTTCACCCAACAATGATGGCATCGATGATCAATTGATTATTCAATATCATATGGGTCAACCTGGTTATATGTGTACAGTCTATTTATTTGGTTTGAATGGAAATCTGATTACAAAAATGATAGACAATCAATTATTGGGAATAAATGGCAGCATGGTTTGGAACGGACTTAATCAAGAAAGAATCTTGCCCAGCGGACAATACATCATACTTGTAGAAGCATTTCATTTAAAAGGGAAAACCATCAAAGAAAAAATGCTGATTGCAATCAAATGATGCTGATATCAAAATTAACCAGATCCACAAATTGTTGAATCCTGCTTTGAATATCTGCCTTGTCAATTTCCTTCATTCTTGCTGTTCCAAATTTCTCAACACAGAATGAAGCCATTGCTGAGCCAACGATGATAGCTGTCTTCATGTTTTCAAAAGAAATATCTTTTGTTTTTGCAAGATGCCCTACAAATCCTCCAGCAAATGTATCTCCAGCTCCGGTTGGATCAAATACTTCTTCCAAAGGCAACGCAGGTGCAACAAAAACCTTGTCTTCATGAAACAACAAGGCACCATGCTCTCCTTTTTTTACTACTAAATATTTTGGACCCATCCCCATGATTGTCTTGGCTGCTTTCACCAATGAATATTGTCCGCTTAACTGACGTGCTTCACTATCATTCACCAATAAAACATCTAGATGTTTCAATACTTTCTCGAGATCTGCCATAGCAGTTTCCATCCAAAAATTCATGGTGTCCATTACCACGAGTTTTGGTTTCTTCTTCATTTGATTCAATACACTCATTTGAATGGCAGGAACAAGATTACCAAGCATCACAAATTCTGCATCCTGATAACTATCTGGAACTACTGGTGTAAAATTTGCAAGTACATTCAATTGTGTATCCAGCGTGTCTCTTTCATTCATATCCATGTGATAACGACCAGCCCAGAAAAAAGATTTTTCATCTTTTTTGATTTGAACGCCTTCCAATTCGACACCCAATGAACTCAGATGATCCAACTCTTCTTGAGGGAAATCACCACCCACCACTGAGATTTGTTTGATTGGTTTCACAAAATTAGATGCACTCAATGCTATGTAAGTTGCAGCACCGCCAATGATGCGGTCGCTCTTTCCAAAGGGAGTTTCAATTGCATCAAAGGCCATGGTTCCTACTACGATCAGAGACATAATGATTGATTTGCGAGCGAAGGTAATAAAATGACCAAAGGGGTCAAAATTGATATCTCATTGATCATGAAAGGCAAAGAAGGATTATTTTGCTCTTTAGCGACTATTCTCTAAATTAATGACGAATTAAAACAAGCTTTATGAGCATGCAACCAACGATGCAGCCTACAATGGCGAACTCAAACCACAAAGACATCCCAGGGAATCCATCCACCGCAACATCGAGTAAAATAAAATTGAACGACCGTTCCAATGGCAAACCACTAAGAGTACTGAGTGAAGAAGATTGGAAATTTTGGAAACACAATGGATATGTAGTGATCAAAGAAGCCGTTCCGCGTGAACAAGCTTTGAAGACAGCCGCATTCTTATGGGAGTTTGAAGAAAAAGATCCCAACAACAAAGAAACATGGTATGCACCTCCCCGTGCTGAAATGCGCATGAAAGAACTCACCAACAGTGGAATGGTAGAAGTATACAACCATCAATTGTTATGGAACAATCGTCAACAGCAACGCGTATACGATGCCTTTGCAGATGTATGGGGAACTGAAAAATTATGGGTAACCATCGATCGTGCCAACCTCAACTTTCCCATGAGAGAAGGATTCGAATTCAAAGGATTTATTCACTGGGATTACGATCCAGAAACCAAACCTGAAAATGTTCAAGGTGTTTTGGCACTCGCAGATCAAACTGATGAGAACATGGGAGGATTTCAATGCATACCATCCCTCATGCGTGAATACGATACTTGGAAACTCACACAACCAGAAGACAGAAATAGGTTTCAACCTGATACCAAAGGATATGAAGACAAATTTGTAAAGGTAAAATTAGAGGCAGGTGATCTCTTGATCTTCAACAGCCTTTTACCACATGGCATTCGTCCAAATATGTCTGGCGATAAAGTTCGCATTGCCCAATACATCTCTATGATGCCTGTTCAGGAAAATGATGAAGCACAAAGACAATGGAGAATCAATTCATGGCGCGACCGTATTGCACCTGAAGGGTATGCGTTCCCTGGTGATCCAAGAAAATGGGAACAAACAAAATATGATACAGCCGAGTTGAGCGAGTTGGGTAAAAAATTACTGGGCCTCTCAGCATGGGACTGATGAATAAGCAACAATATACCTCACTCAACAATGGCAATCAAATGCCATTGTTGGGATTGGGTGTTTATGATATGCACGCAGAGGAAGCAGTGCAGGCAGTGCGTTTCGCTCTGCAAACGGGTTACCGTTTGATTGATACTGCAGCGATGTATGAAAATGAAAAACAAATTGGTGAAGGCATTCGTACATCTGGAATTTCTAGAGATGAAATTTTTTTAACTACCAAAGTTAATAACCCAGATCAAGGTTATGATCAAACGTTTAAAGCATTTGATGAGAGTTTGAAAAAACTCAATACCGAATACATAGATCTCTATCTTATTCATTGGCCAATCAAGGGAAAAAGAAAAGAAACCTGGAAAGCCATTGAAAACCTTTATCTAAACAAAAGAGTAAAAAATATTGGCGTAGCAAATTATTTACTTCCGTTTTTGAAAGAACTAGAAGAGTACTCCAATATTGTCCCTGCTGTCAATCAAATGGAATTCAGTCCATATCTTTTTTTAGAGAATGAGTGGCAATACTGCAAGCAACATCAAATTGTATTGCAAGCATATACACCCTTGGTTAGGGGTCAAAAATTCAATGACCCAAGATTACAGGCATTGGCCCTGAAATATAAAAAAACACCTGCGCAAATTATCTTGAGATGGTCCATTCAACAAGGCATATCTAGTATTCCTAAATCTGCAAACCCATTAAGAATCAAAGAAAATTTTGAAGTTTTTGATTTTGTGATTGAACAAACAGATATTCAACAAATGAATAGCTGGAATGAAAATTTCAGAATTGTTGACAACCCAATGGACATGTTATAAAAACTTAAAAAATACATCATGAAAAAACTATTCATCGCCTTATTCATGTTAGCAAGCAATTTCAGTTTTTCACAATCCAAATCGGGTGACCTACGACATGTAGTGATTTTTAAATTCAAGGAAACAAGTTCCAAGGCTTCTGTAGACAGTGTGGTAAATGCATTTATGAGCCTCGCTAAAAAAATTCCAGTTGTAAAATCAATGGAATGGGGATTGAATGATAGTCCGGAGAATTTTCATCAGGGATTCACCCATTGCTTTGTATTAACATTTGCAAACAAGAAAGACAGAGATGAGGTTTACCAGAAACATCCAGCACACATGGAATTTCAGCAAATACTAAAACCTCATATGGAGAAAGTATTTGTGGTTGACTACATGGCACAAAAGTAAAAGTATTCTTAAAGTTGATTTTCAGCCTTTCCTAGCAAGGCTTTCATCGAACTTGATGAAAGCCTTTTTCACAAATAATTGGCTGCCTACATTAAAATTTCAATTGAATTTTGTACATATTTTATAATGTTCAAAACAATTGATGAGGATGTTGAATAAGTTGAAATCAAAAAAGGGTTTACTGGCGATATTTACTATTGGTTTTTTTGTATTGAGTATACTCCCAAATAATGGTTCGGGAAGCAAAAAATATACAAATGCGGTTGACCCAAGCAGGATCAATTATGTTGGCATGTTATGGGATAAAATTTCTCACACAGGTGCCGGTTTATCAGAGGAAGTCTTTTCACTTGCATTAAAAGGTTTTTCAAAACTTCAGGCACAAAATAAATTGAGCAAGGACAGTATTCTTGCAATTGTTGATTTCAGCAAATCATCCAAAGAGAAAAGATTGTATGTATTGGATTTAAAAACACAAACTTTGATCTTCAATTCTTTGGTTTCACATGGAAGAAATTCAGGAGAAGAGTTTGCAAGATATTTTTCCAATGCACCCAATTCGCATAAAAGCAGTTTGGGTTTTTACATCACCAAATCAACCTATCAAGGCAACAACGGATACTCACTTAGATTGGAAGGTCTCGAGAAGGGATTCAATGATCTTGCGGAAAAACGCGCAATTGTCTTACATGGAGCGCCCTATGCAGAAGACCCCAATGCCTGCAGGAATACTTATCTGGGAAGGAGTTACGGATGCCCTGCCGTACCAATGAGTACTCACAAAAAAATTATCGAAAGTATTAGAGGAGGAAATTGTCTCTTTATCTACTACCCTGATCAGCAGTATTTAGACAAATCAGAAATTTTGAACGGTTGATTGTTCTTAAATCCATAATGCAATCAATTGGAATGTGCATCCAACGATGAAACCAGCGATAAGATCAAACCAATTGTGATCAGAAACAATTCTTCGTGCAGTAATGGTGAGTCCTGAAATCAATAATGCAATCAGAATAGGTGTTCCGATGTATTGACTACCATCTGCAATGGAAACCATCATTAAACCCATTAATCCGCCAATCCCAATTCCATGCATACTGATTTTGAAATAATTATTCAAAAGCAATGCAGCAGCAGATGATAAGAACATTCCCCTGCACATACCTACCAATACCCTTGGTGTTTCTGGTTGATGCTTGAAAACATAATACGACCAGAAAAAGAAAGTAATGCTGGCGATATAGGGAACGATTCTTTCTTTTTGTGTTTTCAACAAAAAGGATTTATTAAATCCGAGCCCGCGCAGCAATGCAACAACGACCATTGGAAAGAAAAGATTGTTGTTGATAACAATCATAAGCTTCAACCATTTTGCTCTATCGGAGAATCCAACAAAATAATTTGGATGGATAAAAAGCAGATAGGCCGCCATGAACACCCCAATAAACAATGGATGAAAAACAACAGAAACAAATCTTGAAATTTTTATCACCCAATTCGGAAAATCTTTTGAAGAATATTGTTCAGTCATTTCTATAATTCTTTTCTTAATCTCGCCACAGGTATGTTAAGCAGTTCACGGTATTTGGCAACCGTCCTCCTTGCAATGTTATAGCCTTTTGCCTGAAGCATTTCTGTCAACACATCATCACTCAAAGGATTGTGCTTATCTTCTGCATCAATATATTCTTGCAAAATTGTTTTGACTTCACGTGTTGAAACTTCTTCGCCAGAATCAGTGCTGAGCGATTCACTAAAGAAATGTTTCAACCGAAAACTTCCAAATTCAGTTTGTACGAATTTGCTGTTGGCCACCCTGCTGATGGTGGATATATCCAAGTCTGTCTTTTCTGCGATATCTCTAAGGATCATCGGACGCAGGGCTGTTTCATCTCCAGTAATGAAAAAATTGTTCTGGTGATCAATGATTGCCTGCATGGTGATGATCAATGTATGTTGACGTTGTTTGATGGCATCAATAAACCATTTTGCAGCATCAATTTTTTGTTTGATGAAGGTAACAGCTTCTTTTTGTCGCTTGTCCTTTTTACTACCTTTTTCATAATCTTTCAGCATACCTCTGTATTCTTCACTTACTTTCAATTCTGGAGCATTGCGTTGATTCAAGGTAAGCTCGGGTTTGCCATTGTTATTGTAGACAAAAAAGTCGGGAACAATGTATTGTTCTGCTTTGTTGACTGAATCAAAATGTGCGCCTGGACGGGGATTGAGCTTTTTGATTTCAGAGATGGCATCTTTCAGTTGGTCTTCTGAGATTTCGAGCGACTTAATGATTTTTTCAAAATGTCTTTTGGTGAATTCATCGAAATGAAAATCAATGATCCGCAATGCTATTTTTTGAACAGCATTGGATGCAAGTTTTAATTTTCTTCTCAATTGAATCAACAAACTTTCCCTTACATCTCTTGCGGCAATGCCAGGTGGATCAAAAAGTTGGATGGAGGCAATCAACGTTTCTACTTCTTTTTCACTGGTTTCAATATTTTGTTTGAATGCAAGATCATCAACAATTGAATGGGTATCTCTGCGGAGGTAACCATCGTCATCAATGCTGCCAATAATTTGTTCAGCAATGATGGATTGTGTTGGATTTAAATTCAGCAATCTCAACTGCTCAACAAGCATGTCGTGCAATGAAATGGAACTTGGATGCGGAATTGAGCCACTTTCCTGAAGTTCAGGAACGTGATCGTCTTTTAATTTATAATCTGCAATCTCTCCGTCATCATCATACTCATTGAAGTCTTGTGAAATTTCTTCATCAGATGATATGTCTTCATTTTCAAAAGCATCTGAAGTTTCAGGTGCTTCATCATCGGCATCATACTCTTCAGTTCCCATCTCAAGAGCAGGATTTTCTTCAATTTCTTCTTTGATTCGTTCTTCCAATGAAGCAGTAGGCACCTGCAATAATTTCATCAGTTGAATCTGTTGAGGAGACAACTTTTGTTGAAGCTTTTGATGTAGACCTTGGTAGAGTGCCATATACTTGTAACTGCAAAGTTACAGTCGTGATCTAAGATTATCCAACAAACTATTTAATTGTTTGAGTTCGGCATCTGTGAGGTTGTTGGTGATGCTGCTCATTTCTGGTTGTTTCTTATCAAGCACTTCCAGTATTCTTTTACCTTCTTTTGTGATATTTACATCCACCAGTCTTTTGTCGGTTGAGCAAACTTTTTTTACAGCCAGGCCTTTGATTACCAATCTATCTACAATCCTGCTTGTATCGCTCATTTTATCCAACATCCTTTCTCTGATTGTGAGCGTTGAAAGGGGTTGTGGATCGCTTCCGCGGAGGATTCTGAGTATATTAAACTGTTGAGGGGTAATATCATGCTCATCCAATATTTCTTTGATATGCTCTGAGATCCAATTGCTGGTATATATCAAATTGATGATAGCTTTTTGGCCCTCGCTTGTAAAATGATATTGGTTGATGTCTTTCTCGATTCCCATAGGGGGCTTATTAATTATAAGACTTTACGAATTCGTTCGCGTATATTTTTATCAGGATGATGGTATAACTGAAAATCAATGGACCGAAAATAAATCCCATAAATCCAAACAATTGCAACCCCACAATGACTCCAAACACAGTGATCAGCGGATGAACATTTCCTATTTTTTTCATGAGTGTAACCCTTGCAAGATAATCTACATTGCCGGTGACAATCAAACTGTATATCAACAATTTTGTTGCATCAGCTGTAAGGCCCTGAGAATACATATATAAAACCATGGGTACCCAAATCATCATAGTACCAAGGATGGGGAAAAATGCAAAGAGGCCTGTAAGAAAACCCCACATCAAGGCATCGCCAATTCCAAATATTGCATATCCGAACCATGCAGCCAGACCCTGAATGATGGAGATCAATGGTATGCCGATAGCATTTGCTTTTACCATATGATTGGTTTCCTGTGCCAATGCAGCAATGCTGTCTTCATTCAACGGAATAAACTTTCTAACAGTATCCTCCATATTTCTGCCATTGGAGAGCATATAGTAGAAAACAAAAAACATGACCAGCAAATTGCTGAGTATGTTAGCAGAACTGTTTAAAAAAGTTGGGATAAAATTGGTGAGTGCAGATTTTACTGCAGTTATGTTATCAGCATTAAACAATTCTTGTCCGGTTATTTTTTTTATTTGTGCAGACATGGCCTCAATTCCTACCAATAACTGATCCGTATGCGCGAAAAAAGTTGACACCCTTGGTGAAATCAATATAACGGCATAATACACAGGGCCTGCAATCAACGCCAAAAAAATAAAAATAAACAAACCGGCAGTTAAGCCCTTCTTCCATTTTCTTTTTTCAACAAGGGAGAAAAAAATATTTCTGGTAAGAATGTAAGTAGTTAGTGCCCCCAAAAGCCCTGGCAGAAACAAATAGAGCTCCTTGAAAATCAAAAACCCAAGAAAGGCAATGATGATCAGCAGTACAATTTGTCTGATTTGATTGTTGAATTGTGTCATGTGTTTGTAGGGCGGTTATAGATGCTGACTCCACAACTTCTTAAAGAGTCGGAACAACAAGACAAAACTAAGTACAAGCCAGCAATAAAAAATCAAACTTCCAACCTGATGTGTCCCATCAAGGATGGCCAATTCGAATTTCAAACCAACGAGTGTATTGATCAGCAACCAAAACATAGATGCAGAAAGCGTCCACACAATTCTCTGAAGGAATTTTCTTACTTCTGGTTCCAAGAATAATTATTTAATGATACATTTTTGATCAACTGCTGTGATCAGCGATCACCACCCACTGGCCTTTTTTCTTTTCAAAGGTTAGTGTATAGTATCCGCCAACATCGCCTGCAGTTCTATTGAGCGACCATTTACCAACTACCAGGTAATGTTTGCTGCCCAGTCTCTTCATGTGCAGAATATCAAAGTGTAGTTTGCCCATGCGATCTGATCCTGCATAATTTTTTTTGTAATTGGAAAGTGTAGCTTGATATCCATATGTAACGCCGCCCTTACCGATATACATCAATGAATCACTTTCCAGGTAACCAATCATGAAGCGATCGAAATCACCTTCATTCCAAGCCTTGGTTTGGTTGTCCAATATGGAAAGGATTTTCTTCTCATCTTTCGATTGAGAAAAAACATAAAAAGGTAAGAGTAGAATGATGAGTAGAATTCTCATACTAAGTGGCCCAAGCCTTGTCGCCTTTGTTGTAAGGAATACATCCTTCGTATCTGCCTGGAACTGCAACATAGCGCAGGGCTTGTGTTGCACCAATTTCAGATGAGAAGTACCCCAATAAAGTAAGCTGCTTCATCAATCCAAAATAGTGATTCGGGTCTTTATCTTTTTTAGATTCGTTGTATGCTTTGAGCTCTTTGTTCACTTCATTGAGCAGTTCAGTTTTTTGAGTTGCATCTGTTTCCATGAAACCCTTGCTGAATTTTTTCTTGGATGCTTCATCAATTTTGGTGATGCCCTCCAGAAATATTTGCTGGTCTGCAGCAACATAACAATCTGTCACCATGGTATGCATGAACTCACCAACTTTCGCAGCTTTTGCGCCAGGTGTATTGGTAGTTGGAATAATTGTTTCTGCAACTTCATCTAAAAAAGCAATCTGCTCTTTGGTTAATGAAAAGCCAGCAGCTTTTGTATCGCCAGATTTACATCCTTCCAAAAATGCTGCTCCACCAATAATGGTACCACCCATGATGAGTGCTACACGTTCTAATGCATCCCGTCTATTCATATAAATAGGTTTAGGTACTAAAATACAAAAGAATCATCAAAAATCACAAATGCATAGTACCTTGCAGGCAATGGCATTATTAGAAATAGGACTGCCAAAATCGATTGCCAAGGCCCTGCGTTTGCCCACCAATTCACCCAAAAGACAGCAACTTCGGGTGCTCAAAAAGTTATTGAAGAAAGCCAAGTATACACAGTTTGGGCAACATTACGGTTTTGACAAGATTTTATTGCACAAAGACCCCAGAAGGGCATTTCGTGAGAGCATTCCTGCATACGATTACAGCAAAATTCACCAGGATTGGTGGAACCGCACGTTGGAAGGAATTCCAGACGTATGCTGGCCGGGCATGATCAAATATTTTGCCCTCAGTTCAGGCACCTCAGAGGCTGCCAGCAAATATATTCCCATCACCCAAGACCTCATGAAAGGCAACCGCGTAGTGATGATCAAACAATTGCTTTCCCTCAGAACCTATGATAATATATCCTGGAAATCGGTTGGCAAGGGTTATCTCATGCTCGGTGGAAGTACTGATTTGCAAAGGGGACCCGGCTATTTTGCAGGAGATCTCAGTGGAATAACCGCCAAAAAAGCCCCTTTTTGGTTTTCGCCCTTTTACAAACCTGGGAAAAAGATTGCCAGAACAAAGGATTGGAACAAGAAATTAGAGGCGATTGTAGAACAGGCCCCCAACTGGGACATTGGATTTGTTGTGGGGGTACCGGCATGGATTCAGATGTGCATGGAGCTCATTATTGAAAGATATAAGCTCAACAACATCCATGAAATATGGCCAAACCTTGCATTTTTCTGCCATGGTGGAGTGGCTTTTGAACCTTATAAAAAAGGATTTGAAAAATTACTCGGACAACCGCTTACTTACATTGAAACTTATCTCGCTTCAGAAGGATTTATCGCCTACCAAGACAGACAATATCCGGATGGAATGAAATTGGTTTTGAACGAACATATCTTTTTTGAATTCGTTCCGTTCAATGAGGAAAATTTTGATGGTGAAGGAAATATCATCAGCAATCCAACTACATTCATGATTGATGAAGTAGAGGAAAACAAAGACTATGCATTGTTGCTAAGTACCAATGCAGGCGCATGGAGATATTTGATTGGTGATACCATTCGCTTTGTGAACAAAGAGCGATCTGAAATCATCATCACCGGAAGAACGAAACATTTCTTAAGTCTCTGTGGCGAACACCTGAGTGTAGACAATATGAACAAAGCAATTCAGGTTGCCTCAGAGAAATTGAATATATCCATCGCAGAATTTACGGTTGCTGCCATCAGCGAACCGGGTGATTTCGGGCATCATTGGTATGTGGGAACAGATGAGCAAGCAGATAAAGAAAAGCTTAAAAAAATTATCGACGATACATTGATTGAAATCAATGACGACTATGCTACCGAGCGGAAGAGTCCGCTGAAAAATATCATACTGGATGTACTGCCTGAGAAAGCATTCATGGAATTTTTAGAAAGAAAAGGTAAAATTGGCGGACAACATAAATTTCCAAGGGTTTTAAAAGGATCTTTGTTGGAAGACTGGAAAAGCTTTCTTCAAAAAGATCATTAAGCCAACATGATTGAAGCCATCATCAAAGGATTTGGATTGGGTTTGATTCTTGCCGTATCGGTGGGACCAGTTATTTTTACGATCATCAAACAAAGCATCAACAACGGACACAAAGGCGGGTTCAGTTTTGTAACGGGAGTATGGGTAAGTGATATTGTCTGGGTGGCATTGAGTAATTTATTCTCCTCATTGGTGATGGACTTGCTTGCGTTCAAAACAGAGATTGGTTATGTAGGGGCAGCGTTTGTTTTTTCAATGGGTATTTTTTATGTGTTTTTTAAAAAGATAAAAGTTGATACCAACAATACTGCTGTTATTGATTTTGGAAGAAGGGATTTTACAAAAGCATTTGCAGCAGGTTTTGTAATCAACACATTAAATCCAAGTGTAATTTTCTTTTGGCTGATCAATACAACTGCATTTGCATCAAATCATACTGTGTTGGAAAGAATAGTTTTGTTCAGCGTTTGCTTAGGCATCAACATGATTGCAGATGTTATAAAAGTTCTGATGGCAGCAAGGATCAGGCACAAACTCAATCCACACAATATAAATATCATCAATAAAATTTCCGGATCCATACTTATTGCCTTTGCAGTGAGTATTGTTTACGGGATTTTATTTTTGAAAAAATAATGAAGAGGATACTTATCATATTTCTTGTTATCATATTTATCATGCCATTGATTTCAATGGCGCAAGGAAGCGATATGGTATTGCTAAAGAAACATAACAATAGAACAGTTAAGTCCTATTTAGCTGGTACACCCATTCACCTCATCACTGTTAATGGAGAAAGAATCAAGGGAACGATCAAAAAAATTGATAAGGACAGCTTGTTCATCAACACCTATGATGAACGCGCTGGATATACCATGTGGGGAACCAGGGTGTGGGATACTTTGTCGATTGGATTGACAAAAATTCATATGAATGAAGTGAGGGAAATCGTGAAACCCAGAGCAGGATTTAGCATCATCAAGAACGGATATATATTTTTGGCGGGCGGAATCAGTTATGCATTGTTGCATTTGGTAAATGCAGCATATTTAAAACAACCAGTTGATGGTGTTGTTATGGCAAAAGCTGGCGGACTCATTGTTGGTGGATGGATTCTTAAAAAAACGAATAAGTCGACTGTTACAATAGGCAGGCGATATCATTTGCAATATGTACCCTTAAAATGATAGATGTGTTTCGGATCATCAAAAAAATATTTTTTATTCTTCTCATATCACACCTCTCTTATGTGATGCTGCTTCGTTTTGTTGATGCGCCAATAACCATTACCCAAATTGTAAGTATCATTGGTGGAGAAGGTTTTCACCGTACTCATGTTTCAATGGATCAACTATCTAAAAATGCAAAACTGGCAGTGATAGCATCTGAAGATCAACTGTTCCCTGATCACAATGGATTTGACATCAAAAGCATTCAAAAAGCATTGAATTTTAATAAAAAGAAAAAAGGTAAAAAAATCAGGGGCGCCTCCACCATTAGTCAGCAGGTTGCAAAAAATGTTTTTTTATGGCAAGGAAGAAGTTGGTTTAGGAAAGGACTGGAAGTATATTTTACTTTTTTAATTGAACTTGTTTGGGGAAAGGAAAGAATTCTTGAAGTGTACTTGAATGAAGCCGAGATGGGCAAAGGCATTTTTGGGATGGAAGCAGCATCTAGAAAATATTTTCAGAAACCAGCATCCAAGTTAACAAGAGCAGAGGCTGCCATGATAGCATCCAGTTTACCCAACCCAAAGAGATATACCGTTAAGCCACTATCGACGTATGTAGCAAGAAAATATCCTTGGGTGATTAGGCAAATGAATAATTTGGATGACGATCCGGATATTGCACGACTAGTAAACAGTCGACCGTAATTTTTTTACCCACTCAATTGCAGAATTGGTCCTCGTTGGATCATCGCCAGTAACTTCAAACCAAGGAGTAGTTTGATTGATCAGCAAATCTTTGTAATGATGATAAAGAAGCTCTCTTGTTTTAAAATCTGGGTATTCGCGCAATTCATCCTTTACCCAAGGCAGATCAGGTTTGCACAACAGATATCCATCGTACTTACGATCAATGATTTGATTTAATATGAAAGGATGGCATTTACCAAAAACAAATTCACACCAAACTTTCATCACATACATGTCGGTATCAATAAAAACCATGGATCGTTGTTGATCTTGCATTTTCGAAACACATTCATCTTCTGAACGGAGTTGCCCTTCTGCAACTTTTAACAAATCATCGAATGTATAATTGGTACCGTGCTCAAGCAGAAATGTTCTTGCATATTCTCTGCACCAATCTGTTTCAAAATGCGTTGATAAACTTTCACAGAGGGTAGATTTGCCCGTTGATTCTGGACCGATGATAACTATTTTCAACATCTTATTGGGCGCTTGACGCTTCATGTGCTTTTTTTCTCCAGGAAGAAAGTCCGAACACGGCCATTATCAATAACAATGCATAATAGCCTGAAGTGAAGGTATAGCCTTTTATAAAATATAATGGTATCGAGGCAAGGTTTGTGATGATCCACCAGATCCAGCTTTCAACTTTTTTTCTGGTCATCAGCCACATACCTGTGAATGCAGCAGCAGAAGCCAATGCATCTGCCCAGGGGATAGCACCCGGACTAAAATATTCTTTAATAAAATATAATGAGGTGTAGATGATGAAGTAAATCGTTGTAAAAAAAGCAAGTTGAATTTTCCAGTCGCGCGCATTGGAATATGTGATATGCACGATGGGTTTTGAAGCTTGATCTTTTCTCAACCAGTTATACCATCCATATATACTCATGATGGTATAAAAGAGATTGACAGTAGCTTCTCCGTATAAATCACCTTGAATGCTGATGTATACATATAGAATAGTACCAATCAATCCAGATGGATAAACCCAAATATTTTCTTTATTGGAAAACCAGACAGAGATGATGCCAGAGAGAATGGCAATGATTTCAAGTACCTGCATCAGGTATAGATTACTCGGCTTCTGCTACTACTTCTGTTACTTCAGGAATCATTCTTTTCATCATTCCTTCGATACCAGATTTGAGCGTGATCATGGAAGAAGGACAACCACTGCAGCTTCCTTGAAGCATGAGGGTAACAACTCCTTCTTCAAATTTTTTGAACTGTATAGCGCCGCCATCCATTTCAACAGCGGGTTTCACATAATTCTCCAACAATTCTTTGATGCGCTTCACTACATCTCCATCTTCAGATAGAACAATATTTCCATCAGTAGATTGAGTTGCAGGAAGTTCATCTTCATTGACAATTGCTTTGCCATCTTCCAAATAATCTTTGAGAAACTGACGAATAGAAGGTTTTACATCTTCCCAGTCGGTTTCTGAAGTTTTGGTGAGTGTAACAAAATTGCTTGCTATGAAAACGCTTTTTACAAATGGGAAGCTGAAAAGCTCCAGTGCCAAAGGTGATGGCTTTGCAGCATCAACATCCTGGAAATCAACACTTTTACCAGGATACAGTAGTTTGTTGGCTACAAACTTCATTGTTTCCGGGTTAGGGGTCATTTCTGTATAAATGCTCACAGTGATGTTTCCAGTTTTGATCATACAATTGATTGAGGTACAAAATTAACGAGATCTAGAGGGGGATTCAAGGGTGTACAAACAGTTTTCCGGTGTTTTAACTTGATTTATTGAATTTTTCCGTCTTTCGAAAACAAAACCCCGCATTTGCGGGGTTGAATGTATGGTTTTTGATAGGAGGTGTTTGTTAGGATTACATAGGTTAATAACGGCTTTTCAATGAACAATGGTAAATCAAATGACAGCCAAACCATCAAATATGTCAACCTTAATGGTATGTTTTTAGGTGATCAGTAATAAGAATTATAAAATATTTAGTTTATTGAATAACAATAACTAATGTATTTGTGATTTACTAAATATGTTTTAACTAAAAAAATACTTATCCCTTTTTGAATCGATATAATTAGAGTTTTATAGAAATTGGATGAAATATGAGGTATTTACTGATTTGTTTTTTAGTGACAATTGGTCAATTTTCTGAAGCCAGAGAAAAACCTCCTGCCTTTATTTCCAAAATTTTATCATACAAAAAACCTGTTTATATTTTCGATTATCAATTGGCGGTAAACACCATGCCGATTTTGAAAATCAAAGATCTAACCGGCACTTTTAACTTTACCGGTCAATCCATCAATAAAAACGAAAGAGGACTGTTCATGAATCATCTTGGTACGGGTAGACTGTATCAATGGAAAGGTGATGCAAATATGGGAGAATGGGTTAGAATTGATTCAACCTATTTTACAGGATATAATTTTTTATCCCTGTTTTTTTCAATTGACAGTACACTTTATTCATTTGGAGGTACCGGTTTTTGGTATTTCAATGGTAATCTGAGAAGATACAATTTTACTTCTCATGAATGGAATGCGAAATTGCTAAATAGATCTATACCATGGGTGAAAGATGTTAGAAATGTTTTTTATATAGACTCTGCCAGACAGGTTTTGTATTTCAATGGTCAAGGAAGGTTTCATGATGCAAGCCTCAAAAATACAGTTGATAGTAGCTCCTTCAGTAAAATTTTTAAGCTTGATTTAAAAGAAGGAATATTGACAGAATTGGGACAATATGATGAGGCGAAAAGTGATTTTCTCGGACATACACCTTGGGGTGTCATTAATTCATTCAATGATCTCACTGATTTAGTTAATAATAAATATTATAAGCTCTCTGAAAATGTTGAAAGCAATCTATTTAGAGTGCTAACCAAATCAACCGATAATAGATTTGGATGGCAATATTCCTTCTGGATTGATTCAGCACTTTATTTTGCTTCACCTGAACACGGCTATGACTCTGTCATTATTCATAAGAGTGATCTAATTGAGACAAACAGGCCCGTCTATTGGAAAGTAGAATCATCAAGAAATGTCAACAGGCAAAGCTCGTCAGCAATAATATGGATTGCACTTATATCAATCTTAACAATTGGAAATATTTTATTCTTTGTAAAATATAGAAAAGAGAAAAATAAATATTTAAGCAGCAATGGAATAGACTATAGCCAACAGGAATTCATTATAAATGAAAAATCGAAGTTAAACGAAATTGAAAAAAATCTTTTGCAATTGATTTTTGAAAATTCAGTTCTAAAAAAACCGACCTCCATCACAGAGATCAATACTGTGCTAGGTTGTACAAATAAAAATATTGAAATTCAGAAAAGATTGAGGAGCGATGCCATCAATGCAATCAATCAAAAACTATACTTCATTTTTCTAACTGATCAGAAGATCATTGAACGGAAGCGTACTGCAATTGATGCGAGAAGTTTTGAATACTACATTGATGAAAAACACTTGCCGCAAATAAATAAATTGTTTGCTTAGCTTATCAGTTTCTCAATTTTTGCAATAATATTATTGAGATTTATTTGATTCATACATGCGTGATCACCTCGCCAACAAGTTTTATTTCCATATACAGAACAAGGTCTGCAAGACAAATCTTTCTGAATTGCATTTTGTAAATCCTGGTTATATCCATAAAATCCTGCATAGGGATGAGTAGCCCCCCAGATTGAAACCACAGGCACATTGGCGAGTGAAGCCAAATGCATGTTCGCGGAATCCATTGTTACCATGAGATCCAAAGATGACATGAGTGTTAACTCATCAGCGATTGTCATGGATAGGTTATCACCGATTACTCGGTGAAGTTTAGTCCTCCAGTCATTTATAACTGCCTCCTCGTTTGCACCAGCTCCAAATAAAAATATTTCATAGTCATCTTTATCAAAATGATGGATCACCTCCAACATCTTCTCCAAAGGATACATTTTTGGAGCATGTTTAGCAAAGGGAGCAAACCCTATCTTTCTTGTTGTGCCCAAGGGCTTTTTGATTGCAATTGTGCTGTTGGTTGACAGTTGACGGTTGACAGTGAGTCCAAGTTGTTCAAATACATTCAGGTAACGTTCTGTTGTATGGGGAAGCGGACGCACTATTTTATTTTTTTTGCGAGTGAGTGCAAATTTTTCAGCTCTCCCCTTAAAGATCATGGCAACGTTTCTGTTGAGCAGGAAGAATAAAATTCTGATTATATGCGTACGCAATACTCCATGCAAATCTGCTACAGTAGAAATTTCATATCTATTAATCAGTAAAAAAAATATTTTGATAACCCCAATGATACCACGGTATTCATTTTTTAAATCAACTCCTTGAAATCTCAATCTATCAATTCCCAAAAACAAATCTGCATACTTGAGATCACTAAGCAGTACAAAATCATAACCAGGGTTATCTGCAACTACTTTTTTTAGTACCGGAACCGTTAACGCCACATCTCCCAATGAAGAAAATCGCATCACCAGGATTGTTTTTGGAGAGACTTGCATGTTAGTGTTTTGACTGGCTGTATAAAACCGGGTTCAGAGTAGGGTCGTTATACATTTTCATTTGACGATATACTTTCATCTTCTTATAGCCATGGGCAATATCTTGAATCAACTCATCAATCGCAGCAGAGAGATCAGCTTTTTGTTCTAATAATATTTTCAATTTTGATTCACAGTTTTGGATATGCAACGAATCTGCATCTTTGCGCATCACCTCTTCTTGCATATGATAAATTTTCAGAACCAATATAGAAAGTCGGTCTATGGCCCAAGCAGGACTCTCTGTATTCAGTCGAGCGTTTTCAATACATTCAACATGAGCGTATTTCTGTAAAAAATAATCATCAATTTTCTCAACCAAATTTGTACGGTCTTGGTTGGATTGATCAATTCTTCTTTTTATCATCAAACCCTGTTCAGGTGAAATCGCTGGGTTTCTTACAATGTCTTCTAAATGCCATTGAACAGCATCGATGTAATTTTTTTTATAGAGCAAATGTTCAAAAGTTGACTCCAGAAATGGATTTTGTATAATACCATTCACATCATTGTTTATATGATACTCTTGAGTCGCTTTTTCAAATATGTTTATACAAGTACTACTCAGGTTCATTTCTAAAAAATAAATTATCAATTTTTGCTGCCCTGCATCAGTTTAATCGCATTACTAATGATCAATGCCAGCAGCGCACTTAAAGCAAATAAAGCGGTGTACCCTACTCCTTTTGAATCCGTTATTTGTTTCGCATAAATGCCAAAGAATGCCCACGATAATACAAACGCATATGCATAGGTCTTAAAGCGAATGACAAAAATACAACCCAACAAAAATGCAATACAGATCATCGCGATGCTCCAGAAAATTGGACTCACTGCTCCACCCTGCCAACCAATCCCGACCAATAAAGCGGTAACATTCGCAATCGTAGCAACTGATATCCATCCCAGATAAACAAAAAATGGTTGTAGCAACCAAAAGGATACTGCTTTATTTATTGGCTTAACGCTGTTTGTCAACCTCAAAAATATTTTAATAAGAAAAACCAATAAAGCGATCATGATCACGAGCGAAAAACCCAACTGCAAATAATGCCAAGCAACGATCCATCCTGCATTCAGCAAGCATGTAATTTGGAAGGGGAAACTAATTTTTTGTACAATGTTCAGGGCTGTTGCTTCTTTTTGTCCAAAGGCAATCACAAGCGATGTGATCACAAACCCAATCAGTAAAACATAAATAATTCCCCAAATACCAAATGTAAATCCTGCAGGTACAAAATAATTAGGATAGAACCCAGAGATCTGTCCTGTATTCAATCCGTTGATGGGTAAAATATTTGCAAGAGCATTGACTGCAATCACCAATGTTAAGCCCAACAAATTGAGAAAGGCATTGAATTTTTGATTCATTGGAAAAATATATTTAGGTAAATTTAAGTAAGGGTACGTGAAGGGACATAAAAAAACGTCCCGAATAAACGGAACGTTGCTAATCAGAGCCCTTGGTGCATTTCATAAATTGCCAAAGGCAAGCCTAAGATAAATGCACCAGAATATGCAAAATGACAAATATTTGTCATTTTGACAAATTAATATTAACCTAATTGCAAAGGTGAAAAAGAAAAAAATTCATCTGGGCGAAAAAATCAAAAGAATACGTGCCTTCAAGGGGTTCACCCAACATGATCTTGCCAAGGGAATTGGGAAAACGAGAACACTGATCTCTTATTTTGAACGGACCGGTAATATTAATAAATATACATTAGCAGAAATCGCTGATTTTCTGCACTTAAGCATCGATGACATTGAAAATCTTACTGAACAGCCTGATGCTAATTACATAGAGAACAGCAGGGATGAAAATATTGTATGGCTCAGAAATTTAGTGGAAGAACAAAAGACTGAAATCCAATTTTTGAAAAAAACCGTGGCACAACAAATGGATTTACTCCAGAAACTTACCGATAAAAAAATGCCAAAAAGTATAAAAAAATAGATGATTGAAGTTCGGTTAATCGGCTACGCAACGAAATCCTGTATGCTCCAAACCAGTATCAGTAGCAGTTTTCATTCTTGAGCTCACCCGATATCCTTTGCAATAGGAAGCATTGCACAAAAACGATCCACCCCTCACCACTTTTTTAGGTACGGTAGGTTCATCAGGATCATAACTGCGTTCTGGCCCGACGGGATTTTGAAGCACCTGATTAGAAATCGTTTTGTAATAATCATTCTTATACCAATCGGAACACCACTCCCAGACATTTCCCGCCATATCATACAACCCAAATGAATTGGGTTGAAATGATTTAACAGGAGCCACATTTTCAAAACCATCCCATGAAGTATTAAAACTTGGGAAGGCGCCTTGCCAAGTATTGGCTTTGGGTCTTCCTCTTTCAATATCTTCCGTTCCCCAAGAATATGCAGTTTGCTTTCCTCCCCTTGCAGCATATTCCCATTGAGCTTCAGTAGGCAATCGCTTACCACTCCATTTGCAATATGCCATTGCATCATCCCATGAAACATGAACTACCGGTAAATTTTCTTTTCCTTTTATGGATGAACCAGGCCCTTGTGGATGTTTCCAGTTTGCACCTTTCTGCCATGCCCACCAAATACTTGGGTCTCCCAAACCCACACCAGAAGGTTGTTTCATAAATACCAACGATGCAGCAACCAATACACTATCAGGTGGCTTTGGAGTTCCTGGAGGTAATTGTTTTTTCAATTCATTCCAATCAGGAGCTTTCTCAGCAGTGGTAATATACCCTGTAGCATCAACAAATTTTTTGAATGCTGCATTGGTCACTTCAGTGTTGTCCATCCAAAAGCCATTCAATTTCACTTTATGTGCAGGATATTCATCTGATCTTCCTTCTTGATCTTGTGCTCCCATGGTGAATTCACCTCCCTCAATCCAAACCATCCCATCGTGTGATACAGTTGAGGCAGCATTGATCATTGAATCAGATGAAGAAATATTTCCCAGCCTGGAAGGCAATTTGCTTGCACAATGCGCCAAACTGTCTTCATTGATTTTAACAGCAGTTGAATGCTGTCTGCAAGACAGGAAGCTCAACAAACCCAACAAATAAATTAGTCTTATTTTCATTTCTGCGAAACATAAATATAGTCATGAAGAAGATTTTATTTTTTATTCCAACAGTATTTTTTTCAAGCTTCCTGATTCAGTGTACTTCAAAAAATAAAATAACCGAAAGCTGGTCATTGGATGGATTTACAAAAGTGGACAGTGCAAATCCCATCATGACACCTGATACAAACCAAACATTTGACTGTCCAGTTAGTGGAACAGTGGTGCACTGGGAAGAAAAAAATGTATTGAATCCAACTGCCTTGGTAAAAGATGATAAAGTTTATTTGATCTACAGGGCACAAGACAGTATTGGAACATCCAGATTAGGAATGGCCATCAGCGATGATGGTATTCATTTCAAAAAAAATCCAACTCCAATTTTATTTCCTGACAATGATCGTTTGTTGAAATATGAATGGAAGGGTGGAATCGAAGATCCTAGAATTGTTTCTACGGAAGATGGAAAATATATTCTAACCTATACTTCGTATGATGGAAAAACTGCAAGACTGTGCTTTGCATTTTCAAGTGATTTGATTCATTGGCAAAAAATGGGTCCAGTCATAAAAGATGAAAAATACATCAATACATGGTCTAAATCAGGTGCAATTGTTTCGAAAGAAGTAGATGGAAAAATTATTGCAACAAAAATTAATGGTCGGTATTGGATGTATTTTGGTGATACAGATTTGTTTCTTGCATCATCGGAAGATTTGATTCATTGGGAAATGGCAGAAAATGCAGAAAGCAAAAAAATGATTTCTATAATGCACCCGAGGATGGGATACCACGATAGCCGGTTGGTAGAACCGGGGCCATATGCATTACTGAGAAAAGAAGGAATACTCTTGATATACAATGGAAGCAATGCTGCAAATTTCAATGATACCAGTTTGCCAAAATTCAGCTATAGTGCAGGACAGGCCTTATTTTCAGCAACAGCCCCTTATCAACTCATCAATAGAACCAATACTTATTTTATCAAACCAGACAAGGAGTATGAAAAAGTGGGTGAAGTGAACGAAGTCTGTTTTGTAGAAGGTCTCGTACACTTCAAAAACAAATGGTTTTTATACTATGGTACTGCAGATTCTAAAATTGCTGTAGCTGTGAAGTAATTATTTCTTTTCGAACTCAATGATGTATTCAGAAATATAATCTGCCTGAGGATCCAGCATATCTTTTACAAAGAGCCTGGCTTTTTTACCAAGTCGCAAACAGGTTCTTTTATTTTTAATATCCTCTTCTGAATTTAAAGGCTGCAATGATGGATACCATAATATGTGTCCGGGTTGCTGCATCACCAGCTGTGGCTTAGACCATTCTTGAGAATTGTTGCCAGAACCAAGATCTTTGTTTTTATTAAAGGAGAGATAAATTTTATCTCCTTCCCATTTTTTATCTTCCACCCTACCCATCATCATTACCCAACAATTCAGGTATTCGTTCCAACTTACAGAAGGTCCCCAATGGAATTGTTGACCACGACGCGAAGCTGCTCCCCCTTTTTCTGTTGCAGGAATTTGAAGTGATTGAACCGGCTTGCCGATTCCATTGTATGCTGCATTAAAAGATTTTCCGTTCCATCTCTTTGCTTTTCCTACTGGGTTATCCAGGTCAGCGATTTTAATTCTCGCAATACTGATGCACTGGCCAGTTGCTTCAAAAACCGAATCATACTGATTTCCATTATATACTCCCGGGTATCCATACTCACCATAAAATAGATACAGATATTCTCCGCTTGCAACTGCTGAAGGATCGCCAACACCACCAGCAAAAGTGAGAGAATTATTATGGGGTTTTAAAATCATGCGGGGTTGAAGGTCTTCAATAAAAATTCCTCTGTTATCCCAAGAATGCCCGCCATCTGTAGATTTCATGACACCAATCCTGCAAACTGCAGCTGGTGATTTTACATCTGTAAGCCCTTGTGGCCAGAGTGAATCAATATATCCTTCACCTGTGGAAGGGTTGTATGGTAATGTTGCAGGATAGTTTTCATTGTGATAGATTGCATACAATGTTTTCCCAGAAGCATCTTTCGATGATTGATACACTGTTTCAAACCAAACTGCCCCATGCAAACCGATTTCAGTAGGTTTTACATTGGGAGGCATGATAGGATCGATGAAATGTTCAGCTGGTGTAAGAAAAACTTCATCTGCATTGTTACCACTGGCAAATTCCAATTCCTTTGAATCACCCCAAACAGGATCTTCACCATATTTACCAGCAAAAATTCTTAAGGTATCGCCGATCCATGCCTCAGCCATGTTACAATCGACAAAAGATTTGAACAGAAATTTTTCTGAGGGAATGAGTTTAAATGTAGGAGTAAAATCCTCTTGCTGATTCTTGCATGAACATACAAAAAACAGCAAAAGGATTTTTAAAAAATTGCGCATGAACTATTTTTTTTCTGGAGCAGCAAATCCACTCTTTGCCAAATCGTCGAATAGTTTTTGAACTTTTGAAATCCCTGTTGGATCATTCAAATCGTAATAACGATATACTTCCATATCCGTTCTGTGAATTCCGTTTTCCTGAATAGCGCCTTGTGATTTATATTCTGCAATCACCCAATCGGCAACTATTTTATAACTCACTTTATCATTTTCTTTGAACCGGAATGCTCTGTTCAATGTAAATGAGGGAGCAGTTGGATTGATCTTTGTTTCAGGATATCCTTCTAACATGGTAAACTCAGTTGGCTTGCTATCAGCACGCATTGGACTACCGGCAATGATGATAGGCTTGTTTGCTCCTTTATAACGTTGTACCGCTCTAATTCCCATGAGTGCAGCAGTTTTGTGATGCCCGTGCTGACCAGGATGTGGCAACATGGTAATCACAAAATCATACTGACGATCTGCAAGGATTTTATCCATTCTTCTTTCTACATATTTAATATCCCAGTTTTTACCAGAGATATAAGGATTGATATCGAGTGTATAATAATCATCTTCCTGTTCCATGAAATAGATATTTCTCACACCCATAATTTTTGCAGCATTTGTAATTTCCTGTTTTCTGATCAATGGCAAGTGTGTTCTTGCAACCAAAGAATCAGTCAGATTCAACCCATAATAGATTGCTCCGAGTTGTGAGTCTGCAAACCCACCTCCAGCATCTGTCATGACTGCCATGTCTACTTCTCCGTGCAGTTCTCTTGCAACTTTGAACATGGTGATGCAAAATCCTGTTTCATCATCAGGGTGAGCAGTAACAACCAATATTTTTGGTCCTTGTGCAATTGATGTGGCTGATATCAGGCAAAAAGCTAAAAGGCAAGCAATCTTGATACGTTTCATGGCAATCATTTTTTGAATCATTAAGTTACTAAAAGATCTTTATTCCTCGACATTGGTATTTTTTGAGGGAGTTTTATCAACCCACTCTGACTTTTGAAGTTTTTTCTGAGCAGGTGCAACTTCATCTCCATTATCACCATTGTAAAGTCTGCCATTCTTCATAACATATTTAATCGTATTGGTGTTTCTGATATTTTCCAATGGATTTCTATCCAAAATAATCAGATCGGCCAACTTTCCTTTCTCGATACTACCTAAATCCTTATCAAGTCCCAAAGCCTCAGCACCCTTGATGGTAGCCACTTTCAGGGCATCGATGTTTCTCATTCCACCACTTTGCATTGACCATAATTCCCAATGGTATCCAAGTCCTTGCAATTGACCATGGCTGCCTATGCCTGCCAATCCACCATCTTCAACAATTGATTTCATACTCTTGGCATGCTTTTGAAATACATGTTCTTCGGGCAAAAACCAAGTTGCTCTTCGTCTTGACTTAGAGGCAAGCTCTTCATAGGGTGTAAAGAATTGAAGTTTTTTATTGCTGTATGGATTGTCATTTTCATAATAATAATTCTCTGCCCATGGACCACCATATGAAACCAACAGCGTTGGTGTTACCGCCATTTTTGCATCAGCTATTGTTTTGGTTACATCTTTATACAATGGATAAATTGGAATGGAATGCTCATGACCTGGATATCCATCCAACAAATTGGTCATGTTTAATTTGAAATCCAATCCACCTTCGGTTGTGGGCATTAACTTTTGATTTCGTGCAGCATTGATAATCCACTGTCTGGTTTGTCTGTTGCCAGTCAAATACATTTTGATATACTGCGTGTTATAATACTTGCTGTATTGCTTCAAAATATTTTCTGCCTGTGCAGAATCTTTCACATTGTAGAACCAATAACCAACCCCAGGACCAGTAGAGTAAACCCTTGGGCCCATGATTTGTCCGGCTTCCACCATGTCTGCATAGGTCAACACATCCGTAGTAGCCGTTTGTGGGTCGCGTGTTGTGGTAACTCCGTACGCAAGATTTGCTGCATAGATCCAAACTTGGGTTTTGTGAATGCCCCATGATGGCCACATGTGAGAATGCACATCAACAAACCCTGGTATGATTGTTTTGCCAGACACATCAATTACTTTGGTGCCTGCAGGGGTTTTAACTCCTTTTCCAACAGATTGAATTCGATTGTTCACTATTAAAACATCACCATTGATAACTTCATCACCTTTCATGGTAATGATTCTTGCGCCTTTCAATAGAATGGTAGATGATGGAATATCTTTTTTATAAAACACTTTCACCCAAGTTTCTTCAGGTTTGTAAGTTGGATCTTCTTTTTTTACAGTTGCTTTTTTAGTGGTATCTGTTGACTTGTTTTGCTCAGCCAATTTTTTTGCAAGCTTGAGACTATCTTCAAATGATTTAGATTTATTTAAATCATAAATAAAATGTGCTGCACCCAAACTGAAATGCACGCTCTGTCCGTTTGCTTCCCATGCAGGAAACTCTCCACCCAGTTCTGTTAATTTAATGCTTGGGAACTCAGCATTGGCAGCATCTGCAACTGAAATAGTAGTTGTTTTACCAGTTTGCGGAATGGTTACAACATATACATTGTTGTTCACCTTTGCAATTGCTTTTTCACCTTTAGGCGACAGCCAGATTTCGCTGGCGGGTGAAGGCGGGTTGTTTTCTTTCGCATCCAAATCACTCAATTCTTCAGGTATGATGCAAGGATCCGCAGATGGTTTACCATTGTGCGTAGGAATAGATCCATAGGTAACAATGCCGTTTATTTTAGCATGAACTTTTTCATCTGTACCATCCCACTTGATCGATATCAAATTGCCATTTGAGTTGAAATAAATTCTTTCATCGCTTACAGAAAAATGCGGATTGTATCTTCCATTCGCTTTGTCGATAACATGTTCTTCTCCACCTTTTGCATCAACCCATGCGATAACATCTTCACGGTCATCCCAGCTAGGATCATATGCATCTTTGAATTTTTGATATGGTGCACGTTCAAAAATAATTTTATCTCCTTTCAAAGAATAACGAGGTGTTTGATACAATCCATTTACATGGGTGATGGTTTTTAACGCAGATCCATCTGCATTTACAATTTGCAACTGCCCTCCATTGACACTCCATGTGCTGAACACAATTGAGTTCCCATCAGGACTCCACGAAGGTTGTGCCTCTGTGAATTCATTTGCAGTAAGACGCTTTGGATTCCCATTGGGATAATCCATCACATACAATCTGTTTAATACCGTAAAAGCCATTTTTTTGCCATCGGGGGAAGGAACTGCATCTCTAATTTGTGTAGCCTGAGCATATGAAGTATCCTTCACAGGATATTTAAATAATACTTCAGGAGCCAATTCCAATTTGCCTTCCACTGTATATGGGATGTTTGAAATATTGCCATTGACGATATTTATTTTATTTATTTTTCCTCCAAAAGATGCAATGAGTGTTTGATTATCTGGCGTAAATGACATGGCAGGCAGCACACCTGAAACTGCAATGGATTCCTGATCATCCCTTTGAACAGGATATGCCAACCATTTCTCATCTCCAGTTTTTAAGTTTCGGATGATCAACCCAGTTTTGTCTTCATGCCTGGTTCCATACACCATCCAATTTCCATCGCCCGACAATACAGGAGTGAATGCACTTCCATAGCGAGAAGTAAGACTGGAAGTTTTTCCATTTTCTCTATCATACATACCAATTTGATATTGGGGCAGCTGAGCATTGTAATTCCAAGAGCCAGTACGATATGAATAATAAATGATTTTCCCATCATGGCTGATAGCAGGATCAATGGTTTTTAAAGTAGCTGGTTCGCTGATCAATTGCGCTCCTGCTCCACCATCTTTATGAATCATATATAGCTTGTTGATTCTTCTTCCTTTGGAATAAACAATATAATTCCCATCAGGAGTCCATTCTGCTGAAACAAAATTTTGATTGGTTTCTTTGGTGAGCTGAACAGTATCTTTTTTATCTGTGTCGATGTACCAGAGATTTTCGGCACCACTTTTATCTGATACAAACAATATTTTCTTTCCATCCGGACTGTATCTCGGATGTTGATCAAAAGCGAGTCCACGGGTAATTTGACTTGCCTTGCCTCCAGACATTGGGATTGTATACAAATCTCCCATCATATCAAAAACAATGGTCGATCCATCCGGACTCACATCAACAGACGTCCATGTTCCCTCATTTGTTTTGAGTTCAAACATTCTGCTGGCTTTCAGCGGAAGGTTTTTATAGGTTGTAAAGCTGGTATCTTTTTGAGCATAGACACCAAAACAAGTGATGTACAGGGCCATCATCAGAGCGATTTGCTTTTTCATATTGATTGTATTCTATTTTTTAGAAAGGATAATTTGCTGATAGACGTTGGGCAATGCAGCTTTGATTCTATCGTACGTTGCAGTTGAAATATTTTTCTGATCGAAGGGAACAAAATTTACATATTTTTTCTGCAGGCCCGCTGTTCTTCCATATTTATATTCATAGGTAAACCAACCATCGTCCTGCAATTTTGCTTCCTTCAAATTGTTATTGGGCACAGTGATGAAAAAATTATTTTTCCTTTTCTCTTCAGTGTTGATCAAATTTAGTTTTCTCATTTCTATATATGCTTCCTTGGCAGTTTCTACTGAAGGGTCTATAAGTTCTACAGTTGGCGCCAATACTGAGCGATAAAGGTATTGACCACCGAATTTCAAATCATATAACTCATTCAAAACATGACGAATGGTATCTCGCATGAAGGGATAATGTGTGCATCCAAGGATCAGTGTGTTCAATGGAATTGTATAATGTTCTTGTTTCATTTTTTCAAGTAGGGAAACAAGATGATATCGAACATAATTTTCTGGATCATTGAGTTGAATATCTAAGCAATTTCCTTTGTCATCAAACTCACATAATAATTTATTACTCGATTTATTAAAATTATAAATGCTTAACAATGTAGTATCGATTGTATACTGTTTATTTTTCAATGAAGGTCCCTTGTAATCATTTCTGTAACCATTAGCATTTTCCGAGAAGAAACTATAATCACGATCAATGGCATCAGCAAGGCCAAATCCTCCCTGACTCACTATACTGGGCTCAGGCATTTGAAGTTGTTTCGCCATAGCACGAATGGTTTTAGGATACCCGTCGGATGCAACGGTTCCCGCAGTTGCAAAAACACCAATGGTTCCTTTTGGATGCGACTGTTGATAGGCCAAGGCAGCTTTTACTCCTGCATTGATCACACCAACAACCGGAATGTTTTCATCCTGTTGCTTTGAAAACTCTTTTACTTCATTCAATGCATAAGCTGTAGCAGTATTACAAGCAAGCACCAGCATTTTTACTCCTTCTTTGTTTGAAGTATTTGATACAGCAGGTACATCGTATTGTTTCTTGATTAAAAAATCCATGTTTTTGATGACATGTTCCTGTAACAATATTGTTTTGTTCTCTGCAGCATAATTTCCGTAGGGCATGTTTGCCTGGTCGGCCAGGTATTGAAAAAATTCACTCTGAAAATCAGGTTTCCCATCTGCGCCGGGTTTGCCTGTTTTATTATTAAACGCATCCAGGGTTAGCATCGCCTCCAATACAGTGAGTCCGCCTGTACCCGAATCAAAAACCCCGATGGGTGAAGCAGATTTCGCCTTTTGCTGAGCTAAAACCGAAATAAAATTCAAAATGAACAAAAGTCCAATCAGCATTTTTTTAATAACTGACATAAAAAAGACAAATTGAGTATTGGAAATTAGACAATGTATGGCAATTTTGCAGGGTTGGCATTAAAATATCTCCTTAAATATCTCCTTATGAAACATGTTTTGGTTAGCAGTTTGATTATCATTGCATTATTTGCATGTAAACAGCAGGAAGAAAAGAAAGCTGAAATGCCGGTAGTACATACAGATTCCATAAAATATACCCCCGCCATGGTGGTCAATGAAAAAGACTATGCGTGTGGCATGCCGGTTACGGCTGGAATACTCGACACTTGTCATTATGAAGGAAAAGCTTATGGCTTTTGCTCAACAGAGTGTAAAAATGAATTTTTAAAAGACCCTAAAAAATATCTAGCAACCAAATAATTTTTTATGCCAATTGTAAAAGCTTACGCAGCAGCAGACAGTAAAAGCAATATCGCTCCGTTGTCCATTGAAAGACGTGAACTCGGGTCACATGATGTTCAAGTAGAAATCATGTATTGCGGAGTATGTCACTCTGATATTCATACAGCAAGAAATGAATGGGGAGGTACCGTTTATCCTGTAGTACCCGGACATGAAATTGTTGGAAAAGTAAAAGGAGTTGGCAGTGCAGTAACAAAATTTAAAGTTGGACAAACAGTTGGCGTTGGAGTGATGGTAGACAGTTGTAGGGTATGCCCCAACTGCAAAAACAACTACGAACAGTATTGCAAAGAGGGAATGACCGGAACTTACAATGCCCTTGAAAGAAATGGGTCAGGCAAGAGAACCATGGGTGGATACTCTGCAGAGATTGTCACCGATGAGAATTATGTATTGAACATCAAAGAACAAGAAAATCTAGCTGGTGTTGCACCACTGCTTTGTGCGGGCATCACCACTTATTCTCCTTTAAAGTTTGCAGATGTAAAGAAAGGGACAAGGGTTGCAGTGGTTGGACTTGGAGGCTTAGGGCATATGGCTGTTAAATTTGCTGTTGCATTCGGTGCAGAGGTTACTGTTATTTCAACTTCCCCATCAAAAGTTGCTGAAGCAAACAAATTAGGTGCGCATCATTTTATTTTAGCTAAGGATGCAGATTCATTAAAGCCGTACGACTCAAGTTTTGATGTTGTGCTCGATGCAATTTCTGCAGATCATGATTATACGCAGTACCTGAATTTATTAGGGTTGGAAGGAAAATTATTGGTAGTAGGATTACCTGAACACAATCCAAAAGTTTTGCCATTTGCATTGATTAAAAACCGTAGAAGCATTATTGGGTCTATGATTGGTAGTATCAAGGAAACACAGGAGATGCTTGACTTTTGCCATGAGCACAAAATATATGCAGAAATTGAAAAGATTCCAATGGGATCCATCAATGAAGCATATGAGAGAATGATCAAAGGTGATATCAAATATCGTTTCGTAATTGATATGTCAACACTCTGATATGTTGAACTACAGCAGAAGAAATTTTCTAATAGCCCTTCCATTGTTATCAATGACAAGGGCTTTTTCATTTTCGAATCGAACGAAGCAGCGATTTAAAATCAGTCTCAATGCTTATTCATTCAACGACTGGTTGGTACAGAAAAAAATTACTCCCCTTCAATTATTGGAATTTTGTCATCAAACTGGATTTGATGCCATTGATTTTACCGGATATTATTTTTCAAACTACCCTGAGGTTCCTTCAGATGAAGAAATATTTACTTTCAAACGAAAGGCTCATGCATTGGGACTTGAAATCAGTGGAACAGGAATTAGAAATGAGTTTTCGTTTGATAAAGGAGAGGCATTGGACAAGGAAATCAATCTTGTCATCAAATGGATTGAAGTTGCTGCAAAATTAGGTGCGCCTGTATTGAGAATTTATACAGCGAAGAAATATTACTCAGGCGAAGAGAGAAAGAAAATTTTTGAAAATATACAATGGGCTTTGAGCAAGTGTATACCTGTTGCAAAAAAACACGGAGTCATTCTTGGCATTCAAAACCACAATGATTTTCTTCGAACATCATCAGAGTGTCATGAATTAATTTCTTCTTTCAACAGCCCATGGCTTGGCTTGGTGCTCGATACCGGAAATTTTATTGCAGAAGACCCTTATGAAGAAATCAAACGCGCTGTTTCACTCGCTGTAAACTGGCAGTTCAAGGAAAAACTATTGATGAACAATATTCAGACTCCAATGGATATTGATAAACTCTGCAATATTATCAAGTCGTCAAATTATCGCGGAACGATTCCCATTGAAACACTGGGCATGAAGGACCCCTTAAATGAAGTCCCCATATTCTTTGATAAGGTAAAATCCTCTCTTTTATCTTAACATCAGGCAAGTTTCTCCAATACTTGTTGCAAGTGTTTTGCCGGTACAACACCCGACTGACGCCATTTTACCAGACCCTCTTGAAAGACCATCAATGTAGGAACACCCTGAACTTGAAAGTGTTGTGCTATGGAAGGATTTTTATCAACGTCAATTTTTATGATGGTTGCCTTATCACCAATTTGATCTTTCAATTCTTTTAATATTGGCGCCATCATTTTGCAAGGTCCACACCATTCAGCAAAAAAATCTACAAGAACAGGTTTAGTTCCTTTGATTATATCTCCAAAAGTTGAAGTTGCTTCCATTATTTTTCTTTTTTGAACAAACTGAATATCAATGCACCTAATATGGCAAAATACATTGTGCTATTCAAAGGACTGGATGTTATTTTGCAAGTACCAGATTGGCATCCAATAAATTTCCAATACGCAAAGCCACTTATGGCACCAATAACTGCACCAATGATATATAGTTTATTTTTCTGAAACAATGATTTGAACATCATTACTAAATTAAATCATTTTGTTTTTCAAGGTTGCCCAGGGACCTCCATTGTATGCCTCAAAACCAAGATTGGCTAAAATTGATTTTCCAGAAGCGCTTCTCATTCCGGATGCGCAACATGTAATAACAGGTTTTCCTTTTGGAATTTTGTTTACCTGTGCAGCAAGATTCTGTAAAGGGATATTGATAGAACCAGTTACATGTCCCTGGCTAAATTCTCCCGGAGTTCTAACATCTACTATAACTGCACCCTTGGCCTTCAACTCTCTAAAATCCACTGGTGGTGTACTTTTGAATAAATTTCCAAACAAACCCATAATAATAATTTTACTCAAAATTACAGTTGCCGAATAGTTTGGAACATGACTTTTGTCACAGAATAAAGAATCATCATACATTTGCACTTCAAGATGAGCCGTTTCAGATCCGTATTATCAGTATTGCTTTTGATTTGCCTAAATGCTTCCTCACAGCAGGTTCCATTTAAATCGATTCAGCATTTACTCGACACAGGTTATTCAGCAAAAAGAGCAATAGATCCAATCAAAATTGACGGGATCATTACTGAACGCTCATGGGATGACGCACAACGAGCCGGTAATTTCATTCAAAATTTCCCGACTGATACGATGACTTCCAAGGCGAAGCAGGATGTCATGGTTTCTTACGACGATAAATTTTTATATGTCGCTGCAAGAATTTATAATACTGTAAAGAATCAACATTATGTTACACCTTCATTGAAAAGAGATTATAGAGGTGAGGCAAATGATGCGTTTGTGGTGAGTATAGACCCTTTTATGGACAGAATGAATGCATTTTCATTTGGCATCAATCCATATGGAGTTCAAAGGGAAGGTCTGGTAGTAAATGGCGGAGTTGTAAGCGAGGACTTGAGTTTGTCTTGGGATAATAAATGGTTTAGTGAGGCAAAAATTTATGAAGACTATTGGACCGCTGAAATTGCCATTCCACTGAATACCATTCGCTTTAGAAGTGGGACAGACAAATGGCTGATCAATTTTTATAGAATAGACAGTTACAATGCTGAGCGTTCTAGTTGGTCGCGTGTGCCCAATCAATATAGTCCCATTTCATTGGCATATTCAAAACCGATTGTATTTGAAACGCCTATTGAGAAAAAAGGAACCAATATTTCTATGATCCCTTACGTATCACCTGGCACTTTTCGAAAACCAATAAGTGGAACTGATAAATACAACAATACTTCCAACATCACATTAGGGGGCGATGCAAAAATCGGAATTGGCTCTTCACTCAATCTTGATCTCACATTCAACCCAGATTTTTCTCAGGTTGAGGTAGACAATCAAGTAACAAATCTTGATCGTTTTGAAATATTATTCCCTGAAAAAAGACAATTCTTTCTTGAAAACGGAGACCTCTTTGCAAATTTTGGAATAGAAGGTGTTCGACCATTTTTTTCACGCAGGATTGGTGTAACAAGGGATCAAAGCACTGGCCAGAATATTCAAAATAAAATTGATGCAGGATTCAGACTAAGTGGAAAAATTAATGACAACCTTCGAATGGGTTTATTGGATATGAAATCAGCGGCAATCCCTTCGATCAATGAGCCCGCTTATAATTTTTCAGTGCTTAGTTTACAGCAGAGAGTTTTTGGCAGATCCAATCTTGGTTTTATTTTAACCAACAAAGATGCAATTGGTGTGAAAGATTTCAACAGGGTTACAGGACTGGATTATAATCTGGCATCCAGGAACAATGTTTGGAATGGGAAATTCTTTTACATGAAATCATTTGATCCTTTAAAGGGCAATGATAATTCTGCTTATGGATCAACCATGTTTTATAATAAGAGGTATTTCGAGTCAAAACAATCTCTCTATTATATAGGCAAAAACTTTAATCCAGAGGTTGGCTACCTGCGCAGGGCAGGCTTTTATAAGTTTGCAGGATATTTCTCTCCAAAATATTATCCTAAAAACGGGAAAATAAACAAGTGGGGGCCGATGTTTGATTATGACTTCACCATCTTCCCAAAATTGGGCATAACAGATTATGATCTTAATATTTTATACAATGTGCAGTATAAAAATTATGTAACACTCTTGCTTCGATTCAGAAAAGATTATACTAAACTGACCAGTGATTTTGATCCAACAAATTCGGGAGGTATAAAATTAAAAGCGAATACCGACTATAATTACTATTCATTCATCTGTAGTTTAACCACAGATCAAAGAAGAAAAGTTGGTGCTAAACTCGGATCTAAAGTGGGGCAGTATTTCAATGGATCAAGAGTGAATCTAGATGCTGAAGTAAACTACAGAATTCAGCCACACGGTAGCATCTCTTCAGTACTCTCATACAATAGACTTCGATTCCCGCAGCCATACACCAGCAAAGATTTGATATTGATTGGACCCAAAGTTGATTTGACTTTTACCAGATCATTGTTTCTATCTACACTGGTTCAATACAACAACCAAATCAACAATGTTAACATGAACATTCGTTTTCAATGGAGGTTTGCACCTGCATCAGATTTGTTTATTGTATATACTGACAATTATTATGCGGATAATTACCACTCTAAAGGAAGCGCACTGGTATTAAAGGCAACGTATTGGTTTAATTTATAATTTTCTTTCTCTCCAGTTTTTTGAAAACAATTTCGCTGTAGTTTTTTCGCTCGTATAGAATTCCGATCGATTGTTTATTGATTTCAACCAAATCGCTGTATGCAGTCCAATCTCCTTTGTAATTTGAAGGACCGGTTTCAATAAAAACTGAATTTTTCCATGTCATGCCATCATCAACACTAAATTTTATTCTTAAACTGTCGCGCGTATTTGTTGAATGTAAATTTGAAAACAATAAATATTTTTTTCGATGATAGGTAATATTCAACATGGAGCCCTGACATACGGGATCAATCAGTTCATTTGAAAAATAGGACCTATCCCAGTTTAAACCATCATTGCTGCTCACCGCCAAAATTCTTTTTCGGGGGTTGCCATGTTGATTTCTGATATTCATCAATACTTTTCCATTGGCAATTTCTGCAGCAGTAGATTCATTTGATCCTGGAATGTCAATATTTGATGAAAGTTGAAAGGTCTTTCCATGATCATCTGAATAAAATGCATGTGCACGATAATCTAAAAAACCATTCTGAGGATTGCCATAAGAATGATTGGCAGGGATGAAAATTCTGCCTGCATATTTTCCATACTTTAACTGAATGGCATGTCCGGGTGTATTTGCATAGCTACGCCAATCTTCTAAATATTGATATATACTGTTGTATGAAGGATTGTTTGGGCGATGCACCTGAGCAGTAATATTTACTGGAGAAGACCAAGTTATTCCCTGATCAACCGATTTTACAAACCATACTTCTCTTACTCCATTTCCTTTTCGTACTTCATACTCATGATTGTTGCCTGTATTATAAAATAGATAAATAACACCCGAAGGATAAGCAGGGTCCATGTTGTCAACTACCGGAGCAGGATTCCCCGCCTGTAACTTTTTATTGTCAACCAATATGCTCAAGGCAGTCCAGGTGCTTCCTCCATCATTGGATTTCTTAAATACAATATCAATATTTCCAAAATCATTAGACCCGTTTACTCTTCCTTCAGCAAATGCCATCAATTGATTCTCTGAAATTTGAATAATAGCGGGTATCCTGAAAATATCATAGCCGGCTTCTTTAGCTGAGAAAACGATGGTTTCCTGTGAAAATGATTTAAGATTCAAAAACAACAGAATGATCAATCCCCTTTTCAAAGTATCAATGTTTTGGACGTAAAAAACTAAGTTGAACGATTATGATGATCAAAACTACTATTGATAAATAAGCAAGGTCTCTTCCAAGATGTCCGGCATCAGTAGACTTTCCTAAAAAATCGGTAATTATAGCGCCTGCAAATATTCCACCCATATTTAAAAAACCATAACCGGTTGCACGTTGGTTTTTATTTACAAACTGACAGAGAATTGGCATGTTGTTGGTGTCAAACATGCCAAATCCCAAACCAAAAATTACTGCTGCAGTAATGATATGCAGAAAGCTTGTACCAAACCCAAGTAAAATCAATGCGGGAATTGTCAAGGCCAAGCCCAATGCACTTGTAAATATTCTTCCTTTGGGATTGGTGAGATACCATTTATCTGCCATGGCTCCACCAATAAGTACTCCGAAAAATGAAGAGAGAGAAATTGAAATCGTTGTCAATGGACCTGCAACTGCCATGTCTAAATGTAAACTGTTTGCAATCAAAGTGGGGGCCCAGTTTTTGATGGCCCATCCTGGAAATGATGGAATTGCGAAATATAACAGTATGATCCAGAAAGGCAATGAAGTGAACAGAGATTTTAGATGAGTGCCCAGTTCAAAGCTTGTTTCATTTTGTTCTCTTTCTTTTTCATGCACAAAGAAGATTAAAACGATTGCATATAACATTCCAACAACTCCAAACAATAAAAATGTTGTATGCCATGAATAGGCCTTTGAAATGGTTGCACCAAATCCACCAAATACTTGTCCTAAATATATTCCTGTTGCATGAATGCCTACTGCTCTGGACCTTGTACGATGGTCGTGGTAATCTGCAATCAAAGAAAGTGCTGCTGGAAAATACAAGGCTTCACTGAATCCCATCAATGCTCTTAGTGTGTAAAGCTGTTCGAAGGTAAAAGCGTATGCATTTAATAATGTAAGAGTAGACCAGATAAAGAGGCTGGCAACAATGAGCCATTTTCTATTGATTCTATCTGCGATTACTCCAGAGAATGCACTGATGCTTCCATACACCCATAGAAATACTGCCATCAGTCTGCCGAAATTTGCTGCAAGGGTGAGTTCACTGATATCAACTTGCATAGCAGGACGCATGGTTGAAATCATCTGGCGGTCAATATAATTGAGCATGGCAACAAATGCCAGCATCACCGTGATGACCCATGGGTATGATTTATGCAATTTCATTTCATGCTATATTTTGAAAAGCCTACTGCAGTTAAATCTTTTTCCAGTAACTCGATTTCTTTCTCAGAAAGATTTCGAAGTGGATTCCTGCTTGGACCGCAATCAATTCCGATGGTTTTCATGAAATATTTTCCAGTAGAAAGTCCGGTGTATTTACTCAATAGATGTACGATTTGCACAGACTTCCACTGAAGTGATGTTGCAGTTTCATTGTTTTTTGTTTGATAAGCTTTTATTATTTCATCATACAAAGGAGACATATAATTATAGGTGCTTCCAATGGCAGCCTTTGCTCCCATTGATAGCGCGCTGACCAAGGTTTCATCCTTTCCCCAAAACACATTGAATGTTCCATTTTCAAACGCCAAGCATTTTGAATAATCCACCAAATCTTCATCGGAGTATTTCACACCTGCTAGATTTTTTATTCTTGACTTTGCAGCAACCAAAAAATCTATCATCGGAAATTTTACGTTGGTGAGAATTGGAATATGATAATAATAGAAAGGTAAATTGGGCACTGCTTCAGAAACCTGCACACAACAGTCAACCAAAGCATCGATGGTAGCAGGTTTATAATAATATGGTGCGATATAGGATATGCCATAAGAACCGTTGGCTTCTGCATGTTTTGCAAGCTCAATTGCTTCGACAATTCTATTTGATCCCACAACAGTGATCACTTTGAACGATTGATTGTTTTTTGAAACAGTGAGCCATTTTTCAGCCAGGCGCTTGCGTTCTTCCATTGTTAAGAGCTCACCTTCGCCTGTTGTGCCGCATATAAAAATTGATTGCATACCATTTTTGCAAAGCATTGCATAATATGCATCAATCAACTCTAAGTTCAGAGACCCATTTTGATGCATGGGAGTGAAAGTAGCTGGAATAAGTCCCTCTAAAATTTCAATTTTCATATGGAAAGCTTAATTCTTTAAAGTTAATGTACGTATTTATCTAAAGAGACTAAATAATTTTTAGATTCGTATACGGAATGAAAAGAAAATTTCACGAAGAATTTACTTCATTGGGTGAAGTCAATCAAAGTGTTGATACCGGTAAAAGAAACGGGATCAAGCGCATACTTGCTTTTTTTGGCCCTGCCTATCTCGTGAGTGTGGGCTATATGGACCCAGGCAACTGGGCAACCGACCTCGCCGGAGGAAGCAAGTTTGGATATACGTTGATATGGGTACTGTTGATGAGCAACCTGATGGCCTTGCTGCTTCAAAGTCTATCAGCACGTTTAGGAATTGTGAGGGGAAGAGATCTTGCACAGGCAAATAGAGAAACCTATCCGAGGTATATCAATTTTGCATTTTATGTACTGGCGGAAATTGCAATAGCTGCAACAGACCTTGCAGAAATATTAGGAATGGCAATTGGAATACAATTGCTTACGGGTCTGTCATTGATATGGGGTATTTTATTAACTGTAGCAGATACTTTTCTTTTTCTGTTGCTTCAGAGATTGGGTATCAGAAAAATGGAAGCATTCATCATTTGCCTTGTTGCAATCATTGGATTCAGCTTTCTCTCTGAAATGTTTTTGGCAAAACCTCATTTGGGTGAAATAGTAAATGGTTTCATTCCAAGAATTCCCAATGAAGAAGCATTGTACATCGCCATTGGAATTATAGGTGCCACGGTAATGCCCCACAACCTTTATCTGCATTCTGCTTTGGTTCAAACAAGAAAAATTAAACGAAATCCAGAAGGCATTAAAAAAGCATTGAAATTAAATTTCATCGACAGTGCGATTGCTTTGAATGCTGCGTTTTTTGTAAATGCATTTATATTAATTCTGTCTGCTACCGCATTTTATAAAACAGGGAGAAATAACATTGTTGAAATCAAACAAGCACATGAAATGTTGGCACCTGTGCTTGGATCTAATTTAGCTCCTATGTTGTTTGCCATAGCATTGATAGCGGCTGGACAAAGTTCAACCATTACAGGAACACTGGCAGGACAAATCGTAATGGAAGGATATCTTCATCTAAGAATTACTCCATGGGTCAGAAGACTGATCACCCGCCTTGTTGCAGTTATACCTGCATTATTGGTAATTATAATAAAAGGAGAAGACAATGTTGATGGATTGTTGATCTTTAGCCAGGTTTTATTGAGTCTACAACTTGGATTTGCCATAATTCCATTGATTCATTTTACAAGTGATAAAAAGAAAATGGGTGCGTTCGCGATCAAGCCAATTATAATAGGACTCGCATCACTGATCACTGCAATACTTGTTTATTTGAACATACGAATGGTTGTTGAACAGGCCATGTCTTATTTTGATCATTCGGGTAATGTCTTGATCAAATTGTTGATCATATTAGGCGGATTGGTTTATATTGGATTGTTGTTTGCTGCTATTTTTTATCCACGGATGAACAAGAAAGCGGAAAGCCCTGTCAAGGTACACGAAGAGGCAGACGCATCATTTGAAATCAAAGTTCCAGTATATCAAAATATTGGTATTGCATTGGAATTCAGTAAATATGATAAAAAACTCATCGCACATGCCTTGGGACAGGGCAACCCGCAATCAACCTATTTTTTAATGCATGTTGTTGAGAGTCCTGCTACCAGAATCATGGGTGATATTGTAGATGACATGGAGGCGAGAATTGATCAGGAACGACTTGATAAATATGCTGATGAGCTGACGAAAAATAATATTACTGTAAAAACAAAACTTGGTTTCAACGACAGAGTCAATGAAATTGTAAGAATAGTTGAGGAAAATAAGATTGATTTACTGGTGATTGGTGCCCATGGACATAAGGGTTTAAAAGACATAGTATACGGACAAACAGTTAGTGGGGTAAGACATAATTTAAAAATTCCAGTTTTGGTCATCAATATTTAATATGAAATATATTTCATTACTTATAGCACTGCTATTTACATTTACATCTTTCTCTCAAGTAAAAAGATCTGAAATTCCTGATAGCTTAAGAAAAGGAATTATCGTAGATGAATTCATTTATGAGAATGCACCTTTCCCTCAATGCCATGCTTCCACCATAGAAGAAACACCAAAAGGATTGGTTACGGCTTGGTTTGGAGGAACAAGAGAAGGAAACAATGATGTAAATATTTATGTGAGCAGGTTTATTGATAATAAATGGACAATACCCTCAATCGCTGCGGAAGGAATCATTGATTCAACAACCAGGTATGCATGTTACAACCCTGTTTTGTATCAGGTTCCCGGAGGAGAGTTAATCTTGTTTTACAAAATTGGTCCTAAGGTGATTGACTGGACAGGTTGGCTGGTTAGAAGTTATGACAATGGAGCAACCTGGTCTAAACCAGAGCGTTTGCCAGATGGAATTCTTGGGCCCATCAAAAATAAACCTATGCTCATTGGTAAAACACTTGTTTGTCCAACAAGTACTGAAAGAAATGGATGGAAAGTGCATTTTGAATATACCAATGACAATGGCAGAACTTGGGAAAAGGGACCTGACCTCAATGATGCAAATCCAATTTCAGGTATACAGCCATCTATACTAAGACATGATCGTAAAACATTGCAGGCATTGTGCAGGAGTACCAATGGCACAATCAATGAAACCTGGAGCAAAGACAATGGAAAAACATGGAGCAATCTTTCTCAAACAACCATTCCTAATCCCAATTCAGGTATTGATGCCATTACCTTAAAAGATGGTCGTCATGTATTGGTATATAATCATGTTAAACCAAGAAAAAATGAGGAAGATGGATGGAGTGACAGATCGCCTTTAAATGTTTCCATTTCAAATGATGGCATTCACTGGACTCCTTTGCTAGTTTTAGAGAATGAACCGAAAGGTGAATTTTCTTATCCAACTGTGATGCAATCATCCGATGGAAATATTCATGTAACCTATACCTGGAAAAGAAAAAGAGTCAAGCACGTAGTTATCAAACTTACCTGAGTAGTCCTGCAGCCCACTGATTTGCAACAATGCTTTTGAAAAACTTTGTTTTCAATGCAATCAACTTTTGCTGGGTTTCAATAAGTTTCATTTCTCTTGAGTTAACTAGAAACATGCTACTTTCACCCATTGTAAACTTTACATTTTCAGCGTCAAGCAATTTTTTATTGTTGATATAATTTTGCTCGGAAACATTGATCTGATTCACAAGAGAAACAGATTCAGCATAGGCGCTTTTTACTTTATTTTGTATCTCTAATTCCGTTAATTTACGTGCGTAATCAATTTCTGCAATTTTATTTTTTGTTTTAGCAAGATCGCCCCTGGCTTGTCTTTGCAATAATGGGAGTCCAAAAGAAACACCATACTTATAATTGTTTTGAAACAATGATTGCTTGAAGAGATCAGGCGTTGCATATCCCTTGCCAAGAAAATTATAATTGAATTTGAAACTTGGAAGCAGATCAAGTGTTTTCACTTTTCTATCAATTTCAAGCATGTCTTTTTTGCTGTCAATTGCAAATAGTTTTGGATGTGATGACAAAGCCTTATCCAATAAGTTGTTAAGTGAAGGAACCTCAATCTTGCTGTAATCAAACTGACTACTACTGGTATCCGGAATAATTTCAGCGCCAAATACATATGGTTGTGCCTGATCATCCCAAAAATAATTACTGAGTAAAAACCTTGCTTTTTGCAGGTCCAATGCAGCCTGTAACTGCATCGATTGTACAAACTGGAGTTGTGCAAGTGCTTCAATGGTATCTATTGATGCACGGTCTCCATGCTCGAAGGATTGTTTTACAAATTCAAATCTCTGTTGATTGGTTTTCAATACATCTCGCAAAATATTATTCAGCAAATATGTATTGACCCAAGTCCAGTAGGCCTCTGTGGCTTCAAACAACAGATCATTCACAACAAGCAATTGTTCTTGCTTGGTTAATTTAACCATGGAAGTTGCCTGTTGAACAGCAGCTCTTCGTTTATCATAGATAAGTCCTCTTAAAGGATCGAGTGATACGCCAACATATGTACTTTTATCTGCTGTCAAAGAAGGATCCAGTCGTTGCCCGATGTTGTTTTCTAGTCCGGCCTTAAAATCAATCCCATACCAAGTTGGAATCTTCAACTCTGGATTATAGTAATTGAAATATTGTTTATTATCAAACGTTTTATTTTCTCCAACAATTCCCAAAGTAGGATCAAACACACCTCGTGAGGAAAGCAAGGCGTTGTTGGCTTGATTGATTTGAAGATTGGATTGGCGAATGATGGGATGAAATTTCCGGACGATGTCCAATGTATTATCAAGCGAAAGGGTTTTCTCTTGTGCAAATACATTGAAGGAGAAAAACAAAAAAATGAATATGATGAAGGAACCGATATTTTTCATGCCTACTTTTTCTTTACATCTACATTATTATTAGCAGGCTTGTAGTAATCAGGTGGAAAGCCATTGATCTGACGCCACAGCTCATACCAAATACTAACATTTTTGAGCAACGCAAATCCTTTTACTCCTGCTCCAATCTTCAATTCAGTTGGCCAAGGCTTTTCTTTAGAATCAGGAACTGCCAAGATTCTAAATTTTCCGTTTTCATTTCGATTCGTTTCAATAGCTACAACTTTACCAACAAAGGTGCCATAGCTATTCTTAGGCCATCCAGAAAAAACAATTGCGGGGAAACCATCAAATATCAAACGCACTGGTTGGCCAATATTGATAAGAATGAGATCCATCGGATCAACAAAAAGCTCTACGGCATGATTGACATTAGATGGGACAATTTCAACAATCATCTCTCCTTCTTTCACAATTTCATTGATCCCTGATTTCCTTGCCTTGATGATTTGGCCACTTTGCGGTGCAATCAACCAACGCTGTTTCCCTCTGGTAATGTAGTTGGAAAGTTGATTTTGATTTTTTGCAACTTCACCACCAGTTGTAGCGATTTCACTCCTCGAAGTTGCGATTTCACTTCTCGATTTAAATATTTTATCTGATGCATCCTGTTGGGCAGCATTCATATCAATCTTTGTGATATTGATATCTTGCTTGGTATTCAAATATTTTTGTTGTTTTTCTGTAAGCACAGCCATGGTCTTGTTATGCTGTGCAGTTCGTTTTTCAAGTTCTGTAAGAGGAATAACCCCTTGAGCAAATAGTTGCTTACCTCTTATCAACTGTTGATTTGCAATGTTGTTTTCCATCTCTGAAGCAACAACTTCAGCACTGTCACTGATGAGCTTACGCTTAAATTGTTCAAGTTTATTTTCGAGCGATCTTAATTTTAAGTCTCGTGAAGATTCTATCGCCTGGATCTGACTTTCAATGGCATTGATTTTTTCATTGTAAAAAACAATCTTTTGCTCTTTCGCTTCCAATTGAGCTTCAGTTCTTTTTACAAGATTTGTATCCAGGTATTCATCTTTTACATCTGCCAGCTCTAATATGGTATCTCCTTTGTTTACAAAATCACCTTCTTTCACCCACCATTTTAAAATTCTTCCCGGAATGATTGAATTCAATTCCTGTGGACGTTGGTCTTGATACAAAGTTGTAACATGCCCGCTTGAAGAAATATTTTGAGTCCATGGAAGAAAAAGAAATGCAACCAAAAAGAGCATTGAACCAAAAAACCAATAACGCACTTTACTGATTTTTTCTGCCCTGTATATTTTACCGGGAGATTGAGGTAGAAAGCCTGTTTGGTTTAATATTGAATCTGATAATTTTTTCATGCACTTTTCATTTTTATCAATACTTCATCAGGCGATCCGATATGGAGTATTTTACCATGATCCATCCAAATGATCAAATCTGCTTTTTCTGCAAAGGCTCTATAACCGGTAATGACTACTGTTGTTATATTTTTGAGTCCTAACAAATATGCGTTGATGCTCTTGCTGGATTCTGCCCCGGCCAGTTCAAACGGCTCATCCAACAGTAATAATTTAGGTTGATTTACAAATGTTCTGAGCAACAAAATTTTCTTTGCAATGATAGTACTTAAGCCTTTGCCCGTTGGTTCTAAAACAGTATTCAACCCGTTAGGCAATTGACTTACAAATTCTTTTAGTCCAATTACATCCGTAAGTTGCATGATTTCATTCGGAGAAATATTATTATTGCCCATGCATATATTATCAAGCAGGCTTGCATGAAAAATATCCTGTTCATGATAGAAGACTCCGATATGTTTTCTGTAGGAGTCCATGTCAAGATTGCTGATGGGAATACCATTGACAAGCAAATTGCCTTCAAATGATTTTAAAGATCCGGTTAATAATTCCATCAAAGTAGATTTACCGGATGCAGCATCGCCCATGATACAAACCTTCTGACCATGTTTGATTTCAAAATTTATTTTTTTCAAAACCTGAACGCCGTCATCAAAGGAAAAATCAATTGCATGGGCAGCCAGGGCAATACCTTGTTCATTTGGCGTAAATACCATGGTGCCTTCTGTCTCACTCGGCTGATCTGTAATTTTGCTTATTTTTTCAAGTCCAGTAAGTAGATCATACGCGGTATCCAAATTCAAAATCAATTTTTCAACTGCATTGAGAACCAGTAAGATCACTATCTCAGCAGCAATAAACTGACCAATATTTAATTGCTGATTGACCAATAAGATTGAACCAATGATCAACATCGCAGCAGTGATCAACAATTTAAATATGATTAAACTCCAATATTGATATGTCAATATTTTGAAATGAGCAGTTTTTGATTCAAGATATCCCTCCACATACTCATCTGTTTTTTTAAGATGGAGATTGTGCATGCCAGAAACTTTAAAACTTTTGAATGCTCTAGCAACTTCCTGCATCCAGGCAGCAACCTTATATTTGAAATCGCTTTCAATGATGGATTCTATCAAACCTCGTTTAGCAGTGAAGTATAGAACTACGTACAGCAACAAAAACAACAACAATCCCAAGAAAATAAAAGTGGGGTTATAGAATGAAAGCAGGATCAGACCAAAAATAATCTGAATGATTGCCAAAGGAATGTCAAGTAATAATTTAGAGAGACCTTTTTGAAGCGTGATTGTTTCAAAAAAGCGATTGACCAGTTCAGGAAAATGATAATGATTGATGGCCTTGGTATCAACCCTGGGAATTTTAAAGCTGAACTCAAATGCATAGCGGGTGAAAAGTCTTTGCTGAATTTTTTCTATAATCTTCATTTGGTTCACTTGCAAAATGCCGGAAACCAATACGCCGACAAGTACCAATGCAATCAAAACACCAATTGAAATAGGAAGTCTTCCGGTTCCAGCAGCAGCCTGAGTAAAATTGATGATGGCTTGAATGCCCAATGGAAGTGTTAGTTGAAGCAAGCCACTCAGAATGGAATAAAAGTAAATGGCGGATACTTCTTTTTTTTCAAGTCGGATTACTTGGAAAAATTTCCTAAGAGCTCCGCTTAAGGAAACCTTTTGCATGGTTTTGGACATCTGAATGGTTTAGAACTACAACGGTAAAAATGATCAAATGAATAAACAATAACATAACATTGTTTGCGGTCATTTGTTCAAGTGCACAAAACTAATTTTCACATTGAGCTTCAACAAGTTAGTTGCGCTTTTTTAAGAATTTATTCCTGAAATCGAAAGGGTGCAAAAAACAAAGAGGGTCGTGCAGACCCCCTTGATTATCAATTACTTATTAGGTGTTTCTGGAAGTTGCACAGCCATCATGTTGCCCTTTGATGTTAAAAGCATTTGGGCAGCCGCTTGGATATCTTTTGCAGAAAACGCATTTAGGTACTTTTCGCCGTTCACAATTCTATCAATCGTTCTTTCACCCATATAAAGTGATTGGAGAACGGCTAACCAGTATTCATTTTTCTTAACATCTACTTTTCGTTTCTCAACCCAGGCTTTTTTGATTTTATCTACATATGACTGGTCTATCCCATTCTCTGCAATTTTTTTCATTTCTGAGTGATACGCTTTGATCAATGTATCAACCTTATCAGGACCACAAGGCAATTGTAAAACAAACTGATATTTTCCTGTTGGTATTTTATCCAGTGATGCACTGGTTCCTCCTCCATAAATTCCTTGAATTTTTTCACGCATCTCCTCGATGATGATAATATTCATGGCATCACTCAATCCTAATAATTTAAGCGCATTGGATTCAGAGTATGGAAGATCCCCATGTGAAATTCCAATAATCAAACTTTTATCTTCCTTACCTCGTTTGAAAGAAAAACTTTTATTGCCAGTAAAAATATTGACTTTATTATCTACAAATTGAGATCTTCCCTTAGCAGGCAATGATGCAATATATTTTTCAAGCAATGGAAGAATCGTTTTTTCATCAAAACTTCCTACGATTGAAAAGTGCATGCCTCCGATATCTCCAAGACGTTCTTTGTAGATTGAAAGAACCCTGCTTAAATTGATTTTATCAAAATGCTCCATCCGCGGAACAGTAGTTGGTGCAAGTGGATTCCCATTGTAAATTTCTGTGTAAAGTGTATCAATAAAAGCAATCTGAGGATTTGATTTCAACATAGAAACCTGTGCTCTTGCGCGCTGAAGAAATGAATTATACAGCGCACTATCTTTTCTCGGAGCAGCAACATTCAAATACAACAATTGAAACATGGTTTCAACATCTTTGTTGCTTGAACTGCCAGAGAAGCCTGCAGTATATTGACTCATATTTGGACGAACAGATGCAACTTTTCCAGCAAGGGCTTTGTTCAAATCAACCGGACTGAAGGCGCCAATGCCCATATTTGAAACAATTGCTACAGCATTTTCTGCACTGTATTTATCTTGAAGACCATAATGTGATGTGCCACCATAACGAGATGCAGAAAGTAAAATTTGATCATCCTTAAAATCTGTATGCTTCAAAGTAACTTTCACTCCATTGGAAAGTGTTAATTCAGTGGTTCCAAGTATTAAATTTTTTGTAGTGCTCAATATTTTTCCAGACTGTGGAGCTGACGATAATAATGAAGTCGCAACTGCTTTCTCTTCATAAGCCTTGATGTTGGCATCGTTTGCTTTTGAATCCAATAATTTTACAATTTCACTTTCGGATGGGAGCTTTACACCAGCCGCATCAGGACCCATTACAAAGCTGAATCTATTCTTTTCATTCTTGTACACATCTGTTACAGCGTTGATTTCAGCAATTTGTATTGTTGGTATAATTTTTTTGACCAAGTCAAATTCATATTCGATACCAGGAACAGGTTCATTACTTGTGAAATTGCTGATGTATTCTTCCGCGTAATTTTCTGATTCAGTTTTGTCTCTGTTGTTCCAGGTTTTTTCATAATTGCTCAAGAAATTTTTCTTTGCCCTTTCGAGCTCTGCAAGCGTAAATCCATATCGTTTCAATCGCTCAATTTCAGTCAAAGCTGCATCAATTCCTTTTTGCACATCCTGCGTACCTGTTCCACCTTGAACCATGAAAGATTTATAATTTTTTGCATATCCGCCAAATCCAGCATATGCAAATACAAACGGAGGATTTTCCTTTTTAATCAACTCTTCTAAACGATCTGACAACATTTCAGCATAGAGCATTTGAACAATTTCTTCTTTAAACTCCTTTACTGTTGTTGGTCGATGATATTTAAAGGCAGGATAAATAATTCCAAATTCAAATCCAGTTGCTTCCTTGTCTGTCACAATCATCGCTTTGGATGATTGATATGGCGGCACTTCAAAATATGTACGTGTTCGTGTTGAATTAGCTTGAATTCCACCAAAATGTTTGGTGATGTATTTCATGGCATCGTCTTTAGAAATATCACCTGTGACAATGACTGCCATCAAATCTGGACGGTACCAATCTTTATAAAATCTTCTGTTGGCATCAGGATTAAAATTTTTAATGATGCTATCCACCCCGATGGGCAATCGATTTGCATAATGCGACCCTTTAAATAATTCAGGATAAATTTTCTTAAACATTCTTTCTTCACCACTCTTTCCCAAACGACTTTCTTCTAAAATGATCGCACGTTCATTGTTAATGTCTTCATCATAATAGGTAACCTGGTGTGCCCAGTCTTCAAGAATCTGAAATCCCTTTTCAAGATTCGATGGTTGGTCAGTTGGAATTGGAAGGATGTATACTGTTTCATCAAAGGATGTGAAGGCATTCAAATCATTGCCAAATTCTACACCAATTGATTGCAGATACGAAACAATTTCATTTTTTTTGAAATTTTTGGTTCCATTGAACGCCATGTGCTCAGTCATGTGCGCCAAACCCTGCTGATCATCATCTTCAACTATTGAACCAACTTTTACAACAAGTCTTAATTCAACTTTTTTTTCTGGCTTTTTATTTTCACGGATATAAAAAGTGAGTCCATTGGCAAGTTTTCCCTTGGTCAGTTTTGGATCGACCGGTAAGCTTGCATTAAAATCTACCTGGGAATACGTCTGTAAAAAGCATGAAATTGAAATAAGAAGCAGTCCAAAGAATTTTAGCCTAATCATAGAATAATTTGAGGGATTAAAAATAATCAACGAATTCAACTACCCTATTACCGTATATCAAAAAACCCATGATTTAACATGGGTTTTTATAAGGTGCTTAACTATAAATTAGCAAGGAGTATTTTGAGGTACAGGTATAAACAGGGTTCGCAACACAAAAATGATATATTGTGTATTCATAATTAAGATTCTAGGTTATGGAACGGGATAATTTCTAGGTTATTTCCTACATTTATTAGGTAAAGTCCAAAATCCAAATAGGAAATCACCTTTTAAAATATTGATTTTCAATATTATATGAAATATTTTGCCTTCTTTTCGATGATATTTTTTATATGCTCGGAAATAACCTTTTCACAGAGTACTGATAGCATTGTATACAGTAATAAGAGTGCTTTTTTCAAAAAACTAAAGTCCATAAAAGAATATGTATATCCGATTGAATCGAGAACTCAGAATATATTTATAAACATACCGTATGGAATTTACCCTGAAAAAGTTCAAACAGCCATAAAAGCTGGAGAGGACATTTACGTGAAATTTGACAATACCGGTACTCTTTTCAAATTAATAGAGCTAAATGATAGCGTTGCAAAGTTCAAACGCTTCGACAAAACCGTCAATTTTAATTACTGTAATGGGGCTGTAAATTTTAATGCGGGAAATGAAATTTACAATTATGGTGGATATGGATTTTGGAAGAATAATGGCTTGATCAGAATATTTGATCCTAAAAGTGGGGAATGGAGTGTTATTAAAACCAATATCGAAGTTCCTCAACAACTATTCGAAACAACAAATTCCTGGTTTGATTATAAAAGTAAATTATTATATACTGCTTATCAGGTTGATGTGAATGCTGCATTGAAAGACAATGAAGTGATGTATGGAAAAATTACTCCAATCTCATATGTATTTGACCTAAAGAAAAAAGATTGGAATGTCTTAGGGAAATCTACTTCAAAAGCGATTGAGTTATTAAAAGCAGGAAGACTGAGCTTAAGTACCAATAGTGGATTAATGCTGTTGGGATATGAACAGTTATACTTATTTGATTTTTCCAATAATGAAATACTTCATTACGATGACAATGTTTTTGCTCAGCTCTACATGAGAATCACAGATAATAATTTTGTTTTCCATTTAGGTAATAAATTATATTCGGTTGATAAGTTCACTGCTGCAATAGATTCAGTTGAGTTGGACTTACAACATTTTAAGAAAATGGGTGCGAAGATATATTCTCCGATAAAAGATTATACCTGGGCATTTGTATTAGGGGGTATAGCACTTTTATACTTAAGTTACCTTTCGATCAAAACGATCATCGACCGAAGAATCGCAAAACTCAAATCAACAACTCCAGAAACCAAGAATTTCAAATTCGAATTTTCAGACATTGAGAAAAGTCTGATTCACATGCTCTTGGAAAAATCTAAGTCCAATCAAACAGCCACCATCAATGAAATCAATTATGTATTGGGGGTGAAAGACAAAAACATTGGACTCCAGAAAAAAGTCAGAAGTGAAGTGTTCAATGCAGTGAATGAAAAATTCAAATTGATATCCGATTGGGATGAACCACTCGTTCAAAGCATTAGAAGTGAAAACGACAAACGCTACTTTGAGTACATGATCAGAAAAGATATGATCAAGGAGGCAGAAAGAGTAATGCAAGATTGATTGCTACAAATCAATTTCTTTTATACACTTCCTCGCCATTCAATACCGTCAACACTACTTTAACTTCTTTGATTTTAACAGGATCGATTTTATGTAAGTCTTGATCCAGCACTGCAAAATCAGCATAATAGCCAGCTTTAAGAACACCTAATTTACCTTCCATAAAAGAGGCGTAAGCATTGTTTGCAGTATACGATGTCAATGCTTCATCAACAGAAATTTTTTGATCAGGATACCAACCGCCCGGATTTTTCCCATCGCCTGTTTGTCTTGTTACTGCGGCATATATACCAAACAATGCGTCAACTGGCGCTACTGGCCAGTCAGATCCAAATGTCACAGCTACACCTTTGTTCATCATTTCTCTGAATGCATAAGTTCCTCTTAGTCTTTTCTCATCAAGTCGCTTATACGCCCAGATCCCGTCATCTACCAAATGATAGGGATGCATGGATGCGATAACATGTTGTTTTGCAAAATTTTCAATAGATTCCAATCGAACATGCTGTGCGTGCTCTACACGAAATCTTCTATCTCTTGATCCATTTGATTTATCTGCATCTTCATAAACAGACAAAATAAAATCATTTGCACGATCTCCGATGGCATGCACTGCAACATGCAAACCAGCTTTGTCTGCACCTTTTACCCAAGTTTTCAAATCAGTTGTATCAGTAATGGTAAGTCCTGTTGATGTTGGATCATCCAAGTAAGGGAGATGAAACCATGCAGTGGTTGAACCCAATGAGCCATCAACATATCCTTTTAAACCTCCCCACTTCAACATATCATCACCTCTGCCATTTTTTTGAACAAATGAATCGAGTTTGCTCCATGTTGATAAAGGCATGAACGCATACATGCGAATCATAGATTTATTTTTTTCTGCAACTCTACGGTAGGTAGCCAAATCTATCCATCCACCATAAGATCCCATGTCATTGACATGCGTTACACCTCTTTCAAAAGCATGTTGAGATGCAGCTTTGTAATATTCCTCCAACTCAGCTTCAGTAGGTTCAGGAATAACTTTATCGATTAATGACATGGCCTGATCCTTAAAACAACCTGTCAATTCTCCTTTAGCATTTTTAACAACAACGCCACCATCAGGAGAAACTGTATTCGCATTCACACCTGCAAGTTCCATAGCCTTTGAATTTGCAAATGCCATATGACCATCATAACGTGAAATGAATATTGGATGATCTCCTGTTACTGAATCTATCCACTCCTTGCTTGGCAATTCTCCTCCCCAATTTTCATTGTCCCAACCCCCTTCTTTGATCCATGAATTTCCTGGATGGCTTTTACAGAAATCACTGATGCGTTGAATAAACGCTGCTTTTGTCATCGCATCTTTCAAATGAACACTAGACAATCCATATCCTGCTGAAAGAAAATGGGTGTGGTTGTCTGTAAATCCAGGCACCATCATTTTACCTTTCAAATCAATGACCTCACCTCCTGAAACTTTTGAAGGATCATTCCCAACATAAATTATTTTATCGCCTTTGATTGCAATAGTGGTTGCAGATGGATTGGATGAATCACCTGTCCAGATATTTCCATTGACATACACTTTATCTGCCCTGTTTGTTCTGTTACATGAAAAGAGAACAACAATTGCAAAAAGAAAAAATGATGACCTCATGATAAGTTTTTATTCATTAAAATAATTCCATAACAACTTTGATAATTTTCTTGTCAGCTGCCATGCTTCATTGTCATGCTCCCAACTGATATCCTTGTTGTTTTTTGTAAATACACTAAATATGTAAGGATGTTTGCCATTTACATAAAGCACCTCACTTCTGCTGGCATTCACTGCGCCATTTTTGGATGCAACAAAAACAGTGGGTGGAATAGATGATAAAGCTTCTTCATCCCAATATTGTCGACTCATGATACGCAACATTTTATCAGAAACTTCCTTATTGATAATTTTACCGTTCACGATGTCTTCAAAAATTTTCCCCATTTCATTGGGTGTGGTTTGCCCCCAACCGAACACTGCTCTGGTTGCTTCTCTGCCAGGAGTTCTGCTGTTGACGCGGGTTGCATGATATCCCATGCTGTCCAATAAATTATTAATCCTTGTTCCAGTACCTGCAATACGCTGCAACCACAAACTTCCTGTGTTGTCCGAAATGGTCATCATCAACATCATTACTTTGCTCAATTCAATTTCGGTTTGAGGCTTCAAATATGCGACGATATCTTCACCAGGATCATAATTCAATGTATCATACCATACCAACTTTTGGTGATAGTTCAGTTCATTTTTATTGATTCGATCCATGATGCCAATAAGTATCGGCACTTTTACAATACTTGCAGTAGGAAAAACGGTATCTCCATTGATAGAAATGGTCCTGCCCGTTTTCAAACTTTTTACATATACACCAATCTGCCCATTAAAACCCTCAATAAGTTTAGAAACAGTAGCCTCTAATTTTTTGTCTTTTTGCTGAGCGAAAGTTTTGATTACAGGAAGTAAACAAATAAAATAAATTAAAACTTTTTTCAAATGACTGAGTTTAAATAACTGATTCTTGAATTTTACGGATGATAAAGTTATTTAGTTTATAGGATAACTGTTGTTCTTTTGTCAACTTATAAGCGCCTTGAATAATTTTCAAACAATGAGGAGATCCACAAAGGCATTCAAATGCCTGGTCCATCTTCCATTCTGTGGAAGGATAGAAAAAAGTAATATCCTCGTTGGGCTTGATCTCTTTCAATGCAACCAACTTCATCTCAGTTGTATCAAAAAATGCATTCGGATCACAACTGTGGTTTGTATATTGAAGAAATTCAGGCCCTAATAAAATATGTTCTTCATCACTTATCTGAACAGTGAGATAAGTTGGTTGTTGGAATGTTGCTCTAGCAAAAAACGGGGCAATCACTTGCCCCATTTCGAACTTTTGGTTTGATATCAACGCCTTTGTACCAGAAGCATCCTCAATCAACTTTGCAATTCCGTAATCATTAAAGATTTTATACTCATTTAGTTTCACTGGATTGAATTTATCCCCGCATGATCCCTTTAACGAAACCAACAGATTCTGCCATTCCCACCAAAGGATCAGACATATCTTTTTCGTATTCAATGCTGCACATGCCCTTATAGTTAATCTTATCGAGTGCTTCCATAAATGCTGGATAATTAATAGCACCTCTTCCGATTTCAAGCACCTTTGCATCTTTGGCCATGGCAGTAACATCCTTCACATGTAAATCAAACAAACGATCGCGGTAATCCTTGACTGCTTTCTCAGGTAATACACCTGCACGAAGTGTGTGCCCAATATCAATGCAAAGCCCAACGCGGCTATCAAAATTTTTTATGCGATCATAAATATCTTTTGGTGATGGATATAATTTATCTTCTGGTCCGTGGTTATGAATTGCCAAGCGAATATTGGTCTCTTTCACCTTCGCTTCTGCGTATGAAAGCAAATCCTGATTAGGCACCCCTACAATCATTTCAACACCAACCATCTTTGCATATTCAAAAGCCTGATCTACAGCTTCTTTCGAGCGCATGTATACTACTCCAACGGTGTATACATTGATGCCTCCATCAACAAATTTTTTCTTTGCAACTTCAATGGCTTCTTTGGTGCTGTTAAGCGGCAAATGGATTTCTTTTACAGAGAGATTCTTCACATTAAGTCTTTGCATCATGGATATCATTTTATCGATATCAAATTTTGCAAATGAATATCCTGCAAATCCAATAGGAAACTCTGTTGATTTTTCAAATGGCTCCATCGCAAATGATGGCTTGGCAATGGCTCCTGCAACACCCAGTGCAGAAAGCTGAAGGAACGATCTTCTATTTTTCATAATGGCGGTTTTAATGATTAACTATATTAAATAGAATGTTTAAATTACTTAAAGTTTTAATCCAACATAATATTTGACATAATAAATTACGCAATGCTTTTCTTAACGATTGCCATCTGTATTGTTCTACTTATTTTGCTCATTTCATGGGCCAAGTGCAATACATTCATCTCCTTTATCATTGTTTCCCTCTTGGGGGGGCTCCTGCTGGGTATGCCCTTAGAGAAAATTCCGGGTGCAATCCAGAAAGGAGTTGGCGACACATTGGGTTCATTGCTGATGGTAATCCTCTTTGGAGCGATGATAGGCAAAATGGTAGCTGAATCGGGTGCTGCACAGAGAATCAGCGATGTGCTCTTGAAGGCATTCGGAGAAAAAAAGATCACCTGGGCGCTGGTACTCACAGGCTTTATAGTTGGAATTCCACTTTTTTATAATGTTGGATTTGTACTCCTGGTTCCCCTCATTTTCTCCATTGTATACCGACTTAAACTCCCGGCAGTATATGTTGGCATTCCGATGCTCTCTGCACTCTCTGTAACACACGGACTCCTCCCGCCACACCCCTCACCCGCTGCACTTGTTAATCAATTGCATGCAGATATGGGCAAAACCCTCTTGTATGGGATATGCATCGCCATCCCAACAATCACTGTAGCTGGACCATTGTTTGTAACTACCCTGAAAAAAATGGATGTTGAACCTCTTCAGACTTTCAAACCCAAAGAAATTAAAGAAGCATCTTTACCAGGATTCTTCAACAGCATCATCACTTGCCTGCTACCGGTATTTATATTATTGATCACCACATATTTCAACCTCAATAAAACTTCTTCAACTACACCAGCATTGATTCAGTTTATATCAGATCCAAGCATGCTGATGTTTATTTCAATGATATATGCCACAGTTGCACTTGGAATTACCAGGGGCAATTCTATTGCAAACATCATGCATACCTATGCCGATTCTATTAAAGATGTATTGATGATCATTTTGATTGTATCTGGTGCTGGCGCACTGAAAGAAGTATATGTTCAAAGCGGCGTAAGTGCACAGCTGGGTGATGCCTTCAATCAATTACAAATGCCTCCACTCTTGCTTGGATGGCTGATCAGTGCGATCATTCGAGTTGCCATGGGATCTGCCACCGTAGCGGGTTTAACAACAGCCGGCATCATTGCGCCTGTTGTTGTTGCAACCAATACTGATCCCAGCTTGATGGTGCTGGCAGTTGGATCAGGAAGCCTCATGCTCTCGCATGTTAATGATAGCGGATTCTGGTTGTTCAAAGAATATTTCAACCTGAGCATTCGCCAAACATTAAAATCTTGGACCATCATGGAGACGATTGTATCTATCATGGGGCTCCTTGGTGTACTGATTATTGATTATCTGATAAAATAAATCGATTTCGTAGAATTGCAGCATATGCCTAACTGATTCAGTAAATTCGATAAAGCAATTATAACATAAAACATATACTATGTTTCCAAGAAGAACTTTTCTAAAATCAACCATTGCAGCAAGCGGTATGCCTTTGCTATCATCTTTTTCTTCAGATCGCAATACAGAGATAGTTGTAGAAAAACGAATCAGGTTTTCAGTTATCAATATCAACCACAATCATATATATGGTATGTGCAACTCCGTCATCAACGGCGGAGGCGAACTAGTTGCAGTATATGCAAAAGAACCTGAATTGATCGCAGCTTTTACAAAAGCTTTCCCCCAGGTTAAGGTCGCTTCATCTGCACAAGAAATTTTAGAAGACAATTCAATTCAACTCATTTTAAGTTCTGGCATCCCAGTTGAAAGAGCTCCACTTGGCGTTCAGGTGATGAAACATGGTAAAGATTATCTGGTTGATAAACCGGGCATTACAACCTTGGAACAACTTGCTGAAGTAAGAAAAGTTCAAAAAGAAACCAAGCGCATCTATTCGATCATGTTCAGTGAGCGCTTTGAAAACAAGGCAACCATTAAAGCGGGTGAGTTGATTCAGCAGGGATTGATTGGAAAAGTGATACAAACCATTGGACTTGGCCCACACCGCATCAATCCAAAATCAAGACCAGAGTGGTTTTGGGACAAAAAGAAATTTGGTGGAATCATCACAGATATTGCATCCCACCAGTTTGATCAATTCCTTTATTTTACTGGCTCCACCAGTGCAGAAGTGGTGGCCTCACAAATTGGAAATGTAAATCATCCTGATAAACCGGATTTTGAAGACTTTGGCGATGTAATGCTGAAAGGCAATGGTGGACAAGGATACATCAGAGTGGATTGGTTCACACCGGATGGTTTAAAAACATGGGGAGATGGAAGACTAACCATTCTTGGAACAGAAGGATTCATAGAGATTAGAAAAAATATCGACATCGCACGATACGACAGTGGCAATCATTTGTATTACGCCAACAACAAAGAAACCAAGTACATTGACTGTAGAGATACACAACTGCCTTTTGGAAAGTTATTTGTTGATGATGTTGTGAACAGAACTGAAACAGCGATGCCACAAGCACATTGCTTTCTTGCAACTGAACTTTCATTGAAGGCTCAAAAATTTGCCAAAAGAATTTAATCAGAATTTTATCTGTTGCTTTCCAGGGTGAAGTGATACCTGCTTCCCCTTCCAAGAAAATACCCCTGGAATATTGGATGGCAATTCAATATTGGCAATCACACCATTTGCTCCATCTTTTTGAATTTCAACTTTGATCATGCCATTGGGATGGGGCATTTCACCAACAACATGATTCAGTTCGCCTAGAGCAGGTGCAATTTTAACAGATGCAAATCCTGGTTTAGAGGGATTAATTCCACAGATAGTTGCAAAAAAATCGTAATTCGGACTAGAACTCCATGCATGACAATCCGATCTTGTTGGATCTGGCTCTTCAGCAAAAGTGGTGAGCCCAAGATTTATCATATCTCTCCAAGGTTTCAACTCTTTATAATACCTGTCTGCATTTCCTGTATAGTTCAAAGCTCTGTTTAAATAAAATCTGTAATAAAAAGTAGCCTGACTGATGGATGTATCTGTTAAAACATTCATGATCATTTTTTGCTGGAGTTCTTTTGGTACACTTCCAGATAAAATTCCCATGATGCTTGCATGCTGACTAAACGTATTTTTCAACGGAGTATTTGCGAGCACCCCTTTTTTCTCATCATAACATTTTACAAAAGTTGCTTTTCCTAATTTTTCTGCCAGGCTCCTGTAATGACTTGCCGCTGAGGTTTTTCCAAAATAATTGAACAAGTCTGCAGCTTGCTTTAAGGTATATATATATTGAAATGTAATTACGGAAGAGTTTCCTTCATTTGCACCATCAGGTGTTCCTCCTGGAAACTTCTGATTCCAATCTACAAAGTTCCACCACTTCATGGGGCCTAACATATTTTTCTCTGCATCAATTCTTTTTTCATACCAATCCAACACGCCTGCGACGGGCATTAGAAACTGTTCAACAAATTTGAAATCACTTCTGTGCATCCAGTAATCATGCAACATACTTACCCAATACAATGAAAAAGGTGGTATTACCTGCAGTCTGCTGCTTGGATATCTCCCCTGTGTCAATCCCTCCGGAACTCTTGAGTGATAAAAATCCAGAATGGCTTTTCGCATCAATCGATCATCTCCAGTTACATACAATGAGATTAGTGATTGAATTCTTGTATCTCCCTCATATTGCAATTGCTCGTAATAAGGACAATCAAAATATGTTTCACCTGCGCACAATTGGGCTGTTCTCCAACCAATATCCCAAATCTGCTGAAGCGATGAATCATTTGATACAAAAGATGCTTTCACTTCGAATGGATAGCCAGTAGCCATACCATACAAATCATTTATTTCCAATGGCTCGTCTTTGGTTGTTATATCCAATTGCATGTAGCGATACGTTCTAAACCAAAGTGGTCTGAACACTCTCTTTTCACCTCCATCCGCTATGAAAATATCATAGTTGCCAATCACCAATTTACTGTCGACATCATTTCTGTTTCCTTTTTGAAAATCTTTTCTTCGGTGTGGACCATTTACATTTATGCCTTTGTATTTAACTGAATTCGTATCCACCAAAAGCGCTTCGGTATAACTCAATTTAATCTCTGCATTTTTCCCTTTGCTTGTTACCAATTGTGGATACGCAACAGTATTATAAGATTGATCTAACAAAATAGAAACAGTTTTATTGGCAGGAACAATCAATGTTGAATTGCCCCCTAAAAAACCATTAGATACCTCCATGCCTGAACTTCTTCTTACAGATGGAATTCGTTGCATCCGCTCAAACATCAATGGAATATTTCTTTCTTTTAAACTCCACAAATTATCTGAACCATATCCAACATTAACAGGGTTTGTAATGGTACTTGCTTTTAACCAAGCAGTATCATCATAATTTTCTTTCTCCCAGCCCCAAGGATATTTTTTTGCATCCACCTGATCGCCAGGCCCAACTACCATATACGATTTCACCCTTGCACCGTTATCAAGAGAACAAGGAACATAGGATAAATCATTTATAACTTTCCAACTCTGATTGGTATTCAGAACACTTTCGTAATCTGAGTCTCCCTGCAATACAAATGCAGTTTGATTTGAAATTTGTGCAACCGGTGCGTGTACGCCCATGTTCCAAACCAAGGCAGCAACTGTATTTTGACCCTTGTGCAAATAAGGTGCGATGTCAACTGATTCGAAATACCAATTGTACAAATCCCCTCTCGCAGGACCGCTGCAGACAGCAGTTCCATTTACAAACAATCGATATCTATTGTCTGCACTAACATGAACAATGAATTTTTCTTTGACGGTTTCCAGTGAAAATGTTTTTCTAAAATGATATACTCCATAATCTCTTTGGGGAATTCCAGGGCAACTGATCCAGTTGGCCTTCCATGATCCTTTCAGCAAAGCAGGATTGATGGAAATTTGCGCAAATGCCCCTACGCTGTATATCAAAGTGGTAAACCAGAAAAACAATTTCATGTTGATTGAATTTTTATTTTTTTGAAAGTTCCTGTTGTGCCTGAATAATCGCTTTCTCAGTTTGAGAAGTTGGCGCCATATCAGAAGTAGAAACTACTTCAAACAAAGCATTAAACTTTCTATATAATGGTGGATTCTTCCCAGCTGTCAGTTTCTTCCCTTCATAACAAATCATTGATAGGTCATGTTGTCTTTGTAAATCTTTCAACGAAGTTTTTACACGAGGGTCCATCACTACATTAAACGTTTGCTCTTGTACCCGTCCATTTACTTTTAATCGAACAGTATACGTTCCAGGCATCGCCCAGGGAGATGTAGGATCTGGAGCAGTATTGTTTTTTACAGCTGCAATCGGATAACTTGGAGATTCATTCAAAGGTTCATAATGAAAGTCCCATAAAAATCTCTGCATACCTGCATTGGTTGAAAGCATCTGCTGTGGCCTAATCCAGTATAGTGGAATATTTACATCTGGAATTTTATACATGGTATCATTGCTGGAATATTTTCTTACAAGTTTTCCATATTGATCTAAAATTTCCAATTCTACTGAATTGGCTTTTTCACTCAGAAAAAATTCAATCATTGCACCATCAGGTGGATTTTGTCCGGCAGGCTCTTCGGGTGGTAAAGGTGTATCTGTATTCATATTCCATCGCACCCTTACAGCCTTTTGTGGCTTGAATAAAATATTTGTTGATGATGCAGCTGTAGTATTCAATTGTCTCAAAGAGCTGATGTTATCCATGATCCAAAAGCTTCTACCATGTGTTCCAATTACCAAATCATCGTCTTTCACAACCAAGTCTCTAATTGAGGTACAAGGCATGTTCTGACGAAGTGATTGCCAATGTTCACCATCATCAAAGGAAACATACACTGCATTTTCAGAACCCGCATACAACAGTCCTTTACGAACAGGATCCTCTCTGACTGTATTGATTGGTTCATTGGGTAAGCCACTTACCACTTCTTTCCAAGATGCACCACCATCATGTGTTCTATAAATATGTGGTTTCATATCATCACATCGTATTCTATTAACAGCCACATAAGCAGTGTTGTCATCAAAATGACTTGCATCAATTTGTGATATTTTACTCCACGATGTAACACCACTTGGTGTAATATCTTTCCAATTCAATCCTCCATTTCTTGTTATATGAACCAATCCATCGTCAGTTCCAGCCCAAATTGTATTGATGTTTTTATTAGATGGAGCCAATGCATATACAACGCCTCTTCTTGGCATATTCTTCATCTTCTCATCTGTGAATACACCAACGCTTGATGGAATATCATAAGTTGCACGTGTTAAATCCGGACTAATAGTTGACCAACTGTTTCCTCCATCTGTAGTTTTGAAAATGATATTTCCTGCGAAGTATAAAGTCTTTTGATCAACGGGTGAAAACATTACTGGAGCTGTTCTGATAAATCTAACCTTCCCATCTCTAACAGGAACAGGTGATATATTTTGAACCTGCCCATTACGTTTATCATATTTAGTAATCTTTCCGCCATATATAATGTTTGGATCCAATGGATCTGCTGCAACATATCCATATTCCTCAACACCAACAGGATGCCATTCTCTGAAAGTAATATTTCCATCATTGGAACGGGATGCAATTCCAACTGAACCGCTCTCCTGTTGTCCGCCATATACATTATACGGGAAAGCATTATCAGTGCTCACATGATAGAATTGAGCTGTGGCTTGATTGTACCATGAAGACCATGTTTCACCGCCATTAACAGTGATGGTTCCACCCTGATCCAATCCCAGTGCAATAATATTGGGGTTGTTTGGATTGATCCAAATTCTATGATAATCATCTCCGCCAGGTGCACCTTTGATGCCGGTCCAGCTTTTTCCTCCATCAACCGATTTCCATGTAACTACATTGGCAGAATAAACAATATCCTGATTTTTAGGATCAACTTTTACTTCCGCGAAATCAGATCCTCTTCCCCATAACCTTCCATCTTCAGTTAGCATATACCAAGATTCACCGCCATCATCACTCCTATATATCCCACCTTTTTTTTCTGCATCAACAGTTGCATACATTCTTTTTGAATTGCTTGGCGCGATCGTAAATCCAATTCTTCCTAATCCATCTTCAGTAGTTGTTGGGAGTCCTTTTGTCAATTTTCTCCATGTATTTCCACCATCTTCAGATTTAAACAATCCGCTTTCAACTCCATTCCAAGCACCATTTTCCCAAGGGCCCTGACGTGCAGCCCAAATATCTGCAATGATAATATTTGAATTATTTGGATCGATGGCAACCTGCACTGCGCCTGTGTTTTCATTGATAAATAAAACTTGCTGAAAAGTCTTTCCGCCATCCAAACTGCGGTAAACACCTCTCTCTTTGTTGGGCCCATAAGGATGCCCCAAGGCTGCTACAAAAATTCTGTTTTCATTTTGTACATCTACTGCAATGCCTCCTATTTGTTGAGCATCATGCAATCCTAAATTAACCCATGTCTTCCCAGCATCAGTAGATTTATAAACTCCATTGCCTACTGAAAGGTCAGGGCGTTGAATGCCTTCCCCACTTCCTACATATATAACGTTGGGATTGGAAGGTGCAACAACCACATCACCAACTGATCCGGTATTCTGATCATCAAAAATAGGCGCCCAGGTATTTCCATAATCTGTTGTTTTCCAAACACCTCCATTGTTTACACCAATGTAAAATACATTGGGCTGAGAAGGAACCCCGCACATGCCAACAGTACGTCCAGCACGATGTGGACCGATCATTCTCCAGGAAAGATGTGATAGATGTGATTTAGGAATGATTTGAGCAGATGTAAGTTGGGCAACGCAAATAATCCCTAAAAAAGTCATCCAACGAAAAGTTATTTTGAGCATAAGAAAAAATTATAGTACTAAATGTAATAAATCTTACGCTCGAATTGTAACTTAGGTATTCATCATTCATTTAAAAAAGCTTGCTATGTCGAAACAAAAAAATCGAAGAAATTTCATCAAAGAAAGTTCACTTGCAGCAGCTGGATTCTTTATCGTACCCCGTCATGTTATTGGGAAGGGTTATACAGCCCCAAGCGATAAATTGAATATTGCTGCAATTGGTGCAGGTGGCAAAGGCCAATCAGATATCATCAATGCATACAACAATGGTGCGTGTAATGTTGTGGCGCTGACGGATGTTGACTTTGACAGAGCGAAAGTTGCAGTAGAAAAATTTCCGAATGCAAAGCGCTACAAAGATTTCAGAAAAATGCTGGATGAATCCGGCAAAGACATCGATGCAATTACCATTTCAACACCAGACCATTTTCACGCGTTCGCTGCCATGGCCTGCATGCAAATGGGTAAACATGTATACGTTCAAAAGCCGCTCACACACAACATTGCGGAGGCCCGCATGATGACTGAAGCTGCAAGAAAATATAAAGTGGTTACACAAATGGGTAACCAAGGTTCATCTAACCCGCAACAACAAGTTGCAATCGATTGGTTCAATAAAGGAATCATCGGACCTGTTCATAAAGTGGAGATTTGGACCAACCGCCCTGTTTGGCCACAAGGTATTCCAGTTCCAAAAGACAAGCCTGCACTTCCTGCATCCATGTCACCTGAAGATTGGAACACATGGCTCGGCCCCGCTGAATATGTAGATTACAATCCATTGTATCATCCATTCAAATGGAGAGGATGGTGGAATTTTGGTACAGGTGCATTGGGAGATATCGGATGTCATACCATCGATTCTGCATTCAGAATTCTTGGATTGGGTTATCCTACCGAGGTAGAATGCAGTGTGGGACAGGTTTTCATCAAAGACTGGACACCTGAATTTATACCTGAAGGATGTCCTCCTTCTGCATTGGTTGAAATCAAATTCCCTGAAACAAAGAAAAATAAATCTCAATTGAAAATGGTTTGGATGGATGGAGGTTTGAAACCTTTCCACCCTGATCAGATTCCTGCAGACGAACCATTGAGTCCAGATGCAGGTGGCGACAATGGAGTGTACTTACATGGTTCTAAAGGAGTAATGGTGATTGGTATGTATGGAAACAATCCAAAGATCTATCTCAACAACGGCGAAAGAATCACCATGCCAGCTCCAGATCCAAATGCTCCGAAAGGTTTACCTGAATTTGGACATCAAGTTGCATGGACAGAAGCATGTAAGGCAGGTTTCAACAGCAAGGAACATAAAGCGCTGACTTCATCATTCGATTATTCTGGTCCGTTGACTGAAACAGTACTGATGGGTAACCTTGCCATTAGAAGCTACATGTTGCGCAGAGAAGTGAAAAATGCTGCCGGAAGAAATGGTTTCGAATTCTATGGAAGAAAGAAACTATTGTGGGATGGCACCAACATGAAGATTACCAACTTCGAAGATGCCAACCAATTTGTGACAAGAAATTATCGTCCGGGTTGGGAAATCAAGAAATAAGATTTCACATCACACTTTTATGTGTTAAGCTCCACTTCGGTGGAGCTTTTTTTATATCTTCAATACCCTTTAATTGAAATTATTTATTCAAACCATCTTTATGAGAAAATTGCTCCTTGGATTGTTTGCCTGCAGCCTCTTGTTTGCATCGGCACAAAAGAAAAAAGAAGTTGCTCATGTAATTGCAACGGTGAGTCCTGACTCAACTTTCAAAAATTTAAAATGGAGAAATGTTGGTCCATTCAGAGGAGGCCGCGCCAATGCAGTAAGCGGAGTCATCAACAATGATCAGAAATTTTATGCAGGATACACCGGAGGTGGAGTATGGACAACAGAGGATGGTGGCATCAGCTGGAAAAATATTTCTGATGGTTTTTTTACAGTAGGAAGTATCGGCGATATAGCTGTTGCTGAGTCTGATCCAAATGTAATATATGTTGGAACAGGTGAACACGCAGTAAGAGGCGTGATGACGAGTTATGGAAACGGCGTTTATAAATCTACGGATGCAGGTAAAACTTGGAAGAATATTGGTTTAGAAAAAACCCGACATATTTCTGATATCGCCATCCATCCAAAAAATTCAGACATCGTTTTTGTAGCATCTCAGGGAACAGTTCATGGCCCTAACAATGATCGTGGCGTTTACAAATCAATCGATGGAGGTGCAACATGGAAAAAAGTTTTATACATCAATGACAGTACTGGTATTTCTTCTTTGTCAATGGACATGAACAATCCAAGAATTCTTTATGCTGCATCATGGGAACACAGAAGATTTCCATGGACAGTTTCAAGTGGTGGACCGGGATCTGCCATCTGGAAATCTACCGATGAAGGAAATACTTGGACAAAACTAACAGATGGTTTACCAAAGCAAATGGGTAAAATCGGTATCAGTGTTTCTCGTGCAAACTCAAACCGAGTATTCGCAATTGTTGAAACTGAAAAAGCAAAATCAGGTTTATACAGATCTGATGATGGAGGAAAAAATTGGGCTATGCTTTCCAATAACCAGGACATCTGTTCACGCTCATGGTATTACATGGAAGTATTTGCAGATCCTAAAAATGAAAATCTTGTATATGTGCTGAATGCACCTGTCATGAAATCCATTGATGGGGGAAGAACATTTGCACCCGTTAAAGTACAACATGGAGATACACATGATCTCTGGATTCACCCTAATTATTCAGGCATCATTGCATTGGCCGATGATGGAGGTGCTGAGATTACATACGACAATACAAAATCATGGTCATCCATCATGAATCAACCAACTGCACAATTTTATAGAGTGAACGCAGACAATGTATTCCCATATAAATTATATGCAGGTCAACAAGACAATACATCTGTAATTGTTGCTAGCAGAAGCAACGGACCAGCATTGACAGAGAGAGATTGGAGCATCGGACCAGGTTGTGAATCTGCATTTCCTGCATTTGATATCAACGATCCGTCATTGATATATGCTGGATGTTATCAAGGCTATATAGAAGTATTGAATACCAAAACAAATGAAACAAAAGATATTCAGGCATATCCAACCATGAATCTTGCGATTGAACCCCGCAACATGAAATACCGTTTCAATTGGAATGCACCCATCATTGTTTCTCCCCATGATCCAAAAACAATTTATCATGGAGGAAATGTTTTATTGAAATCAACCAATGGCGGAATGAGCTGGGAAGCGATCAGCCCGGATCTTACACGCAATGAAAAATCAAAACAGGGTCCCGGTGGAATTCCATTCACCAACGAAGGAGCAGGTGGAGAAAATTACAATACACTTTTCTATATCGCGGAATCTCCATTGGAGAAAGGAGTGATCTGGACAGGAAGCGATTGTGGTTTTGTACAAGTAACTATGGATGGAGGAAAAACATGGACAAATGTTACGCCTCCAGACTTGGCTGAATCACAAATCAATAGCATTGAATTATCATCTTTTGATAAAGGAACTGCATATGTTGCTGCCACCAGATACAAATTCAATGATTATGGCGCTTATTCATACAAGACCACGGATTATGGAAAGACATGGACCAAAATCATTAATGGTGTAAAATCAGATGATTTTATAAAAGTGATTCGTGAAGACAAGAAAAATAAAAATATATTATACGCTGGCAGTGAAAGAGGATTTTACTTGTCTAAAGATGGAGGATTGACTTGGGAGACTTTCCAAAGAAACCTACCAATCGTTCCAGTAACCGATTTAATTATCAGAGACAATGACCTGATTGCAGCTACAGCCGGAAGAGCATTTTGGATCTTGGATGATTTGGGTGCTGTTCAACAATATGTAGATGCAACTACAGTAAAAATTGTATCACCAAAACCATCTTACAAATTTGGAGGTGGTAATGGATTACCAGAAGAAAAATATACCGCAGGTCAAAATGCACCAGAAGGAGTGATCCTTGATTATTTCCTTCCAGCATCGTTGGACAGTGAAACTGTGAAGCTGATCATCAGTGATGTAGCAGGCAACGTAATCAGAACTTACAGCAATAAAAAAGATGAATCATACAGTAAATATCCAGGAGGTCCATTGCCTGTTCCAACCATTCCAGTTGCAAAAGGACACAACAGATTTCTGTGGGACTTCAGGGTAGACCAGGTAAGTCCTGATGTGAAAGGCGTATATGTATGGGGAACCTACAATGGATATTCGGTAAAACCAGGAAAATACAAAGCAAAACTTGAGACAAAAAATGGTTCAGTTGAAACTGAAATTACATTGTTGAGTAACCCAAGTATTCAGGCAACCGAAGCAGAATGGAATGAGCAGCAAAGTATTTTGAAAACCATTGTTTCAAACATCACTGAGATTCACAAAACCGTCAATGAAGTAAGAAAAGTTAAAAAGCAATTACAAAATCAGGTTGATGTATTGAAGGATAAAACTGGAGCAGAAAAAATTATGACTGAAGCTAAAAATTTATTGAAGAGCATTGAAGGATGGGAATCAAACATTGTTGAAAGCAGAATTCAAAACGGACAGGATGTAATCAACTGGCCAAGCAAGATCAATTCAGAATTTTTCAATATCAAAGGACTTGCAGATTCTCCAGATCCCCGCATTACACAAGGCATCAAAACACGTCTTGCTGATTTACAAAGTGAGTGGAATACACAGAAGAAAAATCTGGAGGCACTAAGAAAATCCATTATGGACTACAATCAATTATACAAGTCGCAACAGTTAGACGCTGTTATCCTCTAAATAAAAAAGGCCAGATCAACATCTGGCCTTTTTATTTTCATCTACTGCAACACGGAGAGTGCTGCATCTATGTATGTATAATTTTCAGGTTGGTGGTGATGAATTGGTTTGATGACTTTAGATTCACCTAATCTAACAACAACGGCATTTTTTTCTGGTATGATGTACACATATTGTCCGAAGAGTCCATTTTGAGCAATTGCATGAACACCACTGTGGTTGACGATCCAATATTGATACCCATAAAAATCAACAGGATTATCATTCTCATATCTATCCTTCAAATAGCTAGCAGGAGTGGTAGCCTCATTGATATACTTCTCTGAAACAATTTGTTTGTCATTCCATTTACCCTTGTTCAATACCAGTTGTCCGAATCGTGCATAATCTCTTGCAACTGCGTTGAAGCAGCAAAAAGCTTTTTCATGTTTTTTTGATCCATCCAGTAACCAAAGTGCATCTGCTTCTGCACCCATGGGTTGCATAAATCTTTCTGATACCAAATCAGAGATGGATTTATTAAATATTTTCTCAACGATCAAGCCTAATACTTGGGTATCACCGCTTCTATATTGCCAATAAACTCCAGGTTCTTCTTTTCTTTCCATTTTACCAACCATGTATTCTTCGTCATCTCCATAGTAACCATATGCATTAAGACTAAAGTATCCTTTGTCTGCTTCATTATAATTGGTGCCAGAACTCATCGTCAGTAAATCTTTGATGCGAATTTTTTCTAATCCATTTGTTTTAAAATGGGGTATATAATTTGAAACTGGTTCTTCGAGAGATTTTATTTTCCCTTCATCTAGGGCAATTCCAATCAACAAAGAGATGATACTTTTCGCAGCAGAAAATGAACCGCTTAATCTGGCAGTATCATATCCATCCCAATATTTTTCATATACCAACTTACCATGTTGAAGAACGAGAAAAGCATGGGTATCATTGGAGTCGATGATGGTCATCAAGTTCGCTGGTATTTCTTTTTTGTTATACGAAGAATCGAACAACCATGGTTGTGGATGACCTCCACTTGCTACCAATCTGGTAGGATGCGTTTTGTAATCATGGATGGTATGCACTCCCCATACTGCAAAATTTCTTAAATGTGAAAAACGACTTGTAAAAGTGAGTCCTATGATAATCATAATGATTGCCAAAAAGCTCAATAAAATTTTCTTGATCATAAAATTGATTTATCCAAATGGTTGTTCTATAGAAATGCTTTGTTTGGTAAAAAAGTGAGGCCCATCCTCACTAATATATACACAGTCTTCGAGGCGTATACCAAATTCACCAGGAATTGAAATAGTTGGTTCATCACTGAAGCACATACCAGGTGCTATTTTGGTGGTATTCCCTTTAACAAAGTTTGTCCATTCATGCCCTTCTAATCCAATACCATGCCCTGTTCTGTGTGGTAAGCCTGGCAAACCATAATTTTTACCAAAGCCTGCATCCTCGATAACATTTCTTGCAGCTGCATCTACCACTTCACATGGTGCACCAATTTTCATAGCAGCAAGAGCAGCATCCTGTGCTTTCTTTTCCAAATTCCAAACATCCGTTTGTCGTTGAGTTGGCTTTCCAACAACAATGGTGCGTGTAATATCTGATGCATAGCCTTCACAACTTGTACCACCATCTACCATTACAACATCTCCTTCTCGAATGGTCTGAGGTGTGATGCTACCATGAGGCAGCGCTGAATATTTACCTACCTGAACACTTGCCCCACCACTGTATCCTAATTTTCTGAATGCACTTGCAATATTAACTGAGAGAGTCGACTGAGACATTCCAGGAACAATCGTTGCAAATGCAGCTTTGTATGCTTCAATCGTTACATCATTTGCTTTTTGCATCAATGCAATTTCAGCTTTGGTTTTATACATTCTGCAACCTGCAGTTACCGGTGTTGCATCAACTACTTCAAAACCGCTTGCAATTTTTCTCACTCCATCTGCGATAAAAAAACGCACCCGCTCTTCCATCCCTATTCTTCTGTATTTGACACCACGGTCTTTTACAATATTTAATATAACCTGATAAGGACTCTCATGTTCTTCCCAACAACGCAATTCAGATCCAAATGCAGTATTGATTAATTCTTTGGCACGATCATCTTCAAACTTTGGACACACATAAACAATTTCACCTTTTGCTGGAATGACTACACCAAACGTTCGCTCACTTTGTCCCCATCTCATTCCAGTAAAATAGAAACAGGTTGTTGTGCCCTCCATAAAAATTGCATCCAATTTTTCTTTCGCCATCAGTTCCTGAGCTTTAGCGATCCGTTGTTTTCTTTCATCAACGGTAATTGGAACAACATCATCAATCATTGGCTTGAGATCACGGATTGAAGGCGGAAGTTCATCATCTACTTGAAAAGAAGGCAATGCAATTCCTCCTGTTAATAATGCTGTCGAACCTAAAAAATTTCTTCGGTTAAATGTATTTTTCATGATGATCAACTTATTTATTTACAGTTGGATATTCAATTCCCAATTGTTCCAAATATGTTCCATACTTAGAAGGATCATAATAAAACTTTTTCAATTGATCCTTATACTGATTCATGATTCCCTGATTTAAATGAATGGCAGGAGGATCTTTTTCAGTGATGAATGGTTTATACTGAACATCTTTTGTTTGAACCTCTTTAAAATATTTTTTTGCATCAGGTATCAAAAGCGGATTGGTAAAGCAATCCAACAAGGTCATCGCTGTTGCTTTTGCACCAGCAGTAGACCCCTTGTGTGCGATGGGAGTAGCCATGGCGATTGCATCTGCCCAATGATGCCCTTTGGTTCCTGGAATATTTGCTGGGAAACGCAAAACAATTGTTGGAACATTCCATGATATATCTGCGATATCATCTGAACCTCCACCCCATGAAAATGCTACAGACCCTTTTATACTGTCAACTTCTTTTCTTAGTCCATCAATTGGTTTACCACTGTTGTCTTTTTTGGGTGCTTCTACTAATTTCTGAACTGCTCTTGCCATCGCTTGGTCTTTATCATCCCAAACAGGCATGCCAACTTTTTTAATATTTGCATACATCGCTTCAGCGAGTGGTTTGTTGAAATGCCCTGGCCATGCGGTTCCCAAAATTTGATGTGAAACAGTTGTACCAGACATCATAGCTGCACCATCCGCAATTTTGATTCCAGCATCATAATTGGCTTTGATGTCTTCATATGTTCTTTCCCTGAAATAATACCAAACACTTGCTTTTGATGGAACAACATTGGGCTGATCACCACCATCTACAACAACATAGTGCGATCTGTTGGTGGGTTTTAGATGTTCGCGCTTGTAATTCCATCCAACGTTCATCAATTCAACTCCATCGAGTGCACTTTTCCCTCTCCATGGTGCACCTGCAGCGTGTGCAGCATCACCATCAAAATCAAACCTCACACTTACCAATCCGTTTCCACCATTATCACCATAATCACAAGTAAAATCTCCACTCACATGTGTGAATATACATGCGTCGATGTTTTTAAAATATCCATCTCTTATATACCAAGCTTTTGTTCCAACCAACTCTTCAGCAACTCCAGGCCAAATGACAATGGTTCCTGGAATTTTTTCTTTTTGCATCAATTCTTTCATGGCAATAGCTGCATAAATAATCACCGCTTGTCCTGAATTATGTCCTTCACCATGCCCAGGGGCACCCTCAACAATCGGCGACTTGTAAGCAACACCTGGTTTTTGAGATGCTTTCGGAATACAATCAATATCACTTCCCAGTGCTATCACTGGTGAACCTGTTCCCCACTTTGCCATCCAAGCAGTTGGCACACCTGAAATTCCTTTCTCAACACTAAAACCATTTTTTTCCAAAACAGAAGTAATAAAAGCAGAGGTCTCCCACTCTTGAAATCCCAGCTCAGAATAACTGAAAATCTGATCAACCATCACTTGAATATCCTTGGCTCTTTTGCCAACAGACTCTGACAATTGGGTTTTCAATGCTGTCAATTGTTTGTCGTCATACTTTTTTTGGGCTTGAACAGAAACTGTATAAAAGAACAGTGAACTTGCTACTAAAACAGATAACAATAAAGACTTTTTCATATTAAAATATTGATGAATCAATTTACTTATTTCTAATGAGAGTTGAAGAGAAACAGGCATTATTTACTGAAATTGGAAGTAGCTTTGCAGTCCCAACAAAAACCAATGGCCGAACTGATTGTAGACCAGATTTCGAGAACAGAAAAAGAACGTGTGACGCTGCACGAAATAAGTTTTTTCATGAAAAAGGGGGAGAAATTTGGACTGATGGGCGAAACTGGTTCTGGTAAAACAACTTTGCTGAAAATTATTGCCGGGTTAATCCAGCCAACAACAGGATCGGTAACTTATCAAGACAAAAGAGTGAAAGGGCCGGATGAAGTTTTACTTCCAGGTCATCCGCAAATTGGTTATTTGTCACAACACTTTGAGTTGCTGAATAATTATTATGTAGAAGAAATATTAGAGATGCATAATAAAATCAGCGATGAAGCAGCAGGGCATTTATATAAACTTTGTAAGATTGATCATTTGTTGAGAAGGAGGACGAATCAACTTTCAGGCGGAGAACGTCAACGTATTTCACTTGCAAAAACTTTGATCAGCAATCCTTCTCTCTTACTATTGGATGAACCGTTTTCAAACCTGGACGGCATCAATAAAAAAATTATTCATCAGGTGCTCGCAGATATTTTTAATGAAACCTCGTTGACCTGCATCATGGTTTCTCACAATCCTGATGAGCTGCTTTCTTGGGCTGACCGTTTAATGATTTTAAAAGAGGGTAAACTCATTCAAATGGATGAAACTCAATCTGTTCAGTCCAGCCCTGTTAATTCTTACGTTGCTCAAATCATAGGAAAAGAATAATTGGCTTTTTATAAAGCCAAAAATCATAGATGTTCATGCATCAAGTATGGACCGATATGATTAAATTTAATATCGATTGCTTTTAAAATAATTTGCTTGCCTTATGAATAAAAATCTGGGTCGGAGAGATTTTATTTTATCTTCTTCTACACTGATGATGGGAACTGTTCTATTCAACAATCCCCTGAATGCGCTTGCGACTTCAACTGTCCACTCAGGTAGAATTGGAATTATTGGATTGGATACATCACACAGTGTTGCATTTACAAAAGCCTTGAATGGCAATTCAAACAATATATCTCCGTTTAAAATAGTTGCTGCTTACCCGAATGGAAGTGCAGACATTGAATCATCTGTAAAAAGAATTCCTGGATATACGGAGGAAGTGAAAAAATATGGAGTTGAAATTGTTGGTTCTATAGCTGAACTACTAAGTAAAGTTGATTTTGTTTGTTTGGAAACCAACGATGGAAGACCTCATCTTCAGCAAGCGATAGAAGTTTTCAAAGCCGGGAAACCAGTATTTATTGATAAACCTGTAGCAGATTCACTAGCATCAACGATTGCGATATATGAATTGGCAAAAGAATACAAAGTTCCAGTTTTTTCAAGCTCTTCACTGAGATACATGGAAACTGCACAACAAGTTGCAAAAGGAAAAATCGGAAAAGTGTTGGGCGCTGATTGTTTTAGTCCTGCAACGTTAGAGAAAACCCATCCTGATTTTTTCTGGTATGGCATCCATGGAGTTGAATTGTTGTATACCGTAATGGGCGTGGGATGTATGAAAGTAAAAAGAACCTCCAGCAATGATGTTGATGTAGTAGTTGGAGAATGGAATGATGGAAGGATTGGTACGTTTCGTGGAACACGCAATGGCAAACACGATTACGGAGGAACCGCTTATGGTGAAAATGGGAATTTGATATTGGGACCATTTCAGGGGTATGACAACCTGCTTCAAATTATTTTGCAATTTTTTCAAACAGGCATAGCACCAATATCTGCAGATGAGACCATTGAGATTTATACATTCATGGAAGCAGCACATGAAAGCAAAAGAAAAAATGGTGCTTTGATTGAAATAGAAAAAACAAAAGCATCACATACAAAAAAAGCTCACCAAATTATTCAGTCACTAAAACTATCATTATGAGTCGCTCAAGAAGAAATTTCATCAAGAACACTTCTGTAGCCTCCGCAGCTATTGCATTTGGAGGAATATTACCGGGATTTTCTGCAAGTCAGTACCGCCGCATCATTGGATCAAATGAAAAAATTACTGCAGCAGTCATGGGAGTGAACAGCAGAGGATTTTCTGTTGGAAGCAATTTTGCTTCACAAAAAGAATGTGAGATGATGTATGTATGTGATGTTGATGTACGAGCCATGGACAAATGTGTAACTGCAATTGAAAAAATACAAGGGAAAAAACCTAAAGCAGAAGGTGATTTCAGAAAAGCATTGGAAGATCCGCAATTGGATTTATTGATTGTAACTGCTCCTGACCATTGGCATGCTCCAGCAGCTTTGTTGGCAGTAGCTGCTGGCAAACATGTGTATCTTGAAAAACCATGCAGCCACAATCCCAATGAAGGAGAGATGCTCGTGAAATCTGCTGCCAAACACAACAAATTGTTACAAATGGGCAACCAGCGTAGGTCTTGGCCCAATGTAATGGCTGCCATTGCTGAACTCAAAGCTGGTGTAATTGGCAGACCATATTTTGCAAAAACATGGTATACAAACAACCGCGAATCAATTGGAGTTGGTAAACCTACAGAAGTTCCATCCTGGTTGAATTATGATTTATGGCAAGGGCCAGCTCCGCGCAAACAATACAAAGACAACCTCATTCACTACAACTGGCATTGGTTCTGGCATTGGGGAACAGGTGAAGCATTGAACAATGGAACGCATATGGTTGATCTTGCACGTTGGGGACTCGGAGTTGATTATCCAACCCGTGTTACCTCTGCAGGTGGAAGATATCGCTATCAAGATGATTGGGAAACACCCGATACACAAGTAATCGATCTTGAATTTTCAAACAATACATTGATCAGCTGGGAAGGAAGATCTTGCAATGGAAAAAATACAGAAGGCAGCAGTGTAGGTGTGATTTTTTATGGAGAGACGGGATCATTGTTAATTGAAAGCGGTAATGCATATAAGATCTTCGACTTGAAAAGTAAATTGGTCAAAGAAGTTAAAAATGATATAACAGCCAATGCACTTGATCGAACCGGCCCAGGTATGGAGTTGGATGCATTGCATATTCAAAACTTTTTTGATGCTATCAAACGTGGTGCAAAACTGAACTCTGATATCCTCAGCGGACATCAAAGTACATTGTTGGTTCAATTGGGAAACATCTCTCAACGTACAGGACGAGCATTAAAAATAGATCCTAGCAATGGACATATTTTGAATGACAAGGAAGCATCAAAACTATGGAGCAGAGAATATGAGAATGGCTGGGAACCAAAAGTTTAAACCATGAACAAGCGTTTATACTCTTTGGATGCACTCCGTGGATTTGATATGTTTTGGATCATTGGTGCAGAAGAAATTTTTCATACCATGTCTGAAGCAACACATCATCCTTTTTGGAATGCGCTTTCTAATCAGTTTACTCATCCCATCTGGGATGGTTTTCATGCTTATGATTTAATCTTTCCTTTGTTCATGTTCGTTTCTGGCATCTCGAGTGTATACTCCATTGATGCATCACTTTCTAATAATGAAAATAAAAAGAACCTGTTGTGGAAAGTGATTAAAAGAGGATTAATACTTTTTATTCTTGGCATGATATATAATAATGGACTTACCATTAGGCCATTGACAGATTTCAGAATCATGAGTGTACTGGGAAGAATCGGCATTGCTTATACTTTTTCATGCATCATATATATGTATGCAGGTAAAAACTTTCAGGCAATTTGGTTTGCAGCTTTATTAATTGGTTATTGGATTATTTTAAAATGTACATCTGCGCCTGGCTTTCCAATGGGCGATTTAACAGAGCCTGGAAATTTTGCGTCTTATTTTGATAGAACAGTTTTACCTGGGAAATTATCGAGGGGGATACATGATACAGTTGGACTATTTAATAATATCGCAGCAGTTGCAACATCACTGGCAGGAGTACTTACTGGAAATTATTTGAAAAATTCAAGATCCAATGATGTAGAAAAAACAAAATGGATAGCAATTGCAGGATTAGCATCGCTTGGATTGGCAATGATTTGGAACATTGATTTCCCCATCAACAAAAATATGTGGTCGAGCTCATTTGTCTTATATACAACCGGGTGGAACCTGCTGTTGTTTGCGTTATTTTACTTTATTATTGATGTCAATGGAATTCAGCGATGGGCTTTTTTCTTCAAAGTAATTGGAATGAATTCCATTTTGATATACATGTCGGGTAAATTTATTCAATGGGGATATACAAACAAATCACTTTTTCAATGGTTGGGTGATCTTATTGGTGACCCGTACAACGCAGTTGCATTTGCTATTACTGCAGTTGCAGTAAAATGGATATTCCTAAAATTTCTTTACAACAAGAAACTCTTTTTGAAAATTTAATTGAAAGAATATGAAGTTGGAGATTTTTGAAGATGCAAAAAAACTAGGGACAGCAGCCGGAAAATCAGCAGTTGAAATTATAAGAAATGTTATTCAAGATAAGGGATATGCCAATATCATATTGGCAACCGGGACCAGTCAATTTCCTGTTTTGGAAGAGCTTACCAGTTGCAAAGATATTGACTGGAGCAAGGTTACCATGTTTCACCTAGATGAATATATTGGTATCCCTATCTCACACAAAGCCAGTTTCAGGAAATATCTGATGGAAAGATTCATTGAAAAGGTAAGCAAGCTCAAAAATTATCATTTAATTAATGGAGAAAATAATCCAGAAAAAGAATGCGAGAGACTCAATCATCTCATTCGAGATGTGGAGATAGATTTGGCGTTGGTTGGAATTGGCGAAAATGGACATTTAGCATTCAACGATCCTCCTGCAGATTTTGACACTACCGATCCATATATTGTTGTTGATCTTGATGAAGCATGCAGAAAACAGCAATGGGGAGAGGGTTGGTTCAAGACCATGGATCATGTACCCAAAAAAGCCATCAGCATGTCGATTCGTCAAATCATGAAATCAAAAAAAATAATTTGTTCAGTACCAGATGAAAGAAAAGCAGATGCAGTAAAAAATTGTTTGAATGGTACTACCAGCAACCTGCATCCTGCCAGCATTTTACAATCTCATCCAGCCTGTACAATATATCTTGATCATGCATCTGCCTCCAAACTCAAACAATCTTAACCATGAGCAGCGCGACTCTCTCAAAAAAAGATACTACCATTTCCATTCTTATTATTGGAACACTTTTTTTCATCTTCGGGTTTGTATCATGGGTAAATTCAATTTTAATTCCTTACTTCAAAATAGCATGTGAATTAAATCACTTCGAATCGTATCTGGTTACGTTTGCATTTTATATTTCTTATTTTGTAATGTCGGTTCCTTCCAGCTATCTATTGAGAAAAGTTGGATTCAAAAAAGGAATCATGTTTGGATTCTGGGTAATGTCGATAGGTGCATTCACATTTATCCCTGCAGCATATAGCAGAACTTATGAAGTATTTTTATTTGGACTATTCACCATTGGAGTTGGATTGGCAATACTACAAACAGCAGCAAATCCATATATCACCATACTAGGTCCGAAAGAAAGTGCTGCACAACGTATCAGCATCATGGGAATTTTTAATAAAGGCGCTGGGATTGTTGCTCCGCTGCTGTTTGCAGCTGTTGTTCTCAAAGCAACCGACACAGATTTGTTTGCACAATTGAGTTCAATGAGTGCAGATCAAAAAGCACCTTTACTTGATGAACTAATTCGAAGAGTGATTAAACCATACATGGTTGTTGGTACAGTACTTTTTCTATTAGGTTTATTGGTAAGATTTTCTCCACTCCCAGAAATTGATACAGAAAAAGAATCCGAAGAAGTTGCCCATGCAAATGCTGAAAAGAAAAGCATTTTTGATTTCCCACATCTAATCTTAGGTGCCCTTGCTATTTTCCTGCATGTAGGAACACAAATTATCTCAATTGATACCATCATCAATTACGCAATCTCGATGAACATTCCTTTGCTGGAAGCGAAATCATTCCCGGCATATGTATTAACTGCAACCATTATCGGATATATCATGGGGATCATCGCCATACCAAAATTTATCAGTCAGGTAAATGCATTAAGGCTTTGCACAACACTTGGGATTACACTTACTTTTTTAATCACAACAAATCATACGGAAGTCAATATTCTCGGTCATCATACCTCCATCTCGATTTGGTTTGTTGTATTGCTCGGACTTGCCAATTCACTAGTATGGGCAGCGATCTGGCCATTGGCATTGGATGGATTGGGAAGATTTACTAAGCTTGGTGCATCATTGTTGATCATGGGACTGAGTGGCAATGCTTTGATTCCGCTTGTATATGGATCTATTGCGGATCATTTTGGAGTGCAACAGGCATATTGGATTTTATTGCCCTGCTATTCGTATCTTTTCTTTTATGCAATCAAAGGACATAAAATCAGAAAATGGAAATTGTGAGCGGAAAGTATAAAATAACAAATGGACATATCATAACAGAAAATACCATCATCGCCAATGGCACTCTGTTGATTGATAATGGGAAGATTCTTGGTGTTGAAAAAGATAATATTGAATCGACTGATTTTACTGAGATCAATGCAAAAGGCAACTATATATCTCCTGGCTTTATAGACATACATGTTCATGGTGGTGGTGGATTTGATTTTATGGATGAAACAGAAGAAGCATTTTTAAAGACTGCTTCATTGCATGCAAGATTTGGAACAACTTCATTGCTTGCGACAACCTTAACTGCAGACAAACCAGGTATTCTAAGAACATTGGATGTTTATAACCGTGTTCACGAAAGATCGCATGCTGGAGCAAAATTTCTGGGCATTCATTTAGAAGGGCCATATTTTTCCTTGAATCAACGCGGGGCTCAGGATCCGCAATATATCAGAGATCCCGATCCAAAAGAATACATGGAAATTTTAGAGAGATCGCCACATATAAAAAGATGGAGCATCGCGCCAGAAAAAAAAGGTGCTATTGAGTTAGGTAAGATATTATGCAAAAAAGGCATCATCCCATCTATGGCACATACGGATGCAGTTTACGATGAGGCGAAACTTGCATTTGAAAATGGTTTTTCACTCCTCACACATTTTTACTCTGCCATGTCGGGTGTAGTCAGAAAAAATGCGATGCGACATGCAGGAGTTATTGAAGCAGGATACTTACATGATGAGTTAGATGTTGAAATCATCGCAGATGGAATTCATTTGCCAGAAGCATTGTTGAAACTTATATATAAAATAAAGGGAGCAGACCGAATTTCACTTATCACAGATGCAATGAGGGGTGCTGCCATGCCAAATGGTATTTATAAACTTGGTAATGCAGTTAATGGAATGGACGTGAAAGTTGTAGGGGATGTTGCTAAATTAATGGATGGATCTGCATTTGCAGGCAGCACTGCTACAGCCAACAGATTAATCAGTACCATGGTCAATATTGCTGAAGTACGACTTATAGATGCTATTAAAATGCTTACAGCCACCCCGGCGAGAATCATGAAAATAAACCAACATACCGGTACCATCAAAAAGGGGATGGATGCAGATTTGGTAATCTTTAACAAGGAAATAGAAATTAACAGAACGATATCAAAAGGGAGCACTATTTTCACATCAGAAAAGTAAGCTCACCATGAAAACATTTATCACACTGGTTTTATTGACCATTACATTTTCAACCAATGCGCAAATAAAAGGTCTTTTGCAAAAAGCAAATCAGGCATTGGGAATTACTGAATCCAAGGGTTCGGATAAAGATGACATGATTGCTGCAGTCAAAGAAGCATTGATCATTGGTGTGCAAAAAGGAGCAGCTACCCTTTCAAAAGAAGATGGATTTTTTAAAAATGATCTTTTAAAAATTCTCTTACCTCCAGAAGCTGAAAAAGTTGAAAAGACACTTAGAAATTTGGGGATGGGCAATCAAGTAGACGAAGCTATTTTGTCGATGAACAGAGGAGCAGAAGATGCATGTAAAGAAGCTGCAGGAATATTTGTAGAAGCAGTAAAATCAATGAACGTAGAAGACGTTGTATCTATTTTGAAAGGCAGTGATACAGCAGGAACACAATACTTGAGACAGGCCACCACTGTAGCTTTGACGAATAAATTTAGGCCTGTCATTGAAAATTCTTTGAATAAAGTAAATGCGACCAAACATTGGACAACCATCATCACCGCATACAATAAAGTGAGTTTAAAAAAGATCAACCCCGATCTGACTGCATATGTTACAGAGAAATCAGTTGCAGGAATTTTTAATCAGGTAGGTGAAGAAGAGAGGAAAATAAGAAGAGACCCTTTGGCCAGAACATCAGAATTGCTTAAAAGAGTATTTGGAAATTTCGCAAAAAAATAAATTAACTTTCCGATTCAATCATTTCATATGAATCGCAGGAAGTTTTTACAAGGCATATCAACCGCAGTTGTTGTATTCAATACCAAATCAGTACTTGCAACAGACCTGAGCATTTTTGAAAACAAGAAACCTGTATTACGCTTTGCAGTTGCCTCTGACTTTCACTATGCACAGCCCAAGACAGCCTATCAAGAAATGCTGGATACAGCGCTGAGTCATATTCGTGCAACACATGCTGCAGATCCATTTGAATTTTGTGTTTTCAATGGTGATTTGGTTCATGATGACATCAGCCATATTCCAACCTTAAAAACAACTTTTGATCAATTGCCTTTCAAATATTTTGTTACACAAGGTAACCACGATACAGCAACCAAGGAAGAATGGGAAAGTGGATGGCAAAGTCCTTTGAACTTTGATCATGTCATTGGGAACAATGTGTTGTTGTTTGCTACCACTTCCAACAAGCAAGGGAAATATCTTCCTCCAGATATAGATTGGCTGACTAAAAAATTTGAGGAGCATAAAAAAGCCAAACATATATTTCTTTTCATTCACATCCCACCCATCAAGTGGACAGCCAACGGCATTGACTCACCAGAGTTTCAGTCGCTCGTCAAAAAACAAAAAAATCTGAAAGCGGTGTTCCATGGTCATGAGCATGACCAGGACGGAATCAAATGGCAAGATAACATCCCCTATATTTTTGACAGCCACATCGGTGGAAACTGGGGAACTTCCTACAGAGGCTACCGAATTGTTGAACTCTACAAGAATGGATCGATGTTGACTTACATCATGAATCCGACAGAAAAAATAAATGTGGCAGAAGTATAACAGTCAACTGTTAACGGTTAACAGTTGACTGTTGATGGTTTAATATTTAGCAGGTTGGCCTGGTTTCGGCGTAGTCTTTTTGATAAAATTCCTCAAACTCTCATTGCTTGATTCTAAATCCGGACGACGCAAATACATCATATGTCCGCTTCTATATCCTTCCCAATTCAATCTGTCTTTTAATTTCCCACTAGGATCCATTTGCCACATGCTATACTTGGCATTGAAATAATCACAGGCTCCATCATAATACCCTGACTGAATCAATACATGCAAGTATGGATTCTCAGCCATCGCCTGACGCAAATTCTCACCGGTCTTATCGCCTGTTCGATCCCATGGATTCACAGGGCCAAATACGTAATATTTTAAATCCGTTTTGAACTTCAACTCTTCGCGCAAATACATATTGATCGCTGGCGTAAAAGAATGTTCCCATGAAATCAATTCTGCATTAAAATCCGGTTGCTCGCCGCCATCTCTTCGGTCAATTCCCTTATATCGAGAATCCAATCTGCCAACGGTGAATCCTTTGTCTCTCAACAATTCTTTCCAAAACAATGAAGGAGCAATGTCTAAGTTATTTTGCAAAACAACTTTTTCTGGAATTCCAATATACTTTGAAACACGTGCAGCAATTTCTTTGCGCTTTGCATCATCTAAAAATCCACCCTTGGTTATTGCAGGAATCAATTCATCGACTGTGAATTTTTCTACCTCAGGCAACATAGCTGTCAAATCTTTTTGCTGAAGATCATTTGATAATGCTTTATGATACCATGCAGTTGCTGCAAAATAAGGTATGCGCAGTGCTGCAGCAAGTGGACCATCTCTTTCAATCCCCAACGTTGTTGGAGAAACTAGAATCACTCCATTGAAAAACATCCAATGTGCATTCTGTAATTCCAATGCCAATCCTGAAACCCTTCCTGTACCATAACTTTCACCAATCAAATATTTTGGAGAAGCCCAACGATTCATGCGTGATACAAATGTGTTGATCCATTCAGCCAAATACTTGATGTCGGCATTTACTCCAAAAAATCTTGAAGTCGGTACATCTTTGCTCACTGCTCTTGAAAATCCGGTATTTACTGGATCTACATAAACAATATCAGCAACATCCAATAAAGAATAAGGATTGTCTCTCAATCCATATGGTTGAACTGGATAACCTTCATCATCAATATTCAATATACGTGGACCGGTATAACCAAGTTCCATCCAGAGAGAAGCTGTACCAGGACCTCCATTGAATGAAATTAGCAGCGGCCTTGATGCACGATCTTTCACATCAGATCTTTCATAGTATGTGAAAAATACGCCAGCTTGGGTTTTGCCTTCCATGTCCCAGACAGGCATCATACCTGTAGTTGTTTTGTAAGGAACCCTCACACCTTTAATGGTCACTTCATGATCAGCTGTAATTGAATGATCAGGATTAAATGGAATGTTTGCAGGATTGGGTTTTGCCTCACTTGCAGCAGGCGCCGTTGGTGCAACAGGAGGAGTCGGGGGTGCAGGTGGACGTTGTTGTGCAATTGAAACAAATGATGCAATCAGAAAAAAACCAAATAAACATTTTTTCATAATCTACTTTTTATTGTACTTACAATCAGAAGGTTTTGACTTGATATAATACGATTTATAATTGGATGCCTTTGGATCCATGCAACCTTCTAAGTTTAAAATCTCAATGTTCTTGAATTCTACAGGATGGCTCTCACTTTGCAAGGATATTGTTCCTCCCGTTAACAACTGACCGGGAGTCCCAAACACAATTTCTTGTCCATCTACATTCCCACCACCTACTTGTGGTTTCATATACACCAACACCTCCTGTCCATTTGCATAATGTTTCACAACCGAATCTCCCAACACCAACACTTCAGCTCTTACCCATTGATCACCATGATATGTTTCAGAAGTCGAATTGATACAATGTGTCTTTTCTAACTTTCCGTTTATTTCTACATTGGTACCTGGTGTACAGAGGTTACAAGTTGTTCTTTTATTTTTTCCATCACCGCCTAACAATTGGACTTCAATTGATACAGGAAAATCCTGTTTCAATCCCATGCTCTGTGGAGTTTGGCCATGTACCATGATACCGCTGTTTCTGAAAGCCCATCCAGGTCCGTCTTTTGCTTGATCACCGATAAACCTATATTCCAAACGTATTCTATAATAATTATATGGCTTGTTATAAAATAAATGTCCAAATCGCTCATCGAATTTATCATACGCATCGTATCGTACAACCAATTTGCCATCTTCCACCCTGAATGTATTTCCGAAATTTTCTCCTGCAGGATAATTGCGGACCTTGGGAGTCCATCCCGTCAAGTCTTTCCCATTGAACATGGATTCCCAGTGTTCAGTTGATTTTTTTTGTGCAAATACAAATTGAATATTCAATACGAGTGCCAACACCATGAGGCTTGATAAAATCTTCATAAGATCTGTTTATTGAGATTACCTGAAATTATTGAATTTTATTGAGTTCAAATTAGTGAACTTGATTAACTTCAAATCAATTTTAATAGAATGAAACAGTTGCTGCTCTGTCTATTGACCTGTCAATTCATATTTGCACAAAAAAAACTAGTACCACTCCAAACTTACTTCCCACCAAAAGGAAATTGGGAATCAAGAACACCAGGCTCCATGGGGCTTAGCGAGTCTACATTAAATGAGGCCATTTCATTTGCAATGGCACACGAAACATCGATGCCTAAAAATCAAGAGCTGGCACAGATTTATAATTTTTACAAAGAACCTTTGAGTGATGGAATTGGGCCATTTGCAGAAAGAAAGTCAAGCAGTGGAGTCATCATCTACAAGGGGTATATCATTGGATCATGGGGTGATGTAAACAATACTGAACAAACTCATAGCGTTACCAAAAGTTTCCTTTCTACGTTGATAGGACTAGCGGTAGAAAAAGGATTGATTAAATCCATCCATGATAAAGTTGTTGACTATGTACCAATGATTGAACCCTATGATCCGAATCCTTATCGCACAGGAGATCAAATAGGTCAACCGCAGTTCATCAAACCATTTGATTCTGAACACAACAGAAAAATTAGCTGGGACCACATGTTGCGTCAGACCAGTGATTGGGAAGGAGTACTTTGGGGAAAGCCTGACTGGGCTGATCGCCCGGATGATGTACCTTCAGCGTGGATCAACCGAAAACGCCATGAACCAGGAACTGTATACAAATACAATGATACCAGAGTAAATGCATTGGCATTGGCTGCGACTACAGTTTGGCACCAATCATTACCGGAAGTACTCAGAGAAAAAATTATGGATCCAATAGGAGCAAGTAATTTTTGGCATTGGACGGGTTACAGAAATTCTTGGATTGTATTAGATGGAAAATTGATTCAATCGGTGAGTGGTGGTGGACATTTTGGAGGGGGGATGTTTATCAATGCGATGGATATGGCAAGATTTGGATGGCTAACCTATAATAAAGGGAAATGGAATGACCAACAATTAATTCCCGAATCATGGATCAATTTATCAACTACTCCTACCAATGCCAACCCTGGATATGGGTTTATGAATTACTTTTTAAATACTGGTAAAAAACAATTTCCCTCTGCGCCAGCATCTGCTTATGCGCATATAGGAAATGGAACAAATATGATTTATGTAGATCGAGAAAACGAATTGGTGGTTGTTGCCAGGTGGGTTGAAAATAAATACCTGGATGAACTTATCGGGAAAATCATATCTGCAGTTAAGCATTGATTTTCTAATCTTCAAGCTCTTTATTGAGCAATTGAATCAAATGCTCTGCTTCTATTACATAAGGCTTAATGTAAGTTCGCATCGTATTGGTAACATTGATGCTGAATGATCTATACGCATTCAACACCTTAAATTTTGTATTAGGATCATTGTCAAATAAAACAAGATCCTTTGTTTTAATATTGATCATTCCAGAATCAATTTTATTGAAGAAGTCTTTATTGATCATATCTCCATTGAAATGTGTAGTATCCATAGGAGACAAATTCAAATGATCTAATACGATGGGTTGCATGACATCATAAAAAAATTGTTTCTCTCGTTCATTGCGCGATTCGATAATATTTATGAAATTTCTGTAGGTAGAAATTGCTTCTACCAGCTCCCTGTTTTTAAAATAACGCAAAGAACCAGAATTGATGATTTGATCAAGATTGGCAGTAGTCGGTTCGAAATATTGCCAATAATAAGCAGCCCTCAACATCAATCTGTACTGATTTGTATCAGATCGCTTAAACCCATTTTTTTCAATATCAAACACCGCCAATTTCGCTTTTCTTAAAATATCAGTTCGACTAACATTTAAAATTTTTATTTTTTCTACATCTTGTTCAATATCAGTTCGTAGGGCCAAGGCCAATTCATGAGAACGGTGTCTTTCAATAAAACCTTCACGGATATTTTCTGCCAAGAATCCTAAGCTCACCGCCGCAAACAACATGAGAAACTCCAACAAATACTCTTTGCTCTTCTTTGGACCATGATGACCATGTGGGTGATGGACTTCCATTTTAAAGTTTTCATGAATATAAGAATTTCATAACTTACAGTATACGATTGTTCATATTCAAATTATTGCCATGAAAAGGATCTTTTTGTTAACTCTATTCATTTCATTTTTATTTACAGTTTCAGCCCAGGAAAAAAGCAGGATCATAGTAATTGGAGCTCACCCAGACGATTGCGATTTAGATGCAGGTGGTATTGCAGCCATGTTTGCAGAAATGGGGCATGCAGTAAAATTTGTTGCTGTAACCAATGGTGATGCCGGACATCATAAAATGCAAGGAAGAGCACTTGCAGAAAGGAGATATTCCGAAACACAAGAAGTTGCAAAAAGATTGGGTATTAAATATGATGTCTTAGACAATCATGATGGCATGTTGATGCCAAGCTTGGAAGTACGTTTACAAATCATCAGAAAAATTAGAGAGTGGAATGCAGATGTAGTCATTGCACCACGCCCAAATGATTATCATCCAGATCATCGTTATACAGGTGTTCTTGTACAAGATGCAGCATACATGGTAGCTGTACCAAACATCGCATATGATGTTCCAGCACTTAAGAAGAATCCTGTTTTTCTATATACCAGAGATAATTTTCAGAGACCCAATCCCTTTAGACCAGACATTGTGGTTGACATAACTTCAGTATATAAGAAAAAAATCTACGGATTGGATGCGCATGTTTCACAATTCTACGAATGGAACCCTTGGATTGGTCACTATGAGAATGAAGTTCCTGCAGGAAAAGAAGAAAAAATTCAATGGATGACTAAGCGATATGAAGAAACCATCAAACCAGAATTTATGGCTTCATTGGTAAAGTGGTACGGTGAGGACAAAGCCAAACAAGCAAAATATATTGAAGCGTTTGAAGTATGCGAATATGGAACTCAACCGAAAGAAGAGGATATCAGAAGATTATTCCCCATGCTTCATAAATAATTTTCTATGAAATTTTTACCCTTTATTTTCTTTTCTCTTCTTTCGACTTCAGCAATTGCTGAAACTGCCTTTCAAGATTCAGGTGTACTCCACATAAAAAAAACTACTGACTTTGAAATCAATGGAAAGGGAGATGGGAAAAATTGGTTACAAACATCGTTTGTAAATCTCACACATAGAAAAGGAAACAAACATTACACATCAAAATTTAAAATGCTCTATTCAGAGAATGGAGTCTACTGCTTATATGTTTCAGAAGACAGTATGATCACCTCTACCCTACGCGAAGATTTTGCAGATATTTATAATGAAGATGTAGTTGAAGTGTTCTTTTGGCCAAATGAAGCATCTAATATTTACTTTGAATATGAGCTCTCTCCATATAATTATGAACTACCAATATTAGTGCCTAATTATGAAGGAAAGTTTTTGGGCTGGAGACCCTGGCACTACGAGGGTGATAGGCTGACGAAGCATTCGGCATCCATCCAATCAAAAAACGGACAGACCACTTCGTGGATCGCAGAATTTTTTATCCCCTATAAGCTGCTGGCTCCGCTCCAAAATGTTCCCCCAAAAAGCGGTACTATGTGGAGAGCAAATTTTTACAGAATTGATTACGACGATAAAACCAGCCAATGGAGCTGGATGGCTACCAGAAAGAATTTTCATGATTATGAAAAATTCGGCAAGATCATTTTTGATTAACCGTCTAATCAAAAAATATATACTATGAAAAAGATTCTTTTTTTGCTAATGCTGATTTCAACCATTTTAAAAGCTCAGCAAAAAACAGGTACTTTTTTTGAAAGCAATGACATTGGGAATCCCTTTAAAAAAGGGAGTGTCGTGTACAATGTAAATGAACAATCATATTTGATAACTGGTGGAGGATCAATCACGAGTGGTAATCAGGAAGATTTTCATTTCGCTCACAAAAAATTAACCGGTGATTTTATTTTGACAGCAGATTTTTCAGTTGAAGCATCTTCCAAAAATGCAGATAAAGAATTTGGATGGATGATCAGATCATCCCTATCCAATAACAGCAAACAATTAAGTGCATGTCAGGATCATAAAGGAACGATGTACATGCAATGGAGAAAATCAACAAATGAAGTCATAAAAAATCCGGAGCAAATTATCATGTTCCCCAAAAAGAACATGCAAACCATTCAACTGGAGCGAAAGAGCAATACATATACAATGAGTGTTGCAAATTTTGGCGAGCCTCTTCAAGTGGTTGGATCTATTCAATTAAGTGAACTTGGAGATGAAGTATATGCAGGTTTATTTTCACATTCATTAAATGAAAAAGAAGCTTCCACAATAAAAGTATGGAATGTGCGAATTGATAAGCCAGTCCCCTACACCTATCACCCCAATCCGATCGTTCAAAAAACATTAAGCACCAAAGAGCCAGTTTTCAGCTGCAGGCTAGAAATCATTGATGCATTTACTGGAGAAAGAAATATCATATATGAAGCAACCCATCGATTTGAAGCACCCAACTGGATGCCGGACGGGAAAAAACTATTGTTTAATGATGGTGGCCTTTTGTATAAAATTCCTATCAGCGGTGGTACGCTTGAAAAATTAAATACTGATCAAGTAAATAAAAACAACAACGATCATGGTATTTCATTTGATGGGAAAATGCTGGCCATCAGCAGCTCAAGAGTTGAACAAAAATTAAATAGCTCGGCTGTATGGGTTTTACCCATTGAAGGAGGGACACCAAAATTGATTACCAAAGAAACCCCTTCCTATTGGCATGGTTGGGCTCCTGGCAACAAAGAAGTTGTTGTTGTTGCACAAAGAAATGGAAGCAAAGTGTACAATATTTATAAAGTAGATGTTGAAACAGGGAAAGAAGAAGATCTAACAAAAAATACAACTGGGCATGTAGATGGATGTGAATATTCACCTGATGGAAAATATATTTATTACAACGGGAATCAATCAGGCACGATGCAAATTTGGAGAATGAAGCCTGATGGAACAGAGAAAGAGCAATTAACTTTCGATGAATACAATAATTGGTTTCCACATATTTCACCCGATGGGAAATGGATGTCAATTATTTCCTTCCCAACAGACATAGATCCCAACAGCCATCCTTCATATAAGAAAGTAATGTTGCGCATCATGCCCACATCTGGTGGAGCACCCAGGGTTATTGCACATTTATATGGTGGGCAGGGTACCATCAACGTAAATTCCTGGTCGCCCGACAGCCGACATTTAGCTTTTGTAAGCAATGCTGAAATGGCTAAATGATTCTTGAGGAGTACTAAACCATATCACTGCTGAGTTGTTAATACTGTGATGCAGGATACAATTGTAGAGGTAAGGAATCTTTCAAAATCATTTAAAAACTTCGAGGCGGTTAAAAATATTTCATTTGAAATTGCCAAAGGAAGTGTTTATGGTTTTTTAGGTCAAAATGGTGCAGGAAAGAGCACTACGATGAGAATGCTGCTTTCATTGATTGAACCTACCAATGGTGAAATCAATATTTTCAATAAACCGCTAAAAGGAAATGAAAAATATATTCTAAGCAATATTGGTGCAATCATTGAAAAGCCGGATACCTATAATTATTTAAGCGGTTATGAAAATTTGAAAATATTCTCTAAGATTTTCAAGCTTCCATCGACGAAATCAACATTGGATAAATTACTGGAAAGGGTTGGATTATCAGGAAGAGGCAATGATAAAGTTAAATCATACAGCCAGGGCATGAAGCAACGCTTGGGCATTGCCATTGCATTGTTAAATGATCCTGACTTTATTATTTTAGATGAACCAACAAATGGGTTAGACCCCCAGGGAATAGCAGATATTAGAAATCTCATAATTCATTTCAGTAAAAACGAGGGCAAGACCATTTTAATTTCATCACACCTGATAAACGAAATTGAGATGGTTGCAGACAGCATGATCATCTTGCACAAGGGTGAAAAAGTTGTAGAAGGAAAAGTAAGTGAGCTGCTTGATCCAGCTCGTACATTGGTAAAGATTGAATCAAATAATACCAAAAGCGTTATCCAAATAATATCCGAGAGTCAATGGGTTCAACATCTTGTATCAAATGATTCACTCTCATTTGAGATGAATAAGAACGATATTCCTTTATTAATCAAATTTTTGGTTGAGCATGAGATCCCGGTTGAAAATTTAAAAAGCAATCATTCATTGGAAAACTACTTCCTGCAACTCACGAATTCATAAATATGTGGACCCTGCTCAAAATAGAATTGTTTAAAATCAGCAAAAGGCCAAGAACCTATATTTCATTTGCTGCCATCTTAGCCATTGTGATGATTTTTCAATTTGCATTCAAGGCAGATGGTGAAAATTATATGAATTTAATGTTGCAAGGTATCAACGACAGCTTCCAGCTTGACAAACAAAATGCCATGAATGGGTATTTTATGTGCTATATTATTTTGAATACACTCCTTGTTCAAATTCCCATATTGGTAGCCTTGATTGCAGGAGATGCAATTAGCGGAGAGGCCAACATGGGTACATTGAGACTTGTACTCACAAAACCAATCAGCAGGCAGGAACTTCTACTTGCTAAATTCTATGCATCCATTATTTATACAATAATACTATTGCTGTGGATGGCAATTTTATCACTTGGGTTGAGTTTGATCATATTTGGGTCTGGCGATATGTTGATATTCCGTGTATCTGGAGAAGTATCACAGATCATGCAAATTACCAGCGACGATATTCTATGGAGATATATAGCTGCCTTTGCATATGCAGCGCTCGCATTAACCGTTATCGTTTCAGTTGCAATTTTATTATCCCTTTTTGCCGAAAATTCAATAGGACCGATTATTACTACCATTTGTATCGTATTGGTTTTTACGATTGTTTCCAATATGAACGTCCCATTGATCGATAAGCATATAAAACCATATCTTTTTACGAGTTATCTGGTTGGATGGAAAGGATTTTTCTATATCGCAACAACAGCAGAGGGTGTCCCAATTAGAGGGAGTATAGAAAACATGAACTCGATTGTAAAAAGCATCATCATTTTGGTAGGTCATATTGGTGGATTATTTATGCTAAGCACCTACCTATTCAATAAAAAAGATATTTTATCCTGATCACTATGAAATATATTTTAATTATTCTATCAATCTTTTTTATTCATCCGACTGGGAAAACCCAAGATGTCAATACTTTGATGAATCTGATAAAAGTCAAATTGGATAAAATCAACAGCTATGAGGCATTGGCAACGATGAAAACTTCTATTGCCTATCTAAAGATTCCGATTGCCAAAGTAAAAGTAAAATTCAAAAAACCCAATGAGCTAAGCATCCAGAGCAACAGCGGTGTTACGTTCATCCCGAAGGGCGTGAATGCAATTTCACTTCAAAATATTTTTTCGAATGAATTCACAGCTATTGATGCTGGGAAATTGAATACAAAGGACAAATCATTGCGAATCATAAAACTATTGCCTGTTTCACAAAATTCAAACATAGTTTTATCAACTCTTTACATCAATGAAACGGACCTTGTCGTAGAAAAAAATAGTACAACAACCAAGGAAGAGGGTACGTATGAAATTGAAATGAAGTATGGTAAATATATAAAATACGGACTACCAGATAAGTTAACATTTACATTTAATGCGAAGGACTATAAAATTCCAAAGGGGTTAACATTGGACTTCGATAACAGCAGTCCGGAAAATAAAAAACAACCTCAGCCCAAATCCAGTAAAGGAACAGCTGAAATTGTTTTTGAAAAATATACGATCAACTAGACCACTGGCTATTTGAATCTCAAGTTAACAGTAATATTATTTGCATTCAATCCAGTTGTTTGAACATATCGTCCGCCTCTTATTTCCAACATATTAAATGATTTAATCCCAAACACACCTTTTGGAGGTGCAATTCTGAAGTTAATCCCAACATAGTTAGAAGAAAAAGCAGAATAATCATAGTTGCTGGTATAATAATAATCGGTTGATGTATGCTGAGCATACGGGGCAAAATATTTTATAGCCGTTTGCTGATAATATCTATAAATAGGACTCACAGAAACAAATGACGTAATCTTATATGGAAGTTCAATACTTAAACTATGCGCCTTCAACCCCCATGTGTCTGTATAAAATCTATAAAAAGTGCGGACAATAAATTTGTCGCCAATAAAATAATTAAATCTTGCACCCAGAGGAAGCTTCAATCTGCTGGTGGGTAATTTTTCAACATGCACTGATCCATTTGTCCAATAAACCCTGTGAAATGGCAACCCGAGATAACCAGTTTGTGCAACACCATCAGCCAATAAAGAAAATTGTGCATTTTTATTGATCACTTGTGACAACGAGAATGATGTCATATATGTATTTCTTGCACTGGATGGTATTCTATCATTATCATCGGAAAAGAAAGTCAGAAAACTTGTAGACCCCCCACCCCTGCCGCTCGCAGAGGTATTGGTTACAATGGTTGAGTAAGAGCGCTGTGGTACGAGCTCAGAGGGTTGAATCATTTTTACCTGATCTAAAAATATTTGGGCTTTGGCATTGAATTCACGGTTACCATCTTGAGATGTTTTTGCATAACTCAAATTCCCTCCTAATGAATGATAGTTATATTCACTAGAAACAGATAAACCAAAACCAACAATGGATTTTCTCTCTTCATTTTCTGTTTTCCATGTAATTGAAGGATAAATTCTTGTTCCACCTTTGTTGGATGCACCAGTTTTAGATACGTATGCTGATGATGCAGCAGTATGATGATCAACAGCACCTTCAAAATCTAGGGTATGCTTTCTATCATACATATCCCAACGAATAAATTTCAACTGTACAATGTTGGATACATCTGTAAGATATTGTGTTCCATTGCCACCAGTAATAGCAGAATGATAACCATCCTGTTGATAATAACCTGAAATTAAATTGGTCTCTTCCAATTTGAGTTTTCGATTTTTATAATTTCCCGATGTATCATTCGCTGCTTGAGAAAATGCATTCAAAAACAACAAATACATTCCTATAACCGTGAGGTATATTTTACGCATAAATTTTTTCTAAAAATGAATCAATTACAACCACAACCTCCACCCGCTTTTCCACCATTGGCGCCAGACGCCCCCTCACGGTAACTCATAAATCCCATTTCACCCCTCTCTACTTTTCGAGCAGACAATTCCATTTCTGCATCATTGAGTTTTCCTTTTTGATAAGGTTTCACAGCCATACAACTCCATAAGCTCAGGGGTATACTCAAAATAGCTGCCAGCCGAAATAAAATTTTCTGTTTCATGTGTTGAATTATGATAAGTGAATATTTGAAGAAGTATATAATTTATTTTCATCATCAATGATTACACACTCAACTCCATTTAATTGATTCACCATGTGGAGTGAAGGTTGTATACCCATGATAGTTACCGGCGTTGCCAATGCATCGCAGATTTCAGCATTGGGAGAAAAAATGGTTACACTTTTAATACCCCTTACAGGCAATCCTGTTTTGGGATCAATGGTGTGAGAATATTTTTTCCCATTGATCATTACAAATTTTTCATAATTGCCGGAAGTAGCTACAGCACTGTCTTTTAATTCCATCATGGCAAATGCTTTTTCAGTCAAATCTGGATGTGCAATGCCAACAGTCCATGGTTCACCATTTGGTTGTGTCCCCCAAACAGTAAGATCTCCCGAAGCGTTTACAATCCCACTTTGTACACCTAATTGAATCAATACTTTTTTAGCCATCTCTGCAGCATAACCTTTACCTATTCCCCCAAACCCAATTCGCATTCCCTTTTCTTTTAGAAATACAGTTGAATCAATTTCATTCAATATGATATTTCTATAATTGATCAGCCGCGTCATTTCTTTTGCTGTTTCAGGATCTGGTAATTCGGTCATATTGCAATCAAAATTCCACAAGCGTTTATCAATTGATCCATAGGTTATATCAAATGCGCCTTGGGTTAATTTCGAAATTTTTATACTGCGTTGCACCAATTGAAAAACTTCACTAGACACTTTCACAGGTTGTATACCTGCAAATTGATTGATCAAATTTGTTTCACTGGTTGATTGATACGTTGAAAGAATCTCTTCAATTCTTTTAATTTCCTTTATGGCTTTGTCAATGCAATCAGCAGCAAACTCATCATTTTCTGCAACAACCGTTATTTGAAAACGATTGCCCATGAGCAATTGTTCGCGTTGATGAAGATGTGGATGCATTTATTTCGAAATAGTAAGTTGATTGATTAATTGGCTGAATTCAACCGAACCATTTACATAAAACCCTTCCCAGGTTTTAATCACTTTCCCATTTTCATCCAACAATAAAGTAAAAGGGAAAAGTCCCTTTGTATTATATTGTTCTGCCAGTTCATCATTGATCTTCTGTTGTGAGACTGGCAACTGATTTTTTTTCAAACGGGGGAAATCAGCATTGACCATCACCAGTTTCTTGTCTGCTACCTTCTGAAATTCATCTGAATTAAAAACTTCCTGGTGCATTCTTATACAAGGACCGCACCAATCAGAACCGGAAAAATTCAGTAAAATATACTTGTGTTCTTGCTGTGCAATCTGCTTTGCCTGTTTCAAGTCATTCAACCAATGAGGAGTAGTTGAAAACAGGAGAGGAAATAAAATCGTGAGCATCAATGCTTTCATCAGACCAATTTTGTTCTTAATTTGACTGTAAACTAATACTAAAGTTTAAACGTTGTTTAGTTTTAACAAAATTCGGGAAAATCAATATGAATGCGGTTTTAACAACTCTTTTCTGCCTTATTTGGTTAATTTTATGTTAGAAATACCGAATATGAAAACCTGGATGATTGCCACATGGCTTGTATGCGCTGGGGTGCCGGCATGGGCCCAACAAAATATCACTGATATTGATAAAGCGTTGACCACAATCCTTGATCAACATTTTTCCAAACTAGGATCGTTGGCCTTGGTGCAAAACAGTATCCAGGAATCAAATGCCAAAAGATCTTTTCATATTCTACATGATAGCCTGTACATATACTATGCGGATCCAACAGATTATATTACAGGTAAACCTATTTACGATACAACAGCTATAGCTTTGAATGAACTTGGAAAAGTGAAACTTGTAAGAGGGAAAGGTGCAAATAATGAATATGGTATAGGTATTCAATTTGTGCCTTTAAAAAATTCGATAAACAAAGAAGTTGAATCCAACGCAAGAAATAGCAAGATCACTGATAAACAATTGGCTTCAACCAATGGAACCCTCGTTCAAAAAATGCAGGGACAAGCTTCAGGTGTTTTTGTGGGAAGTGATAACAACCCTGGTGGAGTACCGAAAGTAAGAATACGCGGCATCACTTCGGTGAATTCGAACAGCAGTCCACTTTATATTGTAGATGATGTTCCCATCAACAACATTAGTACCATCAACCCTGATGACATAGCTTCAGTAGATGTTTTGAAAGATGCATCTGCAACAGCGTTGTATGGAGTCAGAGGTGCAAATGGAGTTGTGATCATCAAAACCAAAAAAGGCGGCAATGAAGATGTAATCCCCAATGAATTAAAAATTCAAAAAGAACTTCCCTATACACTTTGGATATTCGGAGAGAAAGCAAAAAAATTCAACGAGACACCTGAAAGTAAAAAGCTAATTGAATTATTAAAGAAAAGGGCGCAACTTCTTTAAAATTTAAAGACTAAGATTTATAAACGTTGAACGTATAGAATTACCTGATCAATCATGATTCCCATGCTTATGGTAGTAACTCAATAATTCCTCTGCTTGCTTTTTTGTTTTAAGCATAAAACTCATAGAGGAAACAATATTATTTGATCTTCGGAAAAGAACTGGAATCACTTCGGTTTTAAATTGCTGCAACTTAGTATGTCGTATATTATAGTCAGCATCAGCATTCACGATTTTTGAAAGATTATTGAATATGCTTCCATTTTCGCCTAAAATTTGATCCTTGACTGTTAAACGATCTACCAGATCATTATGCCGATATGCTGCAATTCCAGGGAGCGTCCACTTGTTCATTACTGGAATAAATCCATTGTAATAAAAATCCATTTCCTGAGAACTGCTTCGTAATTCAGTTGCTTCCGACTGATTGCTGTATTCAATAATGAGATGAAGAAGTGTGGTATCTTTTATATATCGCAATGCACCAGCACTTTTCATTTGCTCATATATATCATTGTTGCTCACATACCTGATGGTATAGGTTGGGATAATATCAAAAAATTCAAATAGATCCAATTCTTGCTTTGCATCCATTACATAGATAGCGGCAGAATCATGCAATGCAAGCAAGTATTGATCTCTTTCCATCAAAGAGTCAATAAAATGAGTATTGATTTCAACTTCCCGCATGAAACTGGAAACATATTCATGGGATCGTTCATTCTCAACATATATTTCTCGCAGGTTTTCAGCAAAAAAACCAAGTGTAACGGCAAGAAACATCATAAAAAATTCTTTGAAATGTTCTTTCCAGTTTTTGGGATGTTCTTTGCTGTGATGATGGACTTCCATTAATTTTTATTGAAACCTAAGAACTGAAATTTAAGAAAAAATATTAAACCAATTTCCAATTTGATATTGTCTTCATGTCAAAACAGTCAAATACAATAAGAAATAGCATTACAAATAAACTTTTCTTCAAGTTCAGAGTCTAATCTTCAGTAAATTACACCCGAATTCTTCAAAAATGAAAATATATATTTTCCTCATTACGTTGCTATCATTTCAAATTTGCTTCGCACAAAATGATTTATTGGATGAACTAAAAGACAAGAGCGATTCAGTAACACAATTGCTTCCACCTAAAATGTTGATTACACAAAGGATTTTGTGGGGTCAAAAAGGTTTGATGAGACCAATAGTTCAATTAAACATGGCCAACAGAGAAAAAGAACTCAAAGTAAGAAGAGCAATGCTGGTTGCACATCAAATTCTTGGATTCGTTACGCTGGGCGGAATGGTTGGACAAGGAATAACGGGATCACAATTGTATAAAGGTGACTCCCGCATCAAGGATCTGCACGAGGGTCTAGCCACAACTGTAAATCTTACCTATGGTGCCACTGCTGCTATGTCGTTTTTTGCTCCACCTCCTTTGATCAACAGAGATAAAAAACTTTCTGCAATTCGATTGCACAAACTACTCTCAATTGTTCACCTCGCAGGAATGATCACCACCAATGTATTGGCCGAAAACGCACCGAAAGCATATCACAGAGCAGCTGCCATTGCAACATTTGCAAGTTTTGGTGCTGCCATCATCAGTGTAAAATTTTAGTCCATGAAATCATTTTTAGTTCTTTTATTAATACTCCCCATTGTTGGTTTTTCACAAACAAAAACTTCAATCAATAAAAGCAGTTCTTCAATTACCTACGCCATGAATCATATCATGCATGCATGGGAAGGAACATCAAATCAATTAAATGGCATTGTACAAACAAATGCCAATGGTCAAATTGAAAAAGTTGCCATTCTTGCAAAGGTGAGTTCATTCGACTCCAAGAGTTCCAACCGTGATGCCCATATGCTCGAAGTGGTGGAATCGCTCAAATATCCTAACATCTCATTTCAATCTAATTCCATAACCGAGACGAACAAAGAAAAATTACAAGTTAAGGGTATATTAGATTTTCATGGTGTGAAAAAAGAAATTTCATTTGAAGCAGATGTGAAGAAAAAAGGAACCCAGACATCTGTCATTGGAAATACAATTTTTCTTTTGGAAGATTTCAATATTGAAAGACCCTCATTCATGTTAACCAAAGTTGATAATGAGGTGAAAGTGCGGTTTGAAATAGTTTGGTAAACCGCGAACAGAAATGTTGTTCATTTGTTACTGAACACATGAATCCCTTTCTGATATTCCCGCATCAGCTTTTCCTGCAAATCGAGCATCTATCGTCATTTTCAGAGATATACCTGATAGAGAATGAGCTATTCTTTAAACAATATAAATTCCATCAACAGAAAATAATTTTACATAGATCTTCGATGAAATATTACGAAGATGCCCTTCTGCGCAATAAAATAAAGGTTCGTTACATCAATAGCTTTGACAAAGAAAGCAACATCGCATATTTCATTAAAAATCTAAAATCTAAAAAATTATCCCTTTACCGCCCCAATGATAACTGGGTAGAGAAACAACTCAAAGAAGCATGTGAAATCCGTGGCATTGAACTACACTACCTGCCCAGTCCCAATTTTATAAACAATCAGATAGAAGACACTGCGCTGCTGGGTTCTCGAAAACCATTTTATCAAACAGGATTTTACATTGATCAAAGAAAAAGAAGAAATATTTTGATTGATAAAAATCAGCTTCCTGAAGGTGGGCAATGGACTTACGATGTAGAGAACCGGAAAAAAATTCCAAAAAATATAGTCATACCTGATTTGCATTTTTTTGGAAGCAATCAATTTATTGAAGAAGCCATTACCTACACAAAAAAATACTTCATCCATCATTATGGTAGTTCGGATGCTCCTTTTGGAAATAATGCTTTACCTCAATACTATCCATGTACACATAGAGATGCAGAAAAAGCAATGAATATTTTCCTTGAGCAAAAACTTGAAAATTTCGGCATCTATGAAGATGCGATGCTCTACAAAGAAAGCACACTTTTTCACAGCGTATTAAGTCCACTGATCAATATTGGGCTGCTATCAGTAACTGATTTTATTCAAGCGCTTGAAAAACATTATAAGAATAAAAAATCGCCGCTGAACAGTGTAGAGGGAATCATCAGGCAACTGATGGGATGGAGAGAATTTGTACAGTTGACCTATCAAAAAATTGGAACCATACAACGAACAAAAAATTTCTGGGGATTCACACATAAAATGCCGAAATGTTTTTGTGATGGATCTACCGGAATTCCTCCGATTGATCTTAACATACATAAACTTTTGAAAACCGGCTATTCACATCATATTGAACGTTTGATGGTATTAGGAAATTTTATGCTGCTGTGTGAAATTGATCCAAATGAAGTTTACCAATGGTTTATGGAAATGTACATAGATGCATATGATTGGGTGATGGTGCCAAACGTATATGGAATGTCGCAATTCAGTGATGGTGGGATGATTACCAGCAAACCCTATATCGCCGGATCAAACTACCTGATGAAGATGGGAGATTTTCCAAAAGGTGATTGGCAAGCCACGTGGGATGGACTCTTTTGGCGCTTTTTATCAATTCATCGAGAGGTATTTGCAAAAAATCCAAGATGGGCAATGCTCTTAAAGACATGGGATAAAATGGATGAAGGAAAAAGAACTACACATCTAAAAAATGCAGCATTATTTCTGGAGAAAATTCACAAGAAAAATATCCAATAAGTAAGTATATTTCAAAAATCAAGTACTTCATTGTTGAATGAATTCATCATTTATAACAAAGCTTACCAATATTTTTCATCCTGAACGCTTTCAGGGCTGGGATAAACAATTTCAATATTTTGAAGGATGGTATTTCAAACTGGTAAATCAAAGTGGTACCGAAGCGATTGCTGTTATCCCAGGAATTGCAATGGATGAACAGGGGAACAAGCAGGCCTTTATACAAATATTGGATGGCAAAAGAAAAACAGCGCAGTACCATAAATTTCCATTTGAATCATTTACGGCTTCAAAAAATGCTTTTGAAATTTCGATTGGAGAAAATCACTTTTCATCGCATTTAATGCAACTCAATATTGAAAATATACAAGGGTGTCTTCGTTTCAACGGAAATATTACCTGGCCAAAATATTTATTGAGCCCAGGCATCATGGGGCCATATTCATTTGTTCCATATATGGAATGCTATCATGGAATTGTAAGCATGAACCATCAAATCGAAGGAAGTCTCATGCTGAATGGTAACTCAATCAACTTTAGCAACGGGAAAGGATACCTAGAAAAGGATTGGGGGAAATCATTCCCTTCTTCATACATATGGCTCCAGTCAAATCATTTTTTGGAAGAAGCAGTTTCACTAAAATGCTCAGTAGCAAAAATTCCTTGGCTTAGAAGTTCATTTGTTGGTTTCATTGCAGGATTGTGGTGGAAAAACAAATTCATTCGCTTTACCACTTATAACAGATCTAAACTGGTCAAAGCTTTTGCCAATCTGGAATATGTTGAAATTGAAATGGAAAATCCAAAATACCATTTGGAAATTATTGCTGTACGTGATGCACCTACTGCACTTGCATCACCCATTCTGGGTTTAATGGATGGAAGGATTGAAGAAACCATGAACGCAACAATACACATAAAATTATCAGAGAGAAGATCTGGTAAAATTTTATACATGGACAAAGGTAAACATGGTGGGCTCGAGGTTGCGGGCAATGTAGAAGAATTGTTAACAGGATCCTGAATGTATCGAACCGCAATTTTAAATAAAATTTTGAAGGATCAATACACCTATTAATCCTACAACCGCAAGGATGGTCTCCATTATTGTCCATGAACGTAAGGTATTCTTTACTGAAACACCGTAATACTCTTTGAACAACCAAAATCCTGTATCATTCACGTGAGACAATACCATAGAACCTGCACCAATACTAAGTGCCAGTAGATTAGGATTTACATCCGTTTGTGCCAATACCGGTAATATAATTCCTGCTGTTGTAATACCGGCCACAGTAGAAGATCCCGTAATTATTCTTAGAAGTGCGGCAATAAGCCATGAAAGTAGAAGAGGATTGATTGAATTATTCATAGCAATTACCAAAACCTCACTGCCAATATTCATTGATTGTAATACTTCTTTAAATGCACCGGCACCTGCAAATGTGAGAATCAGTGGCGCTACCTCTTTTACTGAATCCAACATCCACTTCTGCATTTCACTCCATTTAATTCCTCTTCTAAAGCCAAGAAAATAAATGGATACCATCAATGAAATAAATAAGGCGATATTGGGTTCACTGATAAATTCAATAAAATCATTTTTGAAAAAAGAATTTATTGAGATTAAAACTACAGGCAGTAAAATGATACACAAGCTCAACAAAAAAGAAGGCTGGTTCATGTTTGCATTTTCTTCTGTAAAATCCATTGGCGTTGCAGGAATATTTTTTAACGTCATGCCAAATAACCATCCCGACAAAATCATGGCTGGAATAGATATGACAATACCCCATCCCAAGGTGACACCTATCTCAGCTCCAGGAAGATGTGTAACCAAATAATAAGGAGCAGGGTGTGGTGGAAGAAATCCCTGAGTAATAGACAAGGAAGCAAGTAAGGGAATTCCCAAATAAACAGGATTGATTTGTTGTCGCTTTGCGGTGGTCAATACCAATGGTGTCAATAGTAAAAAAGCAACTGAAAAAAACAAAGGCATTGAAACAATGAAGCCAATGATCATAAAAGCAAAGGGCAATCGTTTTGGCCCAAATACTTTTATAAGTCTATCTGCTATTGAAACACTTGCGTTTGATTTTGCAATGAATTTGCCAATCATGGCACCAAGTAATATAATGGTGAGAATGGTGCCCAAGGTTGAACCCATTCCTTTTTGAATACCGTCGATAATCGCCTTGGTGCTTAACCCATAAGCAAGTCCCATGAAGACAGATACAAAAAGAAATGATAAAAAGGGTTGAATTTTAAAATAGGAAATCAATACAACCAAAACAAAGATGCCAATTATTAAGAGGCCCCACATGGAATACTTTTATAAGTCTTAAACAAATCTCTCTACTAAAGATATACATTTCGGTTATTTATTTTGTTGTATAATTATATGATAAAGAAGTAGTAGATTTAATCAGCATAATATATTCATCATGAAAAATTTAATCGTCGCATTTTCATTTCTCTGCACCAGTTTTATTCAAGCCCAACCTGTTCGTCTGGCAGTCGCCGGCATATCACACGGTCACAATGCATGGATTCTTGGCAGAAAAAATGATGCAGCAGTTCAATTGGTAGGGATCTATGAAACCAATCAGGAACTGATAAAAAAGATGACAGATAAATTTCATTTAGATCCTTCGCTTTTTTATGATGATTTGAATAAAATGCTGGATAACGTAAAGCCAGAAGGTGTATTGGGATTTGGTACAACCTTACAGCACTTGAGTGTTGTTGAGGCCTGTGCTCCCAGAGGAATTCATGTGATGGTTGAAAAACCAATGGCAACAACTGTTTCAGATGCAGAAAAAATGGTTGCACTTGCCAGAAAAAACAACATATTATTACTCACCAATTTTGAAACATCCTGGTATCCTACCACAGACAGATCATTTGCTCTTACCCGTGATACCTCGTTCATGGGACAAATCAGAAAAGTTGTTGTGCACGATGGACATGAAGGGCCCAAAGAAATTGGAGTTTCAAAAGAATTTTTTGAATGGCTCACTGACCCCGTCAAAAATGGTGGAGGTGCTTTGATGGACTTTGGCTGTTATGGTGCCAATTTGATGACACTTTTGATGAATGGAGAAATTCCTATATCCGTTACTGCCGTTACTTCACAATTCAAGCCAAACATTTATCCAAAAGTGGAAGATGAGGCAACCATTGTTTTAAAATACCCATCTGCCCAATGTATCATTCAAGCATCCTGGAACTGGCCTTTTGCGAGAAAAGACATGGCGATATATGGATCAAATGGGTATATCATTACAAAGGACAATAATAATATGAAGGCAAAAGGAAAAGCAGGTGCTGAGCAGGAATATAAACTTACTCCACAAGAAACAAATACCTATACGAGTCCATTTTTATATTTTGCTGATGCCATTAGAAAAAAGATTTCAATTCCTTCTTTTGGAACATACTCTATGGAGAATAACCTGATTGTAGTAAAAATACTAGATGCTGCCAGAAGATCTGCTCAATCTGGAAAGAGTATTGAATTGAAATAAATGAAAAAGGCAGTCGAGAAGGAAAATCTTCCTCAAAAAATATGCGTTGTTTGTCATCGTCCATTTTCTTGGAGAAAAAAATGGGAAAAGGTATGGGATGATGTATTGTATTGCAGTGATAAATGCAGAATGAATAAAAACAAGAAGAACTGATATTATCAGATTACAAGATGACCATTTATTACGACGGATATTGCAAACTCTGTTCAGGATTTATAAGACTAATAATCAAATATTCAAAACCAGGTACATTTACTTATACTCCACTTGAATTTGCAACCATTCAAATTCCTGCGAGCTTCTCCGATACAGTTATCCTAGAAACCAATGATGGTAAACTTTTGGCGCACTCTGATGCAGTATCCATCATACTTTCAAACATGTCTGCTCCATTTCGAATAATGAATGCCATCCTAAAAATATTTCCAAAATCCATTCGCAACAAAGTATATGAGATAATTGCAAAGAACAGATATTCTTGGTTTGGGAAATACGAGATCTGTCAATTGATTAAATAATTTCTAGTATAGGAGCATTTTCGTGTTAAAAACAAGGAATACTAAGTGCTATAACACTCCTTATTGCCTTTCCCCTAAACGCTGAAATAAAACTTGAAAATAGTGTCTCAATTACAGAAATATTCATTTACTTTGTATTTCAAAGTACTATTTATATTATTACTTACTGAACCTTAATCATTCGAAATGAGCAGCAAAAATGAACATCTTGATGCTATAAAAGACATGCGAAACATGATGGAAAGATCTTCCAAGTTTCTTTCATTCAGCGGACTTGCAGGTGTAATCATAGGGATTACTGCATTAGCAGGAGTAGCAGTTTTCTGTGTTAAATTCAACTGTTCACCTTTTGAGAAAGAATATTACCACGCTATAATAAATGCAGAAGGTACCATCAGTGAACATGCCCTGGGGTTTTTAATTAAAGATGCCTTGATTGTGTTTTTTATTTCTGCTGGCGTTGAAACTTGGCTGGCAATTCGCAAATCAAAACAATTACAGGTTCAAATGTGGGATACAATATCTCAGCGTATGCTAATAAACATATTGATACCATTTATGACTGGTGTATTGTTTTGTATGATTTTACTGATGAAAAATCAAATTACATTACTTGCACCTGTTAGTTTAATATTCTATGGACTTGCATTGGTCAATGTAAGTAAGTATACGGTAGATGAAATCCGCAGCCTTGGGATCATAGAAATTATATTAGGACTCGTTGCGGCTATGTGGAGCGATTTAGGTTTATTAAACTGGGCAATAGGATTTGGATTGCTCCATATTTTGTACGGCTTGTTCATATACTCAAAAGAAAAGAAGTGAAAACTTTGATCGGAAATCTGAACAAGGCATTTGAAAGCAGGGTCAGACTTGGAATCATGTCTGTGCTGGTGGTGAATGACAGTATTGATTTTATCACACTTAAGCAACAACTGAATGTGACTGATGGAAATATTGCTAGCCATATAAATGCATTGGAAAAATTAAATTATATAGAGATCAAAAAACAATTCATTGGCAAAAAGCCTAATACATCATATGTTGTAACCAAACTTGGCAGAAAATCGTTCATTGAGCATCTGAATGCCTTGGAAAAACTGATTAGAAACTCAAATTAAATATCAACTCTTTATGAGCAATACACTACAAGAAAAAATAGTTGCCAACATTCAGAATGCCCAAGAACTGGAGCTGCTCTACAGAAAAAATGGATCAGCATTTTCGAATGCATTCAATACCGTCTATAATGAAATTTCACAATATCCCCTTGCACAAGGCTGGAATGAGAGGTTGAACTATAAACAAGATGATAACTTTCTTTTTTCAAAGCAAGACTTAATATTCGCAGCCATTACAATATTTATTTCCGGATGGATAGCAAAACTCCCGGATCTGATGGGGTGGAAGCAAGACTTGTTTATGTCTAGAAACATTGGTTTTATTTTTTTTGAAATAATTCTTTTATTTTTTGCATGGAAAGAAAAAGCAAGTTTAAAAAAGATAGCTATTTCTGTCGGAATATTTTTGCTTGCATGTATATATATAAACTTACTGCCGAAAGACGATAACAGTCAAACTATACTGTTAAGCTGCATTCATTTGCCCATTTTTTTATGGTCGATGGTAGGATTTATATTTACTGGAAATCAATATAACAATCCAGCAAAGCGGATTGGATTTCTTCGTTTTAATGGCGACCTATTGGTCATGTCTGCTGTGATTTCACTCTCTGGTGCTTTGTTCACAGCAATTACCATGAATCTTTTTTTATTGATTGGGATTAACATTCAGCAATTTTTTGCTAACTATTTTGTGAGATGGGCTCTACCAGCAATTCCGATTGTTTCAACCATTTTGGTACGCCAAAATCCACAATTGGTAGGTAAAGTATCCCCCATCATTGCAAAAATATTTTCACCGCTGGTGTTTATTATGTTGACAGTATTTTTAATAGCAGTGATCTCAACTGGAAAAGATCCTTATAATGATCGAGAGTATCTACTGCTCTTTAATGCAATGTTGATTGGAGTAATGGCAATTATTCTTTTCTCAGTGACAGAAGTTTCAAAGGGAATGACAAGCAAATGGCATTTGATGCTGCTTCTTGCCTTATCGTTGCTTACCATCATTGATGATGGTATTGCAATATCTGCAATTATGTATCGCCTTTCAGCATTTGGTGTGAGTCCGAATAGAATTGCAGTGCTCGGCAGCAATGTATTGATCCTGTTAAATCTCGTAGGGGTTAGCTATCAAATATTTCGTGTATTAAAATTCAATCTGGAAATAACAAGTGTAGAAAAAACAATTGCCTTTTTTCTACCTGTATACAGCGCATGGGCAGCAGTAGTTGCGTTTATTCTTCCTTTTTTATTTCATATGAAATAAAGTAGTAGAGATCAATGCATATTTCCCCCGTACTCCTGCATGATAGCTTGATCTAATTGCTTTCCATGCTTCAGCAGTATTTTCAACTGAGATGTTAAATACCGATTTGTATTTAACCCGGTAGCAACTAAATTCAATAACTCATTCAACGCATCTTTATCTTTTTTAATGATATCATCAGCATGTGATGGTCTGGGAAATCGAATAATACCTCCTGCTGCCTGATGTACGGACATCTCATAAAGTACTTTGGCGTTAAAAACTTTCGACATCTTAAATCGACCTTGCTCCAACGTTCTATCACGTAACTCCTCTAATTTTTCAATTGCGGATAATGTTTTTTCATATTGTTGAATACCAGAAGTGATCTCCTTGTTTTTGACCATTCGTAAACCACCAGATGATTTAATTTGATCAAATCCAATATGTGAACTCTCAAAAGTAGAGCGCAATGCTAAATTTCTAACATAATAATATATGTCTTCATTCGTAACAGTTTCATCATTGAGTTTTGCAAACAAGCTATCTAATGTAATGAGCCTGGCATCATTAGACTTAATAACAGTATCTATAGATTTGATATCAAGCTGTAAATCCTCATGAACATTTTGCAAATATGAAATTTCCCTGTGTTTTTCAACTTGCTGTTCACGAAGGTTTTCGGCAAAAAAACCTAGAGAAACAGCAACAAAAAGCATGATGAATTCAATGATGTATTCATTCCATTTTTTCTTGTGACCGATATGATGGGGATGATGAACTTCCATGTAGACAATCGTTTGATTAAATGTAATGAATTATTGGAAATCTAGATTTTAGAAGAATTTAAAGAAGGGAATATCTAAAATAATCATCCAATATGCTATAAAACCAGCTATATGAAAAAGTATTTTTTAACCATGATTGCCTTATTTGCCATGTTTGTTTCAGTTTTGGCCCAACCTCCTGGGGGTGGTGATCCAGAAGCAATGAAGGCAAGAATGAAAGAAAGAGTAAAACCAATGTTGATTGAAAAAACATCCATTTCAGATCAGGAAGCTGAAAAAGTAATGGATATTTATTTCGATTTTCAAATGAAAACTCGTCCAATCAGAATGGACCAATCAATGTCAGAAGAAGACAAATCCAAAAAAATAAAAGAAGCTACTGATGCAAGAGATAAATCTTTCAAGGAAATCCCGCTTACAGATGAGAAAATTAAATCTGTGAGTGACTTCTTTGAAGAGTTGCGCAAACAGATGCAAAACCGAGGAGGTGGCCAACCCAGACAGTAATGACTCTTTACAAATTTCAATGTGAAATTTTGTAGAAAAACCCCAGCTTAAAACTGTTTTTTTCTCTATTGTATAAGGCCTTTAAGCTCTTGCTGAGAGCTTAGAGGCCTTATAATTTTGGCCTTAGAATGAATGGCAGAGATGAGTTCATAAAAAAACTGGGGAATAATATCCGAAAAATCAGAATGGATAGGAATCTCTCTGTAGAAAAGCTATCGCTTGAAAGTGGGATGGCCTATTCACAAATCAGTAGAATAGAATTAGGCAAGAGGAATCCAACTGCGTTTACATTATATAAGATATCGAATTCATTGAATTGCTCTCCAACAGATTTTTTTGATGGTATACATGTACCACAAAATAATTCCATTTCAGATATCAATTGACACTTCCCCTCCATTGTATTTAATTGATTTCCAGCTGTTGCACCTATGAACATCGAGAGAGGGTAGATGCTTTCCGTTTTATTCAATTACAATTAGTTAAGTAACTTTGTCATCTGCCCAGGTGGCGAAATTGGTAGACGCACTGTGTTCAGGTCGCAGCGTGGGAAACCATGTGCTGGTTCGAATCCAGTCCTGGGCACAATGCCCTTTCAGCAAAGCTGAGAGGGCATTTTTGTTTGTGAACGTGGCAAGTTTACTTGCCTAAGTGAACAAATGAAAATGACCGATGGCGCCGAAGGCGGAAAAGGGCATTGATGCCCCACCAAAATGAAGTCTGAGCGAAGCGAAGACAATCCAGTCCTGGGCACCATCCCTTTCAGATTAACTGAAAGGGATTTTTATTAAAATTCTCCCCACTTATGTTTGATCATCAAGCCTAAACCTGCATTGATCAAAATAAGAGACGCTGTGCCTATATAGAACCAATTCTCGGAGTTCAATTTTGCAATGACAGATTCTCCAAATACACATAACCCGAAGCTGAATAATATATTACCCAACAACGCAAATGCATATCTTTTTCTCTTAGATATTTCCATAAACTAACATTTATTTTCAATCGATTATATGTAATCACATATCAGCATTCAGGCAAACCAATCGAAATCTGTGTAGCCAACCCACCGTCTGCTGTTTCCTTGTATTTATGATTCATATCGAGCGCAGTATGCCACATGGTAGCAATCACTTTATCCAAACTTACAATGGCCAAATCTGGTTTGCTTTGTAATGACAATTGCGCAGCGGTAATTGCTTTGATGGCTCCCATGGTATTTCTCTCAATACAAGGAATTTGAACCAAGCCTCCAATTGGATCACATGTCAATCCCAAATGATGTTCCATGGCAATTTCAGCAGCCATCATTACCTGCTGAGGAGTTCCTCCCAATCCTTCGGTAAGTGCTGCTGCAGCCATTGCAGATGAAACACCAATTTCTGCCTGACATCCTCCCATCGCAGCAGAAATGGTTGCACCTTTTTTGAAGATGCTTCCAATTTCAGATGCAGTAAGCAAGAAATGAATAATTTTTTCTTCAACATCCCCATCACAAAAAATAACATAATACATCAACACAGCAGGGATCACTCCTGCAGCTCCATTGGTTGGGGCAGTTACAACCCTTCCAAAAGATGCATTCTCTTCATTCACTGCCAATGCAAAACAACTCACCCAATCAAGGATGTATCTGAAATCATTCCCGCCTGATTGAATTGAATGCATCCACTCTTGAATATTGCTTTGCTCTTTTTGTTCCAATAAACTTTTATTGATATCACTCGCACGTCTTTTTACTTTCAAGCCACCAGGCAACTCTCCAGTTGCATGACATCCTCGATATATACAATCTCGCATGGTATTCCAAATATTCAAAACACCTTCGTTGATCGCATCTTTATCTTTCCAACACATTTCATTCGCATATACAATTTCATGCACTTTATGGTTTGTTGAATTACACCAATGCAGAAGTTCTGCTGCATTTTCAACAGGAAATGGAACTGGAGCAATTTTGCTATCTGTCGCGTCTTCACCCTCCAGGGTTACAAACCCACCTCCTATAGAATAATAGGTCTGACTGAAATGATTTCCATCTTTTAACTCAACTTGAAAATTCATCCCGTTTGGATGAAAGGGAAGTATCTCGTTGGTCAGAAAAACAATGTCCGTTGATGGATTAAATAATATTTCTACTTCTTCACCCAAAAACAATATATGATCATGAAGAATTTTTTGAAAGGTTGGATGAATTTCTTCAACAGGAATCAGTTCAGGATTTTTACCAGACAAACCCAATACAATGGCCAAATCAGTTCCATGCCCTTTACCGGTTTTTGCCAATGAACCATAGAGCAATACTTTAATAGAACTTACATTTTTTAAAATATGCTGTTGCTTTAGAAAATATATGAGTTTCTCTGCAGCTCGCCATGGACCAAGGGTATGTGAACTGGACGGTCCAACACAAATTTTGAACATGTCGAATACCGAAATTGCTTCGCTATGCATCATCAAATATTAAATCAAAGACAAAGTTATCGAATTCAACTGGCCAGAATATATGATTTGAAAATAAACAGTTTTATAAACGACCAACCAACCCCATTTCCAGATAATCTGCCACATGATAATGCGCTTTCATTCGATAAATTAAAAAAACATTTTTACTGATTCTGTACTGAGTACCAAATGAATTGTATAACCACTTGCTTTTTTGAAGAAGTTTTACTCGTTCTGCTTTAGGAGGAATCAGATAGGTTCCTAAATCAATGAAAATATCGACAAATCCAACCCTGAAAACCCTTCTACCATACAACCCCAATTCCCATCTTGGATCAATGCTTAATAAAGTTCCATTTACAGATTTTGCAGTTGCCGCATTTTCATGAAAAAGATCAAATCCTATCCTCCATTCACCTTTTGGAAGTGGTCGTTGATCGTTTACACTACCTGCAACATTTATTTTTTTATTTGTAAATCCATAATCACCTTCCAAAATCCAAACAGGATAATAAACAGGATAATCACTTCGGTATTTTCGATAAGCCATTCGAAAAGAAACCTGAAATGTTGAAGCAAGTTGTTCAGATGGTTTACCTATGTAATAACAGCGATCTTTATACGGCTTATCTTTTACAGTAGATTGATGACTTGCAGTTTCATGCAATTTTTGCATCCAACCAATACTTGCCTGAAAATAATTGAGCCCATTGTTTGGCTTCTGTAGATTTGAATTAGAAACATGAAATAATTCTAACCCTGCTGTAAGGGTTGAAGATTTACTCAATTGATGAAGAAACTGACCTTTTAATAGACTACCGAAATTTAATGTTGAACTAATGGCGAGGTTGAGTGGATTGGTAACTGGATTATAATATTTAGTTACGAGCATGGGTCCAAATCCACATTGAACACGTAAATCATTTTTGCTAGATACGTTTTTACTATGAATGTTTGCACCAGCAATCATCATCCCCCCTGCACCAATTCCCATACCTATCAATTGCTCTCGGATTGTTTTATTCCCATTTAAAAAACCATCTCCCATATCCATGCCGTAAACCGAAAAACCAAGGTATCTATAATTGGAGGCTGGATGAGTTGGTATAGTTGAATTGTTGGGTGGCAGTTTCCAAAGTACTGTTGATTGAAATCCAAATGATTTTCGAAGGTTCAGATTGTTTGTTACATCTGAATGAGAAACCATTAATCCTGACACAGAAGATAATTCAACAGAATGTTGAGCCTTGATTAAAAAAGGAAATGTAAAAATGAAATACAAGCAATAAAAAATCGATTGTCTTATCATCAAATTTTGTTCAGACCTAAAAAGACATCATCATGAAATCATCATGATTGATTGACCCCATGATGCTGTCTCAATTTTAATATTTGCTTGATGAATATCGGTAAAATATCAATTCCACCCTCCGCCCAAAGCACGGTATACATTTACTTTCCCAACCATTTGCTTTAATTTGATCTCTATCAAATCAATCTTAGAATCCAATGCTTCTCTCTGAGTAAGCAACACTTCAATATAATCTGCTCTTGCAAATCTGAACAAGTCATTAGAAATATCAATAGACTGAGTAAGTATTTCAACTTCTTTTGATTTTGTCTCAAAGCTTTTGGTGTAATTCTCTATCTGAGAAAGTTGATTTACTACTTCGATTTGTGCGTTGAGAATTGATCGCTCATAATTGTAAACAGATTGAATCTGCTTGGCATTTGCATTCAAATAAGTTGCTTTGATCGCATTCTTATTGATCAGCGGTGCTACCAAATCACTTCCCAATGAGTAAAATATTGAAGCAGGTTTAATTAAGTACAAAGGATTGTAGCCTTCGAAGCCGAGTCCTGCTCTTAAACCAATGGATGGATAGAAATTGGCTTTGGCAGATTGTACATCCAACTTGGATGCAGCTAGTTCTAACTCAGCCTGACGAATATCCGGACGATTTCCCAATAACTGTGAAGGCACTCCTGTAAAAATTGGATCACTGACAGGATTGTTGAAGGCAGCAGAATTTCTTTGTATAGGTTGCGGAAATCTGCCAACTAAAAAGTTTATTTTATTTTCAGTTTCAACAATATTTTGCTTGATCTCGTATTGCAAATTATTGGTATAAAGCAGCTGTGCTTCAAAACGATTCACTGCCAATTGAGAAACCTTAGCAGCTTCTTTTTCTAATTTAACAACCCGCAATGCATTGCTTTGTATTTCTATATTTTGATTTACAATAGCCAACATGTTATCAAGGGCGATCAATTCGTAATAAGAACCCGCAATCTCAGCAATGATATTTGTGACCATGAAATTTTTTCCTTCAATAGAAGACAAATACCTCATGGCGGCAGCTTTCTTGGCATTGCGAAGTTTTTTCCAAAGGTCAAGCTCCCATGAGAATATACCGCCACCCATGAATTCACCAATATATTTTCTGCCTTTATCAGGATTATTTTTCAAATCTTCCTCTGAAATACCATCCCAAGTATATTTACCTGCCTTCACAGCAGCAGCACCTGCACCTAAACGAAGAAACGGTAAGTACTCCCCCTTTCTCGCCATCACTTCATTCTTGCTCATTTCAATTTCTTGCAGGGTGATATTCAACTCCTGATTGTTCTTCAATGCAGTATCAATCAATGCAATCAAATTGGGATCTTTGAAATAACTCTTCCATTTGATTGCGGCAGAATTGGTAGAATCCAATGAACTAATATAAGATGCCGGAGTTGCCGTCTGTTCTTTTTTTCCTGTGATGGCAGGTATTTTACAGGCACTTGACCAAAGAAAGATCAGTGAAAAAAGAACTAGTTTATGCTTTGATTTATTTATCATTTTTTATTTAGGATTCGGTTTATAATTTTTTGAATTCGAGTACTGAGTGCTGCAGTAGAATTTTGTTCTACATATCTTTCACTTAATGGTGTTTCATCTTCATCTTTTATGAGTTGTCTTCCCTCCTGAAGTTTACCAAAAAAGTAGTACAGTCCCGGAATGATAAGTACCCCAAAAATGGTTCCAAATAACATGCCCCCAAGTGAGGAAGCTCCAATGGTATGGTTACCCACAGCTCCTGGTCCTGTAGCTATTACCAACGGAATCAAACCAGCGATGAAAGCAAATGATGTCATTAAAATAGGACGGAAACGGGCCTTGGCTCCTTCAATTCCTGCTTCGAGCACACTCATTCCTTGATTGTGTTTTTGAACAGCAAACTCTACAATCAACACAGCATTTTTCCCAAGCAAACCAACCAGCATGATAAGCCCTACTTGAGCGTATACATCATTGGCCAACCCCATTGCTGTTAAAAGCATAAACGATCCGAAGATGCCAGGTACAATAGAGAGCAACACTACAAATGGTAAAATAAAACTTTCGTATTGAGCCGACAGAATCAGATAAACAAAGAAGATTACAACAAGGAAAATATACAATGCTTCGTTGCCTCTTTTTGCTTCATCGTATGAAAGTCCCTCCCATGCGATATCATACCCTCTTGGTAATTTTTCTGAGGCAACTTCTTTGATGGCATTTATAGCATCTCCTGATGAAAATCCTTTTGCAGGTATCCCATTGATCAAAGAAGATATATACAAATTGTACCTTGAAATTTCATTGGGACCTTGTGTTTTATTAATCTTCATGAAAGCAGAGTATGGAACCATTTCATCACGATTATTCTTAATGAACATGTTTAAAAGATCAGATGGTTGTTTTCTAAACTCTGGTCCGGCCTGTGTATATACTTTATAATAATTATTAAATCGAATAAACCCTTGCTCGTATGTGCTTCCGATCATAATATTCAGGTTCTCCATTGCTGCACCAACCGATACACCTTTTTGCATAGCCAATTGATTGTCTACAAAAATTTCATACTGTGGATATTTGGCAGAATAAAAAGCAAAAAGTCCAGTAAGTTCTTTTTTCTTTTTCAATTCCGCAAGAAACTCAGCATTCACTCGATCAAATTCCTGATAATCTACATCACTGCCTTTATCCAATAAACGCAATGAGAAACCATCTGAAGTTCCATAACCAGGCACAGCAGGTGGTTCAAAATATTCAATAGTAGCGGGAAGGTCTTTTGATTTCTCTTCTAATTCTTTTACAATCTCTTTTACAGAATGTTTTCGTTCTGACCAATCCTTCAAATTGATCAAACATGTTCCAGCATTAGACCCTCTTCCTTCAGTAAGAATTTCATAACCTGCTAATGAAGTAACAGATGAAACTCCTTCTACTTGCTTTGATAAACTTTGCAACTTTCTTGATATTTCGTTTGTACGTTCAAGTGTAGTGCCCGGGGGAGTTTGGATGATCGCGTAGATCTGTCCTTGGTCTTCACTAGGAATAAATCCTGCTGGAAGTATTTTATTAATTCCAACTACACCAATTGCAAATAAACCTAACATTCCAAAAGTGACAACCTTGCGATTGATGATTACAGAAAGTAATTTAGTATACCGGTTTGTCTCTCGTTCAAATCCTTTATTGAACCAATCAATAAATATATTGATCGGTGATTTACGTTTGGGTTTCCCGTGCGTATTCTTCAGAAGGATGGCACATAATACGGGTGTAAGTGTAAGGGCAACAAACCCAGATATAACAATAGCCCCAGCCATGGTAAGTGAGAACTGACGATAAAGAACTCCCACCGGTCCAGACATGAATGCAACGGGAATAAATACCGAAGTCATTACAAGCGTGATTGCTATAATGGCTCCACTGATTTCTCCGACGACTTTTTTTACAGCTTCAAGGGGTGAAAGATGATTGACTTCCATTTTTACATGCACTGCCTCTACTACTACAATAGCATTATCCACCACAATACCAATTGCCAATACCAAGGCAAAAAGGGTAATGAGATTGATGCTCAAGTCAAAGAACTTCATGAAAACAAATGCACCAATCAATGATACTGGAACTGCTAAAATAGGAATCAATGTAGATCGCCAGTCACCAAGGAAAATAAACACAACAATGGCAACAAGTATAAATGCTTCTAAAAGTGTATGTAATACTTTTTCAATCGATGCATCTACAAATTTTGATACATCGTAATTGATTTCATAATCAATCCCTGGTGGAAAATCTTTTTTTAATTCCTTTAGTTTGTTTTTAACTTCTTCAATTACCTTGCTTGCATTGCTCCCCGGACTTTGCTTTAATACAAGCGATGCAGAAGGATGACCATCTTTATTTGAATAAATATCAACAAATTCACTTCCAACTTCAACCTGTGCAATGTCCTTTAATTTTAATATTTCACCATCTGCTGTTGCTTTAATTATAATATCCTCATATTGCTCTGGAGTATTATACCATCCTTTATAAGTGAAAACATATTCTTGCGACTGAGCTCTTTTACCTGAACTCAATCCAACTCGCCCAGGGCGTGCCATCACACTCTGTTCATCAATCGATTTCAACACTTCTTCTGCTGAAACATTGTATGCCCTCATCCGATCTGGATTTAACCAAACTCTAATAGCAAATGATCTGCTACCAATTGCCTGTGCCAAACCCATTCCCTTGATCCTTTGTACCTCTGGAAGGATATATGTGTTGGCGTAGTTGAATAGAAATTTCTCATCTAAACTATTGTCTTTACTATATAGGTTTAGATACATGAGCATGCTGGGTTGTAAGGGAGAGACGATCACACCCTCGCGTTGTACCAGTGGAGGCAAGTTGGTCATTACTTGATCTACTCTAGATTTTACCCTAGCTGCAGCTAATGTTGGATCCGTTCCTGGTTCAAATACAACATCAATAGATGCCTCACTTGCACTTGTTGCATCTGACAACAAATATTGCATGCCTTGTACTCCATTGATGGCACGTTCCAAAATTGTGAGTGTTGATTTAACAAGTACATCAGCATTGGAACCAGGGAACTCGATAAAAATGGATACCCTTGGTGGAGCTATTTGAGGAAATTGTGCTACTGGTGAAGTGTAAATTGCCAATAGCCCCATAAACACAATCGCAACAGATAAGGCAATTGCAAGTACAGGTCTTTTTATAAACTTTTCAAACATGATTGATTGTTTTTAGTTTCTTTCTTACTCTGCATGTAACTTATTCAATTCGGCTAACTCTTTTTCAAAAGAAACAAACTTGTATTTTATTTTTTCTTTGTTCTTGACTTTACCTATGCCTTCTGCAAGTATTTTATCGCCTGGGTTCAATCCAGTTGATACGATATATAAATGAGGCAATTCATGAGAAATTATTATTTGCTTTGCTTGTAATATGTTATCCTTATCAACTACGTATACATATTTTTTATCCAACACATCAAATGTTGCTTTTTGAGGAATGAGAACTGCTCCTTTCAATGAAACTGGCATCAGAATCGTTCCTGTTTCACCATGACGAAGTATACTTTTGGGATTGGAAAATGCAGCCCTGAATGCAATGTTACCTGTTTCATTATTAAAATCTGCTTCTATTGTTTCAACGACACCAGACAAATCATACATTTCCTTATTAGCAAGCTGTAGCATAACGCGTTGCTTGTTCCCATTTTTTAATTGCTTCATATAATCTAAATACTCGGCCTCACTAACATTGAAATACACCCACATTTTACTATTATCTGAAAGAGTTGTAAGCAATTCACCCTCTTCTACAAGACTTCCTAATCTTGTATAAAATCTATCCATATACCCATTAAAAGGTGCACGAATTTCAGTAAATCCTAAATGCGCTTGTGCGAGCGTTAGTTCTGCTTTTGCCTTGTCCAGCTTGGCTTTTGAAAGCGCCAATTCATTGGGCGACACAATATTTTTATCAGCAAGGCTCTTGGTATTTTTATATTCAATTTCAGTATAGTTCAATTCTGCTTTGGCTTTTTCTACTTCTGCTTCATAGACCATTGGCATCAATTTAAACATCAGCTGACCCTTGCGTACATACTCCCCTTCATCTACATAAATATTTTGTAAATAACCTTTCTCTTGAGACCTGAGCTCAATATGACTGGCAGATCTTATTTGGCTCACATACTCTTTATAGATGGTAGTATCAGCTTGCAGAGGACTGGTTACAAGAAATTCTTCTTCTTCCTCAACTTGCTCATTTTTATGTGAACATGATGAAAATAAAATAATAGATGCTAAGGAGAAAAGTAGGAAAATTTTTTTCATTAAAATACTGTTTTAGTTAGATGGAAAGAGGAGTATGTAGCGATAGAAACTGCTACATCTACTATTGCTCAACAGAATTCACTCTGTAAACATTAGTTAGAAACAAAAATTAAATACAATAATTCTTCCAGGAATGATATAATACAAAGTAAGGAACTAAAGCCTTTTCGTGATTAGATGATACCAATCTTAAATAGCGAGATTTGATAAAAGCTGTATAGATAAACTCTTCAAGTAAAAAATTTTGAGCAGAATTGTTGTTGGTATCCGCCAGATTATGATGAATATCATCTTCAGAAGACTCGACTTCAGCCTCAACTCCATGAGATAATTGGCCAGATTGTAATGGAATTTCTGAAGTAAAATACTTATTTGTGATGTTTAATTGTACCGCTTCACTCTTTTTAGGAGTATTGAAAGATATCGTCCTAATTAAATCACCAGCAGTTGATATCTGATGAATGAAAAGAAAGCAAATCATTAGCAATGCAAATCGGAATAGAGAGGAAGTTTTTCTGAAAACATCCATGAAAATCAATCTATTATTATGAGTATTCCAATTTTGCATGAGCATTACGAAAATACAACAGATCTCTTTATATTTAAAAACTCTTATTTCTTTTAAAACATTTTAACTTTTTCAGAACAATGAATCAGCAATTAGGACAAATAAGCCTGTTGGTCAAAGAATATGATGAAGCAATTGAGTATTATACAAATACCCTGGGGTTCGAATTAATAGAAGACACAAAACTTTCTGATGCTAAAAGATGGGTGGTGATTAAACCAAGAGGAAATGGAGCAGGTTGTCAAATTTTATTGGCAAAAGCTTCAACAAGTGAGCAAATCAATTGCATTGGAAACCAAACAGGTGGCAGGGTATTTCTGTTTCTCTATACCGATGACTTTATGAGGGACTATAATAATTATACAAGCAGAGGGGTTGAGTTTATCCGGCCAATTCAAGAAGAGCCTTATGGAACAGTATCTGTCTTCAAAGACATATATGGTAATCTATGGGATTTGATTGGTCCTAATGCATCCATCAATCCTTAAATCGATCTCCAAATTTTTTAAGTATTTCCTCATTCAATATTTCTTCTTGTTGTTTCAATCGACTCAGATAATAATTTATATGAAGCGTCGTATTTGCAGGGCCTGAACATAAATTGATCAATCGACTTAAAGTTTTCGTTTCATATGTCGTCAATGGATTAGGATCGTCTGGATAATTGTAACGCCTCAGCAATAAATAAGGACTTTTTCTATTCATTAAATTCTGACTCCTATTCATTTTATTATTGGTAACCGGATCAAGAATACTATTTAGCTCATCACGCAACAACAACAGATTCTGATCCATACTTTCCTGTAAACTCTCAACGATCATTACAGTATTCTCAATATCAATTATTTTTTGAATAATCGACTTGTCCTCCACAAGTCGAAGTCCCCCAGCATTTTTCAGTTGTGTAAATCCAGATGAAGAATGATCAAAGAATTTTCTAATGATGGCATTTTTAACGAGATAATAAAATCTGGGTAAATTGGATTGATACCCTTTGGCCTAATACTCCATCACAAGACTGTCATTCATCAATTGCTTTTCTATATTGAAAGCAGTTGTTATTTCAATCTCCCTGAGATCTTGTTCTAAATCATAATGAATGTTCTGAAGAAATTGTATTTCTCTATTTTTTCAATTTGATGTTCTCTCAGGTTTTCTGCAAAGAAGCCAAGGGTCACCGCAGCAAATAACATGATAAACTCTGTGATATACTCCTTCCAATTTTTCCTATGACCACCTGAATGATGAGAATGATGAACTTCCATTTTATATGTTTTGAAGTAATAGGAATAAAATTATATATATTTAGGAATAACAGAAAATTTAGAAAGAATTAGAGAATGAATATTCTATTAAATAATTCACTTCAAATAAAGATTTGCTTTCATTAGGTTATTGGTGATGAAAACTTATTTCAGCCTTTTTATTGTTTCGATCATACTTTTCTCATGTTTAAATCTGTATGGCCAGAGATTGAATATTCAAAAAGAAGCAATCACTCTTCTTAAATCAGGCATATTAAAAGAAGCAGACGAAGCACTTCGTAGCAATCCTATCACAATTACTAATTTTCAAACTGAAAGAAGTGCTGGAGGGAAACATGATTTTTTTTCAGAAGGTGATTACTGGTGGCCAGATCCGCAACACCCCGATGGTCCATATATTCAAAAAGATGGATTGACCAACCCAGATAATTTTACAGCCCACCGAACTGCAATGATCAATTTCAGTAAAATGATCGGTGCACTTACTTCTGCATACATATTAACCAATGATGAAAAATATGCAAGGAAAGCTTTCGAACATGCGCGCGCTTGGTTAATTGATACAGCTACACGCATGAACCCGCATATGTTATATGCACAGGCAATCAAAGGAAAATTTACGGGAAGAGGCATTGGCATCATTGACATGATACAATTCATGGAAGTTGCACAATCCTTGTTAAAACTTGAACATTCAAAATCTGCAGATAAAGTTGAATACAAATTATTCAGAAATTGGTTTGATCAATACCTAAAATGGATAACATCACACCCATACGGTATTGATGAAAAAAACGCAGTGAACAACCATGCAACATGCTGGACAATGCAAGTAGCAGCATTTGCAAAATTCACCGGTAACAAACTACTGATTGATACATGTATTTACCGGTACAAATATGTACACCTACCAGAGCAAATGGACATAGACGGTAGTTTCCCGAAAGAATTGAATAGAACTAAACCCTTTGGCTATTCGCTTTTCAACTTGGATGCCATGAGCATGTTGTGCCAAATTTTATCAGACAAGTATAATAATCTTTGGAACTATAGTACGCAAAACAACAAATCAATAGAGAAAGGAATATCATTTATTACCCCTTTTGTAAAGAACAAAGACTCCTGGCCATTCAAAAAAGACCTGATGTATTGGGATCAATGGCCGGTTGCTCAACCGTTTCTACTTTTTGGTGCATATGCACTTAAAAAAGATGACCTTTTTAACACTTGGGAAAAATTGGATCATGCACCTCAGACAGATGAAATTATCAGAAATCTACCTGTAAGGCACCCGTTGATTTGGTTTTGATTTTAGTATAATTAAATCATTGCTATAGTAATTGAAAGAAGGTAAATAATTAATTTACCTCCTTCAATTGATTTTCTTCGATTTTAGCATAAATCTCATCCCACAAATCAATGCGAGATTGAAGCGCTTTCTTCACATATGAAGTTGCATCTTTCCATTTTTGAGGATCGTTACCACAAAGTGTTGCAGTCATCTCCAATGCCAAGACACTGTGATGATCTCCATCTACCTCAATATGTCTTTCGATATAATACTGGAATATATCAACCTTATCAGGAAACTCTTTTTTTAACTCATTGATAAAACTGATAAACATATCTGGAATCAGATCTTCTCGTCCAAATGTGAACACAGCTGCCATCAAATGAGATTGATCAGTTTCAATCACATCGAAAGTGTTTCCCAAAAATTTACTCGCAGATGCTGGTATAAAAGATGATGACAATATCGCTGAAATTTCTCTTCCAGCATGTACCTCATTTATAAGCCTTCCCACTGATGCAGTATCAGCACCCGCTTGTTGCATAGCTTTCAAATACAGCTCAAAATGACTCATTCTTTGACCAAGATTATCAACATCACTCTCCTCGCCGGTTACAATTTCATTGATCAAGTATCTCGTATTTGCATTACCAGTTGGGACCCAAGGAATTTTTACACAAGTAAGTTTGTTTTGCAATGCTTTCAACAATGACATGAAATCCCACACTGCATAAACATGATGCTCCATGAATAATTGTAAATCGTCAATTGATTGAATGGATGCATACACTGGATGATGCACCAATTTTTCCCTCAATGGTTTTATCTCAGATTGTAATTGTGTTAAATAAGAAGAATGCATTATTTTTTTTCGCAAAGCTATCAGAAAGCAAAGGGAAAAGAAAATTCAAACTTCGTTTTTACTAATCTTTGACATTTGCCCTTCATGTGAATTTTTTTGTATAATTCTTACAGGCTTTTACAGATCAAATATTCTACAGAAAAAAGTATTTATTAAAAACAGATCACTAATAAAACTTTTAAGCTCATGAAATTGTTGAAACAGCTTTAATACAATGAAACTACAAAAGGTGCAGCATAAAATTTTAAAAGAGATTGAAATAGACCGCATTATAGAAATGGCATGGGAAGATCGAACACCGTTTGAGGCGATCTTTATACAATTTGGGATGACTGAATCAGATGTGATACAGTTGATGAGAAATCAACTCAAAAGATCAAGTTTCAATCTATGGAGAAAACGTGTAAACAGCGGTGTAAGCCAGAAACATCGAATGAAAAGAAATCCTGAAATCAACCGTTTCAAATGTGCGCTACAAAGACAAATAACACATAACAAAATCAGTAAACGTTGATTACAATAATGAGTGAGAAAAAATATATCACCAACTATAACGAAATTATTCAACTGCTGGATCAAATCGATCCTGTTAAATACGGTAGAACAAGAAATTTCATCCATGGTGCTGTAACACAACTATCCCCATATATATCAAGAGGTGTATTGGATACTGAAATGATCTTCCAACATCTTGCCCGGAAGAAATACACTTATTATCAATGTGAAAAATTCATCCAGCAACTACTTTGGAGAGAATATTTTCAAAGAGTATGGCAAATTAAAAAATCAATGATTGATAGTGATCTAAAAAATAAACAAGAAAATATAAGCAATTGGGGTATCCCTATATCAATCAACAATGCTCAAACAAGTATCCATGCAATTGATGAAGGAATCAAAAAATTAAAAACTGAGGGATCAATGCACAATCACTTAAGAATGTATGTTGCATTTCTCAGTTGCAATCTTGGTAATTCACATTGGTACCATCCTGCACAATGGATGTATTATTATCTTCTCGATGGAGATTGGGGCAGCAATGCACTTTCATGGCAATGGGTGGCTGGCACTTTTTCAAATAAAAAATATATAGCAAATCAGGAAAACATCAACCACTACACTGGTACTAATCAAACCAACACCTTCTTAGATACCTCATACGAGGTATTACAAAACCTCTCAACTCCCGCAGAATTAAAGAATCATGAAATCATTGACTTCGAAACCAACCTACCTGAAAATACTTCAATTCAGATAGACCAATCACTTCCAACGCTCTTATACAATTATTACAATCTATCTCCAACCTGGAAATCAGATATCAAAGCAAACCGAATTTTATTATTGGAGCCAGCGATTTTTAAGAAATACCCAGTTTCAGATCAATGCATTTCTTTTATGATAGAACTTTCTTCGAACATAAAAGATGTGCAAATTTTTACAGGAAGTTTTGAAGAACTAAAATCAAAGACAGCAGATTCAACAATTCATTACCGGGAACATCCCTTGAATGAACATTACCAAGGAATCGAAGATCCAAGACCATGGATATTGCCAGATGCTGATGAAGTAACTGGCTCATTTTTTTCATTCTGGAAAAAGAATGAAAAAAAATTAAGATTAGTTTTTTCTAAAAATAATTAATAAAAATATCAGGACTTATTTCACATCCTTGTAAACAATTTAAATAATAATTTGAAAATGCAAGAGGAAGAAAAGTTTATTCTTTCCAATCTACAGCTATAATGATTTCATTCTTTCTCCCAATGAATTGATATGGAGGATTGTACCCAAGATATTTAAAATTGCCAATGGTATTAATGCCTTTTTCAGAAAGAACTGATTTCAACTGATCAACATACTTCTTGATTTTTTCATCTGTGGCAAATCCACCAAATTCTATGACAGCTGCATACTCGGCTGGTGATTCATGTATTTCGACACTTGCATCCTTAGGTTTTGGAAGATCTTTAAGTTCATATTGAGAGGGCATCACAAAACTCATAGAAGAGTTTTTTTGATTGATGTCCATACGTACGGGAGAAGTCATGGCAATTTTGGTAGATGCTTCATTGTTGCCAAATATATAGCCTGCGATTCTTCTAAATCCATTGCTCGCAAGTTCTCTGTATGAACTTGCAGAGGATCTGATAGTAGCGAGTACTGCAGGAGGATAAAACCTAATTTCAAATTCTTTTTCAGTCTTTACAACGCGATACTTTTGTTTTTCAATTTTTGAAGTAGAAAATGCCATAAAAGATTGAAATAGAATGAAAGCTGAGAATATAATTAGAAGAATATACATTTTTGACATCCTAATATTATAATTGATTATGACTTCCGTCGCAATAAGGCGGATTCTTTGTCATCTTACATTGACACAACCATGCCTCTTTGTTTTCAGTCGACTCAAACCTTAAACTCTTGAATGGCATTCCCTCAATCTTCTTATGACGTCCGTCACAAAAAGGCTGTTTTTCACTGAGTCCGCAAGTACACCACGCATATGTTTTACCTGCTTCAAGATTTACGCAACATGGCTGATTGGCAGCTGCCTTTGGAAATCCTTCATTTGGAATCATTTCTTCCATGATCTTTTTATTTTTATCATTACAAATAATAACTACCTTTTGTTCATTACTTGACCAAGATATCTCAATTTTGTAAAACAAACCAATGATATATGACAGCTCAAAACTTTAAAAACCATACCAGATACCATGCACCATTTCACTTCATATCTGCCCCGCTTTGTTTAGCAGGACTTATTGGAAGTATCGTAAACCTTATCAATTCTAAACCAGATAATTATTACAGTGCTTCATTACTGGTAGTAGTGTTTGTTCTTATTTTTTTGATAGGTTCTTTGGTGAGAAGCTATGCGCTTAAAGCACAAGACAGAGCAATTCGCGCAGAAGAAAAACTAAGACATTTTATACTTACAGGGAAACCGCTTGACAGCCGCTTAAACATTCGACAAATTATTGCGCTTAGATTTGCTTCGGATGAAGAACTTCCATCACTTGCAAAAAAAGCTGCAGAAGAATCATTGCGTTCAAAAGAAATAAAAGAACAAATCAAAAATTGGAAGGAAGATTTATATAGAATCTAACATCAAACAGTTTAATTACTTCAATGTCGCAATCACCTTTTGATTGGCATTCTTGATTTTCGCTTCATCTAACTTGATGAGTTTTCTGTCGTACGTCATCAATCCATTGATTTCAATTTCTACATCAGTGGTTTGTGTATAAACTGCAGCAGAATATCCAAAGGGAATCAATCTTTTTAACTTCTCTGTCAATTCAACATATGCATTTGTTACCTCTTCAGAAGATTTGTATTGCACATACCCCCAGTTGCGGTTGTTTTCCCAAATATGATCCTTCACCACCAATCCGAGTCCACCATATTCACCTAACACATTCACCCTCTTAGCATCAAAAATTCCCATTACCGGATCTGGATAATTGTGCATGTCCAACATATCACCAACGTCGTAGTGATTACCACCACTCGCAGGATTCACCAATCGAGATGGATCATATGTTTTAGTCATTTCAACAATTTCAGGTGTTTTAAATTGCCCCCATGCTTCATTGAATGGAACACGAACAACTAAAGAAGGATTATTATATGTAAAGTCCATGATCTCTTTCCACTCTTGAATGAAATTATTTTCTGATGCTTTGCTTCGCTGAAGTTCTAATCCATTGAAATAATTTCTCATCTGCCAACGTGGATTCGCATCTCCACTTGGCATATCCTGCCAAACCAATATGCCAAGTTTATCACAATGATAATACCATCTTGCAGGTTCAGCTTTTACATGTTTGCGGATCATGTTAAATCCAAAGTCTTTCGTTTTTTGAATATCATATGCAAGTGCTTCATCTGTTGGGGCGGTGTATAAACCATCAGGCCACCATCCCTGATCAAGAGGGCCAAAATGAAAATAGTTTTTATTGTTTAATTGCATGCGCACAATGCCATCAGCATCCACTTTGGTTGAAATCTTACGCATGCCGGTATAAGATTTAATTTTATCACTTACAACTCCATTGTGGATGAGTTCAACTTCAACATCATATAAAAAAGGTGACTCCGGACTCCATAGTTTCGCATTGGGGATCGATACAACTGTTTCCTGTCCAACCAATGATTTAGATGTTCCAACCACATTCCCATTGTCTAACATATTCACTTGAATGATATCACCATATGATGCACCAACTGTTTGTGCTGCAACAGTAATATTTCCACCATCAATATTGGGAACAGTTTTTATCTGTTGAATAAAAGATTGTTCAACAGGCTCAAGCCAAACAGTTTGCCAGATCCCAGTAACAGCAGTATACCATATCCCTTGTGGATTTCTTACTTGTTTACCACGGGGTTGAAAACTGGCATCGGTTGGATCCCAAACACGTACAGTTAGCTTTTGTGATTTATCTTTTAAAAGAGCTGCGCTGATATCAATGCTGAAGGGGGTATATCCACCCTGATGCGAACCCACCTTAATATCATTTACCCATATGTCTGCCTTCCAATCTACAGCACCAAAATTGAGAATGACTTTTTTATTTTTCCAATTTGAAGGAATGGTAAAATTTCGTTGATACCACAATTCATTGTTTTCTCCAACTGTCTTTTGAACACCAGACAAACTCGATTCTATAGGAAAAGGCACCAGAATTTTTCCTTGATGAGTGGAAGGTATATTATTCCCTTTCGGAAGAATCGCATAATCCCACAAACCGTTCAGATTCATCCAATCTGCTCGGACCATTTGTGGACGAGGATATTCCGGAAGTGGATTGTTGGGATCAACTTTATCTGCCCATTGGGTTTTTATTTTTTCTCCTGCAGGTTTCCAAGGTTGCGCAGCTAAAAATGTACATGAAAGGGCAGTAATAGCGGCAAACAAAAGCTTTTTCATATCAACTCAAATTTGATACATCAATTTATTATAATTTATTCAACTAAAGCATTTTAGAACATGAATTATTCTCTTCAATTTGAAGAAATCGATTCCATTTATTTATTCGAAGAACACACCCTAAAAATGGAAGTTATTTAATACATTCAGGTATATAATATTAATATGGAAGTCCACCATCATTCACATAAACCTAAAAACTGGAAAGAACACATCACAGAGTTTTTTATGCTCTTTGCAGCAGTATCATTGGGATTTCTTGCCGAAAATGTTCGTGAACACCAAATAGAAACAAAAAGAGGTGAAGTATACCTTGCAGAATTAGAGACAGATTTGAGAAATGATTCTATAGGTTTATATGGCATAACATTTCTGATCCAAAATCAAAAAGAAGCTGCAGATTCCATTTATGAACTGTATAAAAACAAAAATTGGGAAAGCAGAATAAATGAACTTTACTTTTTTCATGCGATTTTATCCCTCAGAACAAATTGGGAACCCAACGATGCTACTTGGGAACAGGCAATCAATTCAGGAACACTGAGATACCTCGACAACAAAGAGTTGGTCAAAAAATTGAAGGAATATTATTTCCAAATCAAGAACATGAAAAACAGGGAAAATAGAATTTTAACAATGATGGATAATTATTTTGAAGAATATAGACAAAATCATTTTGTATCACCATCTATAACCGCTAACAAAGATTTCGCAGGTGTGTTGGATATAATAAATAAAAACACAAAACCAAAAATGCCTTTATTTACTGCAAATCAAAAAATTTTAAACAGAGATAAATTTGATTTTGAAACATATGTCAATCAAATTGCACGATTGCAAGGGACAAGGAACCAGGACCTCAATTTATTTATATTCAAAGCAATTGACATGAATAAAGAGCTCCTAGCTATGCTAAGAGAGGAGAGCAAATAGTTCATTATCACACTTCAATAACAGATCATTAAATTACTTGACACTCGTTCAAATGTTGTAATTTATGTGCGATTTCAGCTCCGGTATCATATGAGAAATACTTTATTACTATTCATTTTTTTATTTCCGCTGTTTGCGCTTAGTCAGGACGCAACTGTATTTGAACCTGATTCAATCAGAAAATCAATCCAGTCACAAAAAATTTCGACTTCAATCAAAATTGATGGCATCCTCAATGAAAATGAATGGAAATTATCCCCTTCGTCCCCCAGGTTCACCATGATAGAACCCTTTCAGGGAAATACTCCCAATCATGAAACAGAGGTAAAGGTTTTATTCAATAAAAATTTTTTATACGTGGGTGTCTATGCAAGAGATACCATGGGTAAAAAAGCAATTCGCGCAATTGACTTCAAAAGAGATTTTAATTTCATGGCACACGACATGGTTACATTGTCTTTTGATGGATTTAATGACAAACGAAATGCCATGGCATTTGCCGTAAATCCATACGGTGTTCAAAGGGATTTGCTTGCTTTTGATGATGCATATTATGATGTAGATTGGGATGGTCTATGGAAAACCAGAACTTCGAGAACGGATTCTGGCTGGTATGCAGAAGTTGCAATTCCATGGAAAACATTAAGATATCATATCAATGAAAATGAAACGCAAGAATGGGGTTTCAATGTATACAGAAACCGACGTCTTACCAATGAAATCAGCGCATTCTCACCATTCCCCCGCTCATTCACCTCACTTCGAATGAACTATGCGGGTGTATTAAAGGGACTCCAACCGCCACCACCGCAAACCAATATCAGGGTTCAACCGTATTTACTTACCTCGTTCGAAAAAGAATCAATTGACGGAATAAAAACAAATCGATCAAGTTCCTTTAAAACTGGAGGTGAAGTAAAATGGGGGATTAATCCAAACTCCATTTTAGATATAACGTTCAATACTGATTTTGCACAGGCAGATGCAGATAGGCAGGTAAATAATGTAACAAGGTTTTCAGTTTTTTTTCCAGAACGAAGACAATTTTTTCTTGAAAATGCATCGCTTTTTGGAATTGGTATCAAAAGAAGCTATGATGAATCTGGCGGAAACATGCATATTCAACCATTTTTCAGCAGAAGAATTGGTTTGGATGACAATGGGAATCCAATCCCCATTGAAGCTGGTGGTCGCTATGTGTACAGATCAGATAAAAGAAATTTCGGAGCGTTACTCATGCGTCAGCGTGGCACATCAGATATGTCTGCAACAAATTTTTTTGTTGGAAGATTTTCTGAAAATTTTGGAAAGCAAAATAGAATTGGTGGAATGTTATCTGTAAAAGATCAGACAACTGGTTCAAATACTGTTGGAACGATTGACGGATTTTTCAGATTAGGCGCTTCACATTCTTTGAGCACAATGGTTTCAGTATCCAATACAAGTGAGAAGAACAAACAGGGACTCTCTGCATATGCACAATACTTTTTTGTAAACAACCAGTTCAAAATCTGGTGGACACAATCTATAGTTTCTAAGAATTATGATCCCCAACTCGGGTTTGTTTCAAGAAATGATGTTGTTGGAACTACCCCGGGAATTTTTTGGTGGTACAGAGGAAAAAATCTTCCATTCAAAAAATGGTTACGCGCTTGGGAACCCAGCATCTTTCCTGAATTCTATCATTCAGTATCGACGGGCAAGTTGATCGAAAAAACTATTGGCTATTGTCCTGTGTGGCTCAATTTACAATCAGGTGCTTTCTTTGGACTTATTGTTTTTCCTACTTATCAATATTTAACAGAAACATTTCAACCCCTTGGTGTGACGATTCAACAGGGAGCATATAATTATAATAGAAAAATGATTTATGCCAGCACAGATCCATCCAAGAAACTGAACTTGATGACACTCTACTCTTTTGGAGAGTATTTCAATGGAAATTTAAGATCTGGTGAATGGACTTTGCAATTTGCACCAGTCCCTCAGATTTCATTTCAAACCAAATTCAATAGAAACAGGTTTAGCAATGTTGGCGTAAATGCAACCAATACAAAGGTTGATCTGTTGGCATTTGAAGGAAGATTCGCCTTGAATCCACGGTTACAGCTGATCGGGTTTTATCAGCAAAACACGGAAAACAATTCAAAAAATTACAATGTCAGGTTTTCATGGGAATATAAACCACTGTCTTACATATATTTTGTAATCAATCACAGAGAATTTCAAACGGTTAATTTAAAAACACAAATGCAGGATCAGTCGATTGTGAAATTCAGTTACTTGAAGCAGTTTTAAATTACATCAAGAGAAATAATTAGATGTACCTTATATAAATCAGAATCGACAGATAATTATTTTTATATGATTTGAATTTTAATTAAATTCAGAATATGAATAATATAAAACATTCTTCAGCTACATCAATTGTAAAATTTGTCGTTACAATTGCATTATCAAGCATTTTAGCAGCATGTTCGACTTCAAATTCAATAAAACACAAAAATGGATGGATCCCATTGTTTGATGGAAAATCTTTCAATGGCTGGAAATTCAGTGAGAGCCCAGGTACTTTTTCAATTGAAGACGGAAGCATTAAAGTTGCGGGCGTTCGATCACACCTTTATTATGATGGACCCTTGATGAACCATGATTTCAAAAATTTTGAATTCAAAGCACAAGTGATGACAAAGCCTGGATCAAACTCTGGTATTTATTTTCATACGGTATACCAGGACAAAGGATTTCCTGATAAAGGATTTGAAGTTCAAGTAAATAATTCACATACCGATTGGAAAAGAACGGGTGGATTATATGATATTAAAGACACAAGAGATGTTTTTGTAAAGGATGATGTTTGGTATACAGAATATATTCGTGTTGAAGGGAAACATGTGATCGTTAAAGTCAATGATCAGGTGGTGACAGATTGGACACAACCGGAAGATTTTGTTCCTGCAAAAAATCACCTTGGTCGTATTATTTCCAGTGGGACATTTGCATTACAAGGCCATGACCCTAAAAGCATTGTCTATTATAAAGATATTATGGTTAAGCCTTTGAAGTAGTTCTATTCTCGTAAAGAAAACAACGCTGTTCCAATATATTCCACGTAGTAGAATGAAAATAAATTTTTTCATCATAACATTATTAATTACTACAATATTATATGGACAAAATACGTCTACAAACTCCAACAATTCACCTTATTTACTAATTCTCGGTACACTCCAGGATGGAGGCTCACCACATATTGGATGCCAAAAAGAATGTTGCAAAAAGATCGACTCAAATAAAAAAGTGGTTTCATTGGGAATTATTGATCCAATGAATGAAAAGAAATTTCTTGTTGAAGCAACACCTGATATTACTTCTCAATTAAAAGCATTTAATAAGACACAAAAAGAGAAACTAGCATATGTACCAGACGGTATATTTTTAACACATGCGCATATCGGACATTACACAGGACTCATGCAATTTGGTCGCGAAGCCATGAATAGTAAGTCTGTCAAGGTTTTTGCTATGCCTAAAATGAAAGTATATTTAGAAAAGAACGGTCCATGGAGTCAACTCGTTTCATTACACAACATTGAGGTAGAACAAATTGAAGAAAACGTATGGAAAAATATTACATCTTCAATAAAGATAAAACCACTGCTCGTTCCACATAGAGATGAATATTCAGAAACAGTGGGCTACATTGTTGAGGGCCCTCAGAAAAAAGTTCTTTTCATACCTGATATAGACAAATGGGAAAAGTGGAAGACTGATATTGTTTCACTTATAAGGCAAGTTGACTATGCTTTACTAGATGGTACATTTTTTAGCAACAGCGAAGTTGCATATAGAAATGTCGAAGAAATCCCCCATCCATTGGTGATTGAAAGCTTGAAATTATTTGAAGATATATCTCTACAAGATAAGAATAAGATTTACTTTATTCACTTGAATCACACCAACCCATTGTTGAATAAAAGCTCTAATGCTTATAAAAATATTATCAAGAAAGGATATCATGTTGCAGAAATCAATATGAGCTTTAAATTATAATACAATTATTTTATTTTTTTTATCAATTGCACATATACGTCCGAATACTGCATCATACCAATATTATTGGGATGGTTTCCATCAACAGTACTTTCAGTATTGAAGTCGATAACAGATCAAAAAGAAAGTTGGAAAAGTAATACTTTGGAATACTTTAACAAATTGGGTGATCTTGTCTCTTAAACGAAGTATAAATTATCATGTCTACAGTTTAGAAAGGCCCCATATGAACAAAACAATCCTTTTTACTTCAGCAATTACCATCGTAATTATTATTTTGGTAAGCTGCACAAAACAGAATACCGAATCATATCCCGCATTGAATGCAAAATTTGGTACAAAAATAAATTTAAATACGCTTGCTAATTATGCAAATCAATCAAGACCTTCCTATATTACAAGAGATAATGCGAGTAACAACCCCATTTCTAATGCCAAAGCAACACTGGGACGTGTTTTGTTTTATGATAAACAATTAAGCATTGATAATTCAATTTCCTGTGCAAGTTGCCACAAACAAAGTTTTGCTTTTGGAGATACAGCAATAGCCAGCAATGGAGTAGGCAATGGAACGACCACACGTCATTCAATGAGATTGATAAATGCCCGATTTGGAAATGAAACCAAATTTTTCTGGGATGAAAGAGCTACGTCACTGGAAAATCAGACAACACAGCCCATACAAAACCATGTTGAAATGGGATTCAGTGGACAAAATGGTAGACCAAATTTTTCGACATTGCTGACAAAACTTCAAGGATTAGATTACTACAATGAATTGTTCAAATTTGCATATGGCGATGCTTCGATTACTGAGGTAAGAATGCAGGAATGCCTGGCACAATTCGTAAGAAGCATCCAATCATTTGATTCAAAGTATGATGCTGGAAGAGCATTGGTTCAAAACGATAATCAGCCTTTCCCCAATTTCACAACACAGGAAAACCAGGGGAAAGATTTATTTCTAATACCTCCGGTCTTTGATGCAGGCGGCTCTAGAATTGGCGGTGGACTGGGCTGTCAGGGCTGTCATGCTGCACCGGAATTTGATATAGACCCTAATACTGGAAACAATGGAGTAATTGGTATCCTTAATGCTCCTGGCATAGATATAAATATTACACGCGCACCCTCACTCAGAAATTTATTAAATGCAAACGGAACACCAAATACACCCATGATGCATACTGGAAATTTTGCAACACTGCAGAATGTGATTGGACATTATGGAAGAATAAATCTTGTAAATGGAAATACTAGATTAGATGCACGTTTAAAACCAAATGGCTTTGGTCAACAATTGAACTTAACTGCGACAGAAGTACAGGCAGTAGTATCCTTCATTAAAACCCTCACTGGATCGGCAGTGTACACAGATACAAAATGGAGTGACCCGTTTTAGTTTTTTGCCATCAATATGTCTTCAGAATGTCCACGATTTACCATTGAATAAAGCAGGCCATTATAATACCAGTTGATTATAATTATGTGTTACCGGATTGGATATTTCATTTGATACGTTTAAAACAGGTATATCAGGATTTGTTTTTGAAAATGAATGTTCATAAACCGAAGTATGTTTCTTTCTCTTAGATGAAATAAATTAAAGAATGAAATATAGCTTTCAATCATAACAATGAGGCTCATTCTAAATTTTACTTTATCTTGACGGGGCATATACTTAATAAATCATGAGAAATCTAGAATACCCATTATCAGCATTGTATACATATATCTCTGATGCTGAAAAAGCCAATCAGGCTATTTCGAGTGTGAATGTTGGCTGGCATATTGAACACTCACTGCTTGTGATCATAAAAATCATTGAAACAGTATGCAAATCAGACCCCAATAAATACAAGTGGAAATTCAATTTGCCAAGACTGTTGGCATTTACCTTAAACAGTTTCCCTAGGGGAAAAGCAAAAGCTCCAGAAATTGTAAAACCTACCCAAACAGAAACGACAGATTTTGATGCAATGTTCACAAAAACAAGGCTTTCAATCGAAGCATTAAAAAATGCAAAGGAGAATCAGTTTTTCCTGCATCCAGTTTTTGGAAACCTCAATAAGAAAAATACTTTTATCATGTTGGATATTCATACCCGGCATCATATCCACATTATCAACGACATCATTTCATCGAAATAATCAATCACAGGAATCAAGCTATTTATTTTCCCACTCTATTTTGTAAATGCTGCGGATACCTTGCTCCTGAAATTTCAATTTTAGAAGAAGCCTCTTCAATGCTTTGAAGATCGTTTTGTGTAAGTTCAATATCTACTGCGCCAATATTTTCCTGTAAACGATGAAGCTTTGTAGTACCAGGTATGGGGACAATCCATGGCTTTTGCGCCAATAACCACGCCAACGCAATCCGTGCAGGTGTAGCATTTTTCACCTTGGCTATTGATTTGATCAATTCAACCATCGACTGATTTGCCTTTCGATTTTCTTCAGAAAAACGAGGAACTACATTTCTGAAATCTGTTGGATCGAACTGAGTAGTTTCATTTATCGCACCAGTCAGGAAGCCCTTTCCCAAAGGACTGAAAGGAACAAAGCCAATTCCAAGTTCTTCTAACACTGGTATTAATTCTTTTTCAGGCTCTCTCCACCATAGCGAATATTCACTCTGTAAAGCAGCAACAGGTTGCACAGCATGCGCTTTTCGAATTGAGCTGATTCCAGCTTCTGATAATCCGAAGTGTTTTACTTTTCCTTCTTTGATCAAGTCGCTCACCGTCCCAGCAACATCTTCCATTGGAACATTTGGATCTACACGATGTTGATAGAACAAATCAATCACATCTGTATTTAAATGTTTTAATGATGCCTCTGCTACAGCTCGGATTCTTTCAGGTCGACTGTCTAACCCTTGTGTAGCATCTCCATTTTGAAAACCAAATTTTGTAGCAATTACTACTTTATTGCGAAATGATTTTACGGCTTTCCCCAACAAGGCTTCGTTTATACCCTGACTGTATGCCTCGGCGCTGTCAAAAAATGTTATGCCTAATTCATATGCCTTTTGAATCAACGAAATTGCATCAGCTTCATCGGTAGCAGGACCATACCCAAAGGTTAGTCCCATACAACCTAATCCAAGCTCAGAAACTTCTAAACCATTCTTTCCTAATATTCTTTTTTTCATATTAATTGTTTTGAATCATCAACTCAATTCAATATTTGTCTCTAAACATTCCAAAATAAGAACCCAAGCTTTTTTCATTAAATGAAAACTCTATGTCTCCTTCTGCAAACAATACATTAAAATGAATGAAAGGATTGATTGTAGGCATGAATTAGATTAGGTGCATAAGATTAACAGGCATTTAAATTACAATATTTTCAGAAAATGTAAAGAAGTCAATTAATCCAAAATACTGTGCACTTTTCTTTACATCATTTAAACATCATGATTACTCTAGCCGCTTAATAATTAAACCCTGTATCTAAATCGCTTATCCGAAAACCGTTTCCCGCTTTTGAATCGTCATCCTTTTATTGGATCGATTATTTTTATTTAAGGAATAAGATTGATTGTTATGTGATTGCTCAATGGAACTCACCTCCCAATTCATAACAGGAATTGATTTCTTGATAAGCCTTTCGATATCCCTCAAATAAGCCTTCTCCTCTCTACTGCAAAACGACAAAGCTATTCCAGAAGCACCAGCTCTGCCCGTCCTGCCAATTCTGTGAACATAGGTCTCCGGAACATTCGGCAGTTCATAGTTCAGCACATGCGACAGTTGATCAATATCGATTCCCCTTGCGGCAATATCAGTTGCAACAAGCACCCTGACTCTTTTATTTTTAAAGTTTTCCAACGCAGTTTGCCTTGCATTCTGTGATTTATTACCATGTATGGCTGCAGCATAAATACCTGAAGCATTCAATCGCTTGGAAAGCTTGTCTGCAGCATGTTTCATCTGTGTAAAGACCAAGAGGGTTTCTATAGATTTATCTTTGAGAATATCTATCAACAAATCTTGTTTATCATTTTTTTCAACTAAATAAACTGCCTGTTGAATCATCTCAGCCGTTGAAGAAACTGGTGTTACTTCTATTTTAACTGGATGCTTCAACAACATATCTGCAAGCTGACTGATTTCAGGTGGCATGGTAGCAGAAAAGAAAAGTGATTGTCTTTTAACAGGAAGCTTTGCAATAATTTTTTTAACATCATGGATAAACCCCATATCGAGCATGCGATCTGCTTCATCCAGCACAAAAAATTTGATATTTGAAAGTGTAATATGCCCCTGTTGCATCAGATCTAATAAACGGCCTGGTGTAGCCACCAAAATATCTACACCATTGCGGATTGCATTCACCTGACTATGTTGTGAAACACCACCAAAAACAACATGATGTCTTAAAAAAAGGTGACGGCCATATGCAGCAATGCTTTCACCAATTTGAATTGCCAACTCACGTGTTGGTGTGAGTATCAATGTATCAATAGTTTTAGCACGACTATTAACTGAAGCACGTTTTTCATGCATCAACTGTAAAATTGGTATGGTAAAGGCAGCTGTCTTACCTGTTCCTGTTTGCGCACAACCCAAAATATCTTTCCGATCTAAAATGGGAGTGATTGATTTTTGTTGGATCTGAGTGGGAGTTTCATACCCTTCCTCGTCCAAAGCCTTCAATATAGGCTCAATGAGTCTTAAATTTTTAAACGACACTTTTGTAATGATTAAATGAATAATGTGATAAGGCCATCGTTATGAAATCGATGCTTTATCTGCCTTACGTTAGAACAACAACATATTTGGGAAGAAGAACTGCACAAACACAGAGAGCAATAACATCAAGAATTGCAAAGATACTTTAATATTCGACGAATAGAAAATATAAATTGTTAAAGAAAAACCTACGTGCACCTATCGCTTCACCGAAAATAAAAAAACCCTTGTAGGGATTTAACCTACAAGGGTTAATTTTTTACTGTATATTTTACTTCAATACTCTACAGTAAGATTGAAATATAATTTCACAAAGAATAATGTTTATTTAAGCAATTCAAAAATATTTCGAGTATCATACGTATTCCACTCTTCAACGATTTTACCGTCTTTAAAAGCATCCACGGAATTCAATTTAAACCTCGTTAAGTTGACAATGGATTTTAAAAGTTATCTTCATGATCATTATATAATTGATTCTTAAACCAAAACAAAAACAATGAAAAAATTATTTCTCATTGCTGCAATGGCTTCTACTTTAGTAGCATGTAATAACAGCAAAACCGAATCTCAGGTTGATGAAACAATCACAACTGTATCCAGAATTGATGATTATTATTCCAAAGCCATCAAGGATATCAACGAAGATTATACAAAAAATGTTTACCCGAAATTTGATGAATTGGTATCTGACTCAGCAAAAATCTATTTTAATTCTTCTACGCCGATGAGCAAAAAAGAGTGGAAAGAACTTGCACAATCACATCATATGTATTTTGATAGCATCCGTTGGGAAAAGAATAATTACTATGTGAAAACTGATTCTTTGATAAAAGACGAAATTCATGAAACCAACACACTAAAAGCCGGCAATATTTATACATTGGTTTGGTACACCTGGAAAGCTACAGGTAAAACCACACATGCTAAAATTGAAAATGAGGGAGGTATAACATTCCAATGGGCAAACAATAAAATCATTGCTGCTAGATTTACTTTTGACCCAACACCATTGATGAACGAAGTAGCTGCAACCAACAATGCAAAAAAATAAAAGTATTTCAATTTAGAAATAATAAAAAGGCCTCTGAAAACAGAGGCCTTTTTATTTGGTCATAAGGGTCGAAGCTCGTATTAAATTTACAGCTTAGGCTCCCAACCTTTTTGATAAGTGCGTGACCATAGTTTCATTCCATCTTTATCAAGTATATGTCCATCAGTGGGATTGATATCAAATGATTTACCGATGCGATATGAAATGTTTGCGTAATGGCACATCATCTGACTGATAGCACCTTCTTCGATGGGTGAATTCAATTTACTTTCTTTACCACGAATGACATTGAAGAAATTTACCACATGCGCATCAGTCATATCACCGCCGCCGCCCAATGCAGTGCCTGCCTCATTGCTTGCTGATTTACTGTCTTTCAATTTCTTTCCAGATCTGTCATACAAAGTGTATCCACTTCGATTTACAAAAACTGTTCCAAGACTTCCAAAAATTATTGTTCCCCGATCACTACCATAGGTATTGTATCCACTCCTGCTCTTACCATCCCACACAATTATTTTATCACCAGGGAATCTGAAGTTTGCTTCCATGGTATCATACATCACCCATCCATCATTTTTAAAATGACGTTTTGCAGCCTCAACGTCAACGTGTTCAGGATATGAAACCTGAAGCGCCCAACGTGCAACATCCAATTCGTGTGTTGCATTGTTACCGGTTTCAGCAGTTCCCCAATGCCATCCATACCAATGCCAGTTATAATCCCATGTATTATCATTGTATTCAACATGCGGAGCTGGACCTTGCCACAAATTCCAATCCAACCCTTCTGGAACAGCTGATTTTTTTGCTACAGGTACTTCGCCTCTGTTATTTGAATAAAATGCAACTGCTTTATATACTTCACCAATCGTACCACCATGAATTGCAGCGATAATCTCTTGTGAATCTTTTGCAGATCGCTGCTGATTACCCATCTGAATTACCTTGCCATATTTTTTCTGGAAAGCAACCAACAACTCGCCTTCATGTGGGTTGTGGCTACATGGTTTTTCAATATAAACATGTTTACCTGCTTGCATAGCCATCCATGTACCTGGTGCATGCCAATGGTCTGGAGTTGCATTGAAAATTGCATCTACATTTTTATCGTTCCAAACATCATGAATATCATTGACTAACGTTGCGTTGCCAGTCACTTTCCCGTTGAGATCCTTCCCCACTTTTTCTCTTTGTTTTTTCATTACATCACAGATATATGCCACGTCAACATTGTTGCTTTTGTTTTGCAATGCACTGTAATATGCACCAACCCTTCTTCCGCAACCCATCAATGCAACATTCAATCTGTCATTGGCCCCAATAATTCTAGAATAACTTTTCGGCGTGAAGCCGGATGCAATTCCTCCTATGCCTATACTGGCTGCGCCAAGAGAAATATTCCGTATAAATGTTCTGCGTTGCTTATTCATACTAAAAGCTTTAAATGTTAAAATATTTTTGAATGAAAATTTTAATGAATATACATTTTTTATAGATACGATTTTTTTGTAAACACCCAACAAAATATATATGCCATTGAATAAACCAATTGTAAATTTGTAAATAATTATCGACCCATGCGACTCTTGACTATCGCATTATTACTCACTTGCAATTGCTGTATCGGGCAACGAAAAATTCCATTGCCCAAAACATTTGTTTTTAAATCAACAATCTACCCTGCTCAAATAAAAAAACCAACCGTTGGTGTAAAACCAGATTTTATAAGCTCTAAGCAAGGGTTCGTTTGCAAGCAAGAATGGAAATTTGAGAAGAAAACCAGATTGCCTCTCAGGATCAGATTGGGCTCACTCGAGTATGTAAACAAGATGGAAGGGAAATAAAGCAAAGGCCTTACAAAACCATGGATCGTTCTGCAAAGTCTTACCTAATGTGGCGCACCACTTACTATCAATGTATCATTGCGGTCAGATGACAATTTTATTTCGACATGAGAAACTTGATCAGACCTAGACTCATACCCTTTTATTATAACTGACTGAAATGCTTGTTTGAAAATGGATACATCATACTTAGCACCACTTGAGTATAATTCAAAATATCCTAAACTATCAGTTAGTGTTTTGTAATTAGAATTCAATAACTCAATTTTTGTACTTCTTAATGGATGATTTTCAAAATCAATTACCTTACCATAAAGCAATGCGAATAGTGTATCCCCATAACCTTGGTACTGAAAAGATACAATGCTATTTTTTTTATTTTTCATACACCCAAAGGAAAAAAGGAGTGTAAGAAAAAAACCAATGATAATTTTCATCAATCGACATTATGATGAAACATAAAAATCTATTTATTGCTGGAGATTGGGTTTAACCCTCCAGATATCAAAGTTATCATACTTTCTATACGGTTCAGTATTACCAGCATTGGAAGAAAAATAAATGTATCCATCAGCTCCAAATTCAGGTCTTTCATTCCATGTATTACCAGTTGTAAGTTGTTTTACATTGCCACCACTGGTGTTCATCAACATGATATGAGCACTGTTCTTGGGAAAATCCCTTTTAAATACAATCCACTTCCCGTCTGGAGAAATTCTGGCATAACTATTGTGTTGATTCCCACTTGTCAATTGTGTTTGTTGACCAGTGTTGTTATCATAAATGAAAATGTGCCAATAGTCTCCAACGATTTTTTCAAAAACGAAACTATTTTCTGATGGATGGGCAAAGGGAGCCCGCCCCTCTGCAAGAATTGTGAAATTCAATCCATTTTGATCTACTGTGGCAATTTGGACAGAACCGCCAATCGCTGTACCAAAAAGAATTTTATTTGTCGCTCTCAGAATATTAGGAAAATTATCGTCTTCCCCGTTATTATTTGGTGAAACGTAACTAATACCCCCATTTTCAACTTTAGATTTAGAAATAACCGGCTTTGCTGCAACAGAGTATTTGAAATAAAATCCTTGATTATCCGCCATCCATGAAGGTTGTAAACAGCCAGCAGTCAACAAAGGACTAACACCCTGTTCACCCAATGTTTTTAGATTAATATGATATTGGTTATTCCCTATCTCCATTGGATTTCGAGTATAGTATAGGATTTTTTTACCATCAGGACTTATAGATGCCCCCAATTCTTGAAGATTATCATTGGTGATTCTTGTTAACTCTCTTGCATCCGGTGTAACAGCAGGCTGCAAGTCAGTTGCCGCATATTTAATAGGTGTATAAGTTTTTCTGCTGGGGCCACTAGCCCAAAACATGAATGCAAAAACTACAAATGTCAGCACTGTAAAAAGTAGCTTACTTGAATTAGTTATTTTTTTTATTTCCATACATATATATTTATAAAAATGGCAAACAGATAAGAAATAACATCGGCCCAATCAGCAGTTCCCCTTATTAAATGGAAATACTGCATCACCTCTGTTAATATAGGGAAAATATAGATTATAAACTTTAAAGTGTGTGATATTTTTTTGACTCCCCCCCAAATAATTCCGATCTGAAAGCTTAAAAATGCGTATGACCAACAAAAATCCGGAAATGAATAAATTAGATAAGTTAAAATAAGATTAGAAGAGAAAGAATAATCTATTTTAATCCCAGGATCAATTTTTTCAAATGCAATAAAACTTCCACTACGAATAAAAATATAGACCATGCTTCCTAGCATCAAAGGAAATATCACATGAATTAAAACCTGAATACTTTTTTTTCGTAAAATACTTACCCCCATGTTATATCTACTTTTTTTGCATTTCGGAACATGATAAACTAATATATGATCAGTTTGTGATTAAAATTAACTTATCCTAGGTTATTAAGTAAATCTATAGCTAAATAACGTAAGTAGCTGAACGATTAACTCAAAAATTCTTTGCCCAATTGATTTTTATAAAACTGTCTTCGCTGGTTTGTCAAAAATTTTATTTAAATACAGCATTTTTGCTTCAATAGTTTTTGATAAACTATAATAATGTGCACTCTGCATTTTAGTCATTTATCGTATACTATTGATAAGTCAAATAATAGGATTGTCATGTTTTAGTTATAAAATAATTAATTGATGATTTTACTTATATTTAAATAGGCTAAATCAACCTTATTAAAAAAGATCACATGAACAGGCGTGAATTTTCAAGGATTTCATTTGCATGTATCCCAGGATTATCGATGCTCTCAGGTTGCATCAGCAATCCATTGCAGTATGACCCAACCTCACTGAAGGCAAAATCATTTGTAAATGGAGTCCAATTTGGGGTACAACCCTTTTGCTATCACGACCTCGTCATGAATGTAGCCAATAGAAAAACCCTGATTGAAAAAGTCAAACAAAATGGCTTCGGACTCATGGAATTGCATGCAAGATGGTGTGAACCTAAATTCAACGAACCCGGCATGAGCAAAGAAGCCTCCCGAGAAAAAGTGCGTCAATGGAGAATCAGCACTCCCGATAATTATTATGAAAACATCCGTAAAGAATTTGACGAGGCAGGGATTTCAATTCTGAACTATTACGTAGACATGGATGCGTCTTACTTCAATAATTATACTGAATATACAGATGAAGAAGTGGATGCAACTTTCAAGGCTGCTAAAATTTTAGGTGCTGGTGCGTGTGTAGGTTCTGAAGGACAAAAATCGATCAAGAGATTGGTTCCGTTTGCTGAAAAACATAATATGTTCATTTCAGTGCATAACCATTCTAATCTATCAGATCCAGATGCATTCAATAATGAACAAAGTTTTCTCAATGCATTTGCTTTTTCTCCAAATGTAAGGGCAACGTTCGATACCAGACATTATACTGCAGCGAATGGTGATTGCATCGAATTCATCAAAAAACATCATCCGTTGATTAGGAATATCCACCTGGGAAATCGTAAAAGAAATCAGGGAAGAAGTGCACGATTTGGTGAAGGTGATACCCCACTTGTTGAAATTTTGAAATTGGTTAGAGACAATCAATGGCCTATTCCTGTGATTATTGAATTTGAGCATGGTACCATCAATACAAGTGTTACGGAGGTTCAAAAAACATATCAGTTTTGCAAAAATGCACTGATCAGCTAAATCAATCAAAATGCGCACAAACAATACATTCATCAATCGATTTTTCAGCATAGTCATTCTACTTTTATCTTTTGTCTTTACAGGATGCAAGGATAATCCCAAAAAGCCTATTGTTGTAACCAAGATAGATACGACGAAAATCATAAACGATTATGATACCGCCTATGTTGGAATTCCACTTTCAGATACCATTATGCAGCACAACAAAGAAACCTTTGTGATCTATGGATGTGCTTATTGCCATGGGCTCTATCTCACGCCTGTTGGAGAGGCTGCAGACTTGAGGAAGTCAACAATTGTGGGCGCAGATGTAAATGGAAATCTAATTGGGAAAATTCTTCGCAATGGAATCCCATTGACTGCAAAAAGCTCTCCCATGCCGCAGTATTCAGATCTGAAAGATGAAGAAATTAAAGCCATCAGTGCTTACATACATTATGCACGGGATATAGCGAATAAAACATTAAGTGATAGCATGGTTTTAAAAAAATGAAACTTCGTTTAGATATCCTCTAAACGTTCTCCATCTGAACATCTCTTTATACGTAATTCACTGGCACTTTTAAAAGTCTTAAAACTGCCCTTGACATATCTGACAATAAAAGCGTAGAACTTTATGTATACTCTTTATTGATAGTTTCACTCTTCAATGACCAATGCATTGGTGATCTTAGCCAATCTCTTCAATGCTCCTTTTGATTGTTGTATGACAAATGCATCATATACTCGTTTCTCCTGCAGCAAACTTTCATACATCTTATTTCCTCTTAAATTTTTTTCTAATTCTTGAGGATTGAACCTATATACCTGGTCTTGATTCTGAACATTGATAACATTCGTAGTTAAAGTTGCATTTTGTTTATAGATATCACTTAATCGGTGGGAATAATCCATACATGCATCAGTAGTGATTTTGAAATCGGCATATCGGTCATAGTGTTTCAAAATATTTGACAATAGCTCATGATCTTCAATCAAATATAATTTACCTGCTCCTTTAAGCGCTTCAATTTCTGCTGTACTGCTTGCAAAAAATGTAAATACCAATGATCTGCTTGCGAGGATTGTTAACGAATCTGGTGATAATTCAATTTCACGTTTGGACCATCTCGTCAATATACTATCGGCATCCATTGCCTTTGTATGATACTTGATATTATATGTCAAATCAGAACTGTCTCTGCGCAGTTCAGTGATCATACGGGTCACCACACCTTTTGCTTCTTTATGATGTTGAAAATATTCTACAATACGTTCTGCTGTAACTGCTAAAGAAATACCAATTACAATGATCAGAATTTCTTCAATAAAACCTGTAACGAATTTGGGTTTGTGGATTTCCATAAATATGTGTTATTAAGACGTGGTTAAATTATATTTCAGAAAATTAAATAATCTAATTTTAATTTTTTTGAATCTTGCTTAAAACATCTTTTTTAATCATTGCTACAACTTCTACTTTAGGATCTACTATTTCAGCAATTTTGTATTCAATAGATGAACCCATTACTTGCGTTGCCTCCTCAATACTCAAACCATACTCCTCTTGCAACCAATCAAGCATTCCTTTGGTTGCAATTTTTAATGAATTATCAAGTGTGGCATCCATTCCAACAGTCATGATATACATTGCGTCTTCAACCCTGGGATAGTCTTGTTTTTTGGCTTGGCCTTTAATAAGTTTCACTGTGAATGCATAGTCTATCGAAGTTTCCAAAGCCATCCAGTTTAATTCACCATCACCTTGTGCAGCATGGCCATCTCCCAAATACAATAAACCTCCTTTATTATATACCGGAAGATAAACTGATGCATGCTTTGTAACTCTATTAAAATCCATATTGCCGCCAAATGGACCTGAATCACCAGTACCAACTTCTTGACCCTGAGGTGCTGCTAATCCCACACAACCAAGGAAAGGGTTAATTGCAACTTCAAAGTTTTTTAAATGTTCTGATGAAGCTTGAAGTTTTGCCTTATTTTTCTGTAAGTCTAAATCCCAGACAATGGGTGTTAAATTGTTTTTAACCATGTCGGTTATAGAGGAGGGCATACTTCGTTCATGAAAAAAGGGTAAACACAATGCTGTATTTCTACTAAACTTCATGTCGGTAAATGTAATTTGTATAACATCGCCCTCTTCTGCACCTTCTATATAAAATGGACCAGTCAATGGATTTTCTGCAGCGCCAATTGAGCGCTTGGTACCGTATTTATCAAATCCATCACAATCCACTGAACTGGTTACAATGGTATCTCCAGGTTTGATAGTTAGTACTGGTTTTGTATTGGCTGAAAAAAAAGAATAATAATTGGTTGGAGTAAAAATGACTTTTTTATGCAACTGACCGTTGGTGATGAATGAAGACAGCGTGAGAGACAATATTAATATGTATTTCATATAATCAAGATTCTTCATACAAATTAATATAAAAATCAAACTTTCCTTTACTATTTAACTGCTATTTCTTTTTATAGTCAATGATTTATGAGTTTGAAGATTGAAATACTTTAAATCATTCATCTACAATTCAAAGAATTATAATCATGTGATAATATTATAAACATTATTCATTTTGATAGTAAGTCCATTTAGTTTAGCACCCGTGAAAAAATCGAATATTATTCACTTTACAGAACTAAATGTTAACCGTATTCAGGCGCTAACAGATTCTGTATTTGCAATAGTGATTACCATTCTTTCTCTTGCGTTGGTGGTTCCACCGGGTGAGAATGAGCACAACCTAAGATCATTCATGTTAGATCAAATAATTCCTAAACTATTTATTTTCTTTTTAGGTTTCATTGTAGTAGGTGCTTTTTGGGTAGATACCCATTTCAATCACCACCATATGGTCAAAACGAATATCTTTAGTATTTGGTTAAACATCTTTTTTTTGATGTTTATTTGTCTGATTCCTTTTTCATCAGGATTTTTAGCGAATTATCTGTACACAACTATCAGTGTCATTGTATACAGCATCAATTTGATCCTTGTCAGTATTCTACACTTAGCTATGCTGATTTATTCTTGGGAGAAAAAATTTATAGACCCGAATGTAGATAAGTCACTTTATCACAACATGTGCTGGCGTATCATACTTCCTACCATCATATATATCCTAATTATTCCATTGGCATTTCTTGAAAAAAGTTGGGTAGTTTATCTTTTTATTGCCCCACTTTTTTTTCAAATATTATTTGGAAGAGCAAACAGAGCAAATCAGAAATAATATAATACGTTATTAAAAGTATCTACCCCTCTCCGAGTTTATCTAATAACATGGATAAACCAAATCTATAACCTGAAATGAAAATCCCAAAAACTTTGCACCTTTCTGGTAATGAAGATTTTAAAAATAATTCTGATTACAAAAAGCTTCATTTAATGTATATTACTCTTCTAAAAAACAGAAAATGAGAATATTAGTTTTAATGATTCTTGGATCACTGCCACTTTGGGGATTTACACAACAGTCTGATTATTTGAAATCTTCATATTTAACTCAAGGACCGAAAGCTCCTAACACACATTATATTGGAGAAGCCTGGTTAAATGGTGTTCTACAGGCAGATGAAGATTTCAGCTATAATATTACCAAAGCTACTTTTAAAGCAAACTCAACACTTGACTGGCATAAACACGGATCTGTTCAAGTACTGGTTATTGTTGAAGGTGAGGGATATTATCAGGAAAAAGGGAAAGAACCCATCATCATGAAAAAAGGTGATATCATTAAATGCGCCAAAGACACAGAACATTGGCATGCATCATCAAAAGAAAAAGATGTTACCTACCTAGCTATTTACGGTGGAGCACAACCAACAGTATGGACCGAAAAACTCACCCAAGCATATTATGATGGCATAGCAGATAAATTAAAAAGCAAATAAAACTTCAAGGAAAGTATAAGGGATGTAGTAAATAAATATGGAGGAGATGTTACTGTCATAAGACTTCCTGATGTAGGATTAAAAGGGAATACGCATTTCCCGATGTCTGATTTGAACAACATCGAAGTCGCTAACTTACTTTCATCATTTTTAAAAAGCAAAGGATTGGATCAATGAGATCCAAAAACTATACCCTACTGTATACCCTAAAACAAAACCCTTGTAGGTCAATTACCTACAAGGGTTTTATGTTCATCTATTTGGCCAGTTTATAATAAAATCGGAATTATAATATTTCCGCTTTAAATCTTATTTTGAGTGAAATAATGAATTATGGAAGTCCATCATCATTCACATCACCCAAAAAAATGGAAAGAATACATCGCTGAATTTTTGATGCTTTTTGCTGCAGTGACACTTGGCTTTCTCGCAGAAAATAAAAGAGAGCATTATGTAGAAGGACTCAAAGAAGTTCAATACATGAAGAGTCTAATGGAAGATCTCTCAAAAGATAAATTTGATTTGAATGAATCAATAAAATTTACGAAGACACAAATATTATATTATGATACTGCCATTAACTTATTATCAGCAGGAAAATGGACTCCAGAAAATACTATACAATTTTATCGAGTAAGTTTAAAACTTGGAGGTAGTCGACCAACAACATTTGTCGAAAGAACCTCTTCTCAATTAAAGTCAGGTGGAATGAGAATTGTACAAAACAGAAAAGTAGCTACACTGTTAGCTACATATTGGCAATTGATAGATCAATTAAACGATTTTGAATCAGTTTCACTTAATGGGTACAAGCAGAATTTAAAAAATATGAACTACAAAATCTTTGACGGTAGAAATTATATTGACCCCAAAAATAAGATAATTAAAGAAGATGCTACGCTCATGACGTATGACAGGAATTATTTACTAGAATGCAATAATAGATTATTAGACTTAAGGTATTCATTGAATTATACAGCAGTTCAATATTTTTACGAAAATCTAAATAAAACAATAACCGAATTACAAAAAGCAATTGCTGATGGGTATGAAATTCCTATAACTGAGTAAAATATGTTTATTTACATAATTGAACTCGGAGAGGGGATTTAACAAATAAAATCCATGTAGCTGTTGACCTAAAGGGTTCGGTAATATTTAAAAAATCAATTACTGGATTTAGTTAAACTATAACCTAGGATTCTGTTCGTTCCGAATGATGGTACAAAAAGTGTATTTGACTTTTTATCAAAACTGATATCATTCGCCATAATCTTTTTATCGCGCGTATCTAACAAAATTTGTTTTTCTCCTTTGGCAGAAACATAATATAACATCCCTCTATAATTGCTGAGAATAAATTCATCCTTTGAAATCATTACAATGCCATCAAGGCCATTTTCATAACCTTCTCCAATTTGAGTGATTTTCTTATCAGCATCTACTTTCATAAAAGTATTGGTTCCTGCAACATATACATCTGACCCTACAGTCAAGATACCATTTGCGCCTGGAATGTTTTCAAGATAGATAACTGGTTTGTTATTTTCAATCTTGTACACCTTGCCCGTTCTTGTATCACTCACATACACAACTCCCTTTTCATCTACATCAAGATCATTCAGCATCACAGCACCCTCAACTGGAATGCGGTTTAGTAAAGTGCCGTTTTTCATATCAATTACCGCTACTGAAGCAGTTTCTGCATTGTAAAGAAACCCATTGTGAAATCCAATGCCTTTGTTAGATGAAAGTCCTTTCACCCATTCACCATTTATAATTTTACCATTCAAATCCATTTGAACAAGACTTCCATTGTTCATACTTGAAATATAAACGGTTTTGGAGACTGGATCGTATGTGGCGGATTCTGGACCTTTTAACGTTACAGAATCAGACTCCCATATTTTTTTTAAACTGTACTGAGCGAAAATGGATGAACATGAAAGAAATATGAATACAGATATAATTATTTTTCTCATAATTAAAATATTTAACGCTATTGAATTGTAAATATAACCCCTTTGCGCTCAGCCTCTATTCACTTATCTTATAACATGGATAAGTCAAATCAAGAACCAGAAGGAAAATCCCAAAAACTGTGCACCTTTCTGTGCACCCTAAATAAAAAACCCTTGTAAGTGATTGACCTACAAGGGTTTGGTGTTATTTGGTGATTTAAAAGTATGGTATTCACTTAAGATCTAAACTGTCATGGAAATAGGGACACATACACCTGGCTAATATTTTTGTTATTAAATAGAAAGTAAATACGATAATTTAGAATCTTCAATGAAAAAGATTAAAATGAACATGAAAAGGAAAATCTATCTACTCACTTTTATTTTACTTGCATGCCATTCTATACAAGCCCAAGAAAGAATATCTACCACGATCAATTCCAACTGGTCGTTTTTTAAAGGAGATACAACTAAAGCTTCCAGTCAAAATAAATGGGTTACAGTTGCAATTCCTCATTCCTGGAATTCAAAAGATGTTTTTGACGAAGAACCAGGCTATTATCGGGGCGAAGGCTGGTATAAAAAAACGATTTATATTCCTTCAAACTGGGAAGACAAAGAAGTTTACTTACAATTTGAAGGAGTAGGTCAAGTTGCAGAAGTATTTTTAAATGGAAAGTCGATAGGAAAACATATTGGTGGCTACACAGCATTTTCATTTCCCATCCATGATTTTATCCACTTTAATGCTGGAGAAAATACACCTCACCAACTCGTTGTAAAAGTAGATAACAGTCACAATGACAATATTCCTCCATTGGCAGCGGATTTTACTTTTTTTGGTGGCATCTATCGTGATGTTGAGTTAAAAGCGATCAATAAAGTGCATTTTGATGCAGATAACTATGCCTCGTCTGGAATTTTTATTAGTACACCAGTTGTGAATGCTAAATCAGCCATGGTTCATTTGAAGGGCGCATTAATAAATAAGAGCCAAAGCAAACAGAAATTAAGCATCAGCCACAAAATATATGATGCTGATGGGAAACTATTCGCAGAACAAACGAGTCAAATTAACCTCAATGCTGGACAAAAGTTGGATTTCTTTCAAGAGTTCAAGAATATTAAAGGACAACATTTGTGGTCGATTGAGGATCCCTATTTATACCGTGTAGTCTCTACTATTTCTGACGCCACTTCGAATGAAAAATTTGACGAAACAGTTCAACCGCTTGGATTTCGTTGGTATTCATTTGATGCTGAGAAAGGGTTTTTCTTAAATGGAAAATATGTAAAGTTAATAGGAGCAAGTCGTCACCAGGATTTTAAAGCGATGGGGAATGCCTTGCCGGTGGCTATGCATGTACATGATGTAGAGTTGCTAAAGCAAATGGGGGGTAATTTCTTGCGGATTGCCCATTACCCACAAGATCAAGCTGTCATTGAAGCTTGTGATCGGCTTGGGATTTTGACCTCAATCGAAGCTCCCATTATGAACCGGATTACAGAGACTGAAGCGTTCACCATGAATGCCAAACAAATGCAACTGGAAATGATGAGGCAAAACTACAATCATCCTAGTTTGATTATTTGGACTTACATGAATGAAATATTGTTAATGCCACGGCATAGCAGAGGAACTGAACAGCAGGAAACGTATTTCAAGGCAGTCGCTAAATTAGCTCAAGAATTGGAAGATTTAATCCACCAGGAGGACAGTTTGCGGTATACAATGATCCCGAATCATGGTGCCTGGGAATTATACAACAAGGTAGGCATTACCAAAATACCAAAATTAGTGGGCTGGAATTTATATCAAGGCTGGTACAGCGGAACACTTGCGGATTTTGGGAAGTTTTTAGATACACATCACAAAGAGCTTGCTAATAAGCCATTATTAGTAACAGAATATGGATCTGATGCGGATGCTCGTTTGCACAATTTCACACCCGACAAATTTGATAAAACAATTGAATACACGACAATTTTACACCAGTCGTATTTAAAAGATATAATGAGCAGACCATTTGTGGCAGCAGGAATGGTATGGAATTTATCAGAATTTAGTTCAGAACAACGCTCCGAAACCACACCACATCTGAATGCCAAGGGACTTTTAACTTGGGATAGAAAACCAAAGGATGGCTATCGATTCTATCAATCTAATTTGCTAAGCAGACCTTATATTCAGATAGGATCAAAAGAGTGGAATATTCGGACAGGATTTGCTAAAACAGAAACTGAACTTACTTGCACACAACCCGTTACAATTTTTAGCAATCAGAAAAAGGTTACACTCCACTTAAGTGGTAAAGAATTTGCTACTAAAGAAACGGCTCAAGGGTTAGTTACTTTTGACGTTCCATTTTCTAACGGATTAAATGATATTACTGTTACTTCTTCTGAAAATGGCAATGTGATCACGGATCATGCGCAGATTAATTTTACCTTATTGAGTCAAAATTTTCAGAGCAAAGCCTTACCCTTTAGCGAGTTAAATATTAGCTTAGGAGATAAGCGTTTTTATTTTGATGATAAATCGGGCCAAAACTGGATACCAGAACAGGCATATAGATCCGGAAGCTGGGGTTATGTTGGAGGACAAAGCTTCATAATCAAAGGAAGTACAAGAACAGGTTATGGAGCAACGAAAGATATTCTTGAAACAGAAGCGGACCCTATTTTCCAAACACAGCGAACCGGAATCGAGCAGTTTCGATTTGATGTCCCCAATGGGGAATATGAAATCACCCTTCATTTTGCAGAATTATTATCTCCGGCAAAAGCCAATGAATTGGTATATAATCTTGGTTCAAATGCACCTCCAGAAGAATTTAAAGAGCGTGTCTTTTCTGTATTTATCAACAACCAACTTACTTTAAATCAATTAAGTAATAACCAAGATCTAGTTCCGTTACATGCATTTTCTTCAAAACATACTATTTCTGTAAATAACAACGCAGGAATAATTGTTGACTTTAAAGCATTAAAAGGGGAAGCCATTTTAAATGGCATTCAGTTGAAGAAAATTTGGTAGGAGGTCACTGAATCATCGCGTTATTGTTACATCTTTCGTTGAAAAGGGGAGCCACACTGGACAAGCCATCAGAAATAATGGCTTTTTCTTTGTTCGTCAGTGGGTTAGGGTAGCTGAATGTTTTTATATTTTTGTCTAATACTCAAAAGGAAATGAAATTCAAATTAGAATACTATTGGTTTTTGATATTTGCGCTTTGTTTTACCGCCTTCAACCAAATTCAAGATAATTTTCGTCCTAATTATAGCGGCGATGATTTAATAATCAAATATCTTTTAGGAGTTGCGCCTAACTTTTTCCCTGCAATTGGAATACCAGCATTATTTGTAGTAATTATCCCATACTTACTCAACAAGAAGAACTCGGATAGTTGGTTTTATAAAAAGAGACATCTCTCTGCAAACTTAATTTCAATCATTGGATTGGTAGGATGGGAGTTTGCTCAAATGTCAGGTAAGCTAAGATTTGACTGGAATGATATATTATGGACTTTTATTGGCGCCTTATTATTTCAATTTATTTGGTTGTTCTCCCCTCAAAAATATAAAGAACTCTAACCCTTTACTTTCTCCGTTCCCTCACTTATCTTATAACATGGATAAGTCAAATCAAGAAACAGATCGAAAATCTCAAAAACTGGGTATTATAAACTACTTAATTGGAAATCAAATTCTAATAAACCTATTTTGAACCATCCCATTTGGGTAAATTTTATTAGCAACACATTTGAATTTCTTTAAACCATTTGAATTTGCAAAAAGAGAAATCCCTTCCCCCAGAAGTACTGGTACAGTAGTTATGGTCATTTCATCAATCAAATTTTCTTGTATGAAAGACTGTATAGTTTTACCTCCATCAATATATAAATTGTAAAAGCTCAATTGATGTACATGATCAATAACTTCATTGATATTGCCTTTAACAAAAGTGACTTTTGAATTCAATTCTTCAGGTATATCACTAATTGTATTTGACCATACAAAAACATGCTTAGTATATGGCCAGGGTATTCCAAAACTCAAAACTGTTTCAAAACTCTTGCGCCCCATGAGAATAGCATCTACTCTATCAATAAAATCATTATACCCCATATCATCCCCTTCAGGAGCAGGAAAAATATCAAGAAAACCAATACAGCCATTGATATCAGCAATATATCCATCCAAGCTTGTAGCAATAAACACTTTATAAGTCGCTGAATTACTTTTCATTTTTGAGATTAAAGGTTGAGTATAAGATCTTTCTTGATATAGTTCTATTCTGTTTCAGTCATTTAAATAATTCAAATTAAGAATTTACAAATTGCAAATTAATTTAGATAAAATTTATCTTTATTTATGGAGAATAATAAAATGCTGGTTTATTTGTCGATTGGTTTAGCTATCGGGGCAATCATCGGAGTTATAAATGGATTTTTTAAGCGTAATATTGCATTATGTTTATCTATTGGAGTTGGTTTAGGAATGACTTTAGGGGGTCTTAATTGGATGGGTTTTTGAAAAATGAAAGTTTATAAATCAAAAATAGACCTTGAATTTGTTATACCCTTAAATATTTTAATTGGGTCTATTTTGATACTAACATTATATGAAGAAGCAAATTGGATAGCTTTTATTATCAATATACTAATCATTCTTTTTATTTTTCATATGACCATGTCAACATTTTATATTATAAACAGGGATGTATTAACTATCAAATGCGGGATCTTATATAGCAAGAGTATTGAAATTAAATCTATTAAAAGAATTATAGAGACCAATAATCCTATAAGTTCACCAGCACTATCTTTAGATCGACTTCAAATTAAATATGGACAGTATCACTCTGTTATTATCTCGCCAAAACATAAAGAGGAATTTATAAATCAAATAACTAATTTTAATTCAAATATTATAATTATTCGAAAAAAATCGAGAATTAAAAGGTGAATTAAAAAATCAAAAAAGTTTTTTCGTTTTCAATAATGTGATTTTAAATGTCGTTATTATCATTTCTATAATTTAGGCGTGACTTGTCAATATGCTGAAAATGAAGAAATTGATTTTCAATATATTTATAGAAGTTAATTTAACATTGAAATAGATACCCAGATAAATATTTTTAGATATTACGTTAGTCTTTTTTATAACGTATTTAAACATTATTTTAACTTAAATTTCTCTACATTCAGTTTAAGGCTTCAAAATAGATATTCTTATATCTGAGTTTAATTGTTTTTTAATCATTCTTTTCAATAGAATAATTATTTGTTCAGATAATTATTACAAAATATAAGTATAATGAAAAAAAAAGTTGGTTTAATTGGATTTGGAAGAGCAGGAAAAGCAATTGCTAATGTTATCCTACAAAATCAGGAATTTTCTCTTGATTGGGTATATAGAAGATCTACATTATTAGAAAAAAGAAGTGTTCCCGAATTTTTGGGGTTCGAATCAGATGAACCTGGTTTGATATATTCTTCTTCCTCGATAAGTATTGATGAGGTAATCAAAAAGCATCCAGTCGATTTTATAGTTGACTTTTCATCCCATGAAACTATATTTAATTATGGAGCGATTGCTGCTAATAATAAAATTAAAATCATCTCTGGTGTATCTCACTATTCAAACGAAGAAATTGATTTTCTGAAACAGATTTCTAATACAACAGTAGTATTTTGGTCTCCTAATATTACCCTAGGAGTAAATTATTTACTTTTTGTATCTAAATTTTTAAAGAAAATTGCCCCTTGGGTTGATATTGAAATTATTGAAGAACATTTTAAAGGTAAAGAAGGTTTATCTGGAACAGCAATAAAAATCGCAAATGCTCTAAATGTTGAATCTGACAAAATCAATTCAATCAGGGCGGGAGGGATAGTAGGAAAACATGAAGTTATCTTTGGATTCCCATATCAAACTGTTAGGCTAATACATGAGAGTATATCTAGAGAGGCTTTTGGGAACGGTGCAATTTTTGCAGCGCAAAATCTTATCTCAAAAGAATCTGGCCTTTATAATTTTGAAGATTTGTTACTCCCATATTTTTCTCATTAACGCCAATGACTACAACAATTATTATTATATTATCCGTACTAGTTTTATTTTCTTATTTGTTTGAAATATCAGCAAGTAAAACTAAATTCCCTTCAGCTATTTTATTATTACTACTAGGTTTTCTGGTGAAAATAATTATAGAGAAGGTTAACTTACAATTACCAAATTTGAATCCAATACTCCCTGTTTTAGGGACTCTTGGGTTAATTTTGATTGTTCTTGAAGGTTCACTAGAATTAGAATTGAATAGAGAGAAATTCAGTTTGATAAAAAAATCTTTTTTTATTGCAGGACTTTCAGTTTTTATTTTAAGTTTTTCAACCGCTTATATACTGGGTGCTGTGCATAAAATCAATATCAAAACCATTTTGTCCAATGTAATACCACTTTCAATAATTTCTAGTGCCATAGCAGTTCCAAGTGTGAAATATTTAAATAAGTATTATAAAGAGTTCATAACCTATGAAAGCAGTTTATCTGATATCATAGGAGTAATTCTTTTTAATTTTATAACACTCAACGACAGTATAGGCACTCAAAGTTTTGGAATATTCTTTTTACAACTTATTGCAATGCTTATTATTTCATTCACTGCAACAATCATTTTATCTCGACTATTGTATAAAATAAAAGACAATGTAAAATATCTCCCTATCATTATTATGATAGTGCTGATTTATGCAATTTCAAAACACTTTCATCTGCCTGGGTTAATATTTATTTTGATTTTTGGTCTTTTTTTAGGGAATTTAGATGAATTCAAAAATCATAAATTCATCAACTTTTTTCATACGGTATCTTTTAATTCTGAAATTGCTAAACTGAAAGAAATAACAAGTGAAATAACTTTTCTTATTAGAAGTTTATTCTTTTTATTATTTGGTTTTCTAATTGAAATAAAAGATATTATCAATATCCAATCCCTAATATATTCAACTTCCATTACTCTCTTAATATTCACAGTTCGCTTTGTTCTTTTAAAAAGGTTTTCAATAAGATTCTCACCAACAATATATATTGCGCCACGTGGATTAATAACTATACTATTATTTCTAACCATACCAGTTACAAGCCAAGTTGGATTTATAGGAAAACCTGTTGTTATTCAAGTAATAATTTTTACATCAATAATCATGGTTTGGGGAATGATAAAAAATAAAAAAACAGAGACACCCACTAACAATTCATAAGTAAAAAATCACTTACTCAAAGTGCCTTTTATGGTATATATTATTGGTTTTATTTTTTCTGCTTTAGTGATTTTTTTTGCAGGTAGAAAACTTTCTCTATATGGGGATTTGCTCGCTGAAGCAACTGGGATTAGCAAAGGCTGGATTGGGATTATCCTCATGGCGAGTATTACTTCTCTCCCTGAACTAATGGTTGGAATAGGATCAGTATCTATAGTTAAATCTGCTGATTTAGCCGTTGGAGATATAGTTGGAAGTTGCGCTTTCAATCTGGGAATTCTTGCTCTTCTTGACGCGTTCACACCAAAACATAAACCGATTTTTGGTATTGCTTCTCAATCACATATTCTAAATGCTGGGTTAGGCATTATACTGATTGGGATAGTTGGACTCGCCATGTATATACCACATCAATTAGCTGTTACACCGTGGATTGCACTCTCCAGTATTATTTTCATAATTGTGTACCTGATTTCAATTCGTATAATTTATACTAATGAGAAGAATCACTCAAATAATATTGAGCATAATCACAGTTCAGAAAATAAACTTTCACTGAAGTTTTTAATATTCAGGTATGCGTTTTTTTCTTTGATAATTATTGGAGCAGCATTATCTCTCCCTTATTTTGCTGAGCATATTGCAGAAATGACAGGATTAAAACAATCATTTATTGGAACATTTTTTCTTGCAGTCTCAACATCACTTCCAGAAATAGCAGTATCTATTGCTGCTGTGAAGATGGGATCAATTGACCTTGCTGTTGGCAATTTACTTGGCAGCAATATTTTTAATATTCTAATCCTAGCAATTGATGATCTCTTCTATACAAAAGGTTTGCTTTTGCAAGATGCATCACCAACTCACCTTATTTCTATATTATCAACAATAATTATGTCCGCAATTGTTGTTATTGGCTTAAGCTATCATGCCAAAGGGAAAAGATTTTTCTTGGCTTGGGATGCAGTTGTAATATTTATAGTTTACATCATCAACCTCTACCTCATTTTATAGTATACGTTTAAATTTTATTATTAACCCCTTACCTTCTCCCCCTCCTCACTTATCTTATAACCTGGATAAATCAAATAAAAAACTGGAGGGAAAATCCCAAAAACTGTGCACCTTTCTGTGCACTCTAAATAAAAAACCCTTTTGCACTAATCTACTATCTAGGATTTTTTTAGAAAATATTTTATATTTTTTCTAATTTTAATCAAATCCTAATCCCGAGAAAAATCAAATTCCTTTTCATGAGATATTTTTTTTATGCTAATATATTTATCAATTTCATATTTTTATTTTATTTCAACCATGCTTTCCCCCAGACAGATTTTAAATTTTCTGAAATAAATAAGACAACTTGTTATTTTCATACATTAAATAAAAGTTATACAAGAACAGCCGAATCATTTAATGGATTAACAATAGATCAACTTAATTCTGCATGGGCATATTTAGATTTTGACAAAGATGGAGATCAAAATTTTATTGTTCGAGAACCAAGTGCCCCAAGGACATTACCAAACAATGAAAGAGAGTGGTATTGGATAAATAAAAATGGAATTTTTTTACAAGAAACTGTTTATATACCGTGTGGAATTATTGAAAAACCAACTCTTGAAAAATTAAAATATAACCTGTACACTAAAGATTCTATAGAAATTAAGATTAAAAATTCTGTTACCAATTCTATATATAACTGGGAAGTTAATGGTGTATTAGACAAAAATTTAAATTCTAAAAGTAAATTTTTTAAAGATACTGCTACAATTCGTGTTTTAATGACTGATTCAATGGGTTGTACTGTATATTCAGACCCAGTTAAGATAATGACAAAAGGACTTCCCATGAATTCTAGTTATTATAAGAATAATAATACATGGAGAAGTGGATATCAAGAAGTGCACCAAAAAATTGATATAGATAATGATGGCACAGAAGACTATTTCTTTCTCAAGTTGACAAAAAATAAAACTGGCAAACAAGTATTGTACGGAGTAGGAAGCAATACGCTTTATTCAAATGGATTAAATGCTGGATCAGACCCGCCCGATACAATTTTTAAAAATTTTTCAAAAATGGTTTCTTCTAAATTCTATGACTCCTTGTATTATTCAATCCCATTTATATACAACAGTAAAACATCAGAATTACTTCGCCCAAATCAATTCATATCTAATTTTAATAAAAACATTGATACACTATTATCGTATAATTTTGATGTATTAGTTACAACCAATATCAATAAAGATGCTTATCCTGACTTTGTTGCATTATCTAATAATGACTTTTTAGTTAACCAAGTAATCCTGTTTGTAAGTACAGGAAAATTTAAATATGAGATTAAATATTTACCGATAGGATGGAAAACTGCAGACGCACGATTAAGATACAGTATGGCTACTGGTGATATAAACCATGATGGACTATCGGATATAGTACTGACTAGCTATACTGATAAAAATGTATTTGATATTTTCTATGGAAAAGACACTCTTGGAAATTTTCAAACAAACTCCATTATTGAATTTACTTCAGTGAATGATATCGTTTCAAAACCAATCCACTTTGAAATTGATGATTTTAACAATGATGGGTATGACGATATAATTGTTCCTGAATCACCGTATTCAGCAAATGGGAATACCACTTATCTCCCAACTAGAATTTTTTTGAATCAAAATGGAAAATTAGGTTCCCCCATATCACTCAATATCAGCTCCAAATTTCAGGGTACTTCAAAAGTCGGTTCTTCAATTCTAAGCGATGATATTAACGGTGATGGATTAAATGATATCATTATTGGTTTACATGATGACTATGAAATCATACAGCCTACAGCAGATAGAAATTACTTGTTCCAATATTTCGAAAACGATGGCAAAAATAATTTTGTAAATAAAACTGATTCTAAATTCGAAAATGAAGGAGAAGTAAAATCAATAAATAGAGCAGAAGGTATTGCAGAACTAGAAGCAAGAGTACAATACGATTTAGATAATGATGGGAAAAAAGAAATCTTGCTAAGTAATTATGTGCCACCTTCATTTGTACCAAATGCTTTTGGATGGACAGGATTTCCAAAAAAATATTATTATTTCAAAAAAAATAGCAGCGATATATATTCACTACAGAGTTTTTCAGACACCATTAAATTTAAAGACACTAAACTAGATTCGATTTTTATAATATCTAATTGCCAATTTGATTACGGGTACAATGCAAAAGGTACAAGAGTAAATGTAACCCCTACTAAAACATCTAGCCTTACTCAAAATAACTTACCCTTATACATGATATGTGAAAGAGACTCTCTGGGAATGAAATTTAACTTAGCAGATCGATATATAGGTAAATTTCTGATGGATTCAACATCACGAAAAGCAAGTGGTAAAACAAGCAATACAATCAATGCTTTCACTAATAATAAATATACTCCCTATGTGATAGATAGTTTTTACTGCGTCTTAGATATTGGTCCAGAAGTGTATGTAAAAATTCAACCCTCTCCTGCATTACCAAAAGTTACTGACACAGCTTTTTGCCAAAATGCTAATACAGATACATTGAAAGCAATAGGTCTGAGTGAAACAACTATATTATGGTATGGAACAAATGCTACAGGTGGTGTTGCAACTACAAATAGCCCAAAGCCTAGTTCAAGTATAGCAGGAACAGTATCATACTATGTAACACAGAAACTTAATTCAACAGGATGTGAAAGTGAACGTGCTAAAATAGTAATAACTACAAAAGGTCTACCAAATTCACCTTTAATTTCTAGAGACGCGGACAACAATCTTGTTGCTAATACTAATAGTATTACCTGGTACAAAGACGGAGTTAAGATTGCTGATACTACGCAAAAGATTAAACCTACATCTAATGGTAACTATACAGCAACCACAACACAAAATGGATGTACAAGTACTGCAAGTGTAAATTACTATTATCTTACTTCAGCCGTTGCTAACCTTTCAGGCGATGAATATTTCAAAGTATCTCCCAATCCAACAAATGGTGATATATATCTGAACTATAATATTAGAAGTACGAGAGATGTATTTATAAATGTGATTGATATGAGCGGAAGAACAATAATCAGTAATAGAAAAGTAAACAGTGGGAATAAACTCAATCTTGGAACAACAATGAAAGGGAATTATATCATCCAAGTGAAGGATAAATCAGGAAGGTTATTGACAACAGAGAAGTTAATTAAAAATTAAATAATTACTTAATTTTATCTCATAATTCACTTGTGAGAAACCTATTCATTTGGATATTTTTTATCTTCGTTAAAATAACGAGTTTTTCACAAACACTGAACACAGACTCACTTCTAAAATATTTTAACGGGTATAAAGTTGATACTGCATTATTAAATATCTCTAAGAAAAAGGATTTTGGAAAATCCTATTGGCAGAATACAGGTGTATTTAGTGATATTATAGTAGGGTTATTTCAAAAAAACTATGAAGTATATGGACCTCCTCAAGGTGAGGCTTATTGTGTTTTTTCACCTGCTATTTGTAATGGAGATTTTAATAATGATGGCTTTATTGACGTTTTTAATGCCGGTGCAGCATCTGGAGGGAAAAAAGCAAACTTAAGTTTTTTAATATGGAACCCAGTTTCTAAAAAATTTGATGAAAAGAATCTTATAAATGATAAAACAGATTTTATTGGAAGCCCAAGATTGGTAAATGCCATATATCTAAATTCTGACAACTATGTAGATTTAGTAATTCATGGAGCACGAGATGAAGGATATGACTTTGATAAAAGTATTAAAGAACCAGTTTCAGTTTGCTTAAGTGATGGCAAAGGTGGATATGATATAATTAAACTTGATTTAGAACCTAAAAATTTAGCCGACCATTTTAGCCATGAAGGTGGGGATGTTGGAGATGCTAATGGCGATGGATATCCTGATCTATTTGTCCCAACAGGGCCACACTCATACATATTCTGGGGAATACCATCATATCCATACTTTACAAATTTAAACTTTGCACATTTCTCGTATGACACTGTAAATTTTACCTCTGATAATTCCTTCGGCGAAATTGTTCCAGAAGGAGCAGGTGATGTGTATGCTGGACATTTTGAAGACATAAATAGTGATGGAAAGCTAGATTTATTACTTGGAGGATCAGAACAAGAGTCAAATAATTCATACCAAAGAATAATGATCAATCAGGGTGCTGGTCGATTTAACAAATCTGGATTAATTAAAATGCCTTTTTATAAAGACTTCCCCAATTATAAATCAAGTAATAATAATGGTATAAATCAATTTGATCACGTCGTTGACGATTTGAATGGTGATGGGCTAAAAGACATCATAACATTAAATGCAATGAATTATAAAGATTGGTATATACTAGTATATATTCAAAATCCTGATAGAACATTTAAAATTGATACAAATTGGTTTAATAATAAAATACACTATACAGGCAATCCCCCCATTTGGAAATTTAGATTGGTATATTATGATTTTAATGGTGATGGTAAAAAAGATATCTCATATTTAGATGCATCAATAATCCCCTATACTGATTCAACAAATGAAATTTCTAGAAAAAAAGTATACATAAGAAAAGGGAACAAATTTGAAGAACAAGACTTTTTTCAATATGATGCATACGCGAAGTATTTATTTGATTCTGTAAGAAATAAACCTAATTGCCCACGTCAATTTTTAAGAAAACCTATTTTAAGTTCTTTCCCAAAATCTTTCTGTCCAGGTGATAGTGTAAAAATCAGTATGACAAATGAATTAAAAATTGACAATGTACTTAAAACTGACTCTTTGAAATGGTATTTTGGCAAGTTTACTGATTTTACAAATGTGACATCTAAAGTTTTTAAAGACAGTTTATCAGTTTATATCATAAGAAAAGATAGTATAGGATGTGAAGTATCTTCGGATACAATTAAGCTTAGCAAATACGCAATTCCTTCATCTCCTACTCTATCAAGAGATTTAGACAATAATTTAGTAGCCAGTTCGAACGGGATCGCCTGGTACAAAAACGGAGAAAAAATATCAGACACCACTCAAAAGATTAAACCAACATCTAATGGAAACTATACAGCAACAACCACACAAAATGGATGTACAAGTTCTGCAAGTGTAAATTATTACTATTTAACATCAGCCGTTACTAACCTAACAGGTGATGAATACTTACGAATCTCCCCTAACCCAACTGATGGTGAAATATATCTGAACTATAATATTAGAAGTACGAGAGATGTATTTATCAGTGTGATTGATATGAGCGGAAGAACAATAATCAGTAATAGAAAAGTGATCAGTGGAAGTAAAGTCAATCTTGGATCTTCAATGAAAGGAAATTATATTATTCAGGTGAAAGATAAAGCAGGAAGATTATTGACGACGGAGAAACTGATTAAAAACTAATCAACCTTTACTTTCTCCCCCTCCTCACTTATCTTATAATATGGATAAGTCAAAGTAATAAACTAAAGAAAGGCTTGAAATACAATTATCTTTTTGACCATGATAAAT
>JAFMJI010000023.1 GCA_017853575.1 Chitinophagaceae bacterium | reverse complement strand
AAAAATTAAAAGCGCTGAAACTCACGCTGGACAAGATTGAGAAGGATTATGGGAAGGGAAGCGTGATGATGATGAATGAAAAAGGTGAGGCGCAAATTGAAGTGGTTTCAACAGGTTCTATCGGATTGGATGCAGCCCTGGGAATCGGCGGATTGCCGAAGGGAAGGGTGATTGAAATATACGGTCCTGAAAGTTCAGGTAAGACCACCATTGCAACCCATGTCATTGCAGAAGCCCAGAAAAAAGGAGGCGTTTGTGCCATCATTGATGCAGAACACGCGTTCGACAGTGCCTATGCGAAAAAACTGGGCGTGGATGTTGACAACCTTCTGATCTCTCAACCAGATTATGGTGAGCAGGCACTGGAAATAGCCGACAGATTGATTCTCTCTGGAGCGTTAGATGTGGTGGTAATTGACTCTGTAGCTGCATTGGTTCCAAAAAGTGAACTCGAAGGAGAAATGGGTGACAGCAAAATGGGATTGCATGCGAGATTGATGAGCCAGGCATTGAGAAAGCTCACTGCCACCATCAGCAAAACAAATACCATTTGCATTTTCATCAACCAGTTGCGCGAAAAAATCGGCGTGATGTTTGGAAACCCTGAAACAACAACAGGTGGTAATGCATTAAAATTCTATTCCTCAGTACGCCTTGATATCCGCAGATCTGCTCAAATCAAAGACGGAGAAGAAGCCATTGGAAACCGCGTGAAAGTGAAAGTGGTAAAGAACAAAGTTGCTCCGCCATTCCGCTCGGCAGAATTCGATATCATCTTTGGTGAAGGCATCTCCAAGTCAGGTGAAATCATCGACATGGGCGTTGAATTGGGTATCCTCCAGAAAAGCGGTAGCTGGTACAGTTACAATGGAGACAAATTAGGACAAGGACGCGACAGTGTCAGACAATTGATCATCGACAATCCTGAAATGGCGAATGAAATTGAAGCGAAAATCAGAGAAAAACTGAAAGAAGCTCAAACAACATAATTATCAGATGGGTTTTGATAGTAGACCGCATCCCTTAATAAGGATGCGGTTTTTTATTAACTTCCACCTACAAAATTTATAGATGGAAAAAAAGAGAATGCTGAATAAAAGAAAGCGCATTGCACTGGTTGCACATGACAATAAAAAAAAGGAACTGATCGATTGGGCAGTATATAATAAAACTGCAATGTCTAAACATGAATTGCTCGCAACCGGTACTACCGGAAAATTATTGGAGGAAGCACTTGACAGATCTATAAAAAAATTACTGAGCGGTCCCCTTGGAGGCGATCAGCAAATAGGAGCAATGATTGCCGAAGGAAATATTGACGCTTTGATTTTCTTTTGGGACCCCATGGAGGCACAACCACACGACCCAGACATCAAAGCCTTGCTGCGACTGGCTGTCACCTGGAACATCCCATTTGCATGTGATCGTGCAAGTGCTGATTTTATTCTCACCTCACCATTGATGTTTGAAGAATATACTTGCTTGATCCCTGATTATTCAACTTATATAAAACGCGACGTAAAATAATATCATGAAAAATATTTTCATTGCCCTCTTACTCATCAATGCAACGGCAAATGCACAGGATACGATTTCAAAATCTACTATTCAACAAGCAAGTATTTTAATGGATGTAAAATACAGCGACAAGGAAATTGAAATGATGCTGCCTGATCTGAAAGACAACCTGGTTGATTACAGAAAAATGCATTTGCTCCCACTCAACAACAACATCGCAATGAGCATGTCGCAGCGTTTGGTGCCGGACAATGCTGTTCAACAAAATATCAATTGGCAATACAATAAAAATATTCAACTGCCTGCCAATAAAAATGATCTGGCCTTTTATTCTATCCAACAATTAGGTTCATTGCTCCGCAATAAATTAATCACATCAAAAGAGCTAACTACTTTTTTCATCAACAGAATAAAAAAATTTGGTGATACCCTTCAATGTGTTGTAAGCATCACAGAAGATATCGCCATGCAACAGGCAAATCAGGCGGATGAAAATTTCAAAAAAGGAATTGACAAAGGCCCTTTGCAAGGAATCCCCTACGGACTCAAAGATCTCTTTGCAGTAAAAGGAACGAAAACTACCTGGGGTGCAGCACCATATAAAGAACAAGTAATTGAAGAAGATGCATACGTTTATACAAGACTGAAAGAAGCTGGCGCAGTACTCATTGCGAAATTTACATTAGGTGCATTGGCAATGGGTGATTATTGGTTTGGAGGAAGAACAAAAAATCCTTGGAACCTTGAAAGAGGCTCCAGTGGCTCATCTGCAGGTTCTGCATCTGCTACAGTTGCAGGTCTCGTTCCATTTGCCATCGGAACTGAAACACATGGATCAATAGTATCCCCCAGTCATACCTGTGGTGCAACCGGGTTGCGTCCAACATTCGGAAGTGTGAGTCGCTCTGGTGCCATGACATTAAGTTGGAGCTTGGATAAAGTTGGTCCTATTTGCAGATCAGCAGAAGATGCAGCAACCGTGTTTAGTTTTATTCATGGCACTGATCAAAAAGATGCAAGTGCTGTGAATGCAGCATTCAATTACAATCCAAATATGGATGTAAAAAAGTTGCGCATTGCATATGCTAAAAATATTTTTGATAAGTTGGATTCTTCAGCACAAGAGTGGAATGTCTTAAAACAGCTTTCCAGTGCAGGTGTTGAATTACATCCGATGTATTTCCCAGATTCTGAAACCTATCAATATGATATGATTGGATTTGTAGTCGGTGCTGAATCAGCCGCAGCATTTGATGCATTCACGCGTTTGGACATTGATGATCAAATGACAAGACAAACGAGAAATGATTGGCCAAATTATTTCAGACAGGCAAGAACCATTCCAGCTGTTGAATACATCAATACCATTCGTCACCGTTCAATTCTCATGGAAAAAACAAACGAAGCGATGAAAAACTATGATGTAGTAATCACGCCAAGTTTTGGAGGAAAACAATTGGCGATCACCAATCTTACAGGACATCCTGCACTTTGTATGCCAACCGGATTAAGTAAACAGGGAACTCCCAACAGCATCACATTCCTGGCAAATCTTTTCAAAGAAGAAGAACTCTTGGCATTTGGAAAATATTTTCAATCCATCACACCGTTTGATGAAATGCATCCTGAAAAATTCAAGTAAATCATAAGCGTTAATTTTGGAGCATGCCTTTTAATCTGCATGCTCCTTATCAACCTGCCGGTGACCAACCGGAAGCCATTCGCCAATTGGTGGAAGGCATCCAGCATGGAGAACAATATCAGACATTGTTGGGTGTAACCGGATCCGGTAAGACATTCACCATGGCCAATATCATCCAACAGGTGCAAAGGCCAACACTGATTCTCACACACAACAAAACCCTCGTAGCACAGCTCTACGGAGAATTCAAACAATTTTTCCCTGACAATGCGGTTGGATACTTTGTCTCATACTACGATTACTATCAGCCGGAAGCTTATATGCCGGTAAGTGATACTTATATTGAAAAGGATCTTTCCATTAATGAAGAACTAGATAAGTTGCGGCTTCATGCAACTTCAGAATTATTAAGCGGACGAAGAGATATCATCGTTGTAGCATCTGTAAGTTGTATTTATGGTATGGGAAACCCAACTGAATTTGAAAATGGAATCATTCGAATTCATCAAGGACAGATCATCAGTCGACAGGGATTTCTTCATGCATTGGTGAATTCATTGTATCAAAGAACACAACTAGATTTCAAACGTGGAACATTCAGGGTAAAAGGAGATACGGTTGATATCAATCTTCCTTATCTCGATGTTGGATACAGAATTACATTTTTTGGTGATGAAATTGAAAGCATTGAAACGCTTGAAATCAGCACTGGTAAAAGGATTGGAGCACTTCAACATGCTGCTATATTTCCAGCAAATCTGTATCTCGCTCCAAAAGAAATCATCAACCAAGTCATTTCAGAAATATTGGATGAGTTGAATAAACAGGTGCAATATTTTAAAGAGACAGGAAAAATAATTGAAGCCCAACGATTGAGTGAACGTGTGAATTTTGATATTGAAATGATTAAAGAGCTTGGATACTGTAGTGGTATTGAAAATTATTCAAGATTTTTTGATCGAAGATTGCCAGGTACAAGACCCTTCTGTTTATTGGATTATTTTCCGAAAGATTTTCTATGCTTCATTGACGAGAGCCATCAAACCATCCCACAGGTAAGTGGTATGTACGGTGGTGACAGAAGCCGAAAACTGGTACTGGTGGATTATGGATTTCGACTCCCTGCTGCATTGGATAACCGTCCACTGAATTTCAACGAATTTGAACAAATGGTCAACCAAGTGGTATTTGTATCTGCTACTCCGGGTGAATATGAACTCAATAAAACAGAAGGTGTGGTGGTAGAACAGGTTGTTCGTCCTACAGGCCTCTTGGATCCCCCAATTGAAATCAGGCCCAGCCATCATCAGGTAGATGATTTGTTGGATGAAATCGATAAAACTGTAAAGAAAGGAGACCGTGTATTGGTAACTACCCTCACCAAAAAAATGGCAGAGGAGATGGACAAATACCTGAAACGCATCCATATAAAATCAAAATACATTCACTCTGAAGTAGACACATTGGAGCGGGTAGAAATATTAAGACAATTGCGGCTCGGAGACATTGATGTATTGGTAGGAGTAAACCTATTGAGAGAAGGACTTGATCTTCCGGAAGTCTCTCTGGTAGCGGTTTTGGATGCAGATAAGGAAGGATTTTTAAGAAATGAAAAATCATTGACACAAACGGCAGGAAGGGCTGCAAGAAATGTAGATGGAAGGGTAATATTCTATGCAGACACCATTACAGGAAGCATCCGAAAAACCATTGATGAAACAGAGCGAAGAAGACAAAAACAAATTGCATATAATACACTGCATGGCATAACACCCATGACTGTTAGCAAGAGCAAAGAACAGGTTTTGGCACAAACATCTGTTTTGAATATCAAAGGATACGATGAAAGAAATATTCTTGCAGCAGTAGGAGAAAATCATATCAGCGATATGGCTGCTGAGGATCAATCGAGCTATACAACGATCCCACAAATGGAGAAACATGCTGCCAAACTGAAAAAATCCATGGAAAAGGCAGCAAAAGACCTTGATTTCATGGAAGCAGCGAGATTGAGAGACCTGATGTTCGAGGCAAAAAAGCGATTGGAAGAAATGAAAAAAGGATCGTGATCTAAGCTTTAAAATACGTCACGAATTGAGTAAATTCACACTTACTCAAACACTTGCCATGCGCATGAAAATTTCATTTTTTTCTCTTCTGTTCTTATGTGTTTTATTTTCAACTCAAGCACAAAAAGTAAAACCAAGATTTAAAGAACTTTCGTTCAAGTCATTAGAACATTTTCAAGATGCTCCTTCCAATTGGAAAATCATTGGAGCAGTTCTGTCAGGATATGCTGATACTACATTGAACACCGCAAAAGGGAATGGTATTCTTTTCAACGATTTCACAAATTCCATCAAATATCAACCGGGTCATCATATTGTTTCAAAACTTCAACACGGTGATGTATTGCTGGATTTTGATTTCATGATTCCAAAAGGTTCAAATTCCGGTATCTATCTCCAATCAAGATATGAAGTGCAAATCAATGACAGCTGGGGAGTAAGGCTTCCTACTTTCAGTGACATGGGAGGAATTTATGAAAGATGGAAAAACGAAAAAGGATATGAAGGAAGTGCGCCACTTACCAATGCAGGATTCGCACCTGGTCTGTGGCAACACATGGAAATTTCTTTCCAAGCTCCTAGATTTGATGCCAACGGAAAAAAAATTACATCAGCAAAATTCAATTATGTTCGTTTGAATGGTGTTACTATTCATGAAAATATCATTGTAAGCGGACCAACAAGATCACCTGCATTTGAAAATGAATCAGCCTACGGTCCGCTGATGATTCAAGGAGATCATGGACAAATTGCAATAAAAAATTTCAAATACGCACCCCAAGATGAATTGAATGTCTCTTTGAGTGATATTCAATATGCATATTTTGAAAAGTCAGCCAAGACACCTGAAGAAGCAGACAAAACAAAACCAACCAGTGCTGGAAAAACAAACGCCCTCGATGGAAGATTGGCATCTGCAAGAGATAAATACTTTCTTCAGTTTGAAGGAAAAATAAATGTACCCTCAAAAGATACTTACACATTTTCTATGCTGCATACTGGAGATGGAAGTCTTGAGATTGATGGCAAAAAAGTGATTGAACCCAATTGGACGTGGATAGGTGCAGAGCCATTAACGGGAAATATTGATTTGGATGCTGGTACACACCGCTTCAAAATATGGATCAACAAAGATGTAAACTGGGCACCACCCGGATTTTCCTTATATGTTGAAAAGCCCAACAGCAAAGCGTTTGCACTGCATACTCCAGCATCCATGCCGGATAGAACTCCTGCACCATTGGTGGAAGTAAAAGCAATTGGCAACCCAGAAATCATTCGTTCATTCATGTACCACAACAATAAAAAGTTAACGCATGTATTGTCTGTAGGCGACCCTTCACAGATTCATTATGCATATGATTTATTACAGGGTGGAATGTTAAAAATTTGGAAAGGAAACTTCTTGAACGCCACCGACATGTGGTATGAAAGAGGAGAACCACAAACTTCTGCACCACTGGGTGCATCAATTGATCTCGTTGGAAATTGTCCTGTTTATGACAAAACAGCAACCAAAGATTCCATTGCGGATTATCAATACAAAGGATATGAAATTTCTGCAAAGGGTCATCCCACATTTAAATATCAATTCAAAAAAATATCTGTAGAAGATCAGATTGTTCCCAATGAAAGTGGAAGAGGATTGATCAGAACCCTATCTGTAACAGGTGAAGGAAAAGATAAAGTATGGATAAGAATTGCACAGGGATCCAACATAACCCCATTGGGAAATGGAATCTATGCGGTAGATGATCAAAAATATTTTGTGCAGGTTGGAAGCAGTGTATATCCAAACATTGAAACATATTTAGACCAGCGTGTATTGATTCTTCCAGCCAAAGAAAAAATTCAATATCAATTGATTTGGTAAACCTATTCATCTCATTAGAAAACATAGTTATGTTCAATAAATATTTTCTCTACTCATTTTTCTTGTTGATCACCAGCGCAAGCATTGCACAGAAATCAGTTGTTCAATCAGAAAAAGATTTTTACGCGTTAAAAACAATTGCAATTCCAGACAATGTAAAACTGGAAGTTGGAGGAATCGCCGTCATGCCTGATGGAAGAATAGCAGCTTCAACAAGAAGAGGTGAAATTTGGATCATTCAAAATGCGTATGGTAATGGTCAACCACATTTCAGCAGATTTGCTTCTGGTTTGCATGAGGTGCTTGGTTTGGCATACAGGGATGGGGCATTCTATTGCACACAACGCGGTGAGCTTACAAAAATTGAAGATAAAAACGGAGATGGCATTGCCGACAGTTATACTCCTGTTACATTGTTTCAACTCAGTGGCAACTATCATGAATATGCATACGGACCAGTATTTGATAAAAACGGAGATATGTATGTCACATTAAATGTGGCGTGGGTCGGGGATCATGGAGATGGATTAGGAAAATGGCATGGATGGTTGATCAAAGTAAAACCAGATGGTACGCAGGAACCCACTGCAACGGGATTGCGTTCTCCTGCAGGCTTCATGGTCAACAGCAACAACGATGTATTCTACGCAGAAAACCAGGGCGATTGGGTTGGAAGTGGAAGAGTTACCCATTTAGAGAAAGGTGATTTTGCAGGAAATGCAGGCGGACTCAACTGGACCAAAGAACCAGAGTCGCCATTGAAATTAACCAAGGAAGATTTGAAGCAAGTTGATAATGGAGAACCTATGTATGAAGCAGCAAAAAAAATCAAGGAATTGAAACTGCCTGCTGTATGGTTCCCACATACCATCATGGGTATTTCAACTGCAGATATCATCGAAGATCAAACCAACGGTGCATTCGGTCCGTTTGGTGGACAATACTTTGTAGCAGATCAAGGTCATTCAAAAATCATGAGAATGTCTTTGGAAAAAGTGAACGGAAAATATCAAGGAGCGTGTTATCCTTTTTATGAAGGATTTGCATCAGGACTCGTGAGACTGCGCTGGGGATTGGATGGATCTGTATTTGGCGGGATGACCAGTAGAGGATGGGCGAGTACAGGAAAAGCAGAATATGCATTGCAGCGATTGGTTTGGAATGGTGAAACTCCTTTCGAAATGAAAAACATTCATGCACTGCCTGATGGTTTTGAAGTTGAATTCACATTACCAGTGAATGCATCAAAATTGAAGGATGCTAAAAATTATACGGTAAATAGTTTTACATATAAGTATCAGCATCAATATGGAAGCCCGATTATCAACAATCGTCCAAGAAAAATCATTGGAATGATTCCCTCAGCCGATGGCAAAAAAGTAAAGTTGGTGTTAGACAGTTTAATTCCTGGATATATCCACGAAATCAGGGTTGCTAATTTGGAATCTGCTGATCAGAAATCTTTGTTGCATGACTTCGCATATTATACTTTGAACAATATTCCGCCCGGTGAAAAAACAACCTTGCAGGAAAATGAGAAAGTCAGCATGCACGCAGGAATGCAACATGACATGAAATCCATGCCAGCCGCAAAGTCCATGGTTTCCAAAAAAAGACAAACTACCATGCCTGCAGATTGGATACAACCCGACAAAGTGTTAAAGCTGGGAACAAAGCCAGGATTAAAATATGATGTGACCAACTTTGAAGTAAAAGCTGGTTCAAAAATAAGATTGATATTCAGCAACAATGATGATATGACCCACAATGTTGTTGTTGTAATGCCTGGCGCTGCAGATGATGTTGCATCACTTGCATTGAAACTGGGATTGAAAGGTTCGGAAATGAATTATGTACCCAATAGTTCAAAAGTACTTTTTCATACAGCGTTGCTTCAACCAGAAACAAGTGAATCCATTTATTTTGTTGCTCCATCCACACCTGGAGAATATACATTTGTATGTACATTCCCCGGACATGCATCGGTCATGAGGGGCATCATCAAAGTTGTTCCATAATGGTAAGAGAGATTCATCAATGGTTCAGTCCTGCTTTGCAAAAAGACATGCCCATTGCTGTCTACGGGCATTATGGATTCGCGCTGTTGATGATCCCCACTGCTGCTGCAGATTTTCTGGAGTACGAACGATTCGAATTGATACATCATCTTAGTCCTATGATTGATGCTGGAAAAATCAAGGTGTTTTCCATCAACAGCATCAACATGGAAAGTTGGATGAACAAACAGATGGAGGGAGCTCACAAAGCCATCAGACAAAATCAATTCAATGAATATATTTTTAACGAAGTCGTTCCCTTCATTCAAAATTTCACATCCCGTGAAACGCCTATTGTTACCAGCGGAGCATCATTTGGTGCCTTGCACGCCATGAACGCATTTTTAAAAAGACCTGATTTATTCAAAGGTGTGATTGCGATGAGTGGCGTATACGATTTGATGGAATATACAGATGGATATTACGATGATCAGGTATACTTTAATTCCCCAATTCACTATATCCCAAACTTAACAGATCATGTTACACTTGAAAAAATCAGAAGTGGTAAAATGGTCATAGCTTCGGGGAGTGGTTCACATGAAGATCC
>JAFMJI010000015.1 GCA_017853575.1 Chitinophagaceae bacterium | reverse complement strand
TTCAAGCCCAAGTGGGCCCACCCCTAAAAACGACCACTCATAATACTTTTCGTGAGTGGTTTTTTATTTCTCATCAGTTTTCACCGGATAAGTTTATAGCCCTTATTATTTTAATTGCTCGGTTTCATTTTTTTAATATACCTGCCTAAGTATGCTCCAATTACTGCAGGCAATGCGAATAAAAAATGAACTGCTAATTCAAGAGGAATCAGGTTGTGGCTGCCTCTGTAAATAGTTGCTTCATATATCGCTATAATTGGGAAAATTGCAATTAAAGAAATTCCCGTAACCCAAGGGTTGGATTTAAAATAATATCCAGAAATAAGTCCAGTCAGAAAGAGTAAACTTCCAGAAATATAAGAATAGTTATTCCTCAAAAAATTTGAATAGTAGTATTCTCCTGGTTGTGGAATAACTGTTTGTTGAATTTTACTATTGATAAATAAAATTAAAATACCGGTAATGAATAAAACGAAATAGAAAATTATAGAAACTACTTTTACTCTCATGATAAAATAGATTTGTGAGTATAATCAAAATTTAACTATAAATACATAGTTGTTGAACTGTAATATTAATCTAGAATTTTATAAATAACACTGTCATCTAAACTATTCACATAAGGAAGAAATTCACTGTAAAAATTTGATTTACAATAATATTATTGTTTTTCAAATGATGTGTATTTTTCATTCTTTTCTAAATGTTTTTTTAGCAAGTCACTAAAATTTTATATTTCATCTACTTTGATATTGATCTAAATGAAATATTTCGTAAATTTTCATAAATTAAAACATCATGAAAAAATACTTCTTTGCAGTCGTTTTTGCATTTTTCGCAACAATCACCCTCGCTTCTGACAAAGGTACCTGGACAGGTTTCATCACGGATGATCATTGTGGTGTTAAATCAGCAAATGAAAGCCATGCTGAGTGTGCCAAGAAATGCGTTGCTGGAGGTAAGCAGGCAGTGCTGGTAGTAGGGGATAAAATGTACAAGATATCAGACCCTCAAAAAGTGGCAGATTTCGTTGGAAAGAAAGTGATCATCAAAGGCGAATTGAATGGCGACGCCATTGATGTTCAAAAAGTTAAAAAGGCATAACTTAAACAAATTTGAAATTACACTAGGGTTAATTCAAGCCTAGGTGGGCCCACCCCTAAGAAAGACCACTCACAATGTTTTTCGTGAGTGGTCTTTGATTTATGTCAAGTTTGTGTCGGGATTTTGAAAATTTAGAGCGAAGAATAATGTATTGATAGAGGGAAGGGTGCAATTGAGAACATTGGCTTATTTTCAGTAATAATTCATTCAGTATGGAAGTACATCATCACTCGCATCATCCCAAAAAATGGAATGAGTACATTTCTGAGTTTTTAATGTTGTTTTTTGCCGTTTTTTTAGGCTTTATGTCTGAATTCTATTTTGAATATAGAGCTGAATGTCGTTTTATGAGTATTCTAATTATATAAATGTAATGAAAGGCTATGTTGCTTTTTATCAAAATATCCCGAATATCCAAAAGCAAAAAGCTACTGAACTGATTCAAATCTTGGAAAAAGAATTATAATAAGTATCAAGGACCATCAGCTTCACCATAAAAGAACCGGTCATAATTATCTTTTCAGTATTTGTTACCTGTAGATACACCATTGTTTGTATTTTTTATTTCCAATTCTTTCAGACTACTACTCAAATTATTTATTTATTTGACTGGTAAATGTGCTTTCAAAAATTTTATCTGCATTGTTTGCTTCAAATCCTTCACGCAAATGTTCTCGTTTTCTTTCTTCTTTTGGAATACTACTAAACTGAGGCAATACTTTTCGTTCTGCAAATTCAACGTAGCTGCCTGCAATGGTATATTTTTCTTCACTGGCGAAACTGGCTTCAATTACTTGTGCAACAGTAGAGCTTTGAAGCAGCAAACCATCCGGACTGATTTTAATCTTTCCTCCTGCATCATTTAGTTTAATTCCATTTCGCTCAAGAAAGTCATTGAACTGTTGTAAAGTATTGAATCCATCTTTTAAATAATGAACACTTATTGTATAGTGATTCAAATAATACCGATTGTAAATAACCCATGCTGCATATTCGGATTCATTCAAGAGAGTGAGGTAATCTGTTTTGGTTGGAATCCGCCACAAAGATGTATGCAAGAAATTTCCAACTTCAACAGGATCATTCAAGTTGAGTGCATCAACAGGGTCAGACTTTACTTCGTTTGTATAGGAGTATATGATTTGTTGGGCAGTTTCAGAAAGATCCTTGACCCTCAATTCACTTATAAATATCCTGGGAAATTCAGGAGAAGGGGGTGCATACCAATATGCATCTAATTTTTTCCCTTCGAAACTGTAATGATCTTTTTTTGTATATCCATAATGAAGGAATATTTTTTCGAGGGATGCAATTCCCAAGTGTGACACACCCATGGTGCGGAACGCAATATGGTCGTTGCTTATTTCATCCTCGTTTTTAATAACATCTTCTCTGATTAAATCCTTGATGATTTTTTTTACGTCTGGTACACGGTCTGCATACATAGACATCAGCGAATTCATTACTAATTTCAACTCATTTAAGTTTTTCATAAAATCAAGTGTTAAAGTATATCTATTTAACGAGCATCTTCTGTTAATGTTAGAGAAAAAGCGCTCACACTCCAACCAGCAGATTTAAAATGAAATACAATACCGAAGGACAAAGCAAACATGCAAGTCCTGTGTAAAATGTAGCTGTCAATGCTCCATAGGGAACCAGCTTTGGATCGGTAGCTGCCAAGCCTGCAGCAACCCCACTGGTGGTTCCTATCAGTCCCCCATATATCATGGCAGTTTGTGGATTATCAAGTCCGATGCGTTTTGCGATGATGGGCGTCAGAATGGTTACCATCACAGATTTTATTACACCAATGGCTATGCTGATCGCTATAACATCAGAACTTGCTCCAATGGCATTTCCGGTAACCGGGCCAACAATAAATGTACAAGCACCAGCACCAATGGTTGCAATACTTTTTAGTTCGTGGTAACCCATGAAGTATCCAATTAATCCACCTATAAAAAATGAAGTGGAAATGCCTAGCACCAATGATATGATTCCAAACCATCCCGTTTTTCTGATTTCACTCATGCTCGCACCCATGGCTGTAGATACAATGGAAAAATCCCGCATCATCGATCCGCCAAGCACTGCCATACCTGCGAACAAGGGGAAGTCGGCGATGCCTTTCTTTCCACCAAAATATGCTATAACAAGTCCGGCTGTTATTGCAATCGCTGCACCAGGAATCTTTCCTCTTAGTATTCTTTTTGAAAACCAAAATGATACATACATCACAATGCCTACAAATAGAAATGCAACAATCAGATCATGTTTGGCAATGAGTTGGGTAATTGGCTGCATAATTATTTGTTTTCAGTTGATTTTGAAAATTTTGATACCAAGGGGATCAATAGAAAACAACAGCCAGTAGCAACTACACCTACAATCAACGCAGCCCATCCCCCAGACAAAGCAGCTTTTACATTCTGAATAGATGACATGGCTACCACAACTGGGATATACATCCCGCTCCAAAAATAAATGCCAGATTCAGACTCGTGATCTGTCCAATTCTTTTTCTTCATGTAATCACCCAACAAAATGAGCAGCAACATACCAAATCCAACTCCTCCAATATTTCCTTCAAATCGAAAAATCATTCCCAGCAAATCACCTATTAATTGTCCTGCTATAAAACATGCTGCCAATACAGCAACTCCATATATTTTCATATGAATAATTTAGATGAATAATTTTTTTACATCATTCTTAACCACTTTGCCCATTGCATTTCTTGGCAAAGCTTCTAATACCAGATATCGCTTGGGCGTTTTATAAGCTGGCATTCGCTCTCGAATCCATTGATTGATGATGGAGGCATCAAAGCCATCTGTTGCTTCCACTGCTGCAACAACCAGCTCACCCCATTCATCATCTGGAATACCTGCAACTGCACAATCCTTTATCCATTCATGATTTCTCAAAACTTCTTCAATCTCCAATGCTGAAATTTTATATCCACCAGATTTAATGATGTCTACTGAACTTCTCCCAACAATTCTGTAATAATCATTTTCTTTGATGGCTACATCACCCGTTTTAAACCATCCGTCTGTAGTAAATTCTTTTTTTGTTTCTTCAGGCTTCCTCCAATATTCTTTGAATACATTTTCTCCTTTCACTAAAATTTCACCTTGCTCACCAGCTGGGATGTCTTGGTATTGTTCATCTACCAACCGTACTTCAACATTCGGCAATGGAATTCCAACATAGCCTGCTCTTCTTTCTCCATCATATGGATTGCTGATGGCCATGCCAATTTCTGTCATCCCATATCTTTCCAGAAGAGTGTGTCCACTGATTCGCTCCCATTTTTCCATGGTTGAAACAGGCAATGCAGCAGATCCGCATACCATCAGGCGAAATTTTTTCAATGATGCATACAGTGATTCCTGTTCAGTTGCAGCAAGTGTTTCCCAGTAAGTAATCAATTTATAGTAGATGGTTGGCACTGCCATGAATACATTGATCCTGTTCTCTAGAAACAATGTAAATATTTTTTCTGCTGAAAAGTTTGGTATGAATTCACATGTTGCACCAGCCAACATTGAACATCCAATTACATTTACGATACCATGCACATGATGCAAAGGCAATACACAAAGGGTATGATCATCAGCACTCCATTTCCAAGCATCAACAAGATTTTCCATCTGTGCCTCCAAATTGGCATGGGTTAGTACAACCCCCTTTGGTTTATTGGTGGTTCCGCTTGTATATAAAATCAATGCAGGATCTGAATGCTCAATCACAGGCAATGGCTGATTTGCAGTGCCAGTTTCTTCAGTTGTGATCAGTCGTTTATTATTATCTGATGCATATCCTTTTAATATTGATTGATATTGGGGTGAAACTACAATGATAGATGCTGCTGTATCTTCCAATACATATTGAAGGGATGGCAAAGGATGTGTCAAACACAGTGGAACCGCAATTCCACCAGCCCTCCAAATAGCCCATTCAACCTTTACATAATCAAATCCAGGATCAACCATAAAAGCTATTCTGGCTCCTTGAAGGTGTTCCTTGGTTTCTAGTAAACAGGCTGCAAAATGTACAGATCCATCGAGCAAATCCTGATAAGACCATTTTTTAAGTCCTTCAACAATGGCTATTTTTTTAGCGTGATATTTTGCAGAAGAAATTATTTTCATTAGATGAATATGTAACTTGTAATTGTTGGAAACAATTTAAGCAAAAGAATCAAGAGGTTCAAGAAATTATCATGATCTCATTAAAATTTCAAAATATGAAGAAGATCGTCTCCATTTTAATGTGTCTACTTGCTTTGAAATCTTTTTCTCAGGATACGGATCAAAAATTTATCATCATTACTACAGATGGATTGCGTTGGCATGAAGTGTTTAAAGGAATGGATTCCATGATTGCCATTGATCCACGTTTCAATCAGGACGATAGTTTGGAATTGTTCAAAAAATATTGGAGCAGCAATCTTTCACAACGCAAAGCCTTGCTCATGCCATTTTTCTGGAGTACGATTCAGTCACAAGGACAATTATATGGAAACCGCAATCTCGGAAGCAAGGCTGACAACGCCAATCCATATTGGTTTTCTTATCCCGGTTATTGTGAGTTGCTAACTGCTCAAGCAGATACTTCCATCAACTCCAATGATTTCCCACCCAATCCCTATGAGAATGTTCTGGAACACTTCAATAAAAAATCAAACTATAAAAATCGAGTTGCTGCATTTGGATCCTGGAATGCATTTGATAGAATTCTCAATGAAAAGCGAAGTGGTTTTCCTGTCATTAATGCATTTGATGATAATCAAATTGCACTTGATCAACCTGACATGAAATTGATACATCAAATGATCATAAATGGATTTCGTCCATTTGGAAACAGTGAAATCCTGGATGTATTCACCCATTATCAAGCATTCACTTATCTGAAAACCCAAAAGCCCAAAGCATTTTATATTTCTTATGGTGATACCGATGAATGGGCACACCATGGGGAGTATAAATTTTACCTGGAAGCCATACATCAATTTGATGCATGGATCAAAGAAATATGGGAATATGTTCAATCAGATCCTTTCTATAAAGACAGAACAACTTTGCTGATCACAACTGATCATGGAAGAGGGGATTTAAAAAAAGAAAACTGGACATCACACGGGCAGTCCATTCCTGATGCACATGAAACATGGTTTGCATTCATCGGTCCCAACGTAAAACCTTTGGGAGAGATGAAAGATACCCAACAAGTATACCAGAAACAATTGGTGCCAACACTTATAAAATTGGTTGGTGAAAGTTTTAAGCCAGCTCATACCGTAGCAGAACCGATTGTATTACCTCTGAAGTATAATTCAAGTCATTAATTGATATAAACTAGATCAGTTTTTTATCAGCGTTTGTATTGCATTTTGCGTAAATGCAATACCATACCAAACTCATTGTTGTCGCGACCGATTTTTCTGCCAATGCCCTGCATGCACTTAAAGCCGCAGTTGATTTATTACACATTCCTCAATCCAGACTAGTAGTAATTCATGTAGTGGAAGTAAAAGATGATGAGCAGTTGCATTTGCTCAATCATAAACTTGATGCGTACATAAAAAATTTCTTTAAGCACAGTGAGCCTATTCCAGTTCCTGAGCGGGTAATTCAATCGAACACTTCAGTATATAAAGGATTGTTGGATTATATTAATAAAATGGATCCTTATATGATTGTAATGGGAGCAAAAGGAAGTTCAAATATCCAACACCTCCATCTAGGTAGCAATACCATTCATCTCTTGGAGAAGTCAACTTGCTCTGTAATGGTTGTCCCCATTCCGGTAGCATAAATTTTCTCTCAAATGATGGAGTTGACTTATTTTTAAAGTCAATTTAATTTTTGCAGATGGAAGTTCATCATCCTCATCATCATGGCCCCAAAAAATGGAAAGAACATTTTTTAGAATTTCTCATGCTTTTTCTTGCTGTAACGCTTGGATTTTTTGCAGAGAATTTACGTGATCAGTACATTGAAAAGGAAAGAGCACATGAATACTTGTCGCATCTTGAGGCTGATATCGACAACAATATTCATTTTATTGATTCATTGATATCCAGGGACAAAGAGATGATTCAAAAATTTGATTCCGCATTTTTGTATTTAGCATCTTCGCAAGTACTCGATGTAGATAGTCTTTATAAAAATCTTCCGGTGAATGTTTATCGTTTTTTAAGTAAGAACGATACGTACGAACAAATGAAAAGTTCTGGATCTCTCCGCTACATAAAAGATCAGCATCTCTTGGAAATGATTTTGGATTACAGCAGTGCCGCTGAAGCTGCTGAATCTCGTAGCACTTTGATGGAAACTGAATTTACAACAACTCATTGGATCATAGCAGTGAGTAATTTCATTTCGCAGCATTCTGCTATTAAAGATTATCAACGTGCACGCCGTGGCAATTCGGTTATTTTCAACGATGACCAATTTGCAAATTCAATGATTGATTCAAATTATATGATTCTAGAAAAACTATTGAACAATATTCCTCATTCCCCTGTCATACTTACCGGAACTGAGCTACAGCAAATAAAAAATAAACTGATGCCTTATTTAGTGAGAAGACAAGCGCTGATCGTGAATACCATCAAGTTTATGCTACAAGCAAAAATTAAGGGGGTGCAATTAAAAACTTATATAGCACATCATTGACCTGCCGTTAAATCGGCTATGATCATTTTCGACATCTGCATGAATGCATACATGGCCTTGGGTGCTGTTTCAGGGTTGTTCATCAATTTTCCTAATACGGAAGGAATCACTTGCCAACTCACTCCATATTTATCTTTTATCCATCCGCATTTACCTGGTTGTCCACCCATTGAAAATTTTCCCCAATAGTAATCGATCTCTTCTTGTGTATCAACCACTACGATAAAAGAAACACCTTCATTAAAATTAAACTGATGTGGTGCAGAACTATCCATAGCACCAAATGGTAAATTATTTAAACTGAATTGAGAATATTTTACATGACCTTCTTCATCAGGTTCACCTTTTTCATAGTTACTCATAGCAATTAATGTAGATGGACTGAAAATAGATGTATAAAAATTGATGGCATCTTTTGCCTTTCCATTGTTGTGCTGAACGAATAGCAGGTTCGGCATGATTTTGTGAGAACTCTCATGTCCCATCATCAACTGCCAGTTTACACCATATTTATCCTGACACCAACCATACCACTCACTCCATGGATATGTATTAAGTGGCATCAACACGTTGCCTTCTGCTGAAAGCTTTTGCCACAAAGCATTTAACTCATCGGTACTTTTTGAACCCACGAAAAATGAAATAGAGGGATTGATGGGGAAGCCTGGTCCACCATTCAGATGCATAAATCTTCTTCCTGCAATGGAATAATTCACTGCAAGTGGATTTTCAGAGATGGGTTGAAAGTCATCTCCGAAAACTGATTGATAAAAGGTGGCTGCTTCTTTTGCTTTCCCGTCAAACCAGAGACAGGTACTAATGGGATAGGTCATGGTCGAATGTAAATAGATTTTAAAAATTTATCTACAAATATTTTTGCATATCGTTCACCCATCAAACGTTGTCCCGCAGAATTAAAATGAAGTGAATCACCTTTGTGTTGTAAGTCTGCTGTAGTAATAAAATCCGATCTTGGATCTTGGTTGGGATAATTTCTGATGATCTTATTGACGGCTTCAAAAGCCTGAGGTTCTTTTGAAAATGCACCCAATTCGCCCATGATGATGGGTAGCTGATCATTTCCTACAATAGATCTAAAAGTTGTACACAGGGTGCTAAGATTTTTTTCATACAAAGGAATTCTTTTTGCATTTGCATCTGCTTCCCCCTGATGCCAAATGATCCCTTTAATGATTCCATATTTTTTTGCAATGGCAACTTTCTCCTTGAAATTAGTTAGCAACTTTACATTTCTATGTGTTGAATCATCTATCCATTGTCTGATATTGCTTCCTCCCACTGCTGTGTGTATGATCATGACATTGATCTTTGATGGAATTTCTTTTAAGAGACTTCTTGCAAAAGAAACTCCGCAATCAAGTCCTACATAACTGGGCTCAAAAAGATTAAGTGGCTCTTTCGCGTATAATAATTTTCCGTCTGAATCAATAGAGAAGATCCTTTTGTCTGGAACCGTGTCCTGTGCTTCAACCCATCCTCTTCCTGCCATGTTGGATTGTCCTGCCATTAAAAAAACCCAGGTATTTTTTTTTGATGGAAATTTCTTTGGGTATGATTTTTCTTTTGGGAAAAACTTGGTCCGGTCTTTGTCATTCTGTGACCATCCTTCTGTTGAAAGCAGCAGTAGAGAGATAGCGATCATGTAAATTTTCATTCAGAAATTCTTCTTAAGGTGATCAAATTACATTCTAAATCATCAGGAGTATTTAAATGCTTGCTATATAGTTCCATCATACCCTTTCCTTTTTTCAAATTGATTTTACCCAGTTTCATGGGTTTGAAATCTTTTACATAGGATTCTTCTCGCAGCACTTTATCATGCTCCATGCCCATTACAGGTGCATTGTTGGCAGTTTGAATTTTATTGGAAATGCTTGCTCCGTTGAATTGCATTTCTATTTCTGAGCCAATATTTTTTTCAGTGCATGCATAATAAACTTCCACTTCAAACAAACCATCAGACTCAAGTTCAATGTTCCAAAGAATTTTATCATCGGTCGATTTCCATCCTTTGAAATAACTATCGTTGGGGTGTTTACTGGATCGAATGATATTTCCTTTTGCTTCGGCTTCAGATGCAGGAAGTTTTGTGAGTGCCATTTTTTTGTTGCCAACGATCAGTGGACGAAGATCTTGATCTGGAAGTTCAGTTCGAACTGTTTTCAACCAGTTTTCTTTCCACGATGAAAGTTTTTGAAACTCTGTTGGGAATTCGTTTGCAACATTTTTTATTTGATTTGGGTCATGGAACATATCATACAATTCATTTTTATTGGACAACCTGAATTGTTGAGATCTCACACTGGTTTCATTGGCCCAGAAACTTGGAATGATTCTATCATTGGGTTGATAATTTTCTTGCAACAATAAATTTTTCAAACTGATTCCATCGAAGGGTGTTGGATTTTTCCATTCAATGCCAGCAAGGTCAATCAAAGTTGGAAACAAATCTATGTTTGCTGCAATGCTTGGAATTGTTCTTCCGCCTTTGATGATTTTATTCCATTGAATAATGAAGGGAACCCTTACTCCTCCTTCATCTACAGAACCTTTGATGCCTTTCATCCCGCCATTGTAGCGATTGCCATTGGGACCATTGTCTGAAAAGTAAATAATGATGGTATTGTCCAGTTGATTATTTTTCTTCAAAGTATTCATTACCCTGCCAATGTTTACATCGATATTTTCATTCAATGCCATTGCAGCTCGGGTGTGTTCAATATCTTCTTTTTCAGGGATGCTTCCTCGTTGCTGAATATTTTTGTTTTTGTATCTATTCCAAAATTCTTCGGGCACTTGCATGGGTGAGTGGGGAGTATTGAGTGCCATGATCAGAAAAAATGGCTGATCATTTTTTTTGTTGAGGTAATCAATGGTATGATCGGTGAGGTCATTGGTAATGAATCCATTTCCTTTTACAATTTCACCATTGTGTTCAAGTACAGGGTTGAAATAATTTCCCCAGTGACCTGAACAGAAACCGTAGAATTCATCTATCCCTCTGCAGTTCGGGTGATAAGGAGCTTGTCCTCCATTATGCCATTTTCCAAACAATGCCGTTTTATATCCCGCTTGTTTAAACGCTTCTGTGATGGTTGATTCATCTAAATCCAGTCGAACCCTTCCGGTGGAAGTACCACTCACACCCGTTCTTACGTGGTACCTGCCTGTTAAAAATTCTGCGCGGGTGGGGGAGCAAACAGGACTCACAAAAAATCTATCCAGAACTACACCAGATTTTGCCAGTTGGTCGAGGTTGGGAGTTGAAACGGATCTATTTCCCGTAAATCCGAGGTCGCCCCATCCCTGATCATCTGCAATGATGATCAACACATTGGGTTTTTTGATAGCATGATTTTGTTGTGCATTTGCTACTTGAAACAAAAAGAATAAAAGCAACAACTGGGAAAATGAACCTTTCATGGCAGTGAGTGTTAAACTAAATTTAAATCAATTTCAGCAAGCAGAGGCAAATGAAGTTTGCTTATGTTTGTAATACAAAATCAAACAAGATGAAAAAATTATTTGCGTTATTATTTGCTGTTGCATTCACCATTACTGGTTTGAATGCACAAACAACATCAACTCCAGAAAGTTTCCTGGAAGGTAAGTGGAGTGTATTTGTAAAAGGTACACCACAAGGTGATGTTACTATGCCGGTTCGTTTCGAAGTGAAAGAAGGAAAATTGAAAGGATACTTCACGGATTTGGAATCAAAAGCTGAAAAGCCAATGGATACAGCTTATTATGAGAATGAAAAGTATATCATGGGATTTGTAATCATGGGCTATGATTTGAAATTTGTGATGGGTAAGAAAACGGATGATTCCATGACTGGATCATTAATGGATATGTTTGATGTGGAAGCGACCCGTGTGAAGGAAGAGAAAGAGACCAAGTAAATACATTATAGGGGAAGATCACTTCCCCTTTTTTATGTCCAGTTGAATTCAATGTTGTAACTTCGAATTATGAAAACCTTTCAAGAGCTCAGGAATTTCACCTCATCCCTGTCTGAAAATGGGTTGGAGATGCCTGTTCTTTTTATTGGTCATGGATCACCGATGAACGGGATAGAGGACAACGAGTTTAGCAGCCGGTGGAAGGAAATGGGAGAAACAATTCCGGTTCCAACGGCTGTTATTGTTGTCTCAGCTCATTGGTTCACCCGAGGTACAAAAGTTACTGCGATGGATTTCCCTAAGACAATTCATGATTTTGGTGGCTTCCCAGAAGCGCTGTATCAGGTGCAGTATCCTGCTCCTGGAGATCCAGTACTGGCAAGGGATGTAGCTGAAATGATTCATTCCACGGATGTTGAATTGAGTCATGATTGGGGGTTGGATCATGGTACCTGGACCATCATTCGGCATATGTATCCGGATGCGAACATTCCAGTTTTGCAGTTGAGCATTGATTATACCCATGAAGGCAAATTTCATTTTGAGCTGGCGAAGGAAATGAAGCAGTTGAGGAAAAGGGGTGTTTTAATTATTGGAAGTGGGAACATGGTGCACAACCTGCGGATGGTTGATTGGGCAAAATTGAGTGAGCCTGGTTATGGGTATGACTGGGCCTTGGAAATGAATACTACATTTAAAAACTTGATAATGAATGGTTTATATGATGATTTGGTTCATCATGACCGTTTAGGAACTGCGGGACAATTGGCCATACCCACACCTGAGCATTATCTACCATTGTTATATACCCTAGGTGCTTCGAATAGAAAAGACAAGATTGAATTTTTTAATGACAAGGCCATGGGAGGTTCGTTGACCATGACATCCGTAAAGTTTGGATGAGACGGGTGTTAAGAGGAATGATTACTTCGAGAGTTTTTGATCTAGTTTCATTTTTGCTTGCATCCATTTTTGTTGATCACCCAGTATCATCAAGGGTTTCGGGTTGAGGATAGCTTTGATTCCACCTGCAGCTGGTCCTACAACCATTCCTTCCATAATTAATAATATTCCAACCAACCCATCCCAGTTTTGGTCGCGCTTAATGAGGCTCATTCCCCAAACAGCTGGTATTCCGCCAACGATCAGAGCAGTCATTCCAGCTGATCTTCTCATTCTTATTTTATGGATGAAGTTGTATTTAATTTCCTCTGATTCCTTTCCTTTTTTTAGGATGACCAGTCCTGAGTCGCTTGTCATCTGAAGCCGTCCTTTCACGAATTTTTGTCCTTCACTATTATAGATACGGATGAAGGGGTGTTGGGCAAAAGCAACTGAAAAGATTGTAATAGCAATCAAAGACAATAGAATCGATTTCATAAAAACGGTTTTTATAACAAATCTGTCATTTGGTTTTACAATGTCATTCACATTCCATTCCAATATACTCAAATCATTGACAATCAACGTGAACCAAGTGAATTTATTAAAAGTTAAATTTTGAAAAAAAAAGTTAAAACACTACCTTCCTAGCATATTATCATTACTATGAAAAAGATTTTTTCGATTGTTCTGCTTTTCCTTGTGTTTTCGCAAAGTTCTTATGCTAGGAGAGTGTATGTTAGAAAAGCAAATATTGTAAATCCAACTGCTTCAGACAGCACCTTCACTACTATTGCAGCAGGGCTTTCAAGCTCTTATTTAACGGATGGTGATACGGTCATTATCTATGAGGGTACATATCCTGAGAAGATAAATTTTCGTCATACCGGAACTTTCAAAAAATTGGTAATTGGTTCTCAGTATTTAATCGATGGCGATAAATCACATATTGCTAAAACCATCATTGATGCATCTGATATATCTCAAACAAACGAGTGGGATGATGCTATCATTGCCAACTATACCAGTACTTCAAATCCAAAAGATGTTCAGGTTGTTGGTATTACATTAACCAGTGCAAAGCGATTTGGATTATACATGTATGGAGGTATTGTCAAGGCATGTATTTTTAAAGACAACGGAACAGGTTATGGATATAATTTCATGTGGGTTAACAATACAATCATTGACAGTTGTACGTTTGAAAATAACAAATCAGGTAATCTCATCGTTGCTCAATCTTATAATGGATGGAATGCTCATGCAAAAACCATCATCAAAAACTCAGTATTCAAAAATAATTTGCAGAATACAAATTCTGATGGAGGGTTGATTTTCTTCGGCTACAGTCAGGATGTTTTTGTGCAAAACTCTCTTTTTTATAAAAATACAGGAGGTAATATTTTCACCTTTGGTGGTGAAGGTGGGAATACAGGCACGAGTGCAGTAAATAATGACAGTGCTTTTATTTCAAACTGTCTGGTTTATAATAACAAGGCAACTGTTGGTATGTTTAAGACTTGGGAGAGAAGAGATGGAGGAATTTTTTATTTCATCAACAATATCATTGATAAGAATGATGGTTCCGCATCTTTTTCTGGAACTGAATATTTTAATTACAGAGGTGGTGAAAATTCATATACTTATGGATTTTTCAACAACTATATTCCACTTGATATGTCAAGAGCAAAACAAAATAATTTGTCAAGCTCTTCAAACTATTATGCTAGAAACAACTACGATGCTAGCAATAAAATCATCTTTAAAGATTCTGCCAATGGCGATTATCATTTAGCTGATTCGAGCTATGGATTTTCACTGGGTATTGACACACTTAAACTCGATACTGTCTTTGTAGTCGCACAAAAAGACTTTGATGGTGTTTCAAGACCATCTCCTGTTGGTTCTAAAATTGATTTGGGTCCTTTTGAAAACAGCAATGCAGTTGCTGTTCCCATCTTAACCAAGGCAACTGCTGGTAATGGAAAAGTATATTTGAATTGGAAAGTAAATCAGAGTACTTATGATTCGATTTTGGTGTATAGATCTACCGATTCTCTTGGAACCAATTATGACAAAATTGGTGCAAAAGTTAAGCCAGAGACCGTTGTAACAACAGTATCTGGACAAATCAACAATGAAGTCAATTACATTGACTTAGGTACTTATGGAAATTCTAGATATTATTTGAGTAAAGCACGCAAATCATGGACGAATTCAAGATCCAGTGCAAAAGCTGATGGAGCTGATCTTATTGTGTTCGAAAGCAAAGCTGAGTTTGATTTTGTGATGAACGAAGCTAGAAAAACAACGCAGGAATCCATGTGGATTGGACTTTATCAAAAAGACAAGTTGAATGAACCCAAAGGCAATTGGGTTTGGGTGAATGGAATGGATATTTCTGCTGGATATACGATCAATTTTGGCATCAATTACGGAGAACCAAACAATGCTGGTGATACCGAAGATTATGCTGAGGCATGGAAAGATGGAATGAACGATGGGGTTGATTCTTGGGGACGATATTACCTTGTTGAGATTGATAAAAACGGAGATAATTCATCTGTTGATTTCACCGATACTACGGCAGCAAATGGAATTCGCTATTATTATAAGTTAAAATCAAAAATTACTTCTGGAGATCAACTTTCTGGTTTTGGTAATACCAAAGGTGCAAAACCCAATGCAGGTTATCCACTTCCAACTAATATTGTGCTTTCCAATGCAGGCAGAATGGTAAAGGTGAAATGGACCAATCCTACTACCGATAAAAAAGGAACGGGTACGTATAAACTGTTTGGTGGATTGGATTCTACATCTTTGAAATTTTTATCAAATATCTCTGACAGAGATAGCAGCTACATCGACTCCAACAGGATCATTGGCAAAACGTATTACTATAAGTTGAAGTCTATTGATGCTGATGGTGTTGAAAGTGAATTTACAAAGGCATATGGAGTGGTCATTACTTCGTACTTATATGTCGCAAAAACTGGTAAGGAAACTGCATTTGGTAGCAGTGATGATCCATTCTCAACGATCAATGATGCGATCACAGCCTCTTTGGGTGGAGATACAGTGATCTTAAAACGTGGAAGTTATTCTTTTGCAGAGACTCAACGATTCAATAAAAATATAGTTGTAGGATCAAATTACATAGCATCAAAAGATACAGTTGATATCAAAGAAACCATTATTTCCTCTGCTGCCGGCATCGGAAATGTATTTTCCGGTACTTCTGTTAACAAGACACTCATTGGATTGACTTTCCAAAACAACAAAGATGGAGTGTTCAATTTTGATAATATTATTGTGGATCGTTGTTATTTCATCCAAAATGGAAGTGCAACAAATAAAACCGGTAGATTTATTTCGTTTTCAGGAAATTCCGAAGTAAAGAACTCTAAATTCATTAAGAACTATGGATACATAGAACTTGGCGGATCAACAAATACTTTCAAAGTAAACCTCTTCCAAGAAAATATTTTTGGAAGTAAAGCCAATAATCAAATTTCCCGTTTCTTTTGGGGTTGGACTGGAAGATTGGTAGTAGATAATAATATTTTCTTGCGTAATGGCGAGTATGTAAAACAATCATGGGATGGAGTCGAAACTTCAATCATTGGTGTACATGGCTGGGGCGATACTGCATACATTACCAATAATACATTTATCCAAAACGATGCTGTTGCAGTAGGATTTACACAAGTAAATAAATCTGCTGTCGTTGTAAACAATTTGTTTTACAAGAACAAGGCAGATTTTTCTTTTGAAAAGTATAATTCAGGTAATAATCAAGCGTTTGTTTATTCTAACATTTCAAATAATATTTTAACAAAAGATCTGGCATCAAATGAAAACATCAGCAGCTATGCATACAGATCTGATTCAAAAGATAACATCTACAATGTTGAATATGGCTTTAAAGACACCATTAACTATAGACTTGGTAACTCAAGTGCAGCCATTGCAGCTGGTGTAAATACCATTAGTAAATCAAGTGGAACCGTTGTAATATTTAAAGCAACTTCTACCGATTATTATGGAACAACTCGCTCAACAACTAAAACAGATATAGGTGCAGAGCAAACAGCTCAACAGTTTCCTGCTCCTGGGTTGAAAGGTGAAGCTGCTAATAAGTCGCTTACCATCAATTGGAACAAAAGCAATCCTAATATTGCAGGTTATTATATATATAGAAGTGATGCCCCAATTCCAGATAATGCATCAACTCCATACACAACAATCAATCGAGGTGATTCTCTCTCATTGACAGAATCTAACTTGGTAAATCAAGGAAAGTATTACTACAGGATACAGGCATACGACAACGCTAGCAATAGAAGTGGATTGAGTAATGAAGTTTTACTCCGTCCAAATACTGTACCAAATAAATTAGAAAATATCACAGTTGCGGCTGGTCCTCGCAAGGCAACAATTGAGTGGAAGAAAAAAGCTGATGTTTATACTTACAGCATTTTCAGAGGTCCAACTGAAGACTCAATGGTGTTGATTGCTGGTCCTATTGATTCATCTTATTATGTTGATGCGGATGTATCTGTCAATAAAAAATATTTTTATGGAGTTAAAGTAACTGATTCACTCAACGTGAAGAGTCCAATCAGTAATGTTATATCAGTTGTACCAAATAATTTGATATATGTCGATACTACGAGTAAGGTAATTCAAAACGGATCAAAGTCATATCCATTTACAACTTTAACGGAGGCGAATGCATTTTCAAATGCTGGCGATACAATTATTATAGGGAAGGGAACACTGACCATGACTGAAACAATTAGATATTCAAAGAATATAACATTTGCTTCAGCATGGATATTATCCGGTGATGCCGCTGATATTGAAGCAACAAAAATTACCAGCAATACAGACATAGGAAGTCTTTTCCAAAGAACTGATTTATGGCCAAGACCAGTTGCTAATTTCATCGGATTGACTTTCTATAAAAATGCATCCCAGATTTTCAATACAGACTATGTCAACGTAAAGAATTGTGTATTCGATGGCAATGGTCAGGAAAACAACCGATCTAGGTATTTCATTGGTTTCAGTGGGTATTCTACCATTACAAATTCAACATTCATTGGCAACTATGGATTTATTCAATTAAACGACAGAGAAAATGTGTTCCGTCAAAATAAATTCATCAATAACTACCATGGCTCAATAAACCAAGCTACTCCATTGATGGGAGGTTGGGTAGGAAAACTGACCATTGAGAATAACTATTTTATAAAAAATGGAACTTATTATGTGCAGCCATGGGATGATCTGAGGACAGATGTTATTAGATTAGAAGGCTGGGGCGATACCACCATTATTGCTAATAATAGTTTTATTGCAAATGATGCAGTAGCTATTCAGTTCATGCCGAATAATAAGAATGCCATTGTTGTTAATAATTTATTCTATAACAATCGAGCAGATTTTAATTTTTATAAGTTTCAATCTGGCAATAACAGTGTCTTTAGTTACTCAAATATTTCAAACAACCTGATCAATCAGTCATTGGATAAATATGCCAATATCAATTCATATGCTTACAAGGCTAATTCCTTCAATAATGTTTTGAATGGGAATGTTGTTTTTGCAGATACTGTAACATATAAATTAGGCTCAACCAGTACTGCAATTGCTAGTGGTGCAAAATTGTTCAAGACATCTGGTATTGACATATATCTTGCCAATGGAAAAGATTATTTTGGTGCAAGCATTGATGATAAAGTAGATATCGGTGCGCATCAAACCAGCTATGCATTTCCTGCTCCATCACTCAACGAAGTGGAAGGAGGAAACACCAAGGTTAAGGTTTCATGGTTAAAATCAAGTAAGGTCATCAAAGGGTATAAAATATACCGTTCAATTACTTCAATCTCAGATAATGCAACACTGACTGAATATGCTACAGTAGATAAGCCAGACTCCTTGTTTGTTAATGACAATGCTGTTTCCAATGGTACAAAGTATTACTATCGAGTGAAGGCATACGACTCATCCGCTACACCAAAGTATAGTGGATTTAGTAACGAGCTCAATGTAATTCCAAATATCCCTCCAGCAAAGGTTAGTTCATTTGCAGGAGAAGGTGGACCAAGAGTAAACTTATTGACTTGGACTAAATCAAATGTATCAAGTCGTTTTACACTTTATCGCGGAATCAAATCAGATTCACTTGTTGTGGTAGCAAGAGGTATTGATACAAGTTTCTACGTTGATAAAAATCTTGAAAAAAACAAGGATTATTATTATGCAATAAAAGTTACAGATGCTGGAGGTGCAGCCAGTGAATTAAGTGATGTTTTGAAACTCACAACAAATAATATTCTTTTTGTAGACACAACTTTAAATAATCTCTCGCTCGGAACAGCAAAGAAACCATTCAATACCATTCAAGATGCGATCAATGCTGCTTCGGATGAAGATACTATTTTGGTGAAGCCTGGAGCGTATGCACCATTCCGAATTGCCAATAAAGCTGTTGTAGTAAAGTCTTCAGATGGTCCTGCAAAAACATCGATCAGTTCAACCAGCCAAGCTGATTATTATCTAGTTAGAGTGGATGGCAATGACAATGATAGCAGGCCTTATAAATCCATTCAAGTAGAAGGCTTTACCATGAATGGCATGAAAAATTGGAGAAGTGGTGATTGGGCTGCTGCAATTTCTGTTGTAAATAATACTTCTCCAGTTTTCAAAAACAATATTATTCGTGATGTAGAAAATTTCCAAACACTTTCAATCAACCAATCTTCACCGACATTTATCAATAATCTATTTTACAATAATAAAGGGAACTTCCTCAATGTAGGTTGGCTTGATAGTACATCGGCACAATACAAAATGCCAAGATTTATCAATTGTACATTTACAAAGACACAGAATTGGGGCAACAATGGTACTTACGAAAAAGCGTTGATACCTTTTGTCAATTGTATTTTCTGGGCGAATGATCCAAGTTCCCAAATTTCTGCAAACTATTATTCAATTCGAAATAGTATAGTTGAATACCAAAATTTTGCGAAGAAAAATAGCAACCTTAGAATTGATCCTTTGTTTGTAAGTGAGGAAACTGGCGACTACAGATTGAGCAATAGTTCACCTGCACTTGGGAAAGGTGTTTCAAGCATTACAGTTGCAGGACAAACACTTCTTTCTCCAGAAAATGATTTAGTGAAAAATGCTCGTCCTGGCCCAGATCTTACTAAACCTGATCTTGGTGCTTATGAGAATCCATTCTCATTCCCTGCACCAAGTATCACACGTTTGCAGAAGTCAGGTGATAAAGTAACAATCAACTTCAAATATGATAAAACACTGGAAGTTTCTAAGCTTATTCTTTATAGAGATTCAAGTGCTGCGAAGTTGGATACATTATCTATTGCGTTGAAAGACATCAATGCAGATAGTATTCGTGTGGTGGACACTCTTTCAACCAGCTCAATAGTGAATTATGGTATCAGAGCAGTAGTGAATGATGTAAAAAGTGGAATTAGTAATATATTAAGTACAATAGATACAACCTATGTACCTGATGTGCTTTTTGAGTCCGACACTGCATCTGTTAAATTTAAAGCAGCAGGAAATACGCTCTCATTTGTAAATCTAAACGGATCTGATTATAAGTATCCTTCCGTATTGTTATTTGACAATACCTGGAAATCTGCCAATGCTAGTAACAGAAGTCCAAATGATTCTGTGTATTTATTAAGAACAGCCAAGTCGGACAAAGCCAATCAATCAGTAAAGTTGACTTTCAATAAACGCATTCAAACATCGTTAGGTCAGGCAGGAGATATGATGCAAGTGCTTGGTCCTATTAACTTAAATTTTGACGATGAGTTTGACTTTGCATCCATCATACAAAAACCCGGATTTAGATCTTCGGCAGGAAATCTAATCTTTGATGGCAATGCTTTTTCGTTAAATCCTGATAGTTTGACGTTGAAATTTAATCAGAGTGGAGGGTCAGTGGATACTGCAGTTACACCAACATTTAGTTTCAATGACAAATATTTTGATTATAATAACTGGTCAAGAAACCAGGCTAACATCAAGGATGCGCTTGATATGATTGATGGAAATTTTGATGGCACCCAAGAGCACATTATTTCTATTAGTCAATTGAAATGGGTCCCTAAGTTTAACTCACCCAATGGCAATTGTTATCAGTGTATTAATAACGGCATTCGAATTGTGAAGTTCATTGATATTAACAAAGATGGTTTGAAAGATATCGTTGGTGTAACAGGCGATAACTGGCAAGTGGGCTATCCAAATACACAAGGCGTATCAGTTCATGTGTTCGTTTCGAATAAAATATTGGGTCAATATGAAATGTATAGAACAGGACTCTTCATTGATTGGGGTAGCTCTATGTTTGTAAATGACTACAATAATGATGGAAGAGCTGATATCTTATGTAGGTCCATCAATCAACAGAACTACAGCATTTATGAACTCGGATCTAATTATTCATTCATAGAAAGCAATAAAGTACTTGCAATTAGTTCAGACGACAATAAAATCACTTCTGATGATGTTAACAATGATGGTTATTTAGATGTTGTTACCGTTACAACGAATGGACTGATTAATGTTTATTTGAATGATCAGAAGAATGGGTTTAAGGTTAAGCGCTATAATATTCCATTCGATTATAGCAATAATAATATTTGGTCTATCAATCAAGTAAAGCTAATCGATATGAACGGCGATGGTTTTAAAGACCTTGTTTGGATGGAGCAGATATATAATGGATCTGCATACGGAGAACAAGTTGTAAAAACTGTTATCCAGACACCTGGTGAACTCGTTGTTCCAAATTCCGTTAGTGCAGCAAATGCAAAAGTTGAAGCAGTAAACGATGGGTATAATGTTAAAATAAAATGGTCTGGATTTACAGACAATAGCGGAAATAGGTTGACTTATAATTTCAAAGTGGATACTACTGCTACTTATATTAATAATATACTTAACACAAGCTTTAACTATAAAAAATCTGCTCCGCAGATACCTATTGTATTGGACCAAGTATTTTCAAGTGCTTACTCAGATTCGATTGTTTTCAGAGATCCAAACATCTCCAGTAAATATCCTTATGTGATTGCAGTTCAGGGTGTAGCACAAGGGGGAGCAGGCAGTGATTTCAAACAAATTACGTTTAAACCGAAGGACCCACTTTCAAAGCAGACCAGTACTTTACCTGGACTTACTAATGCAAGATTTGCTTGGGGTGATTACAACAACGACGGACAGTTAGACCTCGCAGTAATTGGTCTCGGTGATGAAAATACAGGCCAAGTACTAAAGATCTATAAAAATGATGAAGGAAATCTTGTAGATCTTGAATTGAAAAATAGACAATTAAAAGAAGGTGATGTAAAGTGGGTGGATATTGATAAAGATGGATGGTTGGATTTGATCGCAACTGGTCAGTCTGGATCTGTGCCATACACTGTATTGTTCAAAAATAACGAGGGAATATTTGAAGTTTCTTATCCAACAAATATTCCTGCACTGAAAAATTCAACTATTGCAATGGGGGATCATGATAACAATGGAACTGTGGATATGGTCATTTCAGGTAAAGATGCAGTTGGTGAACCCCATACGTATATGTTGAACAATGATGGTCGCGGTAACTTTAAAATCGTCAATGATTTCAATACAAAATATGTAGTTCCCGATTTATACAGTTCCGATATGAGGTTCATCGATTATGATTTGGATGGTGACCTTGATTTAATCTTTACAGGTATTGACAGAAATGGAAATCCTCAAGGAGGTATCAGGCTGAATTCATTATTGGATGATCAAAGTTTAAGGAACAATCAATTCTATTTCAATTATGGATTGAACCTTAAAAATGCCCGATTTGATTTGGGGGATGTTGACAGCGATGGCGACCTCGATATCATCGTGATGGGAACATACATTGAAAATACATTAGAGAAACCTATCACCAAGTTGATTAAAAACACCAGTGCAGATTCCAAATTACAAGGCAACTATAATAATCAGAACATCTATAATAATTACCAAGAAGTAGTTATTGATAGTTTGAACAATGGCGATGTGAAGTTTGCGGATGTCAACAATGATGGATTGTTGGATATATCAATTTCGGGACTTGATAATAAAAAGAATCCAACAACCAGAATCTATATCAATCAGGGTGGATTTGGCAACTACTCTATGTTGAAAACATTAGATCTGCCTCAATTCAGAAATACTGCAATTAGTTGGGGAGATTATAATAACGACGGTAACATGGATATGGTTATTACGGGCGCTAAAGCAATTGGAACAGAAACTGTTATCTATGTAAATGATCAGGGCTCTAATAAAAATGTTGCACCAAAAATTCCAACAGGATTGACGATTTCTGATTTGGGTCAGGGTAAAGTAAAACTTAAATGGGATGCTCCAAAAGACGACCATACCCCAAGCAAAAGTTTATCTTATTTGATTAAAATAGGAACCAAACCTGGCTCTGGAGATCTATCAACTGTTCAGGTAGATTCGGCTGGAAGGTTACAATCTCCAACCATACCTGTAGTTGGTACCAATGAATATTATCTTGAATTGCTTCCAGGTAAATATTATTGGTCCGTAATGGCAATTGATGGAAACTTTAAGAATTCTAAATTCTCTACCGAACAGGCATTTATCTTGAAATATCCATGGAAATATATTAACCAAGGAGGTATTGTTGATCGCAGAATTACTCCAATTGACAATAGTCAATTTGCTTGGGCGGATTTTGACAATGATGGATTCTCTGACTTTATCTACTTGGGCAATAGTGGTGTTTGGGGTCAATCACCAGCGGGGATTTATCGAAATTCGATTTCAACTTTCGTAAAAGTTGAAAATACCTCGAATGGAACTTCAGGTTTGAATGGCATTGATAATATCAAAAACATAAACATTCAGTGTAAAGACATTAACAATGATGGGTATGTAGATATTTTTGTTGCTGGCGAGTACAATGATAACCGACCAGTTTTCAAGGCATTTATCAATAAGAAAGGATTTAATTTCCAGGAGGTTACGAGTCTTTTCTCTATACAAGATTATTTAAGAGGCCCAGCACTTGATTTTGCTGATTTAGATAACAATGGAACTCCTGATATGATTTACTCTGGTACAGATAGCAGGGGAGTTGGCCAGGTGTTGTTCTTTACAACAAAGTTGGACTCTGTTGCTCAAACTGGAACACCAACAAAGTTGGACTCTGTTGCTCAAACTGGAACACCAACACCGGGTAGTCAGTATGGCTTTACAATTTCAACCTATGAAACCAATATCAAGAAAATCCTTAATGATGAGGAAGCTCAAAATATCAATTTGGCGTTTACTGATTTCAATCGTGATAAGAGGGTTGATATGGTAATGTTGTATGATAATTACAGTGGACAAAGAAAGATTGAAGTGTACAATGGTAGCCTTGATATTTTTGGTAAATGTGAATTCATTAAGAACACGGATGTACTACTTCCAAAATTGAAGAATAGCACACTGGATGTTGTAGATTTCAACAAAGATGGTTATCCAGATATTGCCATGACAGGTTATGGATCCACAACTGGGCAGGTATTTAAGATATTCCAGAATAATTATGATCTCGAAATAAAGAAGTATACATTTACGGATATTCAATCTGAACTTTATCCAATACAGGATGGTAAAACAACCTGGGGTGACTTTAACATGGATGGATATCCTGATGTAATCTTCAGCGGAAGCAGAACTGGAGTAGGTTATGTAACCAAAATGGCTACATCATTACAAGATTCTCAAGGTTATGTAAACTATACTGAGCTTCCAAGTTTCCCATTTGGCGAATATTTGCAACTGACCCCAACGATGGGCGATGTGGTAGGCGATGGTCAACTAGGACTCGTATTGGTGGGAACAGAAAAATACAACAATTCTGTTTCGAGCTCCTTTAAGATTCTTCAAAACGTAAGAGGTCTTAGTTCTAGAATACAAGGTCAAAATGGAATTGTACAAGGTGCTGCAGTTATTCCTTTCACACCTAATGCAACAAGTTCCAATGTATCTGCTGATCAACTTTCGCTTAACAGTGGAAAAATAAAATCAGTACCCAAAATCGAATTGGAATCAAAAGCATTCCCTGGTGCAATACCAACATTGACTCAAGAACTTGCACAACAGAAGGATAATCAGACTTTTGTTGAAAACAAGCCCCCTAGCTCTCCTGACACCTTAAAGGCAACCATTCTTAGTAGAGTTGGCGATAAAAACCTAGTTAAACTTTCTTGGAGTTCTGCCAAAGATGATTTGACTCCGATTGATGGATTAACCTACGCAGTTCGAATTGGAAGAAAACCTGGAAAATCTGATGTGATTGATGCTGAAAGCAATAAAGATGGCGATAGAAAAACTCCAACAGATGGAAATACAGAAAATAATAAACAGTGGGATATTCAACTTCCTAGTGGTACTTATTATTGGTCTGTTCAAGCTGTAGACGCATCTTTTGCCGGATCCGCATTCTCTCAAGAATCAACGATCATCATTCAAAATGATCAAATCGTAGCTGGTAATGCACCATCAGATATCTTGCTGAATAGCTCAACCAGCGATACGGTTTACTTATCACAGAGTCAATTATACAGCGCAATCAAGTATAAAATATCAGCTTATTCTATTGATAGCGTGAATGCTAAGAAATATTTCTTCTCATTGTATGATGATGATGATTTTTCAAATCCAAATATTTTCGCAATCGACCCTGCATTAAATAACCTTTATTTCAAATCTGCTTATACGAAGGACTCTACATATAAAATCAGAATGAGAGTAACGGATATCAGAGGGTTGGCTTATGATAAATATTTCAATTTTATTGTAGTTGCCGCACCTACTAATTTGTTGTTAGACGGCGCAAGTACTTCATTTGTCAATTATACTACAGCGAAAGATGTCGATAAGTTGAATGTACAACTAACAGGTATCGACGACAAGGTATCTTCAGATAAATTGACTTATACCCTTGTTGATGGTACAGGTGCAAATAACAACAGCATGTTTGGAATTAAGAATGGTAATATATTGTATAATAAGGTTGCATTGAAACTTGCAGATACCCTTCGCGTAAGGGTTTCAGTATTCAACGGATATGCATCTTATGAAAAAGCAATCAAGATCTATGCTGGATGTGATTTCACATCTACTAAGTTCACAGATGCCAAACCTGGATCATATAAAATATGCGAAGGGGATGTTGTAAATCTTACCCTAGCTAAAACAGGGGTTACTGTAAATCTTTTCAAAGATGATGCCTTATTAAGTACCACCTCAAACACAAATAAAGTAAGTATTACTGCTCCTGGTAAATATTATGCGATCTATAGTACTGATGCAACCAGTGTTTGTGGAAATAAGACCGATAGCGTATTTGTTGAATATAGTGTACCAGTAACATCGATATCTTATACTGGCGACTTAACCATTTGTTCAAATACTGAACGAGTGCTAAATGCAACAGCTGCAACTGGCTATACTTATCAGTGGTTGAAAAATGATCAAGTAATAACAGGGTCAACTGGAAGTAGTTATAGTGCGAAAGAAGCTGGTAAATACAAAGTAAAAGTTACCAACAGTCAGAACTGTAGCGCAACTTCAGGAGAAGTAGTATTGAGTGTGATTCAAGCAGCAGATGTTACTTTAAACCAAAAAACAGATACAACCATCTGTGAAGGAACTACAATACAAATAAGAGTACCAGATGGTCAGAATAGCTATCAATGGTTTAAAAATGGCATACCAGATCAAGGTAATAGCAATTCTTATAATTTTAGTGGCAATGGTACTATAAGCGTAAGAGCAACATCAGCGAATGGTTGTATTGCCAATTCAGCAACCAGAAATATAACTACCACTTCCAACCCTGTATCTCCTGTCTTAACCCAAACTGCAACTGCACTTTGTCAGGGTCAATCAGTTGTGATCATGGGACAAGTAATCGGTGGAGTTTCTTATCAATGGCTCAAAGATGGAGCGAAAATCAATGGTGCAACTGAAGTGAACTACAGTGCAACAAGTACTGGAAATTATCAGTTGCAATTGACCAATTCATTTGGTTGTATCGCTAAATCTGCAAATGCTACCATTACCAGTAAGCCATTGCCTGCTGCTCCATCAATCACAAGAGATGTTTCAGATCTTGTATCAAGCAGCGCCGATGGAAACCAGTGGTATAATAGTCTTGGTGAAGCAATTCCTGGCGCAACTTCACAGAAGTTCCGTCCAGCAAGTAATGGGTACTTTACTGTAAAAACTACCATCAATGGATGTACCAGTTTAAGCTCCGCGAACTACTATTATGCGTCTACTGCGGTTTTGAACTTGGAAAATGGCCAGTTCATCAAACTCTTCCCGAACCCAGTTATCAATGGAATGAAGGTTGAATACAATCTTCAAGGTATGTATGAAATGAGTATTCAATTGTTTGATATGAACGGTAAGTTGGTGCTTGAAAGAAAAACTGTCAGAACCGGTAACATAATTAATCTGACCAATCTTTCGAAAGGTACCTATATGATGAAAGTTATGAAGAAAGACGGCAAAGTTCTTTACACTGGTAAAATTGCCAAGCAATAATTTCAAAGGCGGAGTAAATACTCCGCCTTTTTTATTTCATTTATTTCTTAAATTGTAGGTTCAATTATTGCAATATGAAAAAGTCATTTCTACTTTTAAGCTCACTTCTTTGTTTAATTTCTTCTGCATCCTTCTCTCAGTCACATGACCCAGCACCTACAGCTGCTGCTATTGGGAGATGGGATCTTACTGTTGATATGGGAGATAAAATTGCCCCTTCATGGTTGGAAGTAAAATTATCAGGAATAAAAACACTCGTCGGTTATTTCGTTGCAGATGGCGGAAGTGCCCGCCCCATTGCAAAAGTAAATTTCAATGATGGGAAAGTCAGTTTCTCCATCCCACCACAATGGGATCGATCAGACAAAGACATGGTATTTGAAGGAACATTGAAAGATGATAAACTTTCTGGTACCATCAATGCAAGCAATGGGAAAACGTATACTTTTACCGGAGTTAGAGCTCCTTTGCTTCATAGAGAAAAAGCACCCGTTTGGGGAGCTCCCATCAAGTTGTTCAATGGAAAAGATCTCAAAGGATGGCATACCCAAAAAGCAGACAATCAATGGTTTGTTCAAGACGGTATCATGAAAAGTCCTCGCTCTGGATCTAATATCATGACTGATCAGAAGTTCACTGACTTCAAATTGCATATCGAATTTCGTTATCCAAAAGGAAGCAACAGCGGAGTTTATTTAAGAGGAAGATATGAGGTACAAGTGGAAGATAGCTATGGTCAAGAACCTTCATCAACTTTGTTCAGTGGAGTGTATGGATTTCTTACACCCAATCAAATGGCTGCACATCCAGCAGGTGAATGGCAGATTTATGATATTACGCTTGTCGGAAGAACAGTAACAGTAGTTGCTAATGGAAAAGAAGTTATTTGTAAACAGCTGATTCCTGGAATCACCGGCGGAGCTTTGGATAGCAATGAAGGTGAACCTGGCCCAATCTTCCTTCAAGGAGATCACGGACCAGTTGAATACAGAAACATTATCATTACTCCAGCTAAATAAATTCAAATAATATCCCGCATTCAATGCGGGATATTTCTTTATGAGAAATTTATTCGTTTTCATCGCTTCATTTTTATTCATTGCTCGCCTAAGTGCACAACAACCAAACATTGTTGTTATATTTTCTGATGATCATACCCAACAAACCATCAGTGCCTATGGAAGCAAGTTGATGCAAACTCCTAATATCGACAGAATTGCAAAAGATGGTGCGTTGTTTAAAAATGTTTTTGTAACCAATTCTATTTGTGCTCCCAGTAGAGCTGTACTGCTCACAGGTAAATACAGCCATATCAATGGATTGAAAGACAATGGTCCTCACCGTTTCTTCGATCCGCTTCAACAGCAGATTCAAAAAATTCTGTCCCAAAAAAATTACCAAACAGCATGGATTGGCAAATGGCATCTTCAAAGTTTGCCCAACGGATTTGATTACTGGAATATTCTTCCTGATCAGGGCAATTACTTCCAGCCCGATTTCATCAATATGAATAAAGATACGGTCAGGGTGAAAGGATATGTTACCGATTTGATCAGTGACTATTCGCTTCAATGGTTGAAAAATCGCAATGCAGATAAACCATTTTTTCTGGTAGTGGGTGAGAAGGCTACACACCGCAACTGGATGCCTGATCCAAACGATTTGGCTGAATTTGAAAACCAGGAATTCCCATTGCCTGAAAATTTCTTTGATACCTACGATAAACGACAGGCTGCAACTGAACAAGACATGACCATTTCAAAAACCATGTTGTTGCATGATGATTTGAAAATGGGGGTTGACTATTCCAAACGTGGAATGTTTGGAAGGATGAATGATCAGCAAAAAGCCGCTTACAAGGCATATTATGACCGTGCTCAAATATCTTATGATAAAATCAAGGATGACAGCATTGAAGTTGTGAAGTGGAAATACCAACGTTATATGCGCGATTATCTTGCTACCGCTCGATCAATGGATAGAAATATTGGAAGAATCCTTGATTACCTAGATTCAACCGGACTCTCTAAAAACACCATTGTTATTTATACTTCTGATCAGGGATTTTACATGGGAGAACATGGTTGGTTTGATAAGCGATTTATGTATGAAGAAAGCTTGCGTACACCTTTTATGATGAAGTATCCAGGAAAGATTCAGCCAGGAATTCACGTTGATGAGATGGTAGTCAATATTGATTTTGCTCCTACTTTGATCGATTATGCTGGAATCGCTGTTCCGAAAGACATGCAGGGAAAGAGTTTTAAAGGATTGCTGGAGAACAGTTCGGTTCTTCAGAAGGATTGGAGGAAAGCAATGTATTATCATTATTATGAGTATCCAGAACCTCACCGAGTGGCACCACACCTTGGCATTCGAACCGATCGGTATAAATTAATCAGGTTCTATGGTGCAGTGAATAAATGGGAATTGTTTGATCTTCAAAATGATCCCCATGAAATGAAAAATTTAATTGATGATGCCTCACAGAAAAACCAGATTCTTCAATTAAAAAAACAGTTAATGGATTTGGCAAAGCAATACAAAGATGTTGAGGCACTTGGTATTTTGTCGAAGCAATAAACTATTTCACTTCTTCAAATTCTATATAATCATCCTTGTCAACTGTTGATGTAAATTTTGTTGATGGTTGCGATTGTTGCTGTTGATTGAATTCTTGTTGCTGCTCTCTCACTGCATCAAATTGTTTTTTTACTTGCTTGGTTGTTTTTACAACAGGAATGATGAAGTCAAATAGGAATCTGAACATGAAATAGATGAAGATGCCGAGCAGTATATATTTGAATAGCATGGTGTAAAGGTATATTACTTCGTTATTTCAATGCATCGCCAATCTTGTCTGTTACTTTTGAAACAAAGTTTTTAACACCTTGTTGTAGTTTCTCGCTTTCCATGACATGGGTAACAATTTCAGCCCAAAAATTACTGGCACGTGTTCGTTTACCAAAAATTGAGTTGAGGCTCATCCCAAGAAAATTTTCACGCAGGTTGTTAAAATTATCATCAAGCTTGTTTTCCAGCTTGTATTTCTTCAACTTTAAATCACTGATTCTTTTATTTAAAGCGTGTATATTTTTGATCGGTTTTTTCATGTGCTTAATCTTCTGTTTCGTCTGATGATTCCTCATCTTCTTCAGTAGAAGCATGAAGAAAAATTCGGATGAGTGGGTTTAAAAACAATGCCTTTCTGAAAACAATGGACAGCAATAAAATGGCAATGAACACTCCGCCACCGCAAAGAAAACCAAGTGCCGCACTTCCCAATTGATCTGCCATATACCAGGAGAATGCAATAACCACAAAGAGTAGAAAGAAAAGCATCATAAAACTTATCAATCCAACCAATATCAATGCACTCAGCGTTTTTGCCAGTGTTTTGATAGCACCAAATTTGATCAATTTTATTCTGGTATCAATATATTCTGAAACCAATTTTTTGTTCTCTTTATAAAAATCTCCGAGGTTTTCTGAAGACATCCAGTAATGGTTTTGGGTTGTGGGTTATGTGTTCTGGTGTTATCGGTTTACGGTTGTGGGTTGACAGTTGTAATACAACCTTGATAAAGTTATCTTCTCTATTCACATAAATTACTGATATTGGTCATTTTCTTTATTTACTACCCTCAACCGTGAACTGTCAACTTATTCCCCCACCCATTTTGAATTTTGTGCCAGTTGTCCTATATTTGCATCAGAATGAAACAATTGAAGGGAACGGAATCGTTCCCTTCTTTATTTCTTGGACATGGCAAACTTGGATAAAACAGAACAGGTTAAAGAATTGGTGGAATCATTATTAAGTGTTGAAAATCAATACTTTATAGTAAAAATCTCCATTCGCCCTATCAATAATATCAGTGTTTTTATTGATGGAGACAGTGGTGTTACCATTGAAAAATGTGTTCAATTAAACAGGGCCCTGTACAAGAAGATCGTAGAAACCGGTGTTTGTAAGGATGGTGAGTTTTCATTGGAGGTTTCCTCCCCCGGTGTAGACGAACCATTGCTTTTGCCTCGCCAGTTTGTTAAAAACATAGGTAGAAATGTGGAGGTTGAAATGCTGGATGGCAGAAAATTGGAGGGTGAGCTCTTGAATGCCGATGATCAATCCATTGAAGTAGACGAAGAAAAGGGAAAGGGCAAGAAAAAAGAAATTATTAAACACTTTCTATTATTGAAAGACATAAAATCAACCATTGTAAAACTGATATTTAAATAACAGAACATTAAATTGTAGTATATGGCCAGTATTAATTTGATCGAGTCGTTTCAGGATTTTAAAGATGCGGAAAACATCGATCGTCCCACGCTCATGAAAGTTTTGGAGGATGTATTCAAAACACTGCTTCGCAAGAAATACGGATCAGATGAGAGCTTTGACGTAATTGTAAATACTGAAAAAGGTGACCTTGAAATTGTTCGCCACAGGATGATTGTGGAGGATGGAAAGATGGAAAATCCTTTGATGGAAATTGAATACAGCGATGCAGTCAAAATTGAACCCGACTTTGAAGTAGGTGAGGAACTGTATGAAGAAGTGGATATACAAGATTTTGGTCGCCGTGCGATTCTTGCTGCCAAGCAAACCCTGGCCAGCAGAATCGGAGACTTGAAAAAGAATGCCCTGGTTAAAAAATATGGCGATCGTGTTGGTGATATCATCAGTGCTGAAGTTTATCAGGTATGGAAGAAAGAGGTATTGTTGATTGATGAGGATGGAAATGAATTGATTCTTCCTAAGTCTGAACAAATTCCATCTGATTACTTTAAAAAAGGAGAAAGCATCCGTTCTGTGATCAAGAAAGTAGAGTTAAAAAACAATTCACCGGTGATCATTTTATCAAGAACGCATCCTTCATTCCTAGCGAAATTGCTTGAAATAGAAGTGCCTGAAATTTTTGATGGATTGATTGTTATCAGAAAAATTGTTCGCGAACCAGGTGAGCGTGCCAAAGTTGCTGTAGAAAGCTACGACGATCGTATCGATCCGGTTGGAGCATGCGTGGGTATGAAAGGCAGCCGTATACATGGCATTGTTCGTGAATTGAAAAATGAAAATATTGATGTAATCAATTTCACAAATAACATTCAGTTGTTGATTCAACGTTCATTGACTCCTGCAAAAATCACCCGCATGACAATCGACAATGAAGGCAAACGTGCTGAAGTGTTTGTTTCACCAGATCAAGTTTCACTCGCCATCGGTAAACGTGGTGTGAATATTAAACTTGCAGAAGATCTCACTGGATTTGACATCGATGTATACAGAGACAATGAAGGTGAAATGGCTGAATACGACATCGACTTGGATGAATTCAGCGATGAAATTGAAACATGGATCATTGAAGAATTGAAACGCATTGGATGTGACACCGCAAGAAGTGTATTGGATCTCACTGCAACTGAATTGGAGCGCAGAACAGATCTTGAAAAAGAAACCATTGATGAAGTGCGTGAAATTCTGAGAGCAGAATTTGAGAAAGACTAAACATTGGACCAACAATCGTTAGATAAAAAAAGCTGAAGGAGGATAAATGTCAGAATCAAATACACCCAGGTTAATGGCAGCGGCCAAGGAGTTCAACATCGGTAAAGACACGTTGGTGGATTTCCTTATTGGGAAAGGATTTAGTAAAGATGATCTAAAACCAACGTCTAAACTGACGGAGGATATGTATTATTCTTTGCAACAGGAATTCTCTTCCGACAAAGCCGCTAAAGCAAAAAGCGACGCCATCGAAATACCAAAAGGTGCCGCAGCCGAGGCCAAGAAGAAAAAAGATGAAGAGGAAATTGTTTTCAAAAAGGAAACAAAGAAAAAAGCTGAAACTCCGAAAGCACCAGAGCCTCCTGTAGAGAAAGTAAAAATTGAAGCACCTGAGTTGGATGGTCCGAAGATCCTCGATAAAATTGATCTGGAATCATTAGACACCACCACACGTCCTAAAAAAACATCCAAGAAAAAAGCAACTTCTAAAAAAGATGATACCGAATCAGTCAAAGAAGAAGTGCAACCTGTAGAGCCGGAAGTAAAAGCTCCTTCAGAACCTGAAATAGAACGTGTAAAAATTGAGGCTCCTGAATTAGAGGGACCAAAAATCATTGGTAAAATTGAACTGGCGGCAGAAACGGATGATAAAAGTCATCATGCTGATGAAAAAAGAAAGCGCAAACGCATACCGATTGAGAAGAAGGAAGCTGAACGTCTAAAGCCATCCATCCAAAAAGGAGGAGGAGGTGCACCTCAACGAAGTGCTGGACCACGTTCAGGCGGGCCACGTGTCTTCAAAAAAACTGAGGCAAAAGAAATCGACGAAAAGGAAATTCAAAATAAGATCAAGGAAACACAAGCCAAACTTTCTGGTGGCGGTGGTTCCAAAGCAAAAATTACTAAATCCAAACTTCGTCGCTTAAAGCGTGAAGAAATGGAGGCTGGTGCAGAAGATGCAGAATCAACCAACAAAGTACAGGTAACTGAGTTCATCAGCGTAAGTGAATTGGCAAGTTTGCTTGATGTAAACTTTGCTGAAATCATCAGTAAGTGTATGAGCCTGGGCATCATGGTTTCCATCAACCAGCGATTGGACGCAGAAGTAATTGAATTGGTTGCAGGTGAATTTGGATATCAGGTTGAATTCATCGACATGGAGAAACAAATGGAGATGGAAGAAGAAGAGGAAGAAGATGAAGCAGAAGATCTTTCTCCTCGTGCACCTATTGTTACCATCATGGGACACGTAGACCATGGTAAAACATCATTGCTCGATTACATCAGAAATGCAAATGTAGTTGCAGGTGAAGCAGGGGGTATCACCCAGCACATTGGTGCTTATCATGTTGATTTGCCTTCTGGAAAATCAATCACATTCTTAGATACACCAGGTCACGAAGCGTTCACTGCAATGCGTGCCCGAGGTGCCAAGGTAACTGACCTTGCTGTGATTGTTGTAGCTGCAGACGATGCAGTGATGCCACAAACAAAAGAAGCCATCAGCCACGCACAAGCAGCAGGTGTTCCAATGATATTTGCTGTAAACAAGATTGATAAAGATGGAGCCAATCCACAAAAGATATATGAGCAACTTTCACAAATGAATATTTTGGTGGAAGAGTGGGGTGGAAAATTCCAGAGTCAGGAAATCGCTGCCAAATCTGGCTTGAACGTAGATAAATTACTGGAAAAAATTCTTCTTGAAGCAGAGTTGCTGAATTTGAAAGCAAATCCAGATAGAGAAGCAAGTGGTTCTGTGATTGAAGCAACACTCGATAAGGGTAGAGGATATGTAGCAACCATCCTTGTTCAAAATGGAACATTGCACCAAGGTGATCTTGTTGTCAGTGGACAGTTCTACGGCAGGGTGAAGGCCATGATGAATGAAAGAAACAACCGTGTTGATGCTATCCCTCCTTCATCTCCTGTATTGATACTCGGATTGAATGGCGCACCTCAAGCGGGTGAGAAATTTAAAGTGTATGAAGACGAATCTGAAGCAAAGGAAATTGCCAACAGAAGAGCACAGATCATGCGCGAACAGGGTATCAGAACCAAGAAACATATCACACTTGATGAAATTGGCCGTCGACTTGCACTTGGAAACTTTAAGGAACTGAACATCATCATCAAAGGTGACGTGGATGGATCAGTGGAAGCATTGAGTGATTCTTTGCAAAAACTTTCTACGCAAGAAGTTGCTATTAAAGTGGTTCATAAAGCAGTTGGACAAATTACAGAGAGCGATGTATTGTTGGCTACAGCATCTGATGCCATCATCGTCGGATTCAATGTTCGTCCATCTATTCAGGCCAATAAAATTGCAGAAAAAGAAGGTGTACAGATCAAGTTATACTCTATCATCTATAATGCGATTGAGGAAATCAAGAGTGCCATGGAAGGAATGTTGGAACCAAAGATTGAAGAGAAAATTGTTGCCAACGTTGAAATCCGTGAAGTATATAAATTTGATAAGGCAACCGTTGCAGGTTGTTATGTGTTGGATGGTAAAATCAGCCGCAACAATAAGATCAGGGTTATCCGCGACGGTATTGTTGAATATCCCAAAGGCGAAGGACAAAGTGCAGAGTTGGGCAGCTTGAAACGATTCAAAGATGATGCGAAAGATGTCTCTGCAGGTATGGAGTGTGGTCTGACTGTGAAGAATTACAATGATATCAAGGTAGGAGATGTGATTGAAGCATTTGAAGAGACCGAGGTTAAGAGAACATTATAATTAAGAAAAGTTTAAGTGTATTGATTTCTGTCTGAAACAGATTTCAAGCAACTTTGAGAAGGAACTTATACCATGAAAAAATTGATCGTTTTATCACTGATGATTTTTGCAGCGGTTTCACTGCATGCACAAACTGCCAAATTACTGGCAGATAAAATTGTAGCAATTGTTGGCGATAAAATTGTTCTTAGAAGCGACCTGCTCAATTACATTGATGATATCAAGCGCCAAGGCAATGAAGTTCCTCCAAATGCAGAATGTGTTTTGTTGGAAAAGATGATGCAAGACAAGGCGTTGATCCTTCAAGCAGAAAAAGATTCACTTCCTGTATCAGATGAAGAAATTGAAGCTGAACTCGATCAACGTGTTCGTTATTTTATCATGCAATACGGTGGTAAAGAGGCTTTCGAACAAATTGCGGGTAGAACCATCTATCAAGTTAAAGAAGACTTTAGGAGAAGTATTAAAGAAGGGAAGCTGGCTAAAGACATGCGTTCCAAGATCATTGAAAATGTTAAGATCACTCCCAATGAAGTAAGAGATTTTTACCAGAAAATTCCAAAGGATAGCCTCCCTTTTTATGAAACCGAATTGGTGATTGGTCAGATCGTTGTGAATCCAAAAGCAGGACGGGAACTGGAAAAATTTGCACAGGATGAATTAGCCGATTATAGAAAGCAAATTGAAGCAGGACAAAAAACTTTCGAAACCATGGCGCGTTTGTATTCTGAAGATCCAGGAAGCAAACAAAATGGCGGACGTTACGAAATCAACAAGAACGAAAAAACATGGGATCCTGATTTTAAGAACGCAGCGTTCAGGTTAAAGGAAGGTCAGATTTCTCCTGTGATCAAATCAAAGTTTGGGTATCACATCATCCAAATGATCAGCAGAAATGGTGATGACGCAGTTATCAGACATATACTTCGTGTTCCACAAATATTAGATGAAGATATTGATGCTTCAAAAGCAAAATTGGATTCAATCCGATCAAAACTGATTGCAGGAACCCTCTCCTTTGGCGAAGCGGTCGATAAATTCAGCGATGATCAAAACAGTAAGTTTACTGCTGGTATTATTACAGGTCAGAGCGGGAACTCAGTTACGATTGATGAACTTGATAAGGACTTGGTTCCATATTTAGATAAACTCAAGGTTGGTGAATTCTCTCAACCAATGATATTCAAAGGCGATCAAGAGAAAGCTGCTGTTCGAATTGTGTACCTCCAAAGCAAAACAGAACCCCACAGGGAGAACCTGAGGGATGACTACGACAGGGTTGCACAAAGAGCACTGGCTGAAAAGAAAGAAAAACTGGTCGATAAATGGTTTGCAGAAAAGCTCCCGACATTCTATGTGATGGTGGACAAAGACTATCAGCAATGTGAGTCTATCCAAAAGCAATTCCCCAATTTCGTCAGCAAGTAAAAACCTGTTTTTTAATTTCGGGGTCTATCTAATTAGCTGTATTTTTACTGCCTTCACTATTATATGAGTGATCCCATCAAACACGAGTGCGGACTCGCATACATCAGGCTTCTAAAGCCATTCTCCTATTACCAGCAAAAAAAGGGTACGGCACTCTATGGTCTAAACAAACTCTATCTATTGATGGAGAAACAGCACAACCGTGGTCAGGATGGTGCTGGTATCGCTTCAGTTAAATTAAATGCAGAGCCCGGCTACCCATTCATGCACAGACTTCGTAGTGTGGCCACACAGGCGATCGCTGATATATTTGCCCAAGTAGGTAAGGAAATCAGTGAAATGGAACAAACTCAACCTGAGATTCGAAAGCATCCAGGATTGATGAAAGGGCATCTAAATTTTATGGGGGAGTTGTTGCTGGGGCATCTTCGTTATGGAACACAGGGAAAGAACAATGCTGAATTTTGTCATCCTTTCATTAAAAGAGATATCATTCCAGCAAGAAATCTTGCATTGGCCGGAAATTTCAATTTGGTAAATACTGATGAATTGTTTGGATTGGTGAATATCAATCCGGGTGATTTTCAAAAGCAAAGTGATCTGGCTGCCATGATGGAAGTGGTTCATCACTTTATCGTACGGGAAGATGAATCAAATCCTGGCGCACTTTCGCTTTCAGCAGTGTTGAAAAAAGCTTTTAAACATTTTGATGGTGGCTATCATGTAAGCGGTTTACTGGGTAATGGAGATTCATTTGTTATCAGAGACCCACATGGAATTCGGCCCTCATACTACTATATAAACAATGAAGTCATTGTTGCAGCTTCTGAGCGTGCAGCCATTCGTACAACATTTCATGTAGGTGAAAATGAAGTGAAAGAATTAATGCCCGGACAAGCACTGATTGTTTCCAGTGATGGAAGCTATGTAGTTGAGCAGATACTCGAACCAAAAGAAAGAAGGGCTTGTAGCTTTGAAAGAATTTATTTTTCAAGGGGCAGTGATGAAAAAATTTATAGAGAGCGAATTGGACTCGGTTATCGATTGAGCGATAATGTGCTCAAAGCAATCAACAATGATCTGAAGCATACTATTTTCTCATTCATCCCAAATACTGCTGAAGTTGCTTTCTACGGACTCTTAAAAGGGATGGAAGATTTTCTCAATCAAATCAAGGTTCAGCGCATCATGGCTTGGGACAAGGATTTCGATGAAGAGAAGCTTGCTGAAATGATCAACAGAAAAATTCGTATTGAAAAAATTACGACCAAGGATGTGAAGATGCGCACTTTTATAACTGAGGACGCAAGCAGATCTGAAATGGTGCAACACGTGTATGATATTACTTATGGAACCGTTGAAAAAGGTGTTGATACCATCGTTGTAATTGATGATTCAATCGTAAGAGGTACAACCTTAAAAGAAAGTATTGTAAGAATGCTTTCTAGGTTAGAGCCCAAGAAGATCATTGTGGTATCTTCCGCACCACAGATCCGTTATCCTGATTGCTATGGTATTGACATGAGTAAAATGGGGGATTTTATTGCCTTCAAAGCAGCATTGGAATTGTTGAAAGACCATGGTAAGTATGGCTTGCTTGATGATGTATATAATAAATGCAAAGAACTTCAGCGCGATAATCAGCTGCATTCAGAAAACTTGGTACGTCAAATTTATGCGCCCTTTACTCCACAGGAAATTTCAGCAAAAATTGCTCAATTGATTACTCCCCCTGAAGTGAACATGTCTGTTGAAGTGATTTATCAAACCATCGAGGACTTGCACGATGCTTGTCCAAATAATACCGGGGATTGGTATTTCACTGGAA
>JAFMJI010000007.1 GCA_017853575.1 Chitinophagaceae bacterium | reverse complement strand
CGCAATGCGGGGTTTTCTCGAGCGGAGAGAGAGGGATTCGAACCCCCGGACCTGTTACAGTCAACGGTTTTCAAGACCGCCGCATTCGACCGCTCTGCCATCTCTCCGCGGCAAATGTAGTTCAAATTTTTTAATTTTTTGGCGTCCCTTCGATCTTGAATACCCATGCATGATCACAAGGCAATTTTTTAGGCCACTCCAATGTTAGGGTGCCGGAATTGTTGTCATGCGTATGTTTAATTGACTTTTTTACACCCAGCATATGCACTTTTGTTCCGTGTGTAATTTGAATATTTTTTAAGACCACCGGTTGATCAGATTTCTGGGTAACAATGGCGTAAATATATTTACCGTCATTGCTTACAGTATACTTTACATTGTTTCCTTCTTTGTATTTCTTTAAACTCTTGGTTGCATAAATTGCCTCCCCATTGATATCTAACCAATAGCCCATGTCTTTCAACCTATCAACAGACGGAGCAGGAATCAAACCTTCTGCAGTAGGCCCCACATTTAAAAGATAGTTACCTCCTTTCGCAGCTATATCAATTAAATTATGAATGAGCGTCTCGCTTGATTTCCAATTATTGTCATTTTTTTTGAAGCCCCATGTATCGTTCATGGTCATGCAACTTTCCCAATCTGAATCGGAAGTGCCCTCTAAGATTTCCTGCTCTGGAGTTCCAAAATCACCTGCTGCATCTTTGTATTTATTCATACCCTGCATGCCAGATCTTCCCTTTCCTACCCTGTTATTGATAATCAAATCTGGCTTTAGATTTCTGAGATAATTATAAAGATCCCGACCCTGCTCTTCTGTCCATTCTGGAATCCATTCACCATCAAACCACAAAACAGCTGGATCATACTTTTCAATCAATTCTTTCAACTGAGGCTTGAGGTATTCTTCACGATACTTTGCAAAATTTGGATTTACTGAATGTTGATGTGTATAATCTTTTTTACTCTCTGCATCCGGTTGATGCCAATCCATAATCGAATGATAAAAACACATTTTGATTCCTGCCTCCTTGCATGCATCAGACAACTCTTTCAAAATATCTCTTTTAAAAGGAGATGCATCCATGATATCGTAGTTCGTCACCTTACTATCCCAAATACAAAAGCCGTCATGATGTTTGGATGTTATAACAATGTATTTGATGCCAGCTTTTTTTGCGACTGCAACCCATTCTTTCGCATTGAATTGGATTGGATTAAATTGTTTCACAAATTTCTCATACTCAAGAATTGGAATATTGGCAGAATGCATGATCCATTCCCCTATCCTACCGTATTCTTTACCGTTATAAGAACCAGCAGGAACTGCATAGGCACCCCAATGGATGAACATACCGAATGTCGCATCACGCCACCATTCCATGCGACTGTCTCTCTCTTGTTTTGATTCAGTTAAATAATTTTTTTGCGCATTGGCTACCAGCAACAGCAAAGTGCAAAGAATTGAAAAAAGAAATTTCATAATGTCAAGTTTATAGTTTTAAAGTTCGGCTTTTTTATAAAACCCAATTTCACTAAAAGTTACGCAAACAGGAGAAGCATTTATTTTTACTCTTACCCTGTTTGTAGATACCGGCTGTTGCAAATAAAATATTCTACATGCCCCAATTGATGTTGCTTCGGCAATTTTTTTCCATTGATGGTTTTCAAAAACGTCTACTTTAAAAGATTCAACCCGTTGACCCAAAGGAATAAACTCGCGTAAACGAATTAAATCAAACGAAATATTTTCTTTCCATGAAAATTCAATTGTTGGAGTAAGTTCATTGTCACTTGAAGCCCAGTATGTTTTTAAATTTCCATCCTTTAAGTATTGGGTTGAAAAAGTTTTTCCCCTGGTTTCTTTTGATGTAATGGATGCATTTTCAGCTAGATTTTTTTTAAAGGATTCATTCACCAGAGTTCCAAATCCTTTCAGTGAAGCAATGTCTTCATCAGCAAGAAGCCCATTGGTATTGGGTGCTATTCCTAAATCCAGCGCAGCACCTCGACCAACACTTTTTAAATAGAGATCAAATAATTGCGCAGGCGACTTTACCTTGTCCTTGTCTTCAGGATGATAAAACCATCCTTTTCTCAATGGCACATCGCATTCTGCTGGAACCCAGTTGGCGCCATTGCGTGTTCCAAAAGGATTTTGTTTGTCGTCTAATTGTCCGGGAACAGTTTTACTTTCACCTTCAACTGGAACTGGCGTAAATGTGGCCCATGAAGTCTCGGCCGCAAATCCTCTTTCATTTCCAACCCAACGAACATCCCATCCTATATCACTGAAAATATTTGCATTGGGTTGCATTTTTCTTGTTATGGCCCATGTTGTATCCCAACCATAATAAGTGGATCGATCAATTTTCTTGGTTGTGCGTTGTCCGCCATAAAATCCATCTCCGCCATTTGCTCCATCATGCCACGACATGAAAAGTTCACCATAATTTGAATAAAGTTCTTTCAGCTGATTTCTATAATCTTCCACATAGGCTGAAGTTCCATATCGTGGATTGTTTCTGTCCCAAGGAGAACAATACACACCAAACTTCATTCCTAATTTTCTGCATGCTTGCTCAATTTCTTTCACCATATCTCCTTTACCATTTCTGAAAGGCGATTGTGAAATATTATAACTGGTTGTCTTGGTTGGCCACAGCGCAAACCCATCATGGTGTTTAGAAACAAGAATGACTCCTTTTAATCCACCTGCTTTCAATGCTGAAATTATTTTTTCTGCATCAAACATGGAGGGATTAAAAATTTTAGGATCGGCATCTCCATATCCCCATTCTTTGTTTTCAAATGTTGTCGGCGTGAAATGGATCAACCCATACACTTCCGTTTCATGCCATTTTAGTTGCCTTGCTGATGGCAATGCACCATATGGTCTTGGAGCAGGTTGTGCAATAGAAAACAAATAAATGAACAAGCATCCGAAAGAGAGAAGAATATTTTTCATCAAGGTTTTTTATTTACATGATTTATGAGAGTGCCTATGCTTTCTATTGAAATTTCAACACGATCACCAACTTCTAATGTAAAATCATCAGGAGGAACAACCCCAGTGCCTGTCATCAACATTACACCTGTGGGAAAACTTGTTTCCAGAAAAAGAAAATCAGCCAATTCTTGCAATGAGCGTTTCATTTTAGCCAAAGAAGTTCCACCACTAAATACAAGTGCGTTATTTCTGAATATTTTCAAATCAATCATTGAATTTACATCCAATGAATTTTCTAATACCAACAAACACGGACCCAATGATGCGCATTTATCATACACTTTTGCTTGAGCCAGGTAGAGAGGATTTTCACCTTCTATACTTCGTGAGCTCATATCATTACCAATGGTGTAGCCTTCGATGGTTCCTTCAGAACTAATGAATAAAGTCAATTCCGGCTCAGGCACATCCCAGGTTGAATCCCTGCGGATATGAACTGCTGATTGATGCCCAGATATTCTTGATGGCAAAGATTTAAAAAACAGCTCAGGGCGTCTTGCATCATACACTTTATCATAAAAACTACCGCCACCACTTTGGGCTGATTCCTTTTCTCTTGCTTCTTTGCTTCTGAGATAGGTTACACCAGCTGCCCACAACTCCTGGGATCCAATGGGAGCATCCAATGATTGCCCTAAGTCAATTTGAGGAGCTCTACTACAAGAAGGAAGTTGGGTTAATATAAAACGAAAAAGGTTTTTGTGATTTACCAATTCATCCCAGGATAGATCAGTTTCAAAAAAATGATCTTCATGCTCAATCACCACCCTGCCATTTCTTTTGTAAAGTTTCATGATTAAATATATTTAATTAATATATCTTTTCATTGGTAAATTTTTCTGCTTTTACTTAAATTGTACAACATATTAAAAACCATGAGTGTCGGAAATTTTGAATTGGTGAGTCCTTATGTAATCATTACTGGAGGTTCTAGTGGAATCGGACTTGCCATGGTTAAAATATTTCATGATCAGGGTGCTATTGTCGATGTGCTGGATCTGCAAAAACCAACTGCAGAGAAACTTCAAGCATTAAAACTGGATGATGAAACTGTTCAGTTTCATGAGCTGGATATTACCAACAGTTCCTCTGTCAAAGAAATCATATCACTTATTTCAATCAAAAGAGGTATTGGCATTTTGATCAACAATGCAGGTATTGCGCATATCGGAAATGTACTGAATACCTCCGAAGAGGATTTTCAGAAAATATTTCAAGTCAATGTAAAAGGCGCATTCAATTGTATGCAAGCGGTGATTCCGTTTATGGAAGAAATGGGACAAGGATTGATCATCAACATGGCATCCATTGCAGCCACCATTGGCATTCGCGATCGTTTTGCATATAGTATGAGTAAAGGAGCAATTCTTTCCATGACCTTGAGTGTTGCGAAAGATTTCATTAAAAAAGGAATTCGTTGCAATTGTATTTCACCTGCCAGGGTACACACGCCTTTTGTAGATGGATTTTTAGATAAACACTATCCAGGTAAACAACAGGAAATGTTTGAAAAACTTTCTGCCAGTCAACCAATCGGCAGAATGGCAGAACCGGAGGAGGTTGCACAGCTTGCCTATTATTTATGCAGCAAGCAGGCTTCATTTATAACAGGTACTGATGTTCCAATCGATGGAGGATTTACCAGATTAAACAATTAACCTTATGAAAATATTCAGATATGATAAGTCAGGTTCTGTTGGCTTAGGAATGATAGATCAACATGGAAAAAGAATTGATATTTCAGGATACTACAATGATTTTAACAGAAACTTCTTTGAACTAGGTGGAATTGCACATTTGTCTGAGTGGATCATTTTACATGCAAATGAATGCGAAGAAATCAAAGATGAGATAAACTACTTGCCTTGTATTGCTGATCCATCAAAAATTATATGTGTTGGACTCAATTATGCCAAACATGCCAAGGAAAGCAACATGGAAATTCCAAAAGAACCCGTCTTGTTTTTTAAGAGCACCTCTGCCATATGCGGCCCAAATGATCCTGTTATCATCCCCAAAAATTCACATAAAACTGATTGGGAAGTTGAACTGGCTGTGATAATTGGAAAAAAAACCAGTTATGTTTCTGAAGCAGAAGCCATGAACCATGTTGCTGGATTTTGTCTGCACAATGATTACAGCGAAAGAGCCTTCCAACTCGAAAGAGGCGGACAATGGGTGAAGGGAAAAAGTTGTGATCATTTTGCACCATTGGGACCCTATTTGGTTTCTAAAGATGAAGTGAAAGATCCACATCAATTGCATATGTGGCTTGATGTTAACGGAAAAAGAATGCAGGATTCAAATACATCTGATCTAATATACAAGATTCCTTTCCTTGTACATTACATATCTCAGTTCATGACTTTGTTGCCAGGAGATATTATAAGTACTGGAACTCCAGAAGGTGTGGGCATGGGACAAAAACCAGCACCTGTTTATTTGAAGCCGGGTGATAAAATACATTTAGGAATTGAAGGATTGGGCGAACAGTTCCAAACAGCCATTGCACATGCGGATTGATGCACACCAGCATTTTTGGAAGTATGCCCCTACAACACATGGATGGATCAATGATGAAATGGCCGTCATCAGAAGAGATTTCTTGCCAAATGACCTCGAACCGATTTTATCGAAACACAGTATAGATGGAACAGTTGCTGTTCAGGCTGACGAATCAATACATGAAACAGAATTTCTGCTTTCATTATCTGAAAAACATGCTTTTATAAAAGCAGTTATTGGGTGGATTGATCTACGATCACCACAAATCCATGATCAATTGGCATATTTCAAAAAATTTAGAAAACTGGTTGGCTTCAGATGCATCATGCAGGGACAGCCTGACGAAGCATATTTAAACAATGAAATCTTTATAAAAAATGTAGTCTTACTTAAAGACTTCGATTATACATATGACTTATTGGTTTATCATCACCAATTACCAAGTCTATTGAAATTCATAGAAAAAATTCCAGAGAACAGGCTTATTCTCGATCATATTGGGAAACCTGATATCAAAGCAAAAAATTATTCAAAGTGGAAAGAAAACATCTTTGAATTGGCACAACATCCGGGAATCTATTGTAAATTAAGTGGAATGATCACTGAAGCAAACTATTCTACCTGGAAGTATGATGATATTGTTCCTTACATGGATGCTGTTGGGGAGGCATTTGGTGCAGAAAGAATTTGTTTTGGATCAGATTGGCCAGTGTGTCTTGTTGCAGGCAACTATGATAAAATGATTGGAGTGGTTGAAAAATGGGCTTCACAATTAAATCAGAAAGATTATAATCAACTCTTTGGCTTGAATACAAGCAGATTTTATAATATTTAATATGGACTTAGGATTAAAAGACAATGTAGTCATTGTGACTGGAGGTGCAAAAGGAATTGGCGAAGGCATTACAAGATTGCTTGCCAAAGAAGGTGCTATACCAGTTATCATTGGCCGAAATGAAAAAGATAATTTAGCACTGATAAAAGAAATCGGAAGGGGTTTCCAAGTTACTGCCGAATTGAGCAATCCCGATGCATGCAAAGCAGCAATAGATAAAGTGCTTCAGCAATACAATAAAATTGATGGAGTGATCAACAATGCCGGAATCAACGATGGAGTTTCTCTTGAGCATGGCAATTACAAAGATTTCATGCAATCACTCCACAACAATGTTGTTCATTATTACATGGTTGTTCAAGCTGCCTTGCCTGCTTTAAAAAAATCAAAGGGCTCAATTGTTAACATCAGTTCAAAAGTTGCAGAAACGGGGCAGGGAGGCACTTCTGGGTATGCAGCAGCCAATGGAGGAAGAAATGCACTTACCAGAGAATGGGCGGTGGAATTATTGAAATATGGAATTCGTGTAAATGCGGTGATTGTCGCTGAATGCTACACTCCCCTTTATGACAAATGGATTAAAACACTTGAGAATCCTGAAGAAACCTTAAAAAAAATAACCGACAGAATCCCCCTTGAAAAAAGAATGACAACAGCAGAAGAAATTGCCAACATGACCATATTTCTGCTTTCAAAAAAATCCTCCCATACTACTGGGCAACTGATTCATGTTGATGGAGGGTATGTACATCTAGACAGAGCTGCCCTTTCTTAAATTCATATTATGACCAAAAACCAAACTTCGTATAAACTGCCCTTCATACTTGTATCCAGTTTATTTTTTCTCTGGGGAATTGCCAACAATTTAAACGGAATTCTTATTCCACATTTGAGAAAGGCATTGCAACTCACAAATATGCAATCAACCTTTGTTGATACTGCAGTTTATTTTGCTTATTTCATTACTGCCATCCCAGCCGGATTAATTCTTAAAAGATTTGGATATAAAAAAGGAATCATCACCGGACTCGTTGTGTTCAGCATTGGAGCATTTCTGTTTATTCCAGCAGCCAACCTTCGTGCTTACAACATTTTTTTGTTTGGATTATTCATTATTGGATGCGGACTCACCATACTTGAAACCGCGGCAAACCCCTATGCTTCAAAATTAGGAGATCCGGAAACTGCAACCTCTAGACTCACCCTTGCTCAATCCTTCAACGGACTAGCAGTTTTTATTGCTCCTGTGATAGGAACCATATTTATTCTTTCAGGAAAAGAATTTTCTTCAACTGATTTAGCTGCCATGTCAGATGCAGACAAACTTTCTTATTTGAGCAGTGAAGCAGCATCAGTAAAAATGCCATATCTATCACTGGGTATTTTTTTATTGGCGATTGCTGTATTGTTTCTAGTAAACAATTTTCCTGAATTAAAAGAAGAAGAGGATGATAATCAAGAAAAAGGAAGTTTGTCGAGTGCCATCAAACACAAGCATTTGGTTTGGGCTGTGATTGCACAGTTTTTTTATGTTGGTGCACAGGTTTGTGTAACAAGTTTTTTCATTAGAATGGCCATCGCGGGTGGTGGTGTTGATGAGAAAACAGCTGGATACTATTTAAGCGTTTATGGTATACTCTTTATGATTGGAAGATTTGCAGGGTCAGCTATCATGAGATATGTAGCCCCACAAAAATTACTTTCACTTTACGCAGCGGTTTGCATTTTACTCAGCTTTGTTGCCATCAAGACAGATGGACAATATGTTGTTGTTGCATTGGGCGGACTAGGTTTCTTTATGTCGATCATGTTTCCAACAATTTTTGCGTTGGGAATTAACGGCATGAAATCAAATACAAAGCCTGCTTCATCTTTGCTGGTAATGTCAATTATTGGTGGTGCGATATTCCCCGTCATCATGGGTAATATCATTGACAGATTTGGAGATGATATACAAATCGGTTATATCGTACCAATGGTTTGCTATGTATTCGTACTTTACTTTGGTATCAAAGGATATAAACCTTCCTCTCAATTATGAAAACCTATTGCTTAGCGCTTGACCTAAAAGATGACCCAAAGTTGATCGATGCTTACGAAAAGCACCATCAAGAAGTTTGGCCCGAGATACTTAATTCTATCAAAAGCAGTGGGATCACGTCTATGAAAATTTATCGTACAGGCAATAGACTTTTCATGATCATCAACGCGAGTGAAGATTTCAGCTTTGAAAAAAAGGGAGAAATGGATAATAAAAATCCGATTGTCGAAAAATGGGAAGCGTTGATGGATCAATATCAACAAAGACTCCCTTGGGCATCATCAGGAGTGAAATGGGTGTTGATGGATGAGATCTTCAGTTTGGATTAATTGAATCCCCCATGGCCAGCATATAGTTTTACAGGGCCATCCAATTTTAATTCCAAAACAGTCATATAAGGATCTAACTGTTTCGATGGCACATCAATAAAAATCAAACCGGGTACAGGACTCCAAGATATCTTTCCAACTACTTTATGAGCAAGTGATGCTTCTGAGCCAAGCACCTTGATGTCTTTTATTTTGTTTACCAACCCTTTTATCATGATCGGTCCACTTGTTTGAGCTTGTAAAAACAAATACAACGAAGTTGAATCTTTTGAAAGTGTTGTGGGCCCATAGAAATGTCCTTTGGGAATTCCGGCAACGGTTCCGAAAACTGCTCTTTCATGTTTTTTATTCCACTTGCCAAGCTCTGTTAACACTTCTCTTTGTTCTTTTGGAATGGTTCCATCTTCTTTCGGCCCTATATCCAGCAAAAGATTTCCTCCATTTCCAACCACATCTGCAAACAGCGTGATGATTTCATTTGGTTTTTTCCAGTTGGTATCACGGTACTGAAAACCCCAGTTGTTGTTGATGGTCATACAGAGCTCCCACCAATTGTATGAAGGTTTTGAAACTGGAATATTTTGTTCAGGAGTTACATAATCCCCATAACCTGCAAGCCTGCCATTGATAATGGCATTCGGATTCCGTGTTAGGATATTGTTTCTCACCTTTACACTCTCCCATTCATCAGCATTGTGTTCCCAATCACCATCAAACCAGAAAAGATCAGGATTATACAGAGTTGATATTTCCTGAATTTGTGATTGAAAAAACCTTCTAAAGCTCTCCCATCTGGCTGGCTGATCTTTTAATTTATATCGGGTTGAATCTTTTTTGAATTGATCGTAATCATTTCTACTCCAATCAATCAAAGAAAAATAAGTTCCAACTTTTAATTGACGTTTTCGCAATTCAGAAAACAATGGTGCAAGCAAATCTTTTTTGGCTGGTGTATTGCGTACAACATTGTAATGATCTGCATTTGTATTCCAAAGCGCAACACCATCGTGATGCTTTGTTGTCATCACTGCATATTTTGCACCGGACTGTTGAATTAAATCAGCCCAATCTGTTGGGTTATATTTACTCGCAGTAAAACCTTCCAGTTGCTGCATGTATTCGTTGTAAGGAATCAGCTTGTTGTAAAAGCTCCAACTTTCATCCACACCTTTTACAGCATATATCCCCCAATGAATAAATATTCCAAGTTTTGCATCCTGGAACCATTGCATTTTTTCCTTGATGCTTTCTGGAGCTATTTTCTCCTGGGCGGATGTATGCAGTCGAAAAAGTAAAATAGAGATGACAAATATTTGTATGACTCTCATACTGCTTAGTATTTCTAGTATTAGGTAAATCTATGAAGATTTAGATGTTTCTTGAACAGGCACAGGTTTTTTCTTTAAAGCAATCAAATCTTCATAATTAACTTGAAGTGGCATGGAGCCAAGCGCTACAAATGCCTTTTTACCCCTGATTTCTTTCAACACTGCAATTTTGTTGTTTTGTTTCATCAATACCATGTCTCCCACAACCGGTTTCTTAGCAAGAACAATGTAATTGCTGTCGATTTTTTTCTTTGTTTTCTCTTTTGATTGCTTTTGCTTTTGATTGAAAAGCAAGGCCTGTAAATTTTTGATAAGTTGCTTCCTGTCTTCCTCAACATCCATCCGCTTCCAGTCAAATACAATTTGTTTCAACTTTCGCTCCATATCCTTTAGATAGAGCAGTTTATCTTCAGATATTTTGTTTTGTTGTTTTAAGAGTTCAACCTGTTGTCGATGCTTTTCTTTATTCAACTCTTCGTTCAGTCTTTTACGTTGTTGCTCATTTTCTTTGATGAGTTTTTGCAATTCTTTTTCTTTGGCCTCCAAGTTTCTGAGCTCCTGTTCGGTTCTATTTAAAAGTTTATCAAGGGTAAAATGATGTTCATCCACCAATGATTTAGCACGGTCAATCAATTGAGATGAAAGTCCAATTCTTTCCGCAATTGAAAATGTATATGAACTTCCGGGTTTACCAATATTTAATTTGTATTCAGGTAGCAAGTGTTTTTCATCGAAGGCCATTGCACCATTTACAATACCTGGCGTTTTGCTTGCCATCACTTTCAAATTGAGATAATGGGTTGTAACAATGCCGAATGCATACTTTTTCAGTAGCTGCTCTAAAAAAACCTCTGCGAACGCCCCTCCCAAACTGGGATCACTGCCACTTCCCAACTCATCAATAAAAAACAAGGTTCTGCCATTGGCTTCTTCCATGAAGAACTTCATGTTTTTTAAATGCGCACTGTAAGTACTGAGCTCAAACTCGATGCTCTGTGTATCACCGATATGGATCATCAATTGCTTGAAAATCCCAAAAGTAGATTCTGGATGTGCGGGAACCAGTAGTCCCGATTGAACCATCATCTGCAACAATCCTGTTGTTTTCAAACAAACCGTTTTACCACCTGCATTTGGACCTGAAATAACAAGTATTCTTTGCTTGTCATTTAAGGTAAGATCCAGCGGAACTACTTTTTTACCAGATTTTTTATTGTAGAGCAACAGTAGTGGATGGGCGGCTTTGATCAATTTAATTTCTGCGTTCTCAGTAACCTTGGGTAAATGTGCATCCATCATTTGAGCCAATTTGGCTTTGGCCCGAACAAAGTCAAACTCACCAAGGATTTCCATGTATTGCTTCAACAAAGATGCATGAACAGATAGATGAGCAGTTAATTGTTTAAGAATTCGGTACTCCTCATCTCTTTCATCATTTTCCAAAGAATAGATATCGTTGTTAATGTCAATCGTTTCCTCAGGCTCTATGAATGATGTTCTTCTGCTGTCACTTTCACCATGCAATATGCCTTTTACAATCCTTTTGTGTTCTGCATAAATGGCCAATACCCTCCTGCCGTTTAAAAAAGATTCTTCGATATCTGCGATATACCCTGCTTTTTGCAACTTGTTTAAAATCCTTTCAAATGTTCTACGTTGCTCATTTCGTTTTTTAAACAATTGCATTCTGATTCTAGACAAATCCTCTGAAGCCGTGTCCAATACCCTGGCATCTTCTCCAATTACTTTTTCGATGGATGAAGAAATGCTTTTTTCAACATGCGTTATGGAGAGTAACGAGTAGAGTGATGAATACATATCTTGTCGTTCATCATCAAACCACCTGAAAATACTTTCAATATTCTCAGCCAATCGCTTGAATTGAAGAAATACCTCTCCAGTAAGAACTGCACCAGAGATGGAAAGAAGTTTTAATTCTTTCTGGAGATTGAAAGCTGTACCGTGCTGGAATGTTTGCCCTGTAGCCAGTAATTGAAGGTATTGGTATGACTGTCGAAGTTCCGTCTCTATAAATTCCTTCTTGGTATGGATTCGGAGTGATGAGGCCTTATCATTCCCAATAGCTGTTTGTGTTTGTTCAACCAACAACGCCTTTACTTTATCGAATTCCAGTTGAATGGGGGCAGAATCGGGATAAAACCTCATGTTAAATGAAATCTAATTTCACGGCAAAAGTACATCTAATTTAACAGGTAATAGTTTTAGAATTACCTTCGTATTTACCAATAAATATAGGACTATGAAACAGTTTAGTTTTATTCTGGCTTGCTGTGTGCTTTTTATCTCTGCATGTGCTCAATCAGAAAAAAAACCGACTTCAAACACAAATAAAAATAATAATTCCAAGTCAATGAATACTGAAAAAATCACTTTAGGATCAGGTTGCTTCTGGTGTACCGAGGCAGTATACGAGCAAGTAAAAGGTGTTATCAAAGTAACAAGCGGATATTGCAACGGGCATGTTGAAAATCCAACTTATGAGCAAGTTTGCGACAAAACAACTGGACATACTGAGGCTTGTGAAATTGAGTTTGATCCAAAGCAAGTAACTGTTGATGAATTGCTTGAAATATTCTGGCAGGTGCATGATCCTACCACACTCAACCGCCAGGGGAATGATGTTGGACCTCAATACCGCAGCGCTGTATTCTATCACAATGAGCATCAAAAAGAACGTGCTGAATATTACAAGAAGAAATTGGATGAAAGTGGCGCATATGCTGCTAAAATCGTCACGGCAATAGAACCTATCAAGAATTTCTATTCAGCTGAAAATTATCATCAAGATTATTACAAAGACAACAGCAACCAGCCCTATTGCTATTTTGTAATAAGACCCAAATTGGAAAAATTTGAAAAGGTATTCAAGGATAAACTGAAATCAAAATAATCATTCAATGCAGAAATATTTTGGCAAATTATTTTTGCTGATCATTATTGGATATACAAATTGCTTACAAGCACAGTCCAACCACTCTGAAAAAACTTTCACCCATGCGGATACCCTAAGAGGGAGTTTATCTAATGCAAGAAACTGGTGGGATGTTCAGAGATATAACATTTTAGTTGAGCCTGACTATACAAACAAAACTATTTCAGGAAAAGTAGATATTCTTTTCAAAACAATTGCGTCTTATGATACCATGCAGATAGATCTGCAAGCTCCCATGCAACTCAATAAAGCTTACTTAGGCGATGAGGCGTTAAATTATTACAGAGACGGGAATGCCTATTTTATTATAATAAAAAATCCTCTTAGGCTGGGATCAGAAGCCACATTGGCATTATCATTCAGCGGCAACGTCAGAGAAGCTATTCGTCCACCTTGGGATGGAGGGTGGATTTTTTCAAAAGACAAAAATGGGAATCCATGGATGAGTGTCGCCTGTCAGGGACTTGGAGCAAGTGTTTGGTACCCCTGCAAGGATCACCAAAGTGATGAGCCCGATAAAGGTGCTTTGCTGAGAATATCAGTTCCGGATTCGTTGATGGCAGTTGGCAATGGAAGACTCACCGGCAAAAATAAATACAAACCTGGATGGACAGTATATGATTGGGAAGTAAAAAATCCGATCAACAATTATAACATCATCCCCTATATCGGAAAGTATGTAAAATTTAATGAAGTATATATTGGAGAAAAAGGGAAACTTGATTGTGAATATTGGGTGTTGGATGATGAAATTGAAAAAGCCAAAGAACAATTCAAGCAAGTTCAATTGATGCTGAAAGCATTTGAACATTGGTTTGGCCCATACCCTTTTTATGAGGATGGTTTTAAACTCGTGCAATCACCCCATTTAGGCATGGAGCATCAAAGTGCAGTGGCTTATGGGAATGGATTTCAAAATGGATATAGAGGCAGAGATTTATCTGGATCTGGCTGGGGACTTAAATGGGATTTTATCATTGTACACGAAAGTGGTCATGAGTGGTTTGGAAATAATATAACATCAAAAGATCTCGCAGACATGTGGCTGCATGAGGGCTTTACCAATTACAGTGAAACATTGTTCACCGATTATCATTTTGGAAAAGATGCTGGGGATGCATATGTACAGGGCACAAGAAAACTGATTAGAAACGACGCTCCTATCATTGGTAAATATGGAGTTAATGATGAGGGGTCAGGCGATATGTACTACAAAGGAGGAAACCTTTTGCATTATCTCAGACAACTTTTTGACAACGACGAAAAATTCAGGTCTGCACTGAGGGAGATGAACAAAATATTTTACCATCAAACAGTTACATCCGATGAAGTAGAACACTTTTTAAGTGTAAAAGTTGGAAGAGACTTAAGACCCTTCTTCGATCAATATTTAAGGAACAGATCTATTCCCACATTAGAAATACAACAAGACAAAAGCCTAATAAAATTCAGATGGTCAGATTGTATAGAGTCGTTCAATGCCCCTGTAAAAATTGAAATTGGTAAAGAAACAAAGTGGATATATCCTACAACAAATTGGAAATCACTAAACAAATCATCAAGTGTTTCTTCAATTTCAATTGACAAGAATTTTTATGTAGGGATTAAAATATTGAATTGATCATTCAGCAGATTTCATTCTGCCTGCTTTTACAAAACGTCTTTGCCAATAGGGTTCGTCCAAATCGCTTATAACAACACCCATAGAAGTTGAAGCATGAACAAATTTATTGTTGTTAATATAGAGTCCTACGTGTGAAATACCTCCAGTGGTATTAAAAAAGACCAAATCACCTTCCTGTAAATCCTTTTTCTCTATCTCAGTGCAATACAAAGCCTGCTCCCTTGCTGTTCTGGGAAGCTGAACACCAAATGCATCACCAACTATTCCTTGAACAAAAGCAGAGCAATCAATTCCCTCTTTAGAAGTACCTCCAATCCGATAAGGTACCGAATACCATTGATGCACATAATCAACCAATTTTTTATTGGTAAGTTTTTCAACTTCTACGTCCAGTAAAACAGAGTACCTAAAAAAATAATTTGGGATGTATTCAATTCCTTGCAGATCATTCAAGTAATTGTTGGAGGGCGCATCTTCAATGAATTTTATGGATGCCTCTGCGATGTATTGACTTTTTTTACCCGGATTCAAGACCAATGAAATATTATCAAAATAGGGAGACTCACTGGCAGCTTTTTTACTCCCAGGCATGGGCTTAAACAAGGCACAAGAGGAAAAGAGGAACGACATGGTACAAATACCTGCTACAGTCCTCAATATTGACATTGGAACTGTGTTTTTCTCGTTCAAAATGTGGAAAATACTCCTTCCCATTTAATGGTTTATTTGCGAAATTTGAATTTCGCTATGTCACGTTTCTCCCATCTCCATGTTCACACCCAATATTCACTGCTCGATGGAGCTGCTGGGATTGGTTCTTTGTACAAAAAGGCGATGAGTGATGAAATGCCTGCATTGGCAATCACAGATCACGGCAACATGTTTGGAGTATTCCAATTTGTTGCTGAAGCCTACAAGCACAGAGTCAACCCAGATGACAAAAATAGTCCTTTGAAAATAAAACCCATCGTGGGTTGTGAATTTTATATTACCGAGAACAGACACCGAAAGTCATTTTCTAAGGAAGAGAAGGATCCGCGCCATCATCAAATATTATTGGCAAAAAATGAAACGGGATATAGAAATCTTGTAAAGCTCACTTCGTTGGGGTATATCGAAGGATTGTACAGTAAATATCCCAGAATAGACAAAGAGCTGATCCACAAATATCATGAAGGATTGATAGCAACCACCTGTTGCCTCGGAGCATTGGTGCCGCAGACCATTTTGAAGAAAGGTGAAGAAGAGGGAGAAAACGAATTTAAATGGTGGTTGAATATTTTTCAGGAAGATTATTATGTTGAATTGCAGCGACATGGAATGGAGGAACAGGATCGTGTGAACAAGATTTTATTAAAATTCGCTAAGAAATATAATGTGAAAGTAATTGCATCAAATGATTCACATTATGTTGATCAGTCTGATTTCAATGCACACGATATTTTGCTTTGTATCAATACCGGCGAAAAAGTCGCTACTCCTGCAGCGAGAGAGTTTACAGATGATGACGCAAGCTTTCGGAACAAAAGATTTGCATTTCCAAACGACCAGTTCTATTTCAAAACAACTGAGGAAATGTCCAAAGTATTTGGCGATCTGGAAGAAGCGATTGACAATACCAATGAAATTGTTGACAAGGTTGATGTACTGGATTTAAAGCGAGACATTCTGCTGCCGCATTTTGTAGTACCGAATAAATTCAAATCACAAGATGAATATCTTGAACATATCACAAGAGAAGGTGCCCAAAAAAGATATGAAACACTTACACCTGAAATTGAGGAGCGTATTGCCTTTGAGTTGTTCACCATTAGAACAATGGGATTTGCAGGTTATTTTCTGATTGTATCTGACTTCATCAAGGCAGGTAGGGATTTGGGAGTTTTCATTGGACCAGGAAGGGGTTCAGCAGCAGGAAGTGTAGTTGCCTATTGCATCGGTATCACCAACATTGATCCCATCAAGTATAACCTGCTGTTTGAGCGTTTTTTAAACCCAGACCGAAAATCAATGCCTGATATCGACACTGATTTCGATGATGATGGAAGACAGAAAGTGATTGATTATGTCGTAGATAAATACGGTAAAAATCAGGTTGCACAAATCATCACCTATGGTACCATGGCAGCAAAAATGAGCATCAAGGATGTAGCGAGAACACTTGACCTGCCTCTACCTGAAAGCAATGCATTGGCCAAACTTGTACCTGAGAAACCAGGCATTTCACTAAAGCGATTGTTGCATGCTCCTTTGAACGGAGAAAAGAGTTTGATGGAAAAAGAAGGTCTCAATCCTGATGAAATTGAAAATTCGAAAAAGCTCCGTGAAATATATGAGGATGAAGATCTCAGAGGCAAAGTTTTACATGAAGCAGAAATTTTGGAAGGTTCTGTGAGAAATACAGGTATTCATGCTGCAGGTATCATCATAGCCCCTAAAGACCTGACTGAATTACTTCCAGTATGTACTGCAAAGGATTCACCGATGTGGGTCACACAAATTGAAGGAAGTGTAATTGAAGAAGCTGGTGTAATCAAGATGGACTTCCTTGGATTGAAAACACTGAATATCATCAAAACAGCTTTGCAATTGATCAACATGAATCATGGCATTGCAATTGATATTGATAAGATCCCATTGGATGATGAAAAAACATTCAGGCTTTATCAAAGAGGTGAAACCATCGGAACCTTCCAGTTTGAGAGTCCGGGCATGCAGAAATATTTGCGCGATTTAAAGCCAGATAAATTTGAGGACTTGATTGCAATGAATGCTTTGTATCGTCCTGGTCCGTTGGAATACATCCCCAACTTCATCAACAGAAAACATGGAAGAGAAGAGATTTCTTATGATCTCCCTGCTATGCAAGAATATTTGGAAGAAACATATGGTATTACAGTTTATCAGGAGCAGGTAATGTTATTGGCCCAAAAACTTGCTGGGTTCAGCAAAGGAGATGCTGATGTGTTGAGAAAAGCCATGGGTAAAAAGCAGAAGTCTGTTTTGGACAAGATGAAGCCCCAATTTATTGGGAAAGCTGCTGAGAAAGGATATCCTGAAGACAAGCTTCAAAAAATATGGACAGACTGGGAAGCATTTGCTCAATATGCATTCAACAAATCACACAGCACCTGTTATGCATACATTGCATATCAGACTGCATATCTGAAGGCACATTATCCATCAGAATACATGGCAGCAGTACTGAACCATGCTGGGTCGATTGAAAAAATCACATTCTTCATGGAAGAATGCAAACGCATGGGATTGAGTGTACTCGGACCAGACATCAATGAATCTCTACAAAGTTTTGCAGTCAATAAAAAAGGTGAAATCAGAATTGGATTGGGTGGATTAAAGGGTGTTGGTGAAGCAGCAGTTGAATCCATCATTGCGGAGAGAATTAAAAATGGTACGTACTCTTCGATTTTTGATATGGTAAAAAGAGTTAATCAAAGAACTGTAAACAAGAAATCGTTGGAAAGTCTAGCCATGTCGGGAGCATTTGACTGTTTCCCAGCAATGCATCGTGCCCAATATTTTTTCCAACCAGAGGGGGATACTTCGAATGGTTTAGAAAAAATCATTCGTTTTGGAAACATTTGGCAGAGTCAGTCTACATTGAATCAAAATACTCTGTTTGGAGATTTATCGATGGTTCAGGAAATCCCTCCACCAAAAATTCCAGATTGCCCTGTTTGGTCATTGACAGAATTATTGGATAAAGAGAAAGAAGTAACAGGAATGTTTTTGAGTGGGCATCCATTGGATCACTATAAGTTTGAATTAAGATATTATGGTATATGCCCCATCAACGACTTCAATGAATTCAAAGAGGGAATTGAATTGCAAAAGAGTCCGACGCAAACCCTCAAGTTAGCTGGACTGGTAACATCCTCTCAACACAAAATTTCAAGGGCAGGGAAAAAATACGGCAGTCTCACCATCGAAGATTTTTCAGGAAAGGTTGAATTGACCTTGTTTGGAGATCAGTATGTGAAATTTTCCAATTATTTCAATGCAGGTACCTGCATCCACGTAAAAGGAAACTTTGAGAAATGGGAAAGCCGAAATGAGTGGAATTTTAGGGTCACAGAAATATGCCTGTTGGAAACCATAAAAAAAGTATTCACAAGGCAAGTACAGATTACTCTACAGGCAGGAAGCATCAATGAAGGACATATTGAGTTTTTCAAAAAGAACCTCAAGAAACACCCTGGTAGATCCAGGCTCAAACTTTTGATGGTGGATCAGGTTGAAAAACTGATGGTTCAGATGCGAACCACAGAGAAGGGTTTTGAAATGAATGACGAATTGGCTGATTTCTTGGAGAAAAACCCTCTGATTGAGGTACAAGTTGACGCAGTTTGATCGTTAATAAGACATTTATGAAAATTTAAAATTTGGAATTAAGTTTGCACTTCCTATTATATTCATCACATACAATAAAAATCCATGGCTAAAGAATTCACAGACAGCAATTTTCAGACTGAGGTGTTAGATTCAGATAAATTAACAATGATTGACTTTTGGGCAGAGTGGTGTGGACCCTGCCGCGCAATTGGGCCTGTTATCGAGGAGCTTGCTAAAGAATGGGAAGGAAAAGTCAACATTGGAAAAGTAAATGTTGATCACAATCCACAACTTTCTATGAATTACGGCATCACTTCAATCCCTGCCATTCTCTTCATCAAAAATGGTCAGGTTGTAGACAAACTTGTTGGAGCGCAACCAAAAGGAAATTTTATAAGAAAGATTGAATCACATCTGTAAATTTTAATTTCATTACATTTGAAACCGCCACCACTGGCGGTTTTTTATTTTTATGGCTACCATCAGAAAACAAAGCATTTATTCCTCATTATACATCTATGCGGGTTTTGTTTTTGGCGCCGTTAATGTCCTTTATTTTTTCCCAAAATATTTTACACCTGAGCAATTTGGTCTTACGAGGATCCTCATGGACATCGCAATGATTTTTTCAACATTGTGTACTGCTGGGATGATCCCTATTGCTTTTAAATTCAGTCCGTTTTACAACCACCATCTCGAAAAATCAAAAAACGACCTTTTCACATTCACCTTTCTAATTGCAATGATCAGCTGCATTTTTTTTTATTTTGCCCTCCCCTATTTGCAGCCCTTGATCATCCGAAAATTTGGATTCAGATCCCCTTTGCTTGTCGAATATTTTGATTGGATATATCCCATGGCAGTTGGATTGGTCATCTTCTCGTTGATGGAAGCCTATGCATGGGTAATTTCAAAAAATGTAACCTCAAATTTTTTAAAAGAATTTCTTTACAGGATATTGGTTACAGTTTTAATCATGGTTTGGTCATTTAAATTGATCAAACAGTTTGATTTGTTTATAGGCATTTATGCAATGCTTTACACCGTGCTTATAATCATTTTGGGATGGATCATTTATAAATCAAATTATTTTAGCCTAACATTTACAAGAAGTACTTTAACCAGAAAATACACCCCCATGATGTTGAAGTTTGGGAGTGCATATTTTTTAAGTGCCTTGTTGAATATTTTGGCAAAAACCAATGATACCTTGATCATTGCTTCACAATCAAACGGTGGCTTGAAAGATGCTGCAATTTTCACCATAGCAACTTACTTAATTACGTTGATGGATGTACCTCAGAGAAGCATGGTATCATCCGCAACCATTCAAATTGCCAATGCTTGGAGAAGCAAGGATATGCCTAAATTAGATAGGCTGTATAAAAAGACTGCATTGACTTTACTGATTGTAGCATTAGCAATCATGGGAATCATTATGATCAATGCAACTCTTATTGTCAGATATTTAGGAGACATATATACAGGTCTTCCGCTGTTGATGATTATTCTGGGAACCGGAAAGTTGATTGAGCTAGGCACTGGCATGAATGCACAGATCCTTCAATTGTCGAAACATTGGAGAATAGACCTCTTTACCAATATGTTTTTTGTAGTTGTTTCAATTATATTCAACTACTTTCTCACCAAAAAATATGGCTTGGTTGGGACAGCAGCAGGAAGTGTAATGGCCATTCTACTTTTCAATTCAATCAGGTATGTTTATATCAAAAATTTGCTCAAACTTCAACCATTCTCATTGAGTAACTTTTATGCAATTTGTATTGCGATTTTTTGGGGTGGCATCTGTTATGTGATTTCATTTGGAGATAACTTGATTCTCAATCACATTATCAAAACAATTTTATTCTTTGTGGGATTTACAATCTCCATAATCAAAATGAATCTTTCTGAAGACATCACTGACTTATATCTTCAGATAAAAAGGAAAGTTTTTCACAGCAATTAGAACTTTATCATTGGTTCATCTAAATCATTTATCTTACCGATCAAATCAACGCTCATGAATTTTCAGTGGGAAAACCTTAGTCGTGGTCTTTTGGGCATGTTATTTCTCGTTGGACTCTGTTATATTTTAAGTAACAATAAAAGAGCCATCAACTGGAAACTGGTGCTGATGGGCATTGTGGCACAGCTTGCATTTGCAATTGGTGTTTTATCTCAAGGCAAATACAACTTCTTTAGAATTCTGATTCAATGGCTTTCTGATCAGTTTGTGCAGGTCATCAACCTAGCCCACAAGGGTATTGAATTCATGTTCGGCAACCTCGCTGATGCTTCCGGTAGTTGGGGATACACATTTGCCATACAGGCGTTGCCCAACATCATCTTTTTTGCTGCACTCTCTTCCCTATTTTATTATCTCGGCATCTTGCAAAAAATCGTTTACTTTTTTGCTTTGTTGCTGAGCAAATTGAAAGTTTCGGGAGCTGAAAGTGTATCCACCGCAGCAAATATTTTCTTGGGGCAAACAGAAGCTCCATTGATGGTAAGACCATTTCTGGAAAAGATGAACAGAAGCGAAATACTGTGTATCATGGTTGGAGGAATGGCAAATACTGCAGGTTCAGTCCTTGCTGCATATGTTGGTTTCTTGGGTGGCAGTGACATTGCACAACAACATTATTTTGCCCTGCACTTATTGAGTCAATCAATCATGAGTGCACCTGCAGCAATTGTTTGCTCTAAAATACTCTTCCCACAGACTGAACAGATTGATGAAAGAATCATTTTGTCAAAAGAGAAATTTGGCGAAAATGCGCTGGATGCTATTTCACTTGGAACAACGGATGGCTTGAAACTTGCAGTGAATGTTGGCGCCATTCTTGTGGTATTCACTGCCCTTATGTATGTTTTAAATTGGGTATTGGGATCTTTTGGATATTATTTGGGATTAAACAATTGGATCAAGAGCTTTTCAAGTGGCCGTTATGATTCTTTGTCATTTCAAATGATACTTGGTTACTTATTTTCTCCTATTGCATGGCTAATTGGTGTACATCAAAATGATATGATTTACGTTGGACAGTTGTTGGGGGAGAAAACAATCATCAATGAATTCCAAGCATATATCACATTTGGAAAAATGAAAGCTGGCAATGTCATAACAGACCCTCGTTCCATATTGATCACCACGTACGCTCTCTGCGGATTCGCAAATATTGCATCTATTGGTATTCAAATTGGAGGTATTAGTCAACTTGCCCCCAACCAAAGAAAAAACCTTACGGAACTGGGTTTCAAAGCCTTGATTGGAGGAACCATAGCTTGTTTAATGTGTGCCTGCATAGCAGGTGCGCTTGGATAAAGATGATTTAGGTAAGACAAGATTTCGGTTGTAATTTTGCAAAAATTTAGGCCATGGCTGGTGATTTGAGCATATTAACAGCAACTTCTCCCCATTTAACCAATATTATTCAGAAGATTCAAAAGCAAGAGAGGATCACTCCGGAAGAAGGAGTTTATCTTTTTGAAAATGCTTCCCTGGCAGAATTGGGAGCGATGGCCAATTTCATTAGAGAAAGAAAGCATGGTGATATAACTTATTTCAATAGAAATTTTCATATTGAACCAACCAATATTTGTGTCTTCTCATGCAAATTTTGCTCTTATTCTAAATTATATGCACATAGAGAGGAAGGCTGGGAGTTGACTATAGATCAAATGCTTGAAAAAGTGAAAGCATATGATGGGAAACCTATCACTGAAGTACATATTGTAGGTGGCGTTCATCCAAAAATGGATATTTATTTCTTTGAAGAACTGATAAAAAAAATCAAAGCCCATCGACCAGATTTACACATCAAAGGTTTTACTGCAGTTGAACTGGATTACATGTTCAGAAAAGCCAAACTAAGCAGATTAGAGGGCATGACACTTCTTCACAAAGCTGGCCTCGATTCATTGCCTGGCGGAGGTGCTGAAATTTTTGATGCTAAAGTCAGGGAACAGATTTGTGCAGACAAAGTAGATGCTGAAGGTTGGCTGGATATACATGCAACTGCTCATAAAATAGGTATGCACTCAAATGCAACCATGTTATACGGGCACCTGGAAAATTATTCGCATAGAATTGACCACATGGATCGTTTAAGAAAATTGCAGGATCAAACAAAAGGATTCAACACTTTTATTCCACTTAAATTCAGGAACCACGACAATGAATTGAGCCATATTCCTGAAGTGAGCGCAATTGAAGACATGAAGACATATGCAGTTTCAAGAATTTTCATGGATAACTTTCCTCATGTCAAAGCTTACTGGCCTATGCTGGGCAGAGAACAGGCACAATTGACTTTGTCGTTTGGCGTGAATGATCTTGATGGAACAATCGATGATTCAACCAAAATTTATTCGATGGCAGGCAGCGAAGAACAAAATCCTTCATTGAGTTCCGAAGAATTGATCAACTTGATCAAACAGGTAGGCAGAAAGCCAGTCGAAAGAGATACTTTATACAACACTGTAAAAGCCTATTAGCAAGTAGGCTTGTATTGAAATTTATACTTAATTTCAAGGGAACAAATTGCCATGAAAAAAATATTTCTAATACTGAGCATTCTGCTCGTTGGACAAGCACACTCTCAAGATAAAAAAATCAATGACGATTTAACTGGGATCTGGATAACCGGATCGGGAAATGCAAAAGTCGAAATCTATAGAAACAACAATACGTATCAGGGTAAAGTTGTTTGGCTAAAAGAGCCTACTGATCCCAAAACAGGTAAACCAAAGACGGATATTGAACATCCAGACAAAAGTTTACATAGCCGTCCATTGATGGGATTGGTTAATCTTTGGGGATTTCAATATGCAGGAGATAATGAATGGACAAGTGGTCACATTTATGATCCAAAAAATGGAAAAGAATATAAATGTGTAATTACCATGAAAGATAAAAATATCTTAAACGTTAGAGGATATATTGGTATTACACTGATTGGTAGAACAGATACCTGGACAAGAACCAAATTATAAATTAGGCAGCCACCAACGTAATTTCAAAAATCAAGGAACTGTTGGCAGGTATGCTTCCAGTTGCTTGTGCACCATATGCAAGAGAAGGGGGCAGATACAAAATAATTTTTCCACCGGTTTTGATCAGAGGTATGGCAAGTTGCCATCCTGCTATGAGTTGACCCAACTGAAAAGTTGCAGCAGTGGTTGTTGTTTGGTCAAAAACAGCACCCGTTAAAAAAGTTCCTTTATAATAAACAGAAACATTTGAACACAAGGTTGGCACAACACCAGTACCTGGTGTGATTATTCGGTAATAAAATCCTTTGTCACTTTTCAGAGCATCGGTGATATTGTTTTTGGATAGATAACTTTCTATCTCTAAAAGTTCTGATCCTGGAACCGTAATTTTTGGAGCAGAAGCACTACAAGTAAAAGATTGATACCCATCTTTCAAACAAGAGATGGGAAGGAAAGAAATCATCAAGCACAAAACCAATACAATTTTCGATCTCATAGTAAAATTTTGAGGCACAAAGATGATAAAAAAATTAGAATATTATATTATGAATTGTTTCAACCCTGGCGGTTCTTAAGTGATAAGTATTGATTTTCTAATTTTTCCCACCTGAACTTTCGGTTCAATACAGCTACGAATATTGAAATCAACGCAACTGCAATGATTAAAACAGTTGGACTAAACTGACTCAACCCCACCGCATCTGCCCTCTTGTACCAAAATCGTCCAAGTAAAAAATTAACCAATATGGGGACAGCAAAAATTACACCGATGGGTAGTCCGTATGTCAATTGGGTAATCAATCGTTTTTCTTTGAGCCTATTTTGCTCCCAGTAGGCCATAAATTTCAATTCATCTTCGGTATATGACATAAAATATCTCTAAATTACGGCATGCGCCAAAAACAACGATTGTTTTTCTATCTTTTTTCAATTGTTTCCCTGATTGAAATACTACACATTTTAATTGGAAAAGAAGATTTGAGAATCTTCACCAAACCCTTGATTATTCCTTTACTGGGACTTACCTATTACTTTAGCCTAGACAAAAAACCATCCATACTAAAGGATGCAGTTTTATTGGCATTGCTTTTTTCCTGGTTTGGTGACATTTTTTTGCAAAAAGAATCATTGTTTGTGCCTGGATTGATTTGCTTCCTGACTGCACATATCTTCTATATCTATTTCTTCGTTCGAACCAGGTCAGGAAATACCTCCTACTTTAAACTAAGACCTGTAATGTTAATAGCAGTATTGGCATACTTGATTGAATTCATGTATCTACTATGGCCGTCCCTTGGCGCCATGAAACTTCCTGTTTTAATTTACGGCATTACCATCAGCACCATGCTTTCAGCTGCTATCTGGCAATATCAAAAGTTGGATGACAGAACATCACTTTTTCTGATCATAGGTGCAACATTGTTCGTTACTTCAGACTCCATTCTTGCAATCAATAAATTCAGTAGTCCTTTTAAAACTGCCGGGGTCTTCATCATGACAACTTATATACTGGCGCAATTGTTCATTGTGCTAGGGGCAATCAGATACAGAAATACAACTTCATAAAAAAAAGCTCCGAATATCATTCGGAGCTTTTTCATGTATAGGTTTCTGATGAATATTAGTAACCCATTCCGCCCATATCAGGAGCACCACCGTGTCCGTGTACAGGCTCTTCTTTCTTAGGCTTGTCAGCTACGACACACTCAGTAGTCAATAACATACCGGCGATAGATGCAGCGTTTTCAAGTGCTACACGGCTAACTTTAGTTGGATCAATAACTCCAGCGGACAACAATTTCTCATAATTGTCAGTGCGGGCATTGTATCCAAAATCAGCTTTGCCTTCTTTCACTTTTTGTACAACGATAGAACCTTCAATGCCTGCATTGTATACAATGGTACGAAGAGGAGCTTCAAGTGCGCGACGGATGATTGCGATACCAGTTGTTTCATCTTCGTTTGCACCTTTTTTCTTATCGAGTGATTCGATTGCACGGATGAAAGCAATACCACCACCAGGAACAATTCCTTCTTCAACCGCAGCGCGTGTTGCATGAAGTGCATCGTCTACGCGGTCTTTCTTCTCTTTCATTTCAACTTCGGTTGCAGCACCTACATTCAATACAGCAACACCACCGCTGAGTTTCGCCAAACGCTCTTGTAATTTTTCTCTATCGTAATCAGATGTAGTTGATTCGATTTGAGTTTTGATTTGAGCAATGCGTGCGTTGATTTCATCTTTCTTACCTTTTCCGCCAACAACAATGGTATTGTCTTTGTCGATGGTTACGCGCTCAGCACGTCCGAGATAAGTTAAGTCAGCATTTTCCAACTTGAAACCTTGCTCTTCACTGATCACGATACCTTTTGTAAGAATTGCAATGTCTTGCAACATTTCTTTTCTGCGGTCTCCAAAGCCAGGTGCTTTAACTGCAGCAACTTTCAAAGTACCACGCAATTTATTTACAACCAAAGTTGCCATTGCTTCACCTTCCAAATCTTCAGCGATGATCAACAAAGGAGCACCTTGTTGAGCAACTTTCTCAAGAATATGAAGGATGTCTTTCATTGCAGAAATCTTCTTGTCATAGATCAAGATGAATGGATTTTGCAATTCACATTCCATTTTATCTGCATTTGTAACAAAGTATGGTGAGATATATCCTCTGTCAAACTGCATACCCTCAACAATATCGATAGAAGTTTCAGTTCCTTTGGCTTCTTCAACTGTGATAACACCATCTTTACCAACTTTCTGCATAGCTTCAGCAATCAATTTACCGATTTCTGCATCGTTATTGGCAGAGATAGTAGCAACTTGCTGAATCTTTTTATTGTCGCTTCCAACAGTTTGAGATTGAGATTGAAGATTTGCAACTACGATTTCAACTGCTTTGTCAATTCCTCTTTTGATGTCCATTGGATTTGCACCAGCGGCAACGTTTTTCAATCCTTCAGTGATGATGGATTGTGCAAGTACGGTAGCAGTAGTTGTACCATCACCAGCAACATCTGCAGTTTTAGATGCAACTTCTTTCACCATTTGAGCACCCATGTTCTCGATGGGATCTTCCAATTCAATTTCTTTGGCAACAGTAACACCGTCTTTTGTAACAGCAGGTGCACCGAATTTCTTTTCGATAACAACATTGCGACCCTTTGGACCAAGTGTTACCTTTACCGCATCAGCGAGGGTATCAACACCTCTCTTCATTTTGTTGCGGGCGTCTAAATTGAAAAATATTTGTTTAGCCATTTTTATAGTTTTTTAAGTTTGATCTTGAATTAAACAATAGCAAGAATATCAGATTCTCTCATGATTAAGTAATCACTTCCTTCTACAGAAATTTCAGTACCTGAATACTTTCCGTAAAGCACAGTGTCTCCAGCTTTTACAGACATGGGTTCATCTTTTTTGCCGGGGCCTGCCGCCACTACGGTTCCTCTTTGCGGTTTTTCTTTAGCAGTGTCTGGGATGATAATGCCACCCGCTGTTTTTTCTTCTGCCGGAGCAGGTTTCACGATTACCCTGTCGTGTAATGGGGTAATGTTTAACTTCTTAGCCATAGCGTTTCGTTTTGTGTTTTAATGAATTAAACAAAATTTACTTGTACCCTCAAATGATCCAATTCCATACCAGCCACTAAAACTTGAAAATATGTCATAAAGTCACCGATTTTAGGCTGAAAAGGGAGGAATTTGGCATAACAGATGCAGAAAATGCATGTCAATTTAACACAATGAATGGCCAAAAATTGGACAAGGAAACCTAATAGGCTATATTTGCAGCTCTCCAAAAGCTCTTTAAATGATCAGTCGCAGGAATATTAGGATTAAAGTGATGCAATGTCTTTACGCTGCTGAATCTGAATCAGTACTCCCTACTGAGTCTAAATCCCTTAAACTTCTACGATCTTATCTGGATCAAACTGCAGAACTGTTCGCATTTTGTATTTATTTTCTTACAGAAATTGCCAGATATGCTGAGACCGACTCGAAAATCAGGTCTTCAAAACACCTCCCTTCTTACGAAGATTTACACGTAAATATTAAAATGGCAGGCAACACGCTTCTTTGGAAAATTATAGAGACCAGCTCCTTTCAAACCATTGTTAAAAAGAACCATTTTTCTGACAAACTCAATACCGATCTAATCAGAAAAATCTATACCACCCTTGTTGAAACTGAACTCTACAAATCATACATCAACGAAGAATCAAGGGATAAAAAATCTGAAAAAGAATTATTGAGTTTCATTTTCACGGATTTGATGATGGCAAACGAAGAGGTCATCGATTATTTGGAAGAGCATTTTCTACAATGGGATGATGATTCTGAAATGATCTACCAGATGGTCTTAAATTACTTGAGCAAACCCAATGCATATGAATTCAGTGATATCGTTGGGCCAGAGAAAACAAATTATGCCATTACTCTTTTAAAAACTGCTTTGGATAAAAAAGAGTACACACTGGAAATGATCAAGCCCAAACTAAAAAATTGGGATCCGGATCGTATTGCAGCACTGGATATGATTTTATTGAGAATGGGAATTTGCGAATTCCTATATTTCGAAACGATCCCTACTAAAGTTACCATCAATGAATACATTGACCTTGCAAAAAGTTATAGCACTAAACAAAGTGGACAATTTGTAAATGGTATACTGGATAGCATACATAAAGACCTTCAGGCAGAGGGATCCATCAAAAAGGTTGAATTCAAAAAACAATCCTAATTAACTACATTTGTAAAACTTTTTCAAACAATAATTATGATGAATACATTTTTTTTACAGGCTTCACCGAATGCAGGTATCATGCAACTTGTATTGCTTGGTGGCATGATCGTGGTATTTTATTTTTTTATGATCCGTCCACAGGCACAAAAAGCCAAGAAGGCAAAAAAATTCCAAGATGATCTGCAAAAAGGCGATAAAATTGTAACCATTGCAGGTATCCATGGTATTGTAAATAAAGTTAATGACGACTCTACCATTCAAATTGAAGTGAGTCCTGGCTCTTTCATGAAAATTGAAAAATCAGCTATCAGTCTTGAATGGAGTGAACAGCTCAACAAGACTGCTGCAGCAAAATAAGTCTTGTACATAGCATTATATAAAGCCTGGATTTGCTCCAGGCTTTTTTATTTACATTTGATTATGCTTAAGGTAGGCCTAACAGGAGGAATTGGCTCAGGCAAAACAACTGTTGCAAAAATATTTGAGGTATTGGGCATTCCGGTTTATTACGCAGATGCAGAAGCCAAACAATTAATGAATACCCATCCACTTTTGATTGAAGAGATTAAACTTCTTTTTGGAAATGATGCATACCAGAATGGAATATTGAACCGAGCATACATTGCAGAAAAGGTATTCAACGATAAACAAAAACTTCAAAAACTCAATGCAATTGTTCACCCATATACAATTGAACACGGTAAGAAATGGATGAATGAACAACATGCGCCGTATGCCATCAAAGAAGCAGCACTGATTTTTGAAAGTGGTATTCAGGGCGAATTTGATAAAATAATAGGAGTATTTGCACCGAATGCTTTGAGGGTTCAACGTGCTATGAAAAGAGACGGTATCTCATACGAACAAGTTATGGAGAGAATCCAACATCAAATAGATGATGACATTAAAATCAGATTATGCGATGATGTCATCATCAATGATGAACAAAAAATGCTAGTACCACAGGTACTAGCACTCCATGAAAAAATTTTACAACTCTCCAATCAATAAATTTCCTCACATCCAATCGGTGCACCCGGAGGAGCATCGAGGTAAATAGTTGGACTGGCTTTCTCTGGCTCTTTTGATCTGCTCAACAATTGTTCAACATGTGCAATGTATTGCTGATCAGTTGACAGTTTTTTCTGCGACTCCAAAAACTTTTTTAAAGCATTGATATTTGCTGAAATACTTGATCTTACCGGATATGACAGTTCGGTGCTTACACTGGAGGACAATAAATAAGTCAACAGCATTTGTTCATTTTGCAATTGTATTGCTCCTTGCATTCCGGTTTTTCTCTGTGCTTTGAATATTGAATTGATGATGGTATTCAGCATTTCACTCAACCCATATCCTCCTTGTAATTCATGCTGATACAAGCGATTGACTCTTTCAGGATGAAAAAGAAATGATAAAACCAAATCAGTTGCTGCCTCAGCCGGAGACAACTGATCGAAAGCTAAACCAGTTTTTTTCTTGAACAACTCTCTGTTGAATTCATATCCTGCAGGACGAGGAGAAATCAAAGCAGCAATACTTGCAGGAAGTTCAAGAAAAGCAGGATCAATACTTTTTACAATTGATTGCATGGCTTTTTGCTGAAGTTCTTTGGATAAGGGAGCAGTTATCACCTGACCATCTCCTTTTAAAGCATAATTATAACTCATTCCGCCTACGAGCTTGGAAACAGCTTCCACCTGGTAACGATGATAGAAATAAATTGGAACCAAAACATCTTCTAAAAATGCCGTGGGAGTTCCTTGACGGATGGTATATATACCAAATTGAGACAATGCTTTTGAACGGACTCTAACAACATTTTCATATTCAGACAATATATCGTTGCCATTGTCCCACAAATGCGCATCAGGATGCAACCCTCCAGCAGCTCTCGCGTCACGGTCACTGATATATTTCAACCCTTTTGAATAAGCGGTTGATAAAATTTTATTTAAAACAACAGATTCATCTCCAACATTCCTTACATCTGAATAACCCCATGTGATAGCAACTTTATCCCACTCACCGATTTTATGATCATAAGCATCTGATAAATCAATATTCCCAGACTGATTGAGTTTTACCACAGGATGCGGGTAATCCATAACACTAGAACGATTTACTGTACTTGCTGCATAGTTATGCATAAGCCCAAGGGTATGCCCAACTTCATGTGCACTCAATTGCTCCAATCGCTCGAGTGACATATTCAACATTTGGTCTTCTGTAATGGGTTCATTTTTAAAAGGTGACAATAAACCTTGAGCGATCATATAATCCTGACGCACCCGAAGAGACCCAAGAGATACTTGCCCTTTAATAATCTCTCCTGTACGGGGATCAACAATACTTGCACCATAACTCCATCCTCGGGTTGAACGATGCACCCAATTGATCATGTTGTATCGAATATCCATTGGATCACACGTGTCTGGAAGCACTTTGACAATAAATGCGTTCTTATATCCTGCTGCTTCAAATGCTTGGTTCCACCATGACGCACCCTTTAACAATGCAGATCGAATGGGCTCTGGAGTACCATTGTCCAAATAATAAACAATTGGTTTTACTGGTTCACTCACAGCTGCAGTTGGATCTTTTTTCTGCAAGCGATGTCTGACTGCATAAAATTTTTCAATTGGTTCTGAAACAGGTGTGCTGTAATTATAGAATGAAATATTGTTGAAGCTGGATCTAGCATCAAATATTCTTGGCTGGTAGTTGTTATCTGGAAGTTGCACAAAAGAGTGATGCATGCGCAGTGTGATGGCTTCTACAGATGGAACAACAGATTGTACATATGCTCCAGCAATACCATCATTGTTGACAAAAGTTACTGTAGTTTCTAATTCAGTATTGAGAGGAAAATTTTTACAAACTGGAAAATAGAGAGCAGAACGATTTCGATCTAAACTATAATTTCCTTGTTTCATATTCCTGATTCTGTTTGCTGCTTGCATGGCATCTCTTGTGAGGAATTCAGTTGCATCCACCAATACCGAATTTCCCTGTTCAGCTTCAATGGTGAATCCCCATAAAGTAGATTGTGCAAATGATTGCTCAACTGCAGCCCTCTCTCTTTCAGCGTTGGTGATAGCGCGATACCCATAATTAGGTTCGATCATCAATACTTTCTTTCCCACACGAATAAATTTTACAATTCTTCCTCCGCCCAACAAACCCCTATCCAATCCTATATCATTGGATCCCAAACCTGCAGGCAATGACATCACATAAAGCAATTCATTGTCAAGTTTGTTGATCTCGAACCATATTTTACCATTCGCATCATCACGGTAGAATGGAATAAACCCTTCATGTTTTGAAAATCCTTTTGCTTTATCAGAAATGCTGGGCAATTGTTGTGCTATGAGATAACTTGGAAGCAGAAATGCTATAAATAATATTTTTTTCATCAGTAAGATTTTATTTGATACCAGGTTGTTTGTTGTTGCCAGATTCTTTTTTGGCTTCATCCACCATTTTTTTTACATCTGCAAGCAATTTCTTTGCATCGTATACAATACCATCTTTAATCGTATACTTAACTCCACCTTTTCTTACAACTTCATTGTTTTCATTCAAATAAACTGCACCTGTTCCATATAGGTACTGAAGATTCTCGAGTGGATTGGCATCGACCACAACAAGGTCTGCTAGTTTTCCAACTTCAACTGATCCCAGATCTTTTTCAACACCCAAAGCCTGTGCACCGTATAATGTGGCAGAACGAATTACTTCAAGAGGATGGAAACCCGCTTCCCGAAGCATTTCCAATTCTCTAATATAACCGAAACCATAGGTCTGATATATAAAGCCATTGTCTGAACCTGTTGTTACCCTTCCACCCTTGTTTTTGTATTCATTCACAAAACTCATCCAAATGCGATAATTTTCTTTCCAGGCAACTTCTTGCTCTGTTCCCCAATTGAACCAGAATGAACCGTGCGACTGACGGTTGGGTTCATAGAACTTCCATAGTGAAGGAAGCGTATAATCATCATGCCATTCGAGTCTCCTTGTTTTATGAAGATCTCTTGTTGCATCATATATATTAAACGTAGGATCAAGGGTAAAATCAAGATCCAATAATTTCTTCATTACACTGTTCCACTTTTCAGAACCCTGCTTTGCAGCTTGTTTCCATAGTTTTCCTGCTTCTTCAAAACGATGTTGCTCATTGGCATAGTTATAAGTAAGTGGAAAGTCCTGTATGGTATTTTTATCCAGCAAAGCCTCTGGCAAACCATACCAATGTTCCATCGAAGTCAGCCCAGCCTCAGCGGAGTTCACCACATTCCATCTGGCTACATCCATTTGAGCATGATGACAACACGACCTCAAACCTATTTTTTTATTTTCTCTGAGGGCAGCATCCATGATGGATGGAGGTGCACCAAAAAATTTAATTCCATCAGCACCCTTTTTAGCATTTTCTCTCACCCATTCAATGGCCTGTTCAGGTGTTGAGATACCTGACTTTGCGCCCATGCCAAATGAAGTGTATGCATAAATACGTGGTGCAGTAATTGTATTTGAGAGACTCTTTTGTTTTTGATCAAGCACCCAATCCAATCCATTTCCACATGATGGATCACGAATAGTGGTAATGCCATGCGCCATCCATAATTTAAAAACATATTCTGCAGGAGTTCCCTGTTCTGTTCCACCAATATGACCATGCATATCAATCAATCCTGGTAGAATGTACATTCCACTGCAATCAATTTCTTTTCCACCAGACTTTAGTACTGGTCGACTTGCCGACTTTATTGCCAATCCAGGATAACCAACATTTTTTATTGTAACGATTCTGTTTTGTTCTATCACAATGTCAACTGGACCTGTTGGAGGTGCTCCTGTTCCATTGACAAGAGTAGCTCCACGAAGTATGAGCTGTGACCAGGGACCTTCACCCTCATTTCTGTTGGGTGCTTTTTTAATTTGGGTAACCCCTTGAAAAAATAAACCTTGTACCAGAAATATTAGTATCAATTTTTTCATTGCAATGAATTTGATCAATCAAATTACAAAAAATGTTCGTTTTCTTTGTAGATATCATGAAGATTGAATTTTGGAGCATAGGAAAACAACATGATGCAGGCATTAAATCTGCTGTTGAAGAATACACAAAACGTATAAGAAAATATTGTCAGTTGCAATGGCAGATTATTCCAGTCCCCAAAAATGCTGCCATGCTCAGCGAAAATGACCTCAAGAGATTGGAAGGAAAGATGATCTTGGAATGGTTGGACAAAGACAGTACCTTGATTGCATTGGATGAATATGGCAAGGAACTCGATTCGATCGAACTCGCCGGTTTCATAACCAAAAAAACAAACATGGGATGTAAAAAACTGGTATTTCTCATTGGAGGTGCATTTGGATTGGATGAGCAAGTGCTGCAAAGAGCAGACTTTAAATGGTCGCTGTCAAAACTCACTTTCCCTCATCAACTTGTAAGACTATTGCTTGCAGAACAAGTGTACAGGGCTTATACAATTATTAAAAATGAAAAATACCACCACAAGTAATGAGCATAACATTTCTGATTATTGTCATCACATCAGTCACTTCTTTCATAGCATTCACTAAGCACTCGCTTAGAGAAGATTTACTTTTTTGGCCATATAAAATCAAAAGAGAAGGTCAAATATATAGGTTCATCACCCACGGGGCTTTACATGCAGATGCCATGCATTTAATATTCAACATGGTTTCCTTTTATTCCTTTGGCATTGCGCTCGAAAATTATTTATTCCTGGCAATATTTGGTGAAATGTCGAGAGCAGTTCTTGCAATCATGTATGTTACAGCAATTGTTGCGGCAGTTATACCGGATTATTTTAAATACAAAGACAGAAGCTTTTATAGATCTCTAGGCGCATCGGGTGCAGTTTCTGCTGTGGTATTTTCAGCAATTACAATTCAACCAAAAATGCCCATCCAGTTTTTCTTTATACCCTATCCTATTCCGGGATATATTTTTGGAATAGGATTCCTGATTCTCTCTGCAGCATTGGCAAAAAAAGGGTCAGGCAACATTGGACACAACGCACACTTTTGGGGAAGTATTTATGGAATTTTATTTACCTACCTCTCAGCTAAATTATTGGCAGGCATTGACCTATTGGATTATTTTGTAAAAACTATTTTGAACTGATTATTTCAATTTAAGCTTGAGGATATTTTTTGTAGTTGGCAATATCTTAAACCGATCATCGATTCTTTTACCAATTACCCATAAAATTTTTTTATTGGATTCAATTACAAACTGTTTTTCTTTTTCAGTTTTCGATAATTTCTGATCAATCAAAAACTTGGCAACTTTCTTCTTTTTTTTCATCCCGAGAGGATAGAAATAATCACCCTTTTTCCATGTCCTTAAGATGAGCGGAAAAGTAATTCGTTTTGCATCCAACCAAGCCTCATTCATGCTAGTTGAAGGACTTTGACATTTGTCATGAGATGAAATTTCAAGTAGATGACTTCCAAACGAAATTGAAGCATCATCCTTTCCCACCAGAAATACTTCAGATAATGCCTCCTGTATTGGATCAATGATCAACCAATCACGGTTTTTAAGAACTCTATGGGTTTCAGATTTGATGTAACTTCCTGTGTCTGCATGGAGCATTTTTTTAAGTTCCTCTATTTGCGAAGATGTAAATCCGAAATCTAAAAAAATTTCAAATATAATTGTGTCTAAAGGTTCTGTTGCTTTTAATTTATTTACAGGAATAGCAAACGCGTCACCTTTTTTTTCAACCAACTTTTTCTTGATCAGTGAAATTTGTTGATGATAAATTAGTTCAACCTCTTGAAATCTTTTTATGCTGTTTGCAAGATTCTGTTTTAATGATGGAATTACTTTTTCAACTGCTGGAAACACTTCATTTCGAAGTTGGTTTCGTGCATACACCGATTCTTTATTAGAGCTGTCATCGACCCAATTGTATTTATGCGCTGATGCAAAAGAAAGAATTTGTGCTCTGCTAGCAAACAAAAGGGGTCTCACGATGTTCCCGTCCTTTAAATTCATTCCCGTAAGGCCTGATATTCCGGTACCTCTGAAAAAATTAAATGCGATGGTTTCAACTTGATCATCCAAATGATGTGCAGTTAGCAACAACGGATGATCACCCATTGATGCGTAGTGATCCAGCTGTTCTTGGAACCATGTATACCGCAATATTCTTGCTGTTTCCTGCACACCTTTTTTCAGGTCCTTCATGGCTTCTTCAGTATCAAAATGTTTAATCTTACAATCAAGATTTAATGAAGAAGATAGCTGTTGAACGAAAATTTCGTCTCGTGTACTCTCATCCCCCCGCAACCTGAAATTGCAATGGAGTATGGTGATGCGATAACCAAGGCTATTTAGGAGATGAACCAATACCACTGAGTCAACTCCCCCGCTGCAAGCAACAAGCAAATGATGCTCCTTTGAAAATAGTTTATTTGATTCAACGTATTGTTTGAGTAACTGAGGAAGATTAATATCGTTTAGAGCTGTATTCAATCTAAATTCAGTTCATCTTTTAAATGATCCAAAGCACCATTCAATTCCCTCAAATCGTTTTGTGCGGCCATTTCCATGGCAACTTTAACTCCACTTTCAAGTACCGCTAATGAGCGATTATACTGATGCAATTTTTCGTACGCTTTTGCCAAATGATAATAAGTACCAACATAACTGGAATCAACCAATAATAGTTCTTCCATCTCGTGGATAGCATCCTCGATATTTCCCAATTTAAGTAGTTCCATAGCCAAGGCATGTCTGCTGAAACAATCATCTGGGAATTTTGATATCATTTCTTTCAACTTCGTGATCTTGTCCATCAAAATTTCATTTACTGATCATATAAAATTACCTCACCAGTTGTTATCTTTATGATAAGGTAGTTGTCATGACAACTAATTTTAACAATTAGCAATATGAAGATACTTGTTTGCATCAGCAGAACACCGGATACAACCTCAAAAATTTCCTTCGTTGATCAAAATACAAAATTCAACAGCGATGGAGTTCAATGGATTATCAATCCATATGACGAATGGTATGCGTTGGTCAGGGCCATTGAACTGAAAGAAAAAGACCCATCCACGATTATTCATTTGATCAATGTTGGAAGTATAGATAACGAAGCCATTATTAGGAAGGCACTTGCGCTGGGGGGTGATGAAGCCATCAGGATAAATACAAACAACGATGATGCATATTTTATTTCGCATCAAATAGCCACCATTGCAAAAGATGGTTATGATTTGATCTTAACTGGTAAGGAGACAATAGATCACAATGGTTCTTCCATTGGAGGAATGATAGCTGAAATACTTGACAGCAATTTTATCAGTCTTGCTACTAAACTTGATATTGAAAACAATCAAGCAATTGTAACCAGAGAATCTGAAGGAGGAGAAGAAAAGATAGCAGCGCCTCTTCCTCTGGTGATTTCTTGTCAGAAAGGGATGGCGGAAGCAAGGATCCCAAATATGAGGGGTATCATGGCTGCAAGAACAAAACCCTTAAAAGTCTCTGAAGCATCCAATACAGAATGCCTGACAACCATCAACGCATTTGATCTACCTCCTGCTAAAGCAGGTGTAAAGCTCATACCAGCAGATACGCCTGAATTATTGGTAAAACTATTGAGAGAAGAAGCAAAAGCCATTTAAAAAATTTTTATGTCGGTAATCATCATCACTGAGCAATCAGAAAATAAGATAAAGAAACAATCACTAGAGTCAATCTCATACGGAGTTGCAATTGCTAAACAATTGAATCTGGATGCTTTTGCATTGGTAATGGGAGCGACTGATGAAAATTTAAGTTACCTGGGAAATTATGGCGTCAAAAAGATTATACATCAAAAAAATATAGGAGCTGCGAATTCAGACAACAAAGTCGCAACCAAACTGATTAGTGAAATTTGCACCCAACATCAGGCACAAATTATTATTTTCAGCAACTCTTTGTTTGGAAAAGCTGTTGCACCAAGGTTATCCGTAAAACTTAAAGCAGGATTGGTTTCCGGAGCAATAAAACTTCCAGAAACAGGCAATAGCTTTAGTGTGAAACGATCTGTATTTTCCGGTAAAGCCTTTGCGGATGTGAAAATCTCATCCCCGATTAAAATCATCACTTTAAATGCAAATGCTTTTGAAACGATGAAATCATCAGATGCAAATGCTGAAATTGTTGAATCGAATATTGAAGTACCGGCTGGTACAATTAACATCATTGAGACCAAGAAAAATGAAGGAACTGTCTCTCTCACAGATGCCGAAACGGTTGTCAGTGGTGGAAGAGGCTTGAAAGGTCCGGAGAATTGGGGAATGATTGAAGAATTGGCAAAAGCGCTTGGAGCAGCCACTGCATGCAGCCGACCAGTAGCTGATTCCAACTGGCGTCCACATCATGAACACGTAGGACAAACGGGTGTTGCTATTTCACCAAACCTTTACATTGCAGTTGGAATCTCTGGTGCTATTCAACACCTTGCCGGAGTGAACAGAAGCAAAACGATTGTAGTCATCAACAATGACCCTGAAGCGCCTTTTTTTAAAGCCGCAGATTATGGAATTGTTGGGGATGCATTTCAGGTAATGCCCAAGATCATAGAGGCTGTAAAAAATCTAGGCTAATTTGATGTAATTTAGAGCTTAGTATGAAGAAGATTGAATTGGAAATTGTTGCACTCTCCCACTCCATCACTCAGACAAATTCCTACGCAGTTGTTTTGGGTGAAGTAAATGGCTTAAGAAGACTCCCCATCGTTATCGGGGGATTTGAAGCACAGGCCATTGCAGTTGCATTGGAAAGAATGAAACCAACCCGCCCACTCACACACGACCTCATGAAAAATTTCATGATGGCCTTCAACATTGATTTACATGAAGTGATTATCTCTGATTTGCAAGAAGGAATTTTTTATTCAAAACTTCTTTGCAGCAGTGAATCTGACACTGTTGAAATTGACTCCAGAACATCTGATGCCTTAGCACTTGCTGTTAGATTTGGATGCCCCATTTATATCTATGAAAATATTTTTGATATCGCTGGGGTAGAAAACCCTGAAACGGAGGAAGTAGCCGTTAACCAGGTCACTGAATCATCATCCGTTCGCCAAGATCTAAAATCCATGTCGCTCGAGGAGTTAACCAACTTACTCAATGAAGTGCTTGAACAGGAAGATTATATCAGGGCCATTGCAATTCGCGATGAAATCAATGCAAGAAAAAGATAAATAGATGGTTGTATTTCCCAATGCTAAAATTAACCTTGGGTTACGCATCACATCTAAAAGACCTGATGGGTATCATAATTTGGACACTGTATTCTACCCTATTGAATTGACAGATGTACTTGAAGTAATAAAAGTTCAGAAAAGCAGTGATGCATCCATCGTTATAACTGGAAAAGAAATTCAAGGTCCTGCCGATAAAAACCTTTGCATAAAAGCTTATCAACTCATCAAAGCAGATCATCCAGAAATTTCTGGAATTCAAATACACCTTCACAAGTCTATACCCATGGGAGCCGGCATGGGTGGGGGTTCTGCAGATGGTGCATTTATGGTCAGATTGTTAAATTCATTATTCAACCTAGGGTTGGGTGATGAAGAAATGAGCGCATATGCTTTGAAATTGGGAAGTGATTGTCCGATTTTCATCAAGAACAAAGCTTGCTATGCAACCGGAAGAGGTGAGCTGCTTGAAGAAATAGACATCGATCTTTCAAGATATTATTTATTGATTGTAAGCCCGGGTATTCACGTATCCACTGCAGATGCATTTGAAAAAATTATACCAAACACATCCATCAAACCTTGTAAAGAAATCGTTCAGCTTCCCATCGAAAAATGGAAAGATCATTTGATCAATGATTTTGAAATGACTGTTTTTGAAAGCCACCCTGTTTTAAAAAACATCAAGGAAAAGCTCTATCATATTGGGGCCCTTTATTCATCAATGACTGGTACCGGATCTACACTATTTGGTATTTTCAAAGAAAGGCCAGCTTATGAACATGTATTTGATAAAAAATTTGAAATAAACCTTATCTGCCCAAAAAATCAGTACTGATAAGTATTTCAAGAAATTCAAATTCCAGTTAATATTTTGTAATTTTATTGCATGCAAACGAGAAATCCATATTCTCATCTATCCCTGAACCTGGATTTACTGAATCACTAGGCTTACACCTCTATTTTTTAAAACTATACTTCATTCGTTAACAGTTGACGGTTAACAGTTAACAGTCAAATGTCAACTAAAAAGATTTACTCATGAACTCATCATACTATATTGAACTCGAAGAAAAATACGGTGCTCATAATTATCATCCACTTCCTGTTGTTATTTCAAAGGCCAGAGGTTGCGAGATGTGGGATGTAGAAGGAAAAAAATATTACGACTTTTTGAGTGGATACTCCGCAGTAAACCAGGGCCACTGTCACTCAAAAATCATTGAGGCACTAATCAATCAGGCTTCAAATCTGACACTTACATCCAGAGCATTCTACAATGATAAATTGGGTGAATATGAAAAATACATCACCACATTGCTTGGATTTGACAAAATGCTTCCAATGAATACTGGTGCAGAAGCAGTTGAAACCGGTATCAAACTTGCAAGGAGATGGGCATATACAAAAAAGGGAATTCAGGAAAACAGGGCAAAAATTATTGTTTGTGCAGAAAATTTTCATGGTAGAACCAGCACCATCGTCTCATTCAGCACAGACCCTTCTGCATACAATAAATTTGGGCCCTACATGCCTGGATTTGAAGTGATCCCTTTCAACGATTTGAATGCGTTGAAAGAAAAACTTCAAGATAGCCATGTTGCAGCCTTTCTATTTGAACCAATACAGGGAGAAGCAGGAATCATCTTGCCAGACAATGGGTATCTCGCATCGGTAAGATCAATGTGCTCTGCGACAAATGTATTAATGATCGCAGATGAAATTCAAACTGGATTGTGTAGAACAGGAAAAATGATGGCATGTGACCATGAAAATGTAAAACCTGATATTCTTTTACTGGGTAAAGCATTGAGTGGAGGAACCATGCCCATCAGTGCTGTACTAGCCAATGATGAAGTGATGTTGACCATACACCCTGGAGAACATGGATCAACCTTTGGCGGAAATCCACTTGCAAGTGTTGTTGCAATTGCTGCATTAAAAGTACTTGTTGATGAACAGATGGCCGAAAATGCTGATAAGATGGGCAAACTTTTCAGAGATAAATTAAGTTCCATAAAATCAAAGTATATCAAAGAAGTTAGGGGAATTGGCTTAATGAATGCAATTGAAATCATCCACCACAATCCCAATGCAGCCTGGAATCTTTGTGAAACTTTCATGCAAAATGGATTGCTGGCAAAGCCAACTCATGGAGATAAAATAAGGCTGACTCCTCCGTTGATGATTAATGAAAGACAAATCAATGAAGCTGTTGAAATCATTGAGGAATCATTGCCTGTACTCGAATCTCTTTAAAATCAATAGTTAGCAGCTATTTTAGTAAATTTGCACACTATTTAAAGCAATGAGCGAAGAGAAGTCACTTAATTTTTTAGAGGAAATCATCGAAGCTGATGTAGCAAGTGGTAAGACCAAATTGGTCCATACCCGTTTCCCGCCTGAACCCAATGGATATCTTCATTTGGGACATGCAAAAAGTATTTGTTTGAATTTTGGATTGGGAGATAAATACAATGGAAAAACAAATCTTCGATTCGACGATACCAATCCGATTACAGAGGATACTGAATATGTAGATTCAATAAAGCAAGATATCAAGTGGCTCGGATTCAATTGGGAAGAAGAACATTATGCATCCGACTATTTTGATCAACTTTATGCATTTGCTGTTGCCCTTATAAAAAAAGGACTTGCATATGTAGATGATTTAAGTGCAGAGGAAATTGCTGCCACCAAAGGAACTCCAACAGAACCAGGAAAAGCGAGTCCACATCGAAACAGAAGTGTCGACGAAAACCTCAGCCTGTTTCAAGAAATGAAAGAGGGCAAATACAAAGACGGAGAGAAAGTATTAAGAGCAAAAATAGATTTATCATCACCCAACATGCACATGCGAGATCCCATCATGTACCGGATTAAGCATGCTGCACACCATAGAACAGGTGATAAATGGTGTATCTATCCTATGTATGATTTTGCGCATGGCCAGTCTGATTCAATTGAAAATATTTCTCACTCAATATGTACGTTGGAATTTGAGGTTCATCGTCCCCTCTACAATTGGTATATAGAACAATTGGGCATTCATCCATCCAGGCAGTTTGAATTTGCAAGATTAAACCTCACGTATACAGTGATGAGCAAAAGAAAATTACTGCAATTGGTTCAAGAAAAATATGTGGATGGATGGGATGATCCACGCATGCCAACCCTTTCAGGAATCAGAAGAAGAGGTTTCACACCAACTGCTGTCAGAAATTTCTGTGATAGAATCGGAGTACAAAGAAGAGAAAATGTAATTGACGTTGGTTTGCTGGAATTCTTTGTCAGAGAGGATTTAAACAAATCAGCCTTAAGAAGAATGGTTGTTTTGGATCCCATCAAATTGATTATCACCAACTATCCAGAGGGACAAACAGAAATTCTCAAAAGTGAGAACAACCCTGAATTGGAAGACAATGGCGGATATCGCGATCTTCATTTTTCAAAAGAGTTGTTCATTGAAGCAGAAGATTTCATGGAAGTAGCAGCAAAAAAATGGTTTCGACTTGCTCCTGGCATGAAGGTTCGTCTAAAATCCGCCTATATTGTTGAGTGCAAAGACTTCAAAAAAGATGCTAACGGTAAAGTAAATGAAGTGTATTGTGAATATATCCCTGAAAGCAAGAGCGGTCAGGATACATCAGGCATAAATGTAAAAGGAACCATCCATTGGATTGATGCATCAAATGCTTTGGAAGCAGAAGTGAGGTTGTATGACAGATTGTTTCAGGTGGAAGATCCATCTTCAGAAGATGGCGATTTTAAATCATTTATCAATCCTAATAGTCTTGAAATTATCCCACATGCAAAAATAGAAGCTTCATTGAAAGACGCTAAGATGGGAGATCATTTTCAATTTATCAGAAAAGGATATTTTACGCTTGACAGCAAATACTCAAATCCTGATAAGCTCGTTTTTAATCGGACAGTTACATTAAAGGATACGTGGAGTAAAGAATCAAAGAAGTAGTTCTAAGTTATAAGTTGAAGGTCAGGTTGTAAGTTTACTTTCCTCTACCCTTTTCCCTTGTCCCTATCCCCTGGCTGTATCCTTCCCTCCGGCAAAAAGCTCATCACAAATATCACTACGGAAGAAATCAACATTAAATAAAGTCCGATTTCTTTTTCAGGACAATATCCTCTATAACAAGAGCCAAAAAGTAGGAAATTCTTGATTGCATATGCAACATTTAATCCACCTACCAACAGGGATGATCTCTTGAACCAAAGATGCTTAAAAAAGGCACTGATGGATGTATACCCAGCAAACACCAACAACAACTTTGCAGGCTTGCCATAGATGTTTTTTTCAGAGAAAAACCCGGTAAAATGTTTGTCTACATCAGCATAGTAAGCCCAAGGCATGAAACATGCAGCAAGTAGCAATATGAATGCAAACAAACTGATCCATTTAGAATATCTGGTCATAAGAAAAAAGCGAAGTTTCCTTCGCTTGGAGGTCCCGAGCGGATTCGAACCGCTGTAGAAGCTTTTGCAGAGCTCTGCCTAGCCACTCGGCCACAGGACCAGGTAATTCAACAAGTATTGAACCGCTGCAAAAGTACTAATTTTGAACGGATTATTAAAGGCTTCCCTTATACATGAACCCGATACCATCTTCAGAATTGATTATCAATGCCAGAGGGGCTATATATCACTTGGATCTTCGTCCGGAGGAAATTGGTGACACTATCATTACTGTAGGCGACCCATTTCGAGTAGAAAAAGTAAGTAAATATTTTGATCGTATTGAACACAAATCACATCACAGAGAATTCATCACACATACAGGTTGGATTGGATCAAAAAAAATCAGTGTCGTTTCTACTGGCATCGGTCCGGACAATATCGACATTGTATTCAATGAGATCGATGCCCTGGTGAATATTGACTTTGATACTAGATGCGAGAAAAAAGAAAAGAAATCATTGCAATTTATACGAATTGGCACAGCTGGTTCTCTTCAAAAAGAGATCGATGTTGATAGTATAGTAGCATCAACTTTCGGAGTAGGCATAGATAATTTACTCCATTACTATTCTCATCGCAATGATCAACATGAAATTGAGTTACTGGCTCAATTCAAATCGCAAATAAGACTTTCCCCTTCTATACAACCTTATGCAACTTCAGGAAGTTCAAAATTGCTTGCAACATTTGCATCAAACACATACGCAGGAATTACTGTAACCTGTCCAGGGTTTTATGGTCCGCAGGGAAGAATTTTAAGAATGGGACTTGCCAATCCTGCACTCAATAAAGACCTTACATCATTCAGTTGGGGCAATCAACGAATTTTAAATTTTGAAATGGAAACATCGGCTATTTATGGTTTGGGAAAACTGCTTGGACATGACTGCATCTCTCTAAGTGCAATCGTCGCAAACAGATTGGCTGGTAAATTTTCAAGAAATGCGGATGCAACCATCGATAAACTGATTAAAACCACTTTGGAAAAAATATAATGAAGATTAAGTTTAGTAAATATCACGGTACTGGAAATGATTTTATCATTTTAGACAATAGAAATGGCAAGTATAACAATCTTTCTGTTCAGCAAGTCCATTTTTTATGTGACAGAAGATATGGAATTGGTGGTGATGGACTCATGATGTTGGAAGATGCAGATGGCTTTGATTTCAAGATGCGTTACTATAATGCAGATGGAAAGGAAGGAAGCATGTGTGGCAATGGAGGTCGTTGTTTGGTTCAATTTGCAAAAGATTCCGGAATTGAAAAATCTTCATACCATTTCATCGCAACGGATGGCCCGCATGACGCAATCATACAAGACAACGGTTTAATCAAATTAAAAATGCAGGATGTTAGTGGAATTGAAGAAAGCGGAAAGAACAAGATATTAAATACAGGCTCACCACATTTTATTCAATATGTTGAAAACGTTTCAGATACTGATGTCTTCAATATAGGCAGAAGTATTAGATACAATGAAGTATTTAAATCTTCAGGCATCAATGTAAACTTCGTTGAGAAAACAAACGATGGCATTCGATTGCGCACATATGAAAGAGGTGTTGAAGATGAAACATTGAGTTGCGGAACAGGTGCTACAGCAGCGGCTTTGGCGAGTTCTGAAAAAGATGGCCATCAAATAATGAATGTGAAAGTACAGGGAGGTTCACTGCAAATTGAATTTGACAGGATCAGTGATCAAGAATTTAAAAATGTTTGGCTGATTGGCCCAGCAGAGTTTGTTTTTTCAGGAAATATTTCCATTTGAATATGTTCAATGTACGGGTATACGGAATTCTTATTTCAGAGGACAACCAGGTATTGGTGAGTGATGAGTTCATACGAGGAAATTATTACACAAAATTTCCTGGAGGTGGACTGGAGTTCGGGGAAGGAACCAGGAAATGTTTGGAAAGAGAATTTATGGAGGAGATGAGTTTAAAGGTTGATGTAAAAGAGCATTTATATACAACCGATTTTTTTCAGATGTCTGCTTTCAATCCTGAACATCAAATCATCTCCATCTATTATAAAGTTGAGCCGATGGAATTGATAAAAGTGCCATTGAGAGATAAAGCATTTGATTTTGACCAAAAGCAATTAGCAGTTTACAATGAAACTGGCGAAACAGAGACATTCCGCATGATACCCATGGAAGAATTTGGTGAGCACTCAGTCTCCCTGCCAATAGACAAAGTTGTTGCAGGATTAATTAAATCATTTTTTTAGAAGGTCTCTAATTTCTGAAAGCAATTTATCGGTTGATGATATTTCAGTTGAAGCCTGTTCTTCTCTTTTCTTCAATGCATTAATGCCTTTGATGATCAAAAACATGGCAAAAGCCACAATAAAAAAATCAATGACAACAGTAACAAATGCACCCCACTCAATTGCCACTTCATTTCCGTGGGCAACAACAACTTTTCCGCTTGGATCCACTACTTCATTTACTTCAGATTTCAGTACCAATTTTTTGTCGTAGAAATTGGTGCCACCTGTAAGCAAACCAATAAGTGGTGCAATCATTTTCTCCGTAAAAGTTGAAACCACTTTACCAAAAGCACCTCCCATTACAAATGCAACTGCTATATCTACAAGATTACCTCTAAGTGCAAATTGTTTGAATTCTTTGATAAAGGACATATGAATGATTTTATGGAATGTACGAAGAAAATAAAAAAGCACCCCAATTGGAGTGCTTTGAAATATCAAAAAACATTTATCTTTTCATATTATACATTTTCATGTATAATTTCTTTTAGATTAATAATTTGTAAAAAGAAGTCTATTCGGCGTTCCAGCAGATTTTGCTGCGCCAGAAAGTGAAATTTTTCCTAGAGTAGCTTTACTTATCAATTCATTTTGTACATCGGAAGGTTTAGAAGATGGATATGTTTGCAAATAAAGAGCAGCAACTCCAGTTACATGTGGGGTTGCCATAGATGTACCACTAATTGTATTTGTTGCTATTGTTGAAGTATTCCAAGATGAAGTTATATTTGAACCGGGGGCTAGAATATCTACAATTGACCCATAGTTAGAATAAGAGGCAAGCGCATCTGAGGATGTAGTTGCCCCTACTGTAATTGCTTCTGCAACTCTTGCAGGAGAGAACTTTGAAGCATTTCTAGATGAATTACCAGCAGCAACACACATTACTATTCCATCAGATACTGCTCTTTTTACTGCGTCATCAATGACTGTAGATGCACCTCCACCCAAAGACATATTTGCAACTGCTGGAGAGTTTGAATGATTGTTCACCGCCCAATCTATACCAGCAGCAACTCCAGATGTAGATCCAGATCCACTTGCATCTAAAACTCTTACTGCAACTAAGCTAATCTCCTTTGCGACACCCATTGTATTTCCTCCAACTGTACCAGACACGTGAGTTCCATGTCCATTTGCATCAGAACCATTTCCGTTAAAAGCATCAAATCCAAAAGATGCTCGAAGTCCAAATTCTGAATGATCGAATTTAATGCCAGTATCAATAATGTAAGCAGTAACACCCAATCCAGTGTTTTTGTAATCGTAAGAATTACTTAAAGATCTAGAAACTTGATCAATCCTGTCAATACCCCATGATGGCACAGAAGTTTGTGTTGCAATAGCATTCATTTCTTGATCTTGTTCTATATACTTCACCTTAGGATTACTTCTTAATCCTTCCAGCGCTTGCAATGGAAGTGTTGCAGAAAAACCTTTTAGTGCATACTTATACTTGAATTTGGCTTTTACACCATGTGCTTTTTCTGCATTTCCAACTTCTTTATCAACATCAACATCATCATTAAAAACGACAATGTAATCCCCAGAGATATATTTTGCATTTTCTTCACTTGCTAGCAATGGAGCCTTGCCTGAGGAAATATCAAGTTGCGGTATTAATTGTTTGTTAGCAATCTCGTCTTTAGAACAAGAAACCAGCAACACAATAGCAAAAAACGGAAGCGAGAATTTTAAAAAACGCATGAAAAAGATTTTATAGGTTTAATTATTGGCTTTTCATGCAGGAATTGGAAGGATAATGCAATTTAAAAAAATATCATAAATGTTATCTATTAGATTTCAAACATTTGTAAAAACGTACGGTTTGACGCATTTAGCATTACATTTGTCTAAGGCAATAAAGTGTTCAAAATGAAGAATTTCAATCTAAAATCTTTGCTTCCTCACCTCATAGCAGTGGTCAGCTTTGTCTTGGTTGCTACCATTTATTGTAAGCCCGCTCTGCAGGGCAAAGTTTTGCAACAATCTGATAATGTTCAGTGGAAGGCAATGTATGAAGATCAGCGCAAATATGAAGAAAAGACAGGTCATCTTCCTCTGTGGTCAAACGGTATGTTTAGTGGAATGCCCGGATATCAAATTGCCATGTATGCCCCCAACCCTTTTTCTCTGGGGTATGTGTACAACCTGATAACACTTGGTCTGCCAAAACCCATTTATTTCTTTGTGCTGGCTGCGTTGTGTTTTTATATCCTCACTCAAATTTTAAACATAAATCCCTACCTGGGAATCTTGGGAGGACTCTCCTACGCATTTGCAACTTACAATCCCATCATCATTTCTGTTGGCCATGATACTAAAATGTTGGCCATTGCATATATCCCAGCATTGATCGGATCCATCATCTTACTCTTTGAAAAAAAGTATTTACTGGGGACTGCTCTTACTGCATTGTTTTCAGGACTAATCATCAGCGTCAACCACCCACAAATAGTATACTACACCTTTATTATCATTCTGTGCATGTCGGTTGGATATCTTGCAAACTGGTTGAAGGAAAAAGAATATTTGCACATTTTTAAAGTAATCGGATTGGCTGCAATTGCCGCTTTACTTGGCATTGCCAGCAATGCTGTGTTGCTGGGAACAACCTATGAATATTCAAAAGAATCTATTCGTGGAGGTACAGTTCTGGCAGATGGTAAAAGCAATTTCAGTAAAACAGGACTCAACAAAGATTACGCGTTGAGTTACAGCATATACAAATCAGAACCCTTGGTGATGATGTTTCCCAGACTATATGGTGGAAGCACAGGAAACCTGGAGGTTGCTGAGGATAAATCTAAAGCCATTGAGGCACTGCAACAAATGCCCCAGGAACTGGCACAACAACTACAAGGATTTTTGCAATTTTACTGGGGTGGAATTTCCGCAGGTACAGCAGGCCCCCCTTACTCAGGTGCTATCATTTGCTTTCTTGCAATTTTGGGAATGTCCTTTATACCAAACAAACACAAATGGTGGATGATTGGAGCAACCATGATTGCGTTTATGATCAGCTGGGGACATTATTTTGAAGGATTCAATGTCTTCTTGTTGGAACACCTTCCCCTTTTCAATAAGTTCCGCGCTCCAAGTATGATACTTGTAATACCAACATTCATCTTTGCAATGAGTGCAGTCATCGCGGCTCAGAATTTGTTATTCCAAACAAATGCTACTGATATCTTAAAGAAATATAAAAAAGGATTGATTGCAGTTGCCAGCATTTTCATTCTTGCTATGTTGGTTTTTCTGACATCTGACTTCAAAACTGAAAATGATGAAAATTTGATCAAACAAGTTGGAGCCATCGCAAATGAACAACAAAGAAATGCAATCCTTCCATCTGCAAAGGCATTTGTTGAAGCACTGCAAGAAGACAGAAAAAGTCTGTTTTGGGGTGATATCTTCAGATCATTGATATTTATTTTGATTGCTGCCTTTGCGATTTGGCTATATCTAATAAATAAAATGAAAGCAGTTTGGGCGCTGGCCATTATTGGACTTGCCGGATTGATAGATCTTTTGGGAATTGATAGCAAATACCTCAATGAAACCAATTTTCAGGAACAGGAAGAATATGCGCAATCATTTACACCTGCGCCTTATAATACCGAAATATCAAAAGACACCAGCTACTACAGGGTGTTTGACATAACCAATGGTGTAAACGCAGCATTTAATGGTTATGCCACTCCAAGTGTATTTCATCAAAATATTGGAGGATATCATGCAGCGAAATTGAGTATTTACCAGGATTTGATTGAAAAACAATTGTACAATTTTCCAAATTGTGGTCCAACACTCGACATGTTGAATACTAAATACATCATTTTTAGAGATCCTCAATCAAATGAAGTTCGATATGAGGTAAATCCCACTGCAGCTGGTCCTTGCTGGTATGTTGATTCAGTTTCTGTAGTTTCAGATCCTGCCAAGCTGATGAAAAACCTGGATAGTTTAAGCATTAAAACAACAGCACTGATTGAAAGCAAATTGGATCAAAATATCTCTAAAAATGCTTTAGGCGATTCTATTTGGCTTGTTAAAAATGATCATGACATTATTTATTATTCATCCAATTCAACGAAAACCCGCTTAGCTGTTTTCAGTGAGGTATACTATAGAAAGGGATGGAAAGCATATATCGATGGAAAAGAATCAACCATTTTTAAAACCAATTATGTGTTAAGAGGATTGGTTGTTCCAGCAGGAAAACATGAAATAAAATTTGAATTTAAGCCAGATTCATTCTCAAAGGGAGTGCCCATAGCGATGACAGCAAGTGGGATCATTTGGCTTTTACTACTTGGAAATTTATTCATGATATTCAGATCATCAAAAATAAATTCATAAGGAAACCCTTATGAAAAAGGTTGCTGTAATTACATCTTACAAGATCTTTCCTGCAGAAACAGGTGGACAGAAATTTATTACAAATTTTCTTAACCAGCTCAGCAAAGTAATTGATCTCCATGTTATTTGCACAAAGAACAATAAAGTTATAAATGATACATCCTTTGAATTAAGATACTTGCTTGCAAGGAATTCCGTTAGTTATTTTGATATAATAGGCTTCTATAACATTTATCGTTTTTTAAAAAGAGAAAATATTCAAACCCTGATCATTGAACACCCATATATCGGTTGGATGGGAATTTTACTTAGGCGGATACTAAAAATTAGACTAATTATTCACACACACAATGTTGAATATCTGAGATTTCAAACTTTACATAAATGGTGGTGGCCTTTGCTCAAAAAATATGAAATATATGTTTTGAAAAAGGCAGATCACGTATTTGCAATATCTGAAGATGATAAGCGCTGGATGCTTCAGCAAATGAATATTAATGATAATCAAGTAAGTCTTTTACCATATGGAATCTTCAACGAAGATGCACCCATAGACAAAAAGCACTGGAAAATAATTATATGCAAAAAGCATTCATTGGATGAATCAAAACCGCTCATTTTTTTTAATGGGGCACTAGACTATAAGCCAAATGAGGAGGCAGTTGAATACATTGTATCTAAAATTTTACCTAAACTGCATGAAAGCGGCTTTCAGTTTAACCTGATCATTGCCGGTAAAAACCTCAACGAAGAACTTCAATCGAAACTTTCTCTTTTCGAGAATATAAAATATATAGGGTTTGTGGATGATATTGACGCATATACAAAAGCGGCTGACTTATTTATAAATCCCGTTATCTCAGGAGGAGGTGTAAAAACCAAATTAATAGAAGCATTGGCAATGAATTGTACATGTATTTCTACAGAGGCTGGCGCAATTGGAGTGAACTTATCCGCTTGTGGCAATAAACTTAAAATTGTTTTAAATAAAGACTGGGACAAATTTGTAATTCAAATCATAGAGAGCTCCAAACAAGATGAATGCATACCAAAAGATTTCTACAAAAAATATAATTGGAGAAATATAATCGAACAGGCAAACAGATATATTTAATTATTTAAAAAGGGACTTTATAAGAATCCTACATTGTTCTTTGGCTCCATAAATGAAAGAAAAAACAAAGTAATAAAGCCCTGAGCCTTTTCTTATTCTCATAATTTCTAGTTCATGCTTAAATATAGTATGCAATAATTTGATTCTTTTTGAAGGTTGAGTACTTGCATTGTTGATATGCACCAAAGAGGTTCCGTGATAAAAATAATTTCGGAGTCCGATTTGTTCTACTTGAAAACCCCAAAGATGGTCTTCCCCGTACATGAAGAATCGCTCGTCTAATGTATGATTGGGAAGTTTTTCCAAAATTGATTTATTAAACATAAGAAATGCCCCATTCAACCAATCACATTCCATATCAAAATCGCCTTTGAAATATTTCCCTTGCATCAATCTAGCACGAACGGTGTATGGCAATAGCAACGGGATAAACCGGAACAGATCCAAAAGCTCCCACTCTATTGATCTGAATTTTCGGGCTGTGAATTGTACTTTCCCATTGGGATATTTCATTTTTATACCCATGAACCCAATATTAGAAAGCATTTTAAATTTAGTGAGTGATTTAATTAGTACATTTTCTGTAAAGTAAGTATCACTATTCAACAACAGTATAATTTCGCCCGAAGAATGTTTTATCCCTAAATTATTCCCTTTTGCGAATCCGGCATTTACAGGACTTTTGATCAATTGAATTTGCGGAAACAAAACTTTGAAATCATCGGCGTTTCTTTCTGTAGAGGCATTATCTACTAAAATAATTTCATACACAACATCATTTGTATTATCAATAATGCTCTGAATACATTGTTGGGTAATGTTAAAAGTGTTGTAGTTTATGATAACAATTGAAATCATCGATTTCTGTTGAATAAATATGAAATTGACATTAATATTTTGGATACTACTCCAATTTTTAGAATAGCTGATGGAATATATGATTGGAAGCTCACTATTTTAAGGATGTTAACATTGATATTTATATCACTTGAATATTTTCTAAGCTCAGATATATCTTTTAAACCCAAGTTTCGAATAAGCCTCCACCATGCGTCATAAGCGAGAATATGTTTAAAAAGATTATTTCCATACTTATTGGTAAAAATCAACGTCTCGGGAATTTCTACAACAGGATTTAAAAAGCAGCTATTGGTGATTTGAGTGTCATTATAGCTTACCTCAATCAATGGTTGTGGAACATATTTTAACTTGTATTTGTATGCCAGTCTAATATATAATTCCCAGTCAACAATCCACTTTAATCTTTCATCAAATGTTTCTTTTACTGACTTTCTGAACATCATGACGGATGGAGGTCCAATGATATTTCCTGAAAATAGATTCAATGGTTTATGAATGAAATGATTAAACTGAAGTGTCGATATTGTTTTATTCTTAATATCTCCATTTTCATAAACTGCATGATATCCTGAAAATATGCAATCTACATTTAAGTCAACTTGATCTACAAATCTCTGTAAAGAATCTGGCGATGTAAAATAATCATCATCATGCATGATCTTGATCCACTCTCCCTTGGCATGGGAAATAGAAGCGAGCCAATTTTTGGGGCTTCCCAATGGAGTTGAATTTTTATAATAAACTATTTTTAGGTCAGATGCCTTAGAAATCACATAATCATATACTGAAGAGTCAATGCCGGAGTCATCCGTAATTAAAACTTCATAATTTTTGTAAGTTTGCAACTGAATACTTTCTATAAGCCTCTGAAGATAATTTAATCTCTTGTACGCCGGTATACATATTGAAACAAATGGAGTCATATAAATGAAATTACAACTTAAATGAGAATTGCGGGAACGGTTATATTATACAACCCACCAAATAATATCGTAAACAACATAGAATCCTATTTAGACGATGTAGAGTTTTTGTTGATTTTTGATAATTCCAGCAATGATACTGCAAGAAAGTTCTTTCAAAATAATAATAAGATTCACTATATATGGGAAGGTGAGAATAAAGGAATTGCGGAAAGATTGAATAAAGCAATAGAAATTTGTGAAGATAAAAACATTGATTTTCTCCTTACAATGGATCAAGATTCCTCATTTTCGGAAACATCCATGAATGATTATATCAAAAAAATAAAATCACATCAATATCAAGATATTGGAATGTTTGGAGTCGCCCATCACAGAAAAAAATATACCAATGATAACGAATGGAATCAATTGCTTATAACATCCGGGAGTGTAATTGATATTGATATTGCCAAAAAAATAGGGCAATTCAACGAAAATCTATTTATTGATGGAGTAGACACTGAATTTTGCTTGAAACTTTTCAAAAAAGGCTACAAAACGATTGTTTTCAATAATATTTTATTAAATCACTCCTTAGGAGAATCATTACTAACATTTACTCCATCACTTAGAAAAAATTATAGGTCGATTCATAATAGCAAAAGGATATACTACATGGTCAGAAATACACTTTATCTGCGAAATTTATATAGAAACGAATTAAATTATCTTTCATGGAAACCAATCTTTAATGAAATTAAAAATGCAATTTTATATGGAAATGAAAAAATTGCTACTGTCACTGCAATTGCAAAAGCATGTATAGATTTCAGACAAAATAAAATGGGTAAATGAAATGAGGAAGCTACTTTCACCAGTTGAGAAATTATATAGAAACTATTTCCCAAAAAAAATTGAAGGGTATAAAAATATCCAGGCTTATTTCAAAAATAAAAATGGAATTGAAATTGGTGGCCCAACTAGTCATTTTGACCTAAAAGGATTTTTACCTATATATCAATTAATGAATAGTCTTGATAATGTCAACTTCAGCAGTAATACAATTTGGGAGGGAAACTTAACTGAAGGCAATTATTTCAAGTTTGGAAATAAAATTGGCAAACAATTCATAAAAGAAGCAAATGATCTCAATGGCATCAATGATTCAGAGTATGACTTTCTTCTGTCATCACACAATATTGAACATCTTGCAAATCCATTGAAAACAATTCAAGAATGGAAAAGAGTGGTAAAACCCAATGGCTACTTTTTATTTATACTTCCAAACAAAGAAGGCACATTTGATCATAGGAGACCAGTCACAACTATAGAACACCTTATCGATGATCTGAAGAGAAACACAACTGAGGCTGATGAAACTCACTTTGAGGAAGTGCTAATGCTCCATGATTTATCAAAGGATCCCGGCGGACTTAATTTCAATGAATTTAAAGAAAGAAGTTTAAAAAATATTGAGAATAGATGTCTACACCATCATGTTTTTGATTTGAATCTATTGGAGAAAATAGCTCTAGAATCTAACATTCAAATTATTAAAATGAAAAAATTTTCAAAAATACATCTTGTTTTGCTTGGTAAAAACAATAAATAAACATGCGTGTCCCTGACATTACAAAAGTTCTATTTAAAAAGTCGCCTTACCGAAAATTAGGTATAAGTTGGTTAAGAGAGAAAATCATTAAACACAATGATTCTAGCAATTTAAAATCAATTCATGCATGTGGGAAACATATAAATTACATGAGCAATGAAGAATTAATACACAGTCTACAAGAAATATTCATTGAAAACATCTACAAATTTAATTCTAATACCAAAAAACCACTAATTATAGATTGCGGTGCACATATTGGCATGAGCATACTGTACTTCAAACAACAATACCCCGACTCTACTGTTTTGGCATTTGAACCTGATAGCAACAATTTTGAATTACTTCAAAAAAATATCATCGAATGGAGTTTTGACAATGTTAAACTATTCCAAAATCCAGTTTGGAATTCAAATGATGAAATAACTTTCCAAGCATCAGGAGCAATGGGTGGAAAAATTTCTGGAAAATCAGAAAATAGTGAATCAAATATTAGATTGAAGGCAGTTAGACTTTCTGAAGTTTTAGACAAAGAGGTTGATTTTTTAAAAATAGACATTGAAGGAGTAGAATATGAAGTAATAAAAGACTGTAAGCATAAACTACATTTTGTCAATAACCTTTTCGTAGAATATCATTCAACATTTGAAGAGCAAAATAAATTGACAGAAATCTTACAAATTATCAATGACGCGGGATTCAAATTTTATATTAAAGAAGCTAGCAACATCTACCCAATACCATTTATAAAAAAGAAAATCAATACTTCATTTGATCTTCAACTTAACATTTTTGCATTCAGAGATTCGAAATAAAATATTCCAATCCTCTTTTTTTGAGGTTATTTAATTCATAGCTCAAATTCTGAGTGATATATGTATGAACGTCGTACGATTTAAAATTTGACATATTTGTTAAGTCATATTCAGTAATACCTTTTACTAGTGACTGATTAAATTTAACTTCAAAAGAAGGATCTAATTTCCTCAAACTCACCCACACCGCAAAGACAAATGGCAGGCCGGTCATCTGCTTCCAACCCAAGCCCAGGTCATAGATGTAAGGAAATTTAGCACGATGCATCAGGGCTCGATCACCAATGATCAACCCTGCTGTTTTGCCTTTGATCTTTTCAATGTAGGATTCATCTTCGGCTGGGATGAACTTTACTTGCTTTTTCCAGTGTTTTTCAAACAACAACTTACATAACAAGACAGATGTCCTGGACTGATAATCCAAATACACTTCTTCAATCTCCTCCATCGGTACTTCACTGAAAACAGCTACAGAAGCAACTTCTCCATCTGTACCAATACAATAATCCGAAACAATATGATATTCACCCAAACTAGGTAACGCGCCTACTGGCACCAATCCAATATCAATCTCTCCCTTTTTGAGAAGCTCTACCAAATTTGAAGGATAGTCCAATATAAGTTCAATCTCATCCTTAATCGGACTGTTCTCTAACCCGTAAATGAAAGGCTTGGTATTCAAGTAACTAACGGCCCCAATCCTGATTTTCCTTTCCACCAATATTGACGTAATTTTGCTGCAAAGTTACACCAATTCAAGATCTTCATGGAACTTCATACACTCTCAGCAATATCCCCTATCGACGGACGCTATAGATCACAAGTTGAAACACTGGCTGCCTATTTTTCAGAGTTCGCCCTGATGCAATATCGCCTGAGAGTGGAAACAGAATATTTCATAGCACTCTCCAATGAAAAGATCTTTCATCTACCCTCTTCAAAGGCCAATAAAATGAAATCCGTTTACATGGAATTCAACAACGAAACGGCTAGTGAAATAAAAAATTTAGAAAAAGTCACCAACCACGATGTGAAGGCACTTGAGTACTACATGAAAAAAGAATTGGATGCTCTTTCACTTGGTCATCTAAAAGAATATGTTCATTTTGGACTTACCTCTCAAGATGTCAACAACACTGCAATTCCTTTGATGTGGAAAGAAGCACTTGAAAATGAATACTACCCAGCGATAAGCAATCTGATCATTCGACTGAGAGAACTGGCCAAGTCATGGAAAAATATATCCATGCTAGCAAGAACACATGGTCAACCTGCATCTCCAACCAAACTAGGTAAAGAAATCATGGTTTTTGTCGAGAGACTTGAAGATCAGATGTCTTTAATGAACCAAATACCCTACTCATGCAAATTTGGTGGAGCAACAGGAAATTTCAATGCACACCATGTAGCATACCCTAAAATCAACTGGATTAAATTCGGAAATACGTTTTGTGCAGAAAGACTCGGACTCCAACGCCAACAATACACTACGCAAATTGAACATTATGATCACCTGGCTGCTCATTTTGATGGCATCAAAAGAATCAATACTATTTTGATTGATTTATGTCGAGATATCTGGACTTATATTTCAATGGAATACTTCCGCCAGAAGACCAGAAAAGGGGAAGTCGGATCATCCGCCATGCCGCATAAAGTAAATCCGATTGATTTTGAAAATGCAGAAGGCAACCTCGGTATCGCAAATGCACTGCTTGAACACCTTTCTGCAAAACTTCCTGTATCCCGACTCCAAAGAGATCTAACTGATTCTACTGCCATACGAAATATTGGTGTGCCTATTGCACATACCATGATTTCACTAAATTCAATCAACAAAGGCCTAAGTAAATTACTACTCAATGAAGATGCCATCAAAGCCGACCTCGATAAAAACTGGGCTGTGGTAGCAGAGGCCATTCAAACCATTTTAAGAAGAGAAAACTATCCTCAGCCTTATGAGGCACTAAAAGAACTCACAAGAGGCAAAGCATCAATTGATAAAAAAGCTATTCATCAGTTCATCAACAAACTCAAAGTCAAAGCTTCCGTTAAGAAGGAGTTGAAGGGGATTAGTCCGTTTAATTATACAGGGATATAAAAGGGACAAGGGACGAGGGACGAGGGAAAAGGGAGACAACAAGGACAACTACTACAACAATTACAACCACTACAACTTAGAACTTAGAACTACTTGTGGATTTCCGAACTAAAATGAAACTGAATCTCCGGATTATTAGCAATCTCTGTGTTTAAGAACCATTCACTCTGAGCCAAGTAAACCAAGTGCCCATCTTTATCAGTAACAATATTGCCTGTTTTGAAACGGGTGAATTCATCTAATTTTGACCTGTTTTCAGCTGTCAACCAGCAGGCTTTATAGAAGGGCAATGTATTGAATTGAACAGATGCGCCATACTCCTGCAACAATCGATATTGGATTACTTCAAACTGAAGATCTCCTACACATCCTATAATTTTTCGATTTCCATTATGTTGCGTAAACAATTGAGCCACACCTTCATCTGTAAGTTGATTCAAGCCTTTTTCAAGCTGCTTTGTCTTCATGGGATCCTTGTTTATCACCTCTTTGAAGATCTCAGGAGAGAAACTTGGAATGCCTGAATAATAATAATCTTCCCCTTCTGTAAGGGTATCTCCTATTTTGAAATTCCCGGTATCAAATAAACCAATCACATCCCCGGGATAGGCTTCTTCGATCACATCTTTATCTCTTGCCAGAAAGCTATAGGGATTGCTGAATCGAACATCTTTGTCTAATCGAACGTGATGATAAAATTTATTGCGTTCAAACTTGCCTGAACAAACCCGCAAAAAAGCAATTCGATCACGATGCTTGGGATCGAGATTTGCATGGATCTTGAAAACGAACCCGCTGAATTTATCTTCATGCACATCAATAACCCTTGCAGTAGTTTCCCTGCTTCTGGGTTCAGGAGAAATTCTGATAAATGTATCCAGCAATTCTTTCACACCGAAATTATTAATTGCACTTCCAAAAAATACCGGTGCTGTTTGTCCTTTTAAATAAGCATCATTGTCAAAATCACCATACACCCCTTCAATCAAAGTAGCATCTTCTCGAAGTTGAGCAGCATCTTTTTCTCCCACCAGGTCATCCAGATTAGGATCAGCTAAATTGTCAATCTGCACACTGTCTTCCTCTGTCGCTTTTTGATTGGCATTGAAAAGCAAGAGACTTTTGTCAAATAAACTGTATACACCCTTGAAATCCTTTCCCATATTGATGGGCCAACTCAATGGATGGAGATGAATACGCAATTCCTTTTCAATTTCATCCAACAAATCAAAGGGATTCTTGCCATCACGGTCCAACTTATTAATAAATACAATGACTGGAGTATCACGCATCCTGCACACTTCCATCAACTTTCTGGTTTGCTCCTCTACCCCTTTTACGCCATCCACCACCAACACAACACTATCAACTGCTGTAAGTGTTCTATAAGTGTCCTCAGCAAAATCTTTGTGACCGGGTGTATCAAGGAGATTGATCAACATCCCTTTGTACTCAAAAGTCATAACAGAGGTAGCCACACTGATACCACGCTGACGTTCGATCTCCATGAAGTCGCTTGTAGCATGCTTTTTGATTTTATTGCTCTTCACCGCACCAGCGGTTTGTATGGCACCACCGAAAAGAAGAAATTTCTCGGTGAGTGTTGTCTTACCAGCATCTGGGTGAGAGATAATTGCAAAAGTTCTGCGTTTTCGTATTTCGTTGTCGTATTTCATGGATTCAATGGGCGCAAATGTACATCAAGTTGCCCGTTCGTCATCGAGATTTCCCCTTCACCAAATTTTTAAAACCCGTCTTACTTCTAAGAGTTAATTTTGTACTATGAGAAAGAACCTAGAGATTGTATGGACAACCCTCAAGTTGGCAGTGCAGGAACTGACCAAAAACAAGCTACGTACATTCCTTTCTCTCTTTGGAGTTACCATTGGAATTTTTTGCATCATTGGTGTACTTTCCACTGTGAACAGTCTTGAAAAAAATATTCAGGATGGCATCAAGTCATTGGGAACGAATACGATTTATATTGACAAGTGGGATTACCAAGGCGGCGCAGAATATCCCTGGTGGAAATATGTAAACAGACCAAGTCCTAAGTTGGCTGAAATGAAGCTCATCAAAGAAAAAATAAACGCCAAGATTGCTGCAGTTTTCAGTTTCACCACACAATCCTTTATTCAACACGACAATGATAAATTGGATGGCATCAACTATCATGGCATCACAGATGAATTTGAAAAAATTCAACCTGTAGAAATTGCTTATGGCCGATACCTCAATCAAATGGATTTTGATTTTGGAACTCCTAACATTGTTATAGGATATGAAAATGCGGAAATGCTTTTTGGAAAAGCTGAAAAAGCCGTCGGAAAAGAAGTAGGTCTCAGAAATAAAAAAGCCATCATCATTGGTGTTATTAAAAAACAAGGAAAGAGTTTTATTGATGGATGGCAATTTGATAAGAGCATTGTACTTTCCTATAAGTTCATGAGACAGATGCTGTTCAATGAAAGATGGAACAATCCAAAAATTATCATTGCTGGTCCGGAGGGAATGAGCAGTGATGCTTTAAAGGATGAATTGAAGGGTGCGATGAGGTCTATTAGAAGACTTGGCCCCACTGAAGAAGATGATTTTGCTTTGAACGCCATTAGTGATTTCAGCAAGAATACATCTCAATTGTTCGGAAGTGTGAATTTAGGAGGATGGCTGATAGGATTACTTAGCTTGATTGTTGGAGCGTTTGGAATTGCCAACATCATGTTTGTTACAGTTAAAGAACGTACACCCATCATCGGACTTAAAAAAGCTATAGGTGCAAAACGTGGAACCATTTTAATGGAATTTCTGCTTGAGAGTGCCCTTATATGCATCATCGGAGGATTGATCGGAATCATATTGGTCGTCGTTCTTGCTCAATTACTCAGCTCTGCCTTCAATTTTCCCATCTTTGTTTCTACACAAATCTTAGGTCTCGCTATTTTTATATGTATTGCAATTGGAATGCTGGCAGGCATCATTCCTGCAATGATTGCATCCAAAATGGATCCGGTTGTAGCGATAAGATCCAAATAAGCAACTCATTTTATTCCATTGTACCTTTGCGGTATGAAAAGTGAAGGAATCATCATTCTTGGGATTGAGTCATCGTGTGATGAAACATCTGCGGCAGTTTGCAAGGATGGTAAAATTCTCTCCAATATCATTGCCTCTCAGGAAGTACATGTTCAATATGGCGGAGTCGTTCCAGAACTTGCGAGCAGGGCTCATATGCAGCACATTGTACCTGTGGTTGATGAGGCCCTTAAAAAAGCAGCAGTTGAATTAAAACAACTTGATGCAGTAGCTTTTACGCAGGCTCCAGGTTTAATTGGCGCATTACTGGTTGGAACAAGCTTTGCAAAATCTCTTTCATTGAGTCTTGATATTCCATTGATATCAGTTCATCATATGCAAGCGCATATTTTATCTAACCTGATAGAGGATCCAGCTCCGTCCTTTCCATTTTTATGTTTAACTGTCAGTGGTGGTCATACGCAAATTGTTTTGTGCAAAGACCCACTTAACATGGAAATACTGGGTGAAACATTGGACGATGCCGCAGGTGAAGCGTTTGATAAATCTGCCAAATTATTAGGGCTTCCATACCCAGGTGGACCATTGATTGATAAATATGCAGCTGAGGGGAATCCCAATGCATTTCATTTTCCTGAGCCTCAGATTGAGGGATTGAATTTTAGTTTCAGTGGTGTTAAAACATCTATTTTATATTTTCTTCAAAAGCATTTGAAGGAAGACCCAGACTTCATTCAGAAAAATTTGCATGACCTTTGTGCCTCCATTCAACATACCATCATCAGTATTCTACTTCATAAGTTAAAGAAGGGAAGCATGGAAACTGGAATTAAAGAGATCTGCATAGCAGGTGGTGTTTCTGCGAATAAAGGTCTCCGTAAATCACTTACAGATTTCGGAAAAAAATATGGCTGGAAGATTCATATTCCAAGTTTTGAATTTTGTACAGACAATGCAGCCATGATTGCAATGACAGGGTATCATAAATTTTTAAAAGGAGATTCTTCCACACTGGAAGTTTCTGCAAGTGCAAGGGCCAGTTGGGATTGATCATGGGCAACAGTTATTTTCAATTTAAAAAATTCAGGATCGAACAATCCAACTGTGCCATGAAGGTGACAACAGATGCCTCTTTATTTGGAGCATGGGTAGCAAATCAATCCCTATCATCCAAACAAACACTTGATATTGGAGGTGGTACAGGGCTTTTGAGTTTGATGTTGGCGCAAAAAAATGAAACCAAGATCGACATCATCGAGATCGAAAAAAACTGCTTCGAACAAATGAAGCAGAATATTGAAAATTCTTCATGGAAAGATCGCATTAAATGTGTGTTTAATGATATCATTCAATTTAATCCAACAGTTCAGTATGATATCATTTTATCTAACCCGCCATTTCATGAAGGTCAATTGAAATCAGATCAATCATCTGTTAATTTGGCAAGGCACGGAGACGAACTAACGCTTGGGGTACTTTTTAATAAAGTAATTGAAATGATCACTGAGGATGGCATTTTCTATTTATTAGTACCCGCCTATAGAGACAAGGAAACAATTTCAATTGCGTTAAAAAATGGCATGTATTTGAAAAATAAAGTTTTTGTAAAACAATCTTCACACCATGATCCTTTCAGAATCATGTATGCTTTTTCAATGAAGCATCACTCAGAAGCAAAAACAGAAGAAATCATCATCAAGGACAAAAATGATCGATATACTGATGCGTTTATTAGGTATTTGAAGGATTACAACCTTTATCTATAAGTACTCACTTGACGGTTGAAAGTTAACTGCTAACTGTCAACTGTAAATTTTATATCTTGTCCCCCCGTCTCTCGTCCCTAGTCTTTTTAAAACTTCTTCCCCCACCCCAGCCAATCGTTTGCATTGGCATAGATCATTAAACTGAATAGAATAACCATTCCAACAATCTGCGCATATTCAAGGAATTTGTCGCTTGGTTTTTTCCCGGTAATCATTTCGTATAGGGTAAAGAGTACATGGCCACCATCCAATGCAGGGATTGGTAATAAATTCATAAATGCCAATGCGATGGAAAGAAATGCAGTAATATTCCAAAATGCTTCCCAATCCCAACCATATTTTGGGAAAATCGATCCCATTGATTTAAATCCTCCTACACCCTTGTACGCCCCAGTAGATGGGTTCACTATTTTTTTGAACTGCGTAATATAGAAACCCAATTTATCAATGGCTTTCAAAACACCTGCAGGCAATGCAGCAAAAAAGCTGTACTGTTTTGTTTCAAAAGTATACAAGCCCTGTTTACTTAACTCATCCATGCTTGGAACAGATGGAAAGAAACCTATGGAGGTGTCTTTGCTAATAACAGTATTAATAGCAAGCGTTTTACCATCTCTCAAAACATGCAGTTGAATAGAATCGCCAGCTCGATGTTGAATGGTTGGTTTCAATTGATCATAAAAATCAATTTTCATGGAATCAATTCCAACAATCTGATCCTTTGCCAAGAGTCCATTTTTTTCTGCTGGCGTTCCCTTTCCAACTTCACCAACTACACAAGGGATACGGGGAAGAAGTAAAATAGTACGCTTGCCTTTTTCAACAACTTTCTCAATAAAATTTACGGGTATTTGCAATTTCAATTGTTGCCCATCACGATCTACTGTCATGTGATCACCCAATAACAGTGATGCGTTCATATCATCAAAGTATTGAACTGGCTGATCGTTTACTGCAAGAATTTTATCCCCTGTTTGAAGTCCAATTTGATTTACAATTGAATCAACCACCCAAACACCGTGGGTTAGATTTTTATTTGGAAGTTTGGTGTCTCCCCAAACAAAAAGTGTCATTGCATAAATAACAAAAGCAAGGAGCACATTCACAGTAACACCTCCGATCATGATGATTAATCTTTGCCATGCTGGTTTGCTCCTGAATTCCCATGGTTGAGCAGGTTGTTGCATTTGCTCCTTGTCCATGCTTTCATCGATCATGCCCGATATTTTCACGTAGCCTCCAAGTGGGAGCCAACCGATTCCATAAAGCGTACCCCCTATTTTCTTTTTTGCAAGGGAAAACCAAGGATCAAAAAAGAGAAAAAACTTCTCAACCCTGCAACCAAAAATTTTTGCAGGAAGAAAATGTCCAAATTCATGAAGGATGACAAGAATAGAAAGTGCTAATACAAGTTGGCCGGCCTGAAGCCCAACAGCTCCCCAGTTGATGTCCAATAAAACAAATGGCAACATGATCAAGATTTAGGTTGCAAAAATAGCCAATTAACTGCTAGAGATTTATTAAAGATGCTGCAAAGTTCCTCGCCTCTGCATCACAGTTGAAGTAGTCTTCTAAACTTGGCTGTTCAATAAAAGGAATTTCAGCCATGGTTCTTTCAATTACTTCCGTCATGTCCAGAAAACCTACCCTGTTTTTTAAAAAACCATAAACAGCCAATTCATTTGCAGCATTCATGATACAAGGAAGGTTTCCGCCTTTGTGCAATGCTGTGATAGCGAGTCCTAAGTTTCTGAAAGTTTTAATGTCAGGTGGATCAAAATTCAATACTGCTGATTTTGCAAAATTGAACCTTGGGTATTCATTTTGCAAACGCCGTGGATAGGTCATTGCATACTGAATAGGAAGTTTCATGTCAGGCAAGCCCATTTGAGCCTTTATGCTGTTGTCTTTAAACTGCACCATGCTATGAATGATGCTTTGTGGATGGATCACAACTTCAATCTGCGAAGGCGTTAAATTGAACAACCATTTAGCTTCAATCATTTCCAAACCCTTGTTCATCAAAGTCGATGAATCGATAGAAATTTTTGCTCCCATGCTCCAGTTTGGATGTTGGATGGCATGTTCGCGTTTTACGTTGACGAGATAGTTTGGTTTTTTACCAACAAAAGGACCACCAGAAGCAGTGAGTATAATTTTTTCAATGGGATTGGATTGCTCCCCCACCAAACATTGAAAAATTGCAGAATGTTCAGAATCGACTGGAATGATAGAAACACCTTTTTCAGCAGCCAATTTCATCACCACATCTCCTGCAACTACAAGTGTTTCTTTGTTGGCAAGTGCAATGGTTTTCCCTTTTTCAACTGCTTTGATGGTTGGCTTCAATCCAGCGAATCCAACAATGGCCGCCATCATCAGATCATATGCATCAGAAGCTGCAGCTTCCACCAAACCCGGATCACCTGCCATTACTTTGATCCCTTTTCCAGATAACGCCTCTTTAACAACATTGTACTTGGTTGTATCGGAGATGACAACAATCTCAGGATTGAATTCCAATGCTTGATTGATCAACAGATCATGATTGGAATGCGCAGTTAACACCGTTGCCTTAAATAAATTTGGATAAAGCCGAATAACTTCAAGGGTTTGTTTTCCAATAGAACCGGAACAACCAAACACACCAATTCTTTTTACTGCAACTGGAGGAAGCTCTTCTTCTGCAAACTGGTGTGAAAAATCAAATTGCATGAAATGAATTTAAAGGATTTGGATCATTTTTTCAAGTTCAGTTGCCAATTTACGATCATTGCTCAAACGCGGCACTTTGTTTTGTCCACCTAACTTCCCTTCGGATCTCATGTAGTCGATAAATGCATTTTTCTTGAGTGGCCTAATCACAAGCTTCTGAAGAATATTCCCTTTGATCAAATCATCATAGTAAATATTCTTGCCCCGCATGTTCTGATCAACCTGCTCGGCAAAAGCATTTAAATCAGATGGCGTTTCTTCAAACTCGATAAACCATTCGTGGTAAGATTTTCCTTCATGCTGACTAACCATGGGCGCAACGGTGAATTCAACAATCTTGGTATTGAAGCTGGCTGCAGCTTTCATCAAACTGTATTCCACTTCCTCACCTATTACATGTTCACCAAAAGCAGAAATATAATGCTTGATTCTTCCACTTACCACCACACGATAAGGATCCAATGATACAAACTTCACTGTATCTCCAATATTATACCCCCAGAGTCCTGCATTGTTGTTAATAATTAAAGCATAATTTTCTCCAAGCTTCACATCTTTGAGTGACAAACGGGTTGGATTTTCATTAAAAATTTCTGCAGCTGGTACAAACTCAAAAAATATTCCTGAATTGGTATTGAGCAAAAGCCCCTCTTCATCACGTGTATCTTGAAACGCAAAGAAACCTTCCGATGCAGGAAATGTTTCGATGGTGTCTACTTTTCTGCCAATGCTGTCCATCAATTTTGATCTGTATGGGTTGAAATTAACTCCCCCATGCACCAACACACTTAATTCAGGAAAAATTTCACCCACCTTTTTACCTTTTCGCTCTGATAATCGATCAAAATACATTTGCATCCAAGGTGGAATTCCACTAATTAGTGTCATGTTTTTTTCGATGGTTTCCTCAACGATCTTATCCAATTTGGTTTCCCAATCTTCGATACAATTCGTTTCAAAACTTGGCAGTTGGTTTCCTTTTAGATACCCAGGTATGTGATGATTTACAATTCCACTCAATCTACCAGTTGGGATCCCACCGATTCTGTCCAAGGTTGGAGAACCAGAAAGAAAGATCATGTTGCCGGAGACAAATTTGGCATTACCTGTTGTTGAAATATAGGTAAGCAACGCATTTCTGGCAGTATTGATATGATTTGGAATGGAATCCTTGGTTATAGGTATGTATTTTGCGCCGGAAGTAGTTCCAGAGGTTTTGGCAAGATAAATTGGCTTACCCGGCCAGAGGATATTCGCCTTCCCCTCTTTGATATCTTGGATATAGGATTTAATCTGTTCATAATCCCTGATCGGGATAGCCTGGCGATACGATGCATGGTCATAGACCTGATTCAGGTGATGGTCTTTTCCGAATTTGGTGGATTCACCCCTTTTGAGGAGGTTTTGAAGGATTTTATCCTGGTCGGCCAGGGCAGTTCGCATTGAACGCTGGATACATTTATATATATAGTCGGCGAATGGTTTCGCCAACTGCGATTTTATGTTCATTTTCAATGAAATAGGCGTTGGACAAAGGTATGTTTCAGGCTGCAAATCTGGCACCATTTGCTCCAAGAAATTTTAGGTCTCTGCTTGCTAAAAAGCCAAAATCTCCTTACCTTCGCACTCCTAAAAATTTGAATCATGTTCGCAATAGTCAAGATAGCAGGTCATCAATACAAAGTGGAAGCTGGCCAGGAATTGTATGTACCTCATATTGAAGGAAAAACCGGTGATAAAATCCAACCAGAAGTTTTATTGGTTGACAATGCAGGCAATCTAACTGTTGGAAAAGATGTAAAGCAGAAAGTGAATGCTGAAATTTTGAGTGAAGTTCAAGGTGATAAGGTTATCGCATTCAAAATGAAAAGAAGAAAAGGTTTCCGTAAAAAAATCGGTCACCGCAAGCTCTACACTAAAATTAAAATTGAAAGCATCGCTTAATCATATTTATTAGTCGATTTAAACCCTAACGTCATGGCACATAAGAAAGGAGAAGGTAGTGTAAAGAACGGTCGCGACTCTCAAAGCAAAAGATTGGGAATTAAAATTTTTGGTGGACAACCTGCTATTTCAGGTAATATCATCTTGCGTCAACGTGGAACACAATACCATCCTGGTAAGAATGTTGGCGTTGGAAAAGACTTCACCATCTTCGCAACTTCTGATGGAGTTGTTGAATTCAGGAAGTCAAAAGAGAACAAAACAATCGTTTCTGTTCAACCTGTTTCTGCAGCCAATTAATCAGCATTTTAAATTACTGTTAAAAAAAATTTTGCAGTTTCGGAAAAGTGTGTTTACTTTTACGTCGTAATCCATTTTTTCTAACCATTAAATTCTAAACAAAATGGCAACTGCAAAAAAGAAAGCTGCTCCTAAGAAGAAAGCTGCTAAGAAAGCTGCTCCTAAGAAGAAAGCTGCTAAGAAAGCTGCTCCTAAGAAGAAAGCTGCTAAAAAGAAAGCTGCTAAGAAGAAGAAGTAATTCTCTTCAGAGCAAAATAGTGAGTCCCGCCAGGTGCGGGACTTTTTTATTTCCCCTATTTATCTTCGCCATATGCCAGATAATTACTCCATAGCAGATCAGTTTGCGCTTCTAAGCAAACTGATGGATATCCACCAGGAAAACAGTTTCAAGTCGAAATCATACGCAAGCGCAGCATTCAATATTGAAAAACTGCCAGTACAATTAGAAACAGTTCCTAGAAATGAATTGGCAACCCAGAAGGGAATCGGCGAATCCACCGCTAAAAAAATCATTGAGATCCTAGATACAGGAAAAATGTCTTCACTTGAAGAATTGATTATAAAAACACCTCCTGGCATCCTAGAAATGCTGCAAATCAAAGGATTGGGCCCAAAGAAAATCAGCACCATTTGGAAGGAAATGGGAATTGAAACCATTGGAGAGTTGCTATATGCCTGCAACGAAAACAGGTTATTGCTTTACAAAGGATTTGGCGAAAAAACACAGAAGAATGTTGCAGATGCCATCAGTTTCTTCTTAAAACATCAGGGACATTTCCTCTACGCAGAAATCGAAGAATATGCATTGCATATGAATGAGGTTCTTATCAATAAATTCCCTGGATACAACTGGGCATTGGTTGATGCGTTTGCAAGACAGATGCCAACTATCGAAACACTCACAATTTTAACAGATGCTTCGGCCGATCAAGTCAAACAGTTCATGCAGGAAAATTCATTTGAACTGGTAGAGGCTGATGATTCGAAAAATATATACAAAGGCCAGGAACAAATTAATATAGAAATCATCACAGTTAAAAAGCAAGATTTGGTTACCGAACAGTTCAAGCTCAATGCCTCTCAAGCATTCATGGAAGCTTGGGAAAAAGATTTTCCCGGTGCCATCAACAATATGAAGAATGATGTCGATGCATTCAAACATGCTGACATTCACCCGATCCCGGTTTATCTGAGAGAAGATCCAAGGATCATCAACATCGCAAAAAATTATGATTTCAACGATATCATTCAAACATCAGATATAAGAGGAATTATACATACACACAGCGACTGGAGTGACGGCTTGAATACCATTGAAGAAATGACAAAAGCCTGCATTGCCAGTGGATATGAATACCTTGTTATAAGCGATCACAGCAAGTCCGCATTCTATGCAAATGGACTCTCCGAAGAGCGTATCAAGGCACAACATCAATACATCGATGAACTCAACAGTAAATATTCATCATTCAAGATTTTCAAGAGCATCGAATGTGATATCCTCAATGATGGAAGCCTCGATTATTCCGATAATATCCTCGGTACGTTCGACCTTGTCATTGCATCTATCCACTCAAACCTTAAGATGAGTGAGGAAAAGGCAATGCAAAGGATATTAAAGGCAATTGAAAATCCATATACCCGAATTCTGGGACATCCGACTGGAAGACTTTTATTAAGCCGACAAGGATACCCTATCGATCATGAGAAAGTAATTGATGCCTGTATTGCAAATAAAGTGGTCATTGAAATTAACGCACACCCAAGAAGATTAGACATTGATTGGAAGTGGATTATGAAAGCACAAGATAAAGGAGCAATACTTTCAATCAATCCAGATGCACACCATGTTGATGGCTACAAAGACGTTAGGTTTGGTGTGCTTGCTTCACAGAAGGGATGCCTAAAAAGAACAAGTAACTTGTCAAGCTATACGTTGGCTGAATTCGAGGACTTTCTTGTCAATTACAAATAACTACTTCTTTTTGACCTCATCCCAGATGGCATCGAGCTGCTGAAGGCTGAGATCAGTCATTTGTTGTCCTTTTGCCTGTACAATGGCTTCCATTTGCTGAAAGCGCGACATAAATTTGTTATTGGTGCGTGAGAGTGCTTGATCTGGATCTATATTTAGAAATCTTGCATAGTTGATCAATGAGAAAAACAAATCACCCAGCTCCTCTTCCACTTTAATTTTTTCATCATTGGTTTGTTCAAACTGCTTTACGGCTTCCAATACTTCCTCCATTTCTTCTTCCACTTTTTTCCAAACCTGATCTTTGTTCTCCCACTCAAAACCAACTTGCTTGGCCTTTTCCTGCAATCGCATGGCCTGAACCATTGGTGGCAGTGACCTAGGAACACCACTTAAAACAGATTTCTTTCCCTCTTTCAATTTTAAGTTTTCCCAATTTCTCTTTACATCCTCCTCATTCTCAACTTTTACATCGCCATATATATGAGGATGACGTGCAATCAATTTCTTTTTGATGCCCTCCACCACTTCATCAATTCCAAATTTTTCCTGCTCGGTTGCAATTTTTGCATAAAATAGGATATGTAGTAAAACATCCCCCAGCTCCTCTTTTATTTCAGTCCAGTCTTCTTTTGTAATGGCGTCTGCTAATTCATAGACCTCTTCAATTGTCAATTGACGGAGTGTGTGGATAGTTTGCTTCTTATCCCATGGACATTTTTCCCTTAACTCTTCCAATACCTCCTGCAAAGGGGCAATTGAATATTTCTGATCAGATCCCATCTTTTTATTTTTTTAATTGAATACCTAATCCTACAAGAGATTTAAACTGTAATGCAGGTGAGGTTTTATTTGGACCGAATAATTTTGCATCATCATCATAAATTAAATCAACAGCCCAGGTTATGTTGAACAATTTGGAAATTTTCACACTCAATATGTTTGTCATAAAAAAATCAACATTTTGTGGTTTATGTCTGTAGTTTGAGAACAGATCAAGTTTTGCTTTATACACCACATTCGGGTTGATTTCTTTTAGATAGTTGATAGTAGCATAAGCACCTAGCTCAAAATTCATCGTCTGTCCGGGTTTTACGCCATATAAGCCCTTTTGTGAAAGAATCGGATCAGTAACAAATACCCACCTGGCTGTGAATGGTGAAAGAAACAAGGAAATGGTCTTGTTTGGACGATAATCCCAACCGGCACTGTTAAGCAGGTAACCTGGAGACATTAAATTTGATGTGAAATTCTTTTTGATACCGGAATAGGTATAACCTTTAAAAAACCCGGAACGCAGGTTACCAAGAAATGCAAGATTTGTTTTATCATTCAATGAATAACCAACCTTTGAAACCAAATCAAACCTGTCATCATTTTTTCTGCTCCCCAAACTGGTTGAATTAACATATCCAAGATTAAAATCAAAGTTATTATCCCAACGCATCTTGTCTTTGCTGTAGCGTGCGTACATGTTCAGAATGGATCCCAATGAAATGGAAAATTTATCCCCTCCCGCAGCCCAATTGCTCAATGATGCCTGAGAGAATGTCAGGTTGTACAAAATACCTTTTTGCCATTTCTTTGATGGAATGGGGTCTGATTTTATCTTAATTACTTTTTGGGATTCTTTTTGAAGGTTCATGATGATATTATCCTGACCCTTTAGAGACTGAATCAACAGCAATGTGAATATGAAAGAGAGCCTTTTCATGGATTTACAAGGGTATAAATATAAAAAACAAAACCCCGACTTTACTCGGGGCTTTGTGCCCAAGACTGGATTCGAACCAGCACGCCGTTTCCAGCGCTACCACCTCAAGGTAGTGCGTCTACCAGTTTCGCCACCTGGGCAATGGGGAAGGCAAAATTATGAAAAAATAGCTTGAAAGAAAACTTCATCCCTTCATAAATGAAATGCGAAAAGTGGATCCTTTGCCCAATTCAGAGCTTTTTACAATTAAAGACCCATGGTGATACTCTTCCACTATCCTTTTTGCTAATGTTAACCCGAGTCCCCACCCTCTTTTTTTAGTTGTAAACCCAGGACTGAAAATTTCTTTTTGAACTGACGGAGAGATTCCTTTTCCAGAATCAGTGACATCAATCAATACTTCTTTCTCAGTTTCATAAACATCCAAGAAAATTTCACCATGTCCATCCATTGCATCAAGTGCATTCTTTAGGAGATTTTCAATGACCCATTCAACCAATGCTTTTGCAAGTTCGAGTTTGACTGGATGATCAGGAAAGCGATTGATTTGTATTGAAACTTTTTCTGAAGCACGTTTTCTCATATAATCAACTGAATGAAAAACAAGTTGAACAATGTCGGTTTCTGATTTTTTGGGAACACCTCCAATCATCCCAAATCTGTCTGCTATCAGCTTTAGACGATTGATATCCTTGTCCATTTCAGGCACAACATTTGCAGGATTTGTTCCTTCGCTCAGAAGCAATGACCAACCAGAAAGCGCAGAAATGGGTGTTCCAAGTTGATGAGCAGTTTCCTTTGCAAGTGAAGCCCAGAGCTGATTTTGAATAGACCTATGACGGTTGTTCAACCAAATGATCATAATAATTGAAAAAATTACAACGATCAACAATTGAAGAACCGGAAAATACCTTACTTGATTCAACAAATCAGATTCACCATAATAATATCGATTAAATTTTTTTCTGTCTTCAGATAAATAAGTTGTTATAAATCTACCATTTAATTTATCCTGCTTAAGATGATTGATTAAATAGTTTTTATTCCGTGCAACTTTCATGCTATCAAAGTTTAAAAAACTCATGATGCTGTCTTTCTCATCAGTTTCTATTACAGGAATATTTTTCTGTTCTGCTATGATTTCAGTAGAAAGCGAAAGATCATCTCCGGCAAATGCATTGGCAACTACTTTCTGAGCGGCTACCCATTCCTGCATGGTCTTTTTCTCTCGATTGGATATTTCCTCTGCTAAAAAATTAGAATAAAAGTATGAGCCGATGACAATGCATATCCCAACAACCGACATCCCTATTTTCAATTGCGACAATCTTTTCATTTTAATGATGGTATCAACAAATTTGACGATTTATATCAACCACACAAATTATTTTCGTCAATAAGCGCCTATTTTTGCCAGATACATGAACACTCAAGCGATGCTGCCCAAGGTTGCAATTGTAATACTTAACTGGAATGGGAAACATTTTCTGCAGCAGTTCCTACCTTCTGTTTTGTCAACAAATTATCATGCATTCACTGTATATGTAGCTGATAATGGTTCGACGGATGATTCTGTCAATTTTTTAAAAGAACATTTCCAGGAAGTAAAAATCATAGTGATGGAGAAGAACAGCGGTTTTACCGGTGGGTACAATGAATCTTTGAAAAGCGTGGATGAAGAATTGGTTGTTCTACTCAATTCTGACATAGAAGTTGATCCCAACTGGATTCAACCGGCCGTAGAACTTTTTATGAAAGATGAAAAAATTGCTGCCGTTCAGCCTAAGATATTAGACTATCAATCAAGAGATCAATTTGAATATGCAGGTGCAGCGGGAGGTTGGATCGACAGATATGGATATCCTTTTTCAAGAGGCAGGATATTTGACAGTATCGAAAAGGATCACCACCAATATGATCAGGAAAATGAAATTTTTTGGGCATCTGGTGCAGCCATGATCATCAGAAAGAAACTTTTTTTTGATGTCGGCGGATTTGATCCATTCTTTTTTGCGCATCAGGAAGAGATTGATTTATGCTGGCGATTGCAACTTGCTGGTTATAAGATCATGTCTTGCCCAAGTTCTGTTGTGTATCATGTTGGAGGCGGAACGTTAAAAAAGGAAAATCCACAAAAAACATATTTGAATTTCAGAAACAACCTGATCATGTTGTTTAAAAATAAAACTGGATTAGAAAAGTGGCATACTCTTAAAATGCGCTTTCTTCTAGACGCCATTAGTGCTTGGAAAAATCTTTTACGAGCGAATCCCTCTTTTTTTACTGCCATTGCAAAAGCCCATGTTGACTTCATCAAATGGATGCTTTTTGAAAAAAAACAAAGTGTATTTCCTTTGATCAGAATACAATCTCCAAAAGGTGTTTACAAGGGAAATATTGCCTGGGATTACTTCGTAAAAGGCAAAAAAAAGTTCTCAGAAATTATTAAAAATTAAGGATGGGATTTTATCAGGTTTTGCTACCTTTGCAGAGCAAAATTTCACTATGCAACACAGCAATGTAAATCCTGAAGAACAAAAAGATTTCGGTAGAAACTGGGTCTCTTCTTCTCGTTTTCTATTCCATGTTCAATTGTTTGCTTTCCTCGCCTTTGTTATGGGCGGCTGTTATGGACTTTATTCCAAGCATTATAAAGGCAAACCTAAGGTAGAAGTTCAGGAATCCTCTTTGTATACTCCAAAATACAAGTAATAAAATAGTTTGTTGGATTGCATTAATCATTATTTTTGCACCCCACAAAAGTTCTTATTCTTGCGGAAGTAGCTCAGCTGGTAGAGCATAACCTTGCCAAGGTTAGGGTCGCGGGTTCGAATCTCGTCTTCCGCTCAAAAAGTTCCATCATTGATGGAATTTTTTATTTTGAGTCATTTGGCTTTCGCCCGGGTGGTGGAATTGGTAGACACGCAGGACTTAAAATCCTGTTCGCCGAAAAAGCGAGTGCGGGTTCAAGTCCCGCCCCGGGCACCACTCAAAATTATCAGATTATCTTTTCCTCAATATTAGCTGTAGAACAAGGCTAATTCCAATCACAGCCAAAGCACCAATAACATTCAGCCATAGCCATCCAATATTTGTACATGCATACATGGAGAGGACACAAATTTCACCCATTATAGCTCCATAGAAAACAGCATTCCCTCCAACCTTTTTAAAATAAAAAGCGACCAGAAAAATACCGAGCATCACGCCATAAAACCAAGATCCTAAAATATTTACTGCTTCAATTAAACTTCCCAAATTGGTTGCAAACTGAGCAAATACGATACAAAAAATCCCCCAAAACAATGTGTACATCCGAGACAGCCTAAACTCCTCTTCACTGGTGGTGTCTGATTTTATGTATTGTTTATGAAAATCTATCAATGTTGCAGACGACAAGGCATTCAAAGCGGCTGCAATACTACCCCACGCAGCGAGAAAAATAACTGCTATTAGCAAACCGATCAATCCATGTGGCATGTGATCCATCACAAATCGAATAAACACATAGTTTGTATCGTTGTTCTCAACAAGTATCCCTGATTCCTTGATCATGGATTTTAGTTGTGTTCTTAATGCCTCTTCCTGCACATTCAATTTCTTCAATGCTTCAATGTTGTCCTCATGATGTATTCTGCCTGATTCAACAATGGCTTTTTTCTCATCACTGATCAATTGATGAGATTTTTCCAATGTCAATATTTGTTCCTTATATGCAGTCTTCTTAAGTTTCTGAATAGCCAGTTCATTAAAATAAAGCGGTGAAGTATTGTAGGAATAATACACAAATACCAATACACCAACCAATAAAATGAAAAATTGCATAGGAATTTTAACGATTCCGTTCATGATCAATCCTAGTCTACTTTGTTTGATGGTGCTGGCAGTCAAATATCTTCCAACCTGACTTTGATCTGTTCCAAAATATGATAGTGAAAGAAAGAATCCACCAATGATACCACTGATGATGTTGAATCGATCATTCCAATTGAATCCATTTTCAGTAAAGCCAGTTGTAATCACATTCATCTTACCAAACTTATCCCCCACTTGTAAAGCCTGTGATAGCCCCATGCCCTCTGGCATCATTTGAATCAACAAATAAGCAGCCAGAAACAATCCTGCAAAAATGATTCCCAACTGTAGCTGCTGTGTATAGGCAACAGCCCTTGCCCCACCACTAATGCTGTAGATAATTACAATACCACCCATGATCACATTGGTTATATAAATATTCCAATCAAGGACAGAAGATAAAATTATTGCAGGTGCATATACGCTGATACCTGTTGATAATGCTCTAGAGAGCAGGAATAGGAAAGATGTAAATGTTCTGGTTTTTCTGTCAAACCTTTTCTCCAAATATTCATAAGCAGTGTAAATATTCAGCTTGTGAAAGATTGGAATGAAAGTGATGCAAAGAACAATGGTTGCGAGGGGGAGTCCAAAATAATATTGAACGAAACGCATACCATCTGCGTATGCCTGTCCTGGTCCGGATAAAAAAGTAACTGCACTCGCCTGTGTTCCTATCACACTGAGCATTACCATGTACCATGGAAGCTGGCGACTGCTCCTATAGTACCCATCAATATCCTTCGTCGTTCTTCCTTTATAAACACCATACAAGACCACCAAAGTCATGGTGCAAAGCAAGACGAGCCAATCGATGAAACTCATCTTTGATCCCGTTTGTACAAAATTGCTGCAATTAAAATTCCAATCAATAGTCCGAGTGCAATTTTTTTCCTTACCAATGCAATCAACACCCCGATTCCAAGTCCGACAATCAGTCCAAATACCGGAGAACGGGTTGGCCTATTTGACATCGTTTACTTTTAAATTAGGATTAGAAATTAAATTTGCAAATAATCTGTACGCACCAGGAACACCTGCAGGAAGTTCACGGTAAAATACCAGCCCAGTATAAATAAACCTTCCTTTGCCTTCATTGCGCACAATGAGACTACCAGTAAGATCTGATTCATTTTGATCGTGCATGCTAAAGATTGCTTTATAGTCATTGGAAAATGCGTCTGCGAAATATATTCCTCTTTCCTGAACCCATCCTTTAAAATCTTCAGAAGTAATTTTATTAGGATAGTTCAACACTGGATCTTTTTCATCCAAAAACTTCATTTCTGCATCTTCTTCAGTAATCCTTCCTCTTGAAACAGTGAAAGGTTTAGGGCCGATTTTCATTTTTGCCAATGGTCCTGCGAAGCTGTTTGTATTGTATTGTACTACCATGTTACCTCCATTCTTCACATAGTCCATCAATAAATCATATTTATCCCCCATCCACTCATGAACATTGTATGCACGAACGCCAACAACAACTGCATCCATTGTTTTGAGACGTTCTGCAGTAATATCATCTTTATCTAATTCCACCAATTCATATCCCATCATTTTAATGGCCTCAGGAACTTTATCACCTGCACCAACAATGTATCCAATTCTCCTTCCGGTTGTTTTTAAATCTACCTTCACAACCATTTGTTCATTTTTACTGAAATAAATCAGGGTTGGAATATGCTCATATGATAAAATATGCATGAATGGAGCATCATCCTTGGGTGCTGCTAGCTGTTTTGGAGCCGATGAAGCAGTATTTAGTAATACAGGTTGTGCAGCCACGGTTGATACTTTTGAAGGAATAACATAGACTGGATGAATAAACTCACCAATCGCGGGATCTACATTTCTAAATACAACTGGAATTTTCACATCCAGATTTTCATTTCCAATCTTTAAAGATAACATCACCTCAAAGCTTGGTTTATTCTCCGCCATACCAATCAATTGCTGATCAGTTACATTAAAATGACCCTTGTTCATTGGATTGGCCAACCAATATGGTTGGGACAGCGGATGATCTTGGGAGATTGAAATCGCGAGCGGCTGTGACCAATTGTTGTTGTTTTTTAATGGTACATCCGTATTCCAAGTTGATCCATTTAAAGCAATTTTTGATACCGTTGCTCCTATACTTGAACGGTTGTAAACAGACAGATTTACTTTCAGTGAATCGCCTTGTTTGATAAATTGCTTATCGCTTACCGCCTCTGCATATAACCCCATAACCATTCTGATCAACTTCTCTACTTCAGCAGTTTTCAATTTGCTCCAGTAAGCATCTTTGATGTTTGTCAATGCTTTCCTGACTTCCAGCAATGTATTCAAAGATGCTGAAGGATTGTTTACATCATATGATGCAATCATTTTGTTTATGAGGATATTGACCGCATCTCCACCTTCTACGCGTTTCCATGTACAATCAATTCCATCCATTGGATCCTTTTCTGCAGGATCACCTAGTGTATGATTGAAATATTCTGTAGCTGTTCCTCTTGCACCGGCTGAACCAAAACCTTGTGAGCGGTGCTGACTTCTGCTGTCTGCTGATATTTCACCTATGCTCTTTCCAAGCAAAGGAAGATAATCGCCAACTTCAATCTTCATTTGATTTTCAGCAGTAGTATTGGTTCCGAAGAAACTGAATGTATTCCACATGATTCTTTTTACTTTCCAAGGACCCACACCATATTTGAAGTGTTCCGGAAATCTGTTTGGATCTGCAGCAGCAATGAATGCTTCTCTCGCAATTACTGCTGAACCCGAATGATGACCGTGACCTGCTCTGCTGTCTTCAGGAAATCTTGTAATGATGATATCGGGACGAAAATTTCTGATCACCCAAACTGCGTCTGATAATATTTTTTCTTTGTCCCAAAAGCTCAAGGCCTCTTCAGTTCTTTTGGAAAAACCAAAATCAAAAGCACGAGAGAAAAATTGCTCAGCACCGTCTGTTCTTCTCGCAGCTAGTAATTCCTGTGTTCTGATCAGCCCCAACTCAAATCCCTGTTGGTTGCCAATAAGATTTTGTCCTCCATCCCCTCTTGTCATAGCCATGTAGCCAGTTCGGTATTGACGTGCCCTGGCCAAGTAAGCGAGCAAACGAGTATTTTCATCGTCAGGGTGTGCCGCCATATAAAGAACAGAGCCCAATACATTTAATTTTTTCATGGCATGTAGGATTTCTCCACTGCTCCACTGCTGGGGTTTCTGAGCAAAAACATTCAATAAAGCTGAAAATGCAAAAAGTAAAAAAGTAAAAATGAATTTCAATTTTCTAATGGCAAAAAATAAAGGACGCATACGTTGAAGATTGGTTGATTCACTAAAATAAACAAATAGAAACGATTATAATATATTACTATCTATTTCTTTCAGATTACTCGGTATATTTATTGTATGAAAAAACAATGTTTACTGCTCTTTTTGACCGTTGCTGTCTATGAATCTCAAACAGAAGTACTATCAGCACAAGTCAATCCCTATCAATATTCCATCTCCAAAACAGCTCAGGGGAGCAACGGTGCTGTTGCATCTGCCCATCCCATTGCCAGCATGGTTGGCGTCGAAATTCTAAAACAGGGAGGCAATGCTTTTGATGCCGCCATTGCAACCCAACTTGCGTTGGCTGTAGTGTACCCTGGCGCAGGCAATATTGGTGGAGGAGGGTTTCTGGTAGCGCATACACAAAAAGGAAAAACCATTTCAATTGATTACAGGGAAAAAGCTCCAGCTGCTTCCAGCAGAAATATGTACCTAGATGAAAAAGGAAATCCGCAAATGGAACTCAGTCAGAATGGACATCTGGCAAGTGGTGTTCCAGGAACCATTGCAGGATTGTTTTCATCACACAAATATGGGAAACTGCCTTTTGCAAAACTTATACAACCAGCCATTGATCTGGCAGAAAAAGGATTTGTGATTACACCTGCAGAGGCAAGATCACTGAATGGTTCAAAATCAGCTTTCATAAAATACAACACCTCACTTCCAGTTTTTGTAAAGTCTGCCGAATGGAGACCGGGTGATACATTGATTCAAAAAGAGTTGGCAGCAACACTCAAACGGATTAGAGATTTTGGACAAAAAGGATTTTATGAAGGTGAGACTGCAAAATTGATTGTGGAGGAAATGAAGAGAGGGAAAGGCAATATTAGTTTGGATGATCTGAAAAATTATCAGGCAGTTGAAAGACCTGCAATTGCATTTGACTACAAAGGATATAAAGTAATTGGCATGCCGATGCCCAGCAGTGGTGGATTGCTCATGCAACAAATGATGAAGATGATTGAAGATAGAAACATTGATAAACTTGGCTTTCATACTCCAGCTTCTGTGCAATTGATGATTGAGGTGGAACGTAGAGCATATGCTGACAGGGCTGAGTTTATGGGCGATCAGGATTTTGTTAAAGTGCCCGTAAAAACACTTTCCAGTCAAAAATATTTACACGAAAGAATGAAAGATTTTATTCCAGGCAAAGCAACGCCAAGCGATGTGATCACTCCTGGAAATATAAACCCTGAAAGTGAAGAAACCACTCACCTATCAGTAGCAGATGCTTTCGGCAATGTTGTAAGTGTAACAACGACACTTAATGGAGGATATGGATCAAAAACTGTTGTTGCAGGTGCTGGGTTTCTGTTGAACAACGAAATGGATGATTTCAGCGTAAAACCAGGAGTACCAAATATGTTCGGAGCAGTTGGTAAAGAGGCAAATGCCATTGCACCAGGAAAAAGAATGTTGAGTTCAATGACGCCAACAATTGTACTTAAAGACAAAAAGCCCTATTTGGTTGTTGGTACACCCGGCGGTACAACCATTCCTACATCGGTATTTCAAACATTGGTAAATATCCTGGAATTTAATCAATCACCTTTGGATGCTGTAAACAATCCTAAATTCCATCACCAATGGCTTCCTGATCAAGTGGTCATTGAAAATGATTTTCCACAGCAAGTTCAATCAGCATTGAGTTCAATGGGATATACTTTTCAGAAAAGAGGTCAAATTGGAAGAACAGAAGTCATCAAAATTAATTGGGAGAAAAACAAAATCAAACAAATAGATGTGGTTGCCGACAAAAGAGGCGATGATCATGCCTCGGCTTATTAAACCGTATTATAACATTTTATTGAATCGGATCAGAAGCAGAGATTGGTTAACTTCGTAGCAAATTCAGCTTCTGAGAAAATCGGCAAAAATAGCGGGTTATATCGTTGGGAGTCTTCTCTCACTCTATCTCATTTTTTGGCTCTTGCTGAAACTGCCGTTTATTCAACAACAACTGATCGACGTTGCAACCAATCAGCTTACAAAAACCATCCATACAGAAGCAAAAATTGGTGGAGTAAATTTTACCCTTTTCAACACATTCAACTTAAAAGATGTGTTGGTGAGAGACGAAAAAAAAGATACGCTTCTATATGCCGGAACACTAAGCGTGAATCTTACAGACTGGTTTTTCACGAGAAAATATTTTACCGTTTACCATTTCGGACTTGAGAATGCTAAGGTCAACTTAAAGCGGACAGACAGCACCTGGAACTATCAATTTATTTCAAATGCTTTTTCAAGCAAGGATACAAGCTCAGGCCAACCAAGTCAACTTAGACTTAATATTAAATCCCTCGATTTAAAAAATATTCATCTGCTGGTAGAAGATAAATGGATTGGCGAAAATCAATTCATTCAACTGGATAAACTTCATTTGAAAGCATCTGAAATCAATCTGTTAAAAAAACGGATTTTCATCGAAGATGTCTCCATCTATCAGCCATACTTTCATATCTATCAATATGATGGAAATCGACCGGACTCTCTGGCACCTGTTTCTAATCCCAATGTAAAAGAACATTGGAATGAGGATGGATGGCTGATAACAGCAAATCAAATTCAACTATCCAATGGTGTATTCAGATATGATTTAGATTCAATTGGGACAACACTACCTTATTTTGATGGCGAGCATTTTCAATTTGCATCCATCAATGGGAATCTAGAAGAGGTAAAATTTGCCGGAGAAAAAATTACTGCTGCCATCAATCTCAGTACCAAAGAGCGGAGTGGGTTTGAAGTGAGTAAACTGCGGGCCGATATGCAACTGGACCTCAGCAGTATGAGTTTCAAAGATCTTAGTATCCTTACTCCCCATAGCAGAGTTCAAAATTATTTTGCAATGGATTATCAGTCTTTTTCAGATGACATGACTGATTTCATTCATAAAGTAAATATGAGAGGTGCATTTCGAAACAGCACCATCGACTTAAAGGATATTGCATATTTCGCACCAGAACTAAATGAAATGTCCATTAAGTTAGTTGCAAATGGAATTGTAACCGGGACAGTTGATAACTTAAAGAGCAACAACATTAGAATAAAATGGGGCAAAAGCAGTGAACTCAGTTGTAAAATGGATATCAAGGGACTCCCCGAGGTTGAAACAACTAGGTACCTGGCAAAAAATATTTCCATTAAAACAAATCCTGCTGATTTCTATGCAATTCACAAAGGCTTAAAATCTTCCATTGGATTAGACCTGACACCTTTACAATCGATCAGATATATTGGCGATGCGAGTTTAGTTGGAGATGATCTTGAAACAAAAGGGCAATTGAATACATCCATTGGAACCGTGAACTCAATTGTACAGGTAAGCAATTTGGGTTCTGAAAAAATAGAAGTTAACTCTACAGGTGATATTATTCAATTCAATACGGGTAAACTAGTAGACATCAGCGATCTTGGTAATGGAAACGGGACTTATAAAATTGAATCTAAAAACAGTAAGACAAAATTTGAAGCGAATCTTCAATCACTGGCATTCAACGATTATGTTTATTCAAATATCAAGTCCAGTGGTAGTTTTCAAAATGACGTACTTACAACCAACATCGATATCAACGACGAAAACTTGGATGCTAAATTTTATGCAGGCGTTAGTTTTAAATCAAAGGAGCCCTTAACTACTGCAGTTGTTGAAGTCAATCATTCCAATTTAAGTCCACTCCATTTCTCTAAAAAACAAATTAGTGTAAAAGGAAAATCCGTATTGAATATTCAAGGGGATAACCTTGATAATATCAGTGGCGAAGCCAGAATGGAGGATATCATCTTTACAAAAGACAAAAGAAAATACATATTTGACAGTGTTGTTTTGAAGGCTGAAAAGAACATGGATTTTCGAAACCTCACATTAAGCAGCAATGACATAGAGGCCAACGTAAATGGACGTTTTACATTCGAAGAATTACCTAGAACACTTGGCTATTACTTTGGTGAATTCTACCCTTTTTACTTCAAAAAAACAATTGCGCCAAAAAAGCCACAAGACGTAAACTTCAATTTAAATGTAAAAAACGCAAATTATATACTGGCATTAACTGACAACGGATTAAGTGGATTGAGCAATAGCACCATCAAGGGAAAAATCAATTCTGAAGAGAAGATTTTTGAATTGGATGCAAGTATCCCAAAAATTGCATACAATAAAATTGCCATTTACGATCTCAATTTAAAAACCAAGGGAACAGCAGACAGCATCAACAGTTTTTCAAAAGCAAGTTCAATAGTATTTAACGACAGTTTGTTTTTCCCAACCAATGCGCTTGAAATACATTCATCAAAATCATATTCAACACTTGATCTAACCACCACATCCAATCTTGCACAATATGGCGCCAAATTATCAGCGAATATTGAAAATATCAATGATGGAGTACTAATTCATTTTAATCCATCTAAAGTTGTGTTCAACGAAAAAACATGGAACATTGAAAAAGGTGGTGAGTTATTAATAAGCAGGTCAAAATTTGACGCCAACAACTTCAAATTTGTAAATGGAGACCAATCCATTGGACTCATGACGCTTCCCTCAGAAGCGAATCAATTTCAAACGTTCATCTTATCACTCAATAAAGTAAACTTAGGAGAGCTGCTTCCCATTTTTATAAAAGAACCTAGGATACAGGGACTTACCACGGGAGACCTTACCATTGAAGATCCTTTCAATCATCTAAAACTTTATTTAAATGCCCAGACAGATAAAACAAGGTTTGAAGATGATTCTATTGGACTCACCTCTATCAATGGATTCTGGGACAACAGTGAACGAAGAGCCAGCTTCTTCTTTGAATCAGACAATCCTTTTTATCAACTTAAAGCAAAGGGGAAATTAGATTTAAAAGATTCGCTTGACCAAATTATTGAAACCGATATAAATATTGAAAATCTTCAACTCTCTGTACTAAAACCATATCTGGGTCTAGTGTTCAGCGATATGAGCGGTTCTGGCAATGGTTTTTTACGCATTCAAGGAAATCTCAAAGAACCAGACTTGGTTGGATCTGTTAAGGTTTCCAATGCAAAAGTTACCGTTGACATCACAAAATGTACTTATACTTTGCTTGACCCAACCATTACATTCACCCCAGATAAAATTGACTTTGGAACCATTCAATTAAAAGACATCTATGGAAATCCGGCAAGTTTTCGAGGAGATCTGGAACATCACTTTTTTAACAAATTCAGTTATAACCTGAGTGCAACTTCAAGAAAGTTGCTGGTTTTGAATACTGGCAGAACTGACAACAATTTATTCTATGGGAAAGCCTTGGCAAGATTTAATTTCTCGATAACAGGTCCTGATGAATCGATGAAAATGTACATGAGTGGAGCGCCGGTAGACTCATCAACCATCAATATACTTACAACAACCAACAGCAAACAATCTGCAGATGTTGATTATGTCGTATGGAAAAAATATGGTACAGAAATGCAAACGGCATCTCCTATAAGTACCAGCAACTATGTGATAGACATGGATTTGGTTGCGAATCCATATTTGAAGATGAATGTGATTTTGGATGAAGTAACCGGGGACATTATTTCAGGTCAAGGATCTGGAAACCTTAAACTACATACTGGATCCAAAGACAACTTCACAATGATTGGAAGGTATAATATTGAGAATGGAAGCTATAATTTCAACTTTCAGGATGTTTTCAAAAAACCTTTCAAACTGCTTGGCGGCGGCAACAGTTATATAAGTTGGACAGGTGATCCCTATGATGCAGATATTAATATTGATGCATTGTATACTGCTGAAAAAGTACGTATGAGTACATTGTTCACAGATCCCAGCAACAGTGGAATTTCTGGGGTTAGTTCTGATGTATTAAGAGAGATCAGTGATGTTGAAGTAAGATGTAACCTTACAGGTACTTTGAGCAAACCCAATCCAAGTTTCCAAATACTAATTCCACAGGGAAGCAGTGTCAAAAACAATGCAACCATAGAAAATAAATTGAAAACCATCAACAGAGATGCATTGGAAGTGAGTAAACAGGCAACGTATCTATTGGTTTTCAAAAGCTTTGCACCACAGGCAGCAGTTGTGGCCAGCGACTTGAATTATGAATTGCTAAACAGCACCATATCTGGTGTGATAAATGGAATACTTTCAAACAGCATCCAAAACTTCTTTACAAAAATGCTGGGCTCATCTGTTGATGTAAACTTCAATTACTCAAGAACCATGACCACCCTGGGTGGAACCGCAGGGGCGAACAGAACAGGGCCAACAAATTTCCGTGAAAACGTAAGTTTTCAATTTATCAAAACCATGCTGAATGATAAGCTGGTAGTTACATTTGGTAGTGATTTTAATTTTGCTGCCGGAGCTACATCTATGGCAACGAGTTCCCAAAATTTTCTTTTTTTACCAGATGTGAATGTAGAATACAAAATCACCCCTGATGGAAAATTCAGGACATCCTTTTTCTACAGAAGCAGCTTCGACCTACTTTCTTCATCTGGAAAAAGAGACCGCACAGGGGGCAATATTTCTTTCAGAACTGAATTTGACAGATTCTTTGAGCGGAAGAAAAAAACGATTGTTGAATCCCAGAAAGACTAATTTATTGCAGACTTAAGTTGATTTACCTCTTCGACAAATGCCTCAATTGATTTTGCATCACTTACATTAAATGCACCAATTCTGGTTCTGCGCAAAGCTGATAAATGAGCTCCACAACCCAAAGCAGATCCAAAGTCATTTGCCAAACTTCTTATATAAGTACCTGTGGAACAGACTACCCTGAAATGCACTTTAGGTAATTCAATGCCTGTAATTTCAAAAACAGAAATTGTTACTGGCCTTGGATCCATTTTTACTTCCTTACCCTTTCGGGCCAGAATATAAGCAGGTGTTCCAGATTTTTTTATTGCAGAATGTATTGGAGGTGTTTGCATGATTTGGCCAGTAAATTGATTTGTAGTCTTTTGAATTTCATCAAAAGTCAATTTGCTGTAATCTGAAGCCAATATTGGCTCAGACTCTAAATCGTATGTTGGTGTTGTTGCACCAAGAGTGAAAGAACCAGTATATTCTTTTTCAGCAGCCATATACTCATTGATGTTCTTGGTAAATTTTCCCGTACATATAATTAAAAGTCCGGTTGCAAGAGGATCAAGTGTGCCTGCATGTCCAACTTTACTCACTCCTGTTGCAATTCTAACCTTTTTCACTGCGTCGAAAGATGTCCAGGTAAGCGGTTTGTCAATCAGGAGAACTTTTCCAGTTTGAAAGGCTTCATTCCAATGTTCACGTTGTGTATTGTACATTTGCCAAAGTTACCGATCAAAAAACAAACACCGAAAGGTGATTCATTATGGCACTAGCACACCATTCAGATCATAAAATCAGGTACCAACAACAATACCAAAATGCCAGGAATTATCTTGTTCCTTTTATTTTGAAGACGATGGAATTAAATGAATCCACCAAAGTATTGGATATTGGTTGTGGTGATGGCGGCGTGATGGGAGCCTTGTTGGAAAGAGGCTGTGGATCAACCGGTATAGAATTGGACAACGATAAATTTCAGTTTTCAACTGAGCATTTGTCAAAGCATTTGGAAACAGGACTTGCAACTTTGATCAACATTAATATATACGAGGAGGAAGCCCTTGCTATGTTGAGAGAAAAATTTGATTTAATTATTTTAAAAGATGTCATAGAGCACATACCAAATCAGGAAAAATTCATCCCATATATCAAACAATTTCTAAAACCTGGGGGAAGAATATTTTTTGGATTCCCTCCATGGTATATGCCTCATGGTGGGCATCAGCAAATATGCAAGAGTAAGTTCCTTGGATTTCTCCCCTACTTTCATATACTCCCAAAATTCTTGTATAAAAGCATCTTGAAAGTTTTTGGAGAATCTAACTCAACCATTAAAGAATTGCTTGAAATAAAAGATACAGGAATTTCAATCGAAAGATTTGAAAGAATTGTAAAAAACAGCGGATATCAAATCGAGCAAAAACAACCATACCTTATCAATCCCATCTACCTGGATAAATTTGGATGGAAGCCCAGAAAACAATTTGCCGTCATTAATCATATTCCCTTTCTAAGAAACTTTTTAACCACCTGTGTTTACTATGTTATTCGTAAATAATCGTATATCAACAATAAGCAAACTTCATCTTCCTTTCATAGCAATAGTTTACTTTTTAGCCATATCATGCAATAACGAATCAGAAGTTAACAATGAGTCCTCCATTGAAGCAACAACTCCTGCACCAGAAAACATTGGATATACTGTCTTAAATGCATTTCCACACGATACTTCCGCATTTACACAAGGACTGGAAGTATACAATGGGAAACTTATTGAAAGTACGGGCTTATATGGAAAATCAAATTTGAGGTATGTTGATATAAAAAATGGAAAAACACTGAAGCAATTAGATAACGGAAAAGAAATATTTGCTGAAGGAATAACGATTTTAAACGATACTGTGTATCAGCTCAGTTGGGAAAATCATTTGGTGTTTTTATACAATGTGAAAACATTCAAACCATTGGGTACGAGAAACTGGAGCTATCAAGGTTGGGGAATTACAAATGATGGAACATCTTTGATCATAAGCGACGGAACTGACAAATTATATTTTGCTGAACCCAATTCAATCAAAGTAAAAAATATTATTAGTGTAAAAGACAATATGGGTCCGGTTAACAACCTCAATGAATTGGAAATGATTGACGGATATATATATGCCAATAGATGGCAATATGATTATATCGTAAAAATTGATCCGAATAATGGAAATGTAATTGGCACATTGAACTTTTCAGATTTCCTTCCCAAAAACAGCAAATCAGATTTATCATATCTAACAAAAAACAATTCAACTGCACAATCTAACGGTGCTGTTTTGAATGGCATAGCATATGATAGTTCCAAGAAATCCATCTACATCACAGGGAAGCTTTGGCCTGAGATATTTGAAATAAAGCTGCAATAGGCCGTTTCAGGGTTTATAAATATTTTAATTAACTTTAGGACTCAATTTTGTTCAATGATTGACACATTTGAGAAAATTCCTATTTTAATTCATTCTGACAGCAAATCTGCCTCAAAAAAAATTGCTCACGACATTGCGGTCTTGATAAAAGAAAAAGCCTCCAAAAAACAAAATTGTGTTTTAGGAATGGCAACAGGTTCAACTCCCAAGACCCTGTATGCAGAATTGGTTAGACTGCATAAAGAAGAAGGGTTGAGCTTTAAAAACGTTGTTACGTTCAACCTAGATGAATACTATCCCATGAAGCCTGATGCTCCACAGAGCTATCATACTTTCATGAACAACCACTTGTTTCAACATATAGATATTGATCCAAAAAATATTCACATTCCAGATGGAACGATTGAAAAGTCGGCCATGCACACATACGGGAACGCGTTCGAAAAAGCGATTGAAGACGCAGGTGGAATTGACATGCAAATTCTTGGAATTGGATTAAATGGACATATTGGTTTCAATGAGCCTGGTGCTAGCAGAAACTCCATCACCAGAATTGCTGCATTAGACAACAATACAAGATTGGCAAATGCTTATGAATTCAACAATATTTCAGATGTTCCAAGGTTGGCGCTCACCATGGGTATCTCAACAATTCTGAAATCCAAAAAAATCGTACTGCTTGCATTTGGTGCCAGCAAGGCGGAGATTATCAAGGCGTCGGTGGAGGAAAAAATTACTGAAAGAATCCCAGCAAGTATTTTACAGGAACACGATGATTGCGTGTTTCATTTGGATCAGGCATCTGCTTCAAAACTCACAAGAATTGAATCGCCCTGGCTAACTGGTGAAATTAAATGGACTGAAAAACTTATCAGAAAAGCTGTTTGCAGTTTAGCTATTCAACTGAAGAAACCATTGTTGATGTTGTCTAAAGAAGATTATTTAAATGAAGGATTGGCCGATCTGCTTGAAAAACACGGTCCAGTTGGAAATATCAATTTAAGAGTTTTCAACGGTCTCCGTGATACCATTACCGGATGGCCTGGAGGAAAATCAACTGAAGAAGTACCAAGACATCCAGAAAGAAAAAATCCTGCACAAAAAAGAGTGATCATCTTCTCTCCCCATCCTGATGATGATATCATTTCTATGGGTGGAACCTTTTTAAGATTGGTACAACATGGACATGATGTGCATGTTGGATATCAAACCTCAGGCAACATTGCAGTGAGTGATGAGTTTGTACTCAGACAAATTGATTTTGCCGTGGAATTTGATGGAAGTTTCGCAATTGACAAAAGTAAAGCCAGCAATATCTGGAAAGAAGCAAAAAACTTTATTCAATCAAAACAACTTCATGAAAAGGATACATCTGAAATCAGAAGTATCAAAGGCATGATCAGAAGAACAGAGGCGAGGGCAACTTGCAGATATGTAGGTGTCAAGGATGAAAACATTCATTTCATGAACCTGCCCTTTTATGAAACTGGTTTAATTACAAAGAATCCTCCTACTGAAGAAGATGTAAACATTCACATGGATCTGATCAAGAAAATCAAGCCACATCAAATTTTTGCTGCGGGTGATTTTGCTGATCCACATGGCACACATAAAGTATGCTTTGATGTAATGTATGAAACACTCAAAAGATTAAAAGCTTCAAATGACCCTTCGGTGGCTGATTGCAGGCTGTGGTTGTATCGTGGAGCGTGGGCGGAGTGGGATATTTGGGATATCGACATGTCAATTCCAATGAGTCCAGACCAAGTGCTGGAAAAACGAAATGGAATTTTTATTCACCAATCTCAAAAAGATGGCGTTGTATTCCAGGGAAATGACAGCAGGGAATTTTGGCAAAGGGCAGAAGACAGGAATGCAGGTACTGCTTTACTGTTTGATCAACTGGGATTGCCGCAATATGCAGCGCTAGAGGCCTTTATGCGCTTTGAATATTGACAATTTCAGGATCTAAGGGCATTACAAATATTTTCTTTAAATTTGCTCCCTCTTGGCCCCGTAGCTCAACTGAATAGAGCATTTGACTACGGATCAAAAGGTTTCAGGTTTGAATCCTGACGGGGTCACGAATAAAAATAAAAGCCCATTGTAAATGAACCAATTACAATGGGTTTTTTGTTTTTGGTAAAACATAGGTAAAACAACCGTTTAAAAAATCTATAACCAATACAATTTTGCCAAAAAAGACAAGTGGACTAACTTCCTAGAATATTATGTGGAACATGAAAAATTTCTTGAAAGTCACCCTTTTAATGATAACATTGTCAAGTCAATATGAGATGGTCAAGGCCCAGAAAATTGACTCGATGATGAACATTTATTACAATTTCTTCCCAAAAGAGAGATTTCATGTTCACTTTGACAAGAACTCATATAATAAGGAAGAAACCATCTGGTATAAAGTTTATATCCTCGATGATGAAGGAATTACAAAACTTAGTAAATCAGTATATGTACAATGGTATGACACCACAGGAAAAATCATCACACAAACCGTTGCACCACTCTATCAATCAACCGCAAAGGGATCATACGAATTGCCAGCAGACTATACCGGCAATTTTATCAGAATGAAAGTATTTACAAAATGGGCACTAAACGATGATCCTGATTTTATTTACACAAAAGACATCGTGATCAACAATGATAATCCACCTGTCAACAAGCTTCCAAAACCGATAACTTTTTTAGATGTATTTCCAGAAGGGGGCGACTTGATTTTGGGAGTTAATTCAAGAGTTGCTTTCAAAGCATACAACAACTATGGAAAACCTGTTGTCATCAAAGGCATCTTGATGAATGATAAAAATAAGACACTGGATACCCTAAAAATTGCACATGATGGAATGGGTAGTTTTTATCTAACACCAAAACCGAATGAAAAGTACTTTATAAAGTGGACAGACCCATCCAACAGCACATCAACAACCAATTTACCCATCTCGAAAAACCAAGGTGCTGTTTTGTCCATCAAAGCAACCAATGAAGCTGCGCTGGTCAAAATTGAAAGAAGCCAACTCATCCCAGATAATTTCAAACAACTTACATTATTAGTACACCAGAATCAACAACTATTATATAGCGTAAGTATCAACACCACCGAAAAACTTCTTTCAAACACCAGCATCCCCATTTCAGAATTAAATACAGGTGTGCTGCAATTTTCACTGTTTACAAGTGATTGGATCCCTGTAGCAGAGCGTATACTTTTTATAAACAACAGGTATCATGAATTTGGTGCAAAAATCATCCCACAATTGACTGCACTTACAAAAAGAGGCAAGAATGTATTTGATGTGTATGTTTCTGATACGACCGAAACCAATATGTCTGTTGCAGTGATTGACGCATCCGTAGACACTTCACTTTCATATACAACCATTTATTCTGATTTGTTGCTGAGCAATGAAATAAGAGGAAGAGTACACAACCCGGGTTATTACCTGGCAAGTGATGCAGACAGCGTAATGAATCACCTCGATCTTGTTATGCTCACACATGGATGGAGAAGAATTGATTGGGATAAAATGAAAAAAAACATATCCCCCACTTTACAGTACCTACCTGAAAATGAAAGAATGAAAATTTCTGGAAAAGTATACGGACTTAAAATGGCAAGTGGAACAGACAATATGATGCTCAACATGATTCTTCAATATAAGGACAGCAGCAAGAATTTCATCTTTCAACCTATTGGGAAAGATGGAACATTTGAAAACCGTGACTTATTTTTCTATGATACGGTAAGAATTTATTACAGTTTTAACCAGAACCAAAAATTAAATGATGTAGCAACCATTCAATTTGACAACGGTATGCTGAAATTCAGTGATAAAACTTCAACCATCACAGATCAAGACAGGTTTTATACCTGGAGTGATAGCCTTGCGAAATCAAGAATGGCTTATTTTCTTAAACTTCAAGAGGATTGGAAAAAGAGATCTCAATACAAAACACTTCAGGAGGTGCTTGTTAAAACAAGGGTAAAGCCAAAAGAGGATGCGGTTGACAAGCAATATGCTACAGGAATGTTTTCTGGTGGAGATGCATATGTATTTGATCTTACCTCCGATCCTGCTGCTCAAACTGGCTTTGATATTTTTACGTATTTGCAAAGCAGGGTACCTGGACTACAAATATCCAGAAGCGGCATGAATGTATCAATGAGCTGGAGAGGTGCAACACCAGATTTATTTTTAGATCAAATGCCATCTCAAAGTACCATGCTGCAGACACTGGCTATGCAAGATATTGCTATGGTAAAAGTATTTAGACCTCCATTTTTTGGATCTATTGGTGGAGGTGCAGGTGGTGCCATTGCTATCTACACAAAAAAAGGCAGCAGTAGAAATGCTGGTGGAAACAAAAGCAACAAAGAAATGTTTTCCACTATTTTGGGAGGATATTCCAGGTTCAAAGAATTCTACAACCCGCAATATGACAACCCAGGCGAAAATCCTGAAACTGATATTCGCACCACATTGTACTGGAATCCGTATGTGATGACAAATAAAAAGAGTCCACGGTATCGAATTCAGTTCTTCAACAATGATTTAAGTAAAAGATTGCTCATTGTGCTAGAAGGGATCAACGCTGATGGAAAAATTACCAGAACTACCAAAATTCTTGAATAAACAAATCATTGTGTAAAGTCATACACAGATTTGATTTTCCTCATTTTACTCAACCTATAAATGCTTTTGTTTTGATTAAATTTTTAATCAACATAAATCATTTTTATGCTTAAGTTTTGGATACACATACTCGTCTTTTCAGTAATAATCATCAAATCGGCATTTGGACAAGTAAAAGAGAAAGTAGTAACCCTTCCTGAAATCAGAGTAAAAGCAACAACTGAAGTCAATCAGCGCCTTTACGATGCATTCAGAAAATCATTTCCAGAAGCAGACAATCTAGCATGGTATAAATATGATAAGGAATATTTAGCAAAATTTATCATAAAGGATATGAGTCACAATGCATTGTACAGACAAAAGGGGATGATGGTGTATGATATAAGCTATGGCTATGAAAACAACATGCCTGCTGATACAAAAGATTTGGTAAATAGGAATTATGATAATTATAAAATCATTCGAGCTATTAATGTGAAAGCCAGTGGCAGAAACATTTGGATAGTAAAATTAGAGGGAATGAAAAAATACTTGACAGTCAGAATTGAAGATCAAGAAATTGATGAAGTGGAGAGTTATATAAAGGCATAAAAAAAGCATCTCAATGAGATGCTTTAAAATTCATTTACCTATAAATCTAAATTACTTTAATCTTGAGGTTAACTTTGGTATGTAATTTGAGAACTCCACCGGTACTATTAGATAAAGTACCCTTAACTGTTACCGTTTCGGAACCATTTGCTTGAAATTTTTCACCTATTGCAGCAAGCTGTGCTGTCGTAAATGACAAAGCTAATTCACTACCTGTCTTAAGTTCCCAATTTGTAAGCTGAACCGATGCAGTACCAAAGTTTACCGAACCATTCACTGTTGTTGAAGGACCACTATAAGAATCGACTGTTAAAGTGACACCAGTTATATCATAAGATTTGATTGTATTCAGATATTTAGTAAAATCGGCATCATTACCAACATTAACTGTGAATGTTTGATCAATTGAAGATGCACCAGAGGGAATTGTAAATTCTCTCGTGTCATCGAGAACCAGCGGGATGGTTAACAAATCTGTGGCATTACAAACCGACAAAAATGTAAAAAACATGAAAATGTATTTCATGGTTGATTATTTCCTTGAAGATACACAATATTTTATGTAACTATTTAATAATTCTAATCTGTTGTAACTTTTTAAGCTACGTATGACTATATACTTAGATATTCTTTAGCATTTAAGTAGGATATGGAAGTTATAACCCCTCCTACCCACTTTTCATCATTTGGCAGAATACCACTGAGCATATCATTAGCAAGCAGATTGCATAAGATTCTCCGGAAATACTCATGTCGGGAGAAAGATAACAAACTCCTACTATCTGTAATCATTCCAACAAAACAAGACAACAAGCCCATGTCTGACAAAACATCCAGCTGTTCTTCCATACCATTTTTTTGATCCAAAAACCACCATGCGGGTCCGTATTGCACCTTACCCCTCACCGATCCATCATTAAAATTACCGGTCATTGATGCAAACACTGCATTATCAGCAGGATTCAAATTATAGATGATTGTTTTGGTCAACTTATCTTCCTTGTCAAGTGCATTCAAAAACGCAGAAAGACGAGCAGCATGACTAAAATCTCCAATAGAATCAACACCAACATCAGCACCTAGCGTTGAGAGCAACCTTGAATTGTTATTGCGAATAGCCCCTAAGTGAAACTGCTGTACCCACCCTTTTTGATGATACATCTTGGCAAGTGATTCTAATACATGAAATACAAACGCATCAGGATCTGAAAAAGGTTGTGCCCCTTTTGAAGATAAAAATGCCTTGAACTCAGATTCTAATTTTGTAGAAAATTGATTAGCAAGTGGGACCTGTTGCAATCCATGATCTGAAATCCTACAGCCATTGTCATGAAAAAAATCGACTCGGTTTTTTAATGCCTCTAAAAGACTATTCATATCTGTTATCAATATCCCCGAAATCTCAGATAACAATGAGAGGTATTTGATAAATGAGGCGGGGTCCTGAATAGAAAATGCTTTGTCTGGACGAAAACTGGGAACCAGTTGAATGTTGAATGAAGAATCTCTTTGAGCCATTTGGTGAAACCTCAAATCATCGGTTGGATCATCGGTTGTTGCCTGATAAACTACTTTATATTTTTCCAAAAATTTCCGAGATGTATGATCATTGCCGCGAAGCAGAGAATTACAGTGCTCATATATTTGACTACTATTTTTCTCATTCAATAATTCTGTAATACAAAAAGAATTCTTAAGCTCAAGATGTGTCCAGTGAAACAGTGGATTTCTTATAGTATGAGGAACAGTTTTTGCCCAAGCGTTAAATTTTTCATCATCACCTGCATTACCAGTAATAAATTTTTCATTGATGCCGAAGGTGCGCATTGCCCTCCACTTGTAATGATCACCAGCAAGCCAAACCTGACTGATGTTTTCGAATTTTTTATTTGTTGCAATATCAGCAGGGGATAAATGTGAGTGGAAATCAATGATTGGCTGGTCGGCCGCATAATCAAAATATAATTTCTGGGCCAGATCAGATTGCAGTAAAAAATCTTGATGTATAAAGTGTTTGGAGGTTGTTGACATGATAGATATTCTGTTCTAAATTTCGTGAATCGCATCAAAACAAACCTGATTTAGATGCATATTCTACGCAAAGGATTTCGGGATCATCAAACAGACTCTCTGATTGTCAACTCATTATTTAGAACAATAATGTCATTCGCAGCAGCATAAGACTTTTTTTCAATCATTTTAATCAGCAAAGATGCCGCTTCTCTGCCCATTTCAAATGCAGGTTGTGAAAGCGTCGACAAAGATGGATTGAGCAATGCTGCTGTCCTCAAATTGGTCATTCCAATTATTTTCAAATCTCGCGGAATATTAATTTTCAATTCTTTACAAACCTGATAGGTAGTAATGGCATATTTTTCGATGGAGGCGAAAATTCCATCAGGCCTTTTTTTGCCTGAAAGTAATCTCCTGATGATAGCATAATTTTTATCCATGTCATCGCTGCATTCCAAAATCATATCATCAGAAAACTTGATAGAATGACTGGCCAGTGCAGCCTGAAATCCTCTTCGACGTTCGATGGATGTATACAGTGGCTCTTCTGTTGCAATAAAAACCGGTCTTTTCACCCCTGCTTTTATAAGCTTTACCGTTGCCTCAAAAGTACTCTCATAATTATTGGAAATTACTTTAGGGAATTGCAACAAATCGGGAACCCGATCAAAAAAAACAATTGGCAGCTTGGTGTTTTCGTAAAATTGTTGAAAATGTCCATACCCATCTTTCCCCGTACATGCTGAAATAATCAACCCTGAGGTAAGTCCACTTTCTAAATGCTCTAGTACTGCCTTTTCTCTTTCAAGATTTTCATGGGTTAAATAAATGAACGTATCATAATTTTTGTTCACTGTAACACTCTCGATACCATCAACTGCCAATGCAAAAAAATTATTTACAATATCTGGGATGATAACAGCAATTTGTTTGCTTTTCTTTTTTCTCAAACTGCTTGCAAATGGATTGGGCTTGTAATTGTATTTCTTGGCCAATTCAAGTACACGCTTCTTAGTAGATGCACTGATCTCATAACTATCCCCAAGGGCTTTTGACACAGTTGAGACAGACAATCCCAGCTCTTTTGCGAGCTGAATCATATTGATTCCCTTCATGCGATGCAATCTATTTTAAGAAGTCAAACTCCAACCCTCTCTAAATACAGGCTTCAGGAGCTGATTTGCTTCATTGTCATTTTTAAATTGTTCTTTCTTGGGATCCCACTGCAATGGCCTTCTGAGGGCATATGCAACATTTGCAATGTGACAAACAGAACTCGTTCTATGTCCAATCTCAACATCACAAATCGGCTTATTGCCGGTTTTTATACAACCCAGCCAATCCAAATAGTGATCACTCGAATCGTATAACCTGATTTCATTTGGTTGAATGGTTGCAGTAGCAAGATTTGCAGGATCGCTGTCTAGAAAAGATCTACTGATATCCAACCTTCCTTTTTCACCTATGAACCTAACAGCAGAACCTCTCCCAAAATCTTCGTGTTTCATCACTACTCCATTGGCATATACATATTGCAATCCTTTAGGTGCATTGCCTGGTGGAGGTATTAATTTCTCCGGACCAGAATCATCCATACCCAACGCCCATTGAGCAATATCGAACATGTGCGCACCCCAATCTGCGATGATGCCACCTCCATATTCTTTGTAATTTCTCCATCGTGGAAAAATATCTTCTTCTACCGGCGGAGAAAGAATAGCATTAAAATCATGAAACAGAGCAGGTCCAACCCACTGATCCCAATTTACACCTGGACGAACGGGTTGTGCTGGAAGATCACATGCCCATGGTGAATCTCCAACAGTTACAATTACTTCACTGATTTTCCCCAGATACCCATTACGCACCAACTCGCATGCATGGCGGAAATTTTTCCACGAACGTTGCATGCTGCCTGTTTGAAAAACAATTTTATTTTTTCTCGCAGCATTTACCATTGCTCTTCCTTCTTCAACACTGTGTGCAAGCGGCTTCTCGCAATACACATGTTTACCCGCATTGGCTGCTTCAATCGACATCTTTGCATGCCAATGATCTGGTGTTGCAATAACAACTGCATCGATATCTTTTCTAGCAATGATTTCGCGATAATCATCATAAGCCGTAAATCCTTTATACCCGGAAGCCTTCCCTTCAGATCTTGCTTGAGTATAATATTTATTCGCAAGCGAATGGAAATAATGGAGCTTGTTGAGATCGACATCAGACCCCGCTATGATATTTGCTTTTTCTTTGAAAGAATTCAACAATCCTCTGGCTTGTTTTCCAGTTCCTAGAAACCCAAGATTGATCATATCACTTGGTGCTATATATCCCTTTCCGCCAATAACAAAGCGTGGAACGATGAAAAATCCAAGGGTTGCTGCAGCTGATTGTTGTAAAAAAGCTCTTCGTTGTTTTTTCATAATCACATATTTACAGGTGTCAATTTCTTATTTAAAAAATGAATGATGGTCCATGCTGTTAAATAAGCAACACTGCATATTCCAAAAATCAAATTATATCCAACAGTGATATCACCAGCCAATTTTGCTTTTTCCAAAATTTCACCGATTAGTAATGGAAACAAAATTCCACCAATGGATCCTGCCATACCCCCAATCCCAATCACTGAACTCACGTCTTTATTTTTAAACATATCTGTAGCTACCGAATAGATGTTAGCACTCCATGCCTGATGTGCAGCAGCCGCTACACTTATAAACGCAACAACTACCCATAAATTAGTGGCGAATTTTACAAGGAAGATGGGGAACACCAGCAATCCTACAATCAGCAATGTGGTTTTGCGCGCTTTGAAAATGGGGAATCCCTTTTTGATCATAAAAGATGAAAGCCAGCCCCCACCTATGCTTCCAATGGTAGTCATGGTATACACCACAACAAGCGGAATACTTGGCTTGCTTAAACTCAAATTATAAGTTGTTGAAAAATAAGACGGCAACCAGAAAAGGAAAAAATACCAAACTGGATCTGTCATGAATTTCCCAACAATAAAAACCCAGGTTTGCTTTAGAGTAAACAATGTTCCCCAACTGATTGGAGGTTGTTGCTCGGCCTTTACATCTGAGCTTTCAACAACATCCGAAGCAATATGATCCAATTCTGCCTGATTCACTTTTTTATGTTTGGAAGGAACCTGATACAGCAATACCCAAAATATCAACCATATAAAGCCAACAGCACCAGTCACAACAAAGGCCATCTGCCAGCCATAAAGGCTCAGCAAAATAGGGACAACAATTGGAACAACCATCGCACCGATATTTGCTCCAGAATTAAAAATACCTGCAGCCAGTGCTCTTTCTTTTTTAGGAAACCATTCTGCAACAGCTTTGATGGCTGCTGGGAAGTTGCCCGATTCACCAATGCCTAATAAAGAGCGGACCCCAATGAAACCAAGCGTTGACCTAACTCCAGCATGAAGAATTGCAGCTATACTCCATACGATAATGATTATTGTATATCCAAGCTTTGAGCCGATTTTATCGATGATACGACCAAAAACGAACATCCCTAAAGCGTAGGAAGCAGTAAATGCCATCACAATTTTACTGTAGTCTTTCTCATTCCAACCAAACACTTGTTCAAGTGTCGGTTTTAGAATTCCAATTACATTTCTGTCGAGGTAATTGATGGTCGTTGCAAAAAATAAAAGTGAAACAACCGTCCACCTGTAATTTGTCATTTTCGTATTCATGAATGGCAGCAATTTTGGTTGCTACAAGGTAATGAATTTCTCTTTCGTGCCGGTTTCTATTTTCGCAGCACGCCTACAACGTTTTCGTAAAAGTGGGGGCATTCAGGAGTTGTTTTTTGCGTAATTTACAAGCACCTAATTAAACGATTGAAATGTGTAAAAACCTGCTTGCTTTTTCTGTATCTTTTTTGGTGTTTTTCAATGTATTGTTGGCGCAGCAATCAAATAAAAAATACGCCATGTTGGTCTACACCAAAAATGGAAAAGGATATGTTCACGACAATATTCCTTCTGCGGTTGAAGCATTGAAACTTTTAGCAAAAGAAGAAAAAATTGCCATCACAATTTCTGATGATCCTACAGTATTTACAGAAGAGAACCTGAAACAATACGCCTTGTTGGTATTTCCCAGCACCAACAACGATATTTTTGATACCGATCAACAACGACTTGCATTTAGAAGATATATCGAGGCTGGAGGAGGAATGGTTGGACTTCATTCGGTAACTGGCACAGAGAGAAACTGGAAATGGTTTAAAATGCTGATTGGATGCACCTTCGCATGGCATGCAAAATACCAATCGTTCAGTTTTCAGGTGCTAGACAAGCAACATCCTTCCATGAAAGATGTACCAGCAGTTTGGGAGCGTGAAGATGAATGCTATTTTGGCAAAGAGTTGTACCCTGTTACGAATATTTTGATGACACATCGATTCGTTACCTTGGATTCTTCCCAGAAAGACCTTATTCAAAAGAATGCGGGAACTTATGTTGAATACTATCCTGCTGTCTGGTACAATGATTTTCAAGGTGGGCGCGCCTGGATTTCAACCATAGGACACAGCAAGGAAACTTACCAAGATCCAGTATATAAAAATCATTTACTGCAAGGAATAAAATTTGTAATTTCTCAGTTCAAAGGAATCGATTATAAAAGAGCACAGGCACAACATCGCGATGATCAATTAAAAAACTAATCATGCAAAAGAGAAAATCAATCACCAGAAGAGACTTTGTAACATCTAGTTTAAAAACAGGCATCGCAACTGGAGTTGCTGCCATTGGATTTCCAACCATTGTTCCGGCACATGTGTTTGGTAAAAACGCACCCAGTAACAGATTGAACATTGGTGCAATTGGTGTCGGTAGAATTTCAAGAGATCATGATATGCATGAAACATTAAAATATGATCATGCAAGGATTATTGCAGTTTGCGACTTGGACCAAAAGAGATTGCAGGATGGTAAAAAATATGTGAATAGTTATTATACAAAGAAAACAGGGAAACCCTATGATGGTGTTACCATGTACAACGACCACCGTGAATTGTTGTTGAACAAAGATATTGACGGTGTGCTCATTTCAACTCCAGATCATTCTCATGCCTATTTGGGAATTCATGCTGTCGAAGCAGGCAAAGACGTGTATTTGCAAAAACCTGCATCGCTCACTATTGCAGAGGGAAGGGCTTTAAGCAATGCCGTAACCAGAACAAAAAGAATATTACAGATAGGAAGCCAACAACGTTCTTCAACACAGTTTCGATATGCTGCAGAGTTGGTAAGAAATGGCAGAATCGGAAAATTGAAAGAGGTTTTCATTGGTTTGCCGAGTGACCCTGGTGGGGATGTTGAACCAGAAATGCCAATCCCATCTACCTTTAATTATGATGCATGGCTGGGCTCTACCCCTTATGTTTATTATACCGAAAAAAGAGTACATCCTCAAAACGACTACAGTCGTCCAGGTTGGTTGCGTTGCGAACAATTTGGTGCGGGTATGATAACTGGATGGGGTTCTCATCATATCGATTGTGCACATTGGGCTATGGACACAGAACATTCTGGCCCTATCGAAGTTTGGGCAAAAGCATCCTTCCCAACATCAGGCCTTTGGGATGTACACGGAAGTTTTACGTCGTACGGAAAATACGAGAACGGTGTGGTGATGACAATCAGTACAGAGCTCCCGAATGGAATCAAATTCGTGGGAACAGAAGGCTGGATTTTTGTAACTCGCGGTGATTACAAGGCAAGTCCGAATGAACCAGCAGTTCCAAATCAAAAAGCATTGTCTGCAAGCGATCCGAAAATCATTGAGTCAGTTATCGGGCCAAACGAAATCAATCTATACAGAAGTCAAGAACATCATGGAGATTGGTTGAACAGTATGATTACACGCAAGCAACCCATCGCACCAGTGGAAGTTGGACACCGTTCATGCTCAACCTGTTTGATCCATCACATGGCCATGAGATTGCCACGCACATTGCATTGGGATCCCAAAAAAGAAAGATTCATCAATGACGACGAGGCAAATGGATTGTTAAACAGACCTCACAGATTTCCCTACACTATTAAAGGATTGGTATAATGAGAAGGATAGAGTTTATATGGAAGCTGCCGTTGCTAACCCTCTTGCCCATAACAATGCATGCACAACAAAAGGTAAAGCTCATCACGCTTGATCCTGGACACTTTCATGCGGCATTGGTTCAGAAAACAATGTATCCTGAAGTGGATCCCAATGTATATGTATATGCGGAAAAAGGAAACGACCTACAATTCCACCTGGATAGAATCAAAGGATACAATACCCGAGCAGATCAACCAACAAAATGGAATGAAGTTGTTTATGAAGGAAAAGACTTCTTTCAAAAAATGATCAATGAGCGAAAGGGCAATGTTGTTGTATTGGCAGGAAACAACAAATTAAAAACCAGTTACATACTCGATGCAGTTCAAAACGGTTTCAATGTCTTCGCAGATAAGCCAATGGTAATCAACAAAGAGGGATTTGATCAACTAAAAAAAGCTTTTGAAATTTCCAAACATAAAAACCTTCAGTTGTATGATATCATGACAGAGCGTTATGAAATCACAACCATGCTGCAAAGAGCTCTCTCCATGGAAACTGCTGTATTCGGAATATTGGAAAAAGGAAGTCCTGAAAACCCTTCTGTAACAAAAGAAAGCGTACACCATTTTTATAAATATGTTTCTGGAAGTGTTTTGACAAGACCGTCGTGGTTTTTTGATGTTACGCAGGAAGGAGAAGGAATTGTAGATGTTACAACACATCTGGTTGACCTGATTCAATGGGAATGTTTTCCTGAAAAAATCATTGACTACAAAAAGAATGTAAAAATTCTCAACGCAAAAAGCTGGAATACAACCATCACACCTGACGATTTCAAACTGGTAACAAAAGAAAAAGAAATACCCGCTTACTTAAAAGGAAATATTGACAAAGACGGAAATCTTCAGGTATTGTGCAATGGAGCTTTCAACTATACCATCAATGGAGTACATGCAAAAGTTTCTGTGATTTGGAATTACAAAGCGCCAGATGGAACAGGCGACACACATTATTCTCTAATGCGAGGAACAAAATCATCGTTGATCATCCGTCAAGGAAAAGAAGAAAATTATAAGCCAACATTATACGTAGAGTCTGAAGCCTCTAAAGAAATAGAAAGTGCATTAATCGCTGCCATCAACAAAATCAATAAAACCTATCCCGGTGTTTCCATCAAAAAAAATACAAAAGGTTGGGAAGTGATTATTCCAGATGTTTTCAAAGAAAGTCATGAAACACATTTTGCCCGTGTAACTGAAAAATATCTCCAGTACCTGCAAAACAACAACATGCCTTCATGGGAAATTCCAAATATGATTGCAAAGTATTATACAACAACTGCCGCAAGAGAACTTGCGAATAAAACCAAATGAGAGTTTCGTTAATCATATTTGCACTAGTTTTCTCCTTGACACTAAAAGCACAAGATCCAAGCAGTGGTACAGTCAGAAATATTTATGATATGTTGAGAAATGTACCTGGTGTTGAAATAAGTTTATCGACAGGAGCAAAAAGCCAGCAACAAGTATATATAAGAGACTCAAGAAATCTCAAAGGCAAAATTCCTGCAACTTTTGTTGTTGATAGAGTGGTGTACGATGGTGATGTAAGCCTTATCAATCCGATGGATGTGGCGGACATAACAGTGTTGAAAGATGCTGCAGCTGCTGCAGCTTATGGCGCCAGAGCATTTGGGGGTGTCATTTTAATCAACACCAAAAATGGAAAAGCAGAGATCCCTCCACAAATAAGCAGCTACAATCAATCTGCATACGAATATTTCATCGCCAAGGAAATTGAAATAAGAGTCATTGGAAAAGACAAAAAAATAATCGGAACTGGAATTATTTCAAAAGAAACAGACAGTTCTATTTTCATACGCAAGAAAGAAATATTAAAAAACACAATCGAAAAAGTTGAAATCGTAACCTCATAAAAAATGAAAGAACTAAGACAAACATGGAGATGGTTCGGCCCGGATGATCCAGTTACCCTTCAAGACATCAAGCAAACAGGAGCAGTTGGTATTGTAACAGCATTGCACCATGTACCTCATGGCGAAGTATGGACATACGAGGAGATAATGGAAAGAAAAATATTGATTGAATCATTTGGACTCACATGGGATGTGATTGAGAGTGTCACCATTCATGAAGAGATCAAAACCAGAACTGGAGATTATCTTCAATGGATTGAGAATTACAAAGAGAGTCTGAGGAATCTTGCAAAAGCTGGACTTCGCGTCGTTACATACAATTTCATGCCAGTAAATGACTGGACCAGAACCAACTTGGATTATTTGATGCCAGATGGTTCAAAAGCATTGTATTTTAATTGGGTAGATCTTGCTGTATTTGATATCTATTTGCTCAAAAGAGAAAATGCCGAAAAGGATTACGCTGAGGAAATAAGGGAGGAAGCAAAAAAGCGACATGCTCAATACACAAAAGAACAATTGGATCATCTTGCAGGAGTCGTAATGTTTGGCATACCAGGCGAGAAGAAAGAAACCGTTGAAGGCATGAGAGCTAAGCTCGCCAGATACAAAAACATCGATGCTAATATTTTAAGAAGCAACCTCGTTTTCTTCCTACAACAAATTACTCCCCTTTGTGATGAATTGGGATTGCAATTGGCGATTCATCCCGACGATCCTCCAACAGATATTTTAGGATTACCAAGAATCGTGAAGAATATGGAGGATTTACAATTCATTTTAGATGCTGTCCCCAACAAAAGCAATGGAATATGTTTTTGCACAGGTTCATTAGGCGCAAATCCAAAAAACAATCTTCCTGAAATGGCAAAGAAAATTGGAAAACGCATCCACTTTACCCATCTTAGAAACGTGAAGAAAGATGCACAGGGAAATTTCTTTGAAGATGATCATTTGTCAGGAGACAATGATATGTATGCAGTTCTAAAAGAACTAATTAAAATTCAGCAAGAAGTCCCCTATCAAATCTCTTTCAGGCCAGACCATGGACACCAAATGATTGATGATCTGAATAAGGTCACAAACCCAGGTTATTCATGCATTGGAAGATTGCGCGGACTCGCAGAGATCAGGGGATTGCAGTTGGGTATACTACGAAATATGAATCAATGAAATACAGTTAACGGTTGACAGTTAACGGTTAACAGTCAACTGTCAACTTGATAACAATTACAACCATTACAACTTATAACTTAAACTATGAACTACAAAAATCTCTTCAGTCTTCAAGATAAAGTGATCGTCGTAACTGGTGGCACCGGCGTATTGGGAAAAGCATTCATTGAAGGAATAGCAGCATTTGGCGGAAAAGTTGTGATCATTGGAAGAAATGAAACAGAAGGAAATAAAAGAGCTGAAGAGATCAACAAAAATGGTGGTACAGCCATTTTTGCAAAGGGAAATGTATTAGATGTGAAAGACATGGAAAAAGTGAGAGATATCGTTCTGGAAAAATTTGGTAGAATTGATGGATTATTGAATGGCGCTGGAGGCAATATGCCCCAGGGTGTGATTCAACCTGATCAGGATGTCTTTGATATGAATTTAGAAGGCCTGCAACAGGTATTGGATTTGAATTTAATGGGAACCATTATTCCGACAAAAGTTTTTGGCTCAGTGATTGCAAAACAAGGTGGTGGAAGCATTGTAAATATTTCATCAGTAAGTTCAAAAGAATCAATCACAAAAGTATTGGGTTATAGTTTGGGAAAGGCAGGTGTTGATTGTTTCACAAGATGGATGGCAGTTGAAGTTTCAAAACGACATGGTGATAAGGTAAGGGTGAATGGTATCATGCCTGGATTTTTTCTTACTGAACAAAACAGAACCTTGCTGACAAACCCAGATGGATCATTGACAGAAAGAGGAAACCTTGTCATCAAAAAATCACCCGGTGGAAGAATGGGGAAACCAGAAGAATTGGTTGGCGCATTGATTTATTTATTGAGCGATGCATCAGTTTTCGTAAATGGAACAGATATTTATGTAGATGGCGGATTGGTGGCTTTTAGCGGAATTTAAATTTTCAACATTGCATACTTTATAAAACCACTTAAATAAAACCATATGACTCCACGTAGAAATTTTATTAAACAAACCGCTAAGGCAGGTGCCGCCACTGCATTGGCTTCCATGGGTTGGACAGCCAAATCTTATGGAAATATTTTAGGAGCAAATGACAAAGTTCGCTGTGGCGTTATCGGATTTTCTGACAGACATCGCCAATCTCATATTCCTGCTTTCATGCATCATTACAAAGAAATGAATTTTGACATTGTTGCTGTCTCTGATATCTGGAAAGTAAGAAGAGAAGAAGGTGTTGAATTCCTCAAAAAGAAAATGGATCATGATATCATTGGTTGTAAGAACAATGAGGAATTATATTCTTTAAAAGATATTGATGCAGTATTCATCTCAACCGCCGACTTTCAACACGCTTTACATACCATAGAAGCGTTAAAGGCCAACAAAGATATTTATGCAGAAAAACCTTTTGCAGAAACCATGGAGGATAACCGCGCTGCATTGAAGGTGGCCAAAGAATCGGATAGAATTATTCAAATTGGTTCCCAAAGAAGATCCGGTCCCAACTATCATGCTGCTGCTAAATTTATCCAAGATGGAAAGTTTGGCGATATCACCATGGTTGAACTGACGTGGAATGTTAATCAGCCAGGAAGATGGAGAAGACCCGACCTGGTCGCAAAATGTCATGAGGAAGACCTTGATTGGAAACGCTTTCTCTTAAACAGACCTTTTGAAAAATTTGATCCAAGAAAATATCTTGAATACCGTTTGTTCTGGCCGTATTCATCAGGAATGGCTGGTCAGTGGATGAGTCACCAGATTGACACTGTGCATTGGTTCACAGGATTAAAACATCCAAGAAGTGTTGTTGCAAATGGAGGTGTTTATCAGTGGAAAGATGGAAGAAGAAACTGGGATACAACAACAGCAGTATTTGACTATGGACCAAGTGATGATCTTTCAAAAGGATTTCAAGTTGTATTCATGTCGAGAATGCACAATGGTGACGAAAATCCAAGTGAAATTTATTATAGCAATGGAGGAGAGTTAAACCTCATGACCAATAAAGTATCTCCAAAGGGTGGTTTGAGAGAAGGAGCAGCAAAGGCCATGAACATGAAAGCAAATCTTTTGCCTGAGGTTAATTTAACAGACCTCGCCATCAAGGTTGAAGCAGGGGCAAATACCGGAGGAGATATGCTTACATCTGCACACGTTCGCAACTGGATGGAATGTGTTCGAAGCAGAAAACAAACAAATGCACCTGTCGAAGCAGGATATTACCACTCCATCGCGACCATCATGACAAATGCTGCTGCAAAAACTGGACAGAAAGTAACATTTGATGAAAAGACACAAGAAGTAATGGCAGGTGGAAAAGTCTTTAAATACTAATTCACGCCGGTCAAGTGATTTAATTAAAACGGCGGCTGCACTTGTAGCCGCCAATTTTTTCTTTGGAACGAATGTAATCGCTGTAAAGAAAATATCTCCTTTTTATATTTCTCCAATATCCCTCGGATACCTGAGGATGTTATTTGCGACACTTGTCTTTTTAATACTGCCCTTCTTTTACAAGAAACATGAAAAAATAAAGAGGGAAGATTTACCTGCTATTCTACTTGCTGCACTCACTGGTATTTCATTGAATCAAATTCTGTCCATCAATGGCATTGCAAATACCAACCCTATTCATGCATCATTGCTAAATATGGCCACACCAATATTTGTATCCATACTAGCAGCATTCTTTTTAAAGGATGGATTTGGAAGGAATAAAATAATAGGATTGGCCCTAGGTATTTCAGGTGCATGGCTGATGATCATCACCAAAAACCATGGGGTATCCCAAAACCCTGCAACACTGATTGGAGACTTCATGGTATTACTGGCTGCAGTATGTTACTCTTCTTATTTAGTGCTGATCAAAAATATAACAGGGAAATACC
>JAFMJI010000038.1 GCA_017853575.1 Chitinophagaceae bacterium | reverse complement strand
AAATCATCATGCCCCTTATGTCTTGGGCTGCACGCATGCTACAATGGCCGGTACAGAGGGCTGCAATACCGTAAGGTGGAGCGAATCCCAAAAAGCCGGTCTCAGTTCGGATTGAGGTCTGCAACTCGACCTCATGAAGTTGGAGTTGCTAGTAATCGTAGATCAGCAACGCTACGGTGAATACGTTCCCGGGGCTTGTACACACCGCCCGTCACGTCACGAAAGTCGGTAACACCCAAAGTCAGTGGCCCAACCGCAAGGGGGGAGCTGCCTAAGGTGGGATCGGTGATTGGGACGAAGTCGTAACAAGGTAGGCGTACCGGAAGGTGCGGCTGGATCACCTCCTTTCTAAGGAGCTTTCTTTAGATAAGTGGAGCATTGACTTTAATTTCCCCACAATTATCTTTTAAATTAATTTAAATTTTATTTGTTGAAATATTGCGCGTTGTTGGGTCCTGAGGGTACGAACCCTCTGGAGTTAATTAATAGGTGAAAATGTTTTTAAACTTTTAAGAAATTAAAAAATAAAAATAACTCATCAATGTTAATTAACATCGCCCGTACCTTGAGAACTACACAGTGAACGCGAGCATCTTTGTAATAAATGTAGAAACAAATTAATAAGTGCAAATGGCGGATGCCTAGGCACCAGAAGCCGATGAAGGTCGTAGGAGGCTGCGAAAAGCCTCGGGGAGCCGCCAACCAGGCTTCGATCCGAGGATTACCGAATGGGGAAACCCGGCTGGAGTAATGTCCAGTCATTTCTCTCTGAATAAATAGGAGAGTCAAAGGTAACGAGGGGAAGTGAAACATCTCAGTACCCTCAGGAAGAGAAAACAACCGTGATTCCGTTAGTAGTGGCGAGCGAAAGCGGAAGAGGCTAAACCAATCATGTGCCAAGCCGGCAGGCGTTGCATGATCGGTGTCGTGGGACTAAATCGAATCAACTGCCGTTAATTCAACAAGTCAGAAAATAATGAAATAGATGAAGGACGTGGGAAAGTCCGGCATAGAAGGTGAGACCCCTGTAGTCGAAATTTCATTATCTTGTTTTTAGTATCCCAAGTAATACCGGACTCGTGTAATCCGGTATGAATCTGGCGGGACCACCCGCTAAGCCTAAATACTCTCTGGTGACCGATAGTGAACAAGTACCGTGAGGGAAAGGTGAAAAGAACCCCGCAAGGGGAGTGAAATAGAATCTGAAACCGTTTGCATACAAACCGTTGGAGCTGCCTTGTGCAGTGACAGCGTGCCTTTTGAAGAATGAGTCTACGAGTTAGTGTGATGTGGCAAGGTTAACCCGTCGAGGGGAAGCCGTAGCGAAAGCGAGTCTGAATAGGGCGAATAAGTTGCATCATCTAAACCCGAAGCGAGGTGATCTCGCCATGACCAGGTTGAAGCGCGGGTAAGACCGCGTGGAGGACCGAACCCACTAAAGTTGAAAATTTAGGGGATGAGTTGTGGCTAGGGGTGAAAGACCAATCAAACTTCGTGATAGCTGGTTCTCTCCGAAATGCATTTAGGTGCAGCGTCACGTGTTTCTTACTGGAGGTAGAGCTACTGGATGGCCGAGGGGTCCTACAAGATTACCAACGTCAGCCAAACTCCGAATGCCAGTAAGTGAGAACGTAGCAGTGAGACAGTGGGGGATAAGCTTCATTGTCGAGAGGGAAACAACCCAGAACAGCAACTAAGGTCCCAAAGCCTGTGCTAAGTGGAAAAGGATGTGAAGTCGCATAGACAACCAGGAGGTTGGCTTAGAAGCAGCCACCCTTAAAAGAGTGCGTAATAGCTCACTGGTCAAGTGATTTCGCGCCGACAATGTAACGGGGCTCAAGCACAGCACCGAAGTTCTGTCATTCACACACTATCCCGGTCGCAAGATCCAGGAGTGTGGATGGGTAGGAGAGCGTTGTGTAACTAGTGAAGCGGCGGAGGAATCCAGCCGTGGAAGTTACACAAGTGAGAATGTAGACATGAGTAGCGAAAGACGGGTGAGAAACCCGTCCACCGAATGACCAAGGGTTCCTGGGCCAGGCTAATCCGCCCAGGGTAAGTCGGGACCTAAGGCGAGGCCGACAGGCGTAGTCGATGGACAACTGGTTGATATTCCAGTACCCACAATAAACCGACCGTGACGAATCAATAATGCTAAGTGTTTGAAGTTGGCTAGCAATAGCTGATGGAGCGCACGACCCAAGTTGGTAGTAGTCAAGCAATGGAGAGACGCAGGAAGGTAGTCCAACCCAGGCGATGGTTGACCTGGGGTAAGAGTGTAGGAGGTTCTGTAGGAAAATCCGCAGAACAATCTCTGAGACTTGATGCCGAGCCGTAAGGCGAAGTGGATGATCCTATGCTGCCAAGAAAATCTTCTAGCGAGGTTTATAGCGGCCCGTACCCGAAACCGACACAGGTGGTCAGGTAGAGAATACCAAGGCGATCGAGAGAATCGTGGATAAGGAACTCGGCAAAATACCCCCGTAACTTCGGGAGAAGGGGGGCCAATTTACGTGTAGGAGTTTTCCTCCGAAGCGTGAGTCGGCCGCAGAGACTAGGCTCAAGCGACTGTTTACCAAAAACACAGGTCCGTGCGAAGTTGCAAAACGATGTATACGGACTGACGCCTGCCCGGTGCTGGAAGGTTAAGGGGACTGGTTAGCTCTTCGGAGCGAAGCCGAGAACTTAAGCCCCAGTAAACG
>JAFMJI010000037.1 GCA_017853575.1 Chitinophagaceae bacterium | reverse complement strand
AATGCATTGATTTTTTCTTGATCAACTTTAAAAGTTTCTAAAGAAGGGTACGACCTATTTAGAAACGCTAAGTTAAGTGCCACAGAATATTAAAGTTAATTTTGCTAAAAGTTCTTAGCGAGTTTCTTTATGTTCTGTGTGCTTGTTACAACGTGGACAAAACTTCTTAACTTCCAAACGATCTGGATCGTTACGACGGTTTTTCTTTGTTATGTAATTGCGTTCTTTGCAATCAGCACAAGCCATTGTTATTTTTGGACGTACATCACTTTTTGCCATTTACCTATCCTCTCCTAATACTTTTTTCTCCGTGTAGCGGAGGCGGGAGTCGAACCCGCGACACAACGATTATGAGTCGTTTGCTCTGCCACCTGAGCTACTCCGCTTTGCTCTTGGATCATTCAACCCGAGCCCCAATGCGGAATCGAACCGCAGACCTTCTCCTTACCATGGAGATGCTCTACCATCTGAGCTATTGGGGCTGAGCGACTGTCAAGATAGATTTCTAGCCGCGAAAATTGAGAATACCTGAGGAGTGAGTTTCAACTAATGAGTGGACCAAAATCTCCTTCACTAATTGATATGAAATCAAAAAGAGTAATCATTACCGGAGCCAATTCTGGACTGGGAAAAGAAAGCGCAATTGCATTAGCCAAACTCGGTGCTGAAATTGTGTTAGCTGTTAGAGATGTCAATAAAGGACAAAGTGTTAAAAATCAAATTCTTAACCAGACTCCATCAGCAGTTATTGAAGTAGCAGAACTTGATTTGATGGATTTGGATTCAGTCAGAAAATTTGCCGCTATTCAATCAACTAAACCAATCGATGTACTACTTAACAACGCTGGAATCATGGCTGTTCCTTTCGAGAAAACCAAAGATGGTTTTGAGTCCCAAATGGGCACAAATCACTTAGGTCATTTCCTCTTAACTGAGCTTTTATTAGATGCCGTAAGTAAAGGAACTAATCCTCGGATCGTAAATGTTTCCTCTTCTGCTCACCGCTTAGGCAAACTTAAAACTGGGGATAAAAGTGAGATAAATGTGAGTAAAGAAAACTACTCACCATGGACTGTTTATGGAAATTCCAAACTAGCCAATCTACTTTTTACCAACGAATTGGTGCGAAGACTAAAAATTGCTAATTCGAATATCACGGTAGCTGTTGCTCACCCCGGATACGCCAATACCAACCTGCAACTTGTTGCTGCAACCAAGAGATCTGGATTAAGAAAGAGTGTTGAATTAGCAGTAACAAAAGTAATGAACATCATTTTGGGACAAAGTGCAGCAAAAGGTGCGCTTCCTCAGATTGCGGCTTGTACTTGGGTCGATATTCAAAGTGGAGATTACTTAGGACCTCGAGGATTGTTTGAATCAAGAGGAAAGCCTAAGAAAGTCAAAATGAATAAGTCTGCTCAAGATATTGAATTAGCCAAGCGCGTATGGCGCACAAGCGAAGAGCTACTTGGTGTAACTTTTTTACATGGCTGATAACTCATTCGACATCGTAAGTAAAATTGATCGCCAAGAAGCAGACAATGCTTTAAATCAAGCGAGCAAAGAACTTTCCCAACGCTTTGATTTTAAGAACACTGAAACCGAAATCAAGTGGCTTAACGAATTAAGCGTGGAAATTGAATCAAGCACTGAAGAGCGAGCAAAAGCTGCTTTGGATGTGTTTAAAGAAAAATTGATTAAACGAAGCATCTCTTTGAAATCATTTAAGGCAGATGATCCAAGAGCTTCTGGAAAAATCTACAAAATTACAGGCAATTTCAATTCCGGAATTTCTCAAGAAAATGCCAAGAAACTTGCCAAGATAATTCGAGATGAAGGTCCCAAAACCATTAAGACTCAAATAATGGGTGAAACATTAAGAGTCACAAGTAAGTCACGTGATGATCTACAAATAGTTATGCGCTTGGTTGAAAAAACTGAACTTGATTTTGCAACACAATTTACAAATTTTAGATAAACACAAAATAAAATAAGCCCTAACTTTTGTTAGGGCTTATTTTATTTAAGCGTGGTAGCTAGTGGATTTGAACCACTGTAGGCGTGAACCGGCAGATTTACAGTCTGCTCCCTTTGGCCACTCGGGCAAGCTACCTTGATTTTAGTACTTTCGTAATCATACGGTGCTTAAGGTTTTATGAAGATTGCCCCATCTGTTGAGCCATCATTTCTAATCTTTTTACACGTTCTTGAGTTGGAGGATGTGTTGAAAATAATTTTGCCATTCCGCTTCCTCTAAATGGATGAGCAATCATCATTGATGATGCTGTTTCCATATCTGAAGTTGGCCTCATTGGCGCATTAGAAATTCCTGCATCAATTTTTTGTAAAGCACTAGCTAGGGCTAATGGATCTTTTGTCAATATCGCACCATCTTCATCAGCAGCAAATTCTCTTGATCTTCCAATTGCTAATTGCAACATAGTTGCTGCCATTGGACCTACGATCATTAAGAATATTGATCCAATTGGATTAGATCTTTGAGAATCTCTACCGCCAAATAGCCAAAAAAATTGAACCATGCTCATCATCACACTTGCCATAGTTGCGGCAACTGAAGCAGTCAAAATATCTCTGTTGTAAACATGTGACAGTTCATGGCCAATAACTCCTCTTAATTCTCTTTCAGTTAGTAAATTCATGATTCCTTCAGTGGCACATACTGCTGAATTTTGTGGATTTCTTCCCGTAGCAAAAGCATTGGGTGATGCGGTGGGAGATAAATAAACACGTGGCATTGGTTGATTAGCTTGTGTTGCTAAATCACTAACTATTTTGTATAAAACTGGAGCAGTTTGAGGTGTTACTTGATAAGCACGCATTGCTTTAAGTGCTAAACGATCAGAATAAAAATAAGCAAAACCATTCATGCCAATGGCAAAAATA
>JAFMJI010000014.1 GCA_017853575.1 Chitinophagaceae bacterium | reverse complement strand
CGATAATAGCAGGATCAGGTAGTTTAGAACGACGGATATTGATTACTGCATTTGAAACATCCTTTGTGGTTGGATGTCCAATATTCTCCTTGTTAAGTTCATCCTTAATCGCACCATATTCAGTGTGCAATTCAGGATGTTTCCGCAATCGGAAAACAACATCTGTAATGAGAAATTTGTTTTTAAGCGTTGTCTTGAATATGCTGGATCTGTATTCAAAATGACAGTCTGCTGCTTTTATTGTATTTACTTTTTTTGTTGAGATGTCAACACCCATTACTTCTTCAATTACATCTTTTACTTCGACTCCATATGCCCCAATATTTTGTATCGGTGAAGCACCAACTGTGCCTAGAATGAGTGAAAGATTTTCCAATCCACTCCAACCTTTATCAATAGTATGTAAAACAAAATCATGCCAAACAACTCCAGCACCCGTTTTGACCCAAACATATTGATCATCTTCATTGATCAGCTCAATTCCATTGATTTCATTTTTAATGATCAGTCCATCGAAATCTTTTGTAAAAAGAATATTACTCCCACCTCCAAGCATCAAAAACTTTTCTTTGGTGAGATCGCGTTGAGAAATTAGATCGAGTAAATCTTGGTGGGTTTTGATTACAACAAATTCCTTGGCATAAACTTCGATACCAAATGTATTCAAATGCTTAAGTGAAATATTGTTCTCTATGATCATCTTGTCTTCCTGTTAACCGTTAACTGTTAACAGTTAACCCGAAACCCATAACTCAAAATTCAAAACTTTTACTTCTTTACCATCCCATCCTCTCCCTCAACTGAGTGATCTGCGTTGCATGATGTTTACCATGCCATGCATAGATCAACAAGAAATTCCACAATGGAATATCACGTTCTTGTTCTGGATGATAAACAGTTCTCTTGAAATCAGCTTCTGTAAGGGTTTTCAGCAATTCATACCAGCGGTGGTGCAATGAGTGCAAGAGGGTTATTGAAATATTCACCGCAGTATTTTTTACATCTACTGTTTCTGCCCATTTGTTTTGATCGTATGGCTTGATGGTGGGATGATCTTCTGTGAGTCCTAATTTAAATCGAATAAATGCATTCATATGAGAATCTGCTAGGTGATGAATGATCTGATTGGACGACCATCCACCTTCTCTATAAGGTGTATGCAATTGATCTTCATTTAAATTAAGCACAGCATATTCTAGCATGCGTGGCAGGAAAAGAATATCTGCCATGCTATCGTCCTTTACTTTTTCACTGTATGCTACGATTTCTACTCTTCCGATGGGGTATTTGATATCTGTCATGAGGGTTGTAATTGTTGTAAGTTATAAGTTGCAAGTTATAAATTTTAAGTTGTAGGTAATCTGTATTTAACTTACAACCTACAACTTAGAACTTATAACCAGTTACATCTATTTTACGATATCAAGAAGCTCTACTTCAAAAATCAACACCGATCCGCCGGGGATGGCTTCGCCTGATCCCATTTCACCATACCCCAATTGATAAGGGATGTAAAACTTATACTTTGAGCCAACACTCATCAATTGCACTCCTTCTGTCCAGCCGCGAATCACTTGATTCAATGGAAATTCAGCGGGTTGTCCACGATCTTTAGAGCTATCAAATTTTTTACCATTCAATAAGTATCCCTCATAATGTACTTTCACCGTATTGGTGTCTTTGGGTTTTGCGCCAGTTCCTTCCTGAAGTACTTCGTATTGCAACCCACTTGCAGTTGTTTTTACACCAGCCTTATTTGCATTGGCCAATAAGAATTTTTCTCCTTCGAGTATAGTTGGTTTAATTTTCTCTTGAGCTTGTTTTTGCATTTCTTTTCTTACGCATTGATCAGCTTGCTCAGGAGTCATCAACGGGGTTCCTCCAAGTGCATCATTAAACCCTTTGGCCAAAACAGATGGATTCACATTTTTAATGCCCTGAGATTTGAAAAAATTTCCATCCAACAATCCGATGGCATAGCTCATGGAATCAAGTGAGTTTTTCAAAACCGGAGCAGTTTTAGCTGCTGCCACTGGCGGATTTGTGGTAGGCTTACCAACAGGCTTTGCTGCTGGTTTATTTTGTGCGTTTGTCAATAAAACATTGGCCAAAACAAGTGCTAAAAATGTAATTTTTTTCATAGAGTAAAGATAAAGTTTTAGCTCCAAAAACTCCCCTCCTGGATAGTTTTTCAACCTCTCCGCACAAATAACAATTCCCCTCCTGGATCAGGAGGGGTGGCCGATCCGCCTTGGCGGAGAGGCCGGGGTGGTAGAAATAAACATTTATAACTGTGCAAATAAACATTAGCCAACTACCTTTTTTAAATAAAATGCATCATGCATTTTCATAACAAAAAATATTTTGAAGAGAGAAGGAAGAGATTGAGAACATTTGGCACTTCTGCTGAAGCAACTTTATGGAAAAGTTTATGTAATAAAAAAGTTGCAGGATTAAAATTCAGGAGACAACACAGTGTTGGCAATTTTATACTTGACTTTTATTGCCCAGCTATTAAGCTTTGCATAGAGCTAGACGGTCAAGATCATTATTGGGAGCAAGGAATGAAAAGAGATGAAAGAAAAACTGCTTATTTAAAATCAAAAAATATTCAAGTTCTGAGATTTGAAAATAGATTGGTTTTTGAGGATTTGAATTATATAATTGAAATGATTTTAAAATTTTATTACTCTACCACCCCGTCTCCAGACAATCCCGACTCTGTCGGGATGTCTGGATCCACCCCTCCTGATCCAGGAGGGGAGTTTTGAAGAGTGCTAGTTATTTTAAATCAATTCAAAATAATCATAATATATAAGCTTTTTCAATTAATCAAACCAAGTTTCCTCTCCTGCCATGAGCCGAAGGCGAATGGATAGGAGAGGTGGATGTGAACTGCCAAAGGCAGTGAGCAGACGGAGAGGTTGAAAAAATATATCAAGAAGAGATGTATTAATTAATTCGATACTGCTAACGCCAGATAGGGAGACAGATAAGTTTAAAAAACCAACAAGGATGGGGGCATTTGATGTAAAAAACTTCAGTTGAATTTGACAGTTGACGGTTAACAGTTAACAGCCAACTGTCAACCGTTAACTGCTGTTATTCCCCTCTGAGTCCATGCCCGGTGAGGTTGATGAATACATCCTCCAAGTTTGCACCTTTGGTTTCTTTTTGTTTTTCAAATCCAGTTGCAAGGAGTTCGTCGATCAATTTATCAGGTTTATCAAGCGCGATGATTCGACCTTCATCCATGATTGCAACTCTGTCACATAAATACTCTGCTTCATCCATGTAATGAGTAGTAATTATGACGGTAGTGCCTTGCGATCGAATATTTTTTATCAAATCCCATAAATTTCTTCTGGCCTGTGGATCCAACCCAGTTGTAGGCTCATCCAAAAAAATAATCTTTGGATCGTTAATTAAAGTTGTTGCAATGGAGAAGCGCTGTTTTTGTCCTCCACTTAATGATTTATACAAAGACTTTGCTTTGTCCTCTAGGTTTACTTTTTTCAATAATTCAAGTGGATCAACTTTTTTGTTGTACAATCCATTGAACAATTCAATCAACTCTACTAATTTCAATCCAGGATAAAAGCCGGATGTCTGCAACTGCACTCCGATGATCTTCTTAATTTCATTGGGCTCTTTATCCAAATTAAATCCACCTATCGTAATCTCTCCAGAAGTCTTTTCCCGCAGTGTTTCCATGATTTCGAGTGTAGTCGACTTGCCCGCACCATTTGGGCCAAGCAATCCAAAGATCTCTCCTTCATGTACATGAAAGCTGATGCCTTTGACTGCTTGGAAGGAGTTGTAACTTTTTTTGAGGTCGGAGACTTTAATCATTAGAAGTTGTAAGTTATAAGTTGTAAGTTATAAGTTAATAGAAAGTATACTCGCCGTTGGGTAGAACTGCAACGACTGGAAGCTTTTTATTGTGATTAAAGAAATCGTATACTTTTTTCAGCTTATGTTCAAATTCTTTGAAAGATTCATCCTTTTCAAGCAATGGTTCTAAATATTCAATGCTTTTTTTATCATCATACTTTACAGAAAATATATGTACTGGAATAAAATGTTGTCCAGCTGCTTTAGCAAATGTGGAGAGCACATACAACTCTTCAATCATCGGATCTGTTAACGGAATGCACCCTACTGTTACACAGCTTCCATGAATATAAATTTCACCTCCCGGACGCATCGCATCTGATAATAATTTATCTGATGGATTGGGATAATTCAATCCCAATGATAAATGATAGGTACTGTTTGCATTAAATTCATTGATATAATAAAAACCTTCCGGAACCTGATAATCTCCCTCCATCCTTTTTGGTCCCATGGTTCCTGCTAACGCACAAATTTTATAGCTTTTGAAATGACTAAATGTATCTGAATTGCTATTCTTCACCCAAACCTGCAATTCACTGTTGTACTTAAACGACCTGATATACAGCTGTTTTACAGGCCATTCCAATCCTTTTTCTGTAAACTGATTTTTTAAGTGATCCTCACAATTATTAAACGCCTTGGCTACTCTGCTGAAGGACTTTTGATAATCAACAAAGGAGTTTTGTGCATGGGCAAGATCAGTGATGATCATCCATGAAAATAACAACAGAACCGATTTAATTTGAGCTGACATATCCAAAACCTATGATTTCGTAAAATTAATGGATTTGAGGCGGGGTTTGGTTAATTTTGTCAACAGTTGACGGTTGACAGTTAACGGTTAACAGTCAACCGTCAACTGTCAACTTGAATAAACGTATTAGGCAACATGAAAAGAGTAGGCATATTAGGAGGCGGTCAGTTGGGCAGGATGCTTTTGCAGGAGGCGGCTGATTATCCCGCGGAAGTAAGTGTGATGGAAAATGACCCTAATTGTCCTGCTGCTCATCTTTGCAATCATTTTATCAAGGGTGATATAACTAATTATGATGACGTGATCAATTTTGGGAAGCATCTGGATGTCATCACTATTGAAATAGAAAATGTAAACATTGAAGCACTTGAATCATTGGAGCGCCAAGGTGTACATGTGATTCCTCGTCCACATGCATTGAAAATTATCAAGAATAAAATCCACCAAAAATCCTTTTATCAGCAGCATGAAATTCCAAGTGCAGATTTTGCAGTGCTGAATACAAAAAACGAAATCCATGATCATCATCATTTGATTCCAGCGGCTCAAAAACTTGCTACTGGAGGATATGATGGAAAGGGCGTTCAATTGATTCATACCAAAGAAGATATTTCAAAAGGATTTGATGCACCGAGCGTACTTGAAAAAATGATTGACATTGAAAAAGAAATTGCCATCATTGTTGCAGTTGGACAAGATCAATCGACTGCCCTTTATCCAGCTGTTGAAATGGTTTTTGATCCAATTTTGAATTTACTCGACTATCAAATTTGTCCCGCTGATCTAAAACAACAAACTCTTTGGAAAGCAGAAGCCATGGCAATTTCAGTGGCTAAAAATCTACAGTCACCCGGAATTTTTGCAGTTGAAATGTTCATCGACAAGCAAGAAAATGTATGGGTGAATGAAACTGCTCCAAGGGTTCACAATTCTGGTCACCATACGATCGAAGCCCACTATTCATCACAGTTCGATATGCTTTGGAGGGTATTGCTTAACTATCCATTGGGAAATACCAATAAAATTCAATCATCTATCATGGTGAATTTATTGGGAGCTGATGGATATCAAGGAGAAACTCATTATGAAGGATTGGAAGAAGTATTGAAAATCCCCAATGCTTTTGTACATCTGTATGGAAAGAGCACAACGAAGCCTGGAAGGAAAATGGGACATGCAACCATCATGAGTGATGAGAAACAGGAATTGTTATTGCAAGCCAAGAAAATAAAACGAACACTTTTCATCAAAGGGAAAGACAAACTATAAACAATGCCAGTAAAAAAAACAGCTACCAAACGCAAAGCAATTGTAAGCATCATCATGGGAAGCGATAGTGATTTACCAGTAATGAATGCAGCCGCGGAACAATTAAAAGAGTTTGGAATTCCATTTGAGCTAACAGTTGTTTCCGCACACAGAACACCAGACCGTTTGATGAAATTCGCCAGTTCAGCTTCTAAACGTGGCATTAAAATTATTATCGCAGGTGCAGGTGGGGCAGCACATTTACCTGGCATGGTTGCATCCGTTACAACACTTCCAGTTATTGGTGTTCCCATCAAATCATCCAATTCAATTGATGGATGGGATTCTGTGCTATCCATCCTTCAAATGCCCAATGGTATTCCCGTTGCTACCGTAGCGTTGAATGGTTCAAAGAATGCAGGCATCCTCGCAGCATCGATCTTATCCACCAAAAATAAATCCCTCGAGAAAAAACTCATCGCCTTCAAAGACAAAATGAAGAAAGAAGTGGTAGGCAAGGCAAAGGGGTTGAAGAAGAAGGGGTTTGATAATGAGTTTGATCAATAAGTTGTAAGTTTTAAGTTATAGGTTATAAGTATTACTTGGTTGTATTAAAACACTTATCAGATAAGACCCAGAACATTGGCTGTTATCTTATAACTTATAACCTACAACTTACAACTTTGAATATTTAAAAATGAAACCTCTCAACAAATACATCGACCACTCACTTCTCCACCCTACCATGACTGACAAGGATTTGGAGGAAGGATTGCAGGTGGCGATTCAATATCAGACTGCTACAGTTTGCATCAAGCCTTATGCCATAAAACGTGCAGCTGAAGTACTGAAAAGCACTGGTGTAGACGTTTGTACAGTGATTGGATTTCCTCAAGGCAGCAATACCACTTCGATCAAGGTTGCAGAAACATTGGAATGTATTCAACTGGGTGCAACTGAAATAGACATGGTGGTGAATGTTGGTAAAGTATTGGGCGGTGACTGGGAGTATGTTACAGCTGATATCAAAGCAGTGTTGGATGTTTGTCATGCTAACGGCACCATACTAAAAGTAATTTTTGAAAACGATTATCTGGAAACTTCATATAAAATCAAACTTTGTGAAATATGTTCAGAATTGAATGTTGATTTCGTAAAGACTTCCACTGGTTATGGGTATGTAAAACTAACTGATGGGACATTTCAAACCAAAGGAGCAACGATTGATGATATAATATTGATGCGTAAACATTCTGCTCCTCATGTTCAAATAAAAGCTGCAGGGGGCATTCGTAATCTTAAAGACATGCTTGCGGCTATTGATGCAGGAGCAACCAGGATAGGTGCAACAGCGACGGCTGCTATTCTAGAGGGAGGAGGCCTGCCTGCCGGTCAGGCAGGGACAAGGGACGAGGGACAAGGGGCTTATTGATTATGAAACCAAGAATAAATAGTCTAGATGGATTAAGAGGATTGCTCTGTATTCTTGTTGTTTTACATCATTACGATGCAAAGTACATTCCAACTTATTTCTTTGAAAACTTTATTATTAGACAAGCTGATCTGCTTGTAGATTTCTTTTTTATTATATCGGGCTTTGTAATTGCTTACAATTATAAGCATATAAGAAATCTTGCAGTAGCAAAAGCATTTCTGAAAAAAAGGTTCTTCAGACTCTACCCTCTTCTGTTCTATACAACTACGCTGTATTTTTTATTTGAAATAATTTCAAGAAATGGTTTTAGTAATTACATAAATAAAGAGATAAACAATATATCAATCATTACAAGCTATATAGATACATTGCTTCTAAACAATTCAACTCCTCTCTTGGGCACTTCATGGGGTATCAATCGACCTACTTGGTCGATATCTGCAGAATTTTATTCATATTTTTTATTTTCTACATGTCTTTTGATTGCAAACAAAACATTTAGAAATGCAATTATGTGGATTGCGCTTCTTGCATCAGCATTGATACTTGTTAAAGTGTCGACAATTGGCCATTACAACAATGCAGCATATGGTTTTCTGAGGTGTATATATTTGTTTTTGATTGGTGTCGTCATAGAAAATCTTCATTCGAGATCAATCAAAATTTATTACTATACAGATTTGATACTGGCAACAACATCTATTGCTTTACTGTACCTCAATAAATATTACATAAAAACAGCTTTTATTCACTCAGCAATTGAACTTGGTGTAATGCCAATCCTTTTTTCAGGCTTGGTATTCCTTTTGGCAAATGGGAATGGATATACATCAACATTGTTAACTAAAAAGCCCCTCCAATGGCTGGGCAAATATTCTTATTCCATTTATTTAAACCATGCACTGATATTGCTAGTGATGCCCAAATTTATTTTTCAGGTTATCGAGTTGGATAAAAACACAGCAACAGAATTCACTGTTTTTATATTGTGTATTGCCATAGCGTTTCTCTATTCAATTTTTACTCGAAAATTCGTAGAGGAAAAATTTTATTCTATGCAGAATCAATGATTCAATTGAATATCAAGACTAGGAACAAATTTAGATGAGTAAAGATCCCGTTCACCACTCTGCAAAAAAGGCGGGGGATGGTCACCAACCACTACAACTCTTTGAATATTATGTGCATCTGTTAATTTACAGATATCTTCAAGCTGGGTCATAAGTAAATAAAATTGATCAAAAGATTCGATAGTGGGGAACTCTTTGAGCAATTGTTTGCTGGTTTGCCTATATGACTGGCGTTTTTTTTCAGAAACTGGCAATTCAAAAGGCAGGTGCGTATTGATAGTCAATACATAACCAAAAATCTTATTGGATTTCTTAAACTGTTGCATAGCATCCTCAATTACTCGTCGATCATCAACCGCCTTGTAATGATTGAAGTATACTTCGGGGAAACGAAGTGAATCTCGGTAATAGGAATATTCTTTGACGTCTTCAAAACCAATCAACTTTCTAAACTTAAAGCCATTGCTGTGAAACCCACTGAATCCCTGTCTAGAAAAAACTTTGTACCCTTGAATCTTTTTTGCATGAACCAGGCCTTGGTCAAGCATTTTTTCGTACTGCACAACCGAATAATATGCCTCTCCTGATTTGTTCAAGAGCTCTCTTGCCTCTGCTTGCGATGTGCCTCCAATAGAAAGAGTTGAATCAAATTTTGCAGTATACTTTTTTGTAAGCATCGATTCAACTTTTTGCTGAAAAGATGATCTTATAGCCTTGCTTTTTGGTAACCCCCAACTTTCTAATATGATTACCAGTTGCCTTGAAGTAGTGGAATCTTGTATAATACTGTATGAGGGTGGCAACTTTTTCGATCTTTCTGAAAAATTGACAATACTTTCGACTGGAGCATAATTCTTATAATATATACGTGCATCTTTATACAACTCCCTTACTAAGGATTTACCAATGTTGTAATGGTTGTTTGCAGCAGGACGAAAATTAATAAAAGAACTTCCATTGTATACATCTAATAGATATGTCAAAAGAAAACACAATCCTGAAAACAATAAAAAACTTCTTCTGCTCAATGGTCTTTCTGGAGGCGTATCGCCAGTAAACATTTTTCGAATTAAATAGACCAATGAAACGAAAACTATAAACCCTATTAATCCAACTATGATCTGAGTGAGAGTGAAAGCTGAAATGAAAAGAGATGGAGCTTTTACCAAGTAATTAAAGCTATCAAAAAAATAAAAATGAGAGAATGACAGCAATAAGTCTATTAGTACGAAAAGTACAATTAAAATATATTGTACTGCTCTATTTAGAAAAACTGAAAGCAAAAAGGGTAAAAAAAGATATTCATAATAAACAAAAGGCCTATCTACATACACCAGATAAAACCCACTTAGGACCAGGTTCAAAAAGAAAAGCGTTAGTAAGAATCGAAGTTGAATTTTCAGCGACATGTATGCATAAAGATAGCCATCTTTATTTCATAACAAGCACCCCAAACTCCTGTTCGAGTGAGAGCGAATGCTCGAGAATTGACTGAATAAATGCTGGTCCGTGTTGCACATAGTACGGCATGAAATTTTCAGAGCGTTCTTGTAAAATATTGTTCGGAAATAAAGATGATTTTAATTTCCAGATTCTTTGCAACTGTGTGGATTGCTTGTTTCGCTCGGCTTTCAGCATCTTCTTTTCCAATGCTGCAAGCTTTTTAAAATGCTCTGTTTCCAATGCATGAACATGCTGGATGAGGGTTTTATCTATTGAAGAAACCGCTGACTTTAATTGCTGAAACAATTTTTTGCTTTCTTCTTCTTCAACTCTTAAGTTGATCTCCTTCCCAGCAAGCTGCTGAACATATTCATTCGATAACTGAATTTCCTCTTTGAACAAATCAGCTGGATACAACTCAAGCTCTTTTAACTTGTGTTCTTGGATGGAATCCATCAACATAAAACTATTCCTCAATACAAGCACCGGGAATGGCACTTTATAATGATGGAATAAATCCTTCAACTGCATCCAATAAGCAACTTCTGATCCACCTCCTACAAATAAAATATTCGGAAGGATGGTTTCCTGGTAAATGCCTCTTAGGATTACATTGGGACTAAATCGATCAGGATATTCCTCTAACTCTTGAATGATTTCCTGTTCAGAAAATTTAATGATGGTGTCATCAACGGTGTAAACATTTCCTCGCTTATCAATTCGATTGCGAATGCCATCCCTCAAATAAAAAAGGTTAACAGGACGTGGATTGACTTGGAGCTTATAATGTTCTCCAATTAATTCATTGGTTCGAGTAACTATTTTCTCTGCTGACTGATGCAGCAAATCATCTCTCATGATTTGTACAATGCTCTTCTTCAATGCAGGATTATCAGGCTGTAGAACTAATAAACCCTCTGCTGAGAACAAATCATTGAGCAACGAAAAAGTTGCGCCAGCTATATCCTGTCCCTTTGCATACGCCTTGCGAAGCATCTCCATCAAAGCAGGACCAAATGGAAGATGAACCACCTCTTTATTTACTTCTTCAAGCAAATTCAACAAATTTTTATCCACCTTCATTCTACCTACAGCACCTTTCTGATCTGAGTTCCATTGAAAGGACTTGCCATTCAACTTGAACTTTGACAACTCATCGAAATCATTGTCCTCACTGCCTATATAGAAAATTGGAACAAAATTATACTTTGGCATTTCTGCCTTTAGTTTTTTGGCAATGGCTATAACATGGGCTGTCTTGTAAATGAAATACAAGTAACCAGTGAAAATATTGGGTTGATGAGCTGTGCAAATTGTAAAGGTGTTTTCATCCTTCAAAAATTTAATATTTGTTGATTGAAGATCGGTTAGTTGAGTATTTTGATAAGCCTCAGTAAATACATCATGGATCAAACTTCGATTGGTTGAAAAGTTCTTTCTGGCTGCAATCGCTGATTTTACTCCTACAATGGTTGGTGCGTGTTCGTAAAATTTCTTGAGAGATTCTTTATTATCCAAATAGTCGTATATCAGACCCGAGAAGGAGTTTGTGGATTGATAGGAGATGTATTTACAGTGGGAGGTCATTTTGTATTATGTAAAATTAGAGCCTTTTTATAAGTTCTAAGTTGTAAGTTTTAGGTTGTAGGTTAACAGCCAATTTATTTCAAAAAATCAAACATTAAATTCCAACTTTCCTCATGTCTTATAACTTACAACCTATAACTTACAACTCAACTACCTCTCCTTCCAAATCATAATCATACGCCTTTGTTATGTTGACCATCACAAAATCGCCGGGTTTGAGTGCTTTTTTTGAATGAACAATCACTTCGTTATCGACTTCCACACTATCAAATTCTGTTCTTCCAATATATCTTCCAGCCTCTTTCTTGTCAATAAGTACCTTCAATGTTTGTCCAATTTTCTGTTGATTTTTTTCAAAGCTGATGTCCTGCTGAAAAGCAATGATATCCTGAGCTCTTGCTTCTTTCTCTTCTTGTGTCAACTCATCCTTAAAATCATATGCAGAAGTATCTTCTTCATGAGAATAGGTGAATACTCCTACTCTATCAAACTGCATTTCTTCAAGGAACTTCTTCAACTCTTCAACATCCTCTTCCGTTTCTCCGGGAAAACCAGCAATCAATGTTGTTCTCAGGCAAATGCCTGGAATGCGGGAACGGATCTCTGCAATAAGATCTTTCAATTCCTGTTGGGAAATCTGACGCTTCATTGCTTTAAGCATTCTATCGCTCGCATGCTGAAGCGGCATGTCTAAGTAGTTGCAAATTTTCGGCTCTTTCTTCATCACATCGATGATTTCGAGTGGAAATTTTGAGGGATAGGCATAATGCAACCGAATCCATTCAATTCCCTCAACTTTTGCAAGTGATTTCAGCAGCTCGGGAAGCATTCTCTTTTTATAAAGATCCAACCCGTAGTAAGTAAGTTCCTGTGCAATCAGCATGATCTCTTTCACTCCCATTTTCACCAGGCGCTCTGCTTCACTGATCAATTCTTCCATCGATTTGCTGCGATGTTCGCCACGCATGAGTGGAATAGCGCAAAAAGAACATGTTCTATTACACCCCTCACTGATTTTCATGTAAGCATAATGAGAAGGCGTACTCAGCAGCCTCTCTCCGACCAATTCAGCTTTATAATCTGCGTTCAAAGTTGAAAGTAATCTTGGGAGCTCCATGGTGCCGAAAAATGCATCTACTTCTGGAATTTCTTCTTCAAGATTATTTTTATACCGCTCACTTAAGCAACCTGTAACGTATACTTTATCAAGTTTACCTTTTTTCTTGAGATCAACTTGATCTAAAATGGTATTGATGCTCTCTTCTTTTGCCTTATCGATGAATCCACATGTATTTACAATCACAATATTGTGATCAAGCTTTGCATTTTCATGCACCACATCAAAGTCATTCGCCGCGAGTTGACCGCTCATGACTTCACTATCGACCATGTTTTTACTACAGCCGAGGGTGATGATATTAACCTTATTTTGCTTTTTAGAACGCATGCTTTATAAGTTGTAAGTTATAAGTTGTAAGTTGTTGGTGAAGCTGATTTTCAAAATAACTTACAACCTACAACCTAGAACTTAGAACTAGAATTTTAACAACGAATCCACAAACTCCTTACGATCAAATACCATCAAATCTTCCGCTTTTTCGCCGACGCCGATGAATTTGACTGGGATATTGAATTGATTGGATATCGCAAGAACAATACCGCCTTTAGCAGTACCATCCAGTTTTGTAATGGCCAATGCAGAAACATCTGTTGCTGCTGAGAAATGTTTTGCCTGCTCAATAGCATTTTGTCCGGTTGTTCCATCCAACACCAACAAGGTTTCATGTGGAGCATCAGGAATCACTTTTTGAATCACACGTTTGATTTTGCTCAGCTCTTCCATGAGGTGAGCTTTATTATGCAAACGTCCAGCTGTATCAATCAACACAATATCCGCTCCTTTTGCAACAGCACTATTAACCGTATCAAAAGCAACAGATGCAGGATCTGAACCCATTTCTTTTTTTACAATAGGCACACCAGCGCGTTCACTCCAGATGGTCAGCTGATCGACAGCTGCAGCACGAAACGTATCTGCAGCGCCCAACAAAACAGATTTACCAGCATTTTTGAAATTCATGGCAAGCTTACCAATGGTTGTTGTTTTTCCAACACCATTCACGCCTACAACAAGAATGACAAATGGTTTTTTATTTTCAGGAAGTTCGAATTTCTTGAGTGTGTCCTTTTCATCTTCTACCAGGATGTTACGAATCTCATCTTTGAGCATTTGATGAAGCTCGTCGGTGCTCATGTATTTATCTCTTGCAACACGTGCTTCGATTTTTTCGATGATTTGAACGGTTGTATCAACACCTACATCTGCTGTAATCAATGCTTCTTCCAGTTGATCCAGCACTTCTTCATCTACCTGTGATTTTCCTGCAATAGCCTTGGTGATTTTTGAAAAAAATCCCTCGCGGGTTTTCTCCAAACCCTTTTCAAGTTGTTCTTTTTCTTTTTTCCCAAATAGCTTATCAAAAAATCCCATAGATATTGCTATTAAAACAAAAGCTGTCCCGAAAAGTTATACGGAACAGCTTTTGACATTGAATTCAAATGCATTTATTGAGCCAAGAACTCTTTTACCTTGTCCTTGTGAACGATGGTTTCTTTAAACGTGTAGGCGCCAGTCTTTGGACTTCTTACTGCCTTGACCACTTTTGTCCAGTTCTTTGCTTCAGCAGAAGCCTTTGCGTCTTTAATCTTCGCGTTCTTTGATGCTGCCTTTGCCATGGTTATTTAATTTCTTTGTGAACAGTATATTTCTTCAGAATGGGGTTGTATTTCTTCAACTCCAAACGCTCTGGTGTGTTTTTCTTGTTCTTAGTAGTAATATAACGGCTGGTACCAGCTTGACCAGTAGTTTTGTGCTCTGTGCACTCGAGAATTACCTGAACCCTGTTTCCTTTCTTAGCCATTTCTTATGATTGATAAGATTAAATAGTCGCTCCTTGAGCCCTCATTTCTTTTACAACACTGTAGAGTCCGTTTTTGTTGATGGTACGGATCGCTTCTGAAGAAAGCTTCAACGTAATCCATCTGTCTTCCTCAGCGAGGAAAAAACGCTTTGTCTGGAGGTTTGGAAGGAAGCGACGCTTGGTCTTGATATTCGAATGTGATACCTTATTTCCAGTAATCGGACGCTTTCCAGTAACCTGACATACTCGTGCCATAATCTCAAATTTTGGGAGGGCGAAATTAGTGAATTGTTTGGTTTAGGCCAAATTTTATTGTTCGTAGTTGTAAGTTTTAGGTTATAGGTTGTAAGTAAGCAGCCATATGCATAACTTATGACTTAAAACTTACAACTTATAACCTACAACTCGCTAGATATCAATCGCTTCGCCATAGGCTGCGGCTACCGCCTCTTTCACCGCTTCACTCATGGTTGGGTGTGGGTGGATGGCGTTGAGAATCTCATGGTTCGTGGTCTCCAATTTTCGGGCTACCACTACCTCAGCGATCATTTCGGTTACCCCGGCACCGATCATGTGAGCACCCAGGAATTCACCGTATTTAGCGTCGAAAATCACCTTTACAAATCCGTCAGTACTTCCAGCAGCGCTTGCCTTACCGGAAGCCATAAATGGAAATTTACCCACTTTCACCTCATAGCCAGCCTCTTTAGCCGCTTTCTCAGTATATCCCACAGAAGCGATTTCTGGAGAGCAATAGGTACATCCTGGGATGTTGTTATAATCGATCGCATCAGGCTTATGGTGATATTTCTTTTCAAGAAAACCAATTGCTTCAGCTGCATTGATTCCCTCTTTTCCTGCTACGTGCGCCAAGGCTTGTCCGGGTGAACAATCACCGATTGCATAGATACCAGGAACAGTAGTCTGTTGCGTCTTATCTACAACGATTTTACCCTTCTCTGTTTTGATACCATTCTCTTCCAATCCAATGTTTTCAATATTTGGAGCAATGCCAACTGCACTCAAAACAATATCCGCTTCTAATACCGATTCACCAGATGCGTTTTTCACAGAAGCTTTCACACCAGCACCTGCAGTATCCACTTTAGTTACTTCACTTGAAGTGAGAATATTGATTCCCTTCTTTTTCAATTGTTTTTCCAATTCCTTGCTAATATCCTCATCTTCCACTGGAATAATTCTTGGCATGAATTCAACGATGGTAACTTTTGTCCCCATTGAATTGTAGAAATCAGCAAACTCAACGCCGATTGCTCCACTTCCCACTACAATCATTGATTTAGGCTGTTGTGGCAATACCATTGCTTCGCGGTATCCAATGATTTTCTTACCATCTTGAGGAAGGTTGGGAAGCTGGCGACTTCTTGCACCTGTTGCGATGATGATATACTTTCCTTCAACGACTTGCTTTTTCCCATCAGGAGAGGTGACTTCAATCTTTCCTTTTCCAGCAATTTTACCATACCCCATGATCACATCAATCTTATTCTTCTTCATCAAGAATTGAACACCTTTGCTCATTTTATCAGCAACACCACGGCTGCGTTTTACAACTCCACCAAAATCATGCTCAACATTGCTGGCCTTGATACCATAGTCAGCACTGTGTTTCAAGTAATCGTATACCTGAGCACTTTTCAAAAGGGCCTTGGTTGGAATACATCCCCAGTTCAGACAAACACCACCCAAACTCTCTTTTTCAATGATTGCAACTTTGAAACCGAGTTGTGATGCTCTGATGGCAGCAGGATAGCCGCCAGGACCACTTCCTAATACTAGTACGTCGTATGCCATGGTAGTTGTTTTATATTGAGGTGCAAAATTACTCCTAAAGGGTGAAATGACAAAAAGGCCTAGGCAGGCGGTTTTCAAAAAAAGTTTATCTTAGAAACGTGGTTCAAAAGAAGAAAATAAACTTTGATTTATTCAATAACAAGGCGCATTCTGGAGTTGCTTCTAAAAATGCTTCCCTCAAAAAGTCGATCATCAAAAGAATCGACAGAAGGTCGCATTGTACAATCACCGAACTAAGCAAGGAACTCAATATCAGCGTTCCAAAAACAACTACCCTTATCACATCTCTTGTCGATGATGGATTTATCCAAGATGAAGGTAAGCTGGATTCAACGGGTGGGAGAAAAGCAAGTGTGTTCGGACTTTCTCCTGATGCTTGTCATTTTGTTGGAGTTGCCATCAGCAGGTTTCACATCGATTTTGGTGTGATGAATTTTAAAAAAAACATCAACATTCCTTTCAAACAAGTTGCTTATAAATTTGAGAATACTGAAGATTCTCTGAAAGACTTGAAGAATGAAATCAAAAAGTTTCTAACAAGCATCGAAGATGAAAAACTGAATATCAGAGGACTGGGTATTTCAATGCCAGGAAGAATCAATACGAAAACCGGAAATACGATCAGCTATTTCAATTTTATTGATGAACCACTGAAAGACTTGCTGGAAAAGGAATTGGGCATCCCCGTTTTTATTGAAAACGATTCCCGAGCAATGGTCTTTGCAGAAATGAATGCAGGTGATTCGATCAATGAAAAGAACCTGGTATTCATCAATATTGATTATGGAATTGGCATTGGAATCATCATCGACGGAAAAACCTATTACGGCAAATCTGGATACAGCGGAGAACTTGGGCATATCCCGCTTTTCGATAATGAGATCATTTGTATCTGTGGAAAGAAAGGATGTTTTGAAACGGAGGCATCCGGATTTGCATTGAAAAGAAAGTTCAAAGAAAAATTAAAAAGCGGATCAAGCTCTTCTGTTTTGAAGAATAAAAAAATTGACGATATACAATTGCCTGACATCATTTATGCAGCAAAGCATGAGGATATGCTAGCCATTGAATTGCTTGCTGAGGTTGGAGAAAAACTTGGTAAGGGATTGGCTGTTTTGATTAACATCTTCAACCCTGAAACATTGATCATTGGTGGCGCACTCGCAGAAACGGGAGATTATATTCGCCTTCCGGCCAGAAGTGTTTTAAATAAATTCTCCTCAGCACTGGTAAACAATGATACAACCTTGCGATTATCTAAACTTGGAGAACATGCAGGTGTGATTGGCGCATGCCTGATAGCAAGAAGCCGCGTTGTTTTTTAATAAGCTTGTGCGAAAAGAACTCTTTGCTTGCTTGGCTTTCCAGAAAAAACACAAACCCCTGATTCAATTTTGTTGTTTAGTGGAATACAACGAATGGTTGCTTTGGTTTCTTCTTTGATCTTATCCTCCGTTTCGCCTGTTCCATCCCAATGTGCAGAAACAAATCCACCTTTTTCGGCAATTACTTTCTTGAATTCATCCCATGAATTCACTTCAGTTATACTAGCCTCTCTGAATGCGAGCGCACGGTTGTAAAGGTTTTGCTGGATTTCATCCAACAATGCTTTGATATAATCTACAACACCTTCCGATGGAACTGATTTTTTCTCCTTGGTGTCTCTTCGTGCAATTTCCACTACACCATTTTCAATATCCTTCGGACCAATTGCAATTCTTACAGGAACACCCTTCATCTCGTATTCAGCAAATTTCCATCCAGGTCTAACATTGTCTGAATCATCATACTTCACGGAAATGCCAGAAGATTTAAGAGATGCAACAATTGCATTGACTTTTTCATCAACCAATGCCTTTTGTTCTGGGCCTTTATAAATAGGAACGATTACAACCTGCAATGGAGCAATTTTTGGAGGAAGTACCAATCCCTCATCATCACTATGCGCCATTACCAATGCACCAATCAATCTGGTTGAAACACCCCATGAAGTAGCCCACACAAATTCTTGCTTATTCTCCTTCGTCAAATATTTCACATCAAATGCTTTCGCAAAATTTTGTCCAAGAAAGTGTGAAGTACCTGCCTGCAAAGCTTTTCCATCTTGCATCAGTGCTTCAATACAATATGTTTCCAATGCACCTGCAAATCTTTCATTAGGCGTTTTCACTCCTTTGATAACAGGAAGTGCCATATAATTTTCAACAAAATCAGCATAGACATGGAGCATTTTCTCAGCCTCTGCAATGGCTTCTTCGGATGTGGCATGTGCAGTGTGTCCTTCTTGCCAGAGAAACTCAGCTGTCCTTAAAAACAATCTTGTCCTCATCTCCCATCTCACTACGTTTGCCCATTGGTTGATCAGCAAAGGAAGATCGCGGTATGATTGAATCCAATCTTTATAAGCATTCCAAATGATGGCCTCGCTGGTTGGACGAACAATCAATTCTTCTTCCAGTTTTGCATCCGGATCCACCATCAATTTTCCTTTATGGTTGGGATCAGCTTTCAAACGATAATGGGTAACAACAGCACATTCCTTTGCAAATCCTTCAGCATGTCCCTCCTCTTTTTCCAAAAATGATTTGGGCACGAACAGAGGAAAATAAGCATTCACATGTCCAGTTTCTTTGAACATCTTGTCAAGCTGATCTTTCATATTTTCCCAGAGCGTGTACCCATAGGGTTTGATGACCATGCAACCACGTACTGCAGAATAATCGGCCAATCCTCCTTTGAGGATAAGGTCGTTGTACCATTGTGCATAATCTACCGATCTGGAGGTCAACTCATTGCCCATGTTGGAAATTTTTTGGGTGGATAGCAACTTTAACGAGACTTAAACGTCTAATCATTAAAGCGCGTTTGCGCAAATGTAGTAACTTAGTGGTAATCTTTAAATCCGTTGTTATGAGAAAGATCATGGCAGTTTTATCCTTCGCTTCTTTGTTGATGGGATGCAGTGTGGCATATAGATCCGGACAAACACCAGATGATGTGTATTTTTCTCCGGCAAGAAACAATTCAAGCTATGTTATAACGGATGATGAAGATGGATATGGCGGAGGCCGCTACAATGCTGCAGCAGTTCCAATGGAGGACCGCTATTTGAGGATGAAATCTTTTAGTCGCTCAAGATGGGGATTGTTTGACGATGATTATGCATATTGGAACAATCCTTATTGGAACAACAGATCTTATTTTGATTTGTATTCATACAGTGGAAATATTGGATTCAATAATTTCTCATTGGGAAATCCATTCATGTTCAATCCAATCAACTATTACTACAGTCCGTTTTCACCTATGTATTATGGACAACCACTTGTAGTGTTGAACACCTTCAAAACAACTGTTGCTCCCAAGAATTCTGGCCCCAGGGTTTACAATATGAGCAATTACAATCCGCCTCGTGCATCATACAATGCTTCAAAGTTTGGCAATTCAAGTATTGGCGGATCATATAACAACAGCAACAATAACTATTACAGAGAGAGCAATTACAACACTGGCGGTTCCAGTAGAAATTTCAGCAACAATTCTTCTGGAGGAACCTATGCTCCTTCCAGCAATTCATCCTCTGGATCCAGCGGAACTGCTCCAGTAAGATCTTTCCCGAGAGGGGGGAACTAACCAAACAGCCGTTATAATTGTTGTAGTAGTTGTAAGTTGTTAGTTATAAGTTGTCTAATGACAATTACAACAACCGAAAACAACTAGAACAATTACAACGACCTACAACCTATAACTTACAACCTTACATGAAACGTCTCCTATATATCTGCTTATTGATTTCTTCATCTGCCTTTGCCCAAGAATCTGCAGATGCAATCAGGTATTCCATGACGGATCATGGAGGAACAGCAAGATCCAGGGCGATTGGTGGTGCTGTAACAGCTTTGGGAGGAGATCTTTCGGCGGCATATGTAAATCCTGCTGGAATCGGACTGTATAAAACTGGGGAACTGACTTTTTCTCCTTCGCTTTTTTTGAACAGATCAAAAACGGATTACCTCAACACCAGCAATAAAGAAAAAAAGAACGGATACGACTACAATAATTTTGGAGTTGTGCTTCCCAAAGACGGTTCTTACAATGGAAGATGGAGCAATTTTACATTTTCCATCGGAATGGTGAGTCCGGTAAATTTTTCCAACAAAGTATTTTTATCAGGCAACAATAACCAAAGTTCTTTTTCAGAGAAATATCTTGAAGAGCTGGTGAAAAACAACGTTACGGATCCTAATAAAGCTGCAACAGGTTTTCCATACGGATCGAGTCTTGCTTTCAATACATATTTAATTGATACTTTATTAAATCCGAATTACACGATCAAAGGCTACAGAAGCCTTGCCCCTATTTCATCCGGGCTAATTCAACAAAATACTGTAACCACCAATGGAGGCATCCGTGATTTCTTCATGAGTGCGAGCGCCAATTACAGCGACAAAGTTTATTTTGGAGGAACAGTGGTGTTTAGCAAATTAACTTTCGAAAGAAACAGTGTTTTCAGAGAATCGGATATCACCAAGAAGCTCAATAATTTTAATTACTTCGAATCAGAAGATTATCTCTACACATCAGGTGTTGGAGTAGGCATTAAAGCAGGTATAATTGCCAGACCCACCAAAGATTTTAGGATCGGCGTCTCCTATCACAGTCCTTTGGTATATAGTATGATTGATGACTACTCTGCAAAAATCACAACAGATTTGGAAGGATACATGGGCAATGGAGTACTCAAGCAGAGTTCGCTTGATCTGAACAATGGGAGCATGGGGCAATACCAGTACAATTTTACAAGGCCTTCAAAACTTCTATTTGGAATTTGTTATACACTCAGCTCAGATGAGAATGTAAAAAATCAAAAAGGTTTTGTTAGTGCTGATGTTGAGTATGACAATTACAAGAATGCAAAATTCACTCCAACGATCAATTCTGCTTATAATAATGGAGGGGATTATTTAAATGAAGTAAACACAAATCTGAAAACACAATACAAATCAGGTCTGAATATTCGTCTGGGTGGTGAATTAAAATTCAACGTTCTCATGGCGAGAATGGGATTCAATTATATGACCAATACATTCACTACTTCAGGAATATCGAATAAAAGAATGAATCTAAGCACAGGACTGGGATACAGAAACAAAGGGTATTTTGTTGACCTCACCTACATATATCAAATATGGAATGATGCATATTATCCTTATCGATTGGAGCAGGCATATTTTGCCCCGTCTTATTTAAAAAACGGAAGCAGCAACGTTGTATTAACAGTGGGCTTCAAATTCTAATCGCTTCCTTAAATTCATTAACTTGCCGCATGGCCATTTTAAAATTCAGGGTATATCTGGAGGAAGATGACACCGTCTACAGAGATGTTGCCATCAAGCATACTCAATCTTTTTATGAGCTTCATCAAAGCATTTTAAAGGGATATGAATTTGATAGTATTCATGAAGCAAGTTTTTACAGAAGCAATGACCTTTGGCAACGAGGAAGGGCTATCAGTTTGGAAAAATATGATGGCATAGAATACAAGGTTGAGCCATTGGACATGATTAGCACATCCATCGGATCAGAAATCAAGGACACAGAGCAGAAGTTCATATATGTATATGACCTCAATAAAAATTGGACTTTCCATATTCAATTGATCAATGTATCAAAGGAAGAAAATACAAAGATCACCTACCCAACCATCACCCGAAAAGAAGGAATTGGTCCGAGTCAGTATGGCATCAAAAGCATATTGGGAGATAAGTTTGCTGACATTGAAGAGAAATATGATTTGAGTGCAATTGGGGAAGGTTTTTCTGATGAAGGTGAAGACGAGGGTGAACAGGATGATGAATTTGGAGGAGAGGAATCAGGAGGAGAAGAGGAAAATAATTTTTAAATAGCAATCGGTTGCAGTTCTCCATAAGCTGCCAATCGCATGACACAAAAAGAATGCATCATTGTTGCAGGCCCAACAGCTGTTGGAAAAACTGCTGAAGCCATTCGGCTGGCAAAGGAATATAATACATCCATCATTTCTGCAGATTCAAGGCAATGTTACAAGGAATTAAATATTGGAGTAGCGCGACCTTCAGAAGAAGAGATTCATGAAGTCAAGCATTACTTTATTGCAAATCATTCCATCACAGAAAATATTTCAGCAGCAACATTTGCAAAAGAAGCAAGAGGATATTTAGATGAAATTTTTCAAAACTCAGACAAAGCAATTGTATGCGGTGGAACAGGTTTATATATAAAAGCACTGGTAGAAGGACTCGACAATATCCCTACTATTCCTAATGAAATCAGAGAGCGAGTGATTCAGATATACAAGGAAAAAGGAATTGATGTGTTGAGACATGAGCTCATCAACCTCGATCCAACTTTTCCTGATCACGGCGATATCAACAATCCACAACGCATGATGCGGGCGCTGGAAGTGGTGATGTTTACTGGTTCTTCAATTTATGAATATCATAATAGAGAGAGAGACAAGGGACGAGGAACAAGGGACGAGGAACAAGGGACGAGGAACAAGGGTGAATACATTGACAACAACTACAACCATTACAACAATTACAACGATTCAACGATTACTTTCACCTACAAAATACTAGACCTCCCCCGAGAAGAACTCTATGAAAGAATCAACAAAAGAGTTGATAAGATGATAGAGGATGGATTGGAAGATGAAGTACGATCGTTGTTTTCGTACAAAGATTTACCTGCATTGCAAACTGTGGGATACAAAGAATTCTTCGATTATTTTGATGGGAAATGCACGCAAGAAGAAGCGATTGAAAAGATCAAACAACATACCAGAAATTATGCGAAGAGGCAGATTACGTGGTTTAAGAGGGTTTGGAGATAGCAGTTGACGGTTGACAGTTAACTGTTAACAGTCAACTGTCAACTGGTTTCATACCTAATTTTTTCGCTTCTGCTAACATAAGTTGATAAGCGGCTTGATAACTGTTCTCAATTACACCATCCAGAATAGCTTCTCTGATGGCGGTTTTTATAATGCCTACTTCTCTGCATGGTTGCAAATTGAATTTTTGCATGATGAGTTCACCAGTGATGGGTGGCTGCCAGTTTCGAATTTTATCTTTCTCTTCAACTTCCTTTAATCGCTGACGCACCAATTCGAAGTTGGATCGAAAGCGTTTAACCTTTGCTTCATTTTTTGATGTGATGTCTGCCTCACAAAGTGTCATCAGATCTTCCAGATCGTCTGAAGCATCAAATAGCAATCGCCTAATCGCGGAGTCGGTTATGTTTTCTTTTGTCAAACTTATTGGACGAAGATGCAGTTCAACAAGCTTACGCACATAGCGCATATTTTCCTGGGTAGGCAGCTTTAATTTTGAAAAAATCTTGGGGACCATTCTTCCTCCTACCACTTCGTGTCCATGAAAGGTCCATCCCACCTCATTTTCAAAGCGCTTGGTAGCTGGCTTTGCAATATCATGTAATAGAGCCGCCCATCTCAGCCAAAGGTTGTTGGTATGAGGACAAATGTTATCCAACACTTGTAGTGTATGATAGAAATTGTCTTTATGCCCTTTCCCATCGATATATTCTGCTCCAGACAAATCAACCAAAGCAGGAAAAATTAATTTTAATAAGCCTGTTTTATACAATAAGTCAAGTCCTATTGAGGGTTTCTCCGACATCAAGATCTTATTCAATTCATCTGTTATTCTCTCTTGAGATATGATATCAATTCTATGCGCAGTATCTGCAATCCCAGATAATGTATTTACATCAATGGTAAAGTTGAGCTGAGATGCAAATCGAATGGCACGCATCATGCGAAGAGGATCATCAGAAAAAGTTTTTTCAGGTGACAGCGGTGTTTTGATGATTCCCTTTTGAAGATCTTCGATGCCGTTGAAGGGGTCAATTAAATTGACGGCTGACAGTTGACTGTTAACTGTTAACCGTAAACTGTCAACAGAAAAAGCCAATGCATTGATGGTAAAGTCTCTTCGCTCCTGATCATCTTGAAGCGTTCCTAATTCTACGATAGGATTCCGGGAATGCTGTAGATAGCTTTCTTTTCTCGCGCCTACGAATTCAACATCGTAATCACCAATTCTTACATGCGCTGTTCCATAGTTTTTAAACCATGAAACCTTCGGACCAAATGAATATTGACTTGCAAGTCCCTCTGCCAAACTATTTGCATCACCCAGACAAACAATATCGATATCCTTACAATTCCTAAGTAAGATTTTATCACGAACAAAACCTCCTACAACAAAGGCTTCCATCTTCAATGAAGATGATGCTTTTGCGACATTGGAAATGATTTCAATTTCCTCTTTAGTGAAAGTGATATTCATTTTGCGAAGATACGCAGTTGACTGTTGACTGTTAACAGTTAACAGTTAACAGTCAACCGGTTAAACTGACACATTGAAATCTCTCAATGCATCATTTAAACTAGTTTTAAGATCGGTGCTGGGTTTGCGTTGTCCGATGATGAGTGCACATCCTACTTGATAATTTCCAGAAGGAAATTCTTTGGTATAAGACCCCGGAATTACAACAGATCTGGCAGGGACTCTTCCTCTGTATTCCTTAGGTTCTGGTCCGCTTACATCAATTATTTTAGTTGACTTTGTCAATACAACATTCGCACCTAATACTGCCTCTTTCTCAACCACAACTCCTTCCACCACTATACAACGACTACCAACAAAACAGCCATCCTCGATGATCACTGGTGTTGCTTGCAAAGGCTCTAATACACCTCCGACTCCCACACCTCCACTCAGGTGAACACCTTTACCGATTTGAGCACAGCTACCTACGGTTGCCCATGTATCCACCATGGTTCCTTCATCAACATATGCTCCGATATTTACATAAGATGGCATCAACACCACATTCTTTGCAAGGTATGCGCCATAACGTGCAACCGCATGGGGTACTGCACGAACACCTAAAGATTTATAATCTTTCTTCAACAACATTTTATCGTAGAATTCAAATGGTGCCAGATCCCATGTTTGCATCTGCTGAATTCCGAAATACATCAATATGGCTTGCTTTACCCATTCATTCACTTGCCAATCATCGCCTGTTTTCTCAGCAACACGCAAACGCCCTTTGTCTACTTCTTCAATGACAGCTCTTACTGCATCTGCATAAGTAGCATCCTTTAATAGTTCCCGGTTGTCCCAAGCAGCCAATATTTGATCTTTGAGTTGCATGTTTGAAAATTTTTGCGAAGATAATGAAATACATAGTTGTAAGTTGTAGGTTGTAAGTAGTAATGGTTGTCGGGTTGTCATTGTTGTAATTGTTATAGTTGTTGTAGTTGTTATAATTGTTAAATTGTAACTATAATACGCTGAAAAAAACCGACAACGAACCGACAAAGAACTGACAACAGGCTGACATCAATGACAACCCGATAACCATTACAACCATTACAACAATTACAACTTAGAACTTATAACCTACAACTTAGAACTTTTTAAAATGATCTCAACAGCAGTTATCAGCTACGGCGTTTCATCCAAAACATTCCATATCCCATTTATCACCACGCATGGAGAATATTCGTTGGATATGATATTGGAAAGAAATGGGGAGACTTGTAAAGAAAAATTTCCTTCAGTAAAAGTTGCCAAAACGATTGAAGAAGTGCTGCAAGACACTTCTATCGAATTGGTGGTCATTACCAGTCCTAACACCACTCATTTCCCCTATGCCAAAGCCGCACTGGAAGCGGGAAAACACGTAGTTGTTGAAAAGCCCTTTACCAATACATCTACAGAGGCTTATGAACTAATTGAGCTATCTAAGAAAACAAGAAAAATCTGTTCTGTGTTTCACAACAGAAGATATGTGGCAGATTTTTTGACCATGAAAAAAATCATTGCTGATGGTTTGCTTGGAGAACCAAGAGAATTCTTTGCACATTATGATCGATATAGACCAGATCCCCGGACCTATGGATTATGGAGAGAGCATGAATTGCCTGGCAGTGGTGTCTTTTATGATTTGGGCCCACATTTAATTGACCAGGCTTTGGTGTTGTTTGGTAAACCAACATATATCACAGCAGATATTCGAAAGATGAAATCATATTCCAAAGTAGACGACTTCTTTGATGTCAAACTCGAATATGATGGCCTGATAGTAACCTTGCATTCAAGCATGCTGGTGAGAGAAATGGGGCCCCGATATATGATCCATGGCACCAAAGGATCATTTATAAAACATGGCGAGGACCCACAAGAAGATTTATTAAAAGCAGGTGTTGTTCCAACAGGACCAGATTGGGGCAAGGAAGAATCTACATATTTTGGATTGATTCATACAGAAATAGATGGTAAAATCATTAGAGAGATTTACCCATCTTTAAAAGGGAGCTTTGGATATTACTATGAAAATCTTTTTCAATCGATAACTAATAATCAACCTTTGAAAGAAACACCAATGGATGGTTACAATGTCATTAAACTAATAGAGCTTGCTTTTGAGAGTTCAGAAAAGAAAAAAACTCTTCAAGTAAGCGGACTTCTCTAAAACATAATAGAAACAAAAAAGGCTCTGCAAATGCAGAGCCTTTTTTTATTTGGAGTGTTTTACTCATTAATCAATATCCCAGAAGATACGAGTAGCCAAAGGATCGATTGTTCCTTGTGCTTTCACGTTGTCTCCATTAGAACCAAGTTCAGTTCCAGGATAATACAATCTCAGAGGTCTAATGCTTGCACCACCCACATAGTTGATGGATTGTGGAGTTGCAGGAATACCGCTTTTACGATATTCAGACCATGCTTCCAAACCATTGAAATTGATGAAGCAAAGCCATTTTTGGTAAGCGATTGCGTTCAACTTGTTGGTAGAAGCATCGAAATCAACATTATCAACACCGCTGGTAGTAAGTCTTGATACATCTGCTGAAGATGCACCGAGAATGCGATAAGATTGTTTGATTCCTTCATCATAATATGATTTAGCTGTACCAGTCAAGTTTACCGAAGCCCCATATCTCTGTTTTGCTTCAGCTAGGTTGAATTGGATTTCAGCAGCAGTCATGATGATGTAAGGTTTACTGAATTGCCCCTTTGTAAGCACTGATGGACCAGGTGCTGAAGAGTTACCAGGAAGGTAACCAGAGTTTGCGCCGAATTTAACTCCAACATAATTGGTATTAACTTCCGCCTTCAAGCTCACTCCAGGATTTGCTCCATCCTCATTTCCAATTGCATATGCAATTCTCTTCATTCTCACGGTATCACCTGTAGCTTTCAATGTAGAAATTACAAAATCAGTGATTCTAGGCCAGTTGTTATTAGCGCGGCGAGCACCAGTTTCACTGTAACCATAGCTATCATAGAATGGATTGATCTGGCCTGCAGCAGCAGTATAACCAGGGTTTGCGCCTACATCAACACCCGTGATGAAACCAGATCCTTCGGAAATGATTTTATTCAATTCAGTAGTGATATAGCTGTCTCTGCCCGATACACGTGATTGACGCATAAGAATGCGCAATTTCAATGAATTGGCAAATTTTACCCAGTTGGTACCATTCCCTTTGAAGATGATGTCTGATGCAGAAAATGCACTTGGAATAGCATTTGCCTTTACATCTTTTATACCATCATCCAACAAAGTAATCAAGCTTTCATATACAGCTTTTTGATCATCGAACTTGGGAGCCAATTTACTTACTCCCTTCAATGCCTCACTGTAAGGAATGTTACCATAGAGGTCAACCAACTTTTGGAAGTTGAACGCCTGCATGATTTTAGCAGGACCTCTTGCAAAATCCTGACCAGCGTCTTTTGCATTGTCGATGATATATTGGTAGTCGTACAGATTGTCATACGTACCATCCCAATAGTTAAAGTCATTGTTTGTAAAATTATACTGGAAAATAGTTGTAGCCAGGATATAGCCATTGGACTGCGTCCACTGACCACCCCAAAAACTACCCAGTTCATTCGGTCCAACCATACTAGCAGCTGATACGTTCAAGGCATTTGCCAACACGTAACCAGGAGTAGCTGAGGGAAGTGAATTCGGGTTGGTATTCACATTCAAGAATTCCTTTTTACACCCTGTTGTTCCCACAAGGACCGAAAACATCGCGATATATATATGTTTCATTTTCATATCTTATGTTTTTAAGTGTTTTGGTTATTGAAGAACAAAATTGAGGTTGATTCCATACTGACGAACAGGAGGAGTTTGACCAGTATTGCTGATACCTATTCCATTACCTGAAGTGTAACTGAATTCAGGGTCAGTATAGAAGTTAGCCTTGTCTACGATGGTGAACAAGTTTCTACCAAACGCTGCAATGGAAACATTGCTGAAGAATTTAGTCTTCTTAATGATAGAAGCTGGTAAATCGTAGCTAAGGTTTACATCTCTCAATTTGATGAACCAATTTGGACAAACGAAGTTCTCAGAAATCAAACGGTAGTTGTTTACCCACAAAGCATACTCAGGTTCACGCACCTGTACGGTTGTGTTTGGAACTTCTTTGCCGCTTGCATCCAAATAATATGAATTAGGGAAAATCTGAGGATCTCTGTTTTCTGTCCACTTACCAGAACCAGTAAAGGTCATCTGACGTCCAAGATCAGCATACATCACACCACCACCACGGTATTCGAAGTTGAAAGTGAAACGCAAATCTTTATATGTAAGTGATGATCCAAATCCTGCCATGTGACGAGCAAGGGTGCTACCACGTGGAGTTAAAGTTGGATTCTGAACTGGATAACCAGTTGTTGCATTTACACGTCTCATGCCAGAGCCATCAGTTGCATAGTAGTAACCGTTGGTCTTTAATTGAGGGAAACGCTGTCCTAAAATTACGTTGGTGTTTGCATAAGAGTATCCACCGTATTGGAATTCAGTAATTCCAGGATACAAGTTGATTACTTTATTGTCGTTGTAAGAATACCTCATGTTCACATCAAATTTGAAATTCTTGCTGCGAACAGCTTGAATTTTCAAATCACCTTCATAACCCCAGTTACTTACTTCACCAACGTTGATCAACAAGTTAGAGAAACCTGTTGTATTTGGAATTTTAACGGTTAATACCTGACCTATTGAATTTTGTTTGTACCAAGAAAGATCAAGGTTGATACGGTTATCCAAGAAAGCAAATTCACCACCTGCTTCAATTGCTGTTACAAACTCTGGTTTCAGGTTTGCATCAGGCAATGTATTTCCTACAGTCAAACCAACGTTTGAACCATAAGGGAAGTTCGCACCGTTTGCATATGAAAGATCCAAACCATACAAAGGAATGTTATCGTTACCATTCTTGTTATAAGAAGCACGGAGTTTTGCATAGCTCAATACATTGCTCTTCAATTGTGGAATAGCATCAGTCAAGATTGCTGACAATGCTGCTCCATAGTAGAGGTAGGAGTATTGGTTGGTGGCGCGTGTAGGCTTATAGAATCTTGAAGTCGCATCATAACGACCAGTCAAGTTCAAACTCAACCAATCCATATTCTTAAGGCTCACGTTATAGTCTCCATATATACCATACTTTCTTTCAGTAGTGTTAGACTCTGAACCAGAGAGAATACCTTGTCTGTTTGAAATATTATATACATCAGGCACAACGATAGAGCTTGATGCAACAGATATAGACTTGGTATATCGCTGGTAAACGCTGTAACCCAACGTCAATTTATTTTGAACAACACCGAGATCTTTGTTGATTCTAGCCTGGAATTCATTGTTCAACACATTCTCTGTTGAACTGAAGTCGTTTACAGATCCAAGTACGTTTGAAATAGCGCGGTAGATACCAGGATAGTCATCATAAGATGTCCAAGGATCTGGAATATAAGCGCTGTTCTTAGCCCAGTCAGAATACGTGAACTTCTCAGTTGTATTTTTACCAGTTCTGGAGTTGTTCATGATACCTAAGCGGTTGTACAAGCTCATCCAAGGAGTGAGTTTGTATTCAAGATCAAAATTACCTTGAAGGTTTGCATCCTTATAACGTGAACGACTGATGTCTTTATTAAAGAATGGGTTGTTATAATAGTCATTATAATATCCATTCGGATTTGCAAATGGATCTGTTCTCCAATTCCTCATATTTTTCAAATCAACCCAAGATGCAGTATTGATAACGTCATTCTGGAAATCAGCTGATGTTCTGTCGTATGCAATTTGGTTGTAAGAAACATTGTAGCCAGTTGAAAGCTTACCAAATTTCTTTGTTGCATTAGCACGAACACCTGTTCTATCACTCCAGTCGCCAGGAACGATACCATTGATTTTCTGATTTTCAACAGAGAGATAATAAGTGCCATTGTCATCACCACCAGAGAAACTTACCTGGTTGTTGCTTGAAATACCTCTATCATATGTATCTCTACGTACGTTTGGAACGTCAGCATATGGAATAACCAACTTGCTTCCATCTTCCAATACACGACCTGCGATCCTGAGACTTCCATCATATGGATCACCATACTGTTGGTTCTCATAAGAACGCCAGTTTGCCTTCATACGAACTTTGTAGTCGTTGCTATAAAGAGGATCTCCATAGTTGTATTCATAGTACTGAGATCCAGAACCATATTTGTTTTGAAATTTAGGCATGAAGTTGATTTCTTCATAGTTGGTAGCATGAGAATAGGTTGTTTTGATCTTACCCTTGGCACCTTGCTTTGTAGTAATAACCAATGCACCGTTTACACCAGCGGAACCATACAATGTAGCAGCCTGACCACCTTTCAAGATGGTTACGGTTTCAACATCATTTGGATTAATAGTAGCAAGAACTGTAGATGTTGTTTGCATACCATCGATAACCACCAATGCTTCGTTGTTACCAGTAAGTGAACGATAACCGCGAAGAATTACTTTAACTGCAGGATCCACACTGTTGTTTACAGTATAGATAGCCAAACCAGAAACCTTACCAGCAAGGGCTTGTGTCAATCTTGGTGCACGTCCTACCATCAATTCCTCAGTAGAAACTTTTGCATAAGAATAACCAATTTCTTTTGACTTCTTGCGGATGCCCTGAGCAGTTACAACGATATTATCAATTTCTTCAATTTGTTGTTTGAGAGAAATTGACAAACTGGTTGAACTTGCAACTACTTCTATTGGCGCAAAGCCAGTAGCAGTAATCTGCAGCGTTGCATTTGCAGCAGCACTGATTTTGAAGTTTCCGTTGTCATCTGCCAATACAGATGTTTGCGAACCTTTGATCTTGATTGTTGCAAGAGGAACTGCAGCACCCTTTTCATCTTTCACTGAACCAGTTACTTGACGAACCTGAGCGTCTACAATTGCAGCACACAAAACAGCCAAGATGAGGGAAAATAGAATTTTCTTCATTTGCGTTTGTTTTATCAATAATAAATTTTACCCCGTGAAGTTAAACAAAAAAAGGCATATGTTAAAACATGGTTAACGCAGAAAATCAATGCTTTATGGGATAAAAATAAAATTAATCCTCAAATAATTGAAAATCAATTACTTAAGGATTAAAATAAGTAATACTAAGATGTGAAATTAAATGTACTGATTGATGATGTTTTCCAGCCATTCTTGCTTTCCGCTGATTGGTATGGGCGCTCCGTTTTTGAATGCAATTTCTCTGAGTTCTTCCAAACTCAATTTTCCATCTTCGAACTTCCTTCCATCTCCACTATCAAATGAAGCGTATCGGTTTTTTCTGAATCCCTTGTAAGGAGACTGTTTCATGATATTATCAGCAACGATCAATGCACGAGCGAAACTGTCCATCCCCCCAATATGTGCGAGAAACAAATCATCGGCATCCGTTGAATTGCGTCTAATTTTTGCATCAAAATTTACACCGCCACCTGCAAATCCACCTGCTTCCAAAATCACCAACATGGATTCCACCAAATCATTCAGGTTCATCGGGAATTGATCGGTGTCCCATCCGTTTTGAGCATCCCCCCTGTTGGCATCAATACTTCCGAGCATTCCAGCATCTGCTGCCACTTGCAATTCATGTTGAAATGTATGTCCGGCAAGCGTTGCATGATTCACTTCAACATTCAATTTAAAATCTTTATCCAATCCATGTTGACGTAAAAATCCAATCACTGTTGCTGCGTCATAATCATATTGGTGTTTGGTTGGTTCACATGGTTTAGGTTCTATGAAGAATGTTCCCTTGAATCCATTATTTCTTGCATAATCTTTTGCTGTATGTAAGAACCTTGCCAAATGTTCTTGCTCTCTTTTCATATTTGTGTTCAGCAAAGTCATATACCCTTCTCGTCCACCCCAGAACACATAATTCTCACCACCCAATTTGATGGTAGCATCTAAGGCATTTTTTACTTGGGTAGCTGCATGCGTTAACACCAAAAAATCTGGATTGGTGCTTGCTCCATTCATGTATTTAGGATTGGAAAAAACATTTGCAGTACCCCATAATAGCTTGACACCACTTGCCTTTTGTTTCATGCTTGCATAATCTACGATTGCAGCAAGATTGCTTTCGTACTCGGATAAATTAGCACCCTCATCAACCAAATCAACATCGTGAAAACAATAATAGGGTATACCCAACTTTGTAATGAATTCAAACGCAGCATCCATTTTATCTTTTGCTCTTTCAATGGCATTGCCAGCAACATCCCAAGGAAATTTATGTGTACCCGGACCAAATGGATCTGCTCCAACGTTGCAGAAGCTATGCCAATAGGCAACGGCAAACTTCAAGTATTCCTTCATGGTTTTACCACCAATTACATGATCCTCGTTGTACCATTTGTATGCAAGCGGATTGTCTGATTTTGGACCTTCGTATTTTATTTTTCCGATGCCTGAGAAAAATTCTTTGTTACCGAGAGTGATTGACATGTGTGTTGTGCGTTTTGGGTTTTGAGTTTTGGGTTGACTGTTAACTGTTAACCGTCAACAGTCAACTGCATTTGTAAATATAAATAAATAGTTAAAAACTAAGATTCGATTTCCAGTTTTGATATGCGTCCGCATATTGTTTCTGCAATAATTTCTGCGGTTCAATTTTTTGCAAAATTTTCAATCCAGCAAAGGCTTCTTTTTCATTCTTAAAAATTCCAGCGCCAATTCCAGCAGCTCTTGCTGCACCTTGCGCTCCATCGGTGTTGAAGAGTTCAACTGTTGCACCTGTGGTATTTGAAAAAGCCTCCGCAAACAAATTGCTTAAAAACATGTTGGCTTTCCCTGCTCGCACTGTATTCAATGAGAGTCCCATTTGCATCATGATTTCCATTCCGTAATACAGTGAAAAAACAATTCCTTCTTGTGCAGCTCTTGCTAAATGAGCATTTTTATGCTGATTGAACTGAAGATTTTTAAACTGTGCACCTGGATTTTTATTTTCCAAAACACGTTCAGAACCATTCCCAAATGGATAACAAAGCAATCCGTCTGATCCAATGGAAATAGAAGAGGCCAATGCATTGATCTCTTGATAAGAGAGATGATTGAGCATATTTTTTTGTAACCAACTGTTGAGAATACCCGTTCCATTCACACATAACAAAACACCGTATCGTTTTTGTGTTATGTTGTGATTGACATGCACAAACGTATTCACGCGGGATGCAGGATCATATGAAGGTTTATCGATCACACCATAAACAACTCCAGATGTACCTGCTGTTGCAGCGACTTCACCAGGATTGAGCACATTCAATGAAAATGCATTGTTGGGCTGATCGCCCGCACGATAGCAAACAGGAATCGATGGAGACAATCCCAAATCACTTGCAGCTTTTTCGGTTAAATACCCTTGCTCACCAAATTGATCAACCGTTTTGCAAATCAATCTTTCATCAATATCATAAAACTTCAGCAGATCAGATGCCATTGATTCATTCAGCGCATCCCACATGACCCCTTCAGACAATCCAGAGATGGTTGTACGCATTTCTCCAGTGAGTCTGTATGCGATATAATCTCCTGGTAACATGATTTTATGAATACGGCCATATATTTCAGGCTGATGTTCCTTGACCCATTTTAATTTAGATGCAGTAAGGTTTCCTGGAGAATTCAAATAATGTTCAAGACAATGTTTTTGTCCCATTTGTTGAAATGCGTTGGCTCCAATTTCTACTGCACGGCTGTCACACCAAATGATAGAAGGCCTGAGCGAACGACCTTCTTTATCAACCATCACCAATCCATGCATTTGATAAGAGATGCCGATGGTGGCAATATCATTTTTTTTAAAATCACATTCATCTGCAAGTATGGCCATTGCATTTCGTAGCTCCTTCCACCAGGTTTCAGGATCCTGTTCAGCAAATCCTTTTTCAGGCGCATGTATTTGCATTTCAGATGATGGTGAATAGGCTGATGCAACACATTCACCAGAATCAATCGAAATCAACGCACACTTAACAGATGAAGAACCAACATCAATTCCCAATAAAAATTTCATGCATTTATTTTATTGTACTGAATTTGTAAGTAGTCTGACTCTTCCAGGTTTCACCAGGCTTAAGGACAGTTGACGGAAAATTGGGTTGATTGGGGGCATCAGGAAATTGTTGTGTTTCCAAACAAAAACCTGTTCTTAACTGATATGAAACCCCACGCCCCTTCTCTGTTCCGTTTAAAAAATTTCCTGTGTAAAACTGCACTCCAGGTTGGGTGGTGAATACCTCCATTTTTCTTCCAGATTTATTTTCAATCACTTCTACAACAGGAGACTTGCCATCATTTGTATTTAAAACAAAATTGTGATCATATCCTTTTCCGTAAATCAATTGCTGATCTTGTTGATTTATTTCTTTTCCAATTTTTTTGAATAGCGTAAAATCGAATGGAGTACCGGCAACTTTTTTTAATTCGCCCGTTGGAATCAATGTGCTGTCGACCGGAGTAAAAGCATCTGCATTGATCTTGATTTCATGATCCAATATGGTGTTAGATGGATCACCCGTCAGATTAAAATATGCGTGATTGCTGATATTGAGGACAGTCGGTTGATCAGTTGTTGCAGCATAATCTATTACCAAACTATTATCCGCCCTTAGTGAATAAACGACTGTAAGTTTAACATTTCCGGGATATCCATTGTCGCCATCTTTTATGACAGTGGTGAATCGAATCGCATCATTCATAATTCGGGCATCCCATACTTGCTTGTCAATGCTGTTAATCCCGCCATGCAAGGAATTTAATCCATCATTTTGTGGCACATGGTATTCCTTTCCATCTAACTTGAATGTTGCTTTTGCTATTCGGTTTGCAAATCGTCCTACAACGCATCCAAAATATGATTTACCATTATAATATCCATTGACATCGTCATAGCCCAACAGCACATTTCCATCATTTCCATCTTTATCAGGAACATGAATAGAAACCAGCGTTGCACCATAATTGCTGATTTCAACAGCCATACCGTTTTTATTTCTAAGGGTATATAGCTTGACTTTTTTTCCATTATGCGTATCCGCAAAAGCATTTACTCTATCCTTATCAAGCGCAGCATGCTCTCTGGATGAAGGAGGAACAACACATGCTGTAAATCCTGCAAGAAAAACCTGGGCAAAGGCAAACAATTTTTTCATATGATGCATTAAAATTCACAGGCACCATCACCTGTACTTGCAATATAATATTTTGGACTGACACCGAATTGTTTGTGGTATGCAGCAGTAATGTTCGATTTGATTTCTTCTATTTTTTCTGTTTCGACCAAATTGATGGTGCATCCACCAAATCCGCCTCCCATCAACCTTCCGCCCCAAACGCCATTTAATGATTTTACAGTTTCAACCAGAAAATCCAACTCAGGGCAACTTACTTCATAGTCATGCTTTAATCCGTAATGCGATGCATACAAGAAAGCTCCTGCAGCCGACATATTGCTTTTGCTAATGGCATCGACAAATTGATGAAGTCGATTGTTTTCTTCAACTACATACTTTGCTCGTTTGAATTCATCATCCGACATTTTAAATTTCATTTCATACACCTGTTCAATGGAAGCACCTCTCAATGAATGAAGCTTTATACCATTTTGTTTCATTTTTGAAACGGCAGATTCACATTCGAGGCGGCGCTGATTGTATTCCGAAGAAGCCAACTCATGTTTCACACATGTATCTATCAACAAAATCTTATTGGATGCAAGATTCATTGGTACATATTCAAATTCAAGACTCCTGCAATCCAATTTGATCGCATGATTTTTTTTGGCATGAACACTTGCGAACATATCCATGATACCGCATTGCAATCCAACGAAATTATTTTCAGCTTCTTTTGCAATCCATGTCAGATCAATATCTGTGAGTCCACACTGAAACAATACATTGAAAGCTTTTGCAAAAACAACTTCCAACGCAGCCGAAGAGGAAAGTCCAGCGCCAACAGGAATATCTGATTGAATAACTGCATTAAATGCAGGAATGGTAAATCCTCTTTTCTTAAATGCATGGATCACCCCCCAGATGTAGTTAACCCAATGAGATGAAACAGGTTGATCTGTAATATTTTCAAAAGAAATTTCATCATTCAGGTCAGATGCAACGATTTGGAATGATTTTTTTGGCGATGGAGCAATTGCAATTCCACAAAACTTATCAATACCTGCTGGCAACACGAACCCGTCGTTGTAATCGGTATGTTCACCAATCAAATTGATTCTTCCGGGTGCTTTAAAAAAATGTGATGGTGTATTAAATTTCGACTTGAAAATCTGCTCCAATCCTTGCTTGGTCATTGGTTAAACCGGTTTGAATTCGCTCTAAAACTGACACAAACTAGACAAAATGAACCAATCCCCAGCTTTTGTGTTACGATATTGGGAAAAATGATTGAAAATCAGGTTTTAAGCTCTTGTATCATTTCCCTGAAAACTTGAAAATCGTGAATTTTGCAGACCATTAAAAAGAGAGACCCCATGCCAGAGCAACAGGACGATATTTTAGAAGAAATTACCAGCTCGGAATACAAATATGGTTTTGTAACGAACATTGAAGCGGATGAAGCTCCAAAGGGTTTATCGGAAGATACTATACGCTTTATTTCTGCAAAGAAAAATGAGCCTGTATGGATGTTGGAGTACAGATTAAAAGCATTTCAACATTGGCAAAAAATGGAGGAACCCAACTGGGCGAATGTCATCTATCCAACCATCAATTTTCAAGACATCATTTACTATTCAGCACCCAAGCAAAAAGTTTCTCCCAAAAGCTTGGATGAGATAGACCCTGAGTTGAGAAATACTTTTGAAAAACTTGGGATTTCCTTGAATGAACAAAAACGATTGACAGGAGTTGCAGTTGATGCAGTGATGGACAGTATTTCAGTTGCAACAACTTTTAAAGAAGAGTTGTCAAAAGTTGGAGTAATATTTTGTTCAATGAGCGAAGCGATCCAGGAACATGGAGAGCTCGTAAAGAAATATTTAGGATCAGTTGTACCTGCCACCGACAACTATTTCACGGCATTGAACGCTGCAGTATTCAGTGACGGATCATTTTGTTATATCCCAAAGGGTGTAAGATGCCCCATGGAACTTTCCACTTATTTCAGGATCAATGCTAAGAACACTGGTCAATTTGAAAGAACGTTGATCGTTGCTGAAGAAGAAAGTTATGTGAGCTATTTGGAAGGATGTACTGCTCCTATGCGTGATGAAAATCAATTGCATGCTGCAGTGGTTGAATTGATCGCCAAAGAAAAAGCAGAAATCAAATACTCTACTGTTCAAAACTGGTATCCTGGCGACAAGGAAGGGAAAGGCGGTATTTATAATTTCGTTACTAAACGAGGGATCTGTGCTGGAGACCATGCAAAAATTTCATGGACCCAGGTGGAGACTGGCTCAAGTGTAACCTGGAAATATCCTAGTGTTATACTGAAAGGCGATAACAGCATTGGTGAATTTTATTCTGTTGCTGTAACCAATAATTTTCAACAGGCAGATACCGGAACCAAGATGATACACTTGGGTAAAAACACAAGAAGTAGAATTGTTTCCAAAGGAATCTCCGCAGGAAAGAGCAACAACTCATACAGAGGACTTGTGAATGTTGCGAAGAATGCAACCAATGCAAGAAACTTTTCTCAATGTGATTCATTGTTGTTAGGAGATAAATGCGGTGCCCATACTTTTCCTTACATCGAAGTAAAAAACAATACTGCTGTTGTTGAGCATGAAGCAACTACTTCTAAAATTGGTGAAGATCAAATCTTCTACTGTAACCAAAGAGGAATGGACACTGAAACAGCTGTAGCATTGATCATCAATGGTTTTGCAAAAGAAGTTATGAATCAGTTGCCGATGGAATTCGCAGTGGAAGCACAGAAGCTGCTTGCCATCAGTTTAGAAGGAAGTGTAGGATAATTTTAAAATATCAATTCATATATATGCTGAAGATTGAAAATCTGCAAGCCCGCATCGAAGAGAAAGAAATCCTTAGAGGTATCAACCTTGATATCAAACCAGGAGAGGTACATGCGATCATGGGTCCGAATGGATCCGGAAAGAGTACCCTTGCATCGGTGCTTGCTGGAAGAGAAGATTATGAAGTAACTGGAGGATCTGTTGATTTCTTAGGAAAAGATTTGCTTGAACTATCTCCGGAAGACAGAGCAAAAGAAGGATTGTTTCTCGCATTCCAGTACCCTGTTGAAATTCCAGGTGTAAGCACCACCAATTTCATGAAAACAGCATTGAATGAAAAAAGAAAATACCATGGATTGGATCCATTGGATGCAGCACAGTTTTTGAAATTAATGAAAGAAAAAATGAAACTCGTTCAAATTGACCAAGCATTGTTGTCAAGATCATTGAATGAAGGATTTTCTGGTGGCGAGAAAAAAAGAAATGAAATATTTCAGATGGCCATGCTGGAGCCAAAGCTTGCTATTTTGGATGAAACAGACTCCGGACTTGATATTGATGCATTGCGTATTGTTGCGAATGGAGTAAATCAACTAAGATCCAAAGACAATTCGTTTCTGGTTGTAACACACTATCAGAGATTGCTTGAATACATCGTTCCAGATTATGTGCATGTTCTTTACAAAGGAAGAATTGTGAAATCAGGCACCAAGGATTTGGCATTGGAATTAGAGGAGAGAGGATATGATTTTATCAAAGAAGAAGTTGATCAGGCAATTGCATAAAATACTGGATAGATGGATGTGAAAAGCAATTTGAAAACAGCATATTCGCAGCAAGAAGGTAATTCAACCCATCTTGCTTCTTTCCAAACGGAAAATTGGAAAACTTTTTCCGGCATGGGAATACCTGCGTTGAAACATGAAGAATGGAAATATATTCCTGTCAAGAATATATTTAAGGATGAAATGAATATAGCAATTGAGTCATCCAATCTTGAAGATACGATCATCAAAAAATCAATCTTACCTGGTACCGAAGAGGCTAATACCATTGTTTTTTTCAATGGACGATTTCAAGCCGATCATTCTATCATCCATGAAAAAGATGCATTGGTTGTAAAATCGCTTGAGACTGCAGCTGGAGATGAAGATGCACTTTTTGTTGAAGAACATTTAGGACATAGCCAGGCTTATCATCCTGATGGTGTGAATGCCCTAAACGGAGCATTTGCCTCCGGAGGTGCCTTCATAAAATTAAAAAAAGGTAAAAGCCTATTACAACCCTTGATCATCTATCATTTTTCTGACAGCAGCAATGGATTCAGGTTTTCTCAACCAAGAATACTTGCTTCCATTGAAGCAAATGCTCAGATAACAATTGTAGAGACTTATATCAACATTGGAGGTGGCGAAAGTTTTACAAATGAAGTAATTGAAATATGTACAGGAAGAGATTCTATCACCAGATACATTAAACTTCAAAACGAGGGAAAGCATTCCAATCATACTGGAACAACCCATGTTCGTCAGCTTGAAAGATCAAATACACATGCGGTAACGATAACTTTGGATGGCGCCATTGTTAGAAACAATTTAAACATGGTAATGGAGGATGAACATGCAGAAAGCCATATGTATGGATTGTATCTTCTCAACGGAAATACCATAGCCGACAACCACACAATTGTTGACAACAGGATGCCGCATTGCGAAAGCAATGAATTGTATAAAGGCATCATGGATGATCAATCGACCGGGGTATTCAATGGAAAAATATTTGTTCGCAAGGATTCACAAAAAACAAATGCATATCAATCCAACAAAAACATCCTAATTGGAGACCAGGCATCTGCTAATACAAAACCACAGTTAGAAATTTTTGCAGATGATGTGAAATGCTCACATGGATGCACCATTGGAAAGCTGGATGAAGATGCACTCTTCTATTTGAGAGCAAGAGGCATTTCTGAAAAAAATGCAAAGGCATTGTTGCTTCAAGCATTTGCAAGTGATATTCTAGGACAAATTGAGCATGAAGCCATCAAAAATTACATTGAGCAACTTATTTCAGAACGTTTATCTTTTCAAGCATAAATATGTCGTCTACTCTACCATACGACATACAATCAATTAGGTCTGAGTTTCCCATACTTGAAAGAAAAGTCAAGGGAAAAACACTGGTATATTTCGACAATGCTGCAACTTCTCAAAAACCAAAACAGGTGATTGATGCAATTGCGCATTACTACTCTTACTATAACGCAAATATTCATCGCGGACTTCATACGCTAGCCGATGAGGCCACTGCAGATTTTGAAGCATCTCGTGCTGTCGTACAATCATTTATTCAGGCAAAGCATCACGAAGAAATTATTTTCACAAAAGGCACTACAGAAAGCATCAATCTGGTTGCTAACTCTTGGGGCAATGCATTTTTGAATGAGGGAGATGAAATTATCATCAGCTCACTTGAACACCATGCCAATATTGTTCCCTGGCAAATGATAGCAGAAAAAAAAGGTGCATCCATTAAAGTCATTCCAATTGATGGAAATGGAAAATTAGATATGAATGCATTTGAGAAAATGCTATCCAAAAAAACAAAATTTGTTTCCATTGTACATGCCTCCAATGCATTGGGTGTTATCAATCCTGTTGAAGAAATTATTGCACTCGCCCATCAGCAAGGAGCTTTGGTAATGGTTGATGGCGCGCAATCTTCAGTGCACCTGGATATTGATGTACAGAAAATGGATTGCGACTTCTTTGCATTTTCAGGACATAAAATTTATGGTCCTACAGGAATTGGAATCCTGTATGGGAAAAAACATCTTTTAGAGTCCATGCCCCCATATCAAGGTGGTGGAGAGATGATTAAAGAAGTAACATTTGAAAAGACAACTTACAATGAGTTGCCCTTCAAGTTTGAAGCAGGCACCCCCAATATTGCAGATGCCATTGTGTTGAAATCTGCCATTGAATTTATCAACCGAGTTGGAAAATCCAATATCAGAAAACACGAAGATCTTTTATTAGAACATGCTACTTCAAAATTAAAAGATATACCAGGACTGCATATAATTGGAGACATCCAACCTAAAGTAAGCGTAATATCATTTACAATAGATGGTGTGCATCCGCAAGATCTTGCCATTTTGCTGGACAATCAGGGGATTGCTGTAAGAACAGGTCATCATTGCGCGCAACCATTGATGCAATGTCTGGGAATTGTAGGCACCACCCGGGCTTCATTCGCAGCATATAACACAATTGAAGAAGTGGATATATTCATCGAAGCATTGAACAAAGCTATCAAGATGTTGAAATAATGGAATCACATCCAACCATATCATCTGTTGAGCGCTCCATTATCGAAGACTTTTCTTTGTTTGATACATGGGAACAGAAATATGAATACATCATTGATATCGGGAAAAAACTTCCTGAACTCAATGATCAATATAAAACAGAAGAGTTCAAGATTAAAGGTTGCCAATCCAGTGTATGGATTCATTCCTTTGAAAAAGAAGGCAGGGTCTATTTTGAGGGAGACAGTGATGCAGTTATAGTAAAAGGCCTGGTGAGTTTGATGATTCAGGTTCTAAGTGGACATACGCCGCAGGAAATTATCGATGCACCATTGGAGTTTATAGATAAAGTTGGATTGAGTTCACATCTTGCACAAACAAGATCGAATGGTCTCAGAGCTATGATCAAGCAAATGAAGATGGATGCGGGGGTGTACTTGATAAAGGGACGAGGGATAAGGGACGAGGGACGAGATAATACAGTTAACGGTTAACAGCCAACCGTCAACAGATAACAGATTCAAATGAAAACAGAAGAACAAATAAAACAAGAAGTAATTGAAAAGATCAAAACTGTTTTTGATCCGGAACTTCCTGTGAATATTTGGGAACTGGGCTTGATTTATGAAGTGAATGTTGTTCCTATTAATAATGTGCAAGTCATCATGACACTCACTGCACCTAGTTGTCCTGCTGCACAAACACTACCTCATGAAGTTGACCAAAAAATCAGGGAGGTTGAAGGGGTGAATGATGTTTTTGTTGAGATTACCTGGACACCAGCGTGGACCAAGGATATGATGAGCGAGGAAGCTAAGTTAGAATTGGGCTTTCTATAATTTTCTAATAAGCATCTAATTGTGGAGAATAGCGGGTTCGAACCCCTGCCTGCCGGCAGGCAGGGCTGACGTTCTTGATGCGTAACAGAGAACTTAAATTTCTAGTGGAGAATAGCGGGTTCGAACC
>JAFMJI010000036.1 GCA_017853575.1 Chitinophagaceae bacterium | reverse complement strand
TTATTGGATCGTGATAACCAAGTTTTTCACCACTTGCGATTCTTATTTGTTCACGTACTAAATCAATTCCAGTTACTTCTTCGCTAACAGGATGTTCAACTTGAAGTCGAGTATTTACTTCTAGAAACGAAATTGTTCCGTCTTGGCCAATAAGAAATTCGCAAGTTCCAGCACCTTCGTAATTTGCTTCTTTTAAAATTGCTTTTGATGAATCATAAAGTTGTCTTCTTTGATCATCTGTCAAAAATGGAGCAGGAGCCTCTTCCACAAGTTTTTGGTGTCGACGTTGCAATGAACAATCTCTGGTTGAAACCACCACCACATTGCCAAACTTGTCAGCCAGACATTGTGTTTCCACATGTCGAGGACGATCTAGGTATCTTTCAACAAAACATTCACCACGACCAAAAGCAGCAGTTGCTTCTCTAACAGCTGATTCATAAAGTTCTACTATTTCTTCTTGGTTGCGAGCTACTTTTAATCCTCGACCACCACCACCAAATGCTGCTTTGATGGCAATAGGTAAACCGTATTTATTTGCAAAGTCCACAACTTCACTTGCATCATTGACTGGATCTTTTGTTCCTGGAACTAAAGGTGCACCAACTTTTGCTGCGATATGGCGTGCTTGAACTTTGTCACCTAAAGATTTAATTGCGGCAGGTGGAGGACCAATCCAAATCAATCCTGCATCTATAACGCTTTGCGCAAAATCTGCGTTCTCAGAAAGAAAACCATAACCAGGATGAATTGCATCAGCTCCAGAGCGTTTAGCAATTTCTAAAATTTTTGGAATTGAAAGATAAGTTTCTGAAGCAATAGTTCCATTTAAAGAATATGCTTCATCAGCGTGCAAGACATGGAGTGCATCTCTATCTGGTTCTGCATAAATAGCCACACTTGAAATTCCAGAATCTTTACAAGCCCTTGCTATGCGAACAGCAATTTCACCACGATTGGCAATAAGTATTTTTGTAATTGAAAGTTTTTGTGAGCCAGATTTAGCCATGATTTGTTACTTTATGCCATTTCCCACAATGATGTCCACGAGAGTCCAAGTTCACGAACAATTTCTCTAAGTGCTGGAAGAGATAAGCCGATTACATTACTGTGATCACCCTGGACCTCTTTCACAAACGCAGCGCCTAAAGAATCGATTGTGAAAGCACCAGCAACATTCAATGGTTCTTTTGTTGCAACATAATCAATAATTTCTTTATCATCAACATTTGCAAATTCAACTTTAGTTGATACAACTCTTGTAATTGTTTGTTTATTATCCAAGCGAATCACCGTGTGACCGGTGTGCAAAATTCCTGATTTTCCGCGCATTTTTTGCCATCTGGCAATGGCATTTTCTGCATTCAGTGGTTTTCCTAAGCTTTGAGATTCAAATTCAAGCATTGAGTCTGCTGCAATCAGAATTCCAGAATTTAGAGAAACATTGTTTGTTAAAACGTAATTTGCTTTAGCAATAGAAAGTTCTTTAACCACTATTTCAGTTGAGGAATCTTTGTATTGTTCTTCTATTTCTTTTTCATTAATTTCAGATGCAATAACAATTGGTTGAATATTTTGGCTTCGAAGAAGCATCAATCTGGCGGGGGAGGCAGAAGCCAGGATTACCGGAAAACTCATGCCCCTGGAAGGTATGAATATTGCCAACCAATATTTAGTTGTGGCGTGTTTCTGAATCTAAATTGAGGACTATTCCAGTTACTAATTCTCTTTTTTTGTTTACCTAATTCTTCTGAAGAATTCTTGGCGACTTGTAGTGCTACATGGATCGCAGCAATTTCATCTGCTGTTGGGTTTCCTCTAATAACGTGAAATTCAAGTGGCTTTGTCACAGTGGGATATTTCCATGCTTCTTTGGAGGCATTGATTCACGTTTAGTAATTAGTTGGCGAAGTCCTCTAATAATTCTGATTCTGGTTTCACTTGGCGCAATAACTGCATCAATCCAGCCACGTTCTGCTGCAACATATGGATTATCAAAAGCTTCTTCGTATTCACTAATTTTGTCAGCACGCTCACTAACAGGATCTTTTGCTCCAGTTATTTCTTTTCTAAAGAGAATATTTACCGCACCTTGTGCACCCATTACTGCAACTTGAGCAGTTGGCCAAGCAAGATTTAAATCTGCACCTAAATGCTTTGATCCCATAACAATGTATGCACCACCATAAGCTTTTCTGGTAATAACTGTTATTAAAGGAACTGTTGCTTCAGCATATGCATAAATTAATTTGGCACCGCGTCTAATAATTCCACCGTATTCTTGGTCAACACCAGGTAAGAATCCTGGAACATCAACGAAGGTAATAATTGGAATATTAAAAGCATCGCAAGTTCGAACAAAGCGAGCAGCTTTTTCTGATGCTTCAATGTCTAAAGTTCCTGCAAATTGCATTGGCTGGTTTGCCACAATTCCCACACTTTGACCTTCAATACGACCAAAACCAACCATAATGTTTGGTGCCCAACCGCCATGGATTTCAAAAAATTCATCATCATCTAAAACATGTTTAACTAACACGTGCATGTCATAAGGTTGATTTGGTGAATCTGGAACCAATGTATCCATTTCCAAATCATGTTGATTAATTTGTAAATCAACTTTTGATTCAAAATGTTGTGAAGGTTCAGCATTATTAGAAGGTAAGAAACTAAGAAGTGTTCTTACATAATCCAAAGCATCATCTTCATCACTTGCCATGTAGTGAGCTACACCTGATTTTGTGGCATGAGCTCTTGCTCCACCTAAATCTTCAAAAGAAACTTCTTCGCCAGTTACTGTTTTTATTACATCTGGACCAGTAATAAACATGTGTGAGGTTTTATCAACCATGACAACAAAATCAGTTAAGGCTGGTGAATAAACAGCTCCTCCAGCACAAGGTCCCATGATGATGGAAATTTGTGGAATAACACCTGATGCTCTGGTATTTCTTAAAAAGATTTCTCCATACATTGCAAGTGATGCAACACCTTCTTGAATTCTTGCGCCACCTGAATCATTAATACCAATAATTGGTGCACCAGATTTAATTGCCAAATCCATTAACTTAACAATTTTTCCACCCATTGCTTCACCTAATGAGCCACCCATAGCCGTGAAGTCTTGCGAGTAAACATAAACAGGTCGACCATCAATAGTTCCAAAACCAGTGATGACACCAT
>JAFMJI010000022.1 GCA_017853575.1 Chitinophagaceae bacterium | reverse complement strand
GAACCTGTATCTAAAGTTTAGGAAACTTCTATTCTATCCATTGAACTACGGGACCAGTGATTTCAGGAATTCCTTACCAACTCCTGATTTCAAATATTTTTCTCTGACACGAGCTTGCTTCCAATCTGGGAAATATTCAACATGAAATAATTTCCATGGTCTAAAGCTACTGGTATATCTGCTCTTTCCAATGTTGTGCTCCTTGAGTCTTCTTTCTGCACTCAAAGCCATTCCAACATAAATATTTTTACTTTCCAAACTCACTATTGCATAAACCTCAATCACTTTTCAAAGATAAAGTTTTCGTTTCTGATTACTGATCTACAGATTTATTAACTGTATCTAAAGTTTAGGAAACTTCCCTGTCTACCGAAGGTAGATATTCTATCCCTGCCTTCGGCAGGCAGGCATTGAACTACGGGACCAATGGATGGCAAAAATAATCATTAAATGGTTAGTATTTGATAGACATACCTGGCGATTAATTATTTCATCTAGTCATGTATAGATTCCTGAATTATTAAAGAGCCATTTAATCCCAATAAAAATTATTCTTATCATCTTTTGCCAATAGGATTAATCATTATATACGAAGTAAAAAGTTGAAAAATCAAGAAATCTACGATTAAAATACATTAATTAATTTAACTTTATGAGTACCTTCAATTATCGTTAAGGATAATCATGAGGAACAGGTATTTGCTGATTTTATTGTTTTATATCTCCAACTCCATTCTTGCACAAACTCATCATGCGCTTACCGGATCCAGATATGCCGGAAGTCTGGGGATGTATCAGAATCCTGCATCTACTTTGTCTTCAGCCGATACTACTGATTTTTCATTGGCCAATGCTCATTTCAATACCTACACCAATTATATCAATTTCGGCTATGCACCCCTACTGAGCAAGAACCCTGCATTAACGCTAAATCCATCAATCGGTGATTATCCTCGTGAACTGATCACAAACTTTCATCTGAATATTATTAACTTCAAACATAAGTTGAATGAAAAGACTGCCATCGGTTTTGGAATAAACCTGCGAAGTTTGATCAACGTAAATACAAGTCACTACAACCTTACCGATTCTACAAATGATATTATTAATTTCTTCGAACAGAATTCAAAAAGTTTACCATTCAACGCAAGCTTGGCTACTTCTAATTGGTTAGAATATGTCGCAAATATTTCTAGAAATATTATAGACAACAGAAAGTATCTGTTGAACATAGGGGGAAATATTAGAATGAACCGCGGTTTGGCTGGAGTAGTAAGTTCATTGGGTAATTTTCAATACAGAAAGTATAACTACAGCGGTATCGATGCGTATGAAATTACCAATGCAGATTTTATGTATGGAATTTCTACAACACTTGCAGCATGGGACAATGCACAGACTTTCAAAGAAAATTACAGGAACCTCCGAGGTCAAATGAAAACAGGGGCTTCATTGGATATAGGAACTGAAATTTTGATCAAGGAAGAGCAATCGTCGGATTGGTTTTATGAGGGACTCGATTATAACTATGGATGGAAGATAGGACTCTCTTTGGTTGACCTGGGCTTTGCCAAGTATGAATATTTTTCGGAAAGTGCCATATCAAGTGGAATGAAACAAAATATCACGCCGGAAATTCTGATCGATAAATTCTTCGGAGCTGTTAACAGTCTAGCAGACTTCAATGACTCCATTGCAACCGTGGTTGAAAAATTTGAACACCTCAAGGGCAACTTCAATATTTATCACCCAACACGATTTAATGTAAATATTGATCGTAAAATAAATCCCTTTATATACATCAATGCGGCTTTATCACTCCCTTTTTCTTTGGTAAGCAACAGTCATTATATAACGAGAGATATTGCATATCTGAGTGTTACGCCCCGAATTGAAAATAGAAACGTTGGATTCTATCTTCCAATCTCCTATAATCCAAAGACAACATGGAATGTCGGAGCTGCTTTAAGAGCCGGTCCAATCATGCTCGGGCTAAACGACCTGCACGTTTTTAACAACAAAACTGATCTTCAAAATATTGGGGCATATGTTTCCTTTCTCTTTCATTTCAGGAAACATGTTCCAAAAGAACATTTCGACTTCTTGAGGTGCACCAAAAAAACACTATAGTGATTTTTTAACCCTTACCAGCTCAATTCTGGTGTCTGTAACTTCTAAAATTTCAAATTCAAATTTTCCAATTACAATTCTCTCTTTTACTTTGGGAATGGACTCGTTGTAATGAATGATAAACCCGGAGAGGGTTTCAGAGTCATTCATATCTAGTCCTAGTTTATATTTTTCATTGAGTTCATCGATACTTAACCTTCCTGAAAATTCAAATTCGTTTTCGTTCATTTCTCTTTCAATCAGCTCTTCAGTATCGTATTCATCTTTGATTTCTCCGAACAACTCCTCCAGTAAATCTTCCATGGTAACTATTCCGGATGTACCGCCAAATTCATCCACCACCCATGCCATGCTTTTCCTTTCCTTGATTAACCGATTCATCAAATCTGATGCAGTCATGCTCTCAGGCACAGTTGGAATAGAATATAAAATAGATTGAATGCTGAGTGGATTTTTAAACAGTGAAAGTTGATGTACATATCCCAAGATGTGATCAATGTTTTTATCATATACAACCAACTTGCTCAGATTGGTTTCAACAAATTTCTTTTTGAGTGCTTCGATGCTTTCATTGACATGAATGGACTCAATCTCTTTTCTGGGTACCAGGCATTGACGAACTTTTACGTAAGGAAGGGTCAATGCATTTTCAAATAACTCTTTGTTTAATTCCTGGCTTTCATTTGCTTTTTCATCTCTGGGTTGAATGAAATTTTCCAACTCCAATCTGGTAAATGCATGCTTGCTTTTACGAACATGCACATTGATGAGATTCTCCAATATCCACTCAGACAATTGTACAAATTTGTCTGCCAGCGGCTGAAACAGTCTGTAAAAAAAAGAAAATACTGGTGTAAGAAAAAACATCAAAGTGTCACTCTTTGATCCAAACAAGGCCCTGCTGAAAAAGAAATAAAATAGAAATGCTGCAGCTGCCACCACCAGGTCAAATAAGATCCGTATGTATAAAAAATATGGGATGAGGTCGTCCAATAAATAACTTTCTGTCATCAACCACAATGGGGAAAGCAATTCATCAACAAATAATCCGTAGATGACAAGCATAATTACAATGCCTATATTCATCGCATAAATGAACTTGGCAGGCTCATCTAAAAACTGAGATAGAGTGGTTGCGCTTTTGGATCGTTGTTTTTTTCTCAACTCAACAGTTAATCTGTTGAGCGAAATAAATCCAACTTCAATGCCGGCAAAAAATCCACCAAGCAAGAAGGCTATAAAAATTCCAAATAAAAAAAACGATCCCATGCGTAACAAAGATACATCAGTTCTTAATGAACTGTCTAACCAGTGCAATGACCTCTTCAGCAGCTCTTTCGATGTCATCGTTTAAAACTACCTGATCGAACTTGCCTTTGTATTGCATCTCTTCAGTGGCCTTGTTGATTCTGATCAGAATATTTTCTGCTGTATCGGTTCCTCTTTTTTGCAAACGCTCTTTTAACACATCAATTGATGGCGGTTCAATAAAGACGGTCAATACCTTTTCTCCAAATTGCTTCTTTACATTCAACGCACCTTTCACATCAATATCCAATACCGGCACCTTGCCCTCTTCCCAAATGCTGTTTATCTCTTGAACAGTTGTTCCATAATATAATCCTGGGTAAACCATTTCCCATTCGATAAAAGAATTGTTTTCAATCAGTTTTTTGAAAACTTCTTCATTCGTATAGTGATAGTCGATACCTTCCTGCTCATTTCCCCTGATCTTTCTTGTAGTTGCTGAAACACTGAAAGACAATTCTTTCTTGAGTGCATCCAATAATAGTGACTTCACACTCGTTTTACCTGCACCAGACGGCGCAGTTAGAATAATGATTTTTTTTTGGTGAGATCCCTCCATCTTATGAGTCAATTCTTTTTATCTGTGCACCAAGTGCAGTAAGGCGTTTATCGATGTACTGATAACCCCTGTCGATTTGTTCTATATTCTGTATGATGCTCTTACCCTCTGCACTGAGTGCTGCAATCAAGAGCGCGACACCGGCACGAATATCCGGACTCGCCATGGTAATACCTCTTAGGGATTGTTCTCTTTCCAATCCGATTACAGCTGCGCGATGTGGATCACATAAAATAATCCTTGCACCCATATCAATCAACTTGTCGACAAAGAACAACCTGCTTTCAAACATTTTTTGATGAATCAATACACTTCCTCTTGCCTGTGTCGCCACAACGAGCATGATGCTTAAGAGGTCTGGTGTAAGTCCTGGCCATGGATGATCATAAATTGTCAATACAGATCCATCAATGAAATCCTGGATCTGATAAACATCCTGCTCAGGTATAATAATATCATCTCCCCTGAATTCCATCTGAATGCCGAGTTGTTGGAATTTTTGTGGAATGATACCAAGATGTTGTATGCCTGCATCCTTGATGGTGATCTTGCTTTGGGTCATTGCAGCCAAACCAATAAATGATCCCACCTCAATCATATCAGGTAGCAATGTGTGTGTGGTTCCACCAAGTGATGACACACCTTCAATGCTCAATAAATTAGATCCAACTCCAGAAATTTTTGCTCCCATGCTGTTCAACATCTTACAGAGTTGTTGAATGTATGGTTCGCATGCAGCGTTGTAAATGGTTGTCTTTCCTTTTGCAAGAACAGCAGCAAAAATAATATTTGCTGTTCCTGTTACCGAAGGTTCATCCAGTAAGAGGTCAGTTCCAATCAACTGATTCGTGTGCAATCTGAAAAATCCTTCTCCTTGGATGTATTCAAACTTTACACCAAGTTTTTCAAAACCTATGATATGTGTATCCAATCTTCTTCTTCCAATCTTATCTCCACCAGGCTTTGGAATAAATGCTTTTTTAAATCTTCCGAGCAACGGGCCTGCTATCATAACTGATCCGCGCAGGCGACTGCTGTTCTTTTGAAATGAAGGGTCTTCCAGTTTTTCAAGTGCAATATGATCTGCCTTGAATGTGCAGGTATGTCTATCTATTCTATTAACACCAACTCCCAAGTCTTCCAGTAAATCAATCAACAGATTGACATCTAAAATATCGGGAATATTGTGAATGGTAATTGCTTCCGATGTGAGCAATACAGCACTGATAATTTGTAATGCTTCGTTCTTTGCACCTTGTGGAGTGATTTCACCATGTAGTTTGATGCCACCCTGAACTTCAAATGCTTTCATGCAAATGCTTTAATGTACGCCGACTACTTGAATCGCTTTTTGCCGAATTTTTGTTGTGGTCTGTTTTTGCCTCCACCACCATTGCGGTTTCGCTGCTGAAATCCACCGCCTTTTCCGCGTTTCATGAAACGTTCATCGCGCTCTCTATATGCTCTTACAAATGGAGTATTGGTAAACTCTAGTTGTCCCTGCGTAATAGCATTCAATTCACTTCGAATGCTTTCGTCTGGGATCAATTCTTTGTGCCATGTATTATAGGCAAGTTTCATGTAATAAGCAATGATATGTGCAAATCCTGAACGCTTCTCTTCATTCTCTTCTGCCATTGCTTTTGCAATCACCAGCTCCAAGTGCTTTCCTAAATGAGAATATCTGGGATATCTTTTTGGATAAGGAAGTGGTGCAGGTTTCGCTTTTAGCGATTCTCTTGTAGGTATCGGATATGGACTGTCTACTTCCAGATTGAAATCAGCAATCAGAAAAAGGTGGTCCCACAGTTTATGACGATAGTCTTCCACACTTTTAAGGTGTGGATTGAAAAATCCCATTAATTCAATAACTGCCTGTGCATTTTTTTGTCTTCTTTCTTTGTCCTCAATAGAAAGAATATGGTCTACCATTTTTTGTACATGTCTGCCATACTCCTTCATAGCCAAATGAGGCCTTGTAGTATTATAATCCATTCTTGATGCTTGAGAGCAGCAAAAATAGGGATTCTGCCATGATTTTCAACAGTTTTGAAGGGTACACAACTGCCATTTCATAATTTGCAGGATGTGCTTTTACAACGGAATTGACATCAGCCGGGCCCAACATATAAAGCTGAAGAAGAAGGAAAAGAAATTGAGTGATTCAAATATTAACCTTCATCAGCCATTGGCAAGTGGGTTTGATTATCCCTTGTGGCCAGTGATCAAGCCTATTGAAAACGGACTTGATTTTGAAATAGAGATGATGCATTGGGAATTTATTCCTTCCTACATCAAAACTTCAGATGCGCTGTTGCATTTTAGAAAAGGCGGTATAAATCCTAAAACAGGACAAAAAGATTTTCCTCACAATACCTTGAATGCAAGAGGAGAAGATGTGCTAAACAAGCCAACTTATAAAGACGCTGCAGTACATAGAAGATGCCTTGTCTTGTCTTCAGGGTTTTATGAATGGCGACATTTTACACCTCCAGGAGGGAAGGACACGGCATATCCTTATTATATAGGCTTGAAAGATCAGGAGTATTTTTTCATGGCAGGCATTTTCAATCCCTGGATGGATCAGTCAACTGGTGAGATGGTGAATAGTTTTAGTATTCTTACCACAGCTGCAAATTCACTGATGGAAAAAATTCACAACAAGAAAAAACGAATGCCGGTGATCTTGCCTGAAGATTTGGCAAGCAATTGGATACAAGCTGATCTTTCAATAAATGAAATTGCAAGCTTGGCAAAATTTCAAATCAGTGATGATGAAATGATTGCTCACACCATTCGCAAAGATTTCAGACAATTGCAAGAACCCCGCGAGGAATTTATGTATGATGAGTTGCCTAAACTCTGATGTATACTTTCTTTTTGTCCATCCAGTATCCAACCAGCCAACAAATAATCATCAAAGTTGCAGAGTATAAAAATGCTCCAAATGGACCAGGGGTAAGCTTTTGAAAAATATCCAAGTTGATCGCTTCCTCATATGTTCGTCCTTTGGCATCTTTGAAAATATTGAACATGATGGGGATGAAATCTGAAAGCAAATAAATGAAAAGCGGATTCTTTCCAAACACCTCAAAGAAGGATGTCCAGTCTTTTCTGAAATCTGTTTTATCCAATACATATACGAGTAAACTGATTAACATCAAATCAATTCCACAAGTATAAAGTGTGAAAGAGCCTGTCCATAGTTTTTTATTGATAGGGAAGCTGTAATTCCAACAAAATGCAATCGCCAACAGTATTGTGCCACCCAATAAAAGTTTGGTCAGTGTTTCATACTCCTTACCTTTTTCTCTCAACATCACACCAGCATAATATCCAATGATGACATTTACTATAGATGGGAATGTGCTGAGAAATCCTTCCGGGTCAAACGCAACTCCTTCGCCCTTGTACATATGTCCCTCGCCAATCAACCATTTATCTACCTTGATTTGAAAACTTCCCAACATGCTGTAATCTCCACCCAAATACATCAACAGCCAGTAGCCCAACAAGAAAACAACACTCATAATAATTACTGTTCGTTTTGATAAGTAGTATAGCATGAGTGAAGCTGCGCCATAGCAGAGTGCAATCCGTTGCAATACTCCAAAAATTCTGGTTGTTTCAATGGGTTTCATTACCCATTCGTTTGCATCATTGAGTTTTACGAAGGGGAACCAATACAAGAGGTATCCAATTAAAAAAATCAGAAAAGTTCTTTTAAAGATTTTACCCAATACTGCTGATTGATTCATGCTCTGAAACTTGGGCATGGTAAAGGCCATGGCATTTCCTACTGCAAACAAAAAAGATGGAAAGACAAGGTCAGTAGGAGTAAATCCATGCCAAGCAGCATGTTCCAAAGGAGCATACGCTTCTGCACCTGAACCTTGGTTATTTACAATGATCATGAAACATACTGTCATTCCCCTGAACACATCAAGGGCAGTAAATCTTTGAGTATTAGACATATGGCAGTTAATTGGTTGATTGAATGTACAAAAAAACTTATATTCATTATCCATTTGACCGGTAAAATGAACCACAAACTTGGAATGAATCTCTTGCTCTGGGGCACCGAAATGGATGAATCACTTTTTCCAATCCTTGATCAAATTAAAACCATAGGATACGATGCAGTGGAAATTCCCATTTTTGATACCAATGAAACAACATGGAGAAAATGGAAACAGCATTTAGATGCACTGGGATTAGATGCTGTAGCTGTTACCATCAATGGTCCTGATCATCATGCCATCAGCAGCGATGCATCCATGCGTAAAAAAACACTTGAGCAAAACAAACGTGCATTGGATTGTGCAGCTATACTTGGCTCAAGTTTATTGACCGGACCTTATCATTCTGCATTGGGAGTTTTTAGTGGAACCAAGTCTACTCCTCAAGAAAACAATTGGGCCGTTGAGCATTTGCTAGCATTGAGTGAGCATGCAGCTAACCTGAATATTACGTTGGCTTTAGAGTACCTCAACCGTTTTGAAAGTTATTTGGTGAGTTGCGCAGATGAATTGATTGCATTGGTGAAAAGGGTTAACCATCCAAATTGCAAAATGATGTTGGATACTTTTCATGCAAACATTGAAGAAAAAAATATATCATCCGCCATTGAAAAAATGGGAAATCTGTTGGTGCATGTTCAGCTCTCTGAAAATGATAGAGGAACATTGGGGGAAGGACATATTGATTTTCCCGGCATCATGAAAACATTGCAGCGCATTCGCTACAATGGTATGATCAGTGTGGAAGCATTCAGCACGAAATTAAGTGCTGCCAATATTTGGCGACCATTGTTTGAAAATGAAATACAATTGACAAAAGACAGTTATAAATTTTTAAAAGCCTTATGAAAAAATTAAACATTGCTATTGTTGGATTGGGATTCGGTGCGGAGTTTATTCCCATTTATCAACGACATCCCCATACAAATATGTATGCCATTTGTCAGCGCAACAAAGAAAAGCTTCACGCAATAGGGGATGCGTTTGGTATTGAAAAAAGATATGCTGATTATGACGAGCTGTTGAAAGATCCATTGATTGATGCAGTTCATATTAATTCGCCTATTCCCAATCATGCAGAACAATCCTTGAAAGCATTGTATGCCGGCAAACATGTTGCATGCACAGTTCCCATGGCCACTAGCATTGAAGATTGCAAAGCAATTGTGAAAGCATGCAAGGAAACGGGCAAGAAGTATATGATGATGGAGACAGTGGTGTATGCGAGAGAGTTTCTCTTTGTAAAGGAATTATATGAAAAAGGTGAATTGGGTAAGGTGCAATTTTTGAAAGCATCCCATCAACAAGACATGGATGGATGGCCGGATTATTGGCCAGGCCTGCCTCCCATGCATTATGCTACACATTGTGTTGGTCCGGTTGCTGGATTGTTGAGGTTGGAAGCAGAATATGTTTCATGTTTTGGATCAGGAACCATTCGTCCTGAGTTGGCAAACATTCACAACTCTCCTTATGCAGTTGAATCTGCTCATATCAAATTCAAAGATTCAGACTTGAGTGCATACGTGTACAGATCATTGTTTGATGTTGCCCGTCAGTATCGTGAAAGTTTTGAAGTGTATGGATCCAAAAAATCTTTTGAATGGGCATTGATTGAACATGAAGACCATGTGTTGCATACTGCTAAACTTCCTGAAAATGAAATCCCCCAGAAAGTTAAAGTACCTGATTACGCGCATCTTCTTCCTGAATCCATCCGTGATTTTACCACCAAGGGTGTATATGATGTAGCAGAGAATACCCACTTAAGTTTCACGCAGGGTGCAGGACATGGAGGTTCTCATCCACATCTTGCTCATGAATTTGTGATGGCTTTGATCGAAGACAGAGATCCCTTTCCAAATGCTGTACAATCTGCTAACTGGACTTCCGTTGGAATCCTTGCCCATGAATCTGCTATGAAAGGTGGAGAAATCATTAAGATACCTGATTATAATAACATCAATTGACAGTTAACTGTTAACAGTTAACCGTTAACCGTCAACTGACAACTCAAAAAATACAACATGCGTTTTTTACTAACCTGCTTACTTCTCACTTCCCAACTCTTCGCACAACAGGGAAGAAGATTAGAAATTTTATTCTTAGGAGACAACGGACATCATAAACCCATTGAAAGAGTTCCATCGCTGATGGCTGCGCTCGGACCCAAAGGAATCAACTTTACTTATACAGATGATTTAAAAGACATCAATGGTCAAAATCTCAATAAGTATGATGCTTTGATGATCTATGCCAATTGGGATGAAATCACTCCAGAAGCAGAACGTGCCTTGTTAGATTATGTTGCATCAGGAAAAGGAATATTGCCGATACATTGCGCTTCTTACTGTTTCAGAAATTCATCAGAATATGTAAAAATGGTCGGAGGACAATTTTGGAAACATACAATGGATTCCATCACAACCAAAACACTTCAGCCTGAACATCCTATCATGAAAGGGCTACAGCCTTTTACTGCTTACGATGAAACCTATCTCCACAGTCAATTGCTGGGCGATAACAATGTATTGGCTGAAAGAGAAATCAAAGCCGATCAAAAGAAAGATCGTTCGAGTCCTGCGACAGAATCCTATACATGGACTCGCAGTTATGGAAAGGGTAAAGTTTTTTACACGGCTTATGGACATGATGAGCGCACATGGAATCAACCAGGATTTCAATCACTTATCTACAATGCAATTTTATGGTCAGTAAATGAGGATGCTTTGAATGCATTCAATGCAAGAAATCCCAAACCTTTTGAATATAAATCTGCCAACCTTCCAAATTATGAACAGCGTCCAGGTGTCCAATATCAACAGTTGGCACTGACCCCTGAAGAATCAATGAAACATATACAAGTGCCAGTTGATTTCAATCTAGAATTGTTTGCAGCAGAACCCAATGTGATGCATCCCATTGCAATGAGTTGGGATGAAAGAGGAAGGATGTATGTATTGATCACAAAAGATTATCCCAATGAAAGAAAGAAAGAAGGAGGAAGTGATTACATATTAATATGTGAAGACACCAACAAAGATGGGAAGGCAGATAAGTTTACAAAATTTGCAGATGGATTGAGTATTCCAACTGGTATGGTATTTGCCAATGGTGGATTGATCGTTGCCCAGGCACCCGATATGCTTTTTTTGAAAGACACCAATGGTGATGATAAAGCAGATGAACGCAAAGTATTGTTCAGTGGGTTTGGAACCTATGATACACATGCAGGACCTTCTAATTTGCACTATGGGTTTGACAATTGGATTTGGGGATGTGTTGGATATTCTGGATTTGAAGGAAAATTTGGGAATGCTGATTCATTGAAATACTATCAGGCGTTTTTCAGGTTTAAACCAGATGGATCTCAAATGGAGTGGATGACATCGACTTCCAACAATACCTGGGGCTTTGCATTCAATGAAACGAATGATGTTTTTGGTTCCACCGCAAACAATTCTCATGGATGGTATATGGCGATCCCTCACCGCTATTTCAATTCACAAAACAGAATTGAAAATGGAGGCAGGAGTACAGATACTCACCGCGACATGAAACCCATCACAGAAAAAGTCAGACAAGTAGATGCATTTGGTGGATTTACAGCTGCAGCTGGACATAATTTTTATACTGCGCGCGCATTTCCAAAAAAATATTGGAATCAGATTGCATTTGTTTCGGAACCAACAGGACATATCCTTCATCAAAATAATCTGATCAGAAAGGGAACAGATTTTTATGACAAAGAAGCCTTCAATTTAATGGCAGGAGCAGATGAATGGTTCTCTCCTGTATTTGCAGAAGTGGGCCCTGATGGCGCCGTCTGGGTTGCAGATTGGTATAGTTATATCATTCAGCACAATCCAGTTCCGAAGGGATTTGACAACGGATCTGGAAATGCCTATCAAACAGATTTGAGAGATTTTACACATGGAAGAATTTATCGCGTTGGATATAAATATGCACCAACATACATTCCAAAATCTCTTTCATCTTATGATATAAATGGATTATTAAATGCCTTGCGCAGTGATAACATGTTTTGGAGGATGCATGCCCAACGCATGTTGGTGGAGAGAGGCAACAAAGATGTAGCTTCCTATTTGCAAGGCATGGTGGCTGATAAAACATTAGATGAAATCGGAATCAACGCTCCTGGTATTCATGCATTGTGGACACTTCAAGGGTTAGGTGCATTGGACAATAATACATTGGAAGTGGCGCTTACTCATCCTTCAGCAGCATTAAGGAAGAATGCAATACAGGCCATGCCAACTGATGCAAATGCTGTCTCCCTTTTATTGAAATACAATCTATTGAATGATGCTGATCCTTTGGTAGTCATGAATGCGTTGCTTCTTTTATCCAAATCACCCATCAGTGATGATGCTGAAAAAGCATTTTTTGAACGTCTACACAATGCTAGCGAAGTAGAAGACAGATGGTTGCCAGATGCTTTTGCATGTGTGCTGACAGCAAATGGAGGAAAATTGATGAAAAAGCATTTAGCATATCAACTTCAACATCAATCAACATCAAAAACAGCTGCAATGGATCATTCCATGCATCAAATGAATAATACAACATCGTCTGAGCCTAAAAAGCAGGTAGAGGGAATTGACTTGATTGTTTCAGAGATTAAAATTGATCCATCTTCACCAGCAGTACGAGAGCGAATCAATGTAACAGTCAATGTAAAAAATCAAGGATCTTCAGATCTGGCTGCAGATAAGTTTGTTCCATTGGATATTCGTTTTGAGGGCATGGGGCTTAAGTTCGATCAAGTAAGCCGGAATTTTAAAGAGGGCATCAAAGCAGGTGAAACTGTTTCCATCACCAAAAACATCAACGGCCCTTGGGTGGGCAATATCAGTTTTGGAACAGATATTGTTGGTGATTACCGACTCAGTGTTGCCATCGACAAATCAAATGAAATCAAGGAGGCCAACAAGAACAACAATTATGCAGAAAAGAAAATTTCATTTGCGCGACCTCCTGACATGAATGCGTTTGCATTGGAAAGAGCATTGCGCAGTTTTGCTTCTGTAGCTCCGGTGGATAGCCTTGTTGCGGTTTTGAAAAATGTCAACAATGCAAACCTTGTTTTAAAGAACAGTGTAGTCAAAGCATTTTCAGAGGGGTGGAATTATCAAATGAAAAATGTTGTTTTAAAAGCAACTGACAAGTCATTCTTGCAATCACTTCAAACTGCAAACTCAAACGATAGGTTGCAGAGATTGTTGGTAGCTTGGGGAGCGATTGCTGCACCAAAGCCATCAGGTGATCTTAAAGTTATTCGCATCAAAACCATCAGAGAGGCAATGAAATATGATCTGAAAGAATTTACAGTTTCGCCAGGCCAACCTGTTCAGATAATATTAGAGAATACAGATGCCATGCAACACAATCTCGTTATTACAAAACCTGGAATGCGAGAAAAAGTTGGTAAAGCAGGAGATGCAATGATGAAAGATGAAAAAGGCGCAGAAAAAAATTATGTACCATCCTTGCCTGAGGTCTTGTACTCAACACCGCTTGTAAGTCCGGGTCAATCTTTTACGTTAACATTTAAAGCACCCGCAAAAGTTGGTGATTATCCTTATGTATGCACATTCCCAGGTCACTGGACCCTGATGAATGGCATGATGCATGTGAAGTAAATTAGGTTGTTTCCGGTTTCATCATGGGGAACAACAGAACATCCTGGATGGATGGCTGATTGGTAAGCAGCATACAAATTCTGTCGATACCAAATCCTATGCCAGCTGTTGGAGGCATTCCGTATTCCAATGCACGAAGAAAATCATGATCGATGAACATCGCTTCATCATCACCACGTTCCATTAATTTGACCTGATCTTCAAATCTTGCACGTTGATCAATGGGGTCATTTAATTCCGTGTAGGCATTCGCAATTTCTTTTCCATTCACCATTAGCTCGAATCTTTCCACCAAACCTGCTTTGCTGCGGTGTTTTTTGGTAAGTGGACTCATTTCAATGGGGTAGTCAATAATAAATGTTGGCTGGATATAATGATGTTCACATTTCTCACCGAAGATTTCATCAATCATTTTGCCCTTGCCCATGGTATTGTCAACTTGTAATCCAAGTTTTTTGCAAACTTCTCTTACACCCGCTTCAT
>JAFMJI010000035.1 GCA_017853575.1 Chitinophagaceae bacterium | reverse complement strand
AATACACTTACTTATCTATTCACTTCTAGCGTCTACCATTCCGCCACCTGACTATGTTTATTAAGAACTGCTGTAACACCAACCACCACATTCTAAGCATTCATAAACTATTTCAGAAGGTGCTAATACCATCCTCACATTACAGCAGTAAGGACCTGTTCCTTCGACTTCGTTCAAATCAGATTCGTCAGTGTTGATTTCACTTAAGGTATTTTCTTTAACTGTCATATTTAGATTTATTATTTGTAGTCAGGACAGGATTTGAACCTGTAATGGTAAAGTGATTTTGTTAGCGGAACTACGGCTTCCACACCGCAATTCCAATTTTCACATTTAGCGTCTACCATTCCGCCACCTGACTATAAAAAACCCCAGCAGTTTCTGTTGATCAGACAAGCTTACTGGGGGTTGTTACTAGTTATGTATTCCCAGTAACTAGAATGACCATTTAGCAGTTCTTACGGTATGCTTAATGGTACATGGCCTATGAATACTATTCACAGGGTTGATCTTAAAAAACAACTCCTTGCATGATCACCATGCTTTTAGATTTTACTGAACATAGTTTACTGTTCACCTGTTGCTAAAGTGCGCACTGGCAGAGCAGGGTCCATCACAGTAACCTTGAGGCATTTACTCACTTGGGTAATTACTCCCAGGAGTCAAGGTTTCTTTCAACGGTGCTAATCCGTCTTCTGTAAGAAGTTGTTTTTTGGTACTACCAGTGGGAATTGAACCCACACTGTCATTACTGACAACAGGATTTTAAGTCCTGCGCGTCTACCTATTCCGCCATAGTAGTATAGTACAAATATACAACTCACCCGGTAATAGGGCAAGTTGTATATTTATCCTTCATAAGTTTGATTCTCTAATGCATTAAGATCACTTTCATTCTTAGCGTCTTCATGGCATTGTTGGCACATGTGAAATTCATCACACTGACAAGTTAATTCCGGACTAATGCTATACATAGCATACATGTCACTTGCTTCTTCAAAAGTCATATCTCTTTAGTTTTATTAGGCCAACTCAAAAAAGCCAGTAACCAGTAACCCAATGCTAAGAAAGCACTAAAATACTGAACACCGGTACCTACCTGACATACTGTTAAGGCTACCCAAGCAGCCAACAAGCCTAATACTATCAGTACCAAGCTTGGAATCTCTTTATATATATTCATATCTGTTTTTATTTTAAAATAAAGATTGGGGATTAGATCGTTTGTTCACTAATCCCCTTTAGAAACACCCTTTGTGTTTCAAAGGTATCTTTAGGTACCTTGACGTGAGGCCAATCACGGATAAAAATACACCCTATGGCCAGTAGAGTGTTCTGCAGAGTTTATATAACTCTTTATCTTTTGTATCTGCCAATGACAGTTACTTCCGCAGTTATGTGGCCGTGTGTAGAATTTACCCGGACATAAAGTAACCGCTTACCCCTAATTAAAGGATATGATTCATTATAACAACAACCACATCCGTCATTAGAGTAATAAGTGGGAAGTTTACGCTTAATAAAGTTCTTCACTTGACCTAATGTAGAGAAGACTATAAAGTTCTTCATGTTAGTTAAGCATATAACATCCAATATCAGCCAAAATCCGGGCCTGTGTATTAGACTTACCACACTCAGTAGTTAAATATTGGATAGTGCGGTAATATCCAACAGTGTCAACAATCTGCTTAATAGCAGCTTTAGTTTGATCATCCATAATACGTAACATAGTATTATGTCTAACAGTAGGTTCAAAAGTGTTTTCCATTTCTATATCTATTTAAGTTTAGTTCAATTAAAAAATCCGGTAATACTAGTAGGTATAATACCACAGAGTATAATAAAAGAACTACAAGGTCCTCTAGATGTGTTAGTAGGATATACCATACCTTGTAGTTTTTATCTCCCATCTGCATTCAGTAGTACACCATACCAGTTCATTAGTATGTAGATACCACTGCTCACCCTTTGGAAGTGAGTTATGATGCATTAAAGTAAAGGGAGCCTAAGCCCCCCCAAAAATTCTAGGTAAGAAAGCCAAATGACTATCTCTTTCTTCAACAGCTCTTTCATGCCAACGAGTACCCTCGTTTAACTCATAACCGTTGTTTAAGAAAGCGACAGTCTTTTCTCTTAGCCTGTTAAGAGCATCACTCATATCTACCTTAATATGATCAGCAAACTCCTTACGGGTTAGCGTAAACGCAAACTTACCATGATAGCAGATGTGCGCAAATAAAACAGGGTTACTAATGTATCCCCATCTTTCTTTACCTTCTACTGTAGTGATGCAATGCTCTATCATTCTACCATAAGGAAGCTTAACAACTAACTCAATTGTTACTCCTTTAATATCTAATGTTTCTTTTATTGTTTCCATACCCACTCATATAGTGACGCTTTGAGCCTAAATGCTGTTTATACTCGCTCAAACGAGTGTTAATCAATGTATTAGCCATATAATGGCCCACTTGTTCCCACCTAACCCCACTTCTTACCACTTTGCTACATATGTAGTTTTATGGTGAAGTGTGTTAGTCATTTACTCTCACACCCTTACAATTGTCAGAAAAAAGTTAAACAAAATGACAATTGTCTCAAGAATTCCCGGGTTGAGACTTTCAAAAGTTAAACAAAACTATATTTAACTATATAACAAGCTTATGGAGCCACCATAATTTAATCTCTGGACAATTGAGAACTTGTATAGAAAGTGCCTATGCCTGTAACCCGTAAGGGCACACACCTTATTCAGGTGTGCACCAATACAGAGTTGTAGGATTCCCATCCTGGTCAATGATGGGATCACCAATGATTTTGTAGGGCAGTTTATCCCCTACTTTCATGTCACCCACCTCTTGATCACCCACAGCAATGACCCCAAATTTAAGGTCTGCTACTTGGATGCGTGACTCAATCTTCTTACCATTGGGCAAAGTCACGGTCTTGGTTCCCAATGTTCCTGTTGTGCAAATAATTGCTTTGTCTGTTTTTTTATAAAAGTACATCATGGTAGTTTTTGCGGGGGGTTAGTCCCGACTCTAAGTAAGGAGGGGAGTTGATAGCTTATAGACCTCCACATCCTCACCCATAAAATAATCTCCATATACGTGGTAGGGGGTATTAGAGTGAACCCCATGTACGGGGGGATACTTGTTGATAAAATGTTAGTGGGGGTAAATATATAAAGTGTAATCTTGTATATCATGGAGAATGAAGAAGTTAGAGAAGATAATAAACCAACCAGCACCACTTGTATTAGGTGTGGTAGACCAATGGATCCCAGAGATCCTTGTGATTGTAATGAGTTGGTATTTGTATATTGGGAAATTTAATAATTATGGAAGAAAATAAAGAGCTTACACCTGAAGAGGTAAAAGAGCGCAAAGAGAAGTTGGTTCAGTACTATACTGAACAAGTAGAGTTTTTAACTGTACAGTTAAAGTATGAAACGTTGGTTACTGACATTGAGGAACAGAGAGCTAAGCGCTTGCAGTTTCAGGTGATGGTAGCTAACATGTTAGCTGAGGAGCCTGAAGAGGAGGAAGCTGAGCAACCTAGAACACTTAAGAGGTCATGATTGTAAATCAAGTTAGTAAGAAGGTTAAGATGGGGAAGAGTGATATTGTAAAGTATCAGCTTCTCACCCATTGTTATCTGGAGAAGATTAATGTTAGTAACGCTGATCTTGATTGTCTTACTATGCTTGCATTTAACGGAGAGATTGAGCTTACTGAGTTTTGTAATTATGCATCAGACGAGGGGGTATTTAAAACCCCTCAGTCTGTGCGTAATGCGGTTATTAAGTTTGAGCGTAAGGGAATGATTGAGAAGAATGGTAAGGGTAGAAAGATGATTAAGTTAGCAACCTCTCTTAATGTACAAGCTAAAGGTAATGTTTTATTAGATTATAAATTTGTAAGTCTTGAATCCGAAGAAGTATAAAGACATTTTAAAGGAGACATCTATAGAGTTAGAAATGGAACAAAAGGTGATTAAAGCAGTGACAGACTTTTACTGGGATAAAGCTAGGAAGTCTCTCTCTTCTTTAGAGGATCCCCATGTACTTATAGATGGTCTTGGTACGTTTAATATTAAGTGGGATATTCTTCAGACTAATATCCGGAGATATTCTGAGTACTTAGAGAACCGGGAGAACTTGATTTTTTCTAGGTATCATGTGTACAAGAGTACAGTAGATAAGCTAGAGAAGATGCAAAATTTAGAGATTAAAATGAAAGAAGAGTATGAGAAAAAGAAAGATCATAGAAAAAATAAAAAACAACAAACTGACGACTCTGTGGAATAACAAAGAACTTATTCTTGAGGGAATTAAGAATTATTTATTTACTACAGATACTATTGAGCAGATTGCTCTTGAGCGTAACACTATTTGTTTGGCTTGTCCTAATGTAGACCTTAGTGGTGTTAATTGTTTAGCACCTGGTACACAACCATGTTGTTCTGAGTGTGGGTGTTCTTTAAAGTTTAAGACACGGAGTTTATCTTCTGAGTGTCCATTAAAGAAATGGCCGGCTTTACTTACTGAAGAACAAGAGAATGATTTATTATCTAAACTATGAGTGTAATATTTAAATCCCAGAATCATAAATATGAGTCAGTAGATACTGACGGTATAGAATGGACATCAGTGACCTCGTTTATATCTAAGTATAAGAAGCCATTTGATGCTCAAACTGTAGCAGAGAAGTCAGCTAAGTCTAAGAAGTCTAAGTGGTACGGTATGACTGTAGAGGATATTTTACAGGCATGGTCTAATGAATCTAATAGAGCTATTGATCAGGGTAACTGGTATCACAATCAGCGTGAAGCAGACTTACTCCAGTTAAATACTATTGAAAGACATGGTTGTATTCTACCTATTATTAGGCCCCTAGTTACTGATGATATAAAGTATGCTCCAGCACAGAAGCTAGTAGAGGGTATGTATCCGGAACATTTTGTTTACTTGAAGTCTGCTGGTATATGTGGTCAATCAGATCTTGTAGAGGTGGCAAAAGGTTATGTAAATATCACAGATTATAAGACGAATAAAGAGATTAAGAAAGAATCCTATGTAAATTGGGAGGGTGTTAGTCAGAAGATGCTAACGCCCGTTAGTCACCTAGATGATTGTAATTTCTGGCATTATGCACTACAGTTGTCTACATATATGTATATTATATTGAAGCACAACCCTAAACTAAAGCCGGGAAAACTAACAATTCACCATGTATTGTTCTATACAGAGGGTACAGATAAGTTTGGAAACCCTATTACCAAGCTTGATGATCAAGGAGAACCTTTAGTTAAAAAGATTGTCCCATATGATTTGCCTTACCTTAAAACAGAGGTGATAAACCTAATTAAACATAAACAAGATGCTAATTAAACTATTTGATATAGTTAATAATAAGGTGGTGCCTACAGAGCACTGTTATACAATCTCCTCTCTTAATGATATAATGACGGAATATCCAGAGGATTATTTAAAAGTATATACCTACCTGTTTTATATGACTTGCCCTAACCCAGATCTTAATCCTTTCTTCAATGTTCCTGAACATGAGAAGGAAGAGATTATAATGTCTGAGATTGATATGGATGTTTCTACTGAGGATGATTTAATTATCCGGGGTATGAATACATGTAAGAAGTTATACGAGACTCCTACGTATAGAACGTATGTAGGAATTAAGTCTATGCTGGATAGATTAGCCCATTACATGGAGACTACGGAAATACAGCATGGTAGAGATGGTAATATTACAGCTTTAGTGAATGCTGCTGCTAAGTTTGAGCAGATTAGACAGTCATTTAAGGGAGCATATAAAGATTTAGCTGAAGAACAGCAAAGTCAAGTAAGAGGAAATATAGGATTAGCTTATGATCAATGATATAGAACACAGCTTGTACGACTGGTTGTTTAATTACAACACGTACACAAAACAATGGAATGCTTTTCATCGTGATGATAAAGAAGCATATTTTGGTAATGGTAAAGAATGTAAGTCAAAGATTGCATCTAAGACAATTGATACATTACTTTATATGATTATTACTACAAATGGTAAACCTGAAAACTTTGAAAGCATTGTAGACGTTGTAGAAGATGAATAGTATTATTGAAATTCCTACTTGGGATAATGGTGTTTGGACAATTACAGAATTTTCTTCTAGAGAGGAATGGAGAAGTTATTTACTTACACTATTTAAGGAACCAGGGCAGTATAATTTTAATGAGACTAGTCTATTGTTTAATAAAGAGGCAACTACTTTTAATAAGTTAGGCTTCTATACAGTAGCGCCTTTTAAATCTAAGGATTACATATATTACTGGGATGACCAGAAAAAGAAATGCAGGAATGGTGTACTGTATAAGGATCAAACAAATGTTTGGTACTTAAGCAGAGATTATTACATGTGGTTAAACTTCTTACCTATTTATGATAAAGAAGAGAAGAGGTTTGGATTTGCTAAAGTCCGGGATGCTCAGTACCACATGGCTCTGTATGAGATCTTGGCTGAACTATACTACAAGCACGTAGCTATTCTTAAGAAACGTCAGATTGCATCTTCATACTTTCATGCTGGTAAACTAATCAACTCATTATGGTTTGAAGAGGGTGTTACTCTTAAGATAGGAGCTTCGCTTAAAGATTATATAAACGATAAGGGTACATGGAAGTTCTTAGATGAGTATGCATCGTTTCTGAATGAGCATACAGCCTGGTACAGACCAATGAATCCGGATAAAGTAATGCTATGGCAGCAAAAGATTGAGGTAAGAAAAGGGAATAAGAAAACTGAGGTAGGATTAAAAGGTACTATACAAGGTATGTCATTTGAGAAATCTGCAACAGCGGGTGTGGGTGGTCCTTGTCAGTACTTCTTCCACGAGGAAGCAGGTATTGCTCCTAAGATGGGGGAGACATATGAATACTTACGACCTGCATTACAATCTGGTATGGTAACTACCGGGGTATTTATTGCAGCAGGATCTGTCGGTGACCTTGATCAGTGTGAACCATTAAAGAACTTAATCATGAACCCGGAAGCTAATGATATCTTTGCTGTAGAAACTAATCTATTAGATAGTAAAGGGACTATTGGTACAGCCGGATTATTTATTCCTGAACAGTGGTCAATGATGCCGTATGTAGATAAGTATGGTAACTCATTAGTAGAGACTGCTTTAGAAGCTATTAAAGAAGAGAGGATTAAGTGGAAGAAAGAGATTGAGCCTGATAAGTACCAGTTACGTATCTCCCAGAAGCCTACAAATATTGAAGAGGCTTTTGCATTTAGAAGAGAGTCTGTATTTTCTGTACATTTACTTGCTGCACAATTACGAAGAATTGAAGATAAAGAATATGCTTATGAATTATTAGAGTTATATAGAGATGAGCATAGTAATTTAGCTGTTAAAGACTCTAATAAACTACCTATTAATGAGTTTCCTATCTCTAAAAAGACAGAAGATAAGACAGGATGTTTGGTCGTGTGGGAAAGACCTAAAAAAGATCCTACATTTGGAATGTATTATGCAAGTATTGACCCGGTTTCTGAAGGTAAGACTACTACCTCTGATTCTCTTTGTTCCATTTTTGTTTATAAAGCTCCTGTGGAAGTATCTAGAGAAGAGGGTGGAGAGCAGAAAACGCATATAGAACAGGATAGAATTGTAGCAGCATGGTGTGGACGTTTTGATGATATCAAGAAAACACATGAAAGACTAGAGTTAATTATTGAGTGGTATAACGCTTGGACATTAGTGGAGAATAACGTATCCCTATTTATCCAGTACATGATATCTCAGAGAAAACAGAGATACCTAGTTACTAAAGATCAGATCTTATTCTTGAAAGACATTGGTAGTAATGCTAGTGTATATCAACAGTATGGTTGGAGAAACACGGGTACATTATTTAAAGCTCATTTACTTTCTTATGCAATTGAATTTCTTAGAGAGGAGATTGATCATGATTATAAAACAGATGGTACAGTTGTAAAGACTACCTATGGTGTATCTAGAATACCAGATCCTATGCTGATCAAAGAGATGTTGGCATATAGAGAGGGTTTAAACGTGGATAGATTAGTGGCATTTACAGCTCTTGTAGCCTTTGCAAAAATCCAACAATCAAACCGTGGATATTTAAAACGTAGAGAACTAAACCCTGAAAGTTTGGATAAGTCAAAAGATTTATATAAATTAAAAGTAGGGGCTTTTAGGCATATTGGAAAAAGTGGGTCTTCTAGCAATATGCAAAGACCAAAACAGGCGTTTAGAAATTTAAAATGATAAACTGGTGCATGAGTACTACAGCGATGGAAAATGTTACAGTTAATGTAACTTATATCAGTTATTATTCTGATGAAGATGAAGAAACTGTTGACATTAATGTTAATGAATTAATAGAACAATTTAATACAACAATTACAGACTATGCAGTTATATAATGCTATGCAGCTCAAAAATGGAGCTAAGGCAGAATACAATAAGATGAGTACTCTTACTCAACCAATCCAATTTATTCCAAGAAAGGATAAAGATGATGATTGGGCTGCACATAACCTTGATTGGTTAGAGTGGCAGGGTATGAAGCAGTTGCGTAGAAATGCACGCAGACTCTCTAAGAACTACAAGCTTGCTAAAGGTATTATTGATCGTAGTGATTATATAGTTGAGGAAGATGTAGAGTATGCTGAATTAATTGATGTTCTTACTAAAGAAGATCAGTCAGCATTAGAGTTAAAATTTTACCCAATTATTCCTAATGTAATTAATGTATTAGTAGCAGAATTTGCTAAAAGAAATACAAGAGTAACATTCCGGGCTGTAGATGAGATCTCCTACAATGAATTATTAGATCAGAAAAGAGCTATGATTGAGCAAAGGCTATTAGCTGATGCTGAACGTAAGATAGTTATGAGTATGATTGAGCAGGGTGCTGATATGGAAGATCCTGAGATTCAGAAAGCATTAGCCCCAGAAAATCTTAAATCATTACCTGAGATTGAACAGTTCTTTAAGAAAGACTATCGTTCAATGTTAGAAGAGTGGGCAGAACATCAAGCCCGTGTGGATGAGGAAAGATTTAAAATGGATGAACTTGAGGAAAGAGCTTTCCGTGATATGTTAATCACAGATAGAGAGTTCTGGCACTTTAAGATGAATGAAGATGATTATGAATTAGAATTGTGGAATCCTTTGGTTACTTTCTATCATAAGTCTCCAGACATTAGGTATATCTCTCAAGGTAACTGGGTAGGTAAAGTTGAGTTATATACAGTCTCTGATATTATTGACAAGTATGGATATTTAATGACTGATGCTCAATTACAATCATTAGAAGCTATTTATCCAACAAGAGCAGCAGGATATCCATTGCAAGGAATGCAAAATGATGGTTCTTACTATGATGCTACTAAGTCTCATGAATGGAATACTAACATGCCATCATTACAATACCGTCAGTTTATGTCTGTATGGGAGCAAAATAGTACTGCTGGTAATGATATAGTTAGTTATATCATGTCTGAATCTGAAGATTATACAGATTATCAGAATACAGATATGTTACGTGTAGCTCATATCTATTGGAAGTCACAGCGTAAAGTTGGACATTTAATTAAGATTGATGAGACCGGACAAGTTATGCAAGATGTGGTAGATGAGTCATATGCTATTACTCAAAAACCTATCTATGATACAAGTGTACTTAAGAATAAAACTAAAGAGAACTTAATTGCAGGAGAACATATTGATTGGATTTGGATTAATGAGGTATGGGGTGGAGTAAAAATTGGGCCTAACTACCCTGCATATTTTGGGATGAACAACAATGCAAGTGGTATTAATCCTATTTACTTAGGTATTAATCGTTCTAAACCAGGACGAGTACCTTTCCAATTTAAAGGAGATTCTACATTGTACGGTTGTAAATTACCAGTAGAAGGATCTGTATTCTCAGATAGAAACACTAAGTCTACATCTTTAGTAGATTTAATGAAGCCTTACCAGATTGGTTATAACATTGTAAATAACCAAATTGCTGATATTCTTGTAGATGAATTAGGTACTGTGATCATGTTAGATCAGAATGCTTTACCTAGACACTCATTGGGAGAAGATTGGGGAAAGAACAACTTAGCAAAAGCCTACGTTGCAATGAAGAACTTCCAGATGTTACCATTGGATACATCTATCACTAACACTGAGAATGCTCTTAACTTTCAACACTATCAGGTATTAAACTTAGAACAGACACAGCGTTTGATGTCTAGAACTCAATTGGCTAACTACTTTAAGCAGCAAGCATTTGAGGTAATAGGTATTACACCACAGCGTCTTGGAGAACAAGTAGAGCAAGCAACAGCTACTGGTGTAAGAATTGCTGTATCAAACTCTTATGCACAGACAGAGACATACTTTATTAATCACTGTGATTACTTAATGCCTCGTGTACATCAGATGCGTACAGACTTAGCCCAGTTCTATCAGTCAACCAAACCATCTATTAGATTGCAGTATATTACCTCTACTGATGAGAAGGTTAACTTTGAGATGAATGGTACTGACTTATTGCTTAGAGACTTTAATATCTTCTGTACGACCAAAACTAATCACAGAGCTACTCTGGAGCAGTTAAAGCAATTGGCTATCACAAACAACACCGCAGGTGCCTCTATTTATGATTTAGGTAATATCATGAAGGCTGAGTCTATTGCAGAAGTATCTCACATCCTTAAATCTTCTGATGAGAAACAACAAGCTCAACGTCAGCAGGAAATGCAACAACAACAAGCTATGCAAGAGCAGGCTTTACAAGCTAAGAATCAAGAGGCTATGATGAAGATGCAGTTTGAAGCTGAAGAGAATGAGAAGAATAGACAGAATGATATTGTTATTGCTGAAATTAGGGCTGCTGGTTATGGTGCTGGTGTAGATATTAACCAAAATTTACAGTCTGATTATCAAGATGCTATGAAAGATATCCGTAAGAGTGAGGAGTTTCAGCAACAAATGGACTTAAAGAAAGAATCTGCCAGTACTCAGAAAGCTATTAACATGGATAAGTTATCTATTGAAAGAGAAAAGCTTGCTTCACAAAGAGAGATTGCTAATAAACAATTAGAAATAGCTAGAGTGAACAAGAATAAGTATGATGTTAAAGATAACAAGAAGAAGTAATAGCCTTATATTACAAAAAATACGGCTTTAAAATCAAATTTTTAAAGTTTATTAGAAGTAATATATTATATTCTTAATGTACACTACAAACTAAAATAACCAACTATATGAGTGAAACCAAACCAACTGAGCAAACCACCGTACAACAAGTAGATATCAACATTGATGATATCTTTGGTGGAGCTCCGGGAGCAGATAGTATCATGCTTCCAACAGAAGAAGAAAAGAAACCAAGTATCTTTTCATCTCCTAAAACGGATTTAACGTTCTTAGATAAAGAAGAAGAGGATGAGGATGGTAACATCAAGAAACCAACTCAATCTGCTGAACAAGTTCTTAAAGAGTTAACCAATGAGGTTGATGATTTATTAGAGCAAGAAGAGGAGTCACCCAGAGGAGGTAGACCTAAAGTAGATAAGAGTGGTATGGTGGAAACCTTCTCTAAACTTATTGAAGAGGGTGTATTGATTGGTTTTGAAGATGATAAACCAATGGATGAATACTCTATTAAAGATTGGAAGGAGCTCTTGCAAGCTAACTTTGAAGAAAAGGAGCGAGCAATTAAAGAGCAAACTCCAAAAGAGTTCTTTGAAGCGCTTCCTGAAGAACTTCAGTATGCTGCCCAGTATGTAGCTAATGGTGGTACAGATCTTAAAGGTTTGTTCAGTGCATTAGCACAAGTAGAAGAAGTACGTGGTTTAGATCCTACAGATGAAATGGATCAAGAACAAATTGTACGTTCTTATTTGCGTGCTACTGGATTTGGTAATGATGAAGATATTGATGAGGAAATCACAACCTGGAAAGACTTAGGTAAGTTAGAACAACAAGCTAATAAGTTTAAACCAAAGTTGGATAAGATGCAAGAGTCTATTGTAGCCCAAAAGATTGCTGAACAAGAGCATATGAAGGCACAACAAGAACAAGCAGCAGCAGCTTACATGGATAACGTGTATGAGGCTCTTAAACCCGCTGAGTTAGCTGGTGTTAAGTTGGATAAGAAAACCCAGTCTATGTTATATGCTGGTCTTGTACAACCTAACTATCCTTCTATCTCAGGAAGAAACACAAACCTATTGGGTCATTTGTTAGAGAAACATCAATTTGTAGAACCTAACTACCCATTAGTAGCTGAAGCGCTGTGGTTATTGGCAGATCCTGATGGATACAAGTCAAAGATCATGGAGCAAGGCAAAAATAAAGTGGTTGAAAACACTGTAAGGCAACTTAAAACAGAACAGTCAAGAAAAGTTTCTAGTACTGTACCTGAAGAAAGAGAGGAACCCAAACAGCGTAAGATTCCAAGACAAGCAAATATTTTTAAAAGATTTTAACAACACAACAAACAAACAAATAAATAAATAATTATGGCAACTCCAGTTTTAAACAATGGTATATTTCTGCGTGATACCAGCTACCAAGCTAGCTCTCACGTAGATTCATACCACCTCGTAAACATGCTGAAAAGCAGTGAACCTATGGACATGGGTCCAGTAGACTTATGGGCAATGGCTCAAAAAGTTGAAATGCCCTTGTATCAATTCTCTAGTTTTGGTGGAAAAAACATCATCTCTGTAGACAATGCTCGTGGTGAGTACAAATGGCAAGTTCCTGTAGCTCAAGATCTTCCTTACATTGTAGAAGATATTGAATCTGCAAATGCTGCTAAAGGTGTTGATGGTACTACCTTCAAAATCAAATTAAACAAGCGTTCTTTTGGACATGGTGATATCATTACTTATGACAAATACAACGGTTTGGAAATGTATGTAACTGCTGCTGATATTCTTCCTACAGGTGATGGTTTCATCTACACTGTTCAGTTAGTAAACAATGACAACGCTAAATACTTGGATAACAAATACTTAGCATCTGGTACTAAAGTTTTCCGTAAAGGTTCTGCTCGTGGTGAATACGGTGAGCGTTTCTCTGATATCGGACACTATGGTGCTGGTTTCCGTGAATTCTACAACTTCGTAGGTGGTGCTGAAGCTCACGTATCTTACTCAATCTCTAGTCGTGCTGACTTGATGTTGAAGGGTGGTATGAAAGCTGATGGTACTGTTCCTGTTGTAGAAATCTGGCGTAACTTTGATAAGTCTATGGACCCTGCAATCAATAGCTTGGAGTCTATGGTACAGACTATGGGTAAAGATGCAGTTAAGCGTGCATTTGACAATGGTCAGTTAAGCCGTACTTTCTTGACTACTATGGAAGCTGCTCACTTGAGCAAAATTGCTAATGACATTGAGACCTACTTGATGTGGGGACAAGGTGGTAAGATTAAGCAAGATGGTCCAGATGATATCCGTTTGTCAGTGGGTCTTTGGAAGCAGTTGGATAACTCTTTCAAGCGTATCTACAACAAATCTAGTTTCACTTTGGATATGTTCCGTGCTGAATTGTACAACTTCTACGTTGGTAAAGTTGACTTCCAAGGTCCAGATCCTAAGCGCCAATTGATTGTACAAACCGGTTTGGGTGGTATGAAAATGGTGAATGAGGCTATTAAGAAAGAAGCTGTTAACAGTGGTTTGGTTATCAATGCTTCTGAAGTTGGAGCTATTACCGGTAAAGGTATGGATTTGAACTTTGGATTTGCATACACCAGCTACGTAATTCCTTTCTTGGCTAACGTTAAGTTTGTATTGAACCCTGCATTTGATAACTTACATACTAACGATATTGAAAACCCCTTAATTGATGGTCATCCTTTGAGTTCATATAATTTCATTATCTTTGACATTACTGATAACGTAAATGAAAACCTTTACTTGTTGAAATTGTCTTGGGATAATCAATTGAAGTGGTTCTACCAAAACGGAACTATGGATTATATGGGCCGTAGCCAAGGATTCCAATCTTCTGGTAACTTTAACGGATACCGTGTAATGATGTCTCAAACAATGCCTGCAGTTTGGGTAAAAGACCCAACTAAAGTGTTGAAAATTGTTATGCGTAACCCTATTACTGGCGGAAGCTTCTAATAATAAACATATCAACCCAGAGTCACTTCGTTGCTGGCTCTGGGTTCTAATTAAAAAAAATATAAAATAAAATGGCAATCTCTACATTTTCTCCCGCTTCTCCAGATGCTTTCTTAGTAAAAGAATCTGATATGTCCTTAGCTAAATTTGGACACATTAATGCTATTGTAAATGAATTAAATACAAAAGCTGCTGCTATTACTACTGCTAATGTAACTCAATCTAGTAGCATTACTTCAGGTGTTACTGTGAATGCTGAAGCAGGTGTTATTACTACAGTATCTAGTACTTTAGCTGCTGATGCTTCTGCTGTATTTGTTGTTACAAATAGCAAAGTGTTAGCTACTTCTAAAGTTTTAGTATCTGTACAATACGCAGGAAATGGTATTGCATATGCAACTATTTCAGCTATTGCTGCTAATAGTTTCAGTGTAAAACTTTACAATGTGCATTCTTCTGCTGCATTAAATGCTGCAGTATCTGTACATTTCTCAGTAATTAATTAAAAAATTATAGGGGAGTTAATAGCTCCCCTATATAATCAAACCAACAAAAAACCATGAGTATAACAATTGTAGAAAGGTACCCACAGAACAAAAAAAGTACTGTAAGTGTACGTCCCTATTTTGATTCAACAATCAATAATATGGGTCTTGAAAAGTACGGATTATCCCTTTTTGATGGGGTATTTCATGAAGAACAACTTGCTTGTCTTGAGATTAACGGGATTAAGCGCTATGTAACTGGATTAAATGAATTTGCTCCTGAAGTAAAATTCTTACCAGATGATGAGCGTGAAGCTAAAATCAGAGAGATTAGAAAAGTAGTTTCTCAATTAGAAAAGGAATTAGCAGCTAACGTTGTTAATCCTGATGATCCTGATTTCTGGAATAAGATTAAACTTCTTAAACCAGATAATGATGAGTTCTGGAGTAAGATTGCAATAAGATGTGGTAATGAACCATTATTCTTAGAGCCTGCTAAAGATCCATATGATCTTATCAAGCTTTATGCAATTGAGTCAAATGGTTTTAGTATTGTAGCTAAAAACTACGATGATGCAAGACGTAGGGCCGTTCCTCCAAAATTCTATTTAGATAGAGCTGAAGAGACTGTAACAATTAAAACAGAAAGTAAAAAGTTACGTAACAAAGCTTTGTCTGAATTACAAAAAATGTTTGACAAGAACCAAGGAAAATTATTTTATATTGCCAAAGTTCTTGACATTGATAGTGCACAGTATAAAAAGTCTACACCTAATGATATTGTTTATGATAACATGGACAAATACATTAATGGTGAGACAATTGAAACTGATAAAACTAAAACAGCAGAGAAGTTCTTAGCACTTGCTAATGAGGATTTAACTAATCTTAAACTCAGAGCAGTTGTTAAAGATTCTTCTTTTTATAAATATATAGTTAGTAAGAGTGATGGATTTATTTATCATCTTGAATCTAGCACAATGCTTGGTAGAACACCAGCTGATATAGTTGAGTATATGAAAAATCCTTTAAATCAGGATGTTTCTGACAAGATTATAGAGAAGGTTGAAAAGCATTGGAAAGAGTAATCTAATATAGAATAACACTGAGGGGGTATAATATAATACCCCTACAGTTAACACATATGAATAACGATATACTCCAGTTAAAAATTAAGCAGCGGCTTAATAAGTTGGCCTCAAATGATTATGATAATCTTGAGGCATGGCAGATTATTGAAGCTTTTAACAAGGCACAACTAGAATGGGTTAGAAGACAACTCCATGCTAGTAATGTTTTCCGTGAAGGTGATGAGGGTTCTAAAAGACGTATAGATGATTTACAGATCTTGTTGTTAGAATTACCAATAACTGGCTTAAATAAACCTGAGTATTTTGAGTCTAACCCTTTACCTGCTGATTACTTAGAGTATAAGAAAGTGTCTACTGATGCTAAATCAGAATGCTGTCCTGCTGATTCAATGACTGTATATCTAGTTGAAGAAGCTAATACTGCAAACTTATTAGTTGATGAATTTAGAAAGCCCAGTTTTGAATGGGGTGAAACATTCTGTACTATCATGGGTAATAGAATAAAGATCTATCATGATGGTTTATTTACTATTGTAAATCCTATTCTTACATATTACAGGAAACCAGCTTATATAGAAATCACTGGTGCAGTAAATCCTTACACTGGTTTAGTATCTACAGTTGATGTAATTTGTGAATTTAAAGATGATATAACTGAAGTACTTATTGATGAAACAGTTAGCATTATTGCTGGTGATATTGAATCAGTAAGTCAGTTTGCTCGTGGTTCTCAAAACGCTGAAAGAAATAATTAAAGATGATTAATAAATTACAAAGACCTTCTTCCTCTGTCCATAAAGCAATGGGAGAGTTGATTTATGAGTTATTACATGCCTCAACTAAGGTGCATGTTGCTCATCTATTAAGTACAAATTATTCAGCACACGTTGCAATGGGAGAGTTTTATGATTCTCTTGTAGATATTACGGATGGTTTAGCAGAACAGTATCAGGGTAAAGAAGAGGTATTATTACCTTACCCGGATCAAGCAGCTATTCCTACTATTAAAACTACAGATGAAGCTGTAAAATATCTTCGCAGTTTATATGATAAAATTGGTCTTGTTCAAGGTATGGTAATATGCTCTAGTATCATAAATACTATGGATGAAATCAAGGCTTTAATAAATTCTACAAAATATAAGTTGCTTTTCTTAAAATAATTTAGTATAATATTAGTGTATCTATTTATAAACAATTAAAAAAATAAAATTATGTATTTCAATCATGCTTTCAAAAAGGTGTTCCTTGGGACTGGTACTTACCAGAAAAGCGCCAGCGGAACTACTGCATCTGAATTGACCACTGTAGGTAACTTTGGTCTTTACAATGCCTCTACTTTTGTAAACTTAAATGCTACTACCGGAACAAACTTTATTCTTGCATCTTCTAGCTTAACTCCTGCTAATGACAAGATTGGTCCTTTCCACGGTGGTTATGCTGAGTCTTCAAAGTCTAAAACTATTAACCCTAAGTACATTAGCGGTTTCTACAAAGTATCTCCTAAAACTGCAACTAATAGTATTGTTGCTGTAGGACTTACTGCTGGTTTGAACAACACTCCTTATGCTGCTTGTACCAAAACTTACAAGTGTGATGAAACCTACTACTTACGTGTAGATGTTAAAGGTTCTCCTGCTTTGCGTTTCTTGGGTCGTAATGCTTACTATGTAGCTGATTACTACACTGGTTGTTGCGCTACTGGTCAAACTAGTGTTGATCCTGCTGCAGTTATGGTTGGTTGGGCTAAGAGCTTGGCTGAAGATCCCCGTATTAATCAGTTCATTTCTCCTGTAGCTTACGTTAGTACTAATGCTGGTGTTAGCTACACTGCATATGTTAATCCTACTTCTGCTAACGTTGGTAAAGTAATTGAAATTAAAATTACTAACGGTGGTAGTGGTTATTCTTCTGCTCCTACTGTAGCTATTGCTGCTCCTGCTTCAGGTGTTCAAGCTACTGCTACTGCTACTATTTCTGGTGGTGCTGTTACTGCAATTACCATCAATGTATCTGGTTCAGGTTATGTTTTATCTGATGCTGCTGGTGTTACTTTCTCTGGTGGTTCTGGATCTGGTGCTGCTGCTTACGCTGTTAAAGCTATCTCTTGGGATTCTTTTGTTGAAGATACTACTCCAACTGCTGACAACAAAGCTGGTATTATCATTACTGGTGCTTATGTTGACACTAAGTTTGGTGATTGTTCTTTCCAACCTACTGATCATTTTGAAAAAGAGGGCGTTATTGTTTTAGCTTCTGAAATTGATCAAGTTGGTGATCCTTGTGCTTTTGGTGGAACTTGTGTTAATACTTTACAACTTCCTAAGCAAGGTGAAGGTTTTGGTGAAACTATCATCCGTGATTTGATTTTGTCTGAGCGTTATGCACAGAATCATTTCAATGATGATCCACGTATCCGTGAAATCTTGAATGGTAATGCAGTATTTGGTGTTAACCGTAACAACTCTTACTACCGTTATATGGTTGTACACAATGTACCTCGCTTCAGTAATCCTACTAGCACATTTGATAATGATCAGTATGTGTGTGAAGTAATTACTAGCTCAGTAGCTTCTACTTTTGAAAGCGATATGGCTTCAATTTTGAGCGCTGCTGGTAATGGTGTAACTTTACAATCATTGTAATAACACTTTATTATCATATAAAAAGGGGAGGAGTGATCTTCCCCTTTTTTTATTTAGATTTATTTAGTAAATTATATATGAGTAGGCATACCGTCTATTTAACAATCCTATGGCACAAAAACACATCCTCAGTTTAGATATTCCAGAAACTCTTAATGCAAAAATCTTTAGAGTTGTAGATACTAGTACATACAGTACAGAGTTAGGAATTACTTGTAATAGATTACAAATTTTACTTCCGGGGTATTTAGAGGAAGTAGTTCTTGAGATTTTACCTAATAGTGAAAACGTATTTAATGCATGTACTTTACATTTGCAAGATACAAACTGTGATACAGCATTAAGTGAATTACCTGACGGTATTTATACTTTGCGCTACAGTGTTGCACCAAATGATAAAGTTTGGGTAGAATATAATCACTTACGTATAGCACAATCTATGAATATATACTACAATATTCTTTGTAGTATTAACTTGTCTGGATGTGAGCCATTACCTGCAGAAAAAGAAAAATTAAATAAGTTAAGGTTGTTAAAGATGATGTTAGAGGGTGCTAAAGCAAAAGTAGAATTTTGCCATAGTCCTGAACAAGGTCAAGCAATATATAACTATGCTAAGAAACAACTTGAAAAACTAAACTGTACTTATTGCAATTAATTAAATATAAACCAATATGAATTGTCAAAATTGTGGATCAAGATTAAGTTGTGGTTGTCAAAAGAAAACTGCATCTGATGGTAAACAAGTCTGTGCTAATTGTATAGACGGGTATGAACAAAGTTTAAAACAAAAAAATGGGTAAGTGCACTAACTGTGATGAAGCTAAAGTTTCTTTAAAATTTGGTGAAGCAATGTATGCTGAATTTAGAGAGACCAAGTATGGTATTGAAACTGGTTGTAGTGATACAGCAGAAATAGATATTTACAACAAAGAGGTTTTTGATCTCATGAAATTAATTGATGCTGAGTATACTGAGACTGAAGTTGTAGATTATGGTCCTCAATACTTATTAACTCAAGCAGGAAATAGATTCATTGTATAATGCGTAGTTACGATCCTACTATAACACAACTACCTCCTTACTTCTCACAAGAGGTAAATATTTACTATGATGTTATTCCAATTGTAGATGTTGTAAATAACATTACAAAGAAAATAACACTAGATAATTTATCAGCTGTTTTATCTCAAAAAGGAGATCAGGCATATGATGAAACAATTACATCTATATCTTTAGTAGGAGATCTGATAAAAACTATTGTTTTTAATAGAAGAAATGCTGCAGCACTTACTGTATCCTATGTAGATACTTATGTGCACTATGAAAATACACCTAATATAGAATGGACTGCTATTCATAACATGAATAAATATCCTTCCGTTACTGTTGTAGATTCTGCTGGAAGTATTGTTGAAGGAGCTGTTGATTATCTCTCTCTTAATAGTTGCAAGATTACTTTTTGTGGAGCATTTAGTGGCAAAGCTTACTTTAACTAAAAAATAAAAATATAAAATAATATAATCATGGCAAAAAAATTCTTAACAGCGATAGACCTCAATAAATGCGAACTGCAGAATGCGGTCATCCAGAACTTAGGTACAGCACCAGGAACTCCTGCTGCAGGTCAGGTCTACTTCAACTCCTCTACTGGAGACAAGTCAATCTACTTCTATGATGGTACTGCCTGGGTAGACGTAGGAGGTGATTTAAGGTCAATTGTAGCTGGTAACGCTATATCTGTTAGCGGAACCAGAGATATTACCGTAAACGTTCTGTATGACGATGCTTCTATTGGTTTAAATGGTTCTAATCAACTTTCCATTAAGGCAGGTGGTGTTACTAACGGAATGTTGGTTAACTCTTCTCTTTCTGTAGTTGCTGGAGCAGGTCTTACTGATGGAGGTTCTGTTGCTCTTGGAGCTTCTGTAACTCTTAACATTGGAGCAGGTACAGGTATTACTGTAAACGCCAATGACGTAGCTCTTGACACCACTTCTACTCGTAACACTGATCACTCTGCAGTTATTTTGACAGCAGGTGCAGGTTTAACTGGCGGAGGAGATATCACAGCTTCACGTTCTTTTGCAGTAGGTGCAGGAACTGGTATCACAGTTAACGCTGATGACATTGCTATCACAGGTGCTGGATCATTGACTACCAACTACTTAACTAAGTGGAATGGTACAGGATTCTCTAACTCAACTATTACAGATGACGGAACTACCGTAACTGTCGGTGGCAACTTAACTGTAAACGGTACAGTAACTTATGTTAACTCAAACACTGTAGAGATTGGTGATAACATTCTTCTTCTTAACAGAGATGAAGTTAGTTCTCCTTCTCAGAACGCAGGTATTGAAGTAGAAAGAGGAACAAGTACTAACGTTTCTTTCATCTGGAATGAGACTAGTGACTACTGGTCTACTGTAACTGAGCCTTTACACGTAGGTTCTATTGCTGACGCTGGTGCTGCTTACACAGGAAACAAATACTTGGTAAGTGACTCAGGTGTAATCAAATACTTAACTTCTGCTGATTTAGCAGGTGACGTTATTACAGGAATCACAATCAGTGGATCTAACGGTGTTGCAGTTGCTGGTTCAGGAACAACTTCTATCACTGTAAGTGGTGTAAACGCTACTACAAGTGCTGCAGGTGTTGTAGAATTGGCTACTAGTGCTGAAGTAAATGCTTTAAGTAGCTCTACAGTAGCAGTAACTCCTTCTGGATTAGCTGCTTTGCGTTATGCTGCAACAGGTCCAGCAGCTCCAGCTACTAGCATGATAGTGACTCACGCTTTAGCTTCTAACGATATCATAGTTCAAGTTTATGAACTAGCTACTGGTGAGAACGTAGAGTGTGACGTAGTACGTACAACCATCAACGTAGTTACTTTAGGATTCTGTTCTCCTGTTGCTACAAATGCTCTTAGAGTATTGGTGATTAAAATTGCTTAATTTAATTAAACTATTATCTTTGCTAGGGGCCTAAAAACCCCTAGCTTTTTTACATTACAAACAAAAACATGAAGTCACTCAGCAGCAAAACCTATCAATGTGGTGTAACTATACAAGGTTTAACCACTCTTTCAGGGACTGTTTATTTAACAGGAATAACCAACACAGCTAGCTGGGATCATGTTATTGTAGGAACAACTGCACAAGGACAACTATATACTAGAACCTATGCTCAATTAATGTCAGATATTACATCTGGCATAGGCTTAAGTGGTTACGTTCCTACATCTCGCACGTTAACTATTAACGGTGTAAGTTATGATTTAACTGCTAATAGGTCTTGGACAATTACAACTCCTTATGTTTCTAAACTACAGCATACCGTAAAGGCAGGTGTAGCTATTAACAAGGGACAAGCAGTTTACGTTACTAGTGCAGATGGAACTAACATGATTGTTGGTTTGGCTTCTAATGCTTCTGAAGCCACATCTTCTAAGACTATGGGTCTTTTGGATGCCACAGTTTCTACAAATGGTTTTGCCAATGTAGTGACAGAAGGTCTTTTAGATGGATTAGATACCTCAACTGCAGGCGCAGCAGGTGATCCTGTGTGGTTGGGAACAGGAGGAAACTTAATTTACGGCTTAATCAATAAACCGTATGCCCCTGCTCACTTAGTTTTTATCGGTATAGTAACCCGTAAGAACTCTAACAACGGAGAAATCTTCGTTAAAGTACAGAATGGATTTGAGTTAAACGAGATTCATGATGTAGATTTAAAAACAAACTTACCAGTAAACGGAGAGTTATTAGGATTTAACGGAACTCTTTGGGTAAACAAGACTATTGCTGGATGGTTAGGATACACTCCTGCCAATGCTAGCGGAACAACAAATTACATTTCTAAGTTCACAGGATCTACTACTTTAGGTAACTCTCAGATCTACGATGATGGTTCAAATGTAGGAATAGGTACTACTACCATGTATGGTAAACTATCTATTTCTTCTGGAAACTCTAACGGTATACGTATTGATACTAATGGTGGGGGATACTCCGCTTTAAACATAGGAGGTACAGGTGCACTAACTGTTGATGCCCCAGGTATTACTGGAGGTAGATTTCAAATAACAGATAGTGGTAATGTGGGAATAGGTACTCCTAGTCCTTCACACAATCTTCACCTATATGGTGCTGGTGACCGAATTATAAAGATTGAGAACTCAGGTACATATCTAATGTATGCAGGTCTTATTTCTAATGAAGGTTATATAGGATCAACTAACGCTACACCTTTAGGATTTTATACTAATAATGTAAATAGAATATATATTAATACTTCGGGAAATGTAGGTATAGGAACTACAACTCCTTCACAAAAGTTAGATGTAAACGGATATGCTAAATTTACAAGTGGTATCATTTTAGATGGTGGTGCTACGTCTCACTATAGAGAGTTTATATGGAATACATCTGGTTTTAACAGATGGGATTTATATGTACATGGTGCTGAGCCAGGAAGTAATGTTGGGGGTGATTTATTTTTAGCAAGATATGCTGACAATGGAGCTTACCTTGGAAATGCAGTAATATTCCAACGCTCAACTGGAAATGTGGGGATTGGTACTACTAGTCCTTATTCTAAACTTGAAATAACACCTTCAAGCGTAGCATGGGGAGAGGGTATTGTAATAAATCCAGCAAGTGGATATTCTGCTGTTTTTTATAGACTAGAGGGAGCTCAAGGTAGTAATTATACTGGAACTTGGGCAGTAGGAAAAGCATTTTCTGGAGATGGTGGAGGAGAGTTATTACAAGTAGTAAAAAATGGACTTACGGGAAGTGCTGCCTATAGAGTTGATGCTTCACAACAGTGGAAAACAAATGGTGATTCAATTTTTGGATTTAACGTAGGAATTGGTACTACAAGCCCCGGAAATAAATTGCACATAGTAGGGGCCGCTAATGGCTCAGATGCAGGTAATATTAGAATAGATTCTACAGATCAATATGGTGGTTTAGTTATCAATGAAAATACTACATTCAGAACTTTTTTAGGATACGGTAACGCTAATCATATATTTTCAAATGCTCAATCAGACAGCACCGCTTTAAGAGCAGCTAACTATCTACACTTAGGAGCAAGCTCAGTTGCAACTATAACCATAAATGCTTCTGATAATGTAGGTATTGGTACCACTAGTCCTGCTTATAAGCTAGATGTTGCTACAGGTAATGATAATGCTATTAGAATTTTAAATAGCTCCGGTAGTAACAACAATGGTCTTGCTTTATCTGTAGGTAGTGGCACTCCCTGGTTAGATTTTTACGGTGGTAGGTTTGATATTAAATACAACACCTCACCTGGTAGTTGGAATTCTGGAGCTAATACGTTTTTAAGCATTTTATCATCTGGTAACGTAGGAATAGGTACTACTAATCCATATGAAAAACTTGAAGTGAGTGGAGCAATATCAGCAACGGGTTCTGTTGTTGGTTTATCTGCACAAGGACATTCTACAACACTTGCAGTACAATCAGGAATCAGTTTCTTATATGCAGTTGACTGGGGAGCAGAATTTAAACCATTATCAGTACAAGCTAAAACTATAAGTTTAGAAACAGGAACTGGCTCAACAACTTCAAGATTATTTATTGATAATTTAGGAAATGTAGGTATTGGTACTATTAGTCCTGGTACAGCTTTAGCAGTAAACGGTGGTACTGCTGGTCAGGCTACAGTACATATTCAACACACAAGCGCTAGTGGATATTCTGGTATAGACTTTTATGAAAATACAGGAACCCATGTTGGAAGTTTATGGCACGCTAATTCGGCAGGGGTAGGTAGTAACCAAAATGCTATGACTTTAGCCGCTAGAACTCCTGGCGATAAAGTTTATATTGTAGCAGGGGGATATGATCCAGCAACTTCGGGGGGTATTACTATAGACGCAGGTAACGTAGGAATAGGCACAACAACACCTTCTACTAAATTAGACGTAAGTGGAGTTATTACAGCTACAGGCGGTAACAGTACTAACTGGAATACTGCGTATGGCTGGGGTAATCATAGTTCAGCAGGTTACGTTCCACAAGCAAGAACGCTTACTATTAATGGAACTAGCTATGACTTAAGCGCAAATAGAAGCTGGACAATAGCAACAACAACTCCAGGAGGATCTGATACACAATTCCAATACAACAGTTCTGGATCTTTAGCAGGAGCCTCTGCTTTGACTTACAACTCTACTACTAACAGAGTAGGTATTAACCAAGCTTCTCCAGGATATGACTTAGATGTAAACGGACAAGTAAGAGTACAAGATAAACTTAGAATAGGAACTGGTAACGGAGTAGTACACATGTCTTCTACGGCTACTATTAATCCTAGTGCTACTACTGTTGTATGGGCTCAAACCGTAAGCGTAGGTATGTGTGCCTTTATTGAGTACTATATTTTAAACAACAACTCACTTACAGACCAAAGAGCTGGTACAATCATGGTTACCTGGAATCAATCAGGAACGCCTACAATCGCTCATACGGAAACAACTACCCCTGACATAGGGTCAACTACCTCTGTTAACTTTACAAGCTCTCTAGTGGGCTCAGATGCAAGAATTAACGCAGTCAACTCAAGTGCTAATCCTTACACGATAGTAATGAGTTATAAATATTTCTAATACAAACATTGTTGGATAGTGAAAACAATAAAAAATGAAGCAAGCTACAATTTACAAAATCACAAACCCTAATGGAAAAGTTTACATAGGTAAAACTATGTGCTTGTCTAGTAGGACTTCTTGTTACAGAAACTGTAACTGTAAGAAGCAACCCTTAATTTACAATAGTATAAAAAAGTATGGTTGGGAAAACCATACTTTAGAAGTTTTAGAAACATGTAATCCCGACTTACTTTCTACTAAAGAAATTGAGTATATTACTTTGTTAAATACTTTCTACAAAAACAATCCTTTAGGTATGAACATGACTGCAGGTGGAGATGGTACTTTTGGTAGAGTAGATACAGAAGAAACTAAATTAAAAAGAAGTAGTCATCACTTAGGGCAGAAAAGATCAGAAGAAACAAAACAACTTATGAGTTTAGCAAAGAAAGGAAGGGCTCCAAAAAAGTCTAATTATGCTTGCTCTGAAGAAGCCAAGAAAAAAATATCAATAGCTAATAAAAATAAAATTAAACCTGATAGTTATAAATTAGCATGTTTAAACACTAGAGAAAAGAATCTATTAGAAAATCATGGTGGTATATTGCAAATTAATCCAGTAGATAATTCTGTAATAAAAGAGTGGGCAACTACCATAAAAAACATAGCTTCTACTTTAAATTATGATGATAGTCATATAGGAAAGTGTATTCGTGGAACTAAGAAGTTAGCATACGGATTTGTTTGGAAATATAAATACTAAAACATGTCTAATGAATTTATCGTAAAAAACGGACTTATAGTAGGGGGTAACGTAGTTACCTCAGGGACTATTACTATTAATGGTGCTCTTGCAGCTACTCAATCTTGGGTTACATCTCAAGCTTATTTAACTTCTGCTAGTTTAAGCGGATATGCTACTCAGTCTTATGTGACTAGTGCAATAGCTGCCTTAGTAGATGCAGCTCCTGCAGCATTAGATACGCTTAATGAACTTGCAGCAGCACTTGGAGATGACGCTAGCTTCTCTACTACTATTACAAATAGTATAGCTAACAAGGTAGCTAAGTCTGGAGACACTATGACAGGTAGTCTATTGTTTGCAAATGTTACAGACAATGTAAGATTACAAAAAGGAAGTAGCTTTTTAAACTTACGTGATCCTTGGAATAATATACATTTATATAATGCAGGAGATGGAAATTACATAGATTCAAACATACACTATTGGAGATCACAAAGTGCATCCTATTGGATGACTTTAAATAATGGAAATTTAGGTATTGGTACTGTCAGTCCTGTATCCCGTTTAGATGTTGATGGAATTATTTCTTCTAGGGGCATTTTTATTGCCCAGAACAGTGGAACATATAATGTAATATACAACGCTTCAAACAGTGTTACTATGTACTTGGGAGGATCTGGAGATCCAGCAAACTACTATGATAATACAACACACAACTTTAGAAGTAGTGGTGGTGGAACTACTTACGCAGTAATTACTAATGGTGGCAACGTAGGAATAGGAACTACTGCTCCTACACATTTATTAAGCTTGAGTAGGGCTACACAAGCTGCCGCTTATCAATTAAATATAAATAACGTTGGCGGTATTAGTGATGGTAACTTTACGGGAATCAGGTTTTCGCAAGATTTAGATGCCGCAACTGAACTTGGAAACATAAAACTTCATTATTACAGCACTGGAGCTACTGACTTATCATTTGGAACACGATATTCTCCAACCGCTGTTTACATCCAAAGTGGAGGTAACGTAGGTATTGGAACTACAGCTCCTAATTATAAACTTGATGTAGCTGGTTCTATAAATATATATAGCGGCAATAGTTTAAGATGGGGTAGTGGAGATGCTGAGATTATTAATAGTGGATATAATCTTTTATTTAAGACTTATAATGGGTCTGCACTTACTGAAAAAATGCGTATTACTCCAGGAGGATCTCTTCTACTAGGAGACGTAGCAGTTCCTGCTGAATCGGCATGGTATGGAACTGCTGTATTTGGTAAAAGCGGAACTGATAAAGTTATAAGTGGTTATCTATCATCTAGTACTAACGGTGCTGTAATTGGAGGGCATAACTCAGGATTAGGTGCTTGGGCACCTTTTAATGTAGTTGGTTCAGAATTAAGATTTAGTATTCAAGAAAATAGAGCCGTAACAATTGATGCTGCTAGAAACGTAGGTGTTGGAACTTCTACTCCTTCTGAAAAATTTCACGTTAGTGGTGCTGCTATATTTGATGGAGGATCAGGTAACTCTTCTACAGATGCTGTAGTTTACATAACTAAGTCAAATAATAATGACTGGGGATTATATGTAAATGCTTCTGGTCTTGACTATGGTATGTATACTAGGGTATCTCCTTCTGCAGGATATGCTATTGGTGTAAATAATGGAACTAATTGGACTACTAGAATTACTGGAGATGGTAGAGTTCACTTAAATAATAAAGACACAATAGCTTCATACGATTCTTGGCTTAGACTTAATCAATCTGGAGAATATGGTTCTGGTGTATACACTCCTGGTATTCTTAGAAACGATGGTGAATTTATTAACTATGGAGGTATTTACGGATACAATACAATAAGAGGAAGAAAGTCACAGACTAACAATCTCTACACAAGTGCTGCTCTTTGGACAGAATCTTACGACAACACAACCACAGGTATAGCATTTCATATTAGTGGGGTAGTGGGTAAGTTCCTTGAGATGCGTACTAACGGTGTTCTTTATTGGGACAACCAAACTGTTATTCACTCAGGAAACATAGGGTCTCAAAACGTTAGTTATGCAAATAATGCAGGCTATGCATCAGAATCTGGTCAAGTAACTAATCAAACAGGACAACTTCTTAGGTACGACAATAGAATTATCTCTCCTTCAGAAACTACTGCAGGTTATCTTCAGTTCGGATTTACTTCTTGGAATAATGACGGAGGAGCCCCATATGCAGATTATTTGCATATGCGTTCTTACACCGATAGTTCTGGTGGAACAGACAATTTGGTCATGTTCAAGAAGTCAGGTATTGGAATGCGTATCTATCAGCAAACATTTGGATCTACTACTCCTTATGCTGATTATGTTGACGTATGGACAACTGCTAACTTCACTTCAACTAACGTAAGTAACTGGAACACAGCCTTTGGGTGGGGAAATCACGCTTCTGCTGGCTATGCTACTACATCTTATGTAACTACCCAAATCAATAACTTAATTAATGGAGCACCAGGAGCACTAGATACTCTAGATGAATTGGCTGCTGCATTAGGAGATGATTCAAACTTTGCTACTACAGTAACTAACAGTATTGCAGGTAAGGTATCTAAGTCTGGTGATACCATGACTGGTGCTCTTACTCTTAATGCTGGTCTGAATGCATATGCTTCGCCTATTTATGTTAACGAGATTAGATTTAGAGATACTGCTGGAAGTCCTCAAAGTGATCCTTACTCTATGCGTTGGATAAGTGAAGCTTCTGCTAGAGGTGCAGGTAACAGCTGGCTTGAATTCCAACTTAACGATGATAACAATGAAGAGATTAGAATTTATGGAAACTCTTGTGTAGGTTATGGTTGTGGTTCTGTTTCTGAAAACCTTTACCATGTATTTAGAGCAGATGGTTATGCATGGCATGCAGGTAATTTAGTAGTTGTTGGAACTATATCAGCTTCTGGTTACAATTCTGGAAACTGGGATACAGCATATGGTTGGGGTAATCATGCCTCAGCAGGATATGCGCTCAACTCTGCTTTAGCAAACTACTTACCCTTAAGTGGAGGATCAATTGGTGGAGCCTTGACTGTTAATGGAAATTTAACTGTTAATGGAACTATTACAGAAAACTCTTCTATTAAACTAAAAGAAAACGTAGAAACAAGTGAGGGAAATTTAGAAAAGGTAGTAAATTTGAGACCAGTCACTTACAATAAGATTGGGTCTGAAACTACTGAACTAGGTCTTATTGCAGAAGAAGTTGCTGAGGTGTACCCAGAATTTGTACAATATGATGAGAACGGAGAACCTATAGGGGTTCACTACTCTCGCTTAACTGCTGCTCTTATAGGTGCAGTAAAGGAATTAACTAATCAAGTCCAAGAATTAAACAAAAAGATAAATGGCTAATTTATTATCCAATACCACAATAGGCGGTTACCAGTCTATACACACAGGTAACATCGGGAGTTATGCTTTAACCAGTCTTCCGTCTCATAACCATGACGATAGGTATTTTACTGAGACTGAATCTGATGGAAGATTCCAACCCTTAGAAAACCAAAGAGTATCTACTTCAAGTACTGTAAGATTCTCAAATACTTATACTACTGCATGGTTTAGAAATGACAACTCTAACACAGGTCTGTATAATGAAAGTACTACAATGCATTGGTCATCACAAGCAAATGGTTATTGGGATGCATCATCTACGACTGGTTTATCCGCAATTAGATTCTACACAGGAGGTCATGTAAGTGCATTGAGAGGTTATCTTTATGCTAACTCATCAAATGAAATTGGTTTCTTAAACTCAGCAGGTAACTGGGGACTAAGAATGGACAACAGTTACAATGTTCAAGTATATGGAGCACTAACCGTAGGTAGTGGTACATCGGCTGATATTTATATGACAGATACGGATGAGACTACTAGACGTATACACACAAACAGCGGTAGAATAGGATTTCTAAATTCTTCTAGTAACTGGGGAGCTTATTGTGATAATACTGGTAATTGGTTTAGTGATCATTCTATGCGTGCTCCTATTTTTTATGACTCTCAGGATACTAGTTATTATTTAGATCCTAATGGTAATTCACGTGTAGTAAACATTGAAGCAGTAGGGTTTGTTGGTTTTAATGGTAACCAAACAAGAGATAAGTTAAGAGTTTGGGATAGTGGTACTTATACTATTGGTATGAAAAATGGCTATGATTATGGTCATTTGGGTACTGATGAGTATGCTATGTCATTTCAAATGAATAACAATAGTGGTAGAGGATTCTGGTGGGGGGATGAAGCACATAATGATAATCAAGGTGCAGCATCTCTTACAACAGATGGTAGAATGGTTATTGCAAAATCTCTTTCAATTGGTGAAGGAGAGGCTGTAGTTTCTCCAAGTTCTGTACCATTATATGTTACTGGTACAACTAGTGGTTTAGATGTATTAGCAGTAGACGGAGTAAATGGACGTTTATTTACAGTAACAGATGACTTAAGTGACTCTTTGTTTTCAGTAAATACAATTGCAGGTCTTCCTGTAATTGAGGCTTTTGCTGACAATAGAGTTAATATTGGTAAATACGGATCTAACTCTATTACAATTTCAGATAGTAAAATTGCTATCAATAGTGATACAGTAGATGCAAACTTCCCATTCTATGTAGGAGACAGAAGTGTAGCAGGTTCTAGATACTCTTTGACTAATAAGGGTATGGGCTTTAACCTAGCCGATAACTACGCTCAGCTACAATTATTTGGAGGAAACGGATCTTACATTGATTTTGTAACTTCTACTGGTCAAGATAGTGGAGGAAGAATTATGTGGAATAGTAGTAATTACTTTATTGTAAGTGGTGATATGTACTTCAATAATACATTGTATACATACACTCTGGTCGACCGTGATAATAATAACTACTACCTAAATATGGATGGTACCTCTAGACTGGGTACATTGAATATCAACCAGTTAAGTGTTTACGGAAACACTTACTTGGGAGATGGTAACGGAGATGAAGTTCACATCAATGACATTCTTAGAGTAGGAGCAACTGATTCAGGTGATGCACACTTCTACTTTGGTGAAGGTTCTCAAGCAGGTTCTGATTATGGTTTACATTGGTATTGGGATTCAGGTTACACCTTTACTTGGAATACAAGGAATGCTGGTACAGATACTGCTTTGTTTAACTACGTTACAAATGATACTACCTATGTAAACTGGTCTAGGAATTTTAACATGCAGAATCGTGAGGTTAACTACGTTAGTCAACTTCACTTTAATGCGGGTACTAGATTTATTAATAATGGATCTAACTATTTAAATTTTCAAGTAAATTCAGATAGTTACGGCTCAATTCAAGTTAGAGATCAAAATAGTGTATTAAAAGGGCATTTAGGTTACTTTGATGCTAATGGATTTGGACTTCTAAACTCTTCAGGTTCTTGGGGTATTAGATTAAATCCTGGTAATGGAGATACTCTTTTATATTCTGGGGGAAACTGGAAATTAACAACTATTTCTGCAGGCATATCAGTTAATGGTAATGTTTATACAAACCAAAACTTTGGAGACGGTTTAGTAGGTGTTTATTCTTCTACTAGATACCAAGGTGTATTTGCAATGGGTGATGCATACAAGTTAGCTACTGATGGAACTTCTACTGGGTCTCTTTATGGTATAGCATGGACACATACAAACGTAGGAGGACAATCTAAACCTGGATTAGATCACCAAGCGTTGTTTGTGACTAATGGTAATACTCAAACAGCTATTGGTACAGGTATCTGGACTGCAGGACTTATTACTACAACTTCTTATGGAACATCTGCTAACTGGATAGCCGCTTACAACTGGGGAAATCATGCTAGTGCGGGATACTTAACAGGAATAACATCAGGACAAGTAACAGGTGCTTTAGGGTATACTCCTTACAACTCTAGTAATCCTAATGGATATATTACAGGTTATACAGAAACCAATACTTTTTTAGGTGATGGAGGTGCTGCAGATACACATCCTGGAACAGACAGAATAATATTTACAGGACAAATTAGTACAGGAGCTGCTCTTTTAGGTATGCCTGCTACTGATAATTCTAATGCTATTTTAAATATTAACAGACATCCTGGAGAATACAATAGTCAATTAGGATTCAGTTCTAATGGAAGTATGTATTATAGGAGTTTTAGTGCAACTGCTATAAATAATTCTCAGGCTTGGAGACAAGTTTGGGATTCGGGTAATCTAACTAATTTAAATCAACTTTCTAATGGTCCAGGCTATGTTACTTCTTCTGCCTTAAGTTCTTATGTACCTCTGTCTGGAACTACATTAACGGAAGGAAACTATTTCTACTTTAGAAGTAATAGAGGATCTTACTTGGGAGGACTAGACAGTCCTAGTCTTCAAGCATATGCTACAGGTGGTAATGCTGCGTTTATGTCATTCCATAGAGCAGGAAACTATGCTGTAAACTTTGGTTTAGATTCTGATAACATAATGCGTATTGGTGGATGGTCTGCTTCTGCAGATCGTTGGGTACTGGATATGAGTGGTAACAATACTGTTGCTGGTTCATTCCGTGCTCCTATCTTTTATGATTCAAATGATACTAACTACTATCTTGACCCTAATAGTAACTCTAACCTTACTAATTTAAGTATTGTAGGATACCAATCTATTGGAGGTACCACATCTAATGGACAAAGTAACTTTCAGTGGGATGGAGCAACTTATCAGAATCCTAATCAATGGACTGCCCGTCTTATTCTTAGAAGAGATAACGCTTCTACAGGAGTAAATGGTTCTATTCCATCTTTAGTAATATTCAACAATAACGGAGGAGATCAAACTACTGCAAGTATGGTATTTGCTTCCAATGAATGTGTTGTAGGAAGTAACTCAGTAAATTTAGCAGGTATTGTAGCTAAGAAAGAAAGCGTTGGAAACTGCGGAGGATGGTCTTCAGGTTCTTTAAATTTCTTTGTAAAGAATTTTGCTACTAGAATAGACTCCTTAGCATTGACTCCAGACGGTAATGCAACCTTTAGTGGACTTATATATTCTACTGGATACGGTAACTCTAGTCAGTGGAATACCGCATTTGGGTGGGGTAACCATGCATCTGCTGGATACCTTACTTCTCTACCTTCGCATAATCACGATGATAGATACTATACAGAAAGTGAATCAGATGGTAGATATGCATACAAAGCTGGTGCAGCTGGTCAAGATTTCAGCGCTGATAAACTTAGTTCTTATCATTTAAGAAATCATTATGGTGTAAGTACTAATCATTCTTATGGAATGTACTTTGATAATGATCTATCTCCTGCATATGGAATATATAGAGAAAGTGGATCATGGGATCATCCTTATCCTGATTTAAGAATTGCATTTCATACAGGAATTAAATTAGGAGCAAATTCCGGCTATCAAGGTATAAAATTTTATACTGACTATGACATGGTTACACAAGTCATGTCTGTTAATAATGGAAGTGATCCACTTGGGGCAGGTAATGTATATGTTAACAATAGCTTACAGGCTGGAAGTTCATTAAGAGCACCTATTTTTTATGACTCTAATGATACTGGTTATTATCTAGATCCTAACAGTAATTCTGTACTGAATGGTGTAGGTACATATAAAATCTGGAATCATAGTCTTGGATCAAACTATTATTTTGCAAATGGGGATTGGGGTTTTAGACATACCACTCCTTCTGGTTGGATTCAGTTTGGCCCTGCAAATAGTTCTCATGCTCACATTTACACAGATAGACCTAACTTCTATTTTAATGCAGATCTTTTAGTAAATGGTGCTACTGTAATTACATCATCTAGTATAGGTTCTCAAAGTGTTTCATACGCAACCACTGCAGGTAGTTTAACAAGCATGAACATTTCCCAGTTTACTAATAATAGTGGATACATAACTGGTATTTCATTTGCGAATGTTTCATCTAAGCCAACTACAATTAGTGGTTATGGAATTACAGATGCAATTACTACTGCTAATATAGGAAGCCAATCAGTAAGTTACGCAACTACTGCAGGTACAGCAAATGCAGTAGCGTGGGGTAATGTATCAAGTAAACCGTCTTTACTTATGTATTATCAAGGATTTACTCTTGATGCAAATACAATGGATGGTAACTCAACTGGATTTACATATTCAGTAAATGCTCCTTATACAGGACCTATTGCTAGATTCAGTGAGACAGGATATTCACTTCAACTTAACGCTGCCTATAGTGGTAGTGGAACAGGTATTGCCTTTAGAACAAGAAATGGCGATGCTGGTTCATTTAACCCTTGGAGAGTACTACTTAACGATGCAAACTATACAGCTTACTCCCCTTCTCTTACAGGATCAGGTGCTTCAGGTACTTGGGGAATCAATGTTACAGGTAGTGCAGGATCAGTAGCATGGACTAACGTAAGTTCTCGTCCTACTGCCTTGTCTCAGTTCTCCAATGATCTAGGCAACTATGGTGGATTCTTGACTTCATTGGGATTTAGCTACTCAACTGGGGTAACTGGAAACCATGTTGTTCAACGTGATTCTAATGGTTACATATACGCTAACCATGTAAATTTCAATACATCTGAGACTGAGAACCCAACAATTAGTAGTTTTATTACTTCTAATGGTGATGGTTGGTCTAGAAAATCAAGTATTGCTCACGTAAGAAATCAACTTGGAAATTATGGTGGTTGGTTAACCACTTCAGGTAAGGCTGCGGACTCAGAATTATTTGATGGAACTGATTCAATATACTTCGTTAAAGGTAACGGTGTAAATACACTTGGATATAGAACAACTGGTAATAGTGGTGCTAATTCTGCTGGAGGATTATCTTCTGGGTTCTACGATGGAAGTGGTATGTCAAATATGCCAACAAGTGATTGGTACCATTTGATTGTAAATGCTCACCATAATAGTTCAACAAGTAACCAATATGAGTTCCATATAGCAACTGCTTTCTGGAATAAATCAGACTTCTTTGTTAGAAGTATTAGTCCTGGAGATGTAGGACCTTGGAGAACACTTGTACATAATGGAAATATAGGTAGTCAATCAGTAAGTTATGCTTCTACAGCAGGAAGTGCTACTACTGCAGGAAGTGCAACAATGGCACAACAACTTAGTAAGTTTGGTGACATCTATGGACAAGACTGGAATAGTTACTACGTAAGTGGTAAGTTAATTGTATCTAACGCACTAGGACACAGTGGAGCTAACAGACCTAACCTTACCTACGATTACGGTGTAGCTTTATCTTACGGAGAAACTGGTGGTCCATTATTGCAAATGTACTTCCCAGAAAACTCAGGTAACATTGGTACTATTTTTAGAAAAGGTACTTATAGAACTGGTTGGAATGGAAACTGGAGTACATGGAAAACATTGGTAGAGCAAGAAGGTAACTTGTGTACTATTGTAGGAGGTAACGGAACAGGTTTAGAAGTTCACGGTAATGTAGGTTACAACCAAGATCCTTTGACTTACTTCTTGATAAGAGGTCAAGCAGACACTAGTTGGAAAGCACTTAAAATACGTCTTACTGGGGATGCTGGAGGTCAAGACATTGAATTCAGACGTATTGCTGAAAACGGTGCAGACTCAAGAATGTGGTACGTACCTAGAGGCGGAAATACTGTTAACTTTGACTACCCGATTGTTCAGCCTTCAGATTCTAGACTTAAGGATAACATCACTCCTATCAGTACTCCTGTAGAAAAGATTAAGGCTTTGAGCGGAGTAGAGTTTGATTGGAACTCAGGTGAGCAAGTAGGCACACATGACGTAGGTCTTATTGCTCAAGATGTTGAGGCAGTACTTCCAGAAGCCGTTACTACTCAAGAAGATGGATACAAGAACTTGGCTTACACTAAGATTATTCCTCTCTTGGTAGAAGCAATGAAGGAACAGCAGTCTACCATTGACAGTTTACTTACTCGTATAAAAGCATTAGAGAATAAATAATTATATTTGTATATGGCACTACATCATGGTCCTATAATTCCAGGAATTGTTTTAAATCGTGAATACTACTTAGATCCCGTGTTAGGAAAATCCTATAACGGTAGTACCTCTGCTAGTAATCTTGTTGCAAACTCAATTTATAATCCTATTAACGCTACTGCTAATTTAACAAATGGTGCTGAGTTTTCTTCTCTTGGTGCAGGATCGTTTTTCTTTGATGGTAGTAATGACCAAATTAGATATGATTTAGGAGCTAATACATATAATCCTTTAGGTTTACCTGAAATTTGTACCGTATATGCTTGGGTATATCCTATATCTTCTACAGGAGGAATATTTTCACACTATAGTGGTGGACCTGTAAATTTAGGATATGAATTAGCGGGTGGAAAGATTGGAGTGTATCAGTACTACACTGAATGGAGAGAGTATATTAGTACAGGTCCTTCTGTTCCTTTGAATACTTGGTCTCAGATTGCATGGGTTAGAAACAGTTCTACTACTATGAATTTATATTTAAATGATAGTTTGAATGGGACTCTAACTGCTGATACTGGTACAGGACAATACTTTGGAGGAGGTAACCAAGGAGTCTTAGGTTCTTTGTGGGGATGGAGATTTTTTAATGGTTATATTGGTGTGTTTATGATTTATTCTGAGGCACATAATTTATCTAAAGTACAACAGACTTTTAACATGTACCGTAGTCGGTATGGTGTATAAATACAACTAAAGCAATGCCAACTAAAGTAGGACCTAAAACAGTTAAACAAGGTTTAACATTCTCTTTTAACACAAAGGACATTAAGAATTCTTATTTAGGCAAGCCTATTGTAAATTATATATCTACAATAGGAAATCCTGCAGAGGTTATGTCTAGAGGTGAGTTTGGTCAATATTATAATCTTGTCCCAATTTTTGAAACATATGGTTTAATACCTTATACTCTTTCTATGGAAATGAAGGGTAATATTTTTGGAGACTGTCTTGTTTATATGCAGAATGGTTCATATACTAAGTATGGATTTGTAGGTCAATGGGTAACTTTAACAACAGAGTGGCAACGTTTTGTATTTCCTAATATTACGCCTTCTGGTCCAGACGCTACTTGGCAAGCAAATACTCCTGGAGATAACAGAGCAATGCTTGCTACTTATACTATCTATGGTACAGGAAGAAATCCTACAGTTAGAAATGTTCAGATAGAAGCAGGACCTTATGTTAGTCCTTTTACAGTAGGAACAAGATCTACAACGGAAGCTTTAAAAGATCTTACTGGTAATACTACAATTACTCTTACAAATCTTTCTTATAATTCTTCAGGTCAAATTGTTTTTGATGGAACAGATGACTATTTAACACTTTCTTCAGGGTTCTATCCTACAAGCAGTTGTAGTGTAGAATTTGTTTTTAGACATACCCATAATCTTGTTGGATCTAGATATCTTCTTTATGGTGCCGGAGGAATAGGATTTACAATATTTATGAGAGGAGATTGGGCTGGTGATCTTTTATATTTTTTAAGAAGAGTTAATAATAGTGGAAACTATGGTGATTCCGCTTGGGGATATACTACCGGTATATATTATTCAGCTCCTGCTAATGAAACAATTCATTTTATATTTACACATGAGGCAGGAACTGGACAGTTTAAATGCTATAAGAATGGTGTACTTGTTAGAACAATAGATGGCAACTTAAAAGATTCTGGAGGTTTAAATACTACTCAAGCAGTACACTATATAGGAGGAACTCCTGGAGATAACTTTCCAATGACTCTTCCTGTATTTAAAGTTTATAATAGAGTTCTTCTAGCCTCTGAGGTGGTAGAGAATTTTAATGCAATTAAAACACAACATAATATTTAATAATGGGAATAACACAGGGATATGGTCAGATAGTAAAAGACTCTTTAGTATTATCTATTGACACTAAAGACATGCTTAATTGCTATAAAGGTAAGCCAGGGACAAATATTCTTGGTACACCTGTTCAATGGGGAGGTAATGCTAATCTAGTAAACTATGCAAATGGTCAAAGTTACTTTAGCCAAGTCGGACAAGAACAAGCTTATATTCCCCAATTAGGAGAAAAAACAGTACAGTATGTTTTAATTAGGAATGACTACAATTGTTGTGGTTGTGGGGACTACTGTTATTGTTGTCCTTCGCTATGGAGGTACGGAGATTGGGGAGTCCCTATTGAAGCTTCTACTACTTACACTTATTCTATTATTTATAAAACACAATCTGGTTACACACATCCGAATTTTATGTATCATTATCAGTATGGTCCTTCTGGATACGTTACTGAATATGGAGTACATACAGAAGGGCAAAGAACTCATTTAGGGGATGGTTGGTATTTTGCTTGGAACTACCTAACAACAAGTGCAAGTACAAGTATGTTTTATCCTGGAATGTGGTACTATCAATATGGAGTTCCAGACAAGGTCTCTTTAGCTGCGGTAAATCTTGTAAAAGGAACAGAGATACAAGATCCTAGACAAATGTTTTTACCTTTAGCTACTAGAACAACGACTCAATCTGTACTTGATCTTACAAACAATAGTACTTCTATAACAGTAGTTAATACACCATTTGGCACTAACATGCAACTAGAATTTGATGGAACTAACTCACACGTAGTTATAGAAAATCCATTAGTTTATGCTTCTAATACAAGAAGTTTTGAAATGGTCTTTAAAACATATGGGGGATCTATGATGCCTATAGCAGTTATGACAAATGCTTCATCTATTACTTTCTATGAAAGATTCTGGTTAGGTATAGAAAACAATAGAGCGCAGTGGCATGGATGGGGATCATCAGATCCTCAAGGATCAAAAGTAGTAACAGATGGTAACTGGCATCATGTTGTCTTTACTTACAATAATAGTAATAAACAAATGAAAGTTTACACTGATGGTGTACTTGAAGTTACTGCTACAAATGATACTGAAGGTTCTAATATTTCAGCGTCTTCTGCACAGAGGTGGTATTTAGGGCATGACCCTATATCGCAACAATGGTATGGAGGTGCACCATCTCAGTTTAATGGGGAGATAGGTGTATTTAAACAATACAATAAGATACTTTCAGATTCGGAAGTATTACAAAATTTTAATCACTACAAAACAAGATACAACATTTTTTAATTATGACACATTTTATAAATCGCAGATGGCTAATTATTCCCGCTACAGCAGTAGAAAGCATTAACTTTGATGAGATATTAGAAAACTCTTTAGATACTTTAAGATACTCTGTAGATGGTACGAAAACTTTTATTAAGTACAATCTTGTAGAAACTACAGAAACTGAAGTAGAAACTGTTAACTCTGAAACGGGTGAAAAGTTAATTGTAACCGTTCCTGCAGGTATTTACGGTAGACCTAACATTTATCAAGAAGGTATGAAAGAGTATACTCATGAGGAAATTCTAGAATTGTTATCTACGGATGAATGGAACACAAGTGACAACCCGTTAAGTAACTTGACAAAATAAACTTTATTGAGTATATTTGTTATGTATACAAATCTAAAATTATAATTTTACAACAATGGCACTTAAAATCACAAAAAGCATTGGTACCGATAAAGGTATTACCAATGAAGCTTACGTACGTATTGCTGACTACCAAATCTCTAAGAGTGGTAACGCTAACTTCCGTATTCAATTATTCATGAGCGCTGCAGATGCAGTAGCTTCTCCTAACGCTATGGCTCCTATTGACGGAGGTCAAGCACGTAACCAACAAATTGGTGAGTACTTGTCTATTCCTTTGACTAAGCAAGTTGAAGAGACTAAGACTCGCACTATGATGCAGCCTGTACAGAAGGACGTAGTTAAGACTCGTACTATCACTAACGAAGCAGGTGAAGAAGTATCAGAAGAGTACACTGTACAAGAGTACGTAACTGAAGAAGTTACTGAAGAGTACACCGTTACTTTGACTGTTCCTGATTTGTCTTCTGCAGAAGGTGTTGACATTTTTGCATTTGGTTATAGCCACTTGAAAGCCAAACTTGTCAGTTTATTCTCTGCCGCAAAGGTAGAAGACTGCTAATTTGGCATAGTTTAAAGAAAAGTATTATATTTGCATAAACCAACTAAATATATAATCATGGCTACCAAATTAACTGAACAAGAAATCGAAGCAATCAAAGGCTTCCAGCAAAAGACTCAAAACGTAATTATGGATTTGGGTAAGATCGAACTTCAAATGAATGACTTGCTTTCTGTAAAAGAGAAAGTAAAAGAAGCAATGGCTGAAGTAGTAAAAGAACAGAATGAGTTCTTCCAATCTATTGAAGCTAACTACGGTAAAGGTCAGATCAATTTGGATACCTTTGAGCACATTGCTGCTGAAGCTCCTGCAGAACCTACTATGTCTGTAGTAGAGTAATCTCTAATTATTTTTAATTTTAATAAAAAGACTCCTTCGGGGGTCTTTTTTATTAGTGATTAATTGTTTATATTATAGTGTACACTATAGTCGTGTACTCTTATATTTATAAAAAATGCTTCCCGTAGGTTCAAATTATAAAAGCACAGGATGTTCAGAGGTATCATCTAACTGCGTTATCTGGCAAGGTCCTAACATTCCTTGTTTAAGTCTTTGTAAAGGAGATACAGTAAGTGAAGTAGTTGCAAAACTGGGTGAACAGTTATGTGATGTTTTAACTGATTGCTGTATTGATATTGCAACTTTAAACTTATCATGTCTTAGTTTAGGTTCTACACCAGCTAATTCTACAGCTTTAATACAAGCTTTAGTAACTAAAATTTGTAGTTTACAATCACAGATTAGTGCTATTAGTGTTCCTCCTGCAGCTAATTTAACTTGTTCAGTAGCAGCTTGTTTGCAAGCAGCCGCTGGTGGTGCAACATTAGGTGTTGTATCATATGCCCAGTTATTAGGAACTAGGCTTTGTACATTAGAAACAACAGTTACTACTTTACAATCTAGTGTAGTTAGTAATAGTAATTCTATTACAACTATTAATAACACCCTTTCTTCTTTAAGTACAAACTATGCACCTAAGAATTCTACTTACGTTTGTTTAAGTAGTGGTTCTGCACCATTGACTACAATTGTTTCTACTATTGAACAGAAGCTTTGTGATCTACAATCAGTTGTTGGAACTCCGGCTTTATTATCAGCCAGCATTGTTCCTTACTGTGATATCTCTAATGAGCCTGCTTTAAGTACTACTGGTACTATGGCAAGTGCTTATTCAGATAGATGGAAGACTACTGTATCTACTGTAGCAGATAGCGTAAATAATCTTTGGATTACAATCTGTGATTTACGTAATGAAATTGAGTCATTAAAAGCATGTTGCACTAAAACTTGTGCTGATATTGATTTAGGTTTCTTATTAGATATGACATCTAGTACAAACTTACGTGTACGGTTAACCGGCACTAGTGTAATTCCTTCAGGTTTTGTACAATGTCCTACACCAGGATCAACTATTACATTATCTGTAGCATCTCCAGTAAGTAATATTCCTTTTACTGAGACCTACAACTTCCCTAATATTGCTAACTTAATTGGTGGTACTAACTATTATGATTTGAACTTGTCTAGCACTCAGTTAGATTTGTCTGGTTCTTATCAAGTAGCTATTGCTTATTGTTTCACTGATAACCAAGGTTTGGTTTGTCAGAATACTTTAACCTACAACGTTACCTCTAATATTAGTTGTCCTACATTATCATTATCTTCTGCTTTATCTGGAACAACCTATACTCTTAGTTATAGCTTTAATAACGTTTACTCGTCTAGCTCTACTAAGAAATATAGAATCAAATTGTATACTAATGCTGATGCATTGCTTTCACAAAGTACTACTAACATTGCAAATACATATGGTGGAACTATTAGTGGTACACTTCAAGGTCTTACAGTTGGAACCTACAAGGTAGAAATTTCAATTATTGATGTAGCATCTGGAGTAGATGTAGTTAGCAAAGTTTGTCCTAAACAAACTACTGTTGTTGGTTCAGGCAGTTGTCCTCCAATAAGCAACCTTAATTCCTTTATAATTAACTAATCATGAGCTGTAATTGTCAACCAAAACCCTGTGGCTGTGAGGATACCAAATTGGTATCCCCAGTTACTACTGAATGTGCTATCTCTGAACTATGTGATGAGGTAGTAAGTTTTGAATGCGTTAAATATACCGGTAATGATATTTATACTATTGATATCAAGAAGAATGAGCGTCTTGATTTAGTAGTAAAAAAATTAGTATTATATTTAACTAATCCAAACTGCTTTAATCCACTAGCTACTTGTCAATCAATCAAGAATTTTAATATTAGTAATGTTAAACAAACCGAAGCAACTGTCAGTTATACTGTTCCTGGTGCTCCTGCTACTATTACTTCAACTAAATTACAATGGTCTACAGACCCTGCGTTTGTAACGGTTACAGGTTCTCAGTCAATTCTTGTTAGTGCTACGCCTAAGTGGACTATTATTAACTTGTCAGCAAACACAACTTATTATGTAAGATTACTTACTAGTACTTCTGGTAGTGCTGATTGCTGTACATCTATCACCTTATCATTTAAAACATTAACAACCTAATGGCATCTTTATATTTAACTTTTACTCCTCCTAATCCTATACCAGCTCTTGGTTATTTGGTAAAATACAGAGTTAATTCTCCTCAAGGAGCATGGCAAAGTATGGTTTTTCCACAATCTAGTGGACCAATTCAGTTAGCAGGATTAACATCAACTGTTTATGATGTTGAAGTATATGCACGTTGTGGTTCTGGCGAAGACGTAACGCTTAGCTTAGTATCATCTGATACAACTATTGTACAAAGTTGTACTAGTTATACAGTTAATAATCCTACAGGAAGTGCTAAGCTTTTAAACTATGAAGCTTGTGGTACAAGTGGTGAAGAAGTTAATTTAAATATTAATGCTGGAACTACTATTTCATTATGTATTGTTACTGGACAGTATACAGCCGCTTCGGGATTAGTTGTTACCGCAGGTAGTGCTTGCGTACCACCACTTTAATTTGGATAATTAAAAATCATTTACTATATTAATATTGTATAAGTACTAAGAGGGTTTGTTGGTTTACCCCTCTGATTAGACCCCGGTGTAAAAAGCCGGGGTTTATTTTATAATAACTTGATTATAAACTATTTTTACTACATTTGATAAAACAATTACCGCATGTATTCACAAGAATTAAAAGATAAGGTAGCTAAAAGTAAAGAATGGAAGCTATCTAATATTGAGTGTGCAAGAAGAATTGGTATTACTTTAGATGAATATTTAAAGATTAAAAAGTCTCTAGGATTTAAATCTAAAAAATTAAAATACAATTCAGAACATAATGTAGAAAGAATTAATTCGGAGTCTTATGATTTAGAAAAAGGCACAGGTAAGATAGAGAAATTAGTATCAGTTAATCCTAAAACCCCTGAAGAGATTATAGAGATCTTGGGTATAGATACTACAGAGTGGAAGTTATCTCAATATTGGAATAAGGAGAGAAGTGATAAATGGTTAGTATCAGCTTTAGTAACTAAAGTAGTAAAGACTAAAGAAGATTATCTAAAAGACATCATAGAAAACTTTAAACCGGATTATAAACCAGTAGTAGTAAAGAAGCAAAAGAGACACCGATATGTAAGCTGTGTACTATCTATGCAAGATATGCATATTGGTAAGGATGGTAATGATGATATCATAGAACAGTACTTTGCTTCACTAGAACAACTTACAGAGAGTGTATCTAATAATTACTTTATAGATGATCTAGTGTATGTTGTAGGTGGTGATATATTAAACATGGATACGTTTAATGGTACTACTACATCAGGTACTCCGGTAGAGAACTCTGATAAAGCCTACAAAGTATATGCTGAAGCTTTTGATGCCCTATACCGGGGCATTCGTTTTTTAAAGGAGAGGTGTGAGACATTACATATAATGTTTATACCCGGTAATCATGATAGACTATCATCTTATCATCTAGTACATGCTCTCTCTAAAGCTGTACAAGAGGATGGTATAGTATGGCATGCTGATTATGCAGAGAGAAAAGTACTTACGTTTAACAATAACTTCTTTGCATTTGAGCACGGAGATGTAAATACTAAGAACTCATTACTAGTTTATGCTACTGAATTTTCAGAGCCCTGGGGTAATACTAAATTTAGAACTCTATATACTGGACATTATCATAAGAAGAAAACTGTAGAGTATATTACAGAGGATGAAATAACTGGTTTCTCTATAAAGATTATTCCTAGTCTATCTAAAACAGACTACTGGCACTACCATAATAAGTTTATTGGTAGTAAGAGAGCTGCCCTTATTGAGGTTCATGACTATGACAATGGTAAGATTGGAGAGTTTGTTTATAACTGTATTTAATCTGGATTAAATTTTGTATCTTATTAATGTAGTCAAGGTATGAGAGGATATAAAGCACCTGATTTACATGCCTCAAGGCTGAGAATAAAACCTAAGAGAATCTTAACAAAAGATTTTTTAGCAGAGTTCAAGGAGAGGCATCCTGAGTTTTCTACATTAGATGACAAAACTATCAAGAAGATAGTGATGAAGTTTAATGAAAATATTTGGAAAGAGGTAATTGCGTATAGAGATGGAGTTGAGTTACCAGAAAGTCTGGGATACCTGTTCATAGGTACCTGTACATTTAACCGTGACACTAATGTAAATTATGGTCTATCAGTTAAATACGGTAAAGAAATAAAGAACAGGAATCTAGAGTCAGATTCTAAGTTAGCTAAGATTTTCTATACAAACTATCAGACCAAATATAAGTTTGCAAACCGTGAGTTATGGGGTTTTCAAGCAGTTAGACAATTCAAGAGATCTGTAGCTAAAGAGTATCCTGTGTCTTGGCAAAAATATATTGTTGTAGATTCATATAAGAAAGTGTCAGAGATGTTTTCAAAAGCTCTTAGAAAGCAAAGAGTTAAGAAAGAAGATAAGGATATACTTAGCTCATATGATGAATTTGAATTTTAATAAAAATGGTAACTATTGGAACCGTAGTCTCAAGGGTAAAAAATCAAGTTAAGAGTGTAAGACAAGATGCATTTCTTACTAATAGGTATGTTTATAATGTTATAATTAAATATGCCCAAGTTCTGATGAGGAGACAAGACTCTCAGAATAAACTATCTAAATTTAATTCTATTTGGCAAACTTTACCATGTTTAGA
>JAFMJI010000039.1 GCA_017853575.1 Chitinophagaceae bacterium | reverse complement strand
CGAGCTTGACGCATACGCTCTTGCGCTTTACGCATCTTAGATGCTGCGACCATCTCCATCGCTTTGGTGATCTTTCGTGTATTTTCTACACTCTTGATCTTGGTTCTGATTTCTTTACTACCGGCCATAATGACTCTTTATATTAGTAAGCGTTACTTGATTTGAAATCTTCAATAGCTTTTTCAAGTGCTTTTTCATTGTCACCTGATAAGTCAGTTGTTTTTTCGATGTCTTGCATAATCTTTTTGTATTTAGAATTCATGAAACCATGCAATGCATTTTCAAATGCCAACACTTTGTTTGTTGGAACATCATCAAAGTAACCTTTGTTTGCTGCGAATAAAGTCACAGCCATTTGTGAAACATTTAAAGGTGCATATTGTGCTTGCTTCATAAGTTCAGTAAACATACGACCGCGGTCAAGTTGTTTACGTGTCGCTTCATCAAGATCAGATGCAAATTGTGCGAACGCTGCTAACTCACGATATTGAGCTAACGCTAAACGTACACCACCACCTAATTTTTTAATGACTTTAGTTTGAGCAGCGCCACCCACGCGAGATACAGAAATACCTGCGTTAATCGCTGGACGAATACCTGCGTTAAATAAGTCTGTTTCAAGGAAGATCTGACCGTCAGTAATTGAGATGACGTTTGTCGGTACGAATGCAGATACGTCACCTGCAGCTGTTTCAATGATAGGCAATGCAGTAAGTGAACCTGTTTTACCTTTGACTTTTCCTTTAGTAAATTTTTCTACATATTCTTCATTCACACGTGCGGCACGTTCAAGTAAGCGTGAGTGAATATAAAACACGTCACCTGGATAAGCTTCACGACCTGGTGGACGACGTAAGAGTAATGAGATTTGACGATAAGCAATCGCTTGTTTTGTTAAGTCATCATAAATAATAAGTGCATCTTCACCACGATCACGGAAATATTCGCCCATCGTACAACCTGCATAAGGCGCTAAGAATTGTAATGCTGCTGAGTCTGATGCTGATGCTGCAACCACAATGGTGTATTCCATAGCACCATGCTCTTCAAGTTTTCTTACTACGTTAGCGATCGTTGATGCTTTTTGACCAATCGCCACATAGATACAGGTCATGTTTTGACCTTTTTGATTAATAATCGCATCCGTTGCTACCGCTGTTTTACCTGTTTGACGGTCACCAATAATCAATTCACGTTGGCCTCGTCCGACTGGCACCATAGAGTCCACAGATTTCAAACCTGTTTGAACTGGTTGTGATACAGATTTACGTGCAATCACACCTGGTGCAACTTTTTCAATTTTGTCAGTGAGTTTTGTTTTAACTGGGCCTTTACCATCAATCGGTTGACCAAGCGCATTCACGACACGGCCAATCAATTCTGGTCCCACAGGCACTTCTAAAATACGGCCTGTACATTTACATACATCACCTTCAGTAATGTGTTCGTAATCACCTAACACCACAGCACCCACTGAATCTCGTTCAAGATTCAATGCAAGTCCATATGTGTTTCCTGGGAATTCGATCATTTCACCAGACATCACATTTGACAATCCGTGAATACGCACGATACCGTCGGTCACTGAAACCACCGTACCTTGTGTTCTCGCCTCAGCGGTTGTCGAGAAATTCTCTAATCGACTTTTAATGAGTTCACTAATTTCTGATGTTGATAACTGCATTACTATCTCCTGATAATGATTAGCTTACGACTTCAACGCGTAGGCTAAATTTTGTAATTGCTCACGAACTGAAGCATCAATCACGGTGTCGCCCACAATCACCTTAGTACCACCAATGATTGCTTCATCAATCGTTACTTTTGCATCAATTTTTTTATTAAATTTCTTTTCTAAACTTTTCACTAATGTATCGACTTCTTTATCTGTCGGTTTTGATGCCACAATAATTTCTGCATCAAGCGTACCTTCATCTGTCGCTTTTAATGTTTCAAAAAGCTGACTGATTTCTGGTAATACATTTAGTCTTTTATATTCGATCAAAAGCTTAATCAGGTTTTCACCATATTGATTAAGTTTTTTTCCGGCGATTTTTAGAAGCGCTTTTTCGCGATCTTCATCAGACACTTTGGAATCATTAATGAATGCATGCATGCGTTCATCTAAAGACACTTGTGCTAAAAATTCCAACATCTCAGACCATTCAGTAAGAGATTTTTTTTCTTTAGCAAGATTAAATGCTGCAACAGCATAAGGTCTTGCGATAGTTGAAATTTCTGCCATGGTGTGATCCTAAAGTTCTTTCGCTAATTTACTTAACATATCGCTATGTGCTTTCTTATCAATTTCTTTTGACAAGATTTTTTCGGCACCTGCGATCGCGAGTGTTGACACTTGTTCGCGTAAAGATTCTTTTGCGCGATTCACTTCTTGGTCAATCTCTGCTTTCGCACCTAAGATAATACGATCGCCTTCAGTTTTTGCTTGCTGCTTTGCTTCTTCTAAAATTTCTGACGCTCTTTTTTCAGCTTGAGAAATAATTTCAGATGCTTTCTGTTTGGCTTCGTTAAGTTGTTGTGTTGTTTTCTTTGCAGCGACTTCTAAAGAAGCTTTACCTTCTTGAGCTGCAGCTAAACCGTCGGCAATTTCTTTTTGACGCGTTTCAATTGCGCTTAAAAGAGGTGGCCACACATACTTCACGGTAAACCAAATGAGAATCGCAAAAGCAATCGCTTGGGCAATTAACGTAAAATTAATATTCATTTTTGCTCCTGTCTAAGTTCGGTTAAAAGAACCTAAACAATTATTTTGCGATTGCACTTAATAATGGATTTGCAAATGCAAACATCATCACGATACCAACGCTGATAATGAAAGAAGCGTCAATCAAACCTAAAAGTAAGAATACTTTACCTTGTAATTGAGGAATCATTTCAGGTTGTCTTGCTGCGCCTTCTAAGAAGCTCGCACACATAATACCGATACCGATACATGCGCCTAAAGCTGCTAAACCAATCATCAAACCTAGACCAATTGCTGTATAAGATTGAATCATTGCTAAATATTGTAAGTGTTCCATGTTTACTTCCCTTTCAGTTAAAAATACTTAAATAAAAAAACTAATGGCCTTCATGCGCCATCGATAAATACACCACCGTTAACATCATGAAGACAAATGCTTGTAGCCCCACAATTAGAATATGGAATATGGACCAACCTGCGCCCAATAATGCTCCAAAAAATACGCCTGTCACACTCGTTGATGCGAGTAAACCAAGTAGCAAGAAAATCACTTCGCCTGCGTACATGTTTCCGAAAAGTCGGAGTGAGTGAGATAAAGGTTTAGAAATATATTCGATAATATTAAATAGAAAGTTTGCAGGCCATACCCAAATTTTGCTGCCGAAGGGCGCTGTGAATAATTCGTGAATCCAACCGCCAAAGCCTTTTACTTTAATGCCAAAATAAATCATAAGAATCCATACTGCAATCGCAAGTGCAAATGTGGTATTGATGTCTGAAGTAGGGACGCTGCGCCATTCATGAATGCCTAAAGGTGCGTAAATAAAATGTGCCATCA
>JAFMJI010000033.1 GCA_017853575.1 Chitinophagaceae bacterium | reverse complement strand
TCTCTAATAATTTAAAGAATTGATCCAACTGAGGAAGCACCACAATACGTGTTCTGCGGTTTCTTGCTTTACCATCTGCAGTTGAATTATCTGCAATTGGTTTGTATTCAGAACGACCTGCAGCAACCAACTGAGAAGGATTCAAACCATATTGTTTTTGCAATAATCTTACAATAGTAGTTGCACGCTTCACTGAAAGATCCCAGTTGTCTTGCATCAAGTCATTGTTACCAGCCAATACAACATTGTCTGTATGACCTTCCACCATGTATTCCAAATCAGGTTGCGCTTTCAATACCGTTGCAACTTTACCCAATACAACCTTGGCCTTATCACTCAAATCAAAACTTCCAGTTTTGAACAATACCTTATCTGAAATATCTACATATACAACTCCTTTGTCAACTTTGATGTTTACATCCTGATCTTCCAAATCTCCCAACGCACCTTTCAAATTCATCACCAAAGCCATGTTCAAAGAATCTTTTCTAGCAGCTGCCTGCTGAATAGATTGGATATATGAATCTTTCGCACCGATATTATCCAATGATTTCTTTATACTCTCTGCCTGGGAAGAAGAAATCACAGACAAATCTTCCAATTGCTTCAACGCAACGTTGTTGTTTTTCTTCAACATCTCAACCTGATCTTTCAAAGATGCAATCTGCGCTTCTCTTTGAGCATCTGCAATCGCACGCTGACGATCCGCTTCTGCTTTTTCATCTTTACAAGCCCTTGTTTCTTTCTGTGATGCAATCAACTGAGTATTCAGGGATGCATACTTATCATTCAAAGCCTGAAATTTCTTGCTGCTTACACAAGAAAATAATGTTCCTACCAATAACAGAGACAATACAAAATGTTTAGTTTTCATTGTTAGTTTCTTTTTGAAGAATTGACAATACGCAAATATAATATCTAATTATTTATCATCCACATCAATTGTGCGCACAAATGCACTCCTCTTTGGAGCAGGCATTTCACTGTTTTCTCCTCTCACTCCCTTCCATATTACTTCACTGAATTCAAAATCATTCACACGATCCTCTTTGCTGAAATCAAAGGTCTTGCTCTTCCTGGCCAATGGACCATCTTTTCTATTCACTTCAGTGATGTCCACCCTCGCCGGCAATGATTGAAACGGTTTCGTGTTGGGTGTCTTGCTGAAGCTGCGCCACATGGGCGTTGCAGCAGCATCATACTGCGACATGGGCCTCATCCCCAATATCAACTCGATGGTTCTGACCATCGACGATGTACTGTATGGAGTATGATCTATGAATCCGCGTTTCACATACCCACCTGCAACATAGGCAGTTGTGCGATGTGCATCGACATGATCAGGACCATTCTGTGCATCATCTTCCACAATGAAAACAACCGACTGCTCCCAGATGGGCGATTTAGACAAATGCTCCACAAATAATCCAATGGCCCAATCATTGTCTGCCACATGCGCAAAAGGTGTTGGCCTTCCCAAACTCATTCCCTCTGTATGATCATTGATAATGCGTAATGTATTTAATTGTGGAACGGCATTTACTTTAAGCAACGAATCAAACTCGCGTTTCCACTGATTCACCCTCGTTGTATCTCTGACCGTTTGATCCCAACTGGTATAGTACGGACAAAAATGTCCTTCCAAAATTTTCAGATTTGGTTTGTAATCATCCGCAAACTCACCATAGGTTCTGTAACTCACACCATGCTTCTTTGCATTTCCCCATATAAAATCTCCTTTGTTGTTTGCAGCAAGTGTTCTTCCCTCTGCATCATAATCTCCACCTCTTCCACCATACGAAGTTGGCCAGTTCTTCTCCAAATAATCTGTAGCATATGCACCGAATGTCCAGTTATGCCCATCTGCACTCACTTCCCCATCCACATAAAAATTATCGAGCAATACAAATTCTTTCACCAACTTATGTTGATTGGGCGTAACATGTTCTCCAAACAACAATAAACTGGTATCGCCATTTCCACCTGGCACATCTGCCAATACCTGATCGTAGGTTCTATTTTCTTTGACAATATAAAAGACATGTTTAATAGGAGATGGATCACCCACTTTCATTGGAATGGGATTTCCAGGTTCACCATTTACTTGCATTTCTTTTTCTTTGGTATATGGCGTGTTCGAATAGACTGCTTTGGAATACAGCCCCAGCGCTGCTTCCGTAGGTTCTTCAAAAATGCTCATGGTGCCTTTGAAGAGTCCGCCAATATATTGAACTGCTGCAGGTTTTGCTGCATCTGCTTTTTGAAAAATTACTTTCTCTTTTTTCTCAACAGGATTTGGACCATTGGGATTTGCCATGGAACTCAATCCTTTCCCATTTGCAACAAAAACTTTTTTGCCAACCACCCTTACATTGGTTGGATACCAACCCACCGGAATAAATCCCAATGATCTGCTTGAACCAATTTTTTCAACTTCAAATACTGCCAGTGCATTGTTATCAGCATTGGCAATGTATAGACGTTCTTCATCTGCAGATAAAGCCAATCCATTGGTAGTAGAGCCGGGCACCGCATCTGCATACAAGGCTGCATTCAGCGTTTCCAACACTTTCATATTTTTTATATCGATGATGGAAACTGAATTATCATTGGCATTTGCAACAAATAATTTATCACCTTTTTTATTGATGATGATTTCATTTGGATTATCGCCTACTTGCACACGTGCAATCATTCTTCCATTGCTCGCATCCATCTTTAATACTTGATCACCTCCCCAGAGTGATATATATAATATGGTACGGTCTGGAGACAAGACGCAGCTGTATGCCTCGGCACCCAATGCAATTTTTTGAAGAATTTTTTTGGTGGATGTTTGGATGATATACAATGACCGATCATCACGCGTCACCGTGTAAAGCAAATTTTTTTTACTGTTGATGGCGATGCCAGCCGGACCAACCTTGTTGGGCCATGGATCTCCAAGCAGGATGGAATCTGTCAGTTTCAAGTGATCGCCGTTGGTAGAATAAACATTGATCCTGTTGTCATGTCCGGCTGATGCATACAGCAATTGATCATCATCCGAAAATGCGAGTCCGTACCAAGCCTTGTCAATCTCCATCAGATCAAGCGTTTTTTCTGTAGTTGCATCTATATATTGAATGGAATGCCCGCTTTGCCCGTTGTTGCTCACAGCCAAGCGCTTCCCAGAATGCGAAACAGCCATGTTCAGGGGAAGGTCGCCCAACTGGATACTTCTGCCGAGTGGACTCAGCGACCAGCCGTTGGGAAGGGTTACAGGAGTTGGCAGTTGACTGTTGACAGTGGTAAAAGATATCAGGAGGAGGACAAATAAAAATATTCTCATACTGGTTGATTAGGGTACATAAATGTAAGCCGGATGTGGGTAAAATTATTTTGCGAGCACGTTATTAAATATGTAACTTCAAGAAGATTTTTGTTACCGGTAGCTTGCCGGAATTTTCTTGTTTGTTTTCTCATGTCTACCCTGCTGGTTTTTTCCAGCAGGGTTTTTTGTGTAAAACACTAATAATTTTAGTGGAAAAAATGCTAAAAAAATTAGTTTATTAAATTTGGATGGTGTACCTTTACCCTCTCAAACAATTATAATTATGTCAAACAACGAAAAATTAAAAGCGCTGAAACTCACGCTGGACAAGATTGAGAAGGATTATGGGAA
>JAFMJI010000021.1 GCA_017853575.1 Chitinophagaceae bacterium | reverse complement strand
AAATATTATGTTCAGTTAATACATTCCCATCTTGTTCATAATTCCCTACGCCAAATCCAGCTGTAGAATCATTTGACAGTACAGCAAAAACATAATGTGAAGGTGAATATAATTTTACCTGAACTGCATTCTTTATGACGGTGTCTACATTGGGTCCTTTATAGCTTTGTTCATCCATCTTATAAGCACCCGACATAGATACATTGGTTTTTTCTGCTTGTTTGCATGATGCAATCAGCAAAACAATCGTTGTGAAAAACAAAATCTTTTTCATGATTTCTTTTTTGATTAATAAAGTATGTGTATTCAATTTACACCTTTCCCTAAAATAAATTTGATACATTCACTTTATTGTTTTTCTCTTCACGCTTATCTTATAACAAGTATGTGTTAAATCAAAAAACTGAACTACAAGCTCAAATTGTGAATGCTTCAGTTCACCCTAAATAAAAACTCTTGTAAGTGATTGACATATAAGTGTTTAACGGCTTTGTAATTATACTATTGCAACAAGTCTTTGAACATATTGTCAAGTAAAATTATTTTCTACAAATAAATTTCAATTGATGGGAATTCTCTTAAAATTGATCTACATTCAAGTAACCTAAAATAATCAAAATGAAGAAATTATTCCTTTTCCTATGTCTTTCGTATTTCTTAGTATCATGCAATTCCGAAAACGATAAAAAAGCTGAATTAAGTAAGAAAAATGTTGAATACTATTCTCATGTATGGGAAGTAGCCATCAACGAGGGCCGTACTAACATTTTAGATACTGCTTATGTAGAAGATGCAGTGCTACATACCGTTCCAGAAGTGAAGGGAAAAGCCAATGCAAAAGCCTATTATGAAAACTTTGTAGTTGGATTTTCAGACAGAAATTTTATTGTGAAAGAAATATTTGCTGACGGAGATAAATTGGTAAAGTATTGGGAATTTAAAGGAAAACATACTGGTTCATTTTTTGGAATTCCTGCAACTGGGAAAGATATAGATGTAATTGGATGCACCATTGCTAAAATGAAAGATGGAAAAATTGCTGAAGAACAGGACTTTATGGACAATCTTGAATTTATGAAACAACTAGGAATTATACCCAGATAAATTACTATTCTAAAAAAGTTTACTATAATTTTTAAATAACTCAAAATGAAAAAACTATTATTAATTATTGCTACAGCTAGCTCATTCATTGCATGCAAAAACAATCAAATCGAAGCAAAAGCGGATGAATCAATCACTACAGTTTCTAGAATTGACGACCAATATTCAAAAATAATCAAGGAAGATATCATGGAAGCATATGCAAAAAATGATTTCACCAGATTTGATGAGCTCGTATCTGATACTGCAAAAGTGTATTTTAATTCAACCACTCCCATAAGCAAGAAAGAATGGAAAGAATTAGCACAATCACACCATGTTTATTTCGATAGTATCCAGTGGGATAAAAATTTCATGTACGTTAAAACGGACTCCTTGATAAAAGATGAAAAGCATGAAAACAACACACTTAAAGCTGGGAATATTTATACCTTGGTATGGTATACTTGGGATGCTGTTGGAAAATCTACTCATACTAAAATCGCCAACTCAGGATCGATTGTATTCCAATGGGTAAATAATAAAATTACTGGAGCAAGATTTACGTTCGACCCTACACCTTTAGTTAATGAAGTAGCTGCAAAAAATAAATCTTTGTAATTATACTCGGACATTACTAACAAAATATAAATTCCAAAAATGAAATATATATTCTTAAATTTAATTGTATCAATACTATTATTTTCTTGTAAAAATTCTGAAACCAAGGAAATTGTAACAACTGAACAGGCGCCAGCCGCTATTGAACATATTTACAAACCAACCTATACTGATAACTTTAAAATCGGAGATCAAAAAAATGTTTTGATTGCAGAACAAATGCACCAAGCAATTTTTGCAAAAGATTTTAAAAAGATTGCAGAATTCTTATCTGATACTGTATTGTTCAGTATGGAAGATGGAACTACCATAAAAGGCAAAGAAGCAGGATTAGCATATATGGAAAAAGCTTTTGCAGGAATGAATGTAAAAAATTATTCCATGACAGGTGCCGTGCCAATAGTTGGAGAAAACGGGCACCAGTGGGTAATTATGTTTGACAGGGCTGAAGTGGAAACTCCAGATGGTAAAACTCAAACAATTGAATGGGTAGATTCTTTTAGATTTCTAGATGGGAAAGTGGTACATATGAATGGTTATGCCAAGAGCCCTAAACAATAAATTAAAAAGAAATAAAAAAAGGCTCCAATTTACTGGGGCCTTTTTTGTAAGCACTCAAATTTCAATGACAGATTTTACATGTAGATCAACCTTTAATTTCGTCCTCTATTTAATTACATTATAACATGGATAGGTTAAATAATAGAGAAAAAATCTAAACAACTGTTCACCCGGCTTTAATCTTTTTTCCTCTTTAAATCTTATTTTGAGTGAAATAATGAATCATGGAAGTCCACCACCCACATCATCCAACGCACAAAAAGAATTGGTCTGAATACATCATAGAATTTGTGATGTTGTTCACAGCCGTAACCCTCGGATTTTTTGCTGAAAACATCAGAGAACATTTGGCAGAAAAAGAAAAAAAGAAAGAACTGCTACAAACTGTTGCAAGAGATTTTGAAACCGATCTGAAGCAATTTGAGTTTCATAAAAACTTCGGTCAAGAAAAAATTAAAAACTGCGATAGTTTAATTGCAATCAATAATGGAGATCAATCCAAAGTCGATCAAAAACAATATTATGCATTGTTCTTGAAGACTATTTGGTGGTGGCATTTCAATCCTAATGAAAAAAGCAGAAATGAAGCGGAAGCAAAAGGATACTTCTCTGAAAAAGAAAATTCTGAACTAAATTTCTATATTTCAAAATTCAACTTTTTCAAAACTGACTTAAAGGATATGGAAGTATTCGAAAATGAAACAGATAAAGTAATCATTTCTGAACTTGCAAACTTTACTGAACATAAATTATTGGATAAACAATTAAGATTTCCCTCAATTGAGATACCAAGTAAAATTGGTATCAAAAAAATCGATCCTGCCACCGCAAATAGAATGAATTACCAGTATTCTATGTTAAAATTATGTAGCGACATCTACATAATGAACATAGATTCTATGACAGTATATGCTAAAAAAGCAATTGATCTTATCAATAAAGAATATAAATAATGGAAGTCCACCACCCACATCATCCGACACATAAAAAGAAATGGTCTGAATATATTATTGAATTCTTAATGTTATTTGTGGCTGTTACATTAGGATTTTTTGCAGAGAATTACAGAGAAAATATAGCTGAAAAACATAAAGCAGAAGAACTGAAAAAAGCAATTGTTTATGATTTAAAAAAAGAACTAAATGAATTAGAGGAATATAAAAACCAGATTAATAGACAGTTAATTAACGTTAACAAATTAGACAGCTTGGTCAATGTAAATCCGAATCAAATTGATCAGAAAGACTACTACAGTGCAATTGTAAACACTTTATGGGCGTATACTTTTGTTCAAAACGATAGAAGTATAAAGGAAGCAGAAGCTAAAGGAATTATACAGTCAAACCCAAGCGATAGTTTATCATATTTCTTGCTCAGGTACCAATATTTTATGCAAGATTTAAAACTCGGGGAAGAATTAACAATTGAAAGTTTTAAAGACTTTTCAAAAACAATTGCACCTGCAATTACAGAACCAGCATTATATAAAAAAGCTTGGGCGACTTTTCCTGTTAAGGAATTACCTTCAAAAATTGGCATAAAGCCAATTTTAAAATTGGATAGAGACAAGCTTACCTATCAAGTAGTGGTATATAATATCATCTTTGGTGGAGTGAAAGTAAGTTTAGATTCATTGGTTTCGAATGGGAATAAAATGATTGAAATAATTAACAAAACAGTCAAAGTAGAATAAACATGGAAGTCCACCACCCACATCATCCGACTCATAAAAAGAAATGGTCTGAATATATTATTGAATTCTTAATGTTATTTGTGGCTGTTACATTAGGATTTTTTGCAGAGAACTATAGAGAACATATTGCTGAAGAAAATAAAAAGAAAGAATTATTGGAATCTGTTTCTAATAGCTTTAAAAAGGATCTTGAGACAATTAAAACACACATTATTTTCAATGAATATAGAAGAAGCCTTTGTGATAGTTTAGATTCTTTGATTCAGCTTCCAAACGATAAAATTGAACAGAAATTATACTATCACTTGATGACAGATGTACTACATATGTGGAAGTATACATCCTACAACAAAAGTAGAATTGAAGCTGAATCCAAAGGATATTTTTCAGGCTACAAAGAAGAAGAATTGGCTGGTTCAATATATAAATATGATTATTTTAATGGTGAACTAGATGCGTTTTTTCAAACAGAGATGAATTCTCTATCTACCTTTATAGACAATAAATACTACAAATATGTAGATCCCAATATATTAAAAATGGGAAGAGGTCTTAATAGAAAAGGATACCCATACAAAATGGGAATTGAAAAATTATCTCCACAAGACTTGAAAGAACTTAGAATACAATTAGCTGTTAAAACCGAAGTTATAGATTATGAAAAACAGCTTTACGACTCATTATCATTTTATGCAAATAAATCAATTAAATTAATAGAAGAAAAAGAGTAATTCATGGAAGTCCATCATCATTCACATCATCCGAAAAAATGGAAGGAATATATCACAGAATTTATTATGCTATTTGCTGCTGTAACACTCGGATTTTTTGCTGAAAATTATCGAGAACATCAAATAGAAAAAAATAGAGAAATACAATTTCTTGAAAATATTCACTTAGACTTAGAACAAGACCTTAAAGAAATAGAATTTATCACGGGTTTTAATAATGAGAAAAAGCTAATTAATGATAGTCTTGTGATGGAATATCAAAATAAAGGATATCAAACAAATCTGCCAAGATTTTACTACCTGCTTAAAAATGGAATTATAAGAAAGTTTTTTGACCATTCATCTTCTGGGTTTACACAAATAAAAAATGCAGGCGGACTTAGGTTAATAGAAGATAAGTCTATAATTCAAAAAATTATTGCCATAGAAAATACCATACTACTTATTGATGGTGTTCAAGAAAGTATGGATCAAAATCTTTTAATGTTGCGAGAGCAATTAAATAATTTACTTGACCCTGTAACAAACAACGAAATGAATAACAACCAAACTTCAATGAACATATCAGATCCATATAAATTATTACGTCGATTTCAATATCCTACTAATCCTAATCCATTAAGTACAAGTGATTACAAAGAAATTGGAAAAGTAGTCAATTACTATTCAGCCCCTATTTATTCATCACGAATTATCAATTTCTATCTAAGTCAACTGAAAAAGCAAGAAGAAGTATTAAACGAAGAAATTTTAAAAAAATTCGGCAATAAATTTCAAAAATAGAAACCCGAAAGTAATTAGTCATTACTTCCTCCCCCCCCCTCTCCTCACTTATCTTCTAACATAGATAAGTCAAATCAAGAAACTGAAGGGAAATCCCAAAATCTGTGCACCTTTCTGTGAACTCTAAATAAAAACCCTTGTAAGTGATTGACCTACAAGGATCTTAGATTAAAGTTTTAATGACCATGAATGCAGAAATAATTAATTTAGAATATGCTCAAGGGCTTAAAAACATTTTATTTCTCTACCGCTATCATAATTATTGTAGCCATTACACAAGGAATTAATTGTAAAAGCCTGAAAAAAGATGGAAAAGCACTTTCGCAAGTTTATTGCACCAACTGCCATTCTTATCCAGAACCTTCGCAATTACCGCGAGAAATTTGGTTAAAAGGTGTTCTACCTGAAATGGGATTAAGACTTGGTATAGGAGATCGAAGTGAATTGCTAAAAAAGTACCAGTTTAAATTATATGATCAGTTGATTCAGCTAGGAGCATACCCAGAGAATCCTACAATAAAAAAAGAAGAGTGGGATGCAATTGTCAATTATTATAAGGAAAATTCACCAAGCAAAATTCCATCTCCCCAAAAAAAAGAAATTGCAAAGACCGGAAACGATCAATTTAATTTTTTTGAAATCTATACCTTACCAAATCAAACAGCTAATACAACCTTTGCAAAATTTATTTCTAAAAAAAATGAAATTTGGATTGGGAATCACCAACGAACGCTTGATAGATATAATATCAAAGGTCAATACATATTTTCGATTCGCTCTCCAAGTCCTGTGGTAGATGTGCTAAATCAGCATCAACCTATTTTTTTGAGTATTGGGAATATGCAACCCAACGAGGATCGAAATGGTAGATTGTATTCAATGGCCATAAACGGTACACAAGGAAAACTCTTGGTGGATTCTCTTCATCGCCCTGTTCAATTTATGCAAACAGATATGGACAATGATGGAAGTGAAGACATGATTATTGCAGAGTTTGGATATATAACAGGTCAAGTTCAATTACCAATGGGAAAAATAATCAACGTTTAATTTTATCAAATCAACCTGGGGCAAGAAATTTTCATATTCGTGATATCAACAAAGACGGATTACAGGATTTGATAATTTTATTTGCACAGGCACGTGAAAGAATATCTGTTTTTATCAACAAGGGGAATAACCAATATCAGGAAAAGGTTTTATTAACTTTCCCTCCAGTATTTGGTTCAAGTTATTTGGAATTAGCGGATATCAATAAGGATGGGTTGGAAGATTTTATCCTATCAAATGGGGACAATGCAGATTATTCCATATGTAGAAAAAATTATCATGGAGTTCGAATTTATTTGAATCAACAAAATTTTAATTACAAAGAATCTTGGTTCTACCCTATGTATGGAGCAACAAAAACCATTTCAAAAGATTTTGATGGAGATGGAGATAACGATATGGCAACCATTGCATACTTCGCAGACGCTAGTGATCAAAATACGTTCATCTATTTTGAAAACAAAGGAGATTTAAAATTTAAAGCATGGGATGTAGAGATTCCTCATGCAAGATGGTTGGTGATGGAAGCTGCCGACATGGAAGGTGATGGTGACCAAGATATTATTTTAGGAAATTTTATAGATTCAAAAGACACTATTTTTAATAACTCCAGAAATATCCAAGCATTGATATTAAAAAACAATCAAGTTAGATACAAATAAAATTATTTTTTAACCCTTTACTTTCTCCCCCCCCCTTACTTATCTTATAACACGGATAAGTCAAATCAAGAAACTGGAGGGAAAATCTGAAAAACTGTGCACCTTTCTGTGCACCCTAAATAAAAAACCCTTGTAAGTGATTGACCTACAAGGGTTTGGTGTTCTTTTTCGTGGTGTGGGGCGGGATCGAACCGCCGACACAAGGATTTTCAGTCCTTTGCTCTACCAACTGAGCTACCGCACCTTCCAGAGCTGCTATTCAAAAGAGGGACTGCAAATGTAAGATTTCCACCACAAATGTCAAAAACACATGTCAAGTTGATGATTAAACACTACTGTTTTCATTAAGATCCAATTACTTTGATAAATAAAGAGACGCTTACTTTTTGAATCAAATTGTTATATTTTGTCAGGCTTAAAGCTTACTTTTGAAAATATTAATCATGCTTTAACCTGACATTATGAAGAAACATTCACTTCAGATAGATCAATTAGAGAGTAAAATGAAAACCTTTAGACCTGCCATAACAAACAACAGGCCGGCGTCTGGGTGGATCAAGTCCCTGCGAACAGCATTAGGAATGTCTCTACAACAACTTGCCAACAAATTATCGATCACAAAACAAAGTATCCAAGAAATTGAACAAAGAGAGATCAAAGATACCGTTTCAATTAAAACATTAAAAGATGTTGCCCATGCCATGGATATGCATTTTGTTTACGGATTTGTTCCAAAAGATGGTTCACTCAATGAACTTATCAATCGAAAAGCAAAAGAGCTTGCTCAGCAGATCGTTTTAAGAACGGAACAATCCATGAAACTGGAAAATCAACAAAATGATCCCAAACGAATTAAAAAAGCTATTGAAGAAAGAATTGCAACCATAAAAGAAGAAATGCCGAAAACATTATGGAACTGAATGAAGATGTTGAAAACAGCCAAACTCCATTGAGCGAAGAAGAAAGAGAGGGATTAAAATTAACATTCATAAGCTCTAAAAAAGAACTGAACGAATTCGAACAACAAAATATTGAAGAAGCAATGCTTTGGTTAGTAAGAAAATCCCTCTCAGCAAATAATATTCTTTCTCAAAAATTTATTTGTAAACTTCACGAACGAATGTTCTACAATGTTTGGAGTTGGGCTGGAAAATTTAGGACCACAGATAAAAATATCGGAATTCATCACAAAGAAATCAATGTTGCGCTAAAAATATTGTGTGATGATGTTTTATACTGGATTAATCATAAAATATTTGAACCAGAGGAAATCGCAATTAGATTTAAACATAAGTTAGTAAGCATACATTGCTTCCCAAATGGAAATGGAAGACATAGCAGATTAATGGCAGATATTATAATAGAAAATATTTTTAAACAACAAGTTTTCACTTGGGGAATTGATCTAAAAGAAAGCAATCAAAGAATTAGGGAAGCATACATCAAATCAATCAGAGATGCCGATCAAAATAACTACAAACCTTTGTTGAAATTTTCAAGATCATAACATAAATATTCAGCCCCTTACCCCCCCCACCGGCAACATGATCACCGCAATCATCCCCTTGCCAGGCGCTGTATCATACTTAACCGTTCCCTTGTAATACTCCACCCGCGAACGTATACTCTCTAAACCAACTCCCTTGCGTACATGTGAAATATCAAACCCCTTTCCATCATCCTCATATTCAAACATCAACTCCTTACCACTTCGCTCAAAACTAAATTTGATCCGCACATTGTTTGCATCCGCATACTTAAAAGTATTGCTGATCAACTCCTGCAACACACGGTAAATCATGATTTTTTGCTCCAACTTCAACAGTTGGTTGTGCTTTCCTGAATAAATTTTTAAATGAAACTTCGGACGCTGTAAAATCGAATAACTCTCCACCAATTCAATAATTGCTTCACGCAACCCTAAATCTCGAATCGATGGAGGTGCCAAAGTTCTCGACAATGTTCTAACCTGCTGAATGGTGTTGTCAACCGTTTTCTCCAATTGCGTTATCTCCTTCTCACCAAACTGTTGATTCGTTTTCAACAAACCAATATACAATTGTATATACGCCAACATCTGACCAACTCCATCATGCAAATCCCTTCCGATCTGCGATCGCTGCTCCTCCTCGGCCTGCAACTTCGTTTCCAACAACTGCTGCTCCCTGGTAATTCGTTCATTCAACAACTCCTGCTGCGTCTTACGAATCTCCGTTACATCCCAATGTATTCCAATAGATCCCTTCACTGATCCATCAATATCAAAAGTGGGCGCCCCACTGATTATTACCAACGCCTCAGTGCCATCTTTACGCATCAGTGAAATTTCATACACCGACTCTCTACCTTGCTTACGCATTTCAGTGATTTCATCCATCTGTTTTTTGTGACCAGTATCTTTTACAAAAACTTCTGAAGCAATACGTCCTTTTACCTCCTCAAAAGTATACCCCACAATTTGCTCATGTGCTTTGTTCATAAATACAATGCGCTCCTCATTGTCAACTTCCATCACACCCATCGTCATGTTCTCAAACAAACTTCTGTACTTCTGTTCACTAAACCTCAATGCATCATAAGCTTTTTTGCGTTCAGTAATATCTCTTATATACGAACAAAAGAAATTTGCCTTCTCAGATTTTACATGAATGATAGACAACTCCAGCGGCACTTCCACTCCATCTTTTCTCAAACCACCAATCTGAATTACTTTATTCAATACCTTATACTCCCCCGTGTTCAAATAATGCTTCAACCCCTGTTCATGTATCTGACGGTATTTTTCAGGAATGATCACATCACTCATCTTTTTTCCCATTACCTCATGGTCCTTCCACTGAAATATTTTTTCTGCCTGCGGATTCCACAATGAAATTCTTCCCTCCAAATCCATACATATGATCGCATCCAGGGAAGAGTTCATCACCAACTCCTGCTTCTTCTTGTCATCCTCCAACTCAATTTTATACTCGAACTCGTTTGTCAAATCAAACGAGGCGCCCACAAAACCGAGAAATTGGCCATTCTCTAAATGCCGAGGGTATGCCACTTGTCTTAAATAACGGTACTCCCCATGTTTGTTTTTTACCCTGAATTCAAAATCCAATGGTTGATGCGCTGCCAATCGCTTCTCCCATTCTGTTGACGCAAGATGATGGTAATCGGGGTGAATGAATTTCTCAAATTCTTGTGGACTTTCAATTCCTTCCAATCCTATTCCATAAAACTCCTTCGTGGCATTGTTTGAATAAATGACATGATTGTTATGATCGGAAACCCATACCATCACAGGCATCGCATCCGTAATATTCTTGAACCTAGACTCTGTTTCTTTGATAACCTCTTCGTATAATTCTCTATTGGTTACATTGGTAATCTTCCCGACAATGTATTCGTCTTTCAATAAAGTATCATTTCTTTTTCTGATCTCCTCTTCCAACCAAAATTTTTCATGCGTGGTGGGATGTTGGATCTGATATTTCATGTTCACCGTTCCGGTCTTCTCTAAAAACAACAACTGCCTGTCAAAATATCCTTGCATGGCAGGTACCACCATAGAACGTCGCTTGCCTATCGGATCTTTTTCCCGCAACGGATCAAATCCAAACAACTGATTCCAGTTGGAAGTAAAATAGTTCTTTGATTTTTTGTGCTGATAAGAGATATAATAAATAATATCCCCCTGCTCTAAAAAATTATTCAACCTGTTGTTGGTCTCTTTTAATTGCTGATACAGGTTTTCATATTCATCTTCCACTACATAGGAAGTATGTTCTAAAAATTTTAACTGTTTTTCATTATCATCAAGCTGAGAACTTATTTTTTCCATTACAGCTTTCATCTCAGGAGAAAGCTTCTCAACTTGCTTGCCCTTTTCGAACAATAATTTATTAATCAGTGGATGGAACACGTTTATACTCTTTTATAGCTGTAACCACTACAGTTTGATTATGCAAATCACAGGTTTTTTCCGGCTTTTCCCAACTAGAAAATTCACCATAAGTATAAAATCCTGCTAGAATGGTATTCCCTTTCAGTGATTTTGACAAAGCTTCAATCTCTTCACCTCTTCTTTGTCCCAAAATGATCTTTCTGCCTACACAATTCATCACCAGTAATAAATCTGGATCATCCACACAATCCGTTACTCTCTTACTGGCCTCCTCAGCTCTATTGATCAACTGATCAAGGTTGGACCTCATGAAACGGATGGTCACACCTTCAGGCATATTGCCTGCAAAAACCATTGAACCGTCTTCTTCATTAATAGACAATATAGTTCTAACCAATGGTTCATCATTGTCGTTTAATATGGCAACTGGAAACAACAAAGCAGATCCTGGCAACTCATCAACATATTCACCTAAATATTTTTTATACAAATCCAATGCCTTGGTTCCATCGATGTCGTATAAAATATTTTTATTTGATTTGGTGACAACACGCTCCGGACCAAAATAGTTAAACCCTCTCTGCACATCTATACAGACATGCAATGCATCTCCATAAAATCCAATTAATACAACATGTCCGTTTTTAATGTCTTCTCCAAAACCTACCAACGTACTTGAAAATAAATTCCCATCTCCGGCCATTCCCCCACTCATAGGCAATTGTTCGCCCAAATGAGACTTGATACCATCCAACAAATCAGATCCATTCACAATATGCCCATCAGAAAGAATCATCACATATGATAAGCCATCCTTCTTCAAAGCTTTCGCAAGTGAAAGTCCTAAGTCATATGAATTTGCATGTTGTTCAATATTTTGATGCACAATCTTGAAAGGTGTTTGCTCCATCTTAATTGCTATAGCCAATACTGCATCTTCGATAGACTCATCCCCAATGATCTCTCCTGCGGTAGAGGCAGAAACAATCTGTGCTGCATTAAAATGTTCTTTGAGCTTTTTAAAAATTGCTGGATCTGCTAACAATGACTTTTGTGCAAAAACCAACAACAATTGATATTCGGAGGCCTGTAGCTTTAAATTGTCAAAACCTTCCCATTGATTCCCCCTGAAAACAACCTGATCTGTAATCATGATACTTGTTTTAAAAATAAACTAACAGCTCATCAGGAGATTGGATACTAGTAAGATACTTAATTTAATACAAATAAAAAAGGCCACGATTGAATCGTGGCCTTCATATAAAAAGTAAACTTGATTAGTTATTGAAGATATAACGGATTCCAAACTGAATCTGATATACATCATCCAAAGTCTTTGACTTCAGGAATGCATCTTTCAACAAAATGGTTGATCCATCAGGTGCAACTTGAGTTGCCAACTGATAAATAGGCTGACCATTTGCAGTACGTCCGAAATATGACAATGGAGAGTTTGTTGTAGACACATAACCAACGCCGAAGTAGTTGTTAACTAGGTTTCCTGCATTGATGATATCAACCCTCAAACGAATGGTATTTGCTTTGCCAGACTTGCCAGACTTCACAAAGAAATCTTGCTCAGCACTGAAATCAAAACGTGTCAACCATGGATACTGTCCACCGTTTCTTTCTGCAAACTGACCTCTGCGTGTTGAGAGATAAGGATGGTTTTGAATATATGTTTCAAAAGCGGCAGCCTGTTGATCAGCAGTGAAAGTTTTTCCACTCACAGTTCTGGTTTGGAACAAAGTTGTCATGGTTGTTGATGGAACAAAAATCAAATCATTGAAAGATTGTCCATCACCATTCATGTCATTGCTGGTTGTGTAAGAAATCTTACCACCACTGGCAGATACCATACCAACAGAGAATGTTGTTCCACCGCCTGTCTTCTGGCCATAGTTAAGTTTGTAGCTTACAAACCCAACGAAACGGTGACGCAAGTCGTTATCAGAATATCCTGCTCTCAAATAATTCTGTCCATAAATACTTGGAGTATTTGCGTTTACTGTACTACCTACAGAAGAAAGATCATACGCTCTTCCATAAGTATATCCAAACATTCCACCCCAATTTCTTGTGATTGGTTTTTCCAACTTGGTAGTGAATGTGAATGAATGTCCAACATTGTTATTGGTCAACACATATGCGTTACCAATACCAGGGTTGTGATAGCGTGCAGTGTTCGCTGCAGTACCTGACAATCCCAATGCAGGGAAGATATCACGTCTGTCACCACCTGCGGTAAATGTACCAGACGGACCCTTCAAGTTTGCATCAATATAATGCAACGCATAAAGGTTCTTGTTGTAGATCAATTCCAATGTTCCATATACACCACCGAAGATTGCAAGTTTTTGATCAATCGCAATGTTGGTTTTCCAGTTCATCGGGAACTTCAAATCTTGCTCACCATAGTTCAGGTTATAACCACGTAATAATGTAACATCAGTTGTAGTTGGCTTGTAGATGGTTGGATTCAACGTAAATGGATAAGCTGCAGCAGCAGTTCCGGTTACGTTCATCAATCCAATGTTCACACCATTGTTACCCAACTGGTTGCTGAGCAATACATATGGCATTCTTGAAAGGAACAAACCTGATCCACCACGGATCTGGGTTTTTCTGTTGCCCTTCACATCCCAGTTGAAACCGAAACGTGGAGAAACATACAACCTTGATTTAGGCATGGTACCCATATCAATTTGTATTGGATTTCCATCAGGCATGAAGAAATTCTGTCCCTTCACATAAGAATTTGAATAATCAGATGCAGTATTAGGAATAGCAAGATAATCCAAACGGATACCGTAGTTCATACGGAAAGTTTTGCTTGCCTTATATTCATCTTGAATGTATGCACTAAGGATATCGTTCTTGAAAGTCTGCCATGGCTTCTTACCGTCAGGCAACAATGTGTAACGATAGTTGAAACGGTTGATAGCTACTGGAGATGTTGTCAAATTTGGATTGGCAAGGTATGCAGTTGCTGCAGTCTTGAAATCTGCAATGCTGTTGAATACCCAAACACCGTTTGATCCGTAGAAGAACAAGTTGTTTGATTTGAATGCTTCAAACGATGCACCAACAGTGATGTTGTGGTTGCCTCTGATAAATGTAGTGTTGTTTGTTAGATTGAATGTTTGATAGTTCAACTTATTATCAGGAGTAAATGGATCGAAACCAATTGTAGTATAAGTGACATTGTCTTTCAAAATATCAACTGTAGGGAACATATCTGTTCTGTATTTCCTGTCTTCAATTTGTTTGTTGAAGGTTACCAAAAACTGATTGGAAACATTCTTCTTCAAACTTGAAGTCAATTCCGCTACTGCAGAACGTGTGTTATCCATGATGATATATCCTGTGTTCTGTCCTGAAAGAGCAGTAGCCAAATTATTTCTGTTACCATTACCTGCAGTACTTCCAGAATTGGAGTTGCTGATAAGCGCATCACTCTGTGAGTTGTGATGAGAATAACGAACAGTCAATTTATGCTTATCGCTGATATTATAATCAATACGAGCAATTAGTTTATTGGATGATGATACGTTGTTAAAATTATCGATCGCACCCATATCCCAGTTGAACTTTTCTTTCATGAATGCTTTCAAATCCAACAAATCAGCTTCAGTTGTTCTTGAAACGTTACCAGTTGCACCTGTTTTGTTTGCAACCCAATCCAACGCTGGTTTTTCACTCTTCACAAATTCACCATTAATAAAGTAGAACAATTTGTTCTTGATGATTGGACCACCTACACGGAAACCGTTGGTTGCAGAAGAGAAAGGAACCTTGGGAACGTTTGCTACAGAGCTGTTTGCTTTGCTACCAGCCAAATCTCTGTTGCTCCAAAAACGATATGCAGATCCAGCAACATCGTTGGTACCTGAACGTGTTACTGCGTTGAGGTTGGCACCTACGAAACCTGATTGCTTGATATCATAAGGAGTGATGTTTACCTGAAGTTCTTCCAAGGCATCCAATGAAATCGCTGTAGAACCAGTACGTCCACCTGCCTGTGCCTGACTACCCAAACCAAATCCGTTATTGAATACAGATCCATCGATGGTGAAGTTGTTGAAACGTGAATCCTGTGCAGCGAATGAACGACCATTGCCATACGCATTGTATCTCACGATATCATTTACTGTTCTTCCAATTGTTGGAGTTACACCAATCACATTTTTACCAAGTGTAACAGAAGCACCATTTGCTTTTGAGTTCATGATAGGATTCTGTGCACCCTTGATCACTACTCCTTGCAGTTGAACTGCATCGCTCTTCATTACCACATCAACGTTTGCAGCATTACCAAGAGAAGCATATACATCCTGCTCTTCGTATTTTTTAAATCCTGCATATGTTACAGTTACTAAATAAGGTCCACCTACACGAACGTTCAGAATGGTATAAAAACCACCCTTACCAGATACAGATGTATACCTTGTTCCTGAGGGTTGATGCACTGCTACGACAGTAGCACCTTCCAATGCTTTGTTGTCATCGCCTCTTACGCTACCTGTGATGCTTGAACTTGTTACCTGCCCATAGGTGAACGTAACAACCACTGTCAGAATCGTAAACAGTGATAAAATTTTAGCTCTCATATTATTGTTATTTGATTTTCGGTGCAAAATTAACATTTCATATCGACAGGTTGTTTAGTTTTTCATGAACTTATTGTAAACAGGGGTAATATTTTCCTCCTAAATGCACGGTTTTAGGTTGTAAGTTCTAAGTTGTAAGTTGAATACAATTGAATTATTGCCTAACTTAACAAGTAAGCTTACAACTTACAACCAATAACTTACAACTATTAACTCATTGATTATGAACACTTTCGACGCTATTGTAGTCGGTTCAGGCATCTCCGGAGGCTGGGCTGCCAAGGAACTCACCGAAAAAGGACTCCATACATTATTATTAGAGCGCGGAAGAAATGTCGAACATATTAAAGATTATACAAATACAGAAAAAGACCCCTGGGAACTCCCCCACAGAGGCCAAAATGCCAATTCCGACAGGGAAAA
>JAFMJI010000006.1 GCA_017853575.1 Chitinophagaceae bacterium | reverse complement strand
CGTCCTGTTTAATGAGATCCTGTTTGGCCATAGTTTTTGGGAGCGCAAAGATAAGAAAATCAACGGAATTTGAAAAATTAGTTGACAATATTTCGCTCTAAACCAGTCAGATTGTCTCATATTTCACAAACAACTGATTATCAATATTTTGACTGAAATTCGATGTGCTGAACCCAGATTTTACATTCCAGGGAACCAGGGTCTTCCGATTTGCCTAAAAGGCCAGGGCACTGCTATCAAGATCAGCACCAATGCGATGGTGAAATAGCGAAAAGCCTTTTTGTACTTTATATCGTCAGAAACATCCTTTTTAGCCATTCCATAGCCAAGGGTGACGAAAACAACGGAAAGTATCATCATTACCGGATGTTCCATCTGAAAAAATCTTAAAGTGGGATCCTTCATCATAGAAACACCTTCTGGCTTCACAAACGTGAATAAACCAAACCTACCCAATGTCCACTGGTATAACCCAAGCAATAATGTTGTGTGTGCTGCAATCATGGTAAACAACCAAGTTTTTTTATCTGAAGGAGAAAATACTCGGTTCGTTTTTGATCCGGTATATGCTTTCACAACAGATAAAATCAATAAAACCAATATCACCCAACGCAACAAATTATGCAAATGCAACAAGCCTGTTTCCATGATTGAAATTTTGATATGATCAAATGTAAAACAACCTTACCAATTTTGATCAAGATTACTGAGTAACTTGCAGCATGCCCCCACTCTCTTTCCAGATTGAAAAAAAAGATACGTCAACCAAAGCAAGAGCAGGTACGATCTTAACTGATCATGGTGCTATTCAAACTCCCATTTTCATGCCGGTTGGTACTGCAGGCACAGTCAAAGCAGTTACGCAACAACAACTTAATGAAAACATCCATGCTGAAATTATTTTAGGGAATACTTATCATTTATATCTGAGGCCAGGACTGGATGTACTTAAATCAGCAGGAGGTTTGCATCAATTCAACAAATGGCAAAAACCAATACTGACTGATAGCGGTGGTTATCAGGTATTCTCTCTTGCTTCCAACAGAAAAATCAGTGAAGATGGTGTGGTTTTTCAAAGCCATATTGATGGATCAAAACACCTTTTTACCCCCGAGAAAGCAATTGATATCCAACGTATCATTGGTGGTGACATCATCATGGCGTTTGATGAGTGTCCACCTTATCCAAGTGAATATAAATATGTGAAAGAATCTATGATGCTTACACATCGCTGGCTGGATCGTTGTCTCAATCAATTCAATGACACCAATGGTTTGTACGGCTATGATCAAAACCTATTCCCTATCGCACAAGGCGGAACAGAAAAGGATCTGAGAAAAGCATCTTGTGAGTATATTTCATCAAAAGAGGCGGTTGGAAATGCAATTGGTGGCCTCAGTGTTGGTGAACCAACAGCATTGATATATGAAATGTGTGCATGGTCTTGTGAACATTTGCCGGAAAACAAACCAAGATATCTAATGGGTGTAGGCACCCCTCAGGATTTATTGGAATGTATTTCATTAGGCGTCGACATGTTTGACTGTGTGATGCCAACAAGAAACGGAAGAAACGCCATGCTCTTTACCTCTCAAGGCATCATCAATATTGATAATAAAAAATGGGAATTTGATCATTCTGTCATTGATCCACATTTAAATAATAATATTTCAGATTATTATTCAAAGGCTTATTTAAGACACCTGATCAAGAGCAAAGAAATTCTTGGACTTACCATTGCCAGTATTCAAAATTTGGCGTTCTATCTATGGCTTGTGAAAGAAGCAAGAAAGCATATCATTGAAGGAAACTTCAGCACGTGGAAATGTGAAATACTTCCTGTGATCACCAGAAGATTGTAATCTATCTTTTAAGTAAATTTATAGAAAGCACCATCTGATGAAACTCAAATTCTCATTTATTTTATTATTTCTATACATTGGTTTTTCAACATTCTCACAAGATAAAAACCTATTCGAAAAACAACTCTTCATTGCTGGAGATGATACCCTCCCATGCAGGATTCTAACCCCCATCAATTTTGATATTCATAAAAAATACCCGCTGTTGATTTTCTTACATGGTGCAGGCGAAAGAGGAAATGACAATGAAGCACAACTCACTTGGGGGGCAGACTTATTTTTAGATTCTCTGAACCGTGCTAAATACCCTGCAATTGTTATTTTTCCTCAATGTCCTGCAAATGATAAATGGTCTGAATACAATAAAAATTCATCCAAGGACAGTACTGGATATGAATACTCCGACATTGCATCGATCAGAAAACCTTTAAAATTGGTAAGTGATTTTATTGATACTCTCCTGCAATCAAATCAAGTTGATAAAAAAAGAGTTTATATCGGCGGTCTCTCCATGGGAGGATTTGGAACACTTGAATTGTTATGGAGAAGACCTCAAACATTTGCCGCAGCATTTCCAATTTGCGGAGCAACAAATCCAAACAAATTAAAAGATTACAGAAAAAATCTTCCGATTTGGTTATTCCATGGTGATAAAGATGCGGTTATCAATGTTGCCAACAGCAGGCTTATTTATGGCATATTAAAAAAGACCAATCCAAATGCCAAATACACGGAGTATGCAGGTGTAAACCATGATAGCTGGAAGAACGCCTTTGCTGAACCCACGCTCCTTTCATGGTTGTTTTCTCAAAAAATGAGTATAAGTAAGTAATTACTTCAAATCAACAATAACGCCTGCCTGAAAATTTCTTGTGGGCGAGGGATTGAAAAACCTATTGCCAAACGCATTGATGTCATAGCCCAGAGAATATTTTTCATTTCCGATATTATCAAGTATGATAAAACATTCCAGGGGATGTTTTTTACTTGACGACTTCCATCCCAACTTACTTTGCCACAATCGGTATATATTACTAAAAAAAGTATTGGCGTCATTCAACGGCATCTTTCCTACATAGTTAAACTGGAGATTCCAATAAAACGATTTAGCAAACTCAGCAGAAAGATTCGTCACCAAAACTTTGTCGGCTACTCCAGTTAATTTTTTTCCTGCATAGCTTGTAACATTGTTCTTGTAGTTGATAAATTTAAAATCATTCAAAGTAAATGCCTGAGACCATTTCAATGAATGAATAAAATGCTGCTTGGAAAGATTGACCAAAGTATATTGAAATTCAATTTCAATGCCTTTTTGTTGCACATCACCTTGATTCATAAAATATTCAGCACCGGTATTATTAACCCTTCTCACGATGGCGTCCTTAAGATCAAATTGAAACATTGCAGCACTCAAATAAAATTTATTTCTTATAGCCCCTAACTTAATCCCAATCTCTTTATTCCAGCCATACTCGGATTGCAATCCTGTATAAACGCCACCTGCAGAGGGTCTTATTTCCGCAATGGTGGGCGATGAATATCCCTTCGATAATTGTCCATACAATGAAATATTTTTGAAAGGATTGATTAACAATGCGAGCCTGGGTAATATCTGACGATTGAAATCCAATTTCTTTTTTCCAGCAGCAGGAAGTCCAACTGTTCTTTCAATTGAATAGAGAAACCTGTTCAGGCTCAAACCTGATTGAATTTGCATGAATGAAAACGGATAAAAATTTAATTGGGTAAATGCAAATTGTTGTCTGGCTACAACATTATCCGTTACCGTGTTGCCATCAGTTACACCTTTATTGTTTCCACTACTATCAATCGTATAATCTCCCTTCTGTATTTCAAACCCTGTAATCCATTGAACGGAAATGGGAAGCTTATTTTCATAAACCAATTTTGAACGAAGCCCTAGATTGAACTCTCGTCTTTTCTCATAATTTGTTATGAATGGATTTTTAAATGCAGTTAAGCCATTTGTAATAGAGGTAACCGTTTTCCAGTGTTGATCAATTTTATATGAATTGGAAAAACCAATAAAAGCAGTCTTATTATAAATAGCAGTTTTTTGATCAACAACTGAAGGAAGCGTTGTAGTTGCTGGTCTTGACTGACGAGGATTGGCATTGAATTGCGCAAGGGTTAGTCCACCAGGTGTTTGGTAGAACAAATCGGCGTATAAAAAGATGAAATCTGAAACCAAAGATTCAGAACTTTTAATGCGCATATTTAATTGCAGATTTTCCTTGCGCATATTGCTCTGAATCCTATATCCTGTTGACTGCAAATGTCCCTGGCCAACACTTATTTGAACTTTCGTTGATTGATGCAAGTATTGAACAGACTCATTCAATGTTCCAAAACTTCCTCCAGCAATCCTTAATTTCAAATCATTGCTATCTTTCAATGTGCCAAAACCATTTAAAAGAATTGCACCTCCAGTTCCGGCTCCATACATACTTCCAGCAGGACCTTTGATGATTTCAAGATGATCAACGGAGTTGATATCCAGCAAATTCAAATAGGTATTTCCACCAGCATCTGTTAAAATAAAATCATCGTAATAAACCTTTACATTCCTTACTCCAAATGGTGACCTCAAAAGACTTCCGCGGATGGAAAGACGATAACTACCAGGTGACCTCTCCTCCATTTTAACTCCACTTACACTATTGACTGCTGGCAACAATGAATAGCTGGATGAGAAATTTAAATCAGATTTTCCAACGACAGAAATTGATGCGGGAACTTTAAGCAGTGAAGTATTGGATTCGTATCCTTTGACAATTACATTTTTCAATAGCTTGGAGCTATCGGTTCTTTCCTGAGAAAAAAGGGATGATGATAGGATAAAAGAAAAGAAAAAAAATATCCTTTTCGTAGTTGTCATCTATTTTCTAATGTACATCACTTCTTTGATCAACTTGACGGTTCTTGAAACATCGGGCAAGTATGCAGCAACCAAGTTTGGAGCATAGTGCATGGGGGCATCAGCAGCGGTGATTCTTCTGATAGGCGCATCCAAATAATCAAATCCTTCTTTTTGAATACGATAAGTAATCTCTGATGAAACAGATGCAAACGGCCACTGCTCTTCAACGATTACAAGACGGTTTGTCTTCTTAACACTTTCCAGAATTGTCATCCAGTCAAGTGGACGAATGGTTCTCAAGTCTATCACTTCGGCACTGATACCTTCTTTTTCAAGTTCTTCTGCAGCACCCAAGGCAACTTTCATCATCTTATTAAACGATACGATTGTTACATCACGACCTGCTCGTTTGACATCAGCTTTACCAATTGGAATTAAATATTCTTCCTCAGGCACTTCTCCCTTGTCACCGTACATTACTTCACTTTCCATAAACACAACGGGATCATCATCACGAATAGCACTTTTTAAAAGTCCCTTAGCGTCATATGGATTGGAAACTGAAATAACTTTTAAACCTGGAATATTTGCGTACATGCTTTCAAACGCTGTAGAGTGTTGAGCACCTAATTGTCCGGCTGAACCATTTGCACCTCTAAAAACAATTGGGCATCCAACTTGACCTCCGCTCATGGCCAACATTTTAGAAGCAGTATTTAAAATTTGATCCAAAGGCAATACAGCAAAGTTCCAAGTCATATACTCCACAATCGGTCTGAGGCCATTTTGTGCAGCACCAACTGCAACGGCTGTAAAACCCAATTCAGCAATTGGGGTATCGATCACTCTTTTGGGTCCGAATTCATCCAACATGCCCTGACTCACTTTATATGCACCATTGTATTCTGCCACTTCTTCTCCAAGTAGAAAAACCCTTTCATCTCTTCTCATTTCTTCCTGCATGGCTTCTCTGAGGGCTTCACGAAATGCAATGATTCTTGACATAAGTTCGGTTTAAAAGAGATGCAAAAATATTGCAGTTGAAGGACTTCTGCAAAAATTGTAAAAAGGGTCTTTGCGAAGGGATTATTTTTGAAATAAAATACAGGCTGAGTAAGGATTTACATCCATTTCACCCTGTATTTTAATTTGACTTCCAACGACCTGATTATGAAGCGAGAAGGCTGTCCATAATCCATCCGGGCAATGAACCCTTTGCATATTTCCATTGCCGTTCAATACCACAAAAATCTTTTTCCATTCATCTCCTACTGCATGACCATTTATTTCAAACACCACCAATCCCTCCTGAACAGTTTTAAAATCAATCAATGAGGCTATATCCTTTTGCGTGGTTAATCTAAATGCTGGATGTGCCTTGCGCATGGCAATTAGGCTTCTGACATACTGGTAAACATCCATATTGTCGGCCTTGTCAAACCAATTGATTCTATTAATATCATCTGATGAATTAAAAGAATTTTCTACTCCTTTTTTAGATCTCAAAAATTCTGTACCTGCATGTAAAAAAGGAATTCCCTGTGATGTGAGCACAATGGAAAGTGCCAACTTATGCATATCTCTTCTTGCTGTAACTGTATCACTGCTGTTTGAAATGGCAAGTTTATCCCAAAGAATATTGTTGTCATGGCAATCAACATAACTGATTACCTGGGCTGGATTTTTTGCATAAGGCGCTTTTGAATAATTAACCTTCGAATAATCAACCTGTGGATGTTTGCAAGCCGCTGTTATACCAAATTTAATGGACTCTTCCATCCCCGCTTTACCTGAAGCGAACCCTTTGTCCAGTTTTTCAAAAACACTTCCTTTGATCGCATCTCTTAAATCATCACTGAAGACAGCAATGTTTGAAAGTTGGTATGCATTTTTTTTCAGCGCCCTCAAAGAATCCGGCAATGGAGATGAGCCAGCAGTCCATCCTTCACCGTAAAGCAGGATATCTGGTTTGATCGCTCTTAATTCATTTGAAATCGCATTCATTGTTTCGATATCATGAATTCCCATCAAATCAAAACGAAATCCATCGATATGATACTCCTTCACCCAATATTTCAGAGACTCCAACATGAATTTTCTCATCATTGGTCGCTCACTCGCTGTTTCATTGCCACATGCAGATGCATTTGAAAAAGATCCATCCTCTTTTTGTCTGTAATAATATCCAGGAACAAGTTGGTTGAAATAAGAGTTCTCAGTGAGCATGGTGTGATTGTATACTACATCCATCACTACACGAATGTTTTTTTGATGCAATGCCTTTACCATTTCTTTGAACTCCTTAATACGCGTTATTCCATCATCTGGATTACTCGAATATGAACCCTCGGGTGTATTGTAATTCAGAGGATCATACCCCCAATTGTATTGATTGCTATCTTTCTTGCTTTCATCAATGCTATAGAAATCATATACTGGCAATAAATGCACATGCGTAACTCCCATCTCCTGCAAATGCTCCAACCCGGTTTGTACACCTGCAATGTTCATTGTTGCAACTTCTGTTAAAGCACCATATTTACCTCTTGCTTGCATGCCAGATTGTTTATCAATCGTGAAATCACGCAAATGCATTTCATATATAACTGCATCTGTAGGAAGACCTCCAATATTGGCGGCAAGATTTTTTCTGGTACTAAATGATGGTGACTTATCAAGGTTCCATCCAATCGGATTGGTTTCTTTCAAATCTACTACTACAGCACGTTTCCCATTGGTTCCAACAGCTTTTGCATATGGATCTGGAACTTCATTCATCCATTTACCATGGGTAAATATTTTAAAAACATAGTAAACACCTTTGAGGTCTTTTGCAATAGATGTTGCCCAAGTACCCTGCAAACTTTTTTCCATTTCAATGACCTGAAATGGACTGCCTCCAAGTGATGAATGATAAAAAAGCAAAGAAACTTTTTCAGCAGTTGGACTCCATATTTTGAATGAAGATGAGGCCTTGGTATACGTTAATCCCAGATCGCTTCCGTTATAAACCGGATATTTCTCAGGACTGAAATACTGACTAAATCCAAAAAATCCATTCAACATGATCAAAATGGTATAAACAATTTTTTGCATCGGATATTTATTGATAACCCAAGCTAATGAATTTCCGGTGCAAGCGACCATTGTTCTGGGGAACGCCACAAACCAGAAAGCAACAGCTCACGCATGAAGAAAAACTCTTTGGGAAGTTTATCGAACATCTTTGAAAACAACTCCTCATGAGCCAATATTTCATTCTTCCATAATTCACGATCTACATTCATGACAGCATCGTATTGTTCCTTTGTAAAGTTCAATTCACCCCATTCAATGTCTTCATAAAGGGGCACCCAACCAATTGGACTCTCAATTGAAACTCTTTCGCCGTAAACCCTTTCTACCACCCATTTCAACATACGCATGTTATCGCCAAATCCAGGCCATAAGAAATTACCATCTTTGTCTTTTCTAAACCAATTCACACCAAAGATTCTAGGTGGATTGGGAATATTTCTTCCAATTTGTAGCCAATGATTGAAATAATCTGCCATGTGATATCCACAGAATGGAAGCATAGCAAATGGATCTCGTCTCACTTTTCCAACTTCTCCAAAAGCGGCAGCTGTAGTCTCTGAACCCATTGTTGCGGCAAGGTATACTCCAAAGTTCCAATTAAATGCTTGATATAAAAGAGGAATTGTATTGCTTCTTCTGCCACCAAAAATAAATGCACTGATTGGAACGCCTTCTGGATTTTCCCATTCAGAATCAATACTTGGACATTGATGAGCAGGTGCTGTAAATCTTGCATTGGGATGAGCAACTGGATTTCCTGATGTTGGATCATGTTTTTGTCCTTTCCAATTCACAACGTCTTTTGGGGCATCTTTCGTAAGCCCTTCCCACCATACATCACCATCAGGCGTAACACCAACATTTGTGAAAATGCTGTTTTTAGAAAGCGCAGTGATTGCATTTGGATTTGTTTTAGCATTGGTTCCTGGTGCAACACCAAAATATCCATGCTCAGGATTGATTGCATACAAGCGACCATCCTTACCTGGTTTTATCCAAGCAATATCATCGCCAACTGTGGTTACTTTCCAACCTTTCATGTCTGCTGGTGGTATCAACATTGCAAAGTTTGTTTTACCACATGCACTCGGAAAAGCTGCAGCAACATATGTTTTACGTCCTTTTGGATCTTCTACTCCTAATATCAGCATGTGTTCAGCCAACCATCCTTCTTCTTTTGCCATTACAGACGCAATGCGCAATGCAAAACATTTTTTACCCAAGAGTGCATTGCCGCCGTATCCCGAACCATAAGAAACAATTGATCTATCCTCAGGGTAATGAACGATATATTTTACAGTTGGGTTGCATGGCCATGATACATCTTTCTGTCCTGGCTCTAGAGGTGCACCCAGTGAATGTAAACACTTAATATACTCCCCATCTTCACCAATCAAATCCAACACTTTTGATCCAACTCTTGTCATGATATGCATATTCACAACAACGTATGGTGAATCAGAAACCTGAACTGCCATTTTGGAAAGTGGAGATCCAAGTGGGCCCATGCAAAATGGTATGACATACATGGTCCTTCCTTTCATAGAACCCTTGAACAATTCCTTCATCTTTGCCTTCATCTCTTTTGGATCCACCCAGTTATTTGTGGGGCCAGCATCTTCCTTTCTTCTGCTGCATATAAAAGTTTTGTCTTCTACCCTTGCCACATCGCTGGGATCAGAATTGCATGCATATGAATTTGGCCAACGTTCCTGATTGAGTTTGGTGAAAGTTCCGTTTTGAACCAATAAATTACATAGTAGGTCGTATTCCTCTTGAGATCCATCACACCAATGTATACTTTCAGGAGTACACACAGCTGCCATTTCATTTACAAAATTGATGAGATCGGTGTTTTTAAGTTGTTTCGGTTGATTTGTTTTCATGGGGAATAATTCTGCTGCAAATTTAGGTCAATTGCAGGATGACTTGCCTTCATGTTGGCTTTGTAAATCAACATTCTGTGCAAAAAAATTCATTATCTTAGAAAACCGAACGAAGCAGCCAATGAATATCAGATCTCTCTTATTGGGAACTACCAAAAAAGTATACATAACTGCGATCATATCAGTATCAGCAATCATGATTGCTGCATTTTTCATGTTCAGTCCTAAAAACACAGAAAATGAAATTCCTGATGTGGTTGATTTCAATTTCCATGTAAGGCCCATTCTTTCAGATCGTTGTTTTAAATGTCATGGCCCGGATGCAAATAAAAGAGAAGCAAATTTGAGATTGGATACAGAAGAAGGTGCATTTGCAGCGCTGAAAGATGATCCAGCACATCATGTGATCGTACCTAGAGATCCAATGGCCTCTGCATTATTTGCAAGAATCAGCAGTTCGGATACATCAGAGATGATGCCTCCGCCATCCTCCAATTTATCTTTAAGCAAAAGGGAAATCTCCATCATTAAAAAATGGATTCAACAAGGAGCCGTTTATAAAAAACATTGGGCATTTATTCCTCCAGTAAAAGCTAAAGTTCCAGATGTTGACGATGATTTTCATCCAAGAAATGAGATTGATCATTTCATTTTTAAAAAGCTGGATGAAGTTGGCTTAGAACCCAATGAGGAAGCAAGCAAAGAAGCTTTGCTGAAAAGAGTCTGCATGGATATTACAGGATTGCCTCCCAGTGTGGAATTACAGGAAAAATTTTTAAGTGACAATTCATCTGATGCTTATGAAAAAATAGTTGACCAGTTACTGGCAGATAAACATTATGGCGAAAAGATGGCCATTCCCTGGATGGATGTTGCGAGATATGCAGACAGTCATGGTTATCAGGATGACGGATATCGCACCATGTGGCCATGGAGAGATTGGGTTATTCATGCATTCAATGAAAATTATCCATTCTCAAAATTTATCACCTGGCAACTGGCAGGAGATCTTTTGCCAAATCCAACGAAGGAAATGTTGCTTGCAACAGGATTCAACCGCAATCATAAGATTACACAAGAAGGTGGTGTGATTGACGAAGAATATCGAATTGAATATGTAACTGACCGAACCAACACATTCGGAAAAGCATTTTTATCCATTACATTGGAATGTGCAAAATGCCATGATCATAAATATGATCCAGTTACACAAAAAGATTATTACAGCATGTTTGCTTTTTTCAACCAAGTTCCAGAAAAAGGATTGGTTGGAGATATTCAATTGGCATCTCCAGGTGATCCTCCTAACATGAAAATCAGCACTGAAGATGTAAACAGCGTGATGAACTTCATCAATAAAAAAGATACTGCACCAGTTGTAGTCATGGTAATGAAAGACAGTGTTGGAATTAGACCAACCAGGGTGCTTCGAAGAGGAAATTATGATCAGCCAACAGATACTGTTGAAGCAAATACGCCTTCAAGTATACTTGGATTTCGCACATCAAACTTTGAAAAAAATAGATTAGGATTGGCAAAATGGATGCTGGATCCAAAACAACCTCTTACCTCAAGAGTGTTTGTGAATAGAATATGGAATGAATTTTTTGGAAGAGGAATTGTAAAAACTGTTGGTGATTTTGGCATGCAAGGTGAACTGCCCAGCCATCCTGAACTATTGGATTGGCTAGCAGTTGATTTCAGAGACAATGGATGGAACATCAAAAGACTGGTAAAGATGATCGTTACATCCACTACATACAGACAAAGTACAAAAAGAACTCCTGATAAACTGCAAATAGATCCCGATAACAAATACCTGAGCTACTTCCCTAGACTGAGGTTAAGTGCAGAACTGCAAAAAGATTTAATTCTATCAGCTTCAGGAATACTCAATACCGAAATTGGTGGACCCAGTGTAAAGCCATATCAACCTAAAGGAGTTTGGGAATCTACCACCTCTGGAAGGGGTGAATTGGCGAGATATGTACAAGACAAAGGAGAAAAATTATACAGAAGAGGACTCTACAACTTTATTAAAAGAACTGCTCCTCCACCTGCATTGCTGATCATGGATGCAAGTACAAGGGATCAATGTGAAGTAACAAGATCTAGAACCAATACCCCATTACAAGCACTGGTATTGATGAATGATCCTCAAGTATTGGAAGCAGCGCGTGTGCTTGCACAAAACACTGCAAACATGAATTTGACAGAAGCCCAAAAACTGAACAGGCTGTTTCAACTTATCTTATGCAGAAAGCCAAGTTCAAAAGAAATGGAAATGCTGAAAAATTATTTTAATCAGGAGAAAAACAAATTCAACCAAAATAAAATCAATGCATCAAAATATATCAATGCGGGAGAATACAAGCAAATCAAAACAAGAGATTTGGGAGAAACAGCAGCACTTATGCAAGTAAATCAATTATTGTTCAATCTTGATGAAACAACAGTCAAATGAAAATGGAACAACAAGAAAAAGAATTTAGACTAAATATTACACGCAAGCACTTTTTGACAAAGGCTGGCCTGGGACTTGGAGGTGCCGCTCTGGGAGGATTGCTTTTCAAAGATCAATTATTTGGATCAGCCTCTGAAACTGCCATGCAGCTTGGCGTTGCACAGTTTGCTCCGAAAGCCAAACGAATAATTTACCTATTTCAAAATGGAGCACCATCACAACTGGAGACATTTGATTACAAGCCTTTGCTAAATAAAATGCATGGGGAAGAATTGCCTGCGTCTGTAAGAATGGGACAGCGACTTACAGGTATGACTTCTAATCAGGAAAAATTTCCACTGGTTGGATCTACGTTCAATTTCGCTCAACATGGTCAATCTGGTGCATGGGTTTCTGAGTTGTTTCCTCATATGGCATCTATCGCAGATGATTTATGTTTCATCAAAACCATGCATACAGAAGCCATCAATCATGATCCTGCATTGACTTTCTTCCAAACTGGCGCACAACAGGGAAATAGACCAAGCATGGGTGCATGGATGAGTTATGGATTAGGAAGTGAAAATGCTAACCTCCCTTCATACACCGTATTGCTTTCAAGAGGAAGAGGCAATGGCCAAGGTGTTTATTCTAAATTATGGACGAATGGATTTTTAGACAGTGTACACCAGGGAGTTGTATTCAGCAGTGGTGAAGATCCTGTATTGTACTTGAACAATCCAGAGGGACATGATAAACAAAGCAGAAGAGCGATGTTGGATATGCTTGCGAAATTCAATGCGGAATCCTTTGAGAATATTGGCGATCCAGAAATTCAAACCAGGATCAAACAATATGAAATGTCTTATCGCATGCAAAGTGCAGTTCCTGAATTAACAGACTTTAGTAAGGAAGCAAACAGCACGATTAAATTATATGGACCGGATTGCCTGGTGCCAGGCACGTATGCTGCCAATTGTTTGCTTGCAAGAAAACTTTCAGAGTCTGGTGTAAGATTTGTTCAACTATATCACCAGGGTTGGGATACGCATGGCAATTTAGAAGGTGACATGAGGATGCAGGCGGAGGATGTTGATCGTGCAAGTGCAGCATTGATCAAAGACCTCAAGCAAAGAGGATTGCTTGATGAAACGCTGGTTATTTGGGGAGGAGAATTTGGAAGAACCAATTACTGCCAGGGTAAACTCACCAAAGAAAGCTATGGAAGAGATCACCATCCTAAATGTTTTTCACTTTGGATGGCAGGTGGTGGAACCAAGCCCGGAATTGTGTATGGAGAAACCGATGAATTTGGATATAATATCATAAAAGATCCTGTGAGCGTGCATGATTTTCATGCTACCGTTTTACATCTAATGGGCATCAATCATGAACAACTAACGTACAAGCATCTTGGAAGAAGGTATCGCCTTACAGACATAGCTGGAGAAGTTGTTCAAGGAGTAATTGCATAATGAGGACATATAAATTACACAATCAGATCATCGCTTCCCTATTGATGCTGCTTCAGGCATTGATGATGGTGATGGCCATTGTTTCACTGGAATCAATTCCTGGCTGGACTAAACAAATAGGACACCTCCATCCAATTTTACTTCATTTGCCAATTGCATTTATTTTATTACTGCTCCCCGCTTCGATGATTTTAAAAAATGATGAATCAGATGAAAATCAATTGTTCATATTATTTCTTCATTACAATGCCTTGGCTGCAACAATAACTGCCCTGCTGGGATTATTGGCTGCAGCTGCCAATGAATATGATCAGGAATTGCTCTTTAACCATAAATGGTTAAGCATTGCAACAGCTCTTTTATCCCACCTTCTGATCTATTTGTTTCATTGGAGTAAATCCAGAAGGTCATTATGGATATCTGCTGTTGTCATTACATCCCTCATCATGATGATTGGCAGTCACTTTGGTGGAAGCCTTACTCATGGAGAAGGTTACTTAAACTTCAGTAATACAAAAAAAGTTTCAACTGTATTTAAGCCGCTTACAGATTCAACCAAAATATACAATGATGTTGTTCAAACTGTTTTGATCAACAAATGCCTTGAATGCCACAATGATAAAAAGTCAAAAGGCGGTTTGAATCTCAATAACTACGCGGCATTTCTGAAAGGAGGAAAGACTGGAGCAGCATTTGTTTCTGGAGATTTAGAAAAGTCTTTGTTCATACAAAGGATATCGCTTGATTTGGATGATAAAAAACATATGCCACCAAAAGGCAAATCGCAATTGACCAGTGATGAAATTTTTCTGTTCAAAGAATGGGCAGTAAGAAATGCAGATACAACAACAAAATTTCATCAGTTGGATTTGAAGGATACGCTGAGATCTATCATTGAAAAAATTGTTCAATCAAGTCTATCGTCAAAACCATCTAAATCTTACACTTTTGAAAAAGCATCAGAAGATAAAATTGCTTCATTGAATTCTCCATTTAGAAGGGTAATGCCACTCGATATCCATTCACCTGCCTTGATTATAAAATTTTATCTAAAAGAGAAATTTTCTCCTAAGCTAATTGAAGAATGTAAATCTATTTCCAAACAGGTAGTCGAGATCAACCTATCAACGATGCCTGCAGATGATAAGACACTTGAGATGCTTTCAGGATTTGAAAACCTTGAAAAATTGAATTTAAATGGAACGGCAATAACAGGAGCAGCGTTTAAACAATTGCAAGCAAATAAAAAGCTAGAAGAAATACAACTTGCAAATACTCAAGTAAATTATGAAGCAGCATTATTACTTGCAAATATTGCATCATTAAAGTCGGTCTATTTGTGGAACAGCAAAGTATCAGACAAGGAAATAAAAAACCTTCAATCTAAATTCCCTAAAATAAAATGGGACATAGGATACATCTCCGATAAAAATGAATTATTGAAATTGACTCCACCTTCTCCTACCAATACTGAAAAAATGATTTTAGATCCTGGAGAAAACATCACCCTAAAACACCCACTTCCAGGCGCACAAATAAGATATACAATTGATGGTAGTAAGCCTGACTCTATAACAGGAATTTTATATACCAAACCATTTTCAATCAGTGGCCTTACTCAAATTAATGCAGTTGGTACATCAATAGGTTGGCTTACAAGCAATGTTTCATCATTTACTTATTTTCTGAAAGGGCATAAAATTGATTCTGCAACCATTATAAATCCACCTGCTGAAAAATACAGAGCGAATGGCGAGAAAGCTTTGATCGATTTGAATAAAGGAACTCCAAATAACCTCAACCTTAATTGGATTGGTTTCAGGGAACAGACGATGAAAGCTGGATTTCACCTCAGTGAAGGAAAAATAATTTCAAAAGTAATTTTGAGTTTGGCAGACAATACCGGTTCTTATGTTTTTCCCCCTGAAAAAATAATAGTTAAAGGTGGAATTGATAAACAACATCTTAAAACCCTCGGGAGCCTCATTCCTGTTCAACCTAAAGCACAGAGAAATTCAAGCATTCTACCAGTTACTGTTGATTTTACGCCCGGGGCATATAAATACCTGGAAATTGAAGCCATCAATGTTCAAAAATTACCCAAGTGGCATCCTGGTAAAAAGGAAAAGGGATGGGTGTTTGTAGATGAAGTCTTTTTCTATTAATTTCACAGGTTAATAGAAACTTTTGATCTCCCAACAAACCATACAGGAAATCCAAGGCAGAATTGATATCTTGGACGTAGTCGGCAACTTCGTAAAATTGAAAAGACGCGGCACCAACTATCTTGGCCTTTGTCCTTTTCACAACGAAAAAACACCTTCTTTTACTGTTTCTTCTGCAAAAGAAATTTACAAATGTTTTGGTTGTGGTAAAAGTGGCAATGCGATTGGCTTTGTCATGGAGCATGAGAAACTAACTTATCCTGAAGCATTAAAATGGCTTGCCAACCGATATAATATAGAAATAGAAGAAACCGAAACGAGTCCTGAGTACAAAGAACAACAACAACTAGCAGACAGTCTTCATATTCTCAATCAATTTGCAGCAAAATATTTCAACACTCAATTAAAAAATTCAGAGGAAGGTCAATTGAATGCCTTGGAATACCTGAAGGAACGAGGCTTTAATGATGCTACGATAGAAAAATTTCAAATTGGATATTGCCCTGAGAAAGGAGATGCATTTACCGCTGAAGCCCTCAAATCACAATTCAGTGAAGACATTTTAAAGAAGAGTGGTTTATCAACTGAGAGAAACGGGCAATTGGTTGATAATTATCGTGGAAGGATCATCTTCCCCATTCACAATCAAAGCGGAAAGATCATAGGATTTGGTGCAAGGGTCATAGGCAACAGTGATCGAGGCCCTAAGTATATCAACACACCTGAGAATGAACTGTACATAAAAAGTAAAATATTATACGGTTCTTATTTTGCAAGGCATCCAATTGACAAACTGGACGAATGCTTTCTCGTTGAAGGATATACAGATGTAACTGCCATGCATCAGGCGGGTATAGAAAATGTTGTTGCATCAGGAGGTACGTCGCTTACTCCTGATCAATTAAGATTGATCAGAAAATACACCAATAACCTTACGATCATTTACGATGGGGACAGTGCAGGTGTGAAAGCCGCATTGAGAGGACTGGATCTGGCCATTGAAGAAGGCTTAAATGTACAGCTGGTATTGATACCTGACAAAGAGGACCCAGACAGTTATGTAAAAAAAGTGGGTGCTGACGCATTTAGAGAATTTGTAAAAGAACATAAAAGAGATTTCATTCTTTTCCAACTCGATATAGCATTAAAAGATGCAGGAAATGACAGCACACAAAAAGCTGCTGTGGTTAACCAAATTGCAGAGTCCATATCCAAACTAAATCGTGCCGAAGATTTTACAAGGCAACAGGATTACATCAAGAGATGTGCGCATCTTTTAAAAATAGATGAGCAAGGACTCACTGCGTTGGTTCAAAAATATACGAGAGAAAAAATCGGAAAGGAAGAGAAAAAATTACAACGTGAGGAGGCTTCCAGTGAACAGATAGCTGCACAGGAACAGCAGGAGGCGGTTATTGACCTGCTATTCAAAGACGAAATGAATGAGCAGGCTGTTTTGCGTTCTCTTATTGAATTTGGATCAAAATCATGGGACGAACAAAAGACTGTAGCATCATACATATTTGAGGAAATTGAAAAAGATGGACTGGAAGAATTATTTGACAATAAAAATTTAATTCATCTCTTACAACAGTACAAGTCAATGTTATCTGATGGCATGACACCAAGTGAAAAAAATTTTCTCTACCACACTGATCCATCCATCAATCAAATGGCTGTTTCCTTATTAACAGAAAAACACAGCATAAGTCCCAATTGGGAAAAATATTACAAAGGTGAAATATTGGGAAGAGAGGATATGTATAGAGAAGAAGTGGTCTCCAGCATGACTTACCTAAAATTAAAAAAGATAAAAAGGTTGATCCTCGAAAACCAGCGAGACTTGGAGAACAATCCATCAGAGGATGATATGATGATATTACTGCAAACCCATCGGCACTTGAAAGAACTTGAGATGGATCTTATGAAAAATATCGGAACTGTTATTTTCAAATAAATTAGATTGGATCAACATTGATCTGAACATGGACAGATTTCAGGGATGCCTCACTCTGCAACATTAATAAGCCCTGTTGTATCAAAACGCGTGCCTGTGTATTCTTTTCGCTATTTCTGGGCAATTTCAGAAGTATCTCGTAAATGTATTTATTTCTAACTCTATTGATCACAGGCTCAGCAGGTCCAATCAGGTAATCGCCAAATGCTGCAGACAATCGATTAGCAATAAAGCTAGCTGCATTCAATGCTTTAGATTTATCTGTATGTTTAAAAAATATTTGTACAAGTCTTGTATAGGGAGGATAGTGAAATAATTTTCGTGAAGCAATTTCTTTTTCAAACAATGATTTATAATCATGGGCCACAACCCATTCAATAACCGGGTGCTGAAGTTGGGTGCCTTGAATGACTACCCTACCTTGCTCTCCTCTTCTGCCTGCACGGCCACTGACCTGTTCCATCAATTGAAATGCTCGTTCATTAACCCTGAAATCAGTAAATGACAACAACCCATCTGCATCCAGTATTCCAACCAAAGTAACATTGTCAAAATCCAATCCTTTCACCACCATTTGTGTACCGACCAGAATGTCCATTCTTTTTTGTTCAAAATTTCTGATCAAATCCTCATGCGCTGCTTTCCCTTTGACGGTGTCAACATCCATCCGCGCAATAGTATAGTCAGGGAAAAGTTCCTCCAACAGTTCCTCTACCTTTTCAGTTCCAAAATTCTTTTCCACCCAATTATTGGAACCACATGCCACACAAGTTTGCGAAACAGGATAACTGGTTCCACAGTAATGACATTGAAGTTTGTGTTGAAGTTTATAATAAGTTAGTGTTACATCACAATGATCACAGTGAGGGATATTTCCACAAGTTCCACAAATTTTATATGGCGCATATCCGCGTCGGTTTTGAAAAAGAATCACTTGCTTATCTTTTTTCAAGGTCTCTTGAATTGCATTTTTTAAATGATCAGAAATAATTTTTCTCACCATTTTATTTCCTTCTACTGCCCGTAAATCAGCCAACTCTATGGATGGAAGTTCTACACCGCCATATCTTTCAAACAATTCAACTAAACCATACTTGCCGCTTACTGCCTGCGAGTAGGATTCAATACTTGGCGTTGCACTTCCTAAAACAACTTTTGCCTTAGACTGCGCTGCATAGTATAAAGCAGCATCCCGAGCGTTGTATCGTGGAGCAGGCTCGTGTTGTTTGAAAGAAGCATCTTGCTCTTCATCTACAATAATGAGCGAAAGAGATGAAAAAGGCAGAAACAAAGATGATCGTGCACCTAATACAACCCTGATTTCTCCTTTTTTGACTTTATTCCATAATTCAACCCTTTCATTCGGATTAAATTTAGAATGATAAATGGCAATATATCCTCCAAAATGTTTCTCCAGTCTTCTAATGATTTGTGCAGTCAATGCAATTTCGGGCAAGAGGTACAATACTTGCTTTCCTAGCTTGATCTGCTCCTCAATTAATTTTATATAGATCAAGGTCTTACCACTAGACGTTACTCCATGCAGCAAGCAAATTCCCTTTTCAGCCAGACCATGCTTAACATCATTGAATGCCTTCTCTTGAACGGCTGTTAGGTTAAAATCTATCTGAACATCTTTCTCTTTCAGATGAATTCGATCAACATCTTCTTTCGACACCAGTAAGATTCCTTTATCTATTAACCCCTTCAGCTGTGAACTGCTTGCACCAGATTTTTTCAAAAGTTCTGATTGCTTCACACTACCTTCTGTCTTTTGCAAATGCAAATAGGCCAGCAAAAGTTCAAGCTGCTTGGGTGCTTTGTTTGTCCACTGATTTAACAAATCAGACAATGCTTTCTCATCGTGAAATGAAGGATGAAGTTTGATAAAATTTTCTTTTTTAACCGAATATTTGTCTTTAAGCGATTCCCATGCGAAACAAACTTTTTTGTCAAGCAAACTTTTTACAACAGGATAAACATGGGTTGCATCAAGAATCTCCTGCACTTCATCTAATTTAAGTTCCTTCTTTAGGAGCAGCCCCTCTGCTACCAAATACTCCTTATCATCTAAATCACTGAAATCTTCTCCATATGCATCATTCCATATCAAAATCGTTTCACTGCTCAACTTTAGATGTGTTGGAAGTGCTGCTGCCATGACCTCCCCTTCAGAACACATGTAATAATTTGCAATCCATGACCATAGCTTTAATTGCTCGGTATACAAGATTGGTTCAGGATCTAATACTTGGATAATTGATTTAGGCTCAAAACCTTTTGGTGGAATTTCAGAAATTGATTTTATTACACCGGCATATCTTTTCTTTTTACCAAAACTCACCTCAACCCTTACTCCAGGCAAAGCCATGGCCTCCATACTGATCGGAATATGATAAGTATAGGTTTTAGGAATGGGAATAGGTATAATGACTTCAGCAAACAAGGTTGAAAATTAGATTGTTTTAAAATACTTGGTACTGATCCAAGAAGCGTTGTATTCCAATAATTTTTGTGACATTTTCTCTCCAACAATTCTTTTTAATTCTTTGAAATCCGCATGAGGATAATCAGAAGGTTGAATGGGATCAAGATATACTGACCTGGATTTCCCTGGTGTCAATGTAAAAAAATGACGGTAATGCATGCGATCAAAAGCATCCAGGAATAAAATAGGCTGAATTGGTTTCCCTGTTTCTACAGCTAGTTTAAACGCCCCATCATACAATTCCTTCAATGGAGCATCCCCCATATTAAATGTGCCTTCAGGAAAAACCACAACAGAGATTCCCTTTGCCAATACTTTTCTTAGATCATCCAAACTTCTAGCACGATCTTCTGCATTTGAACGATTTACAGTAACTACACAAAACTTATAAATAAATCCAAAAATGGGTACTTTCAACAATTCGGCTTTACCAATTGGTCTGAAAAAATGTCGGACAGAAAGTATAACAATAACTGCATCAACATATGCAATGTGGTTGGCAATAAAAATATATTGCTGATCTGTTGAAGGAGTTGATTCGTAAATAAATTCTTGACGGATACCAATCAGTTTAAACCACCATCCTCCAAAAATTCTGAACAACCTATACATGATATTTCCACCTTTGATTCTACCAAATGGGAAACATAATATCACACATGGAAATAAGACCAAAATGATAACAATAAACAATGCGTAAGCATAGAGGCAGTATACAATTTGGAAAGGAGTTATTAGGTACTTCACCAGTCGATAGATTATATTCAAATATACACTTTAGGCTTTGTATCTTTGCAGCCTTGTGGAAACTGCCAAGACCATAGCACTGCATACGCTAGGATGTAAACTAAATTTCTCTGAAACCTCCACCCTGGGAAGGTTAATGGAGAAAGAAGGTTTCATTAAAAAAGACTTTGAAGACATTGCTGATGTATATGTAATCAATACATGTTCAGTTACAGAAAATGCAGACAAAGAATGCCGACAATTGGTCAGAAGAATTCAAAGAAAGAATGACAAAGCAGTTGTTGTCGTCACTGGATGTTATGCCCAATTAAAACCATCAGAAATTGCAGAAATTCCTGGGGTCGATTTGGTTTTAGGTGCTTCAGAAAAATTCAATCTGCCAAAACATATCAAAGATTTCACCAAAGGTGATGATACCAAAATCTGCAGTTGTGATATTGAGGAAGTAAACAGTTTCAATACTTCGTTTTCACTTTCAGACAGGACAAGGACATTTTTAAAAGTGCAAGATGGATGTGATTACAGTTGCTCCTTTTGCACTATTCCCTTGGCAAGAGGAAAAAGCAGAAGCAACAGCATTGAAAATGTCATTCAAGATGCAAAGAAACTTGCAGCACAAGGGGTGAAGGAAATTGTACTAACAGGAGTAAATCTTGGCGACTTTGGAATCGTCAACGGAAAGCGGATTACAGATTTTCATTCGCTCTGTAAAGAACTGGATAAGATTGATGATATTCATCGCTATAGAATTTCATCTATAGAACCGAATCTGCTTACCGATGAACTCATAGAATGGGTTGCATCCAGCGATAAGTTTATGCCCCATTTTCACATTCCACTACAAAGTGGAAGCAATGTCTTGTTGGGAAAGATGAGAAGGAGATACAAAAGAGAATTGTACCAAGAAAAAGTTTCACTCATCAAAAAGCTAATGCCTGATTGTGCGATTGGCGTTGATGTTATTGTAGGCTTCCCTTCAGAGGGAGAGGAAGAGTTTAAAGAGACATTCGACTTTTTACATTCAATAGACGTTTCTTATTTACATGTCTTTACTTACTCAGAGAGGGACAATACAAAGGCGCTGGAGATTAATGAGGTTGTTCCTATAAGCATCAGAAATCAACGAAACAAAATTCTTCGAAATTTGTCTTTCCAAAAAATGCAGTATTTCACAGCATCGCAAGAAGGAAAAAAGAGAAAAGTATTGTTCGAACAGGAAAATAAAAATGGAATGATGGAGGGTTATACCGACAATTACATTCGCATCTCAACACCATTCAGAAAGGAATGGGTCAATCATGAAATTGAATGGCAACTTTGATTATTGCTTTCTATAATCCAATGGAGCTTTTCGATCACCGGCAAGCGATTCATATTTAAAAGCATCTCCTCCCCTGGCTTTTTTCAGCTCATCATTAGCGATTCCAATGACTTCGGGTTTTGTGAAAATATCTGAGGCCGTTAATGCAATTGTTTTTGCTGCTACCATCATCCCTTTGAACCCAATTGACATGCCGTCACAAGCAACCGCTTGCCAACTGTGTGCAGGAACACCCGGCACCCATGTTGCAATTGACAACCCAGCTGTGGGAACAACCCAACTTACATCACCAACATCCGTTGAAGCAGATGTTAATCCATTAAGCGCATATGGATGGATCGTTGCAGCACTTTCGATTGATGGAAGATCAGTTGATGCAACTGTTGTTCTTATTTTTTCTGCAAAAGCCAGTTCATTTGCATTGTAATTAATACCTCCTACTTTTTCAAGATTTTTTTGCATCAGTTTAGCAAGGGTTTCATTGGGGAGAGTATTGTACAAACCTGTCATAACTTCATGTGATACCGTAGTGCCAGTTCCCAATGCGGCTGCGTCTGCAACTTTTATTAACCTCGACCACAATTCCTTTAATCCAGTCAGTGTTGCAGTACGAATGGTATATTCAACTTCAGCAAAATCAGGTACGATATTGGAAGTAACCCCTCCCTTCTTGATTACATAGTGAATTCGAGTTTCTTGAGGAACATGTTCACGCATCATGTTTACCATATAATCCATCGCTTCTACTCCATCGAGTGCAGAACGACCTTTATCTGGTGCAGCTGCAGCATGTGCCGCCAAACCGCTGAATCTAAACAATGCAACTTTGTAAGCAAGTGTTGAAGAAGGACTAGCACTGTTATTATCACCTGGATGCCAATGCAGAACTGCATCTACATCATTAAATACACCAGCGCGAACCAAATAAGTTTTACCACCACCTGCGCCTTCCTCAGCAGGAGTTCCATATAATCTGATGGTTCCTTTTATATTATTGGACACCATCCAATTCTTCAAAGCAACGGCAGCTGCAATGGAACCAGTACCAAATAAATTATGCCCACATGCATGTCCATACCCGCCATTTTCCAAAGGGTTCCTATCTGGAACAGCTTTTTGTGAGAGCCCAGGCAATGCATCCATTTCAGCCAGAATTCCAATAACTGGTTTACCAGCACCAAATGAAGCAACAAATGCAGTTGGAATATCAGCAATACCTTTTTTAATGGTAAATCCCGCTGAGGCCAATTCTTGCTGCATCAATGCAGTAGTCTTTTCTTCTAAATACCCTGGCTCTGCCCACTTCCAGATGGTTGAAGCCATTTCACTGTATTTTGAATTGCTCTCTTCCAGATATTTTAGAATATTTTTTGAAGCATCCTGTGCAGTGCAAAAAGATATCGTAAAAATGAAAAAGATTGAAATAAAAAAAGGTCTCATTGCTTGAATTTGAGACCTAATTTAAAAGATTTTAATGAGTATTGAACAAGGTTCAAAGATTAGAAATACTTTCTTCTAGCAGTTTGATTTTCTCTAACGCGTCTGATTGCTTTTTCTTTTCCATCTCAACTACCTCGGGCTTTGCATTTTGGACAAATTTTTCGTTTGAGAGTTTCTTTTCCACTGAAGCCAAAAACCCTTTAAAATAATTTAACTCTTCTTCTAATTGCTTTCTCTGGGAAGAAGTATCAATTGCCTGATTGGATGTGATGAATAACTTATCTCCTCCAATTACCAATTGAATTGAATCAGTAATTATATCCGATGTAAAATTGAACTCTTCTGCGTTCACTTGTTTACAAAGCAATTCTTTGATAGAATTCCATTGCTGCTCGCTTTTGGTATTGCAATAAATTTTTATTGCATCTTTATTTTTGATCTGCGACTTGATTCTTGCATCTCGAATTGAAGTAATGGCTTCTTTCAACGTTTCACCATGTTGAAGGATTGCAGCATCAACATCTTTTGATACGTATGACCTATCAATTTGCTTGACACAAATGTCTGTTTGCTGATTTTTAAGCAAGTGATACATTTCTTCTGTAACAAATGGCATGAATGGATGCAACCTTTCGAGTAATATTTCAAAATATTCAACTGCTTTGTCAACATGATGTTGATCCATCGGTTTTTCAAAACCGGGCTTGATCCATTCCAAATACCAACTGCAGTAATCATCCCAAATCAGCGAATACAAAGTTTTCAGTGCCTCACTCAGCTTAAATTGATCCATCTGCTGATCAACCTCAATTAAAGCCTGCTGAAGCCTGGCTTTAAACCATTGATGAGGCCATTCATTCGACAAAGTAGTTTCATCTGCAGAAAGATTGGCTTTTGCCTTGCCTTTCCATAGTTGAATGAGCTTGAGTGCATTCCAAATTTTATTGATGAAATTTCTTCCCTGTTCATTTGAGGCCTTATCCCACAATAAATCATTTCCTGCAGGTGATGCGATTAATATTCCGAAACGAACTGCATCAGCTCCGATGTCGTCGATCATTTCAAGCAAATCAGGCGAATTGCCTAATTGCTTGGACATTTTTCTGCCAAGATTGTCTCTTACAATACCGGTAAAGTATACATCCTTGAAAGGCTTCTCACCGATGAATTCAAATCCTGCCATGATCATCCTTGCAACCCAGAAAAAGATGATTTCAGGTGCAGTTACTAAAGTTTGTGTTGGGTAATAATACTTGACATCTTTGTTACCAGGATTTGATAATCCTTTGAAAACCTCAAAAGGCCATAGCCAGGAAGAGAACCATGTATCAAGACAGTCTTCATCCTGTTTTAGAACAGGATTTTCAACCTTGAATACAGCAGTAAATTTTTTCTTGGCATCTGCTTCATCCATAGCCACGACGAATCTTCCCTGATCATCATACCATGCAGGAATCTGATGTCCCCACCAAAGCTGACGTGAAATACACCAGTCTTTGATGTTTTCCATCCAATGCCTGTATAAATTTTTAAACTTCGCTGGATGAAAATCAATTTCACCATCGTTAACAGCACTTAAAGCAGGTGCAGAAATCTTTTTCATATCCACCCACCATTGAAGTGAAAGTCTTGGCTCCACCACAACATCCGTTCTTTCAGAGAAACCGACTTGATGCGTATAATCCTCAATCTTATCTACATGACCTTCTTTTTGCAACAACACTACGATTTCTTTTCTTGCATCAAAACGATCTTTACCAACCAGTAATTGTGCATCTTGACTCAATGTTCCGTCTTCATTCAATATATCATACACTTCCAATTCATGTTTCTTACCAATTTGGTAATCATTCATGTCATGTGCAGGTGTAATTTTTAACGCACCTGTTCCAAAATCCATCGCAACATAGTCGTCAGCGATGATTGGAATTTTTCTTTTTATCAATGGCACAAATGCGTGTTTGCCAATCAAGTGTTTATACCTTTCATCATCTGGGTGCACTGCAATAGCAGCATCTCCCAAAATAGTTTCTGGTCTTACCGTTGCTATCGTGATTGAATGATGATCTAATGGAAGCGCATTCCCATTCTCATCAACCAATTGATATTTGAGGTGATAGATTTTACCTTGTACTTCTTTGAAAATTACTTCTTCATCACTCAATGCAGTTTTGGCACGGGGATCCCAGTTGATCATTCTTTTTCCGCGATAGATATATCCCTTATCATAAAGAGTATTGAAAACTTGAATCACTGATCGGTAATAATCAGGATCCATGGTGAAACTTGTTCTGTTCCAATCCAAAGAGCATCCCAATTTTTTTAATTGCTGAAGGATGATGCCCCCGTATTTCTCCTTCCACTCCCATGCATATTTTAAAAATTCTTCTCTGCTAAGACTAGCTTTTTGAATACCTCTTTCCCGAAGCATCTGCACCACCTTTGCCTCTGTTGCAATAGATGCATGATCGGTTCCAGGCACCCAGCAAGCATTTTTACCCATCATGCGTGCACGTCGAACCAGAATATCCTGAATAGTATTGTTCAAGCAATGTCCCATGTGTAAAATACCGGTTACATTGGGTGGAGGAATGACCACAGTATAGGGTTCACGCTCGTCTGGTGTACTTTCGAAATACTTTTTATCCAGCCAGTGTTTGTACCACTTTTCTTCGGAAGTCTTGAAGTCAAAATTTTTAGACATCTCCATGCTCAGTCATCCATTTTGGGGTGTAAAGGTAACAATAAAATCTTGGCTCTCAGTTGATTATCATTCAGTTAGATGACATCAATCATTTGTTGGTCTATCCTCCGTCAATAATTTGCTACATTCTTTAAAATCATGAAAATCAGATTCTTATATGAAGAAGTCGCATAATCAAATGAGGTATGGAGTATGGATAGATAAAAAACAAGCTACCATCATCAAAGTCTCACCAGATGGAAATAAAGAGTATGTCAAGGTAAAATCGCATGGCCCATTTCACGAAAGGTTCAATGGGGAATCAACCTCAAAAACTGGATTGTTTGGAACCACCTTATCCAGACAAAAGAATTTACAAGCACGAGAGAATAATTCGATGGGGCACTATATCAAAGAAGTACTCTCAAATTTAGATGATGCAAATGCTATACTGATTTTAGGGTCTGGCGATACCCGTTTTGAGTTACTGAATGCAATTCAAAAAAGCAAAACCATGAATGGTGCTTGGATAGAAAACAAAGCCAGTCCAAAAATCTCTATCCGTGCCATTGAAACTGAAATGGAGAAACATTTCAATTTGCATCTTAAATAATTCCTACCATATCGTACTTCGAGAAATATTAGTTGTTAGTTTTGAATTTCTATTTCTCAGAGGATGTACGCGATTGTAGATATTGAGACCACAGGTGGAAATGCCAGCACTGGCAGTATAACAGAAATTGCTATCGTGATAACCGATGGAAAGGAAATCATGCATACATACAGCAGTTTGGTCAATCCCCTTCAACCAATCCCCCTGTTCATAGAGAAACTTACTGGGATTTCAGACAACATGGTGAAAGACGCTCCCATATTTGGACAAATCGCAAGAGAGGTTTTTGAATTGCTGCAACACAAAACATTTGTTGCACACAATGTAAATTTCGATTACTCATTTATTGCACATCAACTTTCACAACATGGAATGAATCTGCAAAGCAGAAAACTTTGCACTGTTCGACTGAGTAGAAAGATATTTCAAGATTTACCTAGTTATAGTCTTGGTAATCTATGCCGCTCACTCAATATTAGCATCAAGCAGCGACATCGTGCCATGGGTGATGCGTATGCAACAGCATTGTTGTTTCATCAACTATTGGAAAACGACAAGCATAAACATATCCTGCAGATGCTTAAGAAAGGCAGTAAAGATGCTTATTTGCCCATACATCTCAATAATGATGACTTAGAGAAAATGCCCAATACACCTGGTATCTATTATTTTCAAGACGCAAAAGGGAAAGTTATTTATGTTGGAAAGGCAAAGCGATTACAAAAAAGAGTGATCAGTCATTTTTCCAATAATTCAACAAGTAAGAGAAAACAAGATCTGATTCGATTGATACATAAAATTAGTTATAAAGAATGTGGAAATGAAATCATGATGAGTGTGATGGAAAGCATTGAAATCAAGCGAATATGGCCATTGTTTAACCGATCACAGAAAAAATTTGAAAACCGATTTGGTGTTTGCAGTTATATTGATCAAAATGGCATATTAAGACTAGGTATTGTAAAAAAGAAAAAGAATATTATTACGCACAGTACCTTCCCTATGCAAATTGATGGAATGCGATTGTTGAATAAAGTTGTGAGAGATCATGGACTTTGTCCAAAGATGTGTTTCCTCCAGGATGACAAAATTGATTGTGTTGGCATAGAAGAAAAATTTTGCGAAGGAATTTGTAAAAATTCAGAAGATATCAATGCTTATAATAAAAAAGTCGAGCAAGCAATCCAGCAATTATCGACCGAGCATCCAACACTTGCACATTTTGGACCAGGCAGAAATGAAAAAGAGTTTTCATGCGTACTTATAGGTAAGAATGATTTTCTAGCAGTTGGTTTTGTTCCTTTAATTGCCATGAAATGGAAAAAAGAAAAGCTAATACGCAATCTTGAACCTGCAGCATCCAATGAATTCATTCGCTCGTTGGTATTCTCAGCAGCAGCGTCTGACCCAGATATGACAGTGGAATTTGATTGAAAAATTTCGGCTTTCTTTTTATTGAAGTGCTATCGAAAACAGAATCGAATTGGTATATAAAGAAACGACCCCATCTCAATAAAAATTGAATCGGGGTCTTTCTCTGGTTAGCAATAGTATAAATTTAAACTAGAAGTTTAACAGAAATAAATTTTTCAACAACTTTATGTATTTGAATTTCTCTAACGTGATTTGAGTGTTAATTAGTAAAAACTTTTTTACGTATTTGTTTAAGGAATATAACTCTACCCCCCCCCCTCGAGATTAAAAAATATATCATTTTTATTTAATACCATTAATTTCTTCAACAGTAGCACCTATTCCTCTGTCAACAATGGCTTCGCACATTGTTTTAAGTTCTTCGTAAGAACCTCTTTTGACATCGGTCTTCCCTTTGTAATGAATGAGGATAGCACATTGTTCAGCCTGTTCCGGTTCGTGCTTGCAAACTTCAATCAATGTCTTGATGACCCAGTCGAATGTATTGACATCATCGTTCCATACTATTAATGCATAGCGGGAACTGTCGAGTACTTCGACTTCTACCTCTTCTTGATATTGTGGATTGTTCAAGGGCATTTTCTAATGGATGTGGAACATACTGGACTCGAACCAGTGACCCCTACTCTGTCAAAGTAATGCTCTAAACCAACTGAGCTAATGTTCCTTTGTGTAGCAAAGGTAATCATTCAGCTCATGCATCAAAACAATGGCCATTTGAAAGATGATGTTAAATAAATTTTCTTACCCTCAGCAGAGGATTTTCTAGCAGACTCAATGATTTCCAAAACATGCAAAGCATGTTCAACATTTATTTTTGGAGTTGTATTACCTACAATAGACTCTGCGACTTTTGTTGCACCTTCTTGCCATTGATAACCTCCGGTTTCAGATTCATATAATGCAGCAGGTTTTTCCCATGAATCATCCACATAAACTCCATATGTTTCCCAGTCATACCCAATCAATCGCATATTTGCTTTGTCTCCAAAAATTTGAATGGAATGAAGTTGTTGACCCTTCGCTTCATGTCCGTGTGGATCAAAGTAATTAAAGCCACACATCACATGGCTGATGATTCCTTTGCCATGATCTAAAAGTAAATGTGCATTGTCTTCGGCTTCCACCTTAACAGTTCCTTTGTCATCAACCACACGTATAGGATTCACAATGCTGGTCATGGCCATGATTGATTTTGCTGGCCCAAGTAATGCTGTAAGTGTAGCTATATTATATACTCCTAAATCGGGCATACTGCCCCCACCTTTTTCATAAAAGAATGCAGACCAGGTTGGACCAGTATGTCCGTACTGACCATGTGCGCTGGCAATTCTTCCAAGTTTACCTTCCTGAATCATTTTATTCATGAATGCAAACTGAGGTGAGTTTACAACTGCAGGAGCACCCCATAATTTTAAATTTTTCGACTTTGCCAACTCCAACAAAGCATTTCCTTCGGCGTATGTATTGGCCATTGGTTTTTCGCTCCATACATGTTTACCTGCAAGGAGTGCTTTTTTATTCAGATCTCCATGCGCCTGCATATCGGTGATGGTTACCATCATATCAAACGGAACACCAGCTAGTAATTCATCAATATTTTTATATGTTGAAGCATTGAGATTATATTGTTTCTTCTGCTCCAGCGTTCTCTCATATTTGATATCGCACAGTGCAACAATCTCAACTTTGGGGGATGTTTGCAAATGAGGGATATACCGGTTGCTTACACTTCCACACCCAATGATTGCGACCCGGATTTTATTTATTTGATATTCTCCAGCATAGGAATGGAGGGCATTTAAAAGCATTGCAGCGCTGGTAGCTGCGGAATATCTTATGAAGTCTTTTCGGCTAATGGAATTGTCCATTTTTCAGATTTAAAGACAATTTACAAAACTGTTTTTATGGCTTGGAAATAATTCGAAAAAACTTATATTTGCACCCCCAAAGGGAGTTTAGCTCAGCTGGTTTAGAGCATCTGCCTTACAAGCAGAGGGTCGGCGGTTCGATCCCGTCAACTCCCACCAAAGCCACTTAAGTGTGGCTTTTTTATTTACTACCTAATCAACGTCACATACCCTGCAATCTGCTTCCGACCTGATTTTGGATAAACAACATAATAATAAGTTCCTGTTGGAAGTGCTACTCCATCTTTTTTCCCATCCCACTCATGTTTATATCCCTCACTCTTAAAAACAAGTCTACCGCTCGCTGAATATACTTCCACCAAACAATTCGGATAGATTTCCAAATTGGTAATCTTCCAGGTTTCATTGATACCATCTCCATTGGGAGTAAATGTATTCGGGATGATGGGCTTTCGAAGTACATGCATCTTCACCTGATCAGTGCTTGTACAATTTCCACTTCCTGTAACACTCAATTGATATAATATATCTGACTGTGGACTTCTAATCAATGGCTGAAGAGAATCAGCATCACCCAAATACATTACCGGCGTCCATTGATACCTCAATCGATTACCAATTGCAGTTGCATTGATTCTTGTATCAGCATCATCCAAGGCAAATATCTCTGGACCAGCAGATATTTTTGGATATGTATGAACAACAATTGATTTATAAATTGTATCTGAATAACAACCAACAGTTGTTCTTGCAAAAAATTTAATGTTGAATGTATCGGCTACTTTGAATAGATGTGTTGGATTTTGTGAATTACTTGAAATACTGTCGCCGAAATTCCAAAACCAAGCATCAACAGGCTTTACAATCCCATCTGTTCTGTCAAAAAATTGAATCGGTGCGCCAATACATACTGAATCGAGACTTTGAAATGATGCAATAGGTTGAGGAAATACATCCAATAAAATTTGTGAAAGCGAATCTCTGCATTGATCCTTGCTAACTGCTATCAACTTTACATTGTACTTACCTAACTGTTTATAATAATGTAAAGGATCTTTTAAATTACTGGAAACCATATCCCTAGCATCACCAAAATTCCATCGATATTGAATTGAGCTCACATATCCATCTGGAATGGATGTTTTATTTGCAAAGAAAGCCTTCCCTTCCGGTAAACAAACAACAGGCAAATCGAAATTCACTATAGGAAGTGGATGGATATTCACTGGCAATACCTTTACCAAACTGTTGCAACCATTGTTGGTCTGAACTTTTAATCCAACATTATAGACAATGCTTGTATCAAATCGGTATTTGAAAGATGATTCATCCAGTTTGTTAACAAGTTCTTTGCTATCATCAAAATTCCACTCCCATTTTGTCAATTTGCCCACAAGCGCTGTTGAAACGGAAGTAAATTGAACATCATTCTTTTCACAGGTAATGTTACTGAATGTAAAATTTGCAACAGGACGGGGCCAGACTGTCTGGTATCTTGTTAAGGAATCTCTACAACCTGTTGATGCTACCAAAAGATATTTAATGGCTACTGTATCTACGCCTGTGATCTGAGGATCAAATAACCCTGTGATAGAAACTCCTTTACCAAAATATGAAAAAACTCCCCCTACTCGTTCATCAGAACTTGCTTGTGTGATTTGACGAGGTGATGCATCCAAACAAATTCCAGGGAGTGAATCAAAGAAAACCTTGGGACTTGCCAGGACTTTCACATTTGAAGAGTAAATTTTACTGCATGAAAATGCACTGCCAGAATATGCCCTTAGTGTTATCGTGTAAGGTTTGTCTGCTGGACTCTGAAAATCAGTATATCTATATGCATATTGTTTACCAACAAAGGGAGTTTCATCAACTGTTTTTTTAGTCAAATCATTGCTATCCCAAAAAATCTCTAGCCTTGTAACATCACCAAAATCAACAATTGATTGATTGATAATCTTGACAGAATCATTGCTGCACAATTGATCAGTTTTAAGTACATCAAATTTTGGAATAGGATTGGCTCCGTTGACTGTAAATGTTTGAGATAGTGAATCAATGCATCCATTCGAAGCAACGATTAATTTCACTTTATAATAACCTGTATCGTTGTATTTGATGATTGGATCTTTTTCAATTGTATTCTCCAGTTTATAAGTGGGGCCTTTTTTAATCGGAATATCTCCATCATTGAAATACCATTGATAAGTAAAACTATTACTGCCATCTGCTGAAAAACTAGTATCCTTGAATTGAGCTGAGGCATCATTCAAACACACTTCAGGAACGATAAAACCAGGTGAAGGATTTGAATTCACCATTAAAGATGAAATACTAAAAGTATCACTTACACAACCAGTCGTAGACTCTGCAATCAATTTCACCTTTCGAACACCAAATTTTTTATAAGACAATTGATGTGAAATATTTGAGGTATCCTCGATAAAAACAATACTGGTATCGAAATTCCATCTCCATTTTGCAATTGCACCTGTATCAATACTGGACAAGTTTTCAAATGTTATAGATTTATCTACACACCTAACAGCAGGCACTTTGTACAAAGGCTTAGGCTTTGAACTCAATCTAACAACCTTCACCATGTCATCAGAAAAACAACCTCTAACTGATGCAACCTTAAATGAAACATTGTAATCCAGTGCCTTTGAAAATTTTACTTTGGGCTGAATCATTTTTACAGTGTCGACTTTGCTACCATTGGCGAAATCCCAAACCCATCGAACAGCAGATGATGAATCAGCTTTAAACAAAACACTGTCGCCACTACATCCATTGGTGATAAAATTGAAATTTGCAAAGGGTTTATCAATCACCAATCGAATACTATCTTTTGCAGTTCCACAAGTTGCAGTTGTTGCTGTGATGATATATACTCCTGTGTCTTTAGGCAGAAATGAGTTGAATGTTATTGTTGAATCAGACCCAGAAAAGTTACCAGGACCGGTCCATATCCATTCCTTGGATTCCTCCACCTGCGCTTTGATTTTCGTTTTCAACTTATAACAAAGTGTATCTCTCTCTAATAAATAAACTCCTGGCTTGGTTTCATCTGTAAACAAAACACTGTTGGAACTGAAATCTGAAAAATATCCAAAACGTGCAGTTGTTGCAGGACTACCTTGAATTACTCCCACGTGAAATTTACCCAATGAATTCTCTATCAATACGCGATCACCTCCTGCAACAAGTGTTGAAGGAACTTGCAATCTTGCGTAATACCATGCGCCACCAGATCCAGTAACCACTTGAAATTTGCTGGAATCAACATATTGATTCAAACCATTAAAGAAGAAATTATTGATGATTGCCTTTGGCGAAAGAATATTGATAAAAAAACTTTCAGCAGAAGACGCACGTGTAACACTAACTTGCTTGGAACCCGTACATTTTATTGACGGAATAATAGCACCGCCGATTTCACAACCAAAACCTGATATCTGAAAAAGTTGAACAGGCTTATCCGTTTGAATAAAGTCTGTCAAGGTTCCTGATGCACCCAATTTCCCTAGATAATAATCACCTGCTTTTGCCAATACATCTACATTAGCACCATTAACATTCACCTTTGTATTATCTTCTGTAGCAAATACATAATAATAGTCAGGGTTTGTTCCTGTAAAATACCCAGCAATCAGAGCAAATTCCTGCCCAGCCAATCGATCAGGTATCAGTTGATCTCCTGCTGAGTCACCACAACCTTGTCCCGGATATCCGAGTGTATCATCTTTTGTTGTAATAGCGATGGGTTTATTAGAAGTAACCAATGCACCCCCTGGTCTGTTTACAGCAGCTGCTGCCAATATGGAAAAGACATACGTTTCACCTTTGTTAAGTTTAACAGATGAATTTCTTGAACCACTTCCATTTAAAATAACGGGTGAAACAACATCAATTACCGTACTATCTTCTGTTGCTAGGACAATGAAGTCTGTTGTATATGTATTTGTTCCGGAGGATGGCCTGTTGACAAATGCCATTTGAAAAGGAACAGTGAATTTTGTTCCAAGTGCATTTCTACCCTTTAAAGCAAACAAATCTCCGTTCCAAGTATTGGCAATATCATAATAGCAGGTAATTCGAGAGGTTGACTGAACACGCAAACCCTTTTTTTGAATGCTTGCATTTGCTGTATTTTCTATTAAATCAATATAGGTAGTTAGGTTAACCGAAACAGAGGTATCGGCAGGGATGCTAATAACAATAGGAGTAAAATTGGGATTAGCGGGAAGACTGATCGTAACCTCAGCAGGTTGTTTTGATGTGGCAATTCTTAAATATATAGGCCTATCTCCATGCGCCTGTTGCAAATCTGGTGCGGCAAACCAAAAATCTATATCTGATTGTGCAATTGATTGTGAAAAATAGAAAAAAGAAATAAAAAAGAAAATATATCTCAATCTAAACCTCATGAGCATGGGACATTGGAAAATCGTCGACATTCAAGAGATTAAGTTACCCCAAAATTCAATTAATTGAATTTCCTTATATGTTTCTTTTAAACCTTCCCTACTAAACTTTGTTTGTATCAAAATAGTACTTAATTTTGATGTTTAAACATTAATTATGATGGAACAACATTTTTTAGATGCTTTGAAGTGGAGATACGCAACTAAGAAAATGAGCGGAAAACAAATCCCTCAGGAAAAATTGGATCAAATTTTGGAAGCGGTTCGTTTAGCACCCAGTTCATTTGGACTCACCCCATATTCTGTGGTACTTGTACAAGACAAGGAATTGCAGGCAAAACTACTCCCGCATTGCTTCAATCAATCACAGATCGTAGACGCATCTGCCCTACTGGTTTTTGCCCCTTGGAAAAACATCAATGAAGATCAGGTTGATTCATATATGAAAGAAATTGCTGAGACCCGCAATGCACCAGTGGAGGCATTGGGCGACTTCGCAAATGCAATCAAGGGAAAAATTAATCATAGCAGCAACGAAGATCTTCATACATGGGCCAGCAAACAAGCTTATATCGCTTTGGGATTTGGACTTGCTGCAGCAGCAGTAGAAAAAATTGATTCAACACCCATGGAAGGATTTAATCCCGATGGAGTAAATGAAGTGTTGGGATTTCATGAAAAAGGTTTGCATGCCGCATGTATCCTTGCACTTGGTTACAGAGATACAGAAAAGGATTTTCTTGCCAACGCTATTAAAGTAAGAAGAAAAAAAGAAGCTCTTTTCATTGAAGCCTAAGCAAAGTTTTTAATAAAAAAATAAATAGTTACTGAACCATCTTCCTGTAAGATGGTTTTGTAATTAAGTAATGATACATTTATTATGAAAAGTACTGCCCTTATCTCGTTTCTCCTGCTTTTTACATTCAACTTACATGCACAAGTTGGTCCAACAGCAAAACTCAGTGGTTATGTGGTTGACAAAAACACCCAAAAGCCCATCGCCGGCGCGAGTGTTCAGTTACAAGTTGGAAAGGGAACAACTACTGACAGTGCAGGTTTTTTTAGAATCAGCACTCCCCCAGGTACTTATAACATCACCGTATCACTTATCAACTATTCAAGCAAAACAATCAACAACCTCGTCCTTACCTCCGGCAATGAATCGACTATTAATATTGAGCTCGATCAAAACGCGAAGAAACTGGATGAAATTGTAATTGTCAACAAAAGGAGTTCAGCGAAAGCAACAAGCCTTGAATCGCCATTGAGTATCCAAAGAATGACAACAGAAGAAATTAAAAGAAATCCTGGCGGTAATTTCGATATCAGCAAGGTCATTCAATCACTTCCTGGTGTTGGTGGTGGAGTTGGTGGTGGAGGATATAGGAATGATATCGTTATTCGTGGTGGCGCCCCCAGCGAAAATGTTTACTACTTAGATGGAATTGAAATACCTATTTTAAATCACTTTGGCACACAAGGAAGTGGTGGTGGACCACAAGGCATCTTGAATGCCAACTTCATCGAAGAAGTAAAAATCAGTACAAGTGCTTTTGATGCAAAATATGATAATGCGTTAAGCAGTGTGCTTCAATTCAAACAGAAATCAGGAAATAACAATACAACCCAAGGAAATGCAATTTTAAGTGCAACAGACTTAGCGCTGACCCTTGATGGCCCGCTCAGTAAAAAAACCACTTACCTCGCATCTGTAAGGAGAAGTTATCTTCAATTTTTATTTCAAGCATTGGACCTGCCCATCAGACCTAATTACTGGGATTTTCAATTCAAAACAAATACCAGGATTGATGAAAAGACTACATTGAGTTTCATCGGACTCGGAGCAATTGATGAATTTAGATTTGCAGCACCCAAGGAAGCCAGTCTGGAAAAATTATATATCCTGAATTCAAACCCGCTGATCAATCAATGGAACTATACTTTTGGAACGAGCCTTAAGAGATTGACCAAAAATGGTTACTGGAACCTGGCATTGAGCAGAAACATGCTGGACAATCAGATTGATAAATATGAAGACAATGAAAAACCATCTGACGCAACAAGAACACTGCTAACCGACAGTCGCGAAGCCGAAAACAAATTGAGGTTTGACGCAAGTTCAATCAAAAATGGATGGAAAATAAATTATGGTGCATCTACCCAATATGTCGATTTTAAGAATGATTTTTTTGCACTTGTAAGAAAACAAATCAAGGATGCAAATGGAAGCATCATTCAGAATGCACTTACCATCAATAGCATGAACATAATTGATTTCTTTAAATATGGCGCATTTGTTCAAGCGAGTAAAAAAATCTTCGATGAGAGAATGTCTTTGAGTTTCGGAACACGTGTTGATGGAAATTCTCTGAATACAAGTGAGAGCAACCCATTTAAGCAATTCTCACCACGCCTCTCACTAAGCTACGCCGCTTCAAATAAATTAAATGTAAATGCAAGTATTGGCAGGTATTTTAAGCTTCCTTCCTACACACAACTTGGATACAGTAATTTACTGGCATCCTCTATCATTAAAAATCCTGGAGAATATATCTCAAGTAATCATTATGTAACAGGTATCGAATACTTGCCAAACAATTCTTTCAGATTAACCGTTGAAGGATTTTATAAGTATTATAATAAATACCCAATCAGCATCATTGATGGCGTAAGCCTTGCAAACAAAGGAACTGAGACTGGCAGCATCGGAAACGAACCAGTGATTCAAGTTGGTAAAGGCAAAGCTTATGGCATTGAACTATTGGCACAGAAAAAATTATCCAAAAGATTTTTCGGAATACTCAGCTATACTTTTTATCATTCAAAATTCACAGACAAAACTGGGAAATATATCCCTGCAAGCTGGGACAACAGGCATTTGCTGAGTATTACATGTGGATATAAATTCAGAAAAAGCTGGGAATTGGGATTGAAGTTCAGATACCAAGGGGCAGCACCTTACACTCCATTTGATCTACTGACTTCTCGAATTAATTATCTTACACAAGGAGTTGGAATATTTGATAATAGCAAATACAATACGCTCCGATTGAATCCATTTAATTCAAGCGATGTAAGAATAGATAAGAAATGGAACTTCAATAAGTTTACCTTAGACTTATTCATGGATATATCCAACTGGTATGCATCAAAAATTTCAGGTGTCCCTGAATATACGTTTGAAAGAACCAAGGATGGAACTGGATTTGCAACGACAGATGGTAAGCCGATCAAATTGGATGGATCCAATGGTATCCCAGTCATTCTGCCAAACATATCATCCATTACTACTCCCAGTATTGGTTTCATTGTTGAATTCTAATTTTGAATCAGATTCACAGGCATGATAAATTCCCAATGATTTGCATTGGGTGGATTGTTGAATTTTTTTGTATCCAGCAAACGACTGTAACGAACTCCAAATGATACTGGCTGTTGATTCCACCACTTGGTGTCAAAATGTATTTCAACACCGGTACTTCTCAATTGAATTATTTTTCCAGTTCTTAGGCTTTTCAAGTGTAAGTCATCATAAAAAATATTTCCTCTGATTCTCCTGAAATATACAATATTCGCAACACCGAAATCAGGATATACAATCGGGAAATGGTAGTTAAATGATACCCTCCACATTTTAGGATAATTAAATGACTCATACCCTCTCGCCATAGCAAGATTATTGGTATAAACATATTGCCTCAACGTATCCCGTTGTTGATAAGCTGCACTTATGGACAAAGAATGTGTTCGCATAAAGCCAGGTAGGTAAACTCTTGAACCGAGAAATGTTTGATGGGCATCTATATTGCCAATGGAAGTTCTATGCTGGATATTGAAGGTCCATCCAAACCGAGGATTGATCTGCTGCTTTGCTTGTTGAGATAAGATGGAGGCAAACAATTGCATGTGTAAGTAAGGAACATATTTATCTTTTTTACTTGGAATGGATTTTACATTGTACTGATAGAATACATTATTGAAGGTGCTTGAAACATCCAGCGTCCTAAAGAATCTGCCAGTATTTCTGCTCAAAGGAACGCGTAAACCCAAATTACCATTCCATTCATTCCATTTCAAATGACTGATGCTGTCGGTGAAATTTCTGTTGAAGGTATAGTTTGTACCCCCTACTATCCATGGAAACCAAGCTCCATAGGTAGCATAAGCGCCAAACTGATGAGAACTTTCATTTTCATTAAAAACATATTGAACATTCGTTTCGAGCGTGTTCAATATATTTTGACTATACATCGTAAAGCTCCAATTAGGCTGTTCGTAATAAGGCCTCCAACTGTGAATATTGATCAACGATTCAGTTCCTTTATAATTAGAAATCGTATATGCACTATCAAATAATTTATTTGAAATTTCCTCTCCAGAAAATTTAACCTGATATACAGTTTGTACAGGGGAAAAAGGATCTGAGGAATATTTCAGGTTACTAATATCACCAATAAACAACTGATCACCCTCGGCAGTTGGTCTGCTGTAAATCAATTTCTGATCAACCAAATCACCTCCATAGCTGCCTGTATTTGAACTCGAAAGTTTGTTTAATTGATTTTGCACCAAATCATATAACCATATTTCATTTTTCCCTGATTGGGTGATGGTAAAAATTAATTGCTGGTCTCGATATTTCAGAAAAGCTATGGGCGCATTTACAAATGGAAAAAGTTCTTTGAATGAATGATCTAGCTTGGAGTAGATCAAGACAGCGCTTGCGCCGTCTGACTTTCTTGCGATTACAAATACTTCTTCATCCGTTCTGCCAAAAACAGGAAAACTCAGGGTCAAGCTCTGAGGATGAACAGCAGTTGATACATTCTTTTTTGTTTGAAGATCCCAAAACTGCAGAATGGACCCACCTTTCTTTGGCATTTCAATTGCAACCATCTCTTGCTCATCATTTGAAAAATCAGGTGAAAACAAACGTTGGTTTTTTGTAATCCGATCAGTAGAACCATTTCGTAGATTAAACACATAGACATCATTGAACTCACGCCAATCCCATCTGGCATCTGTTGAATAACCTGTGTAAATTATTTTTTCCTTTTTGTAATTAAAGTAATCATCAATGCCAATAAACTTTAATCCTATTCGTTTGGAGGAATTTTTATTCAACAGAACCCAATGTGGAAGCTGATTATACGGCTTTCGCAAAGCCAACACGGTATCTTTGCTGTACCAGGTTGGAAATAAATAGTCAACGACACGACGGATATTGCTTTTTGTGTAAGCAAGTTCATTGTTGATATTTTCATTCAAAGGGAATTGCGACTTGAATTCATTGAAAGTCTGCTTTACAAATTGACGATAGTTTACACCCGCATGTCGCTTTACTGCTTTTTGAAATGGATATACGAGCCCACGGAATCTTGCAGCATCATGCGTAACCTTGCCCCAAAAACCATTTCCATAATTATTTATACCATGACCAACCAACATATATCCCAACTGATAATGATCAGGAACTACATCCTTCAATGATCCATTTCTCAATTTTTGATAACTATATTTCTTGCCTGCATTCCATAGTGAATTGTATGTATCAAAAAAATAAGGAAGTCTGCCACGGCCCTGTGAAAGATATTTAGTCTCTGCGTAAACTGCATCACCCTCAAAAAACCAATCAGGAATGGATGCCGCATTCGCCAGCGCCTGTCCTTCTTGACCAGCAAAAAGATAGAGCCATTTGGAGATGCCAGTACGAAAATTGCTGTATTGATGAACATGTCGAAACTCGTGTGTCGACAAGTTATCAACCCAGGAAGTAGAGCCCAGATCCAAGGAATTTTGCAGCGGGTTCATGTAAAATTCGCTTCTCCAAGGTCCTAATCCCACATATCCGTTTGAAACCAGTGGTAGAGTTTGAAGAACAATCGGAATTTTATTATTCGTTGGTCCCAATTTTCCAATAGAATCCTGACTTATGTCAAATATGACGCTGGCAATTCTTTTTGCATCTGACTCACGGTATGAGGGAAAAATGATTTTTAATTTGTCGCTTTCCAGTTGCTTCCACTTTAAACTGGAAGGATTGCCTCCAAAGCGTTGAGCATGAGAAAGTACTCCCAAAAAGAGTAGCAAAACGGTAATTAATATAGTTGAGGGCTTAATCAATGCTTCGATTTTTTCAATCGGTAGGCAATAAAGCTATCGCCTTTCTTGGTACCCAATTTTGTTCCACCAACATTTAATACAACATATTGAATATCATTAATTTTATAAGTACTTAATGAAGCGAAACTAGATGTTGGTAACTCGGTTTCCCAAATCTGCTTTCCACTCATTTTGTCAAAGGCCCTGAACTTGCTGTCACGCGTAGCGGCAATCATAAATAATCCGCCTTTTGTTACAACCCCACCGCCATAATTTTCAGTGCCAGTAACTGGAATGCCCTTAGCAGAAAGCTCAGCGAATTCCCCCAATCTTCTTTGCCAAACATGCTCACCGTTATTTAGATCGATGGCAGTGAGTGTCCCCCAAGGGGGAGTAATGGCGGGGTAGCCATTCTTATCAAGAAACTTATTGTACCCATCAAAACTATAAGGGAGGAATTCTGAATCTTTTGAGCTAACAGAAACAACTTCTTGCTTTTCTGTCCCCATCAAAAACCCAATGACTGACTCCCGTTCTGCTTTTGTCAATTGAGGAAAACCCGGCATCATTCCCTTGCCGCCAACCAATATCTTTTCTATATAGGATTGAGAGCGCCTGCTCTTTATATCTTTTAAAGATGGGTATCCGCTCTTCACATTACCGGATAAATCTTCTTTATGACAGCTTGAGCAATACTTTGTATAAACTATATTATTATTTGATAATGAATTACTTGAGATTTTATTTTTATTTAATTTTAAAATCCAAGGCATCTCATTTGCATTTACATACAAATAACCTGTTTCCGGATCGAAAGCAGCCCCTCCCCATTCACCACCCCCATCAAATCCAGGAAATATCAGGGTTCCTTCTGTCGAAGGCGGGTCATACATGTTCTTCCTGAATCCTTTGAAAGCGCCCATCAGTTCACTATAGTTTTCGGCATTCGGATTTATATCATTTTCTGAGAGGGTATTTCTGGCAAATGGTTTAGGTAACCTAGAAATGGGCTGGGTCGGAGACAACACCTCGCCCTGCACCCCATCTGTGGGTACGGGCACCTCGTCAATCGGAAAGATTGGCTCACCGGTTTCACGATCAAATACGAATACATATCCTTGCTTGGTAATCTGAGCTACTGCATCGATTATCCTCCCTTTTCGATTGATTTTGATAAGATTAGGTGGCGCAGGTAAATCTCGGTCCCACACGTCGTGATGAGTAAACTGATAATGCCAAATCCTCTTCCCCGAGTTGGCATCCAAGGCAAGCAGGCAGTTCGCAAATAAGTTATTCCCCTTTCTGTTACCCCCGTAAAAATCAAATGCAGCAGAGCCTGTGGGCACATATACAATTTCCCTATCCCGGTCGATGCTCATTCCAGCCCATGCATTGGCACCTCCAACTTGATTATTCTTGTAATTATCCTTCTCCCAGGTGTCATAGCCAAATTCTCCTGGGCCAGGTATGGTTTTGAAAATCCATTGAAGTTTACCAGTTTTTATGTCGAAACACTGGATAAATCCTGGTGCAGCACCTGCAGACTCCGACAAATGCAATGGCATAATGATAAAATGCTTAAATACGGTTCCAGGCGTTGGCGCCGCTACAAACTTATTTTGGGCAAGTTCACCGAGTCCTTTTTTCAAATCAACATTGCCACTGTCTCCAAAATCCTTGATCAGGGTACCCTTTTCTGCATCCAACGCATAGAGATTGCTTCCAGCGCTGAAAAGAATACGTTTATCATTACCATCCTCCCAATAAACCACTCCCCTGCTTTTGCTGAACCACTGGGTATCTCTTGCGCTTCGATACCTCCATATTTCTTGACCTGTTGCTGCATCTAATGCAAATACTTCAACAGAAGCAGTTGTAGCATAGAGTCTTCCATCCACTATGATCGGATTACACTGGTTTTGAGCTGAAGTGTCGTTTGTATGGTATTGCCATGCAATTTCAAGTTGATTTACATTTTTCACATTGATTTGATCCAGCGGAGAATAATGATTGCGATCCGGACCTCCCAAATATTCGGGCCATTCGACATCATGTTTACACGAAACGATAAACAGATAAATGGAAAATAGCAAGGGAAGCTTTTTCATATTGATGTTATTGGATCTAAATTTAAACACTAAACCATATTTGAAATCCGTTTTGATGTAATTTGTTCTCATGAGCAAAGCAATAGAAATAAGACCCTTGAAAATTGACGAAATTGAAATTGTCAGAAGGCTCAGCGATGAGATATGGAAGAAAGTATATCCAAGCATAATTTCAATGGAACAAATTGAATACATGCTGGAGCTTATTTACAATGAAGAAGCGCTCAAAAAACAAATCAATGTGCAGGGCCATCAGTTCATCCTGGTCATTGACAACAATACACCTATTGGATATGCATCATATTCGTTGAAAGTCGGTACAGATAATAGTGAATACAGGCTCCATAAATTTTACCTCCAACCTGAACATCATGGCAAGGGCCTGGGGAAACAAATGATGAATCATATCATCCATGAAATTCAACAGGCAGGGGGGAATTCAATAGAGTTAAACGTAAACAAGTACAATCCAACCCTTCACTTTTATAAAAAGCTTGGATTCAGTGTAATTAGCGAGGAAATTTTAGATATTGGAAATGGTTATGTGATGGATGATTATGTCATGAGGCTTAATCCCTTAAAATATCCATTATAATTGGGCATTTTATCCAATTAATGATAGCTTTGCCAAAAATTTTTAAACGAATATGTCAACTACCGCACAACACCACATCGACTTCAACTTAAAGCACAAAGTAAAAGATATTACCCTCGCTGAATGGGGAAGAAAAGAAATACGTTTAGCAGAAGCAGAAATGCCTGGTTTGATGGCCATCAGAAAAGAGTTCGGTCCATCTCAACCCTTGAAGGGAGCTAGAATCGCAGGATGTCTGCACATGACTATTCAAACTGCTGTTCTCATAGAAACTTTGATTGCATTAGGAGCAGAAGTAAAGTGGAGCTCTTGCAATATTTTCTCTACACAAGATCAAGCTGCTGCTGCCATCGCTGCCGCAGGTATTGGTGTATTTGCGTGGAAGGGCCAAACCATTGAAGAAGCTGATTGGTGTATTGAGCAAACTTTGTTCTTTGGTGGTGCTGATCGTCCATTGAATATGATTTTGGACGATGGTGGTGATTTGACAAATATGGTATTGGATAAATACCCTGAATTGGTTCAACACGTGAAAGGAATTTCTGAAGAAACAACAACTGGTGTTCACAGATTATATGAGCGCGTTGCCAAAGGAACTTTGCCGATGCCAGCAATCAATGTAAACGACTCAGTAACAAAATCTAAGTTCGATAACAAATACGGCTGTAAAGAATCATTGGTTGATGCCATCAGAAGAGCAACGGATGTAATGCTTGCAGGTAAAGTTGCTGTTGTTGGTGGATATGGTGATGTTGGAAAAGGTTCTGCTGCTTCTCTTGCAGGCGCAGGTTGCCGTGTGATCGTTACAGAAATTGATCCTATCTGTGCTTTGCAAGCTGCAATGGATGGATTTGAAGTTAAGAAAATGGCTGATGCAGTGAAAGAGGCCGATATCGTTGTAACTGCTTCAGGTTGCCGCGACTTGATCACTGGTGAGCATTTTAAATTGATGAAAGACAAGACCATCGTTTGTAACATCGGTCACTTCGATATTGAAATTGATGTTGCTTGGTTGAATACAAACTTTGGACATACAAAAGATACCATCAAACCACAGGTAGATATATACAACGTAAATGGCAACGACATCATTCTTCTTGCAGAAGGAAGATTGGTGAACCTCGGTTGTGCAACTGGTCACCCATCATTCGTGATGAGTAACTCATTCACAAATCAAACACTTGCCCAGATTGAATTGTGGACCAACAACAAGAATTACGAAAACAAGGTTTACGTTCTTCCTAAACACCTTGATGAAAAAGTTGCAAGATTGCACCTGTCAAAAATCGGTGTTGAGTTGGATGTACTTACCAAAGACCAAGCTGATTACCTGGGTATTCAACAAAGTGGACCATTCAAGTCTGAACACTACCGTTATTAATCGCACATGACCCGTCTCTCAGTAAATATCAATAAGATTGCAACACTGAGAAATAGCAGAGGTGCTAACAATCCAGATCTGATCAAGACTGCTTTGGACATAGAGATGTTTGGAGCAGAGGGTATCACTGTACATCCTCGTCCGGATGAACGCCACATTAAATATGATGATGTTAGATCACTTAAAAAAGTGATCAAAACTGAATTCAATATCGAGGGTAACTGCCGTGAGCAAAAATTTATTGATCTTGTACTAGAAGTAAAACCTGCACAAGTAACACTTGTGCCAGATGCCGAAAATCAATTGACTTCAGATCATGGATGGGATACCATACTTCATCAATCCTATCTAAAGGAAATGATCAGTGTTTTCAAAAATGCAGGCATCAGAACCAGCATTTTCTGTGATCCTTCTATTCGAATGATTGAAGGAGCAAAGGAAACCGGAACAGACCGTATTGAGCTTTATACGGAGGGGTACGCGAAGCATTTTTTGTCTAACCCACAAAAGGCCGTTGCACCTTATGTTGATGCAGCAAAAAAAGCAAAAGAATTGGGGTTGGGAATCAATGCTGGACATGATCTGGATTTGCATAATCTTAACTTTCTGATACAGAATATTCCCTACCTTGACGAAGTAAGTATAGGGCATGCATTGATATGTGATGCACTTTACTATGGCCTGGAAAATACAGTTCAACTTTATAAAAGAAAACTGCAGTATTCATCAACTATTAAATAAGCATTATATGAAAAGAATCCTTTTTAGTTTAATCACTTTGTTGACGTTTAGTACAACAAATATTTTTGCTCAGAATCCTCCTGCAAGTCCAGCTTCCAGTGCAACTGGTAAAATTGGAAACGCAACAATAACCATCAATTATGGCTCTCCTTCTGTTAAAGGCAGAACGATCTGGGGTGAATTGGTTCCTTATGGAAAAGTATGGAGAACAGGAGCAAACAAAGCCACTACTTTTGAAACGGATGCAGATATCACTGTCGAAGGACAAACATTGAAAAAAGGTAAATATGGCTTGTTTACCATTCCAGATCAAAAAGAATGGACCATCGTATTCAATAAAACTTCTGATCAATGGGGCGCTTTTAATTACAAGCAAGATGACGATGTGCTCAGGGTAAAAGCAAAACCAAGTACAGGAGCTGATTTGGTGGAAGCGTTGAAATTTGAGGTTGGTAAAAATGCTGTAACAATGAAATGGGAAAAAATGATTGTTTCATTTGGCGTAAAATAACTTCACTGCTAAATTTTAAAAAAGGCATCCAATTGGATGCCTTTTTTATTTCAAGCTCAACCAGTTCAAGAATTCAGGCATTGCCCTGTTCCATGTTGACACATCATGTTTGCCATCAGGCAATTCAACGTACCTGAGTTGTACTTTGTTAAAACCTATTTGTTCTAATTCTTTTATGATATCCAATGTATCATCGATAGAGTCAATGATTCCATTTTTATTTCTATCCGCCTTTTCATCCAATGCACCTGTTTGGAGATAAAACCTTTGAAGGTTATTTGATCTTTTAGTTCTGATTTTTGCATGCATAATTCGATCACGTTCCTCAACATATCCATCCTTCAAATCTTTAGATCGCCACCAGAATGAACCACTGAATACACCTGCCGCCTGAAATTCCATTGGAAATTCCATTGCAAGATCAAAGGCCATCAAGCCTCCCAAAGAAAATCCTGCGATATACTTATTTCGAATAATTGATGTTCCAATGTTGGTATACAAGTAAGGAATCAACTCATTCATAATAAATGTTGAATACTCCCCTGCCTTTGACCCCCTATTCATAAAATCAGGAATCCCGGCCACGCCGTACTCTTGTTTACGTTCAGTTCCTGCATGGATGGCTACCATGATCAATCTATTTCCTCCTAGCTCCACGCTATTGATCATTTTAGGTATATCCATTTTTAGCAAATCCTGGCCGTCATTTACAAACAAAACATCAATTCCATTTGCCATATGTAGTTGCTCAGGCAAATAGAAATCTGCCCGTACAATTCTGTTGAGAGAAGCTGATGCAATCTGGTGAATAGTAAAATCTTGGAACGTATTCATTCGTAGAAAGTGACAAAAGTAAGAAATGCATTAACTTAGAAAGACAAGTATTCACAATGATTAAAAAAATTGGCATTCTCCATGGAAAGGAGCGCTCCTTCCCTGAAGCATTCGTTGATCGTATCAACCAGAAAAAAGTCAAAGGCATCATCGCTGAACCTGTTAAAATTGATAAAGTAATTCAAGGAGCTTCCAATGATTATGTCGTGATCGTTGACAGAATTTCACAGGATGTTCCATTCTACAGAGCATTTTTAAAGAATGCAGCTATTTGCGGTACAGCGGTTATTAACAATCCATTTTGGTTCAGTGCTGATGAAAAATTTTTCAACAATGCACTGGCAACAAAAATTGGTGTGCCAGTTCCAAAAACAGTTATTCTTCCTTCCAGGGAGCTGCCGGATGACACCTCTGGTGAATCATTCAGCAACCTCACCTATCCTTTGGATTGGAAAGGAATATTTGAATATGTTGGTTTTCCTGCCTATATGAAACCTTTTTCAGGTGGTGGATGGAAAAATGTATATAAGTTGAACAGCATGGAAGAATTTTTTGAGCGCCATGCAGAAACAGGTCAGCTGGTAATGCTCCTGCAGGAAGAAATTGTATTTGAAGAATACTACCGCTGCTATTGCATTGGAAGGAAGCATGTCAGAATCATGCCCTATGAACCAAGGAACCCTCATCATCTGAGGTATGTAGCTGAGCACAAACCATCTTCAAAACTGCTGAAAGAAATGGAATCGATTGTATTGAAGATCAATCAATATCTGGGATATGATTTCAACACCGTTGAATTGGCAGTAAGAGATGGCATACCCTATGCGATCGACTTTTGCAATCCGGCACCAGATGCAGACTTGAAAAGTGTTGGAAAAGAAAATTTTGAATGGGTTGTCGAAACAGCAGCCAACTACGCTATTGAATTGGCTCAACAACATTCAGACAAAAGGGATAATCTTGTATGGGGAGAATTTGTCAAGCGCAGCTCCCATCAACAACCGTTGCTTAATCCTTCAAATAAATAATATGATTGATTATAAAATCTTCACAATTGGTATTGAAGAAGAATACATGGTGATTGACCCAGCTTCAAAAGAGTTGGTTAGCCATGAACAACAAATTGTAAACGAAGGACAAAAAATCTTCAAAGACAAAGTGAAGGCCGAGATGCATCAGGCTGTTGTAGAGGTTGGAACAGATGTATGCAGCAACATTGAAAATGCACGCAAAGACATTACACACTTAAGAAAAACCATCAAAGAGATTGCAGGCTCAAAAGGCTTCAGTGTTGGTGCTGCTGGCACCCATCCATTCAGTACCTGGAGGAAACAATTGATCACGGATCATGTGCGATATCAGGAGATTGTCAATGAAATGCAAGATGCAGCAAGATCGAATTTGATCTTTGGATTGCATGTGCATGTTGGGATGCCTTCAAAAGAAATGGCTATTCACATTGCAAATGCTGCAAGATATTTTCTTCCACATGTATATGCACTGAGCACCAACTCTCCTTTTTGGGAAAGAAGAAATACCGGATTTAAATCCTACCGGACCAAGGTTTTTGATAAATTCCCCAGAACCGGGATACCAGATTATTTCGACAGTTACAGTGCATACGAGAACTATGTGAATCTTCTGATCAAAACCAATTGCATTGATAACGCAAAAAAGATTTGGTGGGATTTACGCGTTCATCCATTTTATGGAACAGTTGAGTTCAGGGTATGCGATGTGCCACTTACAGTAGATGAAAGCGTTGCATTTGCTGCTTTATTTCAATGCATTTGTGCAAAATTATTTAAACTCAGACTCTCTAATTTAACTTTCATGATATACCCACGTGCACTCGTAAATGAAAACAAATGGAGGGCATCTCGGTATGGGATTGATGATAAACTGATTGACTTTGGAGTTGAAAAGGAAGTCCCAACCAAAGAACTCATCATGGAATTATTGGATTTTGTTGATGATGTGGTTGATGAACTTGGATGCAGAGAAGAGCTAAAAAATATTGAACGGATTCTTGAGAAAGGTACAGGGGCAGACAGACAATTAAAAGCATTTAAAGATACCCAACAACATGAAGCAGTCGCCGCTTTTATTGAATCGAATTTTCTCGCAAACCTCTAAAACAATACCTTTGCAGGCAAGATGAGCACCCTGAAAATTGCAGTGTTAGACCTTAATGAGGGCGTGAAAAATGAAGGAATGAGATGCATCAGAGAAATCCTGCAACGCATCAAAACCAATCAATATACCCATTTGGAATGGACTGAGTTTGAAGTCAGGAAATCAATTCAAATACCTTCACTCGATTTTGATATATACATATCATCCGGTGGTCCTGGTAGCCCACTAGAAAGCAAAGAAACTTCCTGGGAAAAAGCATATTTCAATTGGATTGGGTCTGTGATGGATTGGAACAGCAATCCTAATAACATCAAAAAGAAATATGTGTTTTTGATTTGCCATTCTTTTCAATTGGCATGCAGGTATTTTGAAATCGCTGAAGTGATTAAACGAAAATCTACTTCATTTGGGGTATTCCCTATTCACATGCTTAAACACGATGACACAGTTGATCCCATATTCGATGGACTGCAAGATCCATTTTATGGTGTTGACAGCAGGGATTATCAAGTTGTTCAACCCAATAAACTAAGAGTTCATCAAATGGGTGGCGAGATCTTATGCATAGAAAAAGAACGTCCACATGTACCCTTAGAAAGAGCAGTCATGGCCATTCGATTCAATCCTTACATGGTTGGCACACAATTTCATCCAGAGGCAGATGCAGAAGGCATGAGTATGTACCTATTGAAGGAAGAAAAGAAGCAACATGTTATTGAGCACCATGGATTAGAAAAATGGGAATCCATGATTGCACATTTGAACGATCCAGACAAAATCAGTCTTACCAATAGTCAGATTTTACCGAATTTTATTTTGCAATCTATTTCAAGCATTCTCAATCCATACTCGCTCTCATGATCCCTGCCATCAGGAAAGCATATAACCAATCGTTTACCAAAGAAAAATACACTGCATTTTTAGAGGAACTGAACAATCTTCATCCGGGAGCAATTGATTTCAGAATTGCAGAGACTCCCATCTTTATCGACAAAACGATGAAAGAAAAGATCATCTCTGCTTGCGATTACATCATTGGAGAGATAAAATCAATTGATTTTACGTCAAAAACATCCAAAGCGATTCCTGCAGGAGAATCCTTTCCAAATCAAAATAGCTTTCCTCATTGTCTTGTATTTGATTTTGGAATATGCACCAATGAAAACCATGAATTTTATCCTGCATTGATTGAATTACAGGGATTCCCTTCGCTATATGCATTTCAGGGAATCTACCCTTCAATTCTTGAAAAACATTTTCAAATCCCAGACAATTATTCCTGTTTTTTTAACGGCTTGGATAAAGAAAGTTATCTAAAAGATTTACAAAAATTGCTGGTTGGGAATTTGAATCCAGATGAAGTGATTCTTCTCGAAATAAGACCCCATCAACAAAAAACCAGGATTGATTTTTACATGACTGAGAAACTGATAGGCATTAAACCTGTTTGCATCTCAGCACTAAAAGCGGAAGGAAGAAAACTCTACTATGAACTCAATGGAGAAAGAAAATATATCAAACGTATTTATAATCGTGTAATCATTGATGAGTTAAAACAGGAAAAAGAAAGCCTGGGAAATATTATCAACATCCAACAGGATTATGATGTAGAGTGGGTTCCACATCCAAACTGGTTTTATCAAATTTCAAAATACTTACTGCCTTATTTAAAACATAGTTATATACCGGAAACATTTTTTCTCAGTGAATTAAAAAATATTCCAAATGATTTAGAAAACTACGTGCTTAAGCCTTTGTTTTCATTCGCAGGACAAGGGGTAATTATAGACCTTACTGCAGAAGACATCAAAAAAATAACAGATAAAGAAAACTGGATCCTACAAAAAAAAGTCAACTACGCCCCCTGCATTGAAACTCCAGATGGACAGGCGAAAGCGGAAATAAGGATGATGTATATTTGGAATGAAGGAGAAGAAAATCCACTATTGATAACAAACCTTGCAAGATTGAGCAAAGGAAAAATGATCGGAACACGATACAACAAAGACAAAGAGTGGGTAGGTGGAAGTGTTGCTTATTTTGAAAAATAATTTTATGCCACAAATCAAAGACATTAAAAAAAAGGAATTATCCCCAGGTATCACAGGGCAATATGTTCATGGTGAAAATCTAACAACCGGTTGGGTAACGATAGAGAAAGGCAGTACACTTGGCTTACATCAACACCCCCATGAGCAAATAACCATCATGCTAAAGGGCAAAATGGAGATGAAAATTGGGCATGAAACTGTATTGCTGCAAGAAGGAATGATTCAAGTAATTCCCTCAAATGTACCACACAGCGCTCTTGCCCACGAGGATTGTACACTTATTGATGTATTTAATCCAGTAAGAGAAGATTACAGGAGTTGAGTGATTACTGCATGCTGTTCTTGAGAATTCCCAATAATTTGAAGGCATTATTCAGTACGATGGAGCCATCAGCGACACCATCCAGCCCAGATACAATCTCGGTCTTCCTGTTTTTGGATACCCCCGCAGTTACCGTCTTCATTTCGAAGGTATGATCATCCTTCTTTACAAAAACATATTGGTTATCGCCTGACCTCACAAGAGCTTCATCTGGAAGTGCCAGTACTTCTTTATTTGAAACTGCAACCTGACCTTCAACAAACATGCCAGGCAACATCTCTTTCGGCTGTGTTTTAAAGTGACAATGAGCTAAAGCTGTTCGATTTTCATCCACTCCCCTGTTCACTAAAATGACCTCGGCTAAATAATTTTTAGTTGGATCATCCAGAAAGTGAATCTTGACCTCATCGCCCTTGTGGATATTGTTCAAATCTTTTTCAAAAATAGTTAAGGCAACATGAATGTCATCTGGATCTATTAATTCAAAAAGTGTTTCTGTAGGTTGAACATATTTTCCGGTATTAACGTTGACTTTAGAAACATACCCATTAATGGTTGACTTCAATTGTACTTGGCCTGAAATATTTGTTTCATTCAGGGATGCAGGATCAATTCCAATCAATTTTAATTTCTCTGAGAGACCCTTGACCAACACCTGCTGCATCTTCAGTTCAGCTTCTGCCTGCTGATAATTCTTTGATGTTCCAGCATTGGCATTGTATAAAGTTTTCTGACGTTCAAACTCAAGCAATGCGAGTGAAGATTTAGCTTTAGCATGCAGATAATCTTGTTGCAACTGAACAATTGATTGATCTTCTACAACTGCGATCACTTCGCCTTTCTGGACATGCATGCCAGGAATCAATTTTGTACTTTTCAAATACCCTCCCAATGGAAAATTGACAGAAATAATATTTTGTGGAGGCAAATCAATCCTGCCTTGTATATCCAACACTGAACTCATTTTTGTTTTTTCAAGGCCACCATATTTCAAAGACAACACTTTTAACTGCTCTGGATTGATGGTTATTTCATTGGCCACTGAAGGCTTCTTTTGTTCAACTGCTTCCTGTTTAGAGCCACTGCAGCTGCCCAGAATAATAATTCCAGATAAAGTGATCAACAAGCTACGCATACGCTATTTTTTCTCTGTTAAATATTTAAGTTCAGCCAAAGAGTATTGCAATGACTTTATTATATCAGCATGTGCAATTTTGATTTGAAGAGATTGATTAACCAACAATGCCCATTCAGCAAAAGCGATATCACCGTTTTTGAATCTTACTCCAGCCTGACTGATCATTTCATCAGCCATCTTTAAACCCACCTTCTCATAATAATTATAAATTTCCTTTTGCTGTTTATACGTATTCAATAGCTTGGTGTATTGAGTATTAAGCTGGTCGATTCGTACATTTCTATCCAGCTCTGCAATTTCCAAAACAATTTTAGCAGCATTGATTCTTGCCTTGTTTGCACCACTGAATATAGGAAGTCCCAAACCAAATTGATAAATCCCAAACCTTGTGCCTGCACCATAATATTTCTGTGTCAACCCATCTGGCGTCTGCCAACCGATAATAGACAAATTGCTGTACCCCAAATTAAAATCAGGTGAGAGTTTATTTTTTTCAGTTTTGATATACGCTTTTCTTTGAGCAATCAACGCATCAGATAACTCTAAAAAAGGATGAGACAACAATTCTGTGAATTTGCTGTTCATTGATGTCAAAATAATGGAATCTGGGGAGGGCACGATGCTGCTCTCAGTATTTCTCAAATAAGCATTCAATTCTGTTATCAACCCATCTCTCTCTGCAGACAATAATTGCTTTTGCATGGATTGTTGAGCAGATTGTACTTTTATGGCATTCAGTACAGATGCATTGATTTCTCCCTGATCCTTCTGAATAGTGGCAACCCTAGACCATTCTGCAAAATTCATCTCTACTTCTGTTAATATCTTATCTCTCCTGTCGAGATCCAAAATATTATAGCAGATCTGTCTGACGCGCAAATTCAATTCCGCTTTGGTTAAATTTGATTGTGAAATGCTTACGTTGATATTTTGATCATAAAGCCTTTGTTGATTTTTATATACGAATGGCAATTGAAAGCCTTGGTTAAAAAACAACCTGGTGTCATTAAATGCACTGTTGATATTTCCGTATTCTATCCCAACATTGGTCTTAGGAATTTCAACTGGCCTCGATCTCAGGGAACGATAGGCTTCAGTATTTTTCTCTGAAATATTCAACAACAGAGATTTACTGTCAACCAGAGAGATGATTGAATCAACTGATAAGCTCTTTGTCTGTTGTGTGAACCCAAGTTGTGAAAAGAACAAGCCAATGATCAACATGGTAGCTGCTTTGGGAACAATCAACTTTCTCTTTTCAACCCATGCAAATAAAACCGGTAACACAAAAAGCGTAAGGAATGTGGCAGAAATCAGTCCCCCGATGACAACAGTGGCCAACGGTCTTTGTACTTCAGCACCAGAACTTGTACTGAGTGCCATGGGCAGAAACCCAAGTGAGGCAACAGCTGCAGTCATTAAAACAGGTCTAAGCCTTGTTACAGTACCTTTTATCACCAAATCATGAATATCCATATCACTTTCTTTCTTAAGTCGATTGAATTCATTGATCAAAACAATTCCATTAAGTACCGCTACACCAAACAATGCAATAAATCCAATGCCTGCAGAAATGCTAAAAGGCATATCTCGTGCCCAAAGTAAAATTATTCCACCAATAGCTGAAAGCGGAATGGCAGTATAAATCAGCAACCCATATCGGAGTGACCCGAATGAAAAATATAAAATGAGTAAAATCAAAAATAACGCAATCGGAACCGCGATAGATAGTCTGTCTTTTGCTTCAACCAGATTCTCAAATTGTCCACCATACTTCACATAGTACCCCGCAGGGAGTTGAATTTTTTCTGCTTTCTTGCGAACATCTTCTACTACAGATTGAACATCTCTGTCACGTACATTAAATGCGATGGTAATCCTGCGTTTTGCATCTTCCCTTTGTACTTGATTGGGGCCGTCTTCAATAGAAATGTCTGCCAGTTGTTCTAACGGAACACTCACACCATCAGTATTGGTCAACATCAATGCTCTGAGGTCCTCCAAATCATTTCTCCTATCGCCTGACAACCTTACCACCAAATCAAACTTTCGTTCATTTTCATAAATTTTCCCGGCACTCTCACCAGCAAAGGATGCACGGAGTATACGGTTCACATCTTTTATATTTAATCCATATGCAGCTATTGCATTTTTCTTGTATCGGATGACGATTTGCGGTAGGCCTGTAACTCGCTCTGCAAAAACATCTTTGGCTCCAGGCACTTGTTTAATAATGTTAGAAAATTTTTCTGCATAGTTTGCAAGTGTATCTAAATTCTCTCCAAAAATTTTACACACAACATCTTGCTTGGCACCTGCAATCAATTCATTGAAACGCATTTGAACAGGGTACTGAAAGCCACCTGTCAATCCAGGAACTTTACCAATGGCCGCACTCATTTTATTGGCAAGCTCGTCATAAGATTCAGCACTCGTCCACTCCTTTTTATCTTTCAGATTTACGATGATATCTGTCATTTCAATGGGCATAGGATCTGTAGGAATTTCACTCGCACCAATTCTTGTTACTACATTCAACACTTCAGGAAACTTTTGAAGTTCAGCAACTGCTTTCTGAGTCGATTCAATGGTTTCATTTAGTGAAGCCCCTGTCATCAATCTTGCATCAATAGCGAAATCACCTTCTTCTAATTCTGGAATAAATTCTCCTCCTAATCTCGATGCAATCATGATGGCCACAGCAAATAACACAATGGCACTTAACACAATTTTCTTTGGATGATAAATGAGCCTTGATAATGCATTTTTAAATGATACTTGAAGTGCATTCATCCATTTATCGGCAAAAGAATCATGTCCAGATAATTTCTTGCTCAACACAAAACTGGTCATCATTGGCACATACGTCAGCGAAAGTATAAATGCACCTACAAGAGCAAAGGCAACCGTCTGTGCCATAGGTTTGAACATTTTACCTTCTATACCAGTTAAACTCAAAATAGGAATGTATACTATAAGAATGATGATCTGTCCAAACACAGCTGCTCCCATCATTCTTCCTGCAGATTGCTCTACTGTTTCGTCCATTTGATGTTGTCGCAACAGTAGTCCCTCATGTTTATTACCATGTAATCGGTGAAGTACTGCTTCAACAATGATAACAGCTCCATCAACAATCAATCCAAAATCAAGGGCACCTAAACTCATTAAATTTCCAGATACCCCAAATAAATTCATCATCGCCACAGCAAACAACATCGCCAACGGAATCACTGAAGCAACGATCAAGCCAGCCCTCAAATTGCCTAAGAACAATACCAGTATCAAAAGAACAATCAAAGCGCCTTCTAACAAATTTGTTTGAACTGTATGCAGTGTTCTGCCAACCATTTTCTTTCTATCTAAGAATGTTTCAACCTCGACCCCTTCAGGCAACGTCTTTTTTATCTGTTCCATTCTGTCCTCGATGCCTTTGATAACCTTCGAAGCATTTTCACCTTTCAACATCAACACAACTGCTCCTGAAACTTCCCCCTGATCACGGAAAGTCAATGCACCATAACGAATAGGACTTCCAATACGTACATTGGCAACATCCCTTACATATACAGGTGTACCACTTGCTGATTTTGAAATATAAATATTTGAAATCTCGTCAATGCTCTTAGCCAGACCCTCTGTTCGAATAAATAAAAGCGCGGGGCCCTTCTCGATATAAGCCGCACCTGAGTTTTGATTGTTCGACTCCAGCGCATTGAATACATCCTGCAATGTCACTCCGATACTTTTGAGTTTAACCGGATCAAGAGCCACCTCATATTGTTTCAATTTTCCTCCAAAACTGCTCACATCTGCAACTCCAGGTGTACCAAGCAACTGACGTCGAATGATCCAATCCTGAATGGTCCTTAATTCAGTTAAATCAAACTTATGTTCATATCCTTTTTTCGGTCTAACTACATATTGATAAATCTCCCCCAATCCAGTTGTAACAGGAGCCAACTCTGGAGTACCTGCTTCTTTTGGAATATCATCTTTAACGATCGACATTCTCTCTGTAACCTGTTGCCTGCACCAATATATATCACGGTCATCGTCAAATACAATGGTTACCACGGAGAGTCCAAACCTTGAAATTGATCTGATTTCCTTGATACCAGGAATATTGGATGATGCCTGTTCAATTGGAAAAGTAATCAACCGCTCTACCTCAAGAGATCCTAATGTGGGAGAAACGGTAATGACCTGTACCTGATTGGAAGTGATATCTGGAAGTGCATCAACTGGAAGTTTTATCAACTCAATGATACCCCATATGATCCATGCAAGTGTAAATAACCCTACTATAAGCTTGTTCCTGACGGAAAAGCGAATGATTGCATTGAGCATGTTCCTATTGGTGTGGTTTAGGAATAATAAAAAAGTTCAATCAATTTGTTGAAGAAATTTTAAGCATCCTAAACAATTGATTAAACTGCCTTAAAAATACAACTTTAAGACTAGAAATTAGATGACTTAATTACAGCAATCCTTCTTTCTGAATAAGTTGCCGATAAATACAAAAAATGCTCTTATCATTTTGGGCATAAAAAAAGTCCGGCGGGAGCCGGACTGTAAAATTATTATTTTTTATCTGATTCTTTTCGGGCATATTGGCAGCACTCTGGCAACTTTCCATATGCATCGGAAGAAGCTGCTATATCCTGGGTATCATACCCTGCATTCGCAATGGAAGCCTGGATCTTTTGCAAATCAGTCTTTTTTTCTTTGAATTCCACCGCGAGCATTTTTGTGTCTTTGTTCCAAGTAGCAACCTTGGCACCTCCTTTGAGAGCGGCTGCTTCAATGGTTTTCTTACACATTCCGCAGTTTCCCCAAACTTTAATTTCCTCTGATTTTTGGGCGAAAACACTTGCACTAAAAAACATTGTCAGTGCAGTAAACATGCTGATATACTTCATTTTCATAGTGAATAATTTTGTTATACAAATGTAGGTTGAAGGGTAGAAATCTGATGCCTAAATTACCCAATTTAACATTTTGATTAATTCACGAAATTCCAGAAAATACCGAGGCGGAAAACGAGTCCAGGGGTTGGATACAGAGGTGCAGCGAAATTGTTTTGTTTAAACCCGAAACCATATTTGCTGGTGACAGTATTGATATTCTCTAATCGTACAAAACCTGAAAAGCTCCTGATTCTGAAGTTGTTGTATAAATGTATGTCTGGACGATTTGCTATTTTCTGAGCCGATTGCAAAAAGAATTGACCCAATAGCGGGGAATACCCGTCTGCATAATAAGCATTGTGGTACCTTAATTCTACTCCTGTAGCAAGTATTAGATTTCTAAATGGCTTTCCCTCATACCCTATCCGGTTTCTGGTAAAAAATACGGGAAGATGAATTGGTGCATTGGCAGGAATTGACTGAATATAAACATCGGTGGTCCACTTAATATTTCTATAGAGTTTTATTTCCTTGGATATACTCGCCCGCATCACCTGAAAAACAGTTTTATATTGATCCACATTCACGTAACTATTCAAATATGTATAGTTTGAAAACAGAAAATAATTGAACTGCAAATAAGCACTGATACTTTTTAAATACAAGACTCCATACAGATTGGAAATGTTTTCATCTGATAAATTTGACTTGTATTTTATTGGAAACGCTGTCGGATATTTATAGATATAGGAAGGAGACCTATTGGAATTTTCAAATCCCAACTGCAAAGAACCCATGCCGGATCCCAAAGAGCGTTGAAGATTTGCTTTGACAGCATAGTTGCCTGCGTCTCTTCCAGCCGTAATCAATTCTCCATATAGCAACATATCCCACTTTTTATTTCTAGTGAGATTTCTATATTCCCCATGCAACAATATATTTGAGAACAGATCATTGTTAGAGCCAGAGAGATTTCGATAATTTATCAAACTCACCCCTGCTTTAAAAAATTGCAACAGATTTCGGGCATCAGGAAACTGGATGACCGAAAAATCATTTTTTAATCCTTTCGTATCCATTTGAAAATGGACAGTATCCGGTAGTGAATTGATACCGTAATTATTGCTGTAAAAATTTGATGCACCAAAAGACTGAACATCCAAAAATTTATATGAATGATTAAAAGATTCAATTGTATGTTCCAACCTCAGCCTTGGAAGAAAAAATCTTACAACACTTGAATCAGTAACCAATGAATCTTTTTTTCCAAAATCATACTGATGTCGATACAGGATAGATTTATTTACATACCTGTTTCCAGTCAGAAGATTCACTTTGAAGAAATTCCTGGAACTGTATATGGAAGGAGCAAGATTTGTAGGGATGTTAAACCTGTCGTTATACGCTGGATTTTCATTAATCAAATAAGATTCATCTTTGATACCGCCATTTTCAGAGGATTGCAAAGCATTCGAAAGTATAATGAGATAGGCATGATATCGTCTGTTCTTGGAAGTATAATCACTATTAATCCTAATATTATTGTGGCTAGAATTTTGTGCGTTGAAGGTACCTGGTGCTGTTACCATTCTATAATGCGCAACCACATTCCAATCCGGCGAAATATTTTGTGTATGCAGTACACTGATTTGTTGCTCCGCCTTGCTCCCAACCAAATATCCAAGTTCAGTGTATGGCTTGGTGGTATTCATGAAACGGGTTTCTGCAATGGTAAAGGCAAAAGGATCCAATGCATGAAAGCCTCCATCCCATCCAATTCCTCTCATAGGATTAAATAAAATAGATCTGGTTGGATTTCCATTGTACCCAATATTGACCAACCATGGTTTTAATGGAACACGTTTGTAATAATCAGCTATGCTTGAGTCGAAGGTCAAATACTTTGCCGTATCTAAATATTTGAACTGAACATTCACAGAATCTGTTGCAAAATTTCTCTTTTCAAAACTGAGCGAATCTCCTCCTCCACCTTGCCTCATTCCACCAGACATTCCACCCAAATTTTGCATCCTTCTCATCATTCCGGGCATTTGTGCAACTGAATCAAGATGAAATAACAAAAAGATGAATAGTAAATAAAATATCAGTGTTGGTTTGATCTGCTTCATGAGCCTTGTTGCATCAAATTTATGAAGCAAGCTCCATTGTTGCAATCATAGTCTTTAAAAGTGAAGTTAATTTAGGCGCTGAAGCATTTGCAGCATCCAGCACATCTTTATGAGAAATGGTATTTTCTTCCTCTCTGATGCCAATATCTGTGATGACACTAATCGCAAAGATTTGCATGCCTGCATGTACTGCAATGATGACCTCTTGCACGGTACTCATCCCAACTGCGTCTGCACCGAACTGGTGAATCAACTTGTATTCTGCCCTTGTTTCGAAAGATGGACCCGTTACACCAAAATATACACCCTCCTTCAATTCAAATCCTTCATTTTTCGCAATCTGATGTGCTTTCTCAATTAATTTTTTAGAGTAAGGCTCACTCATATCCGGAAAACGAATTCCAAGTTCGTCTATGTTTTTACCAATCAGCGGATTTACAATGGCAAAACTGATATGATCCTTGATCACCATCAAATCACCTACTTTAAACCCAGTATTCGTTCCACCAGCAGCATTGGAAATCAATAAATGTTTGATTCCCATTTTTTGCATGACACGAATGGGAAAAACAACTTCTGAGGTAGTATACCCTTCGTAATAATGGAAACGGCCTGATAAAACGACGATCAATTTTCCCGCCATCCTTCCAATCAACATTTTACCGCTATGTCCTTCAACAGTGGAAACAGGAAAATGCGGAATATCGGAGTAATTAATTGAATGCTCAACAATCATTTCCTCCGTAAATCCACCTAAACCACTTCCTAAAACAACCCCTATCAGTGGTTGTTCAGAACAACTTGATTGTATGAATGATGTGGCTGCATTAATTTTTTGTAATAAATCCATTGGTGATTGCTGAATTAATAATCTGAATATGGACGTGCCTTCAAAAACAGTGTGACGTTCTTGCTTACTGTTTTTTCATATTCTTTTCTGGATGAAAGTTCTTTCCACTGTGGGTCATTGGAGAATGATTTCCAATGGGCATCGCGATCATCCTTGTTTTCAAAACTTGTCATGTACATCAAATTGGGCATGGTTGGTCCACTGACTACTTCACCATAGAAGATTGCATTAAAATTTAATCGTGCAAATAAATCAATCTCTCCTCCTTCATTGAACATCTCTACTTTTTTCCTGTAACGTTTTTCTGTTGGACCCTCATAGCTTCTCAATTCATACACTTTATCTTCGAACGAACTGCTGAGTTTGGGCAAAGTCAATGTTGGAGAAAATCTGAAACCTTCAATGATGTATGTCACAATTCGAGAAAATGGAGCAGCGTCAGGAGATGCATCAAGATAAGCTGCTCCCTTGGTTGCAACCTCTTGATCACTGAACAAAGCAGTATTTATTTTTGGAATCTCATCCATGCTTTTATATGGGATAAGTACATATAGTTTTTTGATGGCTGATGTATCATTCGCTCTTCCCGTGAAAGCACCAACATGTTTGATTCCCTTTCGATGCAGATAAGGAATGAATGCATCAGAAAGAAATTGGTCGATTACAGCCTCTTGCTGTAATGTCTTGTATTCATATACCTTTAGCTCATAAAAATTTTTACCTTTCTTATTCTGTCCAAATGCAAGTGTAAAACTCAGTGCAAGCAATGCAAAAATGTATGATTTCATAAAGTCTGGTTTGCAGCAAAGTTATTGATTCTTTGCTGAGTTGCCTATCACAAGTAGTATCTTCGCAAGATGCATTTTGTAAGTGTCGAGAAGATTGGAAAATCTTACGGGATCAAACCTCTGTTTAAGGGCCTTAGCTTTCACATCAACGAGGGAGATAAGATTGCATTGGTTGCCAGAAATGGGTCTGGTAAGTCTACCATCCTCAATATTTTGGCTGGAAAAGAAACCCCTGATGAAGGGAAGCTGTGGATCAATAAAGATGTAAAAGTGGTGATGTTTGAACAGGATCCACTTTTTCATGAAAATTCAAGCATTCTGGATAATATTTTTTCTCATGATCATCCTGTGCTCAATGCGATCAAAAAATATGAAGCTGCTGAAGATGCAGCTGATGCCGACTTGATCACCAAGGCGATTATTGAGATGGATGAGAAAAATGCATGGGACTTTGACGCCAAGGTGAAACAAATTCTAGGAAAATTGAATATCCATCACCTTGATCACTTGATTAAAAACCTCAGTGGTGGTCAAAAGAAACGAGTCGCATTAGCCAAAACATTAATTGATATTGGTTTTGAGCACCAGCATTGTCTTTTGATCATGGACGAGCCCACCAACCATTTGGATGTGGAAATGGTTGAATGGCTGGAAAATTATTTAGATAAAGAAAGTACCACTTTACTGTTGGTAACCCATGATAGATATTTCTTAGACAATGTGTGCAATGAAATCTGGGAACTGGAAAATGAAAAAATTTATAACTACAAAGGCAATTACGAAAATTATATAGAAAAAAAAGCTGCAAGAATTGAAAGTGAGTCTGCATCCATAGATAAAGCCAGAAATACATACAGAAAAGAACTGGAGTGGATGAGAAAGCAGCCAAAAGCAAGAACGACCAAATCCAAAAGCAGACAAGATGCTTTCTACGAAATAGAAAAAGTCGCCAAACAAAAAATAGAAGACAAACAACTTGCCCTCCAAGTAAAAATGAACCGGCTGGGAGGTAAAGTAATAGAAATGAAAAAGGTCTACAAGAGTTTTGGTGAGAAAAAAATTCTGACAGGCTTTGATTATACTTTCAAAAAAGGAGAAAGAGTTGGCATTATAGGAAAAAATGGGGCGGGTAAATCAACTTTTGTAAACATTCTTCAAGGGTTGGAAGAAGCAGACAGCGGAAAGATCAATATTGGCGAAACGATTGTATTCGGATACTACTCTCAACAAGGACTTATTCTTAAACAGGATATGCGTGTGATAGAATATGTGAAATCAATTGCAGAGAGTTTTCCTTTAGCAAAAGGAGGTTCACTCAGTGCCTCACAATTTTTAGAGTTGTTTCTTTTCACGCCTGATCAACAATATAGCTATATCAGTCATTTGAGTGGAGGTGAAAAAAGAAGATTACAGCTGCTTACCATTCTCTTCAAAAATCCAAACTTTCTTGTTCTCGATGAGCCAACAAATGATTTAGATCTACCAACCTTAAGCGTTTTGGAAAATTTCCTTTTTGAATTTCCTGGATGCTTGATGATCATCAGCCACGACAGATATTTCATGGACAGGATCGTTGATCATCTCTTTGTATTTGAAGGTGAAGGAAAAATCATCGATTTTCCCGGCAATTACGCATCCTATCGTGAAGAAAAAGAATCTAACGACAATAAGCCCCCTGTCATCCATCAAGAAATTAAACCAAAAAATATTGAGGATGCCCCGCCAAAGAAGAAAGCTGGATTCAATGAGAAAAGAGAGTTTGAACAATTGACAAAAGCATTGGAAAAACTGAATAAAGAAAAAGAAGAACTTGCAGAAAAACTTTCTGCTGGAAACCTCGCCTATCAAGAATTACAAGAGATTTCCGCAAGATTTAAAGTGGTTACCAACGAAATTGATGAAAAAGAAATGAGATGGCTTGAGCTAAGTGAACTTGTTTAATGAATTGCTCTTCTCAACCGATCATTGATGGCTCTACCGATGCCCTGATCTGGAACCCATTCTGCCAAAATAAGATCCACGTTCTGGCTGTCCATCTCCCGCATTGCAGCAAATAATTTTGACGCAGCTTCTGCAAGATCACCTTTTGAAGACAATACAACATGGGGAGTATCCTCTGATTGAATTGTGCTAAATGAAATAATACCAACTTTCTTTTCTGCGAATGCTGCCTTCAAACTTTCAAGGTCTCCAACAATAAAATTCTTCTTTGTTGCGTAATGACTTTTCATCTGTCCCGGAGTTTCAGGTGCATCATGCGTAATTAAAATCTTCACAGGCTTACCTATAACCTTTTCTATTTGCTCTATGCTTATACCACCTAATCGATGAACAATGACTTCTCCATTGTTAAAACCAACAATGGTGGATTCCAAACCTATGTTTGCTTTTCCACCATTCAATATATAAGGTATCCTTCCTTGAAGCCCTTGTAATACATGCTCAGCAGAAACAGGACTCACATATCCAGAGGGATTAGCACTTGGTGCAGCAAGTGGAAATCTGAGTGAATTCAATAGCTGAAGTGTAAGTGGATGATTGGGAATTCTGATAGCGACCTTTTTACTCCCAGCAGTGACTACATCAGGAACATGTAAATTTTTATCCAACAAATATGTGATGGGGCCTGGTGAAAATGCTTCCATCAATTTCCTGCAGTCATCCGGAACATTCTCCACATATCTATTTAGCTGTTCTTGATTCGCAACGTGCAGAATCAATGGATTAAACTGTGGACGATTTTTGGCTTCATATATTTTTGCAACTGCATGTGAATCCAATGCGTTACCAGCCAAACCATATACCGTTTCAGTTGGAATAGCAACGAGTTCCCCTTTTTCAAGAAGTTGCTTTGCTTTTAAAACATCAATTCCAATTTCAGTTTGGTACATAAAAAAATGCCGCGACAATTGTCACGGCAAAGTTATTTGATTGTGAGCGTTATCAAACTTTAGATTTCTCCTTCTTTTCTGGATGCTGTTTGATAGTAAACGTAATCTTTTGGTTTTCTTTATCCAAATCAGCAATCATCACATCCCCTTCCTTGATACTCATGTTCAAAATCTCTTCTGCCAAAGGATCTTCGAGATATTTTTGAATCGCCCTGTGAAGTGGTCTTGCACCAAATTGTTGGTCATATCCTTTTTCAGCAATAAACTCCTTTGCTTCATTGGTCAATTCCAACGTAAAGCCAAGTGTGCTGAGTCTTTTCAACACGCCTTTCATGAGAATATCTATGATTTGGAAAATATGCTCCTTTTCAAGAGAATTGAAAATGATCACATCATCCACCCTGTTCAGAAATTCAGGAGAGAACGTACGCTTGAGTGCTTTTTCAATGACAGCCTTATTCGCCTCTTCTGCGTTGGCTTGGCGAGCTGAAGTTGCAAATCCAACACCATCACCAAAATCTTTCAATTGACGAACGCCAATATTAGATGTCATGATGATCAGCGTATTCTTGAAATCAACTTTTCGTCCAAGTCCATCGGTCAATTGTCCATCATCTAATACCTGTAAGAGAATATTATAGATGTCAGGATGCGCCTTTTCTATTTCATCCAACAAGATGACAGAATATGGCTTTCTTCTAACACGTTCAGTTAACTGTCCACCTTCTTCATAACCAACATAACCGGGAGGAGCACCAATCAATCTGCTTACAGTGAATTTTTCCATGTATTCACTCATGTCAATGCGAATCAATGCATCTTCAGAGTCAAACATATTTCTGGAAAGTGCTCTCGCCAACTCTGTTTTACCAACACCGGTTGGACCAAGGAAAATAAATGTACCAATTGGTTTCTTGGGGTCTTTTAAACCAACTCGGTTACGCTGAATGGCTTTCACAACCTTTGAGATGGCTTCATCCTGACCCACAACCATGCCTTTCATTTCGACAGACATATTCCTCAATTTCTCTGTCTCTGCCTGCACCATACGTTTAACAGGAATGCCTGTCATCATGCTCACTACTTCAGCAATATCTTCTTCTGAAATAGGATAATGTTTGTGTTTGGATTCCTCTTCCCAAGAATTTTTTGCGGCCTCCAATTCTTCTTGAAGTTTTTTCTCTCGGTCTCTCAAACTTGCAGCTTCTTCAAAACGCTGACTCTTTACAACTTTATTTTTTTCAAGTTTGATGTCTTCGATTTTTTTCTCGAGGTCAATGATATCTTCAGGAACATTGATGTTCTTTAAATGAACACGGGCACCTACTTCATCCAACACATCAATTGCTTTGTCTGGCAATAAACGATCTGTCATGTATCGATCACTCAATTTCACGCATGCTTCAATTGCATCGTTGGAATAATCTACACTATGATAATCTTCGTATCTAGATTTGATATTGTTGAGTATTTGAATGGTCTCATCAACTGAAGGAGGTTCAACCATTACTTTTTGAAATCTCCTATCCAATGCACCATCTTTTTCAATGTGCATGCGGTATTCATCGAGTGTTGATGCACCAATACATTGCAACTCACCTCTTGAAAGTGCAGGCTTGAAAATATTGGAAGCATCCAGAGAGCCACTGGCGCCACCAGCACCTACAATGGTATGGATTTCATCAATGAATAAAATCACATCCCGGTTTTTCTCCAATTCCGTCATGATGGCTTTCATGCGTTCTTCAAATTGTCCGCGGTATTTGGTACCGGCCACCAATGCAGCAAGATCAAGTGAAACAACTCGTTTATCAAACAGCACACGGGAAACTTTTCTTTGCACAATTCGTAAAGCGAGTCCTTCTACGATTGCAGTTTTACCTACTCCGGGTTCACCAATTAATATGGGATTGTTTTTCTTTCTTCTTGAGAGAATTTGTGAAACTCTTTCAATTTCATTTTCTCTGCCAACGATCGGATCCAATGATCCGGATTCTGCAAGCTTGGTAATATCTCTTCCGAAATTATCCAATACAGGCGTTTTGCTTTTTGAACCTGTAGAAGCAGGACGCGCTTTTGCTTGAGCGCCTTTTTTCTCATCTTCAAATTCCTCCTCGGGTTCGTCAGAAAACTCACTTTTCACATCATTGCTTCTAACCACACCCAGCTCATTTCTGAACATATCATAGTCCACATCAAATTGATTGAGGATTTGGGTTGCAATGTTTTCTTTGTTTTTGAGGATGGAGAGCAGTAGGTGTTCAGTTTCAACCATTGGACTCTTCAGCGCTTTGGCTTCAAGAACAGTAACACGAATTACTTTCTCCGCCTGACGGGTTAGAGGCAAACTGTTGATATTTTGAATATTTTTTCCTGATTTATCTTTCACTGCCATTTCCACTTCTTTCCTGAGTTCGTATAAATCTACATTGAGGTTTTGCAACACTTTCAATGCAGTATTTTCTCCCTCACGAATAACTCCTAACAAAAGATGCTCTGTGCCAATAAAGTCGTTCCCCAGCCTCAACGCCTCTTCTCTGCTGTAGGAAATGATTTCCTTTACCTGTGCCGAAAAATTATTGTCCATATTTTTATTTGTTAGCTCTTTACAATAATACCGAATAATTCTCAAATGAAATCGATCCCGGATCGTGTGGAATCGCTTATTTGTCAACATTAACCCAACTTAAACAAATTGGTATCTTTGCACAGTTTCAAAGATGAAAACCATACAGCAATGAGGGTCAAAATTGATACCAAGGAAGTATTTCATGTCATAACCATTGAAGAAAAAGAATTATCTGCTAATATGGCAGCAATGCTGATGCAGATCATTGATGAAAAGCAAAGCAAAGAATTGAAAAATCTTGTTTTGAATTTTAAGAATGTCCAGACCATTGATCCAAGCTTCGCAGATCTACTTGAGAGAATTCGTCATGCACAATATGAACAACAAAAATCATTTGTGGCTTGTGAGTTATCGTCGAATTTGAAGGAGCAATTGAACATTGACAATGAGTTTGACCGGTTTCATGTTACGCCCACAGAATCTGAGGCCTGGGATATAGTTCAAATGGAAGAAATTGAGCGTGAGTTGGGGTTGGATATATAAAAGACATGATTTTCTGAATTGAAAGGAAATTTATACATTTGCATCCCAATTGAAAGGATCGGTAGTTCAGTTGGTTAGAATGCCGCCCTGTCACGGCGGAGGTCGCGGGTTCGAGTCCCGTCCGGTCCGCAAAAGGCTCACTGAGAAATCGCTGAGCCTTTTTTGTTGCGTATCATCAATAAAAATATACTCAACCCGATGAACAGAATCATCGGAAAATAAAAGACCAAAAAATAGGTGAAATATCCAACTGTTATTTGCGGACTCGGTTCCAAGAGCATCCATATCCCCTTTCCAATTGGTCCATTTGAAAAAATAAAATTCTGCGTAAAATTCCAACCCAAATGCATGGCAATTGCAGAATAAATGGATTGAGATTTTACAAATGCCCAAGCCCAAACAATTCCAACCAATGCAGATGAAAGAAAAATCTGCAACATCATCCATGGATTTCCAAATACTTCCAAACTGAACCAATGATAAATCCCAAAGGAAGTTGCAGAGACCAATAAAGCAATGTTTTTACCAAACCATTTCATCAACAAAAACAAGAGTGCAGCCCTGAAAATCAACTCCTCAAACAATACTGATTTTATATTCCACCAAATGCCATCTGCCAATAATTTTAAGTTGAACAAAGGATTCAATCCCCAATTTTCTTTAGCAAGTAGCATTCTGAGAATAAACCCAGATGAACACGCAACCACAGAAGCAGAGAATAAAATGGAAAAATCAATCAACCGTTTCTTACTGGAAAGAACCCCCAATGCCTCCAACCTTCTGTCATCTACAAAATAGAGAATGACATAAGAAATCAAAAGCTGCATAAGTATCCCAATCATCCAACTAAACTATTGAAAGTTTACGAGACCAGGTAACAAGTCGTATTTGATTGAATTTCAGCTTCTTAATGCGTCAATACAATTCTGTATAATTCTTTACCTTTACAGCCCTGAAACCAAACCAAAACTATGGCAGAAAGCAGCGCTAGACAATATTTGGATTTCGAAAAACCAATCAAGGATCTCTACGATCAAATTGACCAACTCAAGGCAACGGCAGAAAAAAATAAAGTAGATCTCAGTTCATCCATCCAACAATTGGAAGAAAAAATTTTAGAGAAAAAACAAGAGATCAACAAAGGACTAACCAGCTGGCAAAAAGTTCAATTGAGCAGACACCCTGATCGTCCATATACCCTATCATACATTGAAAGAATCTGCACTGATTTTGTTGAAATGCATGGCGACAGAAATTTTAAAGATGATAAAGCCATTGTTGGAGGATTTGGAAAGATCGATGGTCAAACCGTCATGATCCTTGGACAACAAAAAGGAACCAATACAAAAACCAGACAACTTAGAAACTTCGGCATGGCAAATCCGGAGGGATACAGAAAAGCACTTCGATTAATGAAGCTTGCTGAAAAATTCAATAAACCAATTGTAACATTGGTTGATACACCAGGTGCATTTCCGGGAATTGAAGCAGAAGAGCGCGGACAGGGAGAAGCCATTGCCAGAAATATTTATGAAATGCTTCGCTTGAAGGTTCCGGTTATTTGCGTGATCATCGGAGAAGGTGCAAGCGGCGGTGCAATGGGAATTGGCGTAGGTGATAAAGTTTTCATGATGGAGAATACTTGGTATACCGTAATCTCTCCTGAAAGCTGCAGCTCTATTTTATGGAGAAGCTGGGATCAAAAAGAAAAAGCTGCCGAAGAACTTAAACTTACTTCAGAGCATATGCTCAAATTTGGATTGGTAGATGGAGTCATTCCCGAACCATTGGGTGGTGCACATTGGGACCATGATCTTGCAGCGTCCATGCTTAAAGACCAAGTAGTCAAATCCATTGAAGAGCTCAAGAACATCGACCCTGAACAAAGAATCGATGAGAGAATAGAAAAATTTGCAAGAATGGGCAGATGGGAAGAAGCTTCTGCCTCCCAATCATAATGAACATGAAAAACAGGAATCCTTTTGCTGGTACTGGAGTTGCAATCGTTACTCCCTTTTTGGAAAATGGAGATATAGATGTTTCATCCCTTGAGAAATTGGTAGAACATATGGTGAAAGGAGGCGTGGATTATATCGTCGCGCTTGGTACAACTGGTGAAAATCCAACCCTCAATAAAGAAGAGAGACAACAAGTATATTCTCTTGTAAATCAATTTAATAAAGGAAGAATCAAATTGGTTGCGGGTATTGGCGGAAACGATACAAGATCCGTTGTGAAAAACATGAATGAATTTGATTTAACCGGGTACAATGTAATTTTATCGGTTAGTCCATATTATAACAAACCCAATAACGAGGGGCTATTTCAACACTATAAAGCAATCAACGACAACGCTCCCCTTCCAGTGATCATGTACAATGTTCCAGGAAGAACCGGAATGAACGTAAATGTTGCTACTACCCTCAGAATTGCTAGAGAATGTAAAAATATCATCGCAACAAAAGAGGCATCAGGCAATATTGAACAGATCATGCAAATCATCAAAGACAAGCCTCAAGGATTCGAAGTGATCAGTGGGGATGATGGCATCACCCTACCCATCATGGCATGCGGTGCTATTGGAGTGATTTCAGTAGTTGGAAATGCATATCCCAAGTTGGTCTCTGATATGGTTAATCTTTGCCTGGATGGAAAGTTCATAGAAGCGAGACCTAACCACGAAAAAATGCTTCCCCTTATTTCATCCATGTTTGCCGAAGGAAATCCAAGTGGTGTAAAAGCATATCTATCTGAAATGGGAATCACCAAAAACACTTTCCGCTTACCTGTTGTAGGCATTAGCGACTTACTGATGCAATCCATCAAATCATTGATGAAAACAGTTTAACACCATTGGTGTTCACTCCATGAAAATTGAATTCAAACAATTTCAAGTTCAGATTGGAGGGAAAACAATTATCAATCCCATCGATTTCAACATAGGCCAAGCTGAACAATGGGCATTTGTTGGGAAATCTGGTTCAGGAAAATCGTTACTAGCCAAAGCAATTGCAAAAAAAGTATTTTTCAACGGGAGTATTCAATTTCTAAATGAAACCAATCAAGCATATACCCCAACAATACAATTAATAGAACAGCAACATCAATTTAAAAACAAAAGCAATGTTGCGGAATTCTATTACCAACAACGCTTTAATTCATGTGATGCCGAAGAAACGATCACAGTTGAAGAAGATCTTCAAAATCATTTGATCAATAAACACAATGAGTGGTTTCTAAAGTTTAACATCCATCAGATCCTCAAAAAACCGATCATTCAGCTTTCCAACGGAGAAAACAAAAGACTCCAAATCATAAAAGCCATTGCACAAAACCCAGATCTCATCATACTGGACAATCCTTTCATCGGACTCGATGCAAACGGCAGAGCTTTACTGGAGGAAATGTTAAATGAGATTGTACAGATGGGTAAAAAAATTATCCTAATCACAGCACCCAACACACTCCCATCCTGTATTACTCATGTTGGAATCATTGAATCTGGAAATATTATTATCAAAAAGTGTAATGAAAATAACCCGCTAAAAGTTGTCGAATCTAAGATACTGGTCCAAAAGAGTAAGATTATAAATCTTATTAAGAACTACATTTTCCCTGATGTTGAGTTTGCTGTACGCATGAACAATGTTTCCATTTCATACAATGGAAAACAGATTTTAGACAAGATAGACTGGAAAGTAAGAAAGGGAGAGAGATGGAGTATCAGCGGACACAATGGTGCTGGAAAATCAACATTGGTAAGCTTAATCACAGCGGACAATCCTCAGGCATTTGCCAATGAGATCTTCATCTTTGATAAAAAGAAAGGAAGTGGAGAAAGCATATGGGATATCAAGAGAAATATCGGTTTTGTGTCACCTGAAATGCACTTGTATTTTGATAAAAGTTTTACCGCTTTTGAAACCATTGCATCCGGACTCTTTGATACGATTGGACTTTTCAGAAAATTGAACAGCGAACAGGTGGATCTCATAACAACATGGATGAAAGGACTGGATATAGTGCACATCAAAGACCGTTACTTGCATCAACTTTCACTGGGGCAACAACGAATTGTCATGTTGGCCAGGGCATTGGTCAAGTGCCCTCCCCTGCTGATTTTGGATGAACCCTGTCAGGGGCTAGACAATGAACAAGTCAATTTCTTTAAGCAATTGATTGATGTCATTGCTGATGAAACAGATATGACTTTGATATACATCAGTCACTTTAATGAAGATATTCCTTCATGCGTGTCAAAGCAACTTCATCTTGAAAATGGCATGATCGATCATCAGAAATCAACCTTGTAACCAAATACCGGAATTCTTCCCAATAAATAATTGTAGGTAATCTTTCCAAGAGTGGCATCGTAACGATGACTGATGGGATTTTTTCTATTGGTTGCATTTTGCACTCCCAAAATCAAACTTCCTGTTGTTTTTTTATACTGAACCTTCCATTCAAACTGGGCATCAATCCGAAAAATACTCTTGAGTTTTTCATCATTGTATCTTGAATTGATATAGATGGTTGTTTTACGATATACTGATTGACCAATATCAATGGGCGTAACCCTCACGCCACCCATTGCAATCAATTTTAAATCCAATCCAAAATAAGATGGTTTTTTTGTTTTCAAGAGCCATTCCTTTCCTGTTAACAACGTGAAAGAACTGTTTGAATTATATCTTGTGCTTCTCCATAAAAGATCGGATGGCTTGTATTCAGATTGATACAAACTTAGTGTACCCAACAAATAAAAACGGTCATTCCAATACCTGTCTAGTGTCAACTCTAACCCGTAATTCCTTCCAAAACCCTTATTGGAAAGGGTTTCAATAGAAAAATCATCGTCTAGGTTGATCACGCTGTAATTGCTGGCTTTCAATGCATGGATTGGAATATTGTACAGCCACTGATAATATAATTCAGCTTTCAAATTCCAATCTTTAGAAATTTGAATAGAATATCCAATAACATAATGATTGGATTTGCTGAAGTCCAAATTCTTGTTGGGCATCACAGTATCCACTCCAACTTTCACTCTTGCAAAATAATTTCCTAGAGGTTGGATTTGTGCATGGCTTCCAAATCCAACACTTAAATACTCCCCGTTCCCAATTTGGTATTTAAGTCCAAAGCGTGGCTGCAATGCTTTTGTTTTATTCAAAGCAAGGTATTGACCATGGGTTCCGAGTTGAAAGGAAAACCTATTCGATGCATCCCATTTCCATTGCAAAAAATAATTGGTCAGGATGGTAGATCCGTTGTTTTTTATTTTGTCTTTCAGCACATTGCTGACAGCTTCTCGTTGTTGCAAATCAAATGAAATGTCTTTTGAATACGCTCCAGCTTTGAGTAAATGATGTTTACTGATTTTATATGTTAATACGGAGGATAATTGAGCATTCCATTCGGCGAATTTATTCATCCTGGTAAAAATTACCGGTCCGCTGAACTTATCCAACCTACTGTCTTCTTCCCGATATAGATATCCGTTTCTACTGAATACTGATCTCCATAATAGTTTTTTACCAATATTCAATTGGTGTGAAACTCCCACTGCACCTGCATTTGCAGCATCCAACGAACTGCTTCGGGTTCCAGGATTTGTTGCCCAGGTAATGCTGTCTTTAGCAAGTTCATCATATTGTTTACTCAATCCTCCAAAGCCAAAAATGGAAAACGTTCCCAATTTTTTTGTAGGAAGATGAATATTAAATGATAAGTCTTGAAATGAAGTTGGATGATCGGTGATGTCAAATCCCAGTTTTTGCATCAGGGTCAGAAATCCATATCTATAATTGATCAAATAGGATCCTCCATAACCTTTTTTGAAATATCCTTCAGTTGCAAAATCGAGTCCGATGGTGCTCAATGAAAACGTATGTTCACGTTTGTCTTTATTTCCCTTCCGCAGTCGAATATCAAAAACACCTGAAAGTGCATTTCCGTATTCTGCTGGAAACGCACCTGTGATAAAATCAGAATTTGCAAGCAGCTGAGCACTTAATATTGAAATGGCACCTCCAGACGTTCCAACTCTTGCGAAGTGGTTAGGATTTGGGATATCAACCCCTTCCAATCTCCAAAGCAACCCATTGGGTGCATTTCCACGGATGATCAGGCCATTCCCATCTCCTGCGCTGGCCACACCAGCAAAAGTGGAGGCAATTCTTGCAGGGTCATTGAGTCCAGCAGCAAATCTCCTGGTTTCTTCCACACTGAACATCCTGGCGCTCACCATTGCCAAATCGTTGATGGGCTTGGATTTATTGCGATTTAATTTGATGATGATTTCTTTGTTCACCGAAAGATCTTCTTCCATCTCAACATTTAGCACCAGTTCCTTGCCCGATTCAAGCATGAGGTTGTTGAGGTTGACGGGCTTGAATCCGATGTGCGTAATAAGGATTGATTTTCTACCAACTGGAATATTTGGAATGTTGAAATAGCCATTTGAATCTGAAAGGAATGTCCTTTGTTCATTTTCCAGCAATACAATTGTTGCTGCAGCAATAGAGGTTTTAATGGATTTTTCAACAATCCTTCCTTTAATCGATTGAGCTGGAATAGCTTGGCAGTATCCGTCAAGGATACAGCTGAGGAGGCAAATCACAAGAAAAGAAATTCTTCTCATGGTGGTTGGCAATATATGGCTCCTTTCTTGTTTTGTATTATTGATTTATGATATTTTTTCGGATATTCATCAAAATCAATTGCATGAGACACGTAACCATGGATCCATTTACACAGGAATGGTGGATTTGTATATCCATTGTTCTGGGATTGATCCTGGTCTTGACCAATCTTCCCAGGTATATTACTTGGGCCAGGCATCCAAACTATGGAAAACTTCTGGGGGCGATCTTGCTTTTGAATCTGTTGATTGAAAATTGGTACAGTTGGACAATAGGAACATGGAGTGTCAGAGAAAACCTGCCATTGCACTTGTGCGGGATCAGTGGATTGATTGCGATTGTTTCCCTGTTTAGATACAATGCCATTCTTGCCAACTTATTATTTTATTGGGGCATCACTGGTGGATTTCACTCCCTGCTCACTCCAGAGTTTGACTTAGGAAGGGATGGATACCTGTATTATGGATATTTTATCAGTCATGGTGGTTTGCTCTTGGCGAGTATTTTTCTAATCAAGCACAGAGATTTCAGACCAGATAAAGGTTCATGGATGAAGGCCTTTGTATTTATTCAATTTGCCGTATTGGTGATTGGAAGTTTCAATTGGGTAACCGGGTCAAATTACATGTACCTGTTGGCACCACCCATTGTAGATAACCCATTGATAGTTGGGAAATGGCCCTGGTATATCCTGGTTTTTGAGGGACTGGCAATTATTCATTTTCTGATTTTATACCATATTTTTCATATCAAGACGTCGTTAAACAGCTTGAATGTCTTTAAATAAGAATTTCATAATTGGTTCATTTTCTGTTAACTATAAGTTTATGTTGAAAAAGCAATTTTGCCGATGCCGAAAGGCTCAGGTATAAAATGCAAACGCATTTTTATCTTTTAATTGCAACGCCCCGCTATTCTTAGCGGGGCAATTTTATTTGGTAACAATTTGATAATACAGAATCCACCAATTCTCCCTTCTGTTTTCTCACTTTTGTGCTGCAATTAAAAGAAAACCTGTTTTGAGAAAACCATCCTATATCACTATATGCTTATTTATAGCATGTATGAACATTTCCACGAGTTCATTTAGTCAGTCAATTGAAAAAAAAGATGTCAAGCATTGGTATGAAACAATTTCAATGCGTGGATATTTTCAATTTCGATACAACAGGTTGTTGGAAACCAATCCAAACCTGAAATGCGAGCAATGTGATAAATCATGGGGTGAAGGTGGAGGATTCTCCATCAGAAGAGGAAGATTGGTTTTCAGCGGAAACCTGACTGACAGAATTTATTTTTATGTGCAACCGGATTTTGCTAGCAGTACAGGTACCACTCTACAATTATTGCAGATCAGAGATGCTTATCTTGATTTGGGATTTGACAAACAAAATGAATTTAGAGTAAGATTGGGGCAAAGCAAAGTTCCTTACGGTTTTGAGAACATGCAATCCTCTCAAAACAGACTTCCACTTGACAGATCCGATGCATTGAATTCAGGTGTTCCAAATGAAAGAGACATGGGTGCCTTTTTCTATTATGCGCCTGCAAAAATTAGAACATTGTTAGCCGCTTTAGTAAAAGATAACCTAAAAGGATCCGGAGATTATGGAGTTTTTGGCTTTGGAATATACAATGGACAAACAGCCAACAAACCAGAGCTGAACAATTCATTACATGTTGTATCTAGACTAAGCTATCCATTTCAAGTAGGAAATCAAATTATTGAACCGGGTATTCAGGCCTTTGCAGGCAAGTTTCTTATACCCACAGAAAGCAGAAGTGCAAGTGTAAAAGCCATTAAAACCTTTGAATTCAATGATAAAAGGGTTGCAGGTAGTCTTACGCTATATCCCAAGCCGCTTGGAATTCAAGCAGAATATAATGTTGGCTCTGGCCCAAGATACAATCCCATAAAGGATTCAATTGAACAAAAAAATCTGAAAGGAGGCTATGCCTTGGTCAGCTATAAAGTGAAGGGAAAGAAAAAAGATGAATACTTCTTCCCATTTAGCAGATATCAATCTTACGATGGGGGGAAAAAGCAGGAACTTGATGCAAGAAGCTATCACATTAGAGAATTGGAAACGGGATTAGAATGGCAATTAAATAAATTTTTTGAGCTAACTGCTTCATATGTGATTTCTCATAGACAATTTGAAGACAGTAAGCTTAAGTCAAACGATCAAAAAGGTAGATTACTTAGATTACAGGCACAAATAAATTTTTAAACTTTTAAACATAACAAGATGGCAGCCAATTCATTTTTTAAGATCTTTTTACCTAAGGACAGAATTTTTTACAGTTTATTCGAAGAAGTAGCGGAAACCGTTCATAAAATGGCGATCACACTTCAGGAAATGGTAAATGAACCAGATGAAGACAAAAGAGCCAGTATTCTGGTGAAAATCGAAGATCTTGAGCACAAAAACGACGACCTTACACATACAATTTTTACTGAGTTAGGCAGAAATTTCATCACACCATTTGACAGAGAGGACATCCATCACCTGGCAACAGCACTAGATGATATTGCTGATTATATCTATGCATCAGGCAAGAAAATCAATTTCTATAAAATAAATCCAAATGATACAGGCATCAAGAAAATGACAGAAATGATTCTTCAAGGATGCCTTGAAACCAAAAAGGCTGTCAATGGATTGAGAGATATGAAGAATTTACGCGAAATGACTGAGGCGTTGGTAAAAATTAACAGCATAGAGAATCAAGCAGATGATGTATTTGATATGAGTATTGAAATGCTCTTCAGCAACGAACAAGACTTCAAAGAAGTAATCAAGAAAAGGGAAATTTATCAAGTATTAGAAATCGCAACTGATAAATGTGAAGATGTGGGGAATGTGATTGAGTCTATCATTATCAAATACGCATAAGCTAAACATTAGAAAAATTTACTAAAATGACAATGTTACTCGTCATCATCGTTCTGGCCCTGCTGTTTGATTATATTAATGGATTTCACGATGCCGCCAATTCAATTGCAACCGTAGTTTCTACAAAAGTACTCACCCCTTTTCAAGCTGTACTTTGGGCTGCAATTTTCAATTTTGCAGCATACTGGATATTTCAGGATCACGCAGTTGCCAACACCATCAGCAAGACTGTAAACAAAGAATTTATTACACTGAATGTTATCCTGGCAGGACTCATTGCTGCAATTTTTTGGAATCTACTAACATGGTGGTATGGCATCCCATCTTCCTCATCACATACATTAATAGGTGGATTTGCTGGTGCTGCTATTGCCCACGCGATTCAAGACAATGGATTTTCCATATCATGGGATAAAATTGTTGAAAGTCAAACGATCATCAAAACAGTGATGTTCATATTCCTTGCACCAATGATCGGAATGGCCATTTCAATTTTCATCACCATTATTACCATCATGAGAAATATTTGGTTGAGGATTGTATTAATCGCGCTTACAACAGCACTCACGGTTTGGATGTTTGACCGTTTTGAAGAATCAAAGATGGACGAAGGATTGGTAAAGTTTATCAAACTTGATAAATACAAAGCTGATTATGAAAAGGCTGAGGCTACGCTAAGCGCAGAGCCAACCAACGAAAAAGCCAAAGAGGAACTTGCTACAGCAGAAAAGAAATTAAGCAAAGCTAAAGATGTCTATAATATATTGGCTCCTAAAATGAAAGACTTCGACCATTTGGGTGCAGACTCAATAGCTTCATTTGCCTATGGGAACGGACTCCTAAGTGAGATTGAGGTAAGTAAGTTAAAAGATGAGGTTAGAAACGCAAATGACTTCCTGGTATTAGAAGCACTTTCAACTGATAATGCTGAAAAGAAAAAGGAATATGATATTGCAAAAACAGAAACCGAAAAATACAAAGAACCTTTAAAGCAATATTTAAAAAAGGAGATCACTATTGACAGCACAATTATCAACATTAATACCATCTACCCGATTGATCCAAAAAACAGCAGCAAGATCAAATCTAAAATTGAGAAATTCAATATTCAGAAATCATTTAAAAAGGATATTGAAAAATCAGAAAATGGAAATGTTGTATGGGGAATTATATTTACTTCAATCCTGTTTGTATTGGTTTACTTGTATGTTGAAAAAATTAAAACACCAACCGCTTATTCCATTGCATCCATGTTTAAAAAATTGCAGCTATTCAGCTCTGCTGCATTTAGTATTGGGCACGGTGGAAATGATGCGCAAAAAGTGATGGGTATCATTGGTGCAGCATTGATTGCCAACGGCAGCATACAAGACTTTGGGCAATTACCAAACTGGGTGCCAATTGCATGTTATTTGGCAATCGGACTTGGCACCATGAGTGGTGGATGGAAAATTGTTAAGACGATGGGAACCAAGATCACAAAAGTAACTCCATTGGAAGGGGTGGCAGCTGAAACTGCAGGAGCCTTTACATTATTTTTTACAGGACAAATGGGTATTCCGGTTTCAACTACACATACTATTACAGGTTCTATCATTGGTGTTGGAGCTACAAAAAGATTAAGCGCAGTAAGATGGGGCGTTACTTCTTCCTTACTGGTTGCGTGGATACTTACCATTCCAGTAAGTGGATTGCTGGCAGCACTCATTTATTGGATAACCACCTTGTTCAATTAATCTAAATAGACCAATAAAAAAAGAGAAGCAATTGCTTCTCTTTTTTTATTTATTGAACTAAATTGAAATACAACATATTATATGAAAATCGTTAATTCACTTTTATTGATACTAATATTGATCTCTCATGTATATGCACAAGAGAATATTATTGCTGACTCACTCAATATAAATAGCATCAATAGAAAATTTATATTTACAAAGCCGATTGAGTATTTAAAAAATCAAAGTTTGGTTTTCATTTTGCATGGTTCAGGAGGCAACGGAAATCAAATGCTGGCAAGGGTTCCAGCCATTGCAAAAGCAAGTGCATCAGAACATTTTATTGCTGTATTCCCATTTGGATACAAAGGTTTCTGGAACGAATGCAGAAAATCTTCTCCAGCTGAATCAAACAAAATCGACATTGATGAACAGGCTTTCTTTCAATCAATGATCAACTATTTTGTTGAAAAATACCAGGTAGACAGAAAGCAAGTATTTGTGATTGGAACTTCTGGAGGAGGTCACATGGCTTATAAAATGGCCATGACCATGCCAGACCGCTTTAAAGCTGTTTCAGCCATCATAGCAAATCTTCCAGACTCTACCAATTTCGATTGTATTGCACTGAACAAACCAGTGAACATCATGATAACCAACGGAACATTAGATAAAACCAATCCATATGAAGGAGGTGAGGTGATTTTAAACAGTGGAAATTTTGGAAAGGTTGTGTCTACAGATAAAACATTTCAATATTGGGCAACTCTCGCTGGATATAAGGGCAAGGCAAGCATGGAACTATTACCAGACAACGATCCCAATGACGGGAAGACCATCGAGAAATACAGTTATACAGGAAATAAGAAAGAAGTAGTCCTTTTAAAAGTGATTGGAGGCAAGCACGATTACCCCAATGATGTTGACATACATCTATACTCTTGGGAATTTTTCAAGCACATCATGAAGAAATAAAAAAAGTCCTCCGCAATTGCGGAGGACTTACAGTTATATTTGGTTTGATGTTGACTAGTTATCAAACTTGAGATCCAATCCCAATCCGCGTAACTCATGAACCAATACATTGAAGGATTCAGGTATTCCAGCTTTTGGAACGTTGTCTCCTTTCACAATTGATTCATAGGTTTTAGCCCTTCCGATGATATCATCAGATTTCAAAGTGAGCAATTCCTGAAGAATGTTGGATGCACCGTATGCTTCGAGTGCCCAAACCTCCATTTCTCCGAAACGCTGTCCACCGAACTGAGCCTTACCACCAAGCGGTTGCTGGGTGATCAAAGAGTATGGACCGATAGAACGTGCGTGCATCTTATCATCCACCATGTGATGTAGTTTCAGCATGTAGATGATACCAACTGTTGCCTTTTGGTGGAATCGCTCTCCTGTTTCACCATCATATAGATAGGTGTGTCCGAAGCTTGGCAATTGAGCTTTGTCAATCAAATTCTTGATTTCATCAACAGATGCACCATCAAAGATTGGAGTAGAGAATCTCATTCCAAGTTTCTCACCTGCCCATCCAAGAATGGTTTCATAAATCTGTCCGAGGTTCATACGAGAAGGTACACCCAATGGATTCAATACGATATCCACCGGGGTTCCATCTTCGAGGAATGGCATGTCTTCAGCCCTAACGATCTTCGCTACAATACCTTTGTTACCATGGCGACCTGCCATCTTATCTCCCACTTTCAGCTTACGCTTTACTGCGAGATAAACTTTTGCAAGTTTCAATACGCCAGCTGGAAGTTCATCACCGATAGAGATGTTGAATTTCTCTCTTTTGTATCTACCCAATTCTTCGTTGTAACGAATATTGTAGTTATGTAACAATGTATTGATTGCATCATCGATCTTGACATCGCCAGTCCAACCCAATGGATTGATATTTTGATAATCAATACCAGCCAATGCTTTGGCATTGAACTTAGAACCTTTGCCAATGATCACTTCCCCGAAGTTGTTTGATACACCAGCAGAATTTTTGTCTTTCAACAAAGTCTGCAATTTGTTTACCAACAAATCAAGGATATCTTTTTCGTTTTGATTGTGTACAGCTTCCAATTTCTCAAGAGCAGCTTTTTCTTTTGCTTTTGAGTTTTTGTCTTTTTTGGCACGCTGGAACAATTTCTTGCCAATCACTACACCTTCCGTTCCACTTGGAGCTTTCAATGATGCATCTTTTGCATCACCAGCTTTATCACCGAAGATGGCACGCAACAATTTCTCTTCTGGGGTTGGATCGCTCTCACCTTTTGGAGTAATCTTTCCAATCAGGATATCTCCTTCTTTTACTTGAGCACCGATGCGGATGATACCATATTGATCCAAATCCTTTGTTGCTTCTTCAGAGACGTTTGGAATATCTGGAGTCAATTCTTCTTCACCCAATTTAGTATCGCGTACTTCCAATTCAAATTCTGAAATATGAATAGAAGTGAACAGATCTTCGCTAACAACTTTTTCATTGATTACAATCGCATCTTCAAAGTTGTATCCTTTCCAAGGCATGAAGGCAACTTTCAAGTTACGTCCCAATGCCAGTTCACCATTCTTTACAGCGTATCCTTCCGTCAAGAAATCACCTGTTTTAACACGTTGTCCTTTAGCAACAGCAGGACGAAGTGTTATAGAAGTCTCTTGGTTTGTTTTGATAAATTTCGTTAAGCGATAAACTTTCAAATCATCTTCAAAACTTACAAGTTTTTGAGCTTCATCACGCTCGTAACGAACATGGATTTCATTTGCATCCACAAATTCAACCACACCTTCTCCTTCTGCATGCAACTGAATACGTGCATCACGCGCAGCTTTTGCTTCCAATCCAGTACCAACAATGGGTGCATCAGGTTTAATTAAAGGAACTGCCTGACGTTGCATGTTCGATCCCATCAATGCTCGGTTGGCATCGTCGTGCTCTAGGAAAGGAATCAAAGATGCACTCAATCCAACAATTTGGTTTGGTGCAACGTCCATGAATTCCACTTCATTAGGCTCGAGAATTGGGAAGTCGCCTGTTTGTCTTGCTTTTACTTTATCTTCTGCGAACTCACCTTTTTCAGTTAGAGGTACGTTTGCCTGTGCAATCTTTGCTGTATCTTCTTCTTCCGCACTGAGGTATGTCAATTTTTTCACTTCTACCTTACCATTGTTCACTTTACGATAAGGAGTTTCAATGAATCCCATCTCATTGATCTTTGCGTGTACGCAAAGCGTAGAGATCAATCCAATGTTTGGACCTTCTGGTGTTTCAATGGTACACAAACGACCGTAGTGTGAATAGTGTACGTCGCGCACCTCGAAACCTGCACGCTCTCTGCTCAAACCACCGGGACCGAGCGCAGAGATACGGCGCTTGTGGGTGATTTCACTGAGCGGATTGGTTTGATCGAGGAACTGAGACAACTGTGATGTTCCGAAGAAAGAATTGATCACAGAAGAAAGTGTACGCGCGTTGATCAAATCAACTGGAGTAAACACTTCATTGTCACGCACGTTCATACGCTCACGGATGGTACGTGCCATTCTCGCGAGACCAACACCAAACTGTGCATACAATTGTTCACCAACTGTACGAACACGTCTGTTGCTGAGGTGATCGATGTCATCAATCTCTGCTTTACCATTGGTAAGGCGAACGAGGTATTTGATGATTTCGATGATATCTTCTTTGGTAAGGGTCTTTTGATCCAAACCATAGTTAAGGTTTAATTTTTTGTTGATCTTGTAGCGACCCACTTCACCAAGATCATAACGCTTGTCGCTGAAGAACAATTTATCGATGATGCCACGTGCAGTTTCATTGTCTGGCGCATCTGCACCACGCAATTGTTTGTAGATATGTTGAACTGCTTCCAATTCAGAGTTAGAAGTATCCTTGTTCAATGTGTTGTAGATAATCGCATAGTCTCCACTTACTTCTTCTTTCTGAATGAAGATGCTCTTCACACCAGTTTCAAGAATGGTGGTGATGTCCTCTTCAGACAACACAGTATCACGCTCAAGAACAACTTCATTTCTTTCGAGTGAAACAACTTCACCAGAATCTTCATCCACAAAATCTTCCACCCATGTTTTCAATACTCTTGCAGCAAGACGTTTGCCAACAAGTTTATCTAGGGTTTTCTTTTCTGTTTTTACTTCATCTGCCATTCCGAACAATTCAAGAATGTCTTTATCGGTTTCAAATCCGATTGAACGAAGCAAAGTAGTTACAGGGAATTTCTTTTTACGATCGATGTACGCGTACATCACGTTGTTGATATCGGTTGCAAATTCCATCCATGCGCCTTTGAAAGGAATCACACGTGCAGAATAAATTTTTGTTCCGTTTGGATGAAGTGATTGTCCGAAGAATACACCAGGTGAACGGTGCAATTGAGAAACCACTACCCTTTCAGCACCATTGATCACGAAAGTTCCACGGGGAGTCATGTAAGGGATGTTTCCAAGAAACACGTCTTGCACGATGGTTTGGAAATCAACGTGCTCCTCATCGTTACAACTCAAACGCAATTTAGCTTTGAGAGGAACTGCATAAGTGAGTCCGCGCTCCATACACTCTTCGATGGTGTAACGGGGTGGATCGATGAAATAATCAAGGAACTCCAACATGAAGATGTTCCTAGTATCATTGATGGGAAAATTCTCTTTGAAAACTTTAAACAACCCTTCATTGTTACGCTTGTCTGGAGTAGTTTCCAACTGGAAAAAATCCTTGAAGGATTGAATTTGAATTTCTAACAAATCTGGAGTTTCTGCAAGGTGTTTTACCTTACCAAAATGCACTCTTTTTGAAGCCACTTTTGCTGATGACATAGTCTGATGTGCTTTTTAACGTGTTATCGGACCAAAATGCAATAAGACACCCTTTCCAGTTACTTCTTTAAGTAATTGATTTTCAACTTTTTATGTTGTTTCAGGAGGTCAAATTGTAATTAGCCCAATTTAAAGGACTGCGAAGTTAAGGGAATTGGGGCAATTGGACAAATATTTGGGGGAGCAGTTCTATGCTAAAAAACCCATAAAAAAAGCCGGACGAATCCGGCTTTAATTTTTTGAAAGTATCGGGGTGATTACTTGATTTCAACTTCAGCACCTGCCTCTTTCAACTTAGCAGCCAAATCGTCTGCTTCTGCTTTAGAGACACCCTCTTTTACTGGCTTAGGAGCGCCATCAACGAGATCTTTTGCTTCTTTCAATCCGAGTCCAGTGAGATCTTTAACAACCTTCACAACACCCAATTTGCTTGCACCGCCGTTTACGAGAATTACATCAAATGTAGATTTCTCTTCTGCAGCAGCTGCGGCACCACCGCCACCACCTGCTACTACAACTGCAGCTGCAGCTGGTTCGATACCATAATCAGCCTTCAATACGTCGGCCAATTCTTGAACTTCTTTTACTGTAAGGCCTACTAATTGTTCAGCCAATGCTTTTACGTCTGCCATGTTTTTAATTTTTAACCGCTTTCACAGCTTAAGCTCCAGCGGATGGTTATAAAATATGCCACATTTAAACCTCAGTGGCGTTGGGTTTTTACAAATTATTCAGCTGCTGCTGCACCTTGTTTTTCGTGGTGATGCAACAATCCAGCCAATACGCGCTTGGCAGGAGATTGCAACAATCCGATCACCTCTCCGATCAATTCGTTCTTCGTCTTGATCTCAGTCAGTGCTTTCAAGTTGTTGTCGCCCACAAAAATATCTCCATTGATGAAAGCTGCTTTCAACACAGGCTTCTCTACATTGCCTTGTTTGCGGAAAGAGCTGATGATCAATGCAGGCTCTTTTGGATTTTCAGAGAACATCAACGCTGTTACGTTGTTCAATGCATCATATACACCTGCATATTTTTCAGCATCGATGGATTCCAATGCTTTACGGATGAGGGTATTTTTTGCAACTTTCATTTCAACTTTCTTGTCGAAACAAAATCTTCTAAGATTACTTACTTGTTCTACTGAAAGTGATTCTGTATTGGTGATGTAGAAATTGTTGTACTGTCCGAATTTCTCCTTTAGCACATCAATCACTTCATTTTTTTCTTGCTTAGTCATGTTAAGCTTTTTAATTATTTACAATGTTTGCTTGAATTAATGTACAAGCACTTTTGTGTCAACTGCGATAGATGGACTCATGGAACTTGCCATGAATACACTTTTCAGGTATGTGCCTTTTGCTGAAGATGGTTTTGCTTTAATGATCGCATTCAGCAATTCCATGCTGTTTTCAGCAATTTTTTCTGGAGTGAAACTAACGCGACCGATGGAAGCGTGTACAATTCCAGCTTTGTCTACCTTGAAGGCAACCTTTCCTGCTTTTACATCCTTCACCGCTGCAGATACGTCGTTTGTTACAGTACCTGTTTTGGGGTTGGGCATGAGGTTACGTGGACCGAGCACCTTACCGAGTTTACCAATTTTTGGCATCACAGATGGAGTTGCTACGATTACATCGATGTCTGTCCAGCCACCTTCAATTTTGGTGATGAACTCATCCAAACCAACAAAATCAGCACCAGCTGCAGTAGCTTCTGCTTCTTTGTCGGGTGTGCAAAGCACCAATACTTTTTTGGTTTTACCGGTTCCGTGAGGAAGTGTAACTGTACCCCTAATTGCTTGATCAGCTTTCTTAGGATCAACACCCAAACGAATATGAAGGTCAACCGAACTATCGAATTTTGTTGTGTTTACTTGTTTTACGAGTCCTGATGCTTCAGCAAGTGAATAAACTTTTTTATCATCCACTTTGCCAGCAACGGCTTTTCTTTTTTTAGTGATTCCCATCTTGATTCAGATTTAAGCTGTGATCAATTAATTTTCCCAAGGGGCTTTACCTTCAACTGTAATACCCATGCTTCTTGCAGTACCGGCAACCATGCGCATAGCGCTGTCAACCGTAAAGCAATTCAAATCGGGCATCTTGTCTTTTGCAATCGCCTCAACCTGTGACCAGGTAACCTTACCCACTTTAGAGCGGTTAGGTTCTTTGGAACCACTTTGAAGTTTGCTGGCCTCCAGCAATTGAACTGCTGCAGGTGGTGTCTTGATAACAAAGTCAAATGATTTGTCTGAGTAAACTGTAATGACAACAGGTAATACTTTACCCATTTTGTCTTGCGTCCTGGCATTGAACTGCTTACAGAACTCCATGATGTTTACACCTTTGGAACCGAGTGCGGGACCAACAGGAGGTGCAGGATTGGCTTGTCCGCCTTTTACCTGCAACTTTACATAGCCAGAAATTTCCTTAGCCATATGTTTGTTTTTTTTGGTGATAGCGTCCGGTCAATTGACAGGACTCCCAAATCCTTTCAAAAAAAGAACTTTCGATTGGGGCGGCAAAGGTAGGTGAGATTCTTTAATTGGCCAAGCATTTTTTAAAAGCCTCCCTCCTGCTTTTCAGGGCTGCCATGAGCAAAAAATACGGTGGAATAAATCTAGATAAAATACTGATATCGAATGTGAAAGGGAATACATAAAGATGTAATTTGTAAATACCATACAAACTCACCAAAAAATTCAAACAAGATGGCATCTTCAAAAAAATCCAAGAAAAAAGCTGCTCCAAAAAAAGCAGTGAAAAAAACTGCAAAGAAAGCAGTAAAAAAATCTGCGCCAAAAAAAGCAGCAAAAAAATCTGCTCCTAAAAAAGTTGCAAAAAAAGCAGTTAAAAAAGCTGCACCCAAAAAAGCAGCCAAGAAAAAATCAGTAAAAAAAGTTAGTAAGCCAACAGCTGCGCCAGTATTGAATCCAGCGCCAGTTGCAGTAGAAACTCCAGCTCCTACCACCAATAATGAAGGTGGACAAGGTTCATTGTTTTAATCAATCATGCACTGCAATAAAAAAAGGGAAGCAATGCTTCCCTTTTTTTATTTTCAAATTTCTTGCTTAAGATATTTTTTCCACCTGCATGTAATTGAGTTCAACAGGAGTTGATCTTCCAAAGATTTTCACTGTTACTTTCAATTTCTTTTTCTCGTCGTTTACTTCTTCAATTACACCATTAAAATCATTGAATGGACCGTCTACAATTTTGATGGTTTCACCAATGATGAATGGTTCACTCATGGTCATTCCACCTGCATCGCTCATTTCATCGATCTTACCGAGCATTTTGTTGACTTCAGCCTTTCTCAATGCAATCGGATTTTCCTTTCCAAGGAAATGGATAACATTGGTGGTATTCTTGATGGCACTGATGATATCATCATGGAGCTTACCCCCTACACATTCAATCATCACATAACCAGGGTAAAAGTTACGTTCGCGCATTACTTTTTTTCCATTCTGCACTTTGTAAACCTTTTCAACAGGCAGGAATACCTGCTTGATGACTTTGTCCCAACCATTGCGGAGGATATCCTTATCCAAATACTCCTTTACCTTTTTCTCTTTTCCAGAGATCACGCGGAGCACATACCACTTGGTTTCTTGTTGTGTTGTTATTTCTTCCATTACTTAAACAATGAATAAACGAATTTAAGTGCAGTGCTACTTCCAAGGTCCAGTACCCAAACAATGGCAGTAATTACCAATGTTGCAACCAAAACAATCATGGTTGATTGTTGAAGTTGTTGCCAGTTTGGCCAGGTCACTTTCTCCATGAGCTCTTTGTAAGAGTCGCTGAGATATGATTGTATTTTGTTCATCTGTTTTGGGTTTTAAAACAAGGGGCAGTAAAGTTACCCAAAGTTTTCTTTTGCACGGGCACTAGGATTCGAACCCAGATCAAAGGTTTTGGAGACCTCTATTCTACCATTGAACTATGCCCGTCTTTAAGAAGCAAAGTACCCAGAGGATCTCCAGGTACTTTGCTGCTATTATAACTTTTGTGGTTAAACTCAGGCGAGGTCAACCGATCAAATCTTACTTGAGGATCTCTGTAACCTGTCCAGCTCCCACTGTACGGCCACCTTCGCGGATCGCGAATTTCAATCCTTTTTCCATGGCGATTGGTTGGATCAACTTCACTTTCAAGTTGATGTTATCACCAGGCATCACCATTTCAGTACCAGCTGGAAGTTCAACTTCACCTGTTACGTCCGTTGTACGGAAGTAGAACTGAGGACGGTACTTGTTAAAGAATGGAGTATGACGTCCACCTTCATCTTTGCTCAATACGTATACTTCACCGTTGAATTCAGTGTGAGGAGTGATTGAACCTGGCTTACAGATTACCATTCCACGACGGATATCTTTTTTCTCGATACCGCGGAGAAGTAGACCTGCATTGTCTCCAGCTTCACCTTCATCCAACAATTTGCGGAACATTTCAACACCTGTAACTGTAGATACAAGCTTATCTTCCTGCATACCCACGATTTCAACACCTTCACCAACTTTGATTTTACCACGCTCGATACGACCTGTAGCAACTGTACCACGACCAGTGATGGTGAATACGTCTTCTACTGACATCAAGAAGGCAAGATCAACTGGACGAGGAGGCAATGGAATATAGCTATCAACTGCATCCATCAATTCATTTACAGTTGCAACCCATTTTTCTTCACCAGCCAATGCGCCAGTTGCAGAACCTTTGATGATCGGAGTATTGTCTCCATCAAAACCTCTCTTGGTCAACTCTTCGCGGATTTCCATCTCAACGAGGTCAAGCAATTCAGGATCATCAACAAGGTCAACCTTGTTCATGAACACAACGATACGAGGTACACCTACCTGACGAGCAAGAAGGATGTGCTCTTTAGTTTGTGGCATTGGACCGTCTGTAGCGGCAACCACAAGAATAGCGCCGTCCATCTGGGCAGCACCAGTAATCATATTTTTAACGTAGTCAGCGTGACCTGGACAGTCAACGTGAGCATAGTGACGAGAAGCAGTTTCGTACTCAACGTGTGCAGTGTTGATGGTGATACCTCTTTCTTTTTCTTCAGGTGCACCGTCAATTTCGTCGTACTTCTTTGCCTGTGCGAGACCTTTTTTAGAAAGAATCTCAGTAATGGCAGCAGTTAATGTTGTCTTACCATGGTCAACGTGTCCGATTGTACCAATGTTAACGTGGGGTTTGTCCCGCTTGAAGGTCTCTTTAGACATTGTTATCTGTTTTTATGTTTTTTACTAACTATTGAAACGGCCGCAAAGTTATTGACTTTGAGACGATTTAAAAAAGTATTTTTTCCAGGGTAAATGGAGCCGTTGATGAGAATTGAACTCACGACCTCTTCCTTACCAAGGAAGTGCTCTACCACTGAGCTACAACGGCATAAACACCGCACAGCCAGGCGGTTGTGAGCGGGAGACGAGGCTCGAACCCGCGACCTATAGCTTGGAAGGCTATCGCTCTACCAACTGAGCTACTCCCGCATTTTAATGGTAAATAGTTGCCGAACCCAAAAAATTGGGTGTGGGCAGGAGTGGATTCGAACCACTGAAGTCGAAAGACAGCGGATTTACAGTCCGCCCCATTTGGCCGCTCTGGAACCTGCCCGCTATGTTTTTCACAACAAATAAGATCCAATGATCAATGGAGCCAGAGAAGGGACTCGAACCCCCGACCAGCTGATTACAAATCAGCTGCTCTACCAGCTGAGCTACTCTGGCTTTTGATGTTGGAAAAACTTATCTTGACTTATTTACCAGGAAAAGTTTAGAAATAAAGATCTACCCCATTTTTTGGGGAATGCAAAGGTAACGGAAAATGTCAAATGCAAAAATTTTGAAGTAGAAATTTAGAAAGAATTCTATCCACCTCTATGCAAACTGTTTTTCCTTGACCCTTTTGATCTGAACCAATACAGAATCCAATGCCATATCGAAGGACTCTTCAAATGATTTGGTGGTCTGTTTTACAAATAATTCTCGCTTGGGAATTTTTACCCTGATCTCAGCAATTTTGTCTTTAATCTGGTGCATCACATTGTCCAATTTCAAATACACATCAACAGTCATGATCTTGTCATGGTGACTAGATAATTTTGAAATCTTCTTGTTCACATGATCCAATAATTTACTGTCTGCATCAAAGTGTAATGAATGAATGTTTACTGTCATAACCCAACTTTTTTAATGTTTAAGATGCGACTGCTTGTCAACACTTAAGTTAATAAAAAATTGAAAGTTCAACAAAAAAAATCCTCTTAAATAAAACCTAAATCATCCCTTTGGATGCGATTTCTTATGAATGTCTCGTAGCCTGTCAATGCTATTGTGTGTATACACTTGGGTTGCCGCCAAACTGCTGTGCCCCAGCAACTCCTTGACAGCATTCAACTCTGCCCCATTGGAAGTTAAATGTGTTGCAAAACTGTGTCTCAATACATGTGGACTCTTCTTATCGGCAGTAGTCACCAACGAAAGATATTTTTTGACGATGGAATACAATTGACGCGCAGTTGGATGTTTATGCCTGCTGTTCGCCAAGAATTGTTTTGAGAAGTCTTCCATGTTGATTTTATTCCTCTCTTCGATGTAATTTTTAATTATTGAAATCAGTTCATTTCCAATGGGGATCACCCGCTCTTTGTTACCCTTGCCCAATACTTTGATTTGCGCGCGTGACAAATCTATTTGCGTGTCTTTAAGATTTACCAACTCACTCACACGCATCCCGGTTTGATATAAAATAACCACTACGAGATATTCCATTCTTCCATCAAAATCATCTGGGAAAAAATCATTCCGCAACAGATTTTCGATCTGCTCCTGTTCAACATATGTTGGTAGGCGTTTTTTGGTTTTCAATACTTGGATGGTTTTTGCCGGACTCACTTCCATCCATTGTTTTACCAGACAAAATTTAAAAAACGACTTTAGGGTTGAAACTTTTCTGTTGATCGTTCTGGGCAATACTTTCTGTGCTGCAAAAGCTGCCATCCATGTCCTTATCATTGAAGCATTTATCTGATCAACAAGATCGACTGCAAACTGCGACTTTAGAAACTGTGAGAAATGCTTTAAATCATCTTTGTACGCCCTTATGGTATGGGTGGAGTACCTTCTCTCAAATTTGATGAAATCCTGAAATAAACTAATGGCTTCCGGTAAGAGAATGGGCATAAAAAAAGTAGTCATAAAGTTACTGAACTCTATGACTACTTAAGTTTAAATATCGGTTTAAGGCTTATGCCTCGATTGTTCCGTTTTGGATCTTTTGCTTGTAGATTGCCTTAAGCACCTCACCCCTGCGTTTCACAGAAGGTTTTGTAAATGATTGACGCTCACGAAGTTGCAAAAGAGTTTTCGCTTTTTCGTACTTCTTCTTGTACTTCTTTAGTGCCTTGTCAATGTTTTCGCAATCTTTTGAATCGATGATTAACATATAGTTTCTCCAGTTTTTAAGGATTGCAAAGATAAAGAAAGACTTGATTTCACCAAAATCAATATGAAATAAAACTTTAGGCCTTACGCATCAGGAAAAACAAGCATAATCCTCCCCTGGCACCCCTATACCATCACACTGTATAAAGTTTTTACTCGTTTCTCTGATATCTAAGTCCAATATTTCAGGCTCTATCCACGCTAACTTGTCATCAGGTCCTTGCTCCGTGTAATTGATCATAACAGTTTATCATTGAAATCATGTACAATAAATGAAAGCTCAATACATGTTGCTGTTGTTTGTTCCCAGTTGCCATCAATTGCACGTGTATAGCCTTCAATTTTCTCACATCAAAGAAATTGGAATTTTTATACTTGTCAAACAGATTATCAACAATATCAGATAGAAAATTCTCCCTTTCTAAGCGTTTTCCAATATCTGCAGACTGTGGCTTAGGAATTCGATTGAATAAAATTCTGCTTGGAAGAATCCCTAACATGGCTTGCTTCAAAAGATATTTAGATATCCCTTTTCGATTAAAGATGGTTGAAGGAATCGAGTCCAGGAAATTCATCAATCTAATATCGCAAGTGGGATCTACCACCCTAATTCCGAACTCATGCCCCAGCAGAGACCATTGTACAGATGCAAATCGATGAATTTTTTTAAATGCTTTTTTCCTGAATGTTGAAGTACACAAAGAATGATTATACCCCAGTTTAAATTCAGCTTTGAAAGATTTCGATTTGCTCAAACTGCTTATCAAATCATCTCGAATTACAGAATATTTCCATTGCTGCTTTTTGAAATGATAATCTCCAAACAACATTGAAAAGATATAATTCATCCATCTTGAAATGGATAAAGACAAAGAAGATTGCTGTCCTTTGAATGAAATTGAATAATTCCCCATCTGACCCGTGAACATCCTATCAACTCCATCAGATCTTGCTTGTTCAAGTATCCCTTTCAACCAAAAGCTGTTTGAATGAATAATTGGGTTGAAAAGATTTAAAATGTCAGCATTCTTGAATTGAGCATCTAATAAAGCATTGGGGAATTGGAGAAAAGAAGATTTTACATTTAAAAACTTTTTTAAGAAATATTCAACCAATGGCAGCTCGGATACACTATCCAGATTATCATGTTCATCAATAAAATTGGGAACGCTTGTATATGTATGGATAATTTTACCTGGATCAGATGATTTTAATAAGAAACTACAAACTGTTGTAGAATCCAATCCGCTACTCAAGAATATACCTGGTCTATTTGCGCCACGAAGTCGACACATGACTGCTTCAGCCATCAATGACCTGAATTGCAGGAAATAATCTTTCTCCTTTTTAAATCTTACAACAGGAATTACTTCCTGTAGAAATTCAACGCTTTCTATATGCATTTCAGCATCACATATTAAAAAGGATTGAGGACAAAGATTGTGTAGTTCCTTGATAATTGTTTTACCTCTTGAATTTCCAACAAGCCTAAGACTCAATCGTATAAATTCATCTCGATCAATTTCAAGATCAAACAAAGTGCTGTCGTTGAAGAAAGTCGTGAAACTCGAAAAAAACAATGTATGCCCCTTGAACAAATAAAACAAACTACTGTTCTCTGAAGGATCGCGTGATAGTAGAAGTACTTTATTGTCGACATCGCAGAGCACAAATGACCAAGCGCCGTACAAATATTTGAAAAAGTTCTTACCCCATTTTTTGTACGCGAATAGCACCAACACAACATCAGAATAATTGTGTAAATCAATATGTCTGATGCCCAGTTGATCGCTTAATTCATCCCGGTGATATAATTCAACACAACCAAGCAATTGCAATCCATCTTGTTGAACAATTTCTCCATTCAGCGCAGATAACAAATTGCCATCAAAACTTCCTGCAAACTTCAATTGGACTTATTTTGGATGATGAGAAAACTTGTAGGAATTCATCAGCTTGAAATGGTTGCCCCAATAGTTTCCCCCGAAATGTCAACCATGCATGAGCCGTCAAACTGCCATCTAATCGTGCAATGCCTAAACAAAATTCAGTTGGAACATTTCGCCTATTCATCAAGAAGGTCAACATCAATGCTACCTCTAAGCAACTTGGATTTTTAAAATGCGATAATGTAATAATTCTATGATAATATTCTGCCAATCCGTATACATCTTTTCCAGAAAAATCATCGCTTGATGTGTGTCGAAAATAGTTGAGGATTTTCAATACCCTGACAAAAGAAAATAGCTGTATAAATATAAATACAATTAAATGTAGCAATGTAATCAACAGAATTTTTTTCTTGAGCATCTCACTCTTCAATACACTCAATAATCATTTTCCTTTTTATCATCTCTTTTAATATATTTTCCAAAGCATTTGTTGCAATATTTTCATCGACATTATACCGTTGAAGTATTTTTTGCTTCAATTCCTCAACACTGACCGGCATGTAGATCAAGTCCCAGATATAAGCTGTCGTGGGATTTAAGGCATAATACTTATCTGCTTCCAGATCTACCATAAATACTTCATCATAAACTTTTACCCCATCCAGTAAATTGTTCTTTATCAGTTTTTTCATTTCCCTAAATTAAGTGCAAATGAAAAGAATAAATGATTTACATAATCAGAATAAACCCTGAGAAAATGATATTTTTCTCTCAGATTTTGGTGAAAAGATTTGCAAGCTCAATTTCAGTTGAATGAAACATTGGACGGCTGATTTCATAACAAGGAATATTATTTGCCATTGACGACAAAAGCGATAAAGAAGAAATATAGTCAGTTCTATTTAAATATTCTTTTCTATAAATCTGGTTGAATAACAAGATCACACTCTCAATTCCTTTCAGTTTTCGAACAGTACATGTAGTTAGCCCCGAAACAACTTTTAAGATGATTATTTTCTCGATTTTTCGAGCATGAATATCAAATTGTTCATGAAATAAAAAAGGAAATTTATCTACTCCACTTCTAACCTGTTGCCCATTATCCAAACCCATACCTTTCATTTGATGTTTCCATAATTTCATCATGGGATATGAAGAAGTTGCACTCGTTTCATTACTACCTTTCCTGGTAGAAACAACTACGACATCATCAGAGAAAACCTTATATCCCTTTTGCATTAAATGATAAAGCAAAGTGGATTTACCTGAACCAGTATTCCCCATGATCAATGAAATTTTATCATTATTTCTAATTGCGCCTGCATGCAGTGGCATGATTTTTCTTTGATGAAGTGCTGCAGCAAATGCATTCGATAAACAATAAACGCGTATGTCAGAAATCAGAGCATCTTGATATGGATAAATGGTAATATTAATACCATTGGAAATTTCATAAAATGCGACCGACTTAACATGAACATAAAATATATTGTTGTGAGATTTAAATGAATAAGTTGCATTTTGATCAATTTTTCCTTCCAATAAATTTATACTACGAAGATGAATACGCAGATCAGGTATTCCATCTTCAAACCTAGTGTACAATTCAGGAAATTCCATTTCGGAGGCCACCCTCAACCCATATGCCCAATAATTCAAGAATTTCATCTGAATGATTTTCTAATTAACCAAAAAATTGGTCGCATTGGATAATAAAGGAAGAATAGGCAATTCGGCAGTGGAAAACTTTTCCAATCAGCTGGAGATATCGACCACTTCATCCAAAAATTCAAACTCCATTTTCTATTGTTAAATGAGGACAGAAACAAAATTTGTCGAACTGCCGCCAGGTAACCAGTTTCAATAAGAGCAGATTGATTGATTCGACTTAGCAATTTGGATACTTTTATTTTGATGTCTTTATTAAATGAATGTATTTCAGTACCCGGTATTAATATTTTCCCTGTGAAATGATGAATCAAATAAAGAGAAAGCTCAACATGCTCAAGCGCATTCAATTCATGGGCACGGGCTTTTACACAATTCCATTCTAAATTGATCCTTTGGCATAAAAATGGCAGATCCGACAACCATTTCAGTCGATACCATCCATGCTCAGTACCATGTACACATAGATAAATGAATTGATCGATATGATGTAAGGTAAACAGATGATCATAAGATGTTTTCAACCACGAATATCCTTTATCAAAAGGATTGATATTGCAGATATCTTCATTGGATCTGAGCTTCCAATGCAATTCTATAATCAAAGGAAGCCTTTCATTTGTTCCATGAAAGCAAAAATGATGATTGTTTTTTAAGAAAACTTCTTGCTGTTTTTTATTGTACAAAAAATAATCACTATCCAAGTGAAATCCTTCAAGCTTTAGCCATTCTGCTATAAAATCGACTTGATGTTGTTCAACCAACACATCGACATCCCTTGAATGCCGTGTAAATTTATCAGGATAATAATTTTCTGCAACGGGAACACCCTTCAATACAATTGCATGAGAAGAATGAGCGGAAAGAAATTCATTGAAATTTTGGAGGAAGTGTTCTACTTGTAAGACCTGCGCATAATTTTTCAGATAATTGGATCTGCATAATTTTAAAAAATCTGCTGAAAATAATTTTCTCTTATTTGCAAGAATGAAAGGATATAAAAGAACCCTGTGCCTAGCTTCCCAGTCAAGCAAGGTTGATTCTTCAATATTTTTGCTCACAACATCATCAAGTAACCATTTGAAAATGGTTCCCGCGTCCCCTCCACACATAAAAATATTTTATCTCATCAGATACATCTTTCCATACCCGGCTTTGAAATACTGATCAGTATTATAAGAGCCTGCACTCAGCTTGTCGATTTTCTTTCCTTTGATATCCGTAATAACCCTATATAAATAAACACCGTTTGCGAGTAATTGTCCATATTGATCTCGGCCATCCCATTTATACTCAGTAATGTTGTTGCCAATTCTCAAGGGGCCCAATTCAGCCATTGAAATTTCTTTCACAATCTTACCCGTGATGGTTAAGATTTGAATTCTCATATAGGTTGGCAATTCAGAACCGGTTAATGTAAAAACAAAAGCAGTTGAAGTTGTAAATGGATTTGGATAATTGAGCAGATTGGTGATCATGGATTGATTCACCACTTGAAACAATACACTGAAATCTGTTGCTCCTGATGCATTATCACTTCTGTCTTTTGCAGTAATCAACAATTCATATTCTCCATCCATTCTCAGCAAAGGTTTGAAATTGATGACAGCCGTATTATTATTTCCTCCAGGAGGATTGCTGGAAGGGCTAAACTTCAACGTATCTCCATCAAATCTTATTTGCCTGATAATGCCATCAGGATATCTTAACCGAATGTTGAAGAGCGCTGTATCGTTCAATGGAAGAAAAGCATTGTCATCTTTCAATTCAATCAAAATCTGGGGCTTCGATGATACGATATCACGGTTAAGAATATGTACCCCATCAAAAGTGACATCCAATATGGGTGGGATGGCATCTTCTATCAATCTTAACTTCGTTTGCAAATAATTATTGAACATGAATTGCTCTGGCTGAGCATTTTGAGGATTCACACTGAGCGAGATTAAATTATTAACTGAAAGTTTTCTCGTATCAAGCGTCCTGCTGAACTGAATGGTATCTCCTGAATTTAATTTTTTCTTGAGTCCATCAAATAAAATGGAATCACGGTTTTTATCATCGGTAATTTTCCAAACTACTTTAACACTATCAAAAGCCGTGTTGCTGATATTTTTAAAACTTGCCTGAAACTGATAATTGCTCCCCTTATCCATGGATGAAATCAATGTAGTATTTGCAACATCACCCAATGCACCCTCGGGAACATGCTCATACTTTACTTGAAGATATTTAATCTGGGATGGAGTTTGTTTCGTTGCATCATTTTGATAAAGCGTGAACTTGATCCATGGATATTTTGATGCATCTATAAACGACAGTGTTGTATCCTTTGAAAACAACATAGCAGATTTGACGATAGATCCCAGGTAAAGTTGTGTCTCTCTTAAATTGTTATCAACGCCTGTAATTTCCAACGTTGAATTATCATCCGTTGGCGATTCAAGTGACTTCATATTCAATGAAATGGATTTCCAATTTTTGGCAGGTCCAATTATTGGGAAGCTCATTTTTCCAGAAGTTTCAATGGCCTCAAATGCCTGCTCAACAGACAATTCATCGCTTGAGCTCTTACCAATTTTCTGTTGAAGAAGACTCCATTCTCCAAGGTCATTTTTATATGCTACCAAGCTGAAAGGAAGATTGGATTTAAACGAATCAATCAGTGTAAAACCAACAGAAATAAGTTTGTTATACAATGCGTCTTTGTTCCACTGATCAACTGTCTTTAGCGTATTATCCTCTTTTTTATTCCAGTGATTTAAAACCAGAAGCGTTCCGTTAGGAACATAATTAAAGAAATTAGCTGCATCATTTCTTCCTTGTTGTGAGTTATAATTAAACCAGTATTGATACAAATCTGTATTTAAAAAACATGCAGCAGGCACGAAACTCGAAAACTTGGATACAGCTGGAGGTGTGGTGTTTTTGATGGGTTTTCCTGTTCGTTTCGTGATCAAAGAAAATTCAAGTGTTCCAAATGCTGCATCACAACTTTGATTGTATACCACATTGTTACCCACTTCAACTGAGTTGTAAGAAGTTGTGGTTGATTTTAATTTTGACTGAACATACAACGTGAGATTCTTTTTTGAAAAATTTAAATTCCTTGACTGATCAAATTCAAAATTTGTAACCTGATTTTTCAGGAATTGATAATAGCTCGACTGATTCCAGCCTTCCTCGGATTTTGATATGTATACAAGAGATGAAGAAAACCAATTATAAGATATTCCGGCGCTTGGCTTCTTTGCTACACGCCAAAATAAAACAGTGCTGTCTGCAATTCTAATATTGGGTAAATACTCAATAAGTCCTCCATTAGATGAAACGAGGGTGCTATCCAATATCGGGGAATTAAAGTTTGAAGTTGTATCAACCTGAAAAACATACTGAGCACCTGATGCAGAGAAATTTCCGATACTGGCGGAAAGCTTAACAGGCCATTTATTAACTATAGCGAAGTCTGTAGGAAATACAGGCTTAATATCATTATCTAGAACATTTATTTTTTTTGTCACTGTATTGTTTGATTCACTCACTTCATCAATTAAATTATCAGGATCAACAGTAACAGCAATTGTCTGTTGCCCCAAATCTTTTTTAGGATCCAGCAGGAATTTTAACTGAATTGAATCACCATAATTAAGCGCCATTAACTTACTGGAGAGTATTTCACTTGAGCCATCTGGGCGATCTCTTTTTACTGTAACTTTTACGGAATCATTTCGGGCTAGTCCGATGTTTCGTACAACAACCTTTACATCATAATAAGACTCTGCGATGGTCAGTGGTTGTGGAGCAACAGTGATCAATGGGTCTTCAATCACATAATCTGATTTCGGATGCGGATATAATTTTGTTGCTGGATCGCCGTGCAGCAAAATTTGTTCCATTGTAGTAAGATTGTTGGGTGAATTACCAAAGTCTTTCTGGAGCGAGGTCATGGTTCTCTGATGAATTTCTCCTAATGTTTTATCATAATCTAGCTTACCCAAACGATCATAAAATCTTTGTACGAAATCATTCAGGTTCATCAAAATTCCATAGTGTGTGCTCGCTACGAATGCAATACTTCCCTTTTGTGGCTCAAGGATATACGCCTCTGAAATTGATTTTTTATTTGAAAGAATACGTAAAGTATCATAGAAAAAATTATTCCCTGCTGTGCAAGCATTAGCTAGAAAAAGTGGATACTTGCCTGGATTGTTAAAACGTGCAGGGTCATCCAAATTGAATTCCATCGAATTCAAAGATGAGTGACCGAAATAATTCACAATACCCAATCCATTTTCAAACATTTGATCAATCTGCGTATTATTTCCTGATTCAACTGAGGCAGCTGTTGTTTTTTCGATCGATGTGACTTTTGCGCCAAACAATGTATCCTTGATTTTTTTGGCTGCATCATTCATATATCCAGTTACTACCGGCTGAACAACACCACCTGCAACCAAATGCAATACATTCTTGGTCCAACCTTTTTTATCAACAGTCTGGTATGATGATCCTGTACTCATAAGATCTTCATGTTGCTTGAGCTTTTCCAAATAAGCATTCAGCTCGTCTCCATTGATGACGGATAACCTACCTATCGGAATTTGTGCAATTGGTCCCAATTCATTGGATGCCAGGATATGATCGGAGGCTGGACTTCCAAAAGTTGGAACTAGATTTAGTTTATTAGCATAGACTGAAGATTCATTGATACGAAATTGATCATATGTCACTCCCTTCCCTATTAGTAAAATATCTTTAGGCTTGAAGAATACTGTTGCAAATTGAATAAACTTTTTAATTCCCAGCGGATGTTTCTTGATCCCATAAGCAAACTGATCAGTTATTTGTGAAACATCGGCAACCAACACGTTGAAATTCCCACCAGCAGCACCCGAACGATATTGTTTGTAGTTTTCAATTGCATCCCCTGCTTTACTTTTTCGAAGCATCGAATCAGTGATGATGATATAATCCCCCTGATTTGAGAGATTAGAAAAGTCTATAAATTTATGCTCAACAATTGCTCCAACTGTATTTAGTTCATCAACATCAACACTCATCAAAACGAAGTTTCTTTTCTGGGAATTGGCTGGAACCAAGAACCTTAGATTATTTCCTTTAATCTCGGCTACATATCGCTGTTGATTTGTTAGATCATAAAGTATTGATGCATTACTACCAAACTTAAATGATGTTATCTCAATTAATTTATCTGATGAACTTGGTTCTATTGAAAATTCAAAATTTGCTGCTCCCCCAAAATCAAATTTTCTAGGGTAGTTTATTTCTAATTGTCCGACCATGTACTGATCATATACAGAAGAACTTGCATTGATAATGTCCATCGTAAACGATCCGGCTAGTTTTGTCTTTACTATTTGAACAGTTGTGTCTTTGCTGCTGAATCCTGCAAGTGGAAATGAATTGATTACTGAATTTCCAGCAATTTGAACACTGACTTGTCTAGTGTTCAACGAACCTCCAAAAAAATTAAGCCGCATACTTGCATCAGGTCCACTCGATGATACTTGTAGGTTTGAAATGGTAAGTTTAAGAGCATTTGATGAAGTAATTCCTCGACTTGTCCAGCCCTCACCTTCATCAAAACTTGAAGAGTAAACATTTACGCCCGCGATTACATTCGGACTGCCTGGATTAATTTGATCTTTGAAAGCATAGCGATAGGTATAATTAAAATATTCTTCTGGAGTGAGGTTACTGGTGGAAGAACTATTTGTTTTAACTGCATATCTGAGATTGACGGAGGATTGATTCGTAGTTAAAAAATATACAGCCGTATCTGTCAATAAACTCCATTTATCAGAAGTTTGGTATTTAGGGTTCTGATACATTTTTGTATCCAACTTTCCATCATTCATTTTTCCAAAGAATTCAAGAAAACCATCAGGGTTTAATGTTGTATTTGACTGAGTAGTATACATAGGTAACTCAACGCCATTGTTCCAAAGCTGAAAATGATCTGCATTGGTGTTTTCAAGTCCCAGTTTTTTTAGAACATCATAACCAATCCTGTAAAGACCATCTTTCCCTACTTGAATCTTGTAATATTTTTTGCTGAAGTCCTTGATCCATTCGTTGCCAAAATCAGTTTGGGCATGAACTGACTCCAAAATAAAAAAGCATAAAATGATATGAGATAATTTCTTCAGCATCAATAAATATACTTTTTGGTTGGAAGTCTCAGATGCAATGAAAACACATGGGTATACAATGGGTTTGATTGATTGGCCAGGTTGGTAAATGCATAATCAATTCTGAATTGCTTAATATTAAATCCCACGCCAACACCAGGTTGATAGATCCATACTTTAGAAAGATTCGTTGTATCACCATCCTTCAATCCTCTTTGAAAATTATACACCCCCATTCTCAAAGCAATGGTTTTGGCATAATTCATCTCAATTCCTATGCGAGGATCCATGTTCATTACTTTGGAGCTCAACAGCACATTTCGTTGACCATCAAAACTCAATTCAAGATTGAGTTCCCCCATGATTGAAAATTTTTCATTGAGATCAGAGTTGTAAGCTGCACCTAGATACAGACGAGGTGCAGTCAATTCAACTGACTTTATAGGAATTTGATTATTTGAAAGATAAAGCATCTCTTTTTCCTTGTCAGTAAATGAGAAACGCCAAGCATTGTATGTTGTGGTAATATCTCTGACAACTAACCCAAAACTTATTTTATCTGACCTGTATTGCAACCCTGCATCCAAACCAACGCCCCAGGCTTTTGCGAATTTTCCAACTGAGCGATGAATCACTTTTGCATTGGTTCCGAATGAGAAATTTTTTTCAGTATCACTGAACAAGGTTTGTCCAAATGAAATTAGCATTGCATAATCAGCAGATGAAAAGGAACGAATATTGTTATAGTTGATGGTTCCATCTGGTTCTACCAGGAACAATGTATTTGGAATATCATCTACTGCGAATCTTAACACGCTGATGCCCAAGCCAGAGGTTGCCTTGGCAGGATCTCCAATGGGTGAGGCAGTTGAGAAATAATCATACTTACCAATTCCGGCAAAATATTCAGCATGCATCAAAGAATAAGAAGAATGTCCTCTCAATTCAGAAAGTCCAGCAGGATTCCAGAATCCGGCATAGGCATCTTCTGTAGTTGCAATTTGTGCACCCCCCATAGCGAGTCCACGAGCTCCAGCACCTATGTTCATGAATTCATTGGAATACTTTCTGAACTGCCCTTTTCCTTCAAATGAAAGAAGTAGCACGATCAAAAAGAAACAAGCTTTTACAGGAATAAAAAAACGAGCCTCCAAATCCAGAAAGTATGGGTTATGAGTAAAACTTAATCGGTAATTTCTCTGAGATATTGGATCTAACGAAGTTAATCCAAATATCTTCCATCGGCCTCAGAAAAACAACGTGATACAGGGAGATTTATTGCGCTTGGGGCATGTTTTGATTCCTTGTTACATTTGCAGAAATATTTTAGCGATGGACATAGTTGCGGAACTCAAATGGAGGGGAATGATTCAGGACATCATGCCTGGAACCGAGGAGCAGTTAAAAAAGGAATCCACTACATGTTATATTGGTTTTGACCCAACAGCAGACAGCTTGCATATTGGCAGTCTGGTACCAATTTTACTGTTGTACCATTTACAGCGTGCAGGGCATAAACCACTTGCATTGGTAGGAGGTGCAACGGGGATGGTGGGTGATCCCAGCGGTAAGAGTGAAGAAAGAAATTTGCTGAATGAAGAAACGCTTTCAAAAAACGTGGCGGGTGTAAGAAAGCAGTTGGAAAAATATCTCGATTTTGATTCATCCAAAAAAAATTGTGCTGAGATCGTCAATAATTATGATTGGTTCAAAGGATTGGGATTCATTGATTTTTTGAGAGATGTAGGCAAGCATATCACTGTGAACTATATGATGGCGAAAGACAGTGTGAAAAAAAGAATTGAAGGAGATACGGGAATCAGTTATACAGAGTTTGCATATCAGTTAATGCAGGGATATGATTTTTTCTGGTTGTATCAAAACAAGAACTGTAAGCTACAGATGGGTGGAAGTGACCAGTGGGGAAATATTACTACAGGAACAGAACTTATACGCAGAAAGGCTTTTGGTGAGGCATTTGCATTTACTTGTCCATTGATCACAAAAGCTGATGGTGGCAAGTTTGGCAAGACTGAAAAAGGAAATGTATGGCTGGATGCGGAGAAAACCTCGCCTTTTCAATTTTATCAATTTTGGTTGAATGCTGCGGATGCGGATGCGGAGAAGTGGATCAAGATTTTTACACTGATTGAAAAAAATGAAATTGATCAGTTGATTCAGGAACATTCCAAAGATCCAGGTGCAAGAATTCTTCAGAAAAAACTAGCAACTGCCATCACAAGTTTTGTACATGGAGAGAAGGAATGTGAGATGGCTCAGCAAACTACAGAACAACTTTTTGGAAAAAAAGACGATATCAATTTCAGAGAAATGGATGAAGCAGGTTTGCTTCAAGCAATGGAGGGTGTACCCACTCATACAATTTCATCTTCACACATATCGAGTGGTATAGATGTTGTCAGTTTCCTTGCAGAGACTGGTATATTTCCAAGCAAAGGGGAAGCGAGGAAAATGGTTGCAGGTGGTGGAGTGAGTGTTAACAAGGAAAAAATTACTGATGTTGGTTTTATCATTGATAAGAGTCAACTTTTAGCCGGAGGTTATATTGTTGTACAAAGGGGCAAGAAAAATCACCATTTGGTAAAACAGCAGTAAACTGCCTTGAAATTGTCGTTTTTAATTTTGGGATCTTCTTTCTAAATCACTTATTTTTGCAACCCATTAGGATGCCCGATAGTATAATGGTAGTACGACAGATTTTGGTTCTGTTTGTCTTGGTTCGAATCCAGGTCGGGCAACTTTAAAAGACTCGTAATGAATTGTATATCAATGATTTACGAGTCTTTTTATTGTCAAAATCGTCGTTTTTGTCCGATTTCTTATCCGATTTGAAGTGAAAATACAGGACAAAAAAGTTATCCTAACTATTATTTTGTTTCAATTTTTACCTCTAAAAATTGTAGTGGATTGAATACACTGAAAATGTATTTCTAAACTAAAAAAACAATGATTAGAACATAACTAAAACATTGAAATAAAACCTGTAATTCAATAGTTGAAATAATTTTTAAAATATTTTAATAACTCAACAAAAGTTTATTTAGATTTGACCACCAAACCAAACAATGAATTCATTTAAGGTTCTGGTTAGTAGTAATACCCTTATACATGAATTTGTATAGGGGTTTTTTATATGTGTATTCATCGTTGAGAAAATAATCAGGGGGGGGAAAAAATTGGTAAATTTGATTACTACTAATCAGAACAAAAGACCCCGATTGATTTCTATCATGTTGGGGTCGTTTTTCCAAAAAAGGTGGCTGAGTTCAAAAATTCTTAATTAATCAATAAGTATATCTAATTGATTAACCAATCCCAAGACTGAAGGGTAGCTGTGCCTGGACTGTTTAATTTTATTCGCGATTGGATCAATTGAATAATTATATGAAGTTCTAAAATTGGCATTATTTAAAACAGTTGAATCAAATATAGCTAGGTGAAAATCACAATTATCAAAGACGCACGCTGTAAGATCTGAATCACTGAAATCAACTTCCTTTAAAGAGCAGTTAATAAAATTGGTTTTGCGCATTATCACTTTATAGAAGTTTGAATGATCCAAATTAGTGTCAACAAACTTTACACTTAATCCAAATGGATTGATGTGCTCAAATTGAATCCCAATCATTTTACATGAGGAGCATACAACTTCACGAAAACTTGAGTTATTAATTTTCATCATTGCCAAATCGCATTGGTCAAAAATTACATCTGAAAATACAGCTCCTCTAACATCTGTTTCATGAAAATTGCATTTGATAAACTTACAATGTTCATATTCAGCAATTTCAAATTTTTGACTAGAAAAATCAAGCCCCTCAAATACCTTTTCTTCAATAAGCTCCATTTTGACGATTAAAATTGTACATTATTTCCTACTCCAAATTTCAAATATAGGATCACCTTTTGAACTGTTACCACTGTGGTGCCAATTCCCGTCTTTAATAGAAGCATCAAAACTCAGTGAACTTCCAACCCTTGTTGCGTCGCGAGAAAAGAACTCAATATGTTCAGAGTATTTTCCATCCTTAAAGGTGTAATATCCTCCCCCAGTTCCAAAAAACTCGCCCGTATCGGTATTGATTGCAGTCCACTGAAATCGAGTACCAGAAAGCACTTTAATAGTTTTTCTCGCACCTGGATTCATGGTAACAAATTTTCCATCCTGCATACGACCGGTAATACGCCAATTACCAGCCAAGCCTGCATTTGCATCGTCCACCCATGTCCAAGTTTTTTCTATACCTCCAATTGGCATGACCAAATCCTTCTTATTGAATGTATAATTGTACGTATAGCTCGATTTAACTTCTGATTTTTCTGTTGTGTTGAATTCAATCACACCAGTCATTTGCTTCCCATCCATTACAGCCGTACCACCGCGCGTTTGATAAAATTTCTTTTCTTCAAGATTAAAAGTAGTGATGACAAAGTATTGATCAACAATTGTTAGATATTGAACAGATGTATCTAGTCTACGCATCCATGCTCCCGTATGAACTTGTGCGCTAGTTGAAATACCAATAAAAGCAAAAAGAGCAATCAGTAAAAGATGTTTCATGACAAGCCTGCCTATATTTTGTCATGTAATTTAACTAGAATAAACTATTTCAATGCCCCCAAAATCTCTTCGATGATATCATCGGGATGCTCCAATCCCACTGAAAGCCTAATCAAGCCAGGAGTAATTCCAACTGCTTGTCTTTCCTCTTGAGTGAGTTTTGAGTGTGTTGTACTTGCAGGATGTGAAGCTATGGTTCTGCTATCTCCAAGGTTGTTCGTCATCGACAACCAAGTAAGATTATTGAGAAATTTTCGGCCTCCATCGAGTCCGGCTTTCAATTCAAATGTAAGTATTCCACCACCATTACTCATTTGTTTTATAGCGATTTTGTAATGTGGATGCGACTCCAACATTGGATATTTAACCCAACTTAATGCTGGATGTCCTTCAAGTTTTTTTGCGATATACAATGCATTTGAAGCATGTTTATCCATGCGCACATACAATGTTTCCAAACTTTTTGAAAGAACCCACGCATTGAATGGACTCAAAGAGGGACCAGTATTTCTGATGAAGAGGTACATTTGCTTGATCAAATCTTTTTTACCTACTACAACTCCACCCAACACCCTACCTTGTCCGTCCATGAATTTTGTTGCAGAATGAAGTACAAGATCTGCACCAAATTGAATCGGTTGCTGAACTGCAGGGGTTGCAAAGCAATTATCTACAACAAATAATATGTTATGCTTCTTGCAGATATCTGCAACGAATTTCAAATCAATGATGTCCAAACCGGGATTGGAAGGTGTTTCAACATATAATAACTTGGTATTTTTCTTGATCAAGCCCTCAATGGTTTCTGGCTTATTCATATCAAAATAACTATATTCAATTCCCCACTTTGGCAAATACTTTGTTAGGATGGCATGTGTTGATCCAAATACTGCTGAAGCAGAAACGATGTGATCGCCTGCAGACACAAAAGTCATAAAGGAGGAAAAAACAGCTGCCATTCCGGTTGCAGTGGCAATGCCATCTTCAGCACCTTCCATCAAACAAACTTTCTTTACGAACTCATCAACACTCGGATTAGAGAATCGAGAATAGATGTTTACATCCAACGTATCATCTTCAAATGCAGCAGCCATGTCTTCTGCGGAATCATATACGAAACTGCTGGTGAGAAAAAGTGGAGTGGAATGCTCTTTTTCACCTGTTCTTTCTGTTTGGGTTCTAATTGCTAATGTCTCTGGCCGCATTATGAATGAATTAATTGTTAATCAATTTTTGTCCCATTTAAAAAAACCTCATAGTCAATAATTGCCCCTGCTTTTCTGAGCGTCTCTGCAACTGAACAATATTTTTCAATAGATAGATCAACTGCACGTTTTGCCTTTGCAGCTTCCATCGTACCAGCTAATTTAAATTTCACGCTAATCTCTTTCCACAATGAAGGTTCTTTACCTTCCTCCCTTTTCCCATCAACCTCTATTTTTAAATCAGTTAATTCCTGACGCTGTTTCTTTAGTATACTGATAACATCTACTGAACTGCATCCGCACAAAGCAGCCAAGATCGTTTGCATTGGTCTGAATCCAGATCCATTTCCACCCTGATCAACAGGAATATCCATGCGCATGATATGACCATCCGCATCACGGATGTCCATTCCAAAGTCTCTCTCAGACAAAACCGCTTCCATCAATGCCATAAAATAAATTGTGGGTACAAATATACGCGATACTAAGAAGCCTGCAGGCGATCAATGCATTGTTTAAGGCTTTGCTTCCAATCTGGGGGTGTATATCCAAAAACTGTTTTGATTTTTGACTTATCCAATAGACTAAACGCCGGTCTCTGGGCGGGGGTTGGATAAGCAGAAGTTGGGATAGGATGTATGATCGTATTGCTCTTGATGAGTTTTTTTATTTCCACTGCAAAATCATACCAACTTATTTCTCCAGTATTGGAGAAATGATAAATACCAGCATGCCACTCAGGAAACGAAATGATATGGATAATGAATGAAGCTAAATCAGCTGCCCAAGTAGGACTTCCAATTTGATCATTTACAACAGATATCTCTGCCCTTTCTCTCATCAGGCGCATCATGGTTTTGACAAAGTTGTTGCCATAATAAGAATAGACCCAAGACGTTCTTATGATGATGGTATCTTGATTTTGTTTCAACGCTTCAAGCTCACCTGCCAATTTGGTTTTACCATAGACAGAAACTGGACAAGTAGTGTCGATTTCAACATAAGGTTTTGGAGAATCTCCACTGAAAACATAATCGGTTGAAATATGGATGAACTTACAATGATGTTCTCTGGATATAGCTGCAAGAATACCCACAGATTCTGCATTGATGATATTTGCCAATTCAATTTCCTGCTCTGCTTTGTCAACTGCAGTATACGCTGCGCAATTAACACAATAATCAGGTTTAAATCCATCAAAAGTATTTCTCACCAATTCATAATGATGAATAGGCATGTCTTCTCTCGACAAAAAGAGGAATTCATATTGAGGAAAATTGGTAGCGATGTCTCGCAACTCTTTACCAAGCTGACCATTTGCACCCGTTACGAGAATTTTCTTCATGTTAAATTATTCGTAATAGGTTGCTTCTTTAAATGCAGGCAAAACAAGATCTTTTTCGGAAACAAGTTGCTTTTCAACAGGCACTTTCCAGTCGATGTTCAATTCCGCATCATTGTATATCACCCCTACTTCTGATTCTTTGTGGTAGAAGTCATCTATTTTATACAGCACATCAGCGGTTTCACTTAATACTGAAAAACCATGGACAAATCCTTTAGGGATGAATAATTGTTTTTTGTTATGTGCTGATAATTGAATGGAGAATACTTTTCCAAATGTTTTTTCACTCTTTCGCATATCAACTACAACATCCAAAATTTCTCCCTGTAATACCCTGATAAGTTTTGTCTGAGCATGTGGCGATTTTTGCATGTGCAATCCTCTGATCACTCCATATGTTGAATGCGACTGATTATCCTGCACCCATGTAAAATCCATCCCATGCTTATTCTTGAAAACTGAATCATTGTAGCTCTCGAAGAAGTAACCCCTTTCATCATTGAACACCCTAGGAGTAATGACATAGAGTCCGGCGAAATCTGTTGCTTCTATTTGCATAATTATCTGCTTACGTATTGATCTTTATAATAATCTTTGTATGCACCCGATGTAACATTTTCAATCCACTCGCCATTTGCAAGATACCAATCGATTGTTTTATCCAATCCTTCTTCAAATTGCAAAGATGGGGTCCAGCCTAATTCTTTATTAAGCTTTGTTGCATCGATTGCATAACGCTTGTCGTGGCCCGCACGATCTTTGACAAATGTGATCAATTTTGCACTCTCTCCTTCTGCACGATTCAATTTTTTATCCATGATCTTGCAAAGCAAGTGAACAATGTCTAAATTTTTCCATTCATTGAATCCACCAATATTATAAGTTTCGCCCAATTTACCTTTATGAAAAATTACATCGATTGCTCTTGCATGATCCTCCACCCATAACCAATCACGAACATTATCTCCTTTGCCATAGACTGGAAGTGGTTTAGAGTGTACAATGTTGTTAATCATCAATGGAAGAAGTTTCTCCGGAAACTGATGTGAGCCATAGTTGTTTGAACAATTTGAGATCACAACCGGCAAGCCATAGGTATCAAAATACGCTTTCACCAGATGATCGGATGAGGCTTTTGAAGCTGAGTACGGAGAATGTGGATCATATGGAGTTGTTTCAGTAAAGAAACCAGATTCACCCAATGAGCCATATACTTCATCGGTTGATACATGATAAAACAATTTGCCATTCATATCTTGCCAATACTTTCTGGCAGCATTTAACAAAACGGCCGTACCCAAGATATTGGTTTTTACAAAAGAGAGCGGATCCATGATAGAGCGATCGACATGACTCTCAGCGGCCAGATGAATGACAGCATCAAAATGTTCTTTGGCAAAAAGCTGATCAATAAAAGTCTCGTCAGTTATATCTCCTTTTACAAAAGAGTAATTAGAAAGACTTTCAACATCATTTAAATTCTCTAAATTTCCTGCATACGTGAGTGCATCAAGATTTACAATTTTGTAATCAGGATATTTTTTTGCAAACAATCTCACAACATGAGATCCTATAAATCCTGCACCGCCTGTAACGAGTATTTTTTTCATGGTTTAATTTTACTGACTTACAACTGATCGACCAATACTTTCATAGTGATATCCCAGTTGTTTCATAGTATTGTTTTCAAAAAGATTTCTTCCGTCAAATATTACTTTTCTTTTAAGCCTATTTTCTATTTTTTGAAAATCGGGCGATCTAAATTCATTCCATTCGGTTGCAATGATCAATGCATCAGCATTCTCGAGTGCATCATATTGATTTTCTGCAAAGTTGATTTTATTTCCAAAATGTTTTTTTGCATTTTCAGTAGCTTCTGGATCAAACGCACACAAAGATGCTCCTTGTTTAAGCAATTCATCGATCATATATAAAGATGGTGCTTCTCTGATATCATCTGTATTTGGCTTGAACGCAAGTCCCCATAATGCAAAATGCTTTCCAGACAAATTACCATTATAGTATTGATTGATTTTAGAGACCAAATGCAAACGTTGCATTGCATTCACGCTCATTACCGCATTCAGAATCTTAAAGTCATAGTCAAATTCGCTTGCACTCATGACCAAAGCAAAAATATCTTTTGGGAAACAACTCCCTCCGATACCAATACCTGGGAATAAAAATTTTTTCCCTATTCGCTCATCTGATCCAATGCCTAATCTAACCATATCCACATCCGCTCCCATTCTCTCACAAAGTTGGGCAATCTCATTCATGAAAGTAATCTTGGTTGCCAAAAAAGAATTAGCTGCATATTTCGTAAGCTCCGCAGAACGGATATCCATATGAATAACCGGTGTACCAGCCCTTGAAAAAGTAGCATATAGCTCATTCATGATTTTCTTTGCCCGATCACTTTCTACACCAATTACAATTCTGTTGGGTTTCATAAAATCATCCACAGCAACCCCTTCTCTTAAAAACTCTGGGTTTGAAACAACATCAAATTCTGTTTTTGCATTTTTTGAAATGGCTGCTCTTACTTTATCGGCAGTACCAACAGGCACAGTACTCTTATCAACGACTACAACGTAATTTTTAATAATTTTCCCGAGATCAGTCGCAACACCAAGTATATATTTCAAATCTGCAGTTCCATTTTCACCAGGGGGTGTGGGCAAAGCAAGAAAAATTATTTCTGCATCTTTTATACTTTCTTGAAGTGAACTACTGAATTTCAATCTTCCTTCTTTTAGATTTCGAAGAAACAGATCATTAAGTCCAGGCTCATAAATAGTAATCTTACCATTACTCAGTTTATCAACTTTTTCTTGATCGATATCTATGCATATTACTTCATTACCCTTCTCAGCAAAACAAGTTCCTGTTACGAGTCCAACGTACCCTGTACCAACAACAGCTATTTTCATGAGGTTAATTTAATTGGTGAAATAATTTACTTTTTCTATGATATAATTCAATTGCGCTTGATCCAATTCAGTATGCATTGGCAAAGAAAACACTCTTTCGGTCAACCAGTCGGTTTCAGGCAGATCAACCTGAGGGAGATTCAGGAATGAAAACATCTTTTGCCTATGCGCAGGCACTGGATAATAAATCATGGCGGGTACTTGAACAGATGCAAGATTTTCAATCAATTGGTTTCGATCAATTCCATCCAAAATCAAGGTGTATTGATGAAATACATGTTTGTTTCCAGTTGAGATAAATGGGGTTTTGATGCGGGGATTGTCAGCAAAAGCGCTGGTATAATATTCTGCTGCGTTAAACCTTGCATCATTATATTCATCTAAATGTTTCAATTTGATATCAAGTATTGCCGCTTGAATAGAATCTAACCGTGAATTACATCCAACCACATCGTGATAATATCTTCTACTTTGACCATGATTGGCAATCATTCTAATTTTCTCAGCGAGTTCATCACTATTGGTAAACAACGCACCTCCATCTCCGAAACATCCCAGGTTTTTTGAAGGAAAGAAGGAAGTACATCCAATATCCCCCATGGTACCAGTCTTTTTAGTAACCCCATTGCTGAAAGTATAATCCGCCCCTATTGCCTGGGCATTGTCTTCAATCACATATAAATTATGCTCTTTCGCAATTTTCAAAATAGTTTCCATCTCAGAAGATTGTCCAAATAAATGGACGGGGACAATGGCCTTTGTTTTAGGAGTGATGGATTTTAAAATTGCATCAGGATCTATGCAAAAAGTTTTTGGATCCACTTCAACAAAAACAGGCTTTAACCTCAATAATGCAATCACTTCTGTTGTTGCGATATATGTAAAAGAAGGAGTAATGATTTCATCTCCTGGTTCAAGTCCTAGCGCCATCATGGCTATTTGCAGGGCATCCGTTCCATTTGCACATGGGATAACATGCTTAACATTCAGGTATGCCGATAGGTGATTCGAAAAATCACTCACAGCTTTTCCATTGATAAAGGAAGAAGATTCCATCACAGCTTCAACAGCAAGATCAACTTCATTTTTGATCTTGGCATATTGCTTTTTTAAGTCCACCATTTGGATGGGTATCATGTGCTTGATTTGGTGGCGGCAAAGTTAAGAAAAAACGGTGCAATCCAGGATAAGGACTTAGCTTCGCAAAAGATTCATTATCATGGTGTTTGCATATAACATATTCATCATTTTTTATCAGCTTGGGATCAGGCTAGCAAGCACCATCCATCCAAAAGCAAAGGCATGGGTCCGTGGAAGAAAGGAATGGAGGGCGAAAATATCATCTGCTGTCGATAGAAATGAGCATAAACTGATTTGGATTCATAGTGCCTCACTTGGGGAATTTGAACAGGGAAGAACATTGATTGAATCCATCAAACATTTGCATCCAACGTATAAAATTTTGGTCACTTTTTTCTCCCCTTCCGGATATGAAGTAAGAAAAAATTATGCAGGTGCTGATTATGTATTTTATTTACCAATGGATGGGAAAAAAAATGCTCAAGACTTTATTGACCTGATTAATCCATCCCTTGCCATTTTTATCAAGTATGAATTATGGTATCATTATTTGAAAAATTTGAACAACAGAAAAATTCCAACCATATTGATTTCCGCCATCATTCTTCCAAGTCAAGCATATTTTGGACTATTTGGAAAATTTTTCAGGAAGATGCTCGACTTGTTTACACATATTTTTGTGCAGGATGAGCGATCAAAAAATTTGCTATCATCAATCAATATTCAAACACCTGTAACAGTTTCGGGAGATACAAGATTTGACAGGGTTTATCAGTTACTGACTGAATCATTCAAGCATGACATGATTGAAAATTTCTGCAATCATGGTCCAGTTTTAATCGCCGGGAGTACTTGGAAAGAAGACGAGGAAGCATTGGCATATGTACAAGAACAACATCCAAGTTTAAAACTAATCATTGCACCTCATGAGATCAATTCATCTCATATTTCAACTATCAAGTCATTGTTTAAAAATGCTGTTTGTTTAAGCGAATATTCTACTGAAGAATCCTGTAACGTATTGATCATAGATTCCATTGGCATGCTTTCAAAAATATATAGGTATTCAACAATAGCATACGTTGGCGGTGGCTTTAATAAAGCAGGAATTCACAATATTCTTGAAGCAGCAGTTTATGGCAAAATTGTTTTCTGGGGACCAAATTACGATAGAGCTGCAGAAGCAAGCGCTATGATTGAAATAGGCTGTGGGTATAGCTTTGATAAAAAAGAAAGATTACACAAACAAATTAAATTCTTGTTAGAAAATCATAAAGAACTTGAAGACGAAAGTCAGGCAGCTGCAACCTATGTAAAATCAAATACAGGTGCAACTTCACGAATTATGGTATTTTTACAGCATTCAAACATCATATAATTCATGTTTACAGAACCGAGCAATATTGCACAAAAATCTGGATGGATAGAAGTCGTTTGCGGATCCATGTTCTCAGGCAAAACTGAAGAACTGATCAGAAGATTGAAAAGAGCAAAAATTGCCAATCAAAAAGTTGGAATTTTTAAACCGCAATTGGATAATCGATATCATAGCAGCAATATCGTTTCACACAATGAAACAACCATTCCTGCGACTGCAGTAAACAATGCGATAGAAATATTGAAAAGTGCAAATGAATTTGGTGTGATTGGAATTGATGAGGCACAATTTTTTGACCATCAAATTTTGGATATTGTTGGGCAACTTGCCAATGATGGTAAAAGAGTAATTGTAGCCGGATTAGACATGGACTATGCTGGAAATCCATTTGGCCCAATGCCACAATTGTTGTCTATTGCAAATTTTGTAACTAAGTTGCATGCGGTTTGCATGCAATGTGGTGGTGTAGCAAGTTACTCCTATAGAATTTCAAACAACACCAATCAAGTGGTGATTGGAGAAAAAGATCATTACGAGGCCAGATGCAGGTCTTGCTTTCATTCATAACATCAATTTGAAAAACAGTAGACAAATATCAGCGTTGCTTAAAAAAGATCTGTTGCTTGAAACACGACAGCAGCATACACTCTACGGAATACTTCTTTACATCGCTTCAACAATTTTTGTTATTTATCTGACATTGGAAGACCCCGATGCTTCAACTTGGAATGCAATTTTTTGGATAACACAGTTATTTATCTGCATCAATGCAGTTGCTAAAAGCTTCCTTCAAGAGGCAAAAGGAAGAAAGCTTTATTACTATACCATCACCTCTCCTGTTGCCTTCATTCTATCAAAATTGGCATACAATGCAGTGCTGATGATTGCGATGAGCACCATCAATCTACTTGTTTATACTGTCATGTTGGGAAATCCAACATCGAATTATTTTTCTTTTTGCATGATCGGGATTTTGGGAGGTTGCGGACTCGGACTGATTTTTACAATGCTGGCAGCGATTGCTTCAAAGGCACTTCAACAGGCTTCATTGATGGCTATTCTGGGATTTCCATTGATTTTGCCACAACTGATGATGTTGGTTAGATTATCCAAAACAGCATTTGGTGAAATTTTTAACAATGGCATTCCATTTCAAATGATCGCTCTTTTATTGGCATTTGACTTATTGATGATCATCTTATCGGTGATTTTGTTTCCATTTTTATGGAAAGATTAGTCGAACAACCTAATTTTGAATTTTAAGCATTTAATCATGCGTCTTACCTGGTGGAAATTGTTATCAATCATACTTTTACTCTATGCAGTAATTGGTGGTTTTTTGTTACCTGTTCCGGAACTAACCCAATTAGGTGAAACCATCAGAAACCTGTACTTCCATGTTTGCATGTGGTTTGCGATGATGATTCTCTTCACCATCTCTGTAATACACAGCATTCGGTACCTAAACAATAGAGCCATCATTCACGACATCAAAGCAAAAGAATATGCAAGTGTGGGATCATTCATGGGAATTCTTGGATATCTAACAGGTGCGATATGGGCCAGTTACACATGGGCAGACCCTAACAACCCTGCTTATGCATCATTGGGATCCATCATGAGAGAACCAAAACTCATTGGTGCAGCACTCGCTCTTCTTGTATATGGCGCATATTTTATTTTAAGAAACTCTGTTACAGACATTGATCAAAAAGCAAGGGTAAGTGCTGTGTATAACATCTTTGCATACGCCATGCTTTTCCCAACTATTTGGATTATTCCAAGGTTGTTACCAAGCTTACATCCTGGTCAGGAAGGAAATCCTGCATTGAATTTCAATGATATTGACGCCAGGATGAGAATGGTATTTTATCCTGCCGTTATTGGTTGGACACTTTTAGGCGCTTGGATTACAAGTTTGAAAATCAGGCTAGCATTAATAAAAGATAAAAAATTCAGCAATGAATAAATTGAACAAATTCATATTGCTACTGTTAGCGATAATGTTTTCTAGTACTTCACAAGCTCAAGAAGAAACGATGGCAAATACCATGCGATCAAACGGGAAAATTTATGTGGTTGTTGCAGTTTTAACAACTATTTTAGTCGGACTCATCGCATACCTAGTCCGCCTGGATAAAAAGATATCCAAACTCGAAAAGGAATAACTCTACTTCGACCGAGCTTTGCACCCAATAAAAAATCTTGCCATGGCAGAAGAATATAAGTTTTTTGATGCAGTCTGTAAAAGTTTTGACAAGGCTGCCAAATACACCAATTTTGATCAGGGAATTCTAGAGCAAATCAAACAGTGTAACAGTGTGCTCAGGTTGCATTTTCCAGTAAAAATTGGAGATAAGGTTGAAGTAATCAAAGCATACCGCGTACAACACTCCCATCACAAATTACCATGCAAAGGAGGTATCCGTTTTAGTGAAATGGTTAACCTAGATGAAGTAATGGCACTTTCAGCATTGATGACCTACAAATGTGCCATTGTAAATGTTCCATTTGGTGGTGCAAAAGGTGGTATCTCCATCGATCCTAAAAAATATTCCACTTACGAGCTAGAAAAAATTACCCGCAGATACACAAGTGAACTAATTAAAAAGAAATTTATTGGCCCCGGTGAAGATGTACCTGCACCCGACTACGGAACTGGCGAAAGAGAAATGTCTTGGATTTTGGATACCTATGTTACAATGAATCCAGGTCAGGTTGAAGCCATTGGTTGTGTCACTGGAAAACCTGTAACACAGGGTGGTGTAAAAGGAAGACGCGAAGCAACAGGATTAGGGGTTTTCTATGGTGTTAGAGAAGTGTGCAAGCATGAAGAGCAAATGAAGCGCCTTGGACTTAATACTGGAATTGAAGGTAAAAAAGTAATCGTTCAGGGACTTGGAAATGTTGGATATCATTCTGCAAAATTCTTTCAAGAGGGAGGTGCATTGGTAGTTGGACTCATCGAGTATGAGGGTGCTATCTATAATGAAAAAGGTTTAGACGTTGAGGCAGTTTTTCAACACAGAAAAAAAACTGGATCAATATTAAATTTCCCTGGCGCAAAGAACTTCAATAAAAATACAGATGGACTCGAAGCACCTTGTGATATTTTAATTCCAGCTGCATTGGAAAATGTGATCAACAAAGACAATGCTGATAAGATTCAAGCAAAAATCATCGGTGAAGCTGCGAATGGTCCTCTTACTCCTGAAGCAGATGATATCCTCACTAAAAAAGGTGTACTTGTTGTGCCTGACATGTATTTGAATGCAGGTGGTGTAACAGTATCATATTTTGAGTGGTTGAAAAATTTAAGTCACGTTTCATACGGAAGACTTGAAAGAAGATTCATGGAAAATCAAAATGCAAATATTGTTGCACAGATTGAAAGCATGACCGGCAATACGATCAAACCAGAACAGAAAAAAATACTGGTGCATGGCCCTGATGAAATTGATTTGGTAAGAAGTGGATTGGAAGACACGATGATTAAAGCGACCAATGAAATTTTTGCTTGCTGGAGCAAGTATCCGGAAATTCCAAACATGAGAACAGCTGCTTTTGTTGTTGCAATAGAAAAAGTTGGAAACAGCTATTTGGAACTAGGAATATTCCCTTGATTATATGTAGAATTTTGGAAAAGAAGCGAGCCATGGTTGGTTCGCTTTTTTTATATCCGCAACAAAACACTCATTACCATTTGTAATTGCAATAAACTGTACCTGCAATGTTCGATGATAAGCAAGAATTTGCATAAGAACTTTTTCATCCAATTTTACATCAGATGACTTGCACTCTACAATCATCCAAGGTTGATGTGATTGATCAAATACAAGAATATCATATCGTTTATTGCTGTTGTCATTTAATCCTTTTTCAACAGAAATAAATGCTGATGGGATTTGCTGAACTTTCATCATCCAATTGATAAAATTTTGTCGCACCCACTCTTCAGGCTGAAGGGATATCCATTTTTTACGGAAATGATCCCATATTTCTGGTCCTTTTGCAGTGTTTTGTATTTTAAAATCCGGATCAGGAAAATCTAAAGCAATCATGCTTGCAAAGTAATCAGTAAATTTGATGAAAGAAAAAGATGACAAACAAAGAAGAAATTGTCAAAAATTGGCTGCCTAGATATACTGGTAGAAAGCTGGAGGATTTTGGTCCTTATATCCTACTTACCAATTTCAGCAACTATGTTGAGCTGTTTGCAAAGTGGAATAATGTAGAGATTTTAGGTAAAGACAAACCTATGCAATCTGCCACTGCTGATGGAATCACCATCATCAATTTTGGCATGGGAAGTCCAACTGCAGCTACCGTGATGGATTTACTTACTGCTATAGAACCCAAGGCAGTATTGTTTTTAGGCAAATGTGGCGGATTGAAAAAAAGGAATAGCATCGGCGACCTCATCTTACCAATTGCAGCCATCAGAGGAGAGGGAACATCGAATGATTATTTCCCGGCAGAGGTGCCCGCATTGCCTGCTTTTGCGCTTCAGAAAGCAATTTCCACTACGATACGTGATCATAAACTCGACTATTGGACAGGCACAGTCTATACCACCAACAGAAGGGTTTGGGAGCATGACTTGGATTTCAAAGAATACTTACAAAAAATCAGGGCATACGCCATCGACATGGAAACTGCCACTATTTTCTCAGTAGGCTTTTACAACAAGATTCCAACGGGTGCCATTTTGATGGTCAGCGATCAGCCGATGATTCCAGAGGGAGTCAAAACTGAAGAAAGTGATAAAAAAGTAACTGCTAATTTCGTAGAAACACATGTCCAGTTGGGCATTGAGTCGCTTAAACAGTTGATCAACAACGGATTAACAGTTAGACACCTCCGGTTCTGATATCCACAGTATTCTATTTAAGGTCTGAATAGTTTTATAATACAAAAGGACATTTTTTATTAATTTTGCACCTCAATTGCCAAGACAAATCTGGTGCCGTAAGATCAGGTTTGATGCAAGGTGTCAGCTATGTATAGACATCTAGGTTTGTTTCAGGCATTTAAAATTTAAAAGCATGAAACTTTCTCAATTCAGATTCGATTTTCCACTCAACCTTATTGCACAAACTCCCACCAAAAGAAGAGAAGACGCCAGATTAATGGTCGTTCACAAAGACACAGGTGTAATTGAGAACAGGATGTTTAAAGACGTACAAGAATACTTTGAAGAGAAAGATGTATTTGTAGTGAACAATACGAAAGTATTTCCTGCAAGAATGTACGGCAGAAAAGAAAAGACTGGTGCAAAAATTGAGGTTTTTTTGTTGAGAGAATTGAACAAGCAAAACAGATTATGGGATGTAATTGTTGATCCTGCAAGAAAGATAAGAGTGGGCAATAAATTATACTTTGGAGATGCAGAAGAGTTGGTTGCAGAAGTAATCGATAACACTACATCCAGAGGAAGAACCATTCGTTTTTTATTTGAAGGAAGTGATGATGAGTTCAAAGAGATTCTAAATACACTTGGAGAGACTCCCCTTCCAAAATACATCAAACGTAAACCAGACGAAACGGACAAAGAAAGATACCAAACAGTTTATGCAAAACATGAAGGTGCTGTTGCAGCTCCAACTGCTGGTTTACACTTTTCCATTGAATTGATTAAGAGATTGGAAATTCAAGGCATTCGTTTCGCTGAAGTCACATTGCACACAGGACTAGGAACATTCAGGGCAATTGAAGTAGAAGACCTCAGCAAACATAAAATGGAGGCCGAATATTTCAAAGTTGATGAAACAGCCTGTAAAATTGTTAACAAAGCAAAATCAGAAGGTCACCGTATTTGCTCAGTAGGCACAACCACCATGAGAGCACTTGAAAGCACGTTTACGGCAGATAAATTGTTGAAACCTTCTGAGGGTTGGACCAACATATTCATCCACCCTCCTCATGAATTTTCTATTTGCGATTCTTTGATCACAAACTTTCATCTACCGAAGACTTCATTGCTGATCATGGCTTGTGCTTTTGCAGGGTATGATTTAACAATGGAAGCATACAAGAAAGCCATCAAGGATAAATATAGATTTTTCAGCTACGGAGATGCCATGTTGATTTTATAATCAATATGATCGCAGTTATTTAATCCATTCCAAACAGACCTTTGTTCAAGGCCTTTAATGTATCATTCTTCAAAGAAGTTGGTACAAGAATAGATACGTTGTGGAGACTTCCTCCATAGCTTACCATATTTACCGGAATATTGTTCAATGAGTCGAATAAACGCATCATGAGGTTGCTGTTTTGCGTCAGTTTATTTCCAACAACAGAAACAATTGTTTGCTGATTGATGACTTCTAATTCACCTAGTGGCTGAAGCTCTTTAGCAATTTCATCCAGGTACTGTGTATTGTCAATGGTGACTGATACTGCCACCTCGGATGTTGTAATCATGTCGATGGATGTTCTGTACTTCTCGAATACTTCGAAAATTTTTCTTAAAAACCCATATGCCAACAACATTCTGCTGCTCTTGATTTTCAACATAACTATACCATCTTTCGCTGCGACAGCTTTCACTCCATCTCTTTCCGCATCTTTTAAGATGATGGTGCCTTTTGCTTCAGGCTCCATTGTGTTCAACAATTTTACAGGAATATTATAATGCTGTGCAGGCCAAATTGAAGCAGGGTGAAGAATCTTTGCACCGAAATAAGCCAATTCAGCAGCCTCATCAAAACTAAGATGTTCGACAGGTTTGGTTGATTGAACGATGCGAGGGTCGTTGTTGTGCATGCCATCGATATCAGTCCATATTTCACATACACTTGCATTTACCGCAGCTGCCATTAAAGACGCAGAATAGTCGCTTCCTCCTCTTTTCAAATTATCAACTTCACCTTTTGCATTGCGGCAAATATATCCTTGTGTGATGAATAATTTCTTACCAGCATGGGGTTCGAGTGCCTTTGAAATTTTATTTTTTATAGTTGGAACTTGTGGTTCATCGTTTGCGTCGATTGACATAAAATCCAATGCGGGTAGCAATACATGATCCAACCTTTTCTCTTCTAGATAGCAGCTGAACAATTTTGTACTCATCAATTCTCCTTGTGCCAAAATATCCTTGTTCAAGGCATCATTGAATGATATTTTTAAAATGATGCGTAAAAAATCAAAATGTTCATTGATGATGCCGGAAGCTTTTTCCTGAATTTTCACCTTCTGAAGAAGTCCTTTGATGAAATTTTTATAATGCTCATGCAATGTTTCGATTAAATCACTCGCCTTCTGCTTGTCGCCATTCAACATGGCATCGCCTATTGCGACCAGGGCATTTGTGGTTCCGCTGAGCGCACTCAACACAACAATCTTGGCTTCCTCATCTCTTGTAATCAATTCTGCCACCTGAAACATTCTCTCTGGCTTTCCCACAGAGGTTCCGCCGAACTTCATTATTTTCATTTCATGCTTTTTTAAAGGGATTGCAAAGTTAAAGTTTGATGTTGAATTTTTGTGCGATAGATTGCAAATCTGTCCATACCGATTCAACCAACGGAATCCCATTCTTTTCTCTATCAGCATGGCAGACTCTTTCAGGATCACCTGGTATCAATACAGGTTGATTTTCCCTTATTGGATTTGCATTTCTAAATCGCCTGATCCAGAGATCCATATCTCTCTTAAAATCTTCAGATTTTCTGAATGCATCTATCCTCATCGCACCAAAGAAATGTCCAATTCCTTTTCCTGGTTGGTTTTCAGGCATCGGAACATATGCAGGAAACGGTGGAACCCAGGGACCAAAATTTGCACCACTCAGCACACCAGAGAAAATATCTACTATTGCACCGAGTGCATACCCCTTGTGGCTTCCATGTTCCCGATCTCCACCCAATGGCAGCAATGCGCCTCCATTTTTAAGAGCATGGGCATTTTGAACGGAATTCCCATCTTGATCTTGGATCCAGCCTACTGGAGCATCCTCACCTTTTCTTTGGAGAATCTCTAATTTCCCATTTGCAGCTGTAGTAGTTGCCAAATCGGCAATGAATGGTGGCTCTTCTCCTGCTGGTACTGCCACACAAATCGGATTGGTACCTAACATTCTTTCTTTTGAGAAAGTTGGTGCAACAAGTGCACTTGCATTGGTCATTACCATTCCAATCATTTCCTCATTAAGAGCAAGCATTGCATGAGATGCAGCAATTCCGAAATGATTGCTGTTGCACACACTGACCCAACCCGTTCCAACATTTTTGGCTTTTTCTACAGCAACTGACATTGCATAGGGTGCAACCACCAGCCCTAAACCACTGTCGCCATCCACAACAGCCGTTGAAGGTGTTTCATGCACGATTTTAATTGATGGTTTAGAATTAATGCGATTTACTTCCCAAAGTCGGATATATCCAGACAACCTGGCAACGCCATGCGAATCAATTCCCCGCAAATCTGCATCCAGCAAAGTTTTTGTAGCCTGCTTGGCATGTTCATTGCTGCATCCCATTTCTAGAAAAACTTGCATCACAAATTGCTCGATAACCTTATGTTGAATTATTTTATCCATGATAAGTAGTATGAATGAATTTTCAACGCAAAATAAGTGGAAAACTATCTGAATAGTTTGATTTTTTACACCTGCAATTGCATTTACTTTGATTGAACTTTAGAAAATAAATAATCTATTATGATAAAGCTACAGGTAATTGGACATCTTGGCAAGGATTGCACAACGAATGTCGTGAACGGGAAGAATGTTATCAATTTTAGTGTTGCACACAGTGAGCGCTACAAAGACGCATCTGGAAACCAGAAAGAGAAAACCACTTGGGTTGAATGTGCGTATTGGACTGATAGAACTGCCATAGCGCCTTATTTAAAAAAAGGACAGTTGGTTTTTGCTGAAGGCAGTCCTGAAGTAAGAGGTTACACAAAAAACGATGGCACCCAGGGCACATCTCTTACTATGAGAGTACTGAGCATTCAATTGTTAGGGGGAGCGAAGGGAGATTCTTCAAATGAAGAAGCATCAGTTGCCGGTAATGCAGGCGGCAATGAAAGCGACGATCTTCCGTTTTAAATCGACGAGTTACTGATTTCCAAGTCTGATTGATTGTATTAATCCATGCAAATCAATCAGGCTTTTTTTATGATCGATACGATTGGCCATAACCGGATTGATTAATTCCATGTCATCGATGCTGTTGTCGATCATCTGACTGATTAGTTTTTCACCATGATCATCAAGACCTGCATCCAGCAGGGCATTGGCCTGACCAGTTTTTATATCCTCTCTGATATCCGCCAGATCATCCATCAATAAAAAATAGGTCATCAATGCATACCAGCCCTTTAATGCTTTATTTATGTCAAATGAATTTGACTGAATGGTGGAGAGCAAGAACAAATAACTGTCTGCCCTGTTCAATGAAGGAAATACAGATCCAAAAGGGAGTGAAGGTATCTTGGCTGGCCGTTCTTGCATAGCATAAGTAGATAGTTGTTGGAAAAAATCCTTGTGAACTACACGATCCTTGATGGCATCCATCACCTGGCCCACATGTTGCATCCAAGTTATTTCCTCATACTCATGAAGGGCTGCACTATGTAATATAGATTCGCTACTTTGAAGAAAAGACTCATCGAACAACTCATCCAATGATGCGCCTGATCTTCGAAGTATATCAAAATAAATAGGGATGAAAATATAGCCCGGAGCTCCTGGCAAATAAATGGTTCTATTTTTCCAATAAAGATTGTTTAATGGCACCGATCTATCAACAAATTTAGCGCCTATATGCAAATCAACTCCATACGAAAGCTTTAAGTCATCTTTGGTTAAAAACATAACTGCTTATTTAACACTGGTTGATAAATAGATCCTGTCTTTTTTTCGGTATGCTCTTGCATGAGCAGAGTCGATGATTTCTTTGAAAAGCATTGGATTGCTGCTATAGTATTTATAACTAAGGGCGAATTGTTCAGGAGTGATTTTATTGATTTTGTATACCGCGTTCAATTCTTGCTGAAGGACACTGTCTTTTTTCAGCGAACTATCTTTGAGAACATATGTTTCTGCATATGCATCAGCCAGGGAGACTTCAGTGATGAGGTCCATCATCTTATTTTTACCAATCAATTCACCATCTTTCTTGTTGGAACAGGCGTAAAAACACATTAGACAAATTGTAAGTAGAAAATATTGCCTCATTATTTCAATTCTGAATTATACCTGGAAGCATTTGTGATATCCATTTTTGAGCAGAGTTCTGCTACCTGATTTTTTTCCTGTACTGATGATTTTTTAAAGGTTCTGATAATTTCATCCGCCTTTCCTTGAAAGAAGAATGGAATGATCATCAGATTGGAAGTTTCTGCATGCACTTTTGAGAGATGCCCAAGCGCTACAATCAACTGTGATCTGGCATCATTCTCATTAGCGATCATTTGATCCATTCCCTTTCTGTAATACGTATACAATGCATCGTGCACAAGGGCATATTTACTGTTTTGTAAATTCTCAGAAAGCCAATAACGGTTTCGAGAACCATCGAAAGCCTTCCACCCTGAAATATTTCTTCCTTCGGGTGCAGCATTGACGATAAGATTTGCCTTTTGAAAATATGGATCTCCGCCCTTTGGAGAAAAACTGTCATAATCTAACCCCAATATGATATTGACGTAATATGCAATGGTTGCTGCAAGATTTGCCGCCAATGGTTCTGTTCCTGAAATACGTGTTTCATTGAATTCTATTGGCTGAAATTCAACATAACGAAATACAACATCGTTGTCAATAAAATTAATCAATGGTGAAACATAACTGGTATTGAATACTGGTCGGGCTGCTTGAATAGTCAACGTTGCTTTGTATACATTTGATTCGACAACAGATTGAATATTGAGCAGGAAACTGCATTCGATCTTTTCATTGGTTTCAAAATTATCAGCAGTCCACTTTCTTTTGTTGATAAAATTCTGAAGTGAGGTTTGCAAATTCTGAAAAACCCGCTTGTCAACATTGCTGCTGATTTGTGCATACACCACATTTACTTTTGCATTTATCTCTTGTGAGAATGCCTGATTTAAAGTGATCAATAGTAATGTGAAGAGGATTTTTCTAATCATATTAGATACAAATCTAAGTCGAAAGCTAAAAAAAGGCGATGGAAACCCATCGCCTTTTTTACAAAATCATTTATTCTATTAACGGAAGAGATCTTCTTCATTTTTTCTGAAGTACACCTTATCCTCCATAAATTCCTGTGTAGCGAGCAATGCTGGATTAGGCATTTTCTCATATGCTTTAGAAATCTCGATTTGCTCTTTGTTTTCGTGAATCTCCTCCAGGCTGTCGGTGTGGCTGGCAAATTCTTCTAATTTGTTATGCAATTCCTCTTTCAAGGAAATGTTGATTTGTCCTGCTCTTTTGGCTATGATGGCAATAGATTCATACACATTACCTGTTTTTAACTTGATTTCGTTCAAGTCCTTCGTTTCAGCTACATTTGTAAGGTTACTTCCCAACTGTCTGCGCAGTCTGCTCATTATTTATATTTTTTAAGTTATTCTTCGACAAAGTTAAGTAACGTTCAGCTTCCTTGAGCAAATTACTTTGAGGAAACCGGTCCTGAAAGTCCTCTACTTCTGTGATCACCTTGCTATAACGCTCGAATTTTTTATCATCGATACTCATAGTAGCAAAACGGTAGTAAGCCTTGATAGCCATGAGTTTATACTGGTCTCCCTTCTCAGAATCGGGGTAATTATTCATCAATGTAGTATATGCCAGGGCTGCTGCTTTGAACTGACCTACATTAAAATATAATTGGGCAGAGAGGAACTCTTTTAGTTCGAGTTTCTGCTGAAGTTTCAAAATAATTTCCTCCGCTTCTGCCTTCCTGCTGGAATTTGCATGGCTATTGAGGTAAATCTGCATCATGCCGATTGCCTTGATCGTATTTGCCTGCTCCAACTCGGCTTTGGGCGATTGTTTATAATAGCAATAGGCCTGGAGATATTCAACTTCCTCAGCACGGGGATTATTGGGAAAAACCTCGATGTAACCCTTAAACAGGTTTTCTGCTGTTAAATAATCACGCAGGTTAAAATGGGAGTTAGCGTATTTATAATAAAGGTCTTCATGCTGAGGCGTGCCCTTAAATACAGGGAATACCTCTTCGAATAGAATCTGTGCCTTGCGGAAATCTTTTTTGTCGTAGTATAAATTGGCCATCTTCAATTTGAATTCATAATCCTTGCTTTTCAGGACTTGTCCAAACCGAGAGGACTCATTCAGCACCACTTCTTCTTTTTTCTTTTTGAATACTTTCTTGAAAAAAGTACATGAAGTTGTTGAGAATAAGAGCAATATGAGGAGTACTCTATACATCATAAAGGGCGACAAAGGTAAGTAAATGGATCAAGATGTGAAACTACTCCTAAAACATTCATTTTCAGGTTAAAAACCTCATAAAAAAAGGCCCTTCAAGAGGGCCTTTTAAGAATTTGTCTGAAATATTAGTTTTTGCGCAAATTTGGATGAGGTGCAGGAACGGTGTTGGGACCTGAAGTATTTTCTGAGGTTGCAGAAAAATCTACCGTATTCATATCGCCGTCTCCTTGGCCATATTTATTGATGAGGCGCTCTGCAGAGATCCCCTGTTTTTCCACCAAATAGTTAATGATGGCATTTACTCTATCCCAGCTAAGCTGTTGACTTGCTTTGGTGGCTTGTGCATAACCGGTGATGAGCAATTTACATGTTGGATTGTTTTTTAATCTATCAGCAGTGGATGCCAACAATGCTTGCGCATCATTTGACAACTGGATAGAACCTTTTTTAAATACAACACTTGGGATATTTCCTACGGCACAAACCACAGGAGCTGGAGCAATGTTTTTGCAACACTCAGGGTCTGGGCATTTGCCTACACCATTTACATCGACAGGTTGGCATTCAGTTGGAGTAATCAACTGCTTGTCTTTATAATCAGGAACTCCATCCCCATCGGTATCTCTACTAACACCATGTGTATCAACAGGAGCACCTGCAGGTGTTTTGGGCTCTTTATCAAATTGATCAGCGACACCATCACCATCAGCATCTTGAATAACCACCTTTGGCATTTTCATTCTCTTTGGTGAATTCAACTCTGAATAAACAAAGTTGAGTGGGTTCACCCAGTAAAGCGGCTGAACAGATTTGGTTTTTTTCTGAGCAAAAGTATCATGACCCATCACAAGGAACAATCCTAAAAAGAGGGCAGTTATAATTCTATTAAGTTTCATAATGAGATTTTTTAATTGATTAAGCAGCCTTTAGAACAAGTTGACGTTGATTCCAAAAGAAAGGAAATTATAGAGGTCATTTCTATTGGAGACAACTGGTGTTCCAGCAATCGGATAATAGTATTTGACGCCATCCAATAAATCATCGTTCAACATGCTCACTCTGTCTTCAAATGAAACATTCACCTTGTTAGATAATTTAAATGAAGCACCAAAACCGAAATTAGCTATAGGCTTCAGCTTACTGCCAGTTGTGGCAGCATTTGTTTCGTAAGTACCATCTAACATGGCTTTCACGTTTGCATTGGTCATACCTGCAGCAAAATTATAAGGTGCACTTCCATTCAACGCATCAACTTTGGTGTTATAAAACATGAATCCAACACCTGCTAAACCGTACAACAAAACTTTTGGCTCAGCTCTATGAAAGCTGATGTTGTTTAAGCTGATGATGGTATTTAAAGAAAGTTCATTTACAGTTGTTTTATAATTATAATACAATTTACCAGCAGGATAAGCAGCCCAAGCTGGATTTAAAATTGCAGGAACTGTAATATATCTTGGGCCAACACCACGTGCAATTCCGAATGTGTAATCACCCCTCAGAGAAACAAGATAACCAAGTGATTTTCTGGCATGCAAACCAAATCCAATTCCAGGAAAGCTTGCATCTACATCACCATTCACAATTGGAGCTCCAACTTTAACACCTAGTTCCCATTGGCTTCTTGGTTTTGCAGGAAAATTGTACTGGTTGTTCATGAATTCATAATGCTGCTCCATACGACTTGGAGGCACAAGTGATGAGTCTCTCCAATCATATCCGCCAGTTGAGGATACCTGAGCTTCTGCAATAAATGCAGCTGCTATCATCAGGGCAACGAGTAAAAACTTTTTCTTTATCATATTATATGGTTAAAATTGAAAAAACACATTTATGAATCACAAATTTAATTGATATCATTCGAGAACCCTCAATTGCGCTGAGTTTTTTTATTTTTTTTTAGCATTTGGCACTAATAACATTTAGATGTAGTTGACTATCATTCAAGACTGAAGTTTAATTGCATGAACATGTTGCTGAAAAAATATTGTGTAGTTTTGTCGACTATTCATGTCCACTTCGAGTGATCATATAAAATCTGAGCTAAAAGCATTTGAAGAGTTATTTAAAAATGCAGTCAAAAGCAATGTTCCTTTACTTGACAGAATTTTAAAATATGTTGTTCGCACAAAGGGGAAACAACTAAGACCTATGTTCGTCATTCTTTCAGCAAAACTTTGCGGAGAGATTAATGAAAAAACATACAGGGCAGCATCTCTGGTAGAGCTGCTTCATACTGCAACACTGGTACATGATGATGTGGTCGATGAAGCGACTGAAAGAAGAGGATATTTTTCTGTCTATGCCCTGTGGAAAAACAAAGCCTCTGTGTTGGTCGGAGATTATTTGCTCGCCAAAGGATTGTTGCTTTCACTTGAAAACAATGATTTTAAAACATTGCATATTTTATCTGATGCAGTAAGCCGCATGAGTGAAGGCGAGTTATTGCAACTCGAAAAATCAAGGCTATTGAATATCACAGAAGAAGATTATTTTAACATCATTAAAAACAAAACCGCATCTCTTCTTGCATCCGCCTGTGCAGCTGGAGCAAACTCAACAACCGACGATGATCAATTCATTGAAAAAATGAAATTGTTTGGAGAATATACAGGCATCGCATTTCAAATCAAAGACGATCTCTTCGATTACGGAACAGAAGATGTGGGCAAACCAACAGGCAACGACATTAAAGAAAAAAAATTAACACTGCCGATTATTTACACACTACAGAATGCTGATAATAACAAGAGAAAACAATTAAAATACTTACTTAAGAACAGCAATAGAAGAAAAGAAAGCGTAAACTTCATCATTGAAGAAGTAAAAAAATCTGGAGGAATCGAATATACAGTGCAAAAAATGGATGAATTCAAAACCAAGGCACTGGAAATATTACACTCCTTCCCTCCTTCATCCACCAGAGATAGTCTGGAGACCCTTGTGCGATATACAACTGAAAGAAAGAGATAATGAACATTGCTCAAAAAAGATGGAAACTTAAGGGCTTCGATCAAGCAGTCGCAAAAAAATTGTGCGACGACTTGCGCATACACCCTATTATCTGTAACATGCTCGAAAACAGAGGCATCAAAACCTTTGATCAAGCAAAAGCATTTTTCAGGCCTCAATTGAATGAATTACATGATCCATTTCTCATGAAAGACATGGACGTTGCAGTGGAAAGAATATTAAAAAGCATCAAAGAGAATGAGAAAATTCTAATTTATGGAGATTATGATGTGGATGGCACAACTTCCGTTTCCATCATGTATGATTTCTTAAGCTTTGTGTATCCCTCCAAAAGAATTGAATACTACATCCCTGACAGATACAAAGAAGGGTATGGACTTTCGTCTGCAGGCATTGAATACGCACACACAAATAATTTTTCACTTTTAATTACACTAGACTGCGGGATAAAATCAGTCGAGCTGATTCAAAAAGCAAGAGACTTTGATATTGACACCATCATTTGCGACCACCACTTACCTGGAAATATTTTACCACCTGCAATTGCGATTTTGAATCCAAAACAACCCGAATGCAGTTACCCCTATAAAGAACTATGTGGTTGTGGTGTGGGACTCAAACTCATACACGCATTGTGCATTCAATTGAAATTAAACAATGAATATTTCCAAAAATACCTTGATTTGGTTGCCACTGCCATCGCTGCAGATATCGTACCAATCACAGGCGAAAACAGAACAATCGCTTACCATGGATTAAAAAAAGTAAACACTGATCCCAACATAGGCATTAAAGCATTGATAGAACAGAGCTCTCTGAAAAGTCAAATATCCATCAATGGACTCTCTTTCATAATTGGACCTCGCATCAATGCAGCAGGAAGAATGGGTGATGCAAAAAGAGCAGTGGCATTATTTATTGAAAAAGATATAAACAAGGCAAAAGAAATCGCGTTAACGTTACAGTCTGAAAATACAAACAGAAAAGAAGCTGATAGTTCTATAACAGAAGAAGCCCTTGCTCAGATTCAACTGGAAGAAAATGCCCATTTGAAAAAAACGATTGTTGTTTTCAATGACAGCTGGCACAAAGGTGTATTGGGCATCGTCGCAAGCAGGCTGCTTGAAAGATTTTACAAACCAACGATTGTGTTGACAAAAAGCGGTGAGTATTATACTGGTAGTGCCAGAAGCATCGCAGGATTTAATATTTATGAAGGGCTAGACAAATGCAGTCATTTGCTAAAAGCTTTTGGAGGCCACTATTTTGCTGCTGGAATGACCATATCCCCTGATCATGTTTCTACCTTTAAAACCGAATTTGAAAATATTGCAAATGAAATCCTTACAGAGGATGACATGATTCCTGAAATTGAGATAGATACAGAAATCAAATTGAAAGACCTCAGTTTTTCCTTTTATAACATTCTTCAACAAATGGAACCTTTCGGACCAGAAAATCCAAAACCAGTGTTTTGTGTAAAAAATGTCCTGAACAATGGTTGTAAAATTGTGAAAGAAGATCACCTAAGGTTTGAAATTGTACAAGACGGTGCAAGGATGAATGGGATTGGATTCAATCTTGCTGAGAAATATGAAATACTGGATCAACCTGAAAAATTAGACATTGTGTTCACCATAGAAGAAAATTACTTTAATGGGAAAACCTCTCTCCAAATGAAAGTCATTGACTTCAACTTTGCAGAAAAATAAAAAGGTCCGTTTCCGGACCTTGAAAATTAATCTTTAGTTGGAGTCGCTTTCATCAGGTCAACACTTCGGCTGATAAAATCAGTCAGTTGTCCCCCTTTGAGCATACCCTGTGAGAGCAATGCCAGATCAGCAAGATTTCTAATTTGTTTTTCCTGCAAGCCTTTATCTTTCTCTTTTAACAATGATGAAAAAATTGTGTTGTTCCCATTTACAGTCAACAATACTTCATCAGGCATGCTCGCATAAAAACTTCCCATTGGTCCACTCATGGCAGCCATGTCTTTCATTCTGCGCATGAACTCTGGACGTGTAGCAACCACTGGAGGCATTTCAGGACTCAATCCTTTCACTTCAACATTGATTGTAATGTCAGGCACTTTGAACTCGAACAATGATTTCAGTTTTTCTTCTTCTTTCTTTGTTAGAACAGATTTACTGTCATCCTGTTTATCGATCAAATTATCAGTTATTTCTGAGTCAACTCTTGTAAATTGAACATTTTCCCATTTTGATTCAATTTGACTAATAAAGGAAGCATCCACCAATGTATCCATCTTCACCACCTTGTAGCCCTTGTCCTGAGCGGATTTGATATAAGCATCTTGCTGGATTGCATCGGTAGTGTATAGAATTACAAGCTTACCATCTTTATTTTTTTGCAACCCTTCTGCCTCAGTTCTATACTCTTCTAAGGTGTAGTATTTTTCAGGGTTCGCTGCATCTTGCATGATATGAAACTTGTCTGCTTTCTCACGAAACTTATCATCTGTTATCATACCATACTTCACAAATAAACCTAAGCTCTCCCACTTTTTCTCAAATTCAGTTCTTTCATTTCTAAAGATTTCATCCAACTTATCCGCAACTTTCTTGGTTATGTGACTGTTGATTTTTTTAACATTGGGGTCACCCTGCAGATAGCTTCTACTTACATTCAGTGGAATGTCAGGTGAGTCGATCACACCTTGCAACAGCATAAGAAACTCTGGAACGATGTCTTTTACTTCATCTGTAACAAAAACCTGATTGCAGTATAATTGAATTTTATCTTTTTGGATTTCGTATGACTGTTTGATTTTGGGGAAGTATAAAATACCGGTAAGGTTAAACGGATAATCAACATTCAAATGAATCCAAAACAAAGGTGTTTCATTAAAAAGATACAAAGTTTTATAAAACTCTTCATAATCTTTTGCTTCCAATTCTGCAGGTTTTCTTACCCATGCAGGATTTGGGGTATTGATTTGTTTGTCTTCAAAGAAGATGGGCACGGGTAAAAACTTGCAAAATTTTTCAAGAATATTTTTAATCTTGAACGCATCCAGAAATTCTTCACTTTCATTATTGACATGAAGGGTTATTGCTGTACCACGTTCTGTTTTTTCAGTTGGCGTCAACGTAAACTCAGGACTCCCGTCACACTCCCATGCAACTGCTTCACTATTTTCTTTGTATGAAAGTGTTTTCAGGGTAACTTTTTCACTTACCATGAAGGCACTGTAAAATCCCAATCCAAAATGTCCAATGATATTTGCTTCATTTTGTCCTTTGTATTTTTCAAGAAATTCTTCTGCACTTGAGAATGCAACCTGATTGATATATTTATCAACTTCCGCTGCAGTCATACCCACGCCTCGGTCTGATATCGTGATGGTTTTCTCATCCTTATTTACTGCAACATCAATGCGCAATTCTCCCAATTCTCCTTTTGCTTCGCCTGAGGAAGCATAGGTTTTTAGTTTTTGCGTGGCATCCACTGCATTTGCGATCAATTCCCTCAGAAAAATGTCGTGGTCTGAGTAGAGGAATTTCTTGATGATGGGGAAGATATTCTCTGTTTGAACACGTATTTGTCCCTTTTGCATATGATTGGTTTTAAACCGCTTAGGTCAAATGAAGTGCCAAAGGGTAAAAATGACAGGTTGACACGCAATTATCTAGGTTTCAGGGGCAGAAAGAAGACAAAAATGTAGGAAAAACTGGCTGAAAATGCCTTGTTTGCATTACCTTTGCAACCCATTATTAACTAACAAATACAGGGTATTATGCAAAATTATGAATTGATGGTGATTTTTACCCCTGTTCTGAGCGAGGACGAATTCAAGTCTGTTCAGAAAAAATATGTCGATTTTATCGCCGCTGGCGGTGGTAAACTCGTTCATAGCAACCCCTGGGGGTTGAAATCACTGGCCTACCCTATCCAGAAGAAGACCACTGGTATCTACTGGGTGATGGAATATGTAGCGCCAACCGACATGAATGAAAAGCTGAAGATTCAGCTCCTGCGTGACGAGCAGGTACTCCGTCACATTGTTATCAAACTCGATAAGTACGCCGTCGAGTACAACAAGAAAAAAAGAAGTGGTGTATCAACTGGAACCGAAAAATTAGTGGAGGGTTAATCTCATGGCAAAAGCAAATGAAATCAAGTATCTAACCGCCATTAAAACTGAGCAGCCTAAGAAGAAATTCTGCCGCTTCAAGAAGTATGGTATCCGTTATATCGATTACAAAGATGCTGAGTTCCTCAAGAAATTCTTGAACGAGCAGGGTAAGATGTTGCCTCGCCGCATTACAGGAAATTCATTGAAATATCAGCGCAAGGTATCTGAAGCGATCAAGCGTGCGCGCCAAATGGCTTTGTTGCCTTATGTAACTGACCTTTTAAAATAAGAAACATGCAGATCATTTTAATACAAGATGTTAACAACCTTGGTGGTGCCAACGAAGTGGTAACCGTAAAGAATGGTTATGCAAGAAATTTTCTCATCCCCAACAAGATGGCTGTGGAAGCATCTCCTTCTAATTTGAAACAATTGGAAGAGCGTCTCAAGCAAATCAGAAAGAAGGAAGAGAAAATGTTGGCAGAAATCAACAAAGTAATTGCTGCCCTTCAGCAAGGTGCCGTTAAAATTGGTGCTAAAACTGGTACCACCGGAAAAATTTTCGGAAGCGTTACTACAGTTCAGATTGCCAAAGGCATCCGTGAGCAAAAAGGATACGAGATTGATCGTCGCCGTATTCATTTGATCGATGAGATCAAGGAATTGGGCACCTACAAAGCAAAAGTTGATTTTGGCAATGGTAACGAAACTGAAATTGAATTGGAAATAGTTGCAGAATAACAAAACATAACTTAAAAAAAGCCCTCTGATTCTCAGGGGGCTTTTTTTATTGTGTAATTTTCAAATGAATGCGATGGCTTGTAAATATAATTTTAGTGATGCTTGCTATGTCTGCATGTAATAGCAATGGTAGGACATCCATCACACATACCACGCCCAATATCGATACGCTGCTTCCAAAAGAGTTGGCTGGAAATTTTAGCAACCAGCAGGAAATAAAACTAGATAGTACCGCTATAGCGCGTTTCATCAAAGAACACAGTCATTTCATCGAATTTCAAAAAGAGCTCTATCAATTTTATCGGAACAGAAACTACTCAATGGCTTGGTTTGACAGTACCGGTATGATTGAGCAAGCAAATATTTTATATAACCGAATCATTAAGATGAAAGAGGATGGAATGAATTTGGATATTCCCTTTTATAGTGACTATGTAGAAATCATGGAATCGCCTGAGAGTATTGAAAGAGTTGAAGCTGAGTTGATGCAGACTTCACAATATTTACATTTTGCAAAAAAACTTTTATCTGGAATTTCAGAAGATGAAAGCAAGGCATTGGAATGGTATATCCCCAGGAAAAAGGCCGACTATATAAAAATACTGCAGAAAATCTTAGAAGGAGACACCTCATCTGTGAATAATCAAATGTTCCAGCAATACGATTTACTTAAACTTCAGCTTGGGAAATATCATCAAATTGAAAAAAATGGAGGATGGGACACGATTCATTCATCAAAAAAAAATTTGAAGTATGGTGATAGCGGAACTGCTGTTGTAGAGATAAAAAAGCGTTTAATTAAGGGGGGTGAATTTACAAGTACTGATACAAGTAATCTTTTCAACCTTGAATTAGAATATGCAGTTAAAAAATTTCAGCAATCTCACGGACTAAAAGCGGATGGGGTCGTAAGCAGGTTGACCATCTTTGAAATGAATATTTCGGTCAAGGACCGTATCGAACAAATTATATTGAATATGGAAAGGTGCAGGTGGTTGCCGAGAATAACAAACAGCTCATATTTAATGGTGAACATTCCGCAGTTTAGATTATATGTTTACAATGAGGACAGCTTGGCATTTTCATGCAAAGCGGTTGTTGGAAAAGAAACCAATCGAACTGCCATTTTCAAGGGTGATATGAAATATATCGTATTTAGCCCCTATTGGAATGTTCCAAACAATATCATGAAAAAAGAGGTGTTGCCTGCAATCAAAAAAAAGAGCAACTATCTTTCTGATAACCATATGGAATGGTCTGGCAATATCATTCGTCAGCTGCCTGGCCCATGGAATGCATTGGGTGGAGTAAAGTTTGTATTTCCCAATGGGTATGATATTTACTTGCATGATACCCCTAGCAAGATGCTTTTTAATGAATCAACCAGAACTTTTAGCCATGGTTGTATTAGGATTTCAGAGCCTAAGAAGCTGGCAATGTTCTTATTATCCAACCAGGGTCAATGGACAGAGGAAGCGATTGATAGTGCAATGATAAGTAGAATAGAAAAGTTTGTACCTTTAAAGAAGCCAGTTCCTGTATACGTTGTTTATCTCACGGCATTTGTGGATTCAGATGGTGTGTTGAATTTCAGCAAAGATGTATACAGCAGAGATTTGCAGCTCAAGAAAATGATTCTGAATTAGGCCTGCTCCCCGCTTCCGCTTCCGCTTCTTCTCAAAAATTAAAAAGGCTATTATGAACATTTTCGTAGGTAATTTGAATTACAAAATGACAAGTGAATCACTCACTGAGTTATTTAGTCCACATGGAGAAGTCTCTTCTGCACGAATCATCATGGACAAGATGAGCGGGCGCAGCAAAGGATTCGGATTTGTTGAAATGCCGGACAATGATCAAGGATTGAAAGCGATTGCTGCCATCCATGAAACCGAAGTCATGGGCAGGAAGATCATTGCAAGTGAAGCAAGAGCTCCTCAGCGTTAGTTTCAATCATAGACAGCAATCAGTATATTGCGGTTGAATTTTTTTTATGAAATCATCAACCGTTATTGCAGGATGTATGAGTTGGGGCCAGTGGGGTGCCAAGTTCAATACACAAGAATATTTATCACAAATTAAAAAAACACTTGAAACAGGTGTTTACACTTTTGATCACGCAGATATTTACGGGCATTATACAACAGAGGAGGAATTTGGAGCTGCATTAAAGCTTGATCCATCCCTGAGGAGCAAGATGCAGATCATAACCAAGTGCGGCATATGCATGCTTACCCCCAATCGGCCGCTTCATCAAATCAAATCTTACAATACTTCCAAGACACATATTTTATCGTCTGTAGAACAATCGCTCACGAATTTTCATACTGACTATATTGACCTGCTGTTGATTCATCGTCCAGACCCATTGATGAATCCACATGAAATAGCAGAGGCGTTCAGTATTTTAAAAAAAGCGGGAAAAGTAAAACATTTCGGTGTTTCAAATTTTACGACAACCCAATTCAGCATGTTACACAATTTATTTCCTTTGGAAGTAAATCAAATTGAATTGTCAATTGTCCATACAAGTCCATTTTACAATGGTGTTACAGACCAATGCATAGAAAAAAATATTACTCCGCAGGCCTGGTCACCGATGGGTGCAGGTAAAATTCATTTGGATGCTGAAGATGAAAAGAGCAGAAGGATAGTATCCATGGCAAATATTTTAGGGGAGAAATACAATGCAAGTTTTTATCAAATATTGATTTCCTGGCTGATGAAGCATCCTTCAGGAGTTATACCAGTGCTGGGCACTACAAAAATAGAACGCATAAAAGCCTCACTGGATGCACATTCCATTGAAATGACAAATGAAGAATGGCATATGTTATTAAGAGCATCAAATGGCTTTGATGTTCCTTAATTGGATAAGAATTTTCTGAAAAATTCATTCGTTCTTTTTTGAACGACTCCGTGATCATCTAGATATTGAATCAACACTCCTATCTCTGGGTATTGTTGCAGCCATTTCAAGGAACGATCAATTCCCAAAACCATCAGTGCATTGTCGAGTGCATCTGCTGTCATCGCGTCTCTTGCAAGTACAGTTACTGATATAATTTTTGATTGAAGTGGTTTGCCTGTATTGGGATTGAGGATATGGCTGTAATATTTAGATCCGATTTTTTTAACCTTGCTCATGCGTCCTGATGTAGTAATGGCAAAATTGGAAAGCTTGATCGTGGTAGAATCATTTGCCAAGGATTCTGACGGTTGTGATTGTATGGCAATATTCCATGCTGCTTTTCCAGGAGGGTGGCCGCTAGCATAAACTTCGCCACCCAGTTCTACAATAAAATCTTGAATTTTTTTTTGTTTGAAAAGTTGTGAAATTTGATCTACCGAGTACCCTTGTGCGATACCATCGCAATCAATTTGAACAAGTGGATTGTCTTTTAGCAGACTGTCTTTTTTAATGATAAGATGTTCAGATCCAATTGTGTTAAGAATATTTTTTATTTGTTGATCTGTTGGGGTTAGATTTCTAGTTGATTGATGATTCCACAGATTAATCAAGGGTTTACAGGTGATATCAAATGCTTTATTGGTGATCACAGAAATTTCAATTGCTTTTTTTACAACCGAATACAGGTGCTGATCCAACGTTATACCGCGGATTTGATGATTGAACAGATTGATGCGGGAATATGGTTTGTAGAGAGACATTGATGAGTCGATTTGATTAAGGAGTCTGTCAATTTCTATTTTATCGACTTGATTATAATTTGCATAGTAAGTGATGTGATAGGAAGTTCCTTGTGCGAAGCCATTCAGATGAAAAGCTTGAAGGGAGTCGGTTCTATTTGAGAGAAGAAAAGAGGAAAAGAAAGTGACCAGTGCAAGGATCATGCAGGGAAGATAATAAATACGAAGAAGCTTGAATGGTTGAAAATAAAAAACCCTGATCGAATGAACGATCAGGGTTTTAATAAATATGGCACCTACCTACTCTCCCAGAAAATCTAGTACCATCGGCCATGAGGGGCTTAACTTCTCTGTTCGGTATGGGAAGAGGTGAA
>JAFMJI010000013.1 GCA_017853575.1 Chitinophagaceae bacterium | reverse complement strand
TTACAGACAATTCTCAATGTACGGTAAGAGATACATTTGAAATCACGCAACCTGCTTCCGCCTTGTCTTCATCGGGCGTGGTGACAAATATTTTGTGTCATGAAGTGCATAATGGTGCAATTGATTTGAGTGTGAGTGGCGGAACACCGGGTTATACTTATCAGTGGTTGACGGGGGAGACGACACAGGATTTGAGTGGATTGCAAGCAGGCGTGTACAGTGTATTGATTACGGATGCAAACGGATGTACCAAGAGAGATACTTTTACTGTTACGCAACCGGCAGCATCATTGGATATGACTTTTGAAAGTGTTGATGTTTTGTGCTACGGAGATTCTACGGGATCAATCAACATGACCGTGTCGGGCGGCACATCACCATATAACTACGCATGGTCGAACGGTGCAACAAGTGAAGATATATCCAATCTAAAAGCTGGTTCATATAATGTATTGGTGACTGATAAAAATGGATGTACAAAACGCGATACAGTAATCATTGATCAGCCGCAATCACCATTGTCGTTGAGTCATCAACAAACCAATATACTGTGTTATGGATTTAAAACTGGATCCATAGATCTTTCGGTAAGTGGAGGGTCATCTGGGTATACGTATGCATGGTCGAATGGTGAAGTGACGCAAGATCTGAATGATTTGGCTGCAGGAGTATATATCATTTTGGTTACAGATGAATCAGGTTGTATCAAACGTGACACGATTGAAATCACGCAACCTGCTTCCGCCTTGTCTTCATCGGGCGTGGTGACAAATATTTTGTGTCATGAAGTGCATAATGGTGCAATTGATTTGAGTGTGAGTGGCGGAACACCGGGTTATACTTATCAGTGGTTGACGGGGGAGACGACACAGGATTTGAGTGGATTGCAAGCAGGCGTGTACAGTGTATTGATTACGGATGCAAACGGATGTACCAAGAGAGATACTTTTACTGTTACGCAACCGGCAGCATCATTGGATATGACTTTTGAAAGTGTTGATGTTTTGTGCTACGGAGATTCTACGGGATCAATCAACATGACCGTGTCGGGCGGCACATCACCATATAACTACGCATGGTCGAACGGTGCAACAAGTGAAGATATATCCAATCTAAAAGCTGGTTCATATAATGTATTGGTGACTGATAAAAATGGATGTACAAAACGCGATACAGTAATCATTGATCAGCCACAATCAGCTTTGTCGTTGAGTCATAAAAAAGTTGATGTATTGTGTTATGGTCAAGAAAAAGGTGAAATCGATCTCAGTGTAAGCGGAGGTTCAGCAGATTATACCTACAGTTGGTCAAATGGCGCAACTAAACAGGATTTGTATGATTTGCCAGCTGGCGTATACAGGGTTTTAGTAACCGATGTATCAGGTTGTATCAAACGTGATACCATTGAAATCACCCAGCCTGCTTCGGCTTTGTCGATCAAAGCATCTATCAAAGACTTGGATTGTTATGGTCAGGCAACAGGTGGTATTGATTTGACCGTTGCAGGTGGAACACCAGCATATTCTTACAATTGGTCAAATGGTGCTACCACTGAGGATTTATCAGATATTTCTGCTGGCGTTTATGATATAGTAATTACAGATGCCAATCAGTGTATACTGAGAGATACATTTGAAGTGAAGCAACCAAAAGATCCATTGGGTACTTCAATCAAGCAGGAAGATGTTTTGTGCTATGGTGATTCTACCGGATCAGTTGACTTAACAGTAACCGGTGGTACAAGTCCATATAGTTATCTATGGTCAAATGGAGCAACAACAGAAGACCTGTCTGATGTTAAAGCAGGAGTATATTCTGTATTGGTAACAGATGACAATGGATGTACCAAAAAGGATACCATTGAAGTGAGTCAACCATCATCAGCTCTTTCTGTAAGAGGAAAAATTACAGATGTTTTGTGTAAGTCTGATAAAACAGGTTCCATCGATATAACTGTTTCTGGCGGAACTCCATCTTATCAATTCAGTTGGTCAAGTGGAGAGGATACTGAAGATATCAGTGGAAAAGCCGCAGGAGTGTATATTGTTTTGATTACAGATGCCAACCAGTGTACCTTGAAAGATACATTTGAGATCAAGGAGCCTGCTGAAAAACTTTCGGTTTCAGGTAAAGTAACAGATTTGAAATGCTACAAGGATAACTCTGGAAGCATTGATATCACTGTAAGTGGTGGAACTGTTACCTATGCATATGTATGGTCGAATGGTGCAGACAGCGAAGATTTGAGTGGAATTGCTTCTGGTACATATACTGTTACTGTTACTGATAAAAATAGATGTTCTGTAAAAGAAACATTTGTTGTAAATCAGCCTGATCCAGTTGTAGTAAATGCAGATGACAAGAAAGTATGTGCAGGAATAGCTGTTGATTTGACTGCGTCACCTTCAGGGGGAGTTTGGTCTGGTGCTGGAGTTACAGGATCTAGCTTTATGAAAGAAGTGGCAGGTGTATATCCGGTTTATTATGTCTATACAAATGGAAATGGTTGCATTGGAATAGATACAGCTTATGTAACTGTTGAAAGATGTGGACAGGCATTCTGTACATATACACAAGGGTATTATGGAAATCCTGGTGGCAAATCTTGTGCAGAAGGCTTAAGCTACAGCACCAAAGGTTTGATGCAAAAAGCATTGAGCAAAGGTTCAATTGTGTTGGGTAGTATTGCATTAAATAAAACCTTCACGATCAACTACAATGCTGTAGATACATTGATAGCCATCTTACCTGGTGGAGGTACACCAACATCTCTTGCCTATACAGGTGATAGAACTCCATCCAAATTGCCACCAGCAATGTTGAAAAATGGAAAGATCAACAATGTATTGTTGTCGCAAACCATCACATTGGCACTGAACATCCGAATCAACAGTGAATTGGATTCCTTCAAAGTCAGAGCTGATAAATATTTGATGACACAGGATAAAGTATCATGTGAAAGCAAAGACTTGAAAGAATGCTCATATCATTCTTATAAATTCAGTTCAAAAGTTGTGAATGCACTTGTGGGAAACAAGACGGTATCAGACTTGTTGAAGCTGGCCAACAATGCATTGGCAGGAAGCTTACCAGCAGGATTAAGTTACAGCGATGTTTCAGGTGCGGTAGATCTTGTTAACAATGCATTTGATGGATGCAGGGTAGGATGGTATTCCGATACTGTAGTTTATTGTTCTTCTGTTTCAGTTACTTCATCAGCATCTAATATGAGTGCAAATGAGCAAGCTGTTCAGATGAGCATAGACCCAGCTTCAAAACAACCAACTATTAAAGCATATCCAAATCCATTTGAAGATATGGTAAGATTTACCATGGAATCACCTGAGAGAATTCAATGTAATCTCATGCTGTATACTTCATCTGGAAAATTGATTTCAAAACTGTTTGATGGTGTACTTGAAGCGAATGTTTCAAGAACTGTTCAGACAATTATACCATCTCTTTATAAGGGAGCAATCGTATACGTGCTAACTTATAATGGGCAAGTGGTAACCGGGAAGATTCTGAAGAAATAGCAACCTGTATAACAGTACAGGTATCAAACTTAACGCCCGGGCGAAGCCCGGGCGTTATTCTTTTTATATACATACCGAATTTTCAAATTCAAATCATGTACAATTGTAAAACACAAATGCATCCATCACTTTATATAAATAAAAAAGGCGACCAATTGCTTGATCGCCTAAAACCCGAAATAAAAATCTTTATTTCTTTGAGACGCTTTTCATAGGTGTTTCCAATTCAAAACTCAAATTGGCAGTAATTCTGTACTCGCTGATTTTGTTGTTGGTGTTTACGGTTGCACTGTGCTCTTTGATGTAAATTGATTTGATATGTTTGAGGGTTTTAGAAGCCTCCAACACTGCTTGCTGTGCTGCATCTTCCCAACTTTTGGAAGAGCTGCACATCACTTCAATGACTTTTACAATGGCCATGGTTGGTTTTTTAATGAATGAATACCTGCAAACTAATTTTAAGGAGTGCATTGCAAAATGATTCAACGATGCTGTTTGAATAATATCAATCAGGATTCAATCTGACGATCAACATAGTAATCACCTGCCCCCTTGTATTAATTTTACATCAGTCGGTTGACGGAGTGTAACTCCGATGCCGGTAAGAGTTAGGCAGAGCATAACGTCCGTAAATGGATTAAAAAACTGCTGAATCGCGGAACTGGGTCCACCAGTTCCGTTTTTTTTGCCTATTGACTAATTTGTAAAGAAATAAAAAAACCCGACAAGTGATTGTCGGGTTTGTGCCCAGAACAGGAATCGAACCTGCACTACCTTGCGATAACCAGATTTTGAGTCTAGCGCGTCTACCAGTTCCGCCATCTGGGCTTGGGAGTGCAAATGTAGCCCATCTCTTTCCTTTTAACAAATGCTTTCCCACAATTTTGTAACTTTGCAAGATCAAAATGGGGCTGACCGGTTTTGACAGCGTAGATCTTTGAAAGTAAGCATGCAGTGCGTTGCGTATGTTGCACTTTAATCTGAATACGAAACCTATAAATGGCGAGAATACTTACGCCATGGCTGCCTAATCAGTGATTAGCGCATCCATTATAGCCGGCTGACGGGCCTTCCTTTGCCAAGTCACCCCGCTGAATCAAAAAAAACAAGGATGCTTCAACCGAAGGCTGTGACGGTTGATCAAGACTATTCAGCTACGGACATGGTTGGTTTGCTCAGCTCCTGCCAGGTCTCGACAATCAATGCTGAAATAAGCATGTAGAAAGCTTTCCGGGAATATGTTTGGACGTGGGTTCGAATCCCACCAGCTCCACTTCAATCTTAATTTATTTGTATCCCACCAAGTTTCTGGTGATAGCACAACCACCCTTGGTATTGCCTTTGGCACTCATGCAAGATGTAGAGTACAATGTGATAAAACCCATCAAAAGAAAGAAAAATACTCGTTTCATTGGTGTGTGGTTATGTACAAATATAAAACATTGAAATAATTTTATTCAATTATCCAGTTGTTAAATTTTCTTTCACTATTTTCAAAACTTACCAATCAGATTCTATTATAATGCAAATTATTCTTCAAAAACCCTTGGTTTTTCTTGATTTGGAAACAACCGGACTTAGCTTTACCCAAGACCGGATCGTGGAGATTGCAATGCTTAAAATTTCTTTAGACGGTAGCCGTCTTATGAAAAGAAAATTAATCAATCCCGAAATGCCCATCCCGAAAGAAGTTTCTGAAATACATGGCATTACAGATGATATGGTGAAAGATGCCCCTACATTCAAACAAGCCGCAAATGAAATCCGTCAGTTCATGGAAGGAGCAGACCTTGGTGGATATAATTCAAATAAATTCGATTGGCCACTGCTTGTGGAAGAGTTTTTGCGTTCAGGATTGACCTTTGAAACCGAAGGAAGGAAACTGGTGGATGTTCAGAAAATCTATCACATGATGGAACCCAGAAACCTCTCTGCCGCATATAAATTTTATTGTGAAAAAGACCTCGAAAATGCCCACAGTGCTGAAACAGATGTGAATGCCACATGGGAAGTGTTTCTGGCCCAAATCAATAAATATAGTAGCCTCGGAAATACAGTTGAAAGTGTATTGAAAGTGATTGGGGAAGAACAAATCGTGGATTTTGCACGTAGAATGGTCATGGAAAACGGTCGAGAAGTGTTTAACTTCGGCAAACACAAAGGCAAACTTGTTGAAGATGTATTGAGAAATGAACCATCCTATTATGACTGGATGATGAAAAACGACTTTGCCCTCCACACCAAACAAAAGCTAACCGAGATCTTTAACCGCACCATGTTGAAAACCAAAAACCAATCATAAGATCCGTTAGCATTGAAAAAGCTCGTAATTATACCCACATACAAAGAGAAAGAAAATATTCAGCTGATCATTCGTGCTGTTTATGATCTACATGCCAACTATCATATTCTGGTAATTGATGATGCCTCTCCAGACGGAACTGCCGAAATTGTAAAAACATTGCAAGCCCAAAATGCTGATCGGCTTTTTCTCATTCAGCGTGCAGGAAAACTTGGGTTGGGCACTGCTTATATTACTGGGTTCAAATGGGGACTGGAAAATGGATATGATTATATGTTTGAGATGGATGCCGACTTCTCTCATGATCCAAAAGATTTAGAAAGACTATACCATGCATGCGCGCATGACGGTGCTGATATGGCAATCGGTTCACGATATGTGAAAGGAGGTGCTTTCAAAAACTGGCCTTTGTCTAGGAAGATCATTTCTCTCACGGGCTCATTGTACAGCCGGGTACTTACTTTCATGCCTGTGATGGATCCAACCGCCGGATTTGTTTGCTATTCCTCTAAAGTGCTTGCTTCAATGAACTTGGATGCAATCAAATTTGTCGGATACGCATTTCAGATCGAAATGAAATTTGCAGCATGGCACCTGGGATTCAAGATCAAAGAAATTCCTATTGTGTTTCAAGATCGTGAATTGGGTGCTTCAAAAATGTCAAAAGGGATCATAAAGGAAGCTGCATACGGAGTTCTTGCTCTTCAGATGGATTATCTAACAGGAAAATTCATAAAACAAATCAAAAAATCTGCCTAATTTATTCCCAAGATGAAAAAGGCATTTCTTCAATTACATCTTGCTATTTTTCTGGCAGGATTTACAGGTGTATTGGGAAGGTTGATTACACTCAATGAAGCATTGCTGGTATGGTACAGAATGATGTTTGCAGCAGTCACCCTTTTTATAATCTATTTTTTTTCCAAAAAGAAAGATCAACTTTCCCTCAAGGCTATTTCAAATTTGTTTGCAATAGGTGGGATCATAGCATTGCACTGGGTTTTCTTTTACGGGAGTATCAAATATGCAAATGTTTCTGTATCCCTGGTTTGCTTTTCTGCTATTGGATTTTTCTCTACTATCCTTGATCCCATTATCTCAAAAAGAAAATTTGTTGCAATTGAATTGTTGCTTGGATTGTTGGTAATGCTGGGTATCTCATTGATGTTTCATTTTGATCCTCAATTCAGAACAGGCATTATTTTTGGAATGATTTCATCATTGCTTGCAGCTATTTTTCCCATTCTGAATAAAAAAATGATGCAGATACATGATCCTGGAAGCATTACATTTTTTGAAATGACAGGCGGATTTAGTATTCTGACATTGATTTTACCCTTTTACTTACATTTTGTTCCAGCCACAACAATGTTGCCCGGCTTAGCTGACTTGGGATGGTTGTTGATTCTAAGTTTATTGTGTACAGTGTTAGCCTTTAACCTATCAGTTCGATCTCTTTCAAAAATTTCTCCATTTACGGTAAATCTTAGTTTTAATCTGGAGCCAGTTTATGGCATTGCACTTGCTTTTCTTTTATATAAAGAATACCAGGAAGTAGGCATGTCATTCTATATTGGTATTGCTATCATTTTTTTAACAGTAGTATTGCAAACATTGCGGGTATATCTTCAGTCTAAGTCCAAATAGACAATTCATCAGTATTATAAAATCCGTAATTTCAATCAAAGTATTTTTTATGAAACTTCGTGTTCGAGGCTCTTTTATTTTATTGACATTTCAGTTGATTGCATTGTCAGCTTTTTCACAGAAAAAGCCTTTGGATCATTCAGTATATGATGGATGGGAATCATTGGGGGAAAAGAAGATCTCTGGCAATGGTGCATGGGTTAGTTTCACGGTTGACAAACAGGAAGGTGATGGGAAACTGATTTTGAAGAACCCTTCTACATCTGTTGAACTTACCTTCGATCGCGGATATGCTGCAAGTTTTTCAAAAGATGACCAATACTTGGTTTTTAAAATCAAACCCCATTATCAGGATACCCGTGATGCAAAAATCAAAAAGAAAAAGCCTGAAGATTTTCCAAAAGATTCACTTGGTATATTGTCTCTGTCAAATTTATCTCTAGAAAAAATACCTTCCGTAACCTCTTATAAACTTCCTGAAAAAAATTATTCATTTCTTGCTTACCTCACTGCATCAAATAGTTTAGACACCTTAAAACCAAAAGAAAAAAAAGATACAACATCAACAAAACTGACAGACAGTTCCAAGAAGAAAATTCCACTTATCATAGAGCAAACACCAGATAAAAAACAAAAGCGGATATTAACTGCAAAAGAGGGAGGAGATGAAGGGTTTATTGACCTAGATCCCGAAAATGGAACAGAAGAAACAAGCACAGTAAAAGAGGGTACAGATCTTTATGTCGTTGAACTTGGAAAATCTTTCAAGAAACTATTCAAATATGTTTCAGAATATAGTTGGAGTGAAAATGGGAAGTTGCTTGTTGTTGCATCAACGCAAAGTAAAAAAGATAAATCCATTAAACCTCAGGTTTCCATTTTCCGTGCAGCTGAAAAAAGGGTGGATACCATATTCAACAATGCTAATACAATCAAAAGTCTTGCAGTGGATGTAAATGGTTATCAGGTTGCATTTCTGGCAGAAGTTGACTCTGCGTTCAAGTCTTCACAAAAATTTTATAAACTATTTCATTGGCAAAATGGAGATGCAAAGGCATCGGTCTTGGTTGAAAATTTCACCGTAGGTATGAATTTACATTGGACGGTCAGCGAACATTTTACACCTTATTTTAGTAGAAAAGGCGAAAAACTATTTTTAGGTACTACACCAATCCCTCCTGTAAAGGACACGTCATTGGTAGAACTGGATCTTGTAAAATTGGATGTATGGCATTATAATGATGATTATGTTCAACCTTATCAATTGAAAAATGTCGATCAAGAACGAAAGCGCTCTTATTTGGCAATGGTTCATCTCGATAAAAAACAGTTTATACAATTGGCTGATAAAGAAATACCCCAAGTCATTTTCTCAAAAGAAGGAGATGGTGATCAGTTTCTGGGGATTACCGACAAAGGAAAGCGTATACCTATGCAGTGGGAAGGATCAACCCTGAAAGATTTTTATGATATCAATCCGCAAAATGGCGGCAGAAAATTAATTGCAAAAAATGTCGACGCACAAGGAATGATATCTCCATCTGGTAAATACTTTTATTGGTATGATATGGCCCAAAAAGGATATTTCACCTATGCCAATGAAAAAATTAATCCTATAAGCAAAAAAGCAACAGTCAAGTTATACGATGAAGAATATGATATGCCATCTCATCCAACTCCATATGGCGTAGTAAAGTGGATGGAAAATGATGAAAGCATGTTAGTTTATGATCGATTTGATATTTGGAAATTGGATCCAAATGGGAAAGATCTACCCATTTCAATTACGAAGGGTATGGGTAGAAAATCGAATCTTCGTTACCGATACATTGAATTAGATCCTGAGAAAAAATATTTTGAATCTGGACAAACTATTTACCTGAGTGTTTTTAATGAAAAAAATAAACATGCTGGTGTTGGCAGACTCAATCTTTCTGCCAATGCATCCATTGAGCAGCTCGACATGGGGGCTTTTTCTGTTGGAAGTATGATGAAAGCAAAAAATGCTGAACAATTTATTTATACCAAAGAGAGCTTTAATCAATCACCTACTTTGTTTTATACAAGTGATTTCAAATCTAACACTCAATTGAGTACTATTAATCAACAGCAATCTAATTATAACTGGATGACTTCTGAGTTGTTTTCATGGAAAGCATACAATGGTAAAGAAGCTACTGGTATCGTATATAAACCAGAAGATTTTCAACCTGGGAAAAAATATCCATTGATTGTATATTTCTATGAAACCTTAACAGACGGACTTTTCAATTACCTTCCTCCAGCACCAACGCCCAGCCGTTTGAATATTCCATTTTTTGTGAGCAGAGGATATGTAGTGCTCGCACCAGATATATATTATTCAAACGCACAACCTGGTAAATCTGCTTTTGACTACATCGTTAGCGGTGCAAGAGCACTTGTAAAAAAAGGTTGGGTCGACAGTACTAAAATGGGCTTACAAGGTCAAAGTTGGGGTGGATATCAGGCTGCATACATTATTACCCGAACTAATTTGTTTGCTGCTGCATGGGCAGGTGCTCCAGTGGCAAATATGACAAGTGCTTATGGAGGAATCAGATGGGAGAGTGGGATGAATAGACAATTTCAATATGAGAGAACACAAAGCCGAATTGGTGCAACTCTTTGGCAAAAGCCACAATCTTATATTGATAATTCGCCATTGTTTTCTTTGCCTAAAGTAAAAACACCTCTCGTTCTCATGGCCAACGATGCAGACGGTGCTGTACCCTGGTATCAGGGGATAGAAATGTACACAGCAATGCGCAGATTGGGCAAGAAAGTTTGGATGTTAAATTACAATGGTGAAGCACATAACCTGGTTGAAAGAAAAAATCGAAAAGATATTCAAATCAGAGAACAACAGTTTTTTGATTGGAAACTAAAAGGGGAGAAGCCCGCCATCTGGTTAACAAAGGGAATTCCAGCAGTTGAGAAAGGTATAACCTGGGGTCTGGAAACTGATTTGGATTACTAAGAAAATTATATTTCTCTGTTTATGTCGAAGGCTTCCAGGTGCTTTACAAATTCATTTAAAAACATTGAACCCAATGCACCATCAATAATTCTGTGGTCGTAGGACATAGATACGAACATCATTTGTCTGATACCTACACTATCACCCTGATCAGTTTCTATTACTACTGGTTTCTTTTTAATGGCACCTATCGCAAGTATGGCAACTTGAGGTTGATTGATAATGGGTGTTCCCATAATACTTCCGAACGTACCAATATTTGTGAAAGTGAAAGTTCCGTTTTGTGTTTCGTTGGGCTGTAAGCTTCCATTACGGGCGCTATTGGCTAATCTGTTAACCTGTTTGGTAAGCCCAATTATATTGAATTGATCTGCCTGTTGAATTACAGGAACAATTAAATTTCCATTTGGCAGTGCAGTGGCCATGCCAATATTTATATCTCGTTTAATATGTATCTCGTTTCCAAAAACACTTGAATTTAATAAAGGGTATTTCTTTAAGCATTTTACAATTGCCTCTATAAAAAGGGGGGTGAATGTAATTTTTTCACCCTCACGTTTCTCAAAATTAACCTTATTGGCATCTCTCCATGTAACAATGTTCGTTACATCCGCTTCAGCAAAACTTGTAACATGCGCACTGGTTGATTTGCTTCTAGTCATGTGATCAGCAATCAACTTGCGCATCCTATCCATTTCTATGACATCAACATTTCCTGAGCTGCTGAACAGTTGTTGAACTTGCTGTTGTGTTGTAGAAAAATTCGTGTGACCTTGGAAAGGAGCAGTTTGCCCCGATTTTTTACTATTAATGTATTGGAGAATATCGTTTTTGGTTACCCTGCCATCAGATCCAGTGCCCACAATGTTTTCCAATTCAGATAACGCAATGCCTTCACTGCTGGCAATATTCATTACCAAAGGTGAATAAAACCTCGAGCCTTCTTGTTTCTTAACAACCTGTGAACTTGGAACATAGGGTACATTTGTATCCAATATTTCCTGTTTTTGTTGCTTTCCGTTTCCGTTGACGTGGATGGCAGGAGATGGCTGTGGCCTCTCAGACTTGACCTCTTCTTTTGAAGTTCTGATCTTAACAATCACTGCACCAATTTTAACTACATCACCTTCCTTGCAAAGAATTTCTTCTATAATTCCTTCGGCGGTTGAAGGAACCTCACTATCCACTTTGTCGGTTGCAATTTCCATCAAGGTGTCATCAACTTTGACAGCATCACCAACCTGTTTGAGGATTTTCAAAACAGTGGCTTCCACAATGCTCTCACCGAGCTTAGGCAGTATTACGTTTGTAATGGCCAATGTATCTTTAATTTCGATGTAAAGGTACTCTTTAATTGGATGTATAAAGGCATCTCTATGAAGTACTTATCCTAAATTTTTCCTCAGAAAATCCAGCGCATTAATAGCAGTCAGTTCTATGTTTCTCCTGCGGTCAAACCGGAATTGGAAACTTGTGCTGATGGTTTTATGCTCAGAACTAAATCCAACACATACAAATCCTACGGGTTTTGTATCAGTTCCGCCACCCGGACCCATAATTCCAGAAGTTGCGAGTCCAAAGTCAGATTTAGACAATAATCTGATTCCCTTGGCCATCATTTCAACAGTTTGGGTACTCACTGCACCAAATTCTTTTAAAATTTCTGATGGAACGTTAAGCGCATCGTGTTTCATTTCATTGGAGTAACTAACCACGCCACCGAGGAAATACTGACTGCTTCCTGCCATTTGGGTTATTAAATGTGAAATATATCCACCAGTGCAACTCTCTGCAATTGAAATTGTTTTGCCTGATTCCATCAATTTTATAGCAACAACTTCCTGTAAACTCAGGTCTTGATCTACAACCAGATAATCTTGAATGGTTGATTTTAATAGCTCGAAGTGTTCATCAATAAGTATCGATTGACTATTTGATTTTAAATCAGTTAGTCTCAGCCGAACCATTCCGTAATTGGGTAGGTAAGCCAGTTTTATATGTTCTGGAAGTGATGTTTCAAACTGAATGAGTTTTTCCGCCAAGAAAGATTCACCAATTCCTGCAGTTAACAATGTTCTGTGCTGAATAGGAGCTATGCTGAATTTTTTAAGTAAAGCCGGAATCACGTAATCTTCCATCATACCCTTCATCTCATGAGGCACCCCGGGCATGCTAACAAATATGATTCCGTTCTTTTCAAACCACATTCCAGGAGCTGTACCTCTTTTGTTCTGGATGACAATACAATTATCAGGTACCTCTGCCTGCTTGAGATTTCTTTCAATCAATGGTCGATTGAGTTTTTTTGTAAATATCTCAATGACATTGTTTAAGGCATCCTGATTTTTAACCAACTTGCCGCCAAAATATTCACACAGCAGAGGTTTGGTTATGTCATCAGACGTAGGCCCTAATCCACCAGTGATCAGCACAATATTTGATTTTGAACCCTCTTCCTCCAAAGCCTTCCAAATAGCATCCCATTCATCGCCAACAGCAACCCGTCTTTGAATAGTAATGCCTATGTTGTTTAGAGATGATGCAATCCATGCGCTGTTGGTATCAATTGTCTGCCCGATTAATAATTCATCTCCAATGGTAATGATTGAGGCCTTTATTTTTAGATTTTCATTCATTTAAAATGTGTATAACTCAATGTTAATATCGTGCGTACAAAGTTACAATAATGATTGATTCTCATTATTTAAGGTTTATTTTTGGGAAGATTTCAATATGATACGTCTCCACAGTCATAAACGAACCGTTTGTTATCTGCTGATGCTCATTTGGGGCGTATTCTCATCATACGTAGTTGAAGCCCAAGAAAACATATCATCCAAGTCTGAAGTTCGATGGATTAAAAAAATTGATGAACTCTTTCAGCTTGGTCAATATTCTTCAGCTGCCCAGTATATTGAAGCTGTCCAATCTCAGCAAAGTCCAAACATATCCGAGGAGCTCAAAGAAACCCTTGCGTTCAAACGTTTGCAAATTGGTGTTATTGAGAATGAAGCCTTTTATATTAACAAAGCCCTGTCGTTTTATACATATACAGGTAACATCCCCAACAAATCTCAAATCGCTTTTTTGCTCTCCAATCATTATTTCGAATTGTCGATGTATAAAGAGGCGCTTGATTTTTTAGAATCAATTGATCAAATTTATTTAAGCGAGAACCAAAATGAACAGGTTCAATTTCAAAAGGCAGTCTCCTATTTTTCAGAGAAGAAATTTGACAATGCAAAACCATATCTGAAAAGTATCCTACAAATTGAAAATTCAAGATATAAGTCTGATGTTCAATATTACCTCGGATTTATTTCGTTTTCTGAAAACAACTTTGATGAAGCGCTGCCATTTTTTCAATCCATTGAAAAAGATACTCTCTATTCAAAGGCCATTCCATTTTATTTGGCATACATCTATCACGATAAGGGTAACGAAAGCAAGGCATTGGAGTATGGTGAAGAATATTTAAAGAACACCGATGGTCTTCATCAGATTGAAATGATGCAGCTTCTGGCTTCTATTTATTTTAACCAAGATGAGTATATTAAAACAGCTGCTTTTTATGAGAAATTGCTTTCAGAGGGACTTTCATTAAATCCAGTTCAACGTTTTGAATTAGGAACAAGTTTCTATCATTTGGATAAAGTTTCAAAGTCAGTTGAACAATTAAAAGCCCTCTCGATCGGTAAAGATGATGTCGCAACTGAAGCGATGTTTGTACTTGGACTTTCATATCTTAAAATGGAGGACAAGGCAAATGCAAGAACGTCCTTTCAATATTGTACTTCTTCCAATCTTTCACCAGATAAAAAAGAAATTGCAGCTTTCCTAGACACAAAGCTGTCATTTGAATTAGGATTCGAAGATCAGGGATTCAACAGCATTACAGCTTTTTTGGATGATTATCCAAATTCAAAATTTAATCAAGAAGCAAGGGAGATTCTCTTGCAGTATTATACCAAGACCAATAACTTCAAGTCTGCTTTTGAAATGCTCGATAAAGTTGACTTGTCCAATCAAGTCATAAAAAATGCACTTCCAAGAATTTATTACGGCAGAGCTGTCGAACTAATTTATGAAGTTCAGTACGATCAGGCAGAACAACTGCTCAAACTTCTGAATGTATTTCCCAATTCAAATTTCTATCATTTGTCTGTTTTTTGGATGGGAGAGATTGAGTTCCGAAAAAACAATTTTGCTGCTGCTGCAAAACATTTTCAACAGTATTTAAATAACCCTGGATATAGTGCAGGAGATGTAAATGAACTCAATGCTTTATATAATTTGGGGTATTGCTACTATGAACTGGAAGACTATAAAAAAGGGTATACTAATTTTGAAAAAGTTTTTTTAATTGATAATGACTTATCAGATGCTAAAGTCAGGGAAGCAATTTTAAGGGCAGCTGATTGTTATTTCATGGATAAAAATTTCCCCAAGGCAAAATCACTTTATTCCAAACTAACCGAATCAGCTGGGTTTGGGGTAGATTACGCAATCTTTCAATTGTCTTTGATTGAAGGAATGAAATCTCCTGAAACCAAAATATCATTGCTAAAAGATGCTGTTCAAAAATTTGGTAATTCTCCCTACATCAGTTTGATGAACATAGAATTAGCAGATACTTATATGTCTGAAGAGAATTTTGATGAGGCAATACCCGTATTAAAAAATTTAATTTCAAAAGTTGATAAAGAGGATGAATTAATGCCTATTTCAATCCTAAAACTTGGCATTGCATATTTTAACATAGATAATACCCAAGAAGCTATCAAGCAATACAATATTCTAATCAAGGAATTTCCCAGTTCTCCACAAACAACTGAAGCCCTCGAAAATGCAAAACTGATGTTCTTGGAGAATGGGAAAATTGATGACTATCAGCAATTTCTTGAGTCTGCCGGCAAGTCGATAAGTATCGTCGAGAAAGACTCACTTACCTATCGGTATATCCAAAATGCATATGCGATTGATCCCTCACATGCCATACTTACTACTTTGGATAGTTATATCAATCAATATCCAAAAGGGCTTTATATCACTAATGTCTTGGCATTAAAAGCTGATGTACAATTAAAATCAAAGTCTTATCTGGCTGCAGCTCAGACATTCGAAGAGATTGCCTCAAAAGGAGCAGGGCCAATGCAAGAGAAATCTATTGGAAACGCAGCAAAACTTTATTTCAACGACCTTAAAGATTATACTGCAGCATTAAGATGTTATCAGAAACTGAATGAAGTTTCTAACAATCCTTCAATTCAATTGGATGCATTGCGAGGGGTAGTACGTTCTTTTTATAATTTGCAAAATTTCCAGGAATCCTATGATTGGGTAAGTAAACTTCTCAATTATCAATCTGTATCTAAAGAAGATTCTGCACTTTCATATTTGATGCTTGGGTATACAGAGCAAATAAAAAAAGAGTATCAGAAATCAAATAATTATTTTATTACTGCTTTAGCATCCTCCTCTGTTTCTATTGCTGCTGAGGCGAGGTTTCAAATCGCAAACAATCATTTTTTAAATGAGAACTTTGTTGATGCTGAAAAAGAGGCTATCAGTACAATTGAAAGCGGCGGATCCAATGAAAAGTGGATCACAAAAGCATATATCTTACTGGCCGACTTGTTTATTGTCCAAAAGGATTACTTCAATGCCAAAGCAACTTTGAAAAGCGTGGTAGAACATTGTAAAATACCTGCATTGAAAAATGAGGCAGCTGAAAAATTAAAACTGGCTGAGGCAGAGGAAAAATCAACCAATAAAAAGAGTGAAAAAAACTAGCATCATATCGATTATTTTAGTCATGACCTTCTTTTTTGGTAATGAGGGTTTTGCACAATTGGACAAACAGAAAAAAGAAGAAATTAGCATTACTTCATCTTTCAAGCCTAGCATCATCAAGTCCTCAAAAATTGAATTTCGACCTGAGTCTTTAAACAGAGATACAAGTTCATATAAATTAAAATACAGTCCAGTTAAACTATCTTTTACCACACCAATGAGTGGTTTTACCATTAAGCCATTGGCTTATAGACCTCGACCTATTGAAAGTGACAGTTCACAGCTATCTGTACAGATAGGTTACGGAAATTTACACTCTCCTCAAACAAGTTTAAATTATGCATCAACAAAGAGGAGTCAACAATTCAGCATATATGCAGATTTTTTATCCATGAAAGGGAAGCTGCCTTTGCAACAACATTCTACAGGAGATATTGGGCTGTCTTTTAAAAAGCATATCTCAGAGACTTATCAGTATAATTTGGCAGCAAGTGTCCAAGACTATAATTATAGGACATATGGGTTTGAAAAAAATCCCTCTATTCCTTTATTTGAAGTTGATTTACGACAACATTTCACCAATTACAATGCATTAGCAACTTTAACCAATGTGGCAGGCGAAGAAGGAAAAATAAATCTTCGTCCATTATTAAAGTTTGATTATTTAACGACCAATTATAAGTTCAATTCAGTTTCTGCATTATTCTCTTTTCCCTTACAATATCAGTGGAAAAAAAATGTTTTATTGAAGTATGATGCATCACTCACCTGGACAAATCTCAGCAGTTTTGCGAAAACTTCAAGCAATACAGTTTTGATCATGATCCCTTTAGGTGCAGATATAGCATTTAAAAAATGGCTCTTTGATCTAATTGTATATCCAACATATGCTGGTAATAGAGTTAATGTAATGCCAAATGTGCACTTCAAATACTCTGCTAAAAAAGATGAATTGACTTTGTCTGGTGGATTAAAATCTATTTACGAAATAAATACGCCTTACAAACTGCTCTTATTCAATCCATTTGTTCGTCCTGTTCTCAATGCCTCCGTTTATGAGCAGCATAAACTGTTCACCGGCATAGAATTGTTTAATAAGCAAGGATTTTCAATCGATGGCGAAGCTGCTTTTGTTTTTCATAAAAATCTACCGTTATTTATAAACAGTGGTATTCTTGGGAAAGATTTCCAGCCCATTTTCGAATCTTCTATTAAAACTGTTGAAATAAAATCATCTCTTTCGTATTCTGTGAGCCCTCAAATGGCAGTTAACACTACATTTAAATGGACCAATTTTGTTCAGCAAACCGATTACCTTAAACCATATGGTCTGTTGCCCTTTGATATGCAATTTGACTTGAAATGGAAGCCAGTTAACAAGCTTGCTGTTTTATTTAATACAAATCTATGGACTGGTTGTTTTGCTAAAAATCCAGTCTCATCTCAAACTTTAAAGATGAAGACAGTCGCAGAGTTAAACCTTGATTTAAACTATAATTTGAATCAAAAATGGGCATTTTGGATTGATTTGAATAATATTGCGAATATTCAGTACCAACGCTGGAACCAATATGCAGCATATGGATTTAATTTCAGAGGTGGGGTTAAATTCAGGTTGGGCTCAACAACAAGTAATTAAATTATGCAATTGGAAATATCAAAGTGGTTGTATAAATACTTTTCCTTGAATGGCAGCGTTGTCATCCCTGGCTTGGGTATTTTATCTTTGATTCGGGTACCCTCAACCAATGACTTCGCCAATAAGCTTTTTTATCCTCCCATGTATCGATATCGCTTTGAGCATATTCCGGAAATAAGCGACGAGGCAATGTTTAGCTATCTTAAAACCAATCTTCAACTTTCAGAGGAAGATTTAGGACAAAAGCTGGCTCTTTTCTCACAAGAGCTAACCGATCATTTAAATAAGCTTGGTGAAATTGATTGGGAAGGGGTAGGGTCCTTTCAAAATAAAAACAATGAAGTAGTTTTTGTTCCTTTTAACAATACCACCTATTTGGATGAAATCAAGTACGAACATGTTGTTAGGGAAACATATTCACATGATGTATTGACTGGAGACCGCGTTCAAACATCCGAAGACCTGCATGCATATTTTGAAGAGCAAAAGTCAAATAAAATATGGGATAGGTGGAAATTGTTCTCAATGGTTATTCTTGTTATTTCAATTGCTCTTATTATTATCAGGGTTACATTTGGAAATTTCTCATTGTTGGATGCGAGGTACGATCGAGTGATACCAAAGCAAGCCGGAGCAACTTATACGCTGATTAAATCTTTTTAATGAATTGTCCTGTATGTAATCATGATGCAGCTTTCGCTTATCTGCAAGTAAGAGACTACACTGTCTCAAATAAATTATTTGAACTTGTTAAGTGCCAAAGCTGTGGATTTTTATATACCAACAATCCACCTGACAAAAATCAGATAGGAGTTTATTATCAGTCTGATGCATATATCTCTCATACAGACAGCAAAAAGGGAATATTCAACAATGTATATCAATTAGTCAGAAACTTTTCCATTCGTCAGAAACTCAATCTGGTAAAAAAATACAGCCAAAGATCAAATGGAAACATCTTAGACTATGGATGTGGAACAGGTTCTTTTCTTCATTTTATGAAGTTAAATGGATGGCATGTTACCGGTATCGAACCTGATGCGTCTGCACAAAAAAAGGCTTCAGAGCTAATATCACAGCGGGTGTTCAACCCTGATCACTTAAAATCTCTTGAATCAAATCATTTTGATGTTGTTACGCTATGGCATGTCCTTGAACATGTTCATGATTTGCAATCTACCGTTGCTGACTTGAAGCGAATATTAAAGAAAAATTCAATGTTGATCATTGCAGTACCCAATCATTTTTCATGGGATGCAAAGCATTACAAAGAACATTGGGCAGCATATGATGTTCCAAGGCACTTATATCATTTTAATCCTGATAGCATGCATCAATTGCTTTTGAGACATGGATTTTCAAGGAAGGCGCTCAAGCCAATGTGGTTTGATGCCTTTTATGTAAGTCTGTTGAGCGAAAAATACCGACATGGTAAAATGCGTGTTATTTCTGCATTAGTTACTGGTTTTATTTCAAATATGAAGGCTTTTATAAAACCTGGTACTTGTAGTTCACAAATTTTTATTTATCAGTCATCTGATCATTAAGGATTTCAGTTGCTTTGATAAATGTTTTATCGCTCGCATTTAACACGTAGTTAAGTCCGTTTTGTTTCCAAACCATTCTCCCAATTACAGCCTTCAGCCTTTCTTTAATGAACAATTGCTGTGCAATGCTGAAATTTCTTGGTGAAGACATGATGCCAGCTTCTCTAAGCAAGTCAGTATATGTTTTATCTTCTATCTGAAATGTAGATTGATATTTTTCGAAAGTTTCAAATCCTCTTAATTGTTTTTGGTGCACCATGAAATACTTATAAGCAAAAAATGTTAGCATATTATTTCTGAAGAAAATATTCAGATTTGAATCGAGCAATTGTTCATCCAATGGAACGTAAACATCAGGGGTAATGCCCCCTCCACCAAATAGTTTCTTACCTGATTTTGAGGTGACAAAATTTCCCTTTTGAATATTGTTGCTGTCTGCAGATTGTGAAGTTGGGTTATGATATCTTTCTAATACTTCAGATGAGTAATCCTGAAATCCTTTGTCATAAGGTTTTTGAATACTTCTGCCCAATGGAGTAAAATATCTTGCAGTTGTAAGCCTAAGAGCAGAACCGTCTGAAAGCATAAATTGTTCCTGCACAAGTCCCTTTCCAAAACTTCTTCTTCCAACAATGGTGGCCCTGTCCAAATCTTGCAAGGCGCCTGCAATGACCTCACTTGCTGAAGCAGATCCTTCATTGATCATCACTACTATTTTACCATCTTCGAAAATTCCCTTTCTTTTTGCTTTGTATTCTTTTCGTGGATTTTTCAATCCCTCTGTATAAACGATCATCTGATCTCCTCCAACCAATTCATCAATGATGTCAATGGCTTCCTCCAAAATGCCTCCTCCGTTGTCTCTCAGATCAAGGATTAGTTTTTTCATACCCTTTGAAGTCAAGCTTTGAAGTGCCTCAATAAATTCTTTGTATGTATTGTTGGAGAAACGGTTAAGTCTTATATATCCCTTTGTTTTGTCGATCATATAATAAGCATCCAAGGATGGCATAGGAATAAAATCTCTATTGATCTTCTTGGTAAAAATTTTTCCTGATCTTGATAGCTGCAACTGAACTTCTGTGCCTTTAGGACCTTTTACCCATTTTTTAAATGCCTCACTGTCCTTCATTCCAACTGCATTGTGGCTGTCAACCCGAATGATTTTATCTCCAATTTCCAGTCCAGCCCTTGCTGAGGGGCCTCCTTCAACTACGTTCAATACATGAACCGTGTCTTTTATGATGTTGAATTCAATACCAATTCCCTGAAAGCTACCTTCAAGATCTTCGTTGACCTCAGAAAGTTTTTGATATGGTATAAATACTGAATGTGGGTCAAGTTCCTGTAGCATTGAAATAATTGCTGCTTTGGAAAGTTTCTCAGGATTTACAGAGTCTACATATCGTTCTTCTATGATTTGCAACACCTCACTTTCTGTATTGGCGGAAGCAGTGCCAAAAAAACTTTTCGTATTTGGCATATTGCTGTGTAATTTGTAACCAATAAACATTCCCAATATCACTGCAACTGAAAAAAATATGGGGAAAAAGACTTTGATATGATGCTTACTCATGGAATTAAACGCTTGTTCGATTTTTACAAAGTTCCTGAATTCATTTGAGATATGGTGCAATCAATATTAATAGCCGACAGTGGTGCAACGAAAACAGCATGGAGATTGCTCGAAAATGGAAAATTGAAGGATTTTCATACATCCGGGATTAGTCCTTATCACATGTCCCAATCGCAGATTGAGAAACTAATTAGAGAAGAATTTCCCAAAAAAATATTGACTAAATCCATCTCACACGTTTATTATTATGGCACAGGATGCAAGACAAGCGTTAAAGCAAGAATTGTCGCACGTGCACTTGCAACTTTTTATGATGATGCAAAAATTCATATAACCCATGATCTCATGGGTGCCGCCATTGCAACTTGTGGTAACAAAGCTGGCATTACATGCATTTTGGGAACTGGATCCAATTCATGTTTTTATAATGGTAAGAAGATTGTTACTAATTCGCCTGGATTAGGGTATGTTTTAGGTGATGAGGCAAGTGGGGCTTATTTTGGCAAATTACTTGTACAGCATTTCCTGTATAAAAAGTTTGATCAATCTTTGGAAAAAGCTTTTGTGAAACAGTTCAATCTTAACAAAGATGAAATCTTGCATAAAGTATACAGGGAGTCATTTCCCAACAGATTTCTGGCCAATTTTGCACAATTTTTATCAGCTCATCGTGGACACTATATCATTGAGAACATCATTGAGGATGGATTAAGAGAATTTTTTGGAACACACCTGATTCGTTATCCTCAAATTGAAAAAATGCCAGTTCATTTTGTAGGTAGCATTGCTTTTCATTTCCAAGACAAAATTGACGAACTTTGTAATGTATATGGATTTCATTTAGGTCAAATCCTGAAAGATCCAATGGAGGGATTGACTAAATTTCATCAACTGAGAAGTGGATCAAAAAAGAAATAAAACAACTGAGTTGGAATCACACTATCACCATTTGGAAAAAATGAGTGCTGGTGAAATTATTACCCATATAAACAAAGAAGATCAATCTGTTCCCTCTGCAGTTGAAAAAGTTATTCCTCAAATTACCCCACTTATAGAAGCTGTTGTTGATAAAATGCTGGCTGGTGGTAGACTCTTTTATATTGGTGCTGGAACCAGTGGCAGGTTGGGTGTAGTAGATGCTTCTGAATGTCCACCTACTTATGGCATACCACATGGAATTGTTGTTGGTATCATTGCTGGAGGAAGAAATGCGATGTTCAACGCTGTTGAATTTGCAGAAGATGATATGGCACAGGCTTGGAAAGATCTCACTGAATATGAAATCAATGAAAATGATGTGGTTGTTGGTATAGCTGCAAGTGGATCTACTCCTTATGTAATAGGGGGGTTAAAAAAGTGCAGAGAGAATGGAATAACGACTGGCTCCATTTCTTGTAATTTTTATGCTGACATATCACGTGAAGCAGATTTCCCCATCGAAGTTGAAGTGGGCCCTGAATTTGTAACAGGAAGTACCAGAATGAAGAGCGGAACAGCACAGAAACTCATTCTAAACATGATTTCAACAGCTGTAATGATTCAACTTGGACGGGTAGAGGATAATAAAATGGTGAATATGCAATTGACAAATGACAAGTTGATTGCAAGAGGAACCAAAATGTTATTGGAAAAAATCAAATTAAACTCAACAGAAGAGGCAAAAGCATTGTTGTTGAAATACGGAAGTGTGAAAAAAGCCATGGACATGTGGTTGAAGGATCATCATGCATGAGATAGAACCATATTATAACTGGAGACATTTATATATAGCTGAGGAGGATGAAAAGTCCCCGTTTTTCGGCAGAACTTATTCTGAATTTGAATTCACGCAAACTGTTTACAACTATTATATCCATCCTCAGTGGGATGATTTTGGCTCTCAGACCCTCTATTTGAAAATTCTTTTTGCAGATTACGATTTCGGGTTTTGTATCATTGAGTTTATTGGTGAATGGAATGATGCAATCGAAAACGATATTATGACCCTTAAAAGGGAAGTTGTCGACAAGTTGTTGGCGCAGGGGATCAGTAAATTCATACTGATTGGAGAGAATGTTTTGAACTTTCATAGCAGCGATGAATGCTACTATGAAGAGTGGTATGAAGAAGTACAAGAAAAAGGCGGATGGATCGTCATGCTAGGACTGCCAGAACAATCGGCATATGACTTCAAAAAAACAGGTATCCACCGGTTTGTTGAACTTTTGGAGCTGGCTGATTGGAGACCGTTTACACCCGCAAACCTTTTCACAAAAATTGATAATCTTATCCTCCAACGTTTGGGTGAATAAATAAAGTTTGTGACGTAACTTTGCCCAACAAATTTTTTGAAAACCCCGTCTATGAATTGGAGTCAACTTTTCACCTCTTCCATCGGAAAAAAACTGGTCATGGCACTGACAGGATTTTTCTTGGTGGTTTTTCTCTTGGTACATTGTTATATCAATGCCAATGTGCTGTTTTCCAATGCTGAAGAGAATTTTAACCGTGCTGCTCATTTTATGGGAAGTAATATTCTTATCCGCATCATGGAAATCGGATTGTTTCTTGGTTTCATTTTGCATATCGTACAAGGGTATAAACTTGAATTACAAAACAGGTCATCCCGTAAAAGCAGATATGCTGTTACGGCTGGGAACAAGACATCAAAATGGTATTCCAGATCAATGGCACTTCTTGGTACATTGATTTTGTTGTTCCTTGTTCTACACTTGGTGCATTTTTGGGTTCCTTCAAGATTCGGTGGACTTGCTGAAGTAGAATATGACGGCAAAACATACCACAATCTATATGCACAAATGCAAGATATTTTCTCCGTTCCCTGGGTCGTAGTCGTATATCTCTTGGGATGCTTTTCACTTTCATGGCATCTTTTGCATGGCGTACAAAGTGCAGCTCAGACTTTGGGAATCACTTCCAAAAATTATTACCAAACCATCAAAAACATAGGAATTGTATTCTCTATCCTAGTTCCTCTGATTTTTGCACTGATGCCATTGTTCGTTCATTTCGGATGGCAAATCAATACTGGTGATATATCATTGTTATTTTAAATTTTTTAAATCAACATATTATGCTTGATGCAAAAATCCCTTCCGGCTCTTTATCTGAGAAATGGACCAAATACAAGGGTTCTGTGAAATTGGTTAACCCCGCTAACAAAAGAAAACTTGAGATCATTGTTGTAGGAACAGGGTTGGCAGGTTCTTCTGCTGCTGCGAGCTTGGGTGAAATGGGATACAAGGTGAAGGCATTCTGTTTTCAGGATTCACCTCGTCGTGCACACTCCATCGCTGCACAGGGAGGTATCAATGCTGCAAAAAATTATCAGAATGATGGAGATTCTACATACCGTCTTTTTTATGATACCATCAAAGGTGGCGACTACAGAGCCCGTGAAGCAAATGTTCACCGTCTTGCTGAAGTAAGTACCAATATCATCGACCAATGCGTTGCGCAAGGTGTACCTTTTGCACGTGAATACGGCGGATTGCTTAGCAACCGGTCTTTCGGTGGTACACAGGTTCAACGAACATTTTATGCTGCTGGTCAAACAGGCCAACAATTATTGATAGGGGCTTATCAAGCATTGGAAAGACAAGTTGCACTTGGAACTGTCCAGATGTATGCTCGTCATGAAATGGTTGAACTTGTAATTATTGACGGGAAAGCAAGAGGCATCATTGCCAGAAACTTGGTTACAGGTGAATTAGAAAGACATTTTGGACATGCAGTATTGCTGTGCACTGGTGGATATGGAAACGTTTTTTATCTTTCTACCAATGCCATGGGATCCAATGTTACAGCTGCATGGAAGGCACACAAGAAAGGTGCATATTTTGCAAACCCTTGCTTCACACAGATCCATCCTACATGTATTCCAGTTTCTGGAGATCATCAATCAAAGCTTACACTCATGTCTGAATCACTCAGAAATGATGGAAGAATTTGGGTTCCAGCAAAAAAAGGAGATAATCGCCCACCAAATGAAATTCCTGAAGAAGAACGCGACTATTATCTGGAAAGAAGATATCCTGCTTTTGGTAACCTCGTTCCACGTGATGTAGCCTCTAGAGCAGCCAAAGAAAGATGTGACGCAGGTTTTGGAGTCGGTACATCCAAGCAGGCAGTATACCTTGATTATGCCGCAGCCATCCAACGTTATGGAAAGGCAGAGGCCAGCAAGCGTAACCTTGGAAATGTATCACCTGAAACCATCACACAACTTGGTAAAGATGTAGTAAAGGAAAAATATGGTAACCTGTTTGACATGTACGAGAAAATCACAGGTGAAAATCCATATGAAGTTCCCATGAGAATTTATCCAGCAGTTCACTACACCATGGGTGGACTTTGGGTTGATTATGAATTAAAAACAACCGTTGATGGTCTATATGCATTGGGTGAGGCAAACTTTAGTGATCATGGTGCAAACCGTTTGGGTGCTTCAGCATTGATGCAGGGATTGGCAGACGGATATTTTGTAATTCCATACACATTGGGAAATTATTTGGCTGATGAAATCAGAACAAATAATATCCCAACAGATCATCCTGCATTTGTTGAGGCAGAAAAACAGGCAAGTGAAAGAATCAATAGATTAATGTCTATAAAAGGAAAACAAACTGTTGAGAGTTTTCATAAACGTTTGGGAAAGATTATCTGGGACAAATGTGGAATGGCCAGAAGTGCAGATGGATTGAAACAAGCCATCAAAGAAGTTCAAGCACTTAAAAAAGAATTCTGGTCAGATGTAAGAATCCCAGGTGGAATTAATGAAATGAATCCTGAGTTAGACAAAGCCGGAAGGGTAGCGGATTTCATCGAATTGGGTGAATTGATGTGTTTGGATGCTCTTGAAAGAAACGAAAGTTGCGGAGGTCATTTCAGAGAAGAATATCAGACACCAGATGGTGAAGCACTCAGAGATGATGAGAAATATATGTACGTAGCTGCATGGGAAATGAAAGAAGACAATTGGCAGCTTCATAAAGAATCACTGAATTACGAAATTGTCAAACCTAGTCAAAGAAGTTATAAATAATCCATCACCGATAACCGTTGATTTATGCAACATTACTCAATGAATTTGAAGTTAAAAGTTTGGCGTCAGCGAAATGCAAATGATCAGGGTCACTTTGAAACCTATGATGTAGAGAACGTTTCATCTGAAATGTCATTTCTCGAAATGATTGATGTGTTGAACGAACGCTTGATTGCTAAGGGAGATGAACCCATTGCGTTTGATCACGATTGCCGTGAGGGTATATGCGGAATGTGTTCTATGGTCATCGATGGAAGGCCTCATGGTCCATGGAAAGGAACTACAACTTGTCAGCTGCATATGCGTGCTTTCAAGGATGGAGATTTGATAACAGTTGAACCCTTCAGAGCAAATGCTTTTCCTGTCATCAAAGACCTGATGGTAAGCAGAACAGCTTTTGATCGTATTATACAAGCTGGAGGCTATATTTCTGTGAATACAGGTAATGCGGTAGACGGAAATGCAATCCCCATCGAAAAAGATAAAGCAGATGCCTCTTTTGCGGCGGCGGCTTGTATTGGTTGTGGTGCCTGTGTTGCAGCTTGTAAAAATGCCTCAGCCATGCTCTTCGTTTCTGCAAAAGTATCTCACCTGGCATTGTTACCTCAGGGTGAACCCGAAAGAAAACAGCGTGTTGTAAATATGATTGCACAAATGGACAAAGAAGGATTCGGAAGCTGTACCAATACTTATGCATGTGAAGCAGAATGCCCTAAAGAAATTTCTGTGCTCAACATAGCGAGGTTGAACAAAGAATATCTGCATTCATCCCTGTCAGCTGATTAAACAACATCATTATAACGGGTTCACGGTTTAAAATACTACTGACTTACATGGGATTGATCTTTTCGATTGGTCCCATTTTTTCTCAAGAACTTTCTAATTTAAGGAAGAAGAGCATCTTCATTGAAACTGATACAACGTTCATTGATTCACTCGCTATTGTTCCAGGATCACTGATCATAAAATCAGACAAGTCAGTTTCATATCATGTTTTGAACAATCCATCCAGACTCGCATGGATCAAAAAACCATCTGTTTCTTCTATTGAAATTGAATACAGGGTTTTGCCGTTTTCATTCAAAAATAATTACAACAGATTGTCGTTTGACAGTATATTCTATCGTTTTGGCGCGACACCTGTCAAGCTTTCAAGTGATCGATTTAACACTAAACCAATTGATTTTGGAAATCTCTCCACTTCAGGAAGTTTAGGAAGATCCTTGTCCTTTGGAAATCGGCAAGATGCCATTCTTAATTCGAGTCTAAATCTTCAAATGAGTGGCTATCTATCTGACAGTATTTATATGGCAGCAGCCATATCCGATAACAATCTTCCCATTCAACCAGATGGAACAACCCAAAACCTGAATGAAATTGATAAAGTATCTATTTTATTTTCAAAACAAAACTGGAAACTACAATTGGGGGATTTTGATCTTCGTCAAAAACAATATTTTCTCAATTTTTATAAAAGGCTTCAGGGTATCATGTACCAGACCTCACAGCCTATTGGGGGAAATATAACCAATACACTGTTGATAAATGGAGCTGTTGCAAAAGGAAAATTTACCAGAAATATATTTCAGGGAATCGAAGGAAATCAAGGCCCCTACAGATTAAAAGGTGCAAACCAGGAATTGTTTTTTATTGTGCTTGCTGGAACAGAAAGGGTTTTTATTGATGGAGTGATGATGCAAAGAGGAGAGGATCAAGATTATATTATTAATTATAATACTGCAGAGGTTGTCTTTACTCCCAGGCAAATGATTACAAAAGATAAAAGGATACAGGTTGAATTTGAATATGCTGATCGAAATTATCTGAATTCACAATTGTATTTAAATAATACACTGACAGTAAAAAATAATTTCTCATTAACCTTCGGCTATTATAAGAATACAGACGCTAAAAATTCTCCTATCAATCAAACGCTGAACCCCTCACAAAAATTATATTTATCAGATTTAGGAGATCAGGTTCAACAAGCTTTTTTTTCAACTGCAATGGAAGAGCAGATTTCTGAAGGGAAAATTTTATACAAAAAAGTGGATACGAGCTATGGTTCAACACCTTCTCAATCAGTTTATGTTTATAGTTCATCAAAAATCGATAAGCTTTATAGTCTTTCGTTTTATGATAAAGGCCAAGGACAAGGCAATTATATTCTAGACACTTCTTTACAATTGAATGGTAAAGTATATAAGTGGATTGCTCCTGATCCTATAAGTGGTAGAAAATATGGTAGGTATGAGCCGGATGTTTTGTTGGTAACACCTAAATCTCAGGAAATATATAATCTATCAACACAATGGGATCTTCGTCAGGATACAAAAATTAATACAGATATTGCCTTGAGTAAATATGATCTTAATACATTTTCTCAAAAAGACAAATCCAATGACTTAGGTACAGGTGTTAAATTCAATATTGCAAACAAACAAAATATTAAGAATAATGACAACCTTTTTGTTCAATCAAATGCCAACTTTGAATATGCATCTGCTAACTTTAAGCCTGTTGAACGTTTAAGAACCGTTGAGTTTATGCGTGATTGGGGATTAGACTTCAATCCAGTAGCTGCTGATGAGAAAATAATAAGAGCAAGTGCAGGACTAGGCTCTAATCAAAATACGTTTTTGCAATACGAGCTAAGCAATTATTCCCGAAATCGATCTTACAATGGATTCCGTCATCAAATTGGACAAAAAATATTTCAGAACAATTGGATCCTGCAGAATGATATTTCTGTGACTAGTTTTTCTGATCAAATTACCAAGGGAAATTTCTTCAGGCCCAATCTTGATATTGGGAAAATATTTTCACGATTCCACCATCAAGCTGTTGGGGTTAAATATTCCAAAGAAAGTTCAATTGCACGCATACTTAAAACGGATTCTATTACATCAAATAGTTTCTCGTTTGAAACCATTCAGTTTTATATAAATTCGGATCCTGCAAAAGAAAATAAATGGTCAATCAAATATTTCTCAAGATCAGATCAGCTCCCCATGGGTAAAGAATTGAGCAGGGTCGACAGGAGCAACAATTATAATGTTCAATACGAATGGATGACAAATCCTTCCCATCAAATAAGGAGCAGTGCAATTTTCAGAAATCTGAATTATGATCATACTTCTACAGGTAAGGGAAAAGAGAATAGTTTGTTGGGAAGGGTAGAATATTTTGGACGATACTGGAAAGGAGCTATCAATGGAAGCAGCTTGTATGAAATTGGATCCGGACAAGAACCTAAAAAAACATTTTCATATTTTGAAGTACCTGCAGGACAGGGCGAATATGCTTGGATTGATTATAACCAAGACAATGTTCAGCAGTTGAATGAATTTGAGGTTGCAAGATTTCGTGATCAGGCTAAATATTTCAAAATATTTACTCCTACAAATGTTTTTACACGGTCCAATTATTTACAGTACAATTATCAAGTGAATATTGATCCCGCCATTGCTATCACTTCAACTTCACCAGTTTCATTGTTTTTCAAACGCCTGTATTTTCAATCAAATTTTCAATTGAATGAAAGAATGTATGCTTCGAATGGTAGAAATTATAATCCATTCCACACATCTACACTAGATACTTCATTGATCAGCTCTGAAAAAATCAGTGCATATACTTTTTCGTTTAATAAATTCAGCCAGGTTTGGGGTATTGATATGAATCATAACCGTAATGCGCAACTTGCTTATCTAAGCTATGGTCCCGAGTCGAGGGACTTTCGTGATTTTTTGTTTCGTGCAAGAGTTAACCTAAAACGGACATGGACACTTGATATTACATCTAGAAATAATCAAACAAAGCTTACTACTCCTGCATTTGCCAATAGAAATTATCTAATAAAATCAATTTCTACTGAGCCCAGGTTGATGTACACTAAATCAACTTCCTGGAGGTTGGCTGCTGGTTTTAAGTTTGATGATAAGTCAAATAGTGTAAATGAGACTGCAAAAATTCTTTCACTTATTATCGATGGAAAATATAACCTGGTATCAAATGCAGCAATCAATGTAAAGTTTAATTTTTCGAGAATTCAATTTAATGGCAATGCGAATTCATCTGTAGGGTATATCATGCTGGATGGATTAAAACCAGGTAACAATGGATTGTGGGTACTTGATTTAACAAAGCGACTGAGTAGATTTATTGAACTGAACATCGTTTATGAAGGAAGAAAATCTGAAGGAATTTCAGTTGTGCATCTTGGAAGGGCACAGCTAAGAGCTTTGTTATAAAAAAACCACTGTGTAATCACAGTGGTTTTCTATTGTATTTAAAAGAAGTTCTATTTCAATAGTGCCTGGCCTTCACCAATTTTAAATCCATTCTGGTAAACAAGAATTGTATAAGTGCCTTTTGAATACTTATCAACTTGTCTTAAATCAAAGCTTACAAATTTGGTCTCACCTTGTTTGTAATCAACGTCTAATCTAGTCGTATAAGCTACTTGTCCATCTTCTCTTGAAGCAAGATTTCCAGAAGCCAACGCCTGTTCTTTGATGGTATTGCCAGTTGGATCTTTAGCTACAATATAGAGTTGTTTGGTTCCAGATGTACTTATTCTGTTGGCGTCCAAATTAAATGCGATTCTCAATTTATCAGCCCTCTTAGAGGAAGCAGTTTCCCTTTCTTTTCCAGATGACTTTTCGTTAATTGCTTTAATAGTGAATGAAGATGCATTCAAGGTTGATCCAACATCCACTTTGTTTTCAGCATCTTTTTTTGCTGATTCAGTAACTGCAAGGTTGGTGGATAGGGTTTTATTTTCTGATGTCAGATTTTCTTTGTCTGTAGTAAGTTGTTTGTTTTCTTTCTGCAAACGACCAATTTCTTTTATGTACTCATCGATTTTGCCGTTGAGGTCGCCAACCAATTTCTTTGCAGCAGCCAAATCAGATGCTGTCGCATTTTGTTTGTTTACAAGTCCTTTGAACTTGGACTTTAATTGATTTAATTCTTCGTCACGTGATTTGACCAAACTGTCAAGACTAGAATTGGTGGCAGTCATTTGCTCGAGACGGACCATCGCATCGTCATATTCCTTTTGGATGACATTTTTGGATGAATCCAAAGATGCATAATCAGCTTCTTTCATTGCAATTACATTGTTGGCCTCATTTCTTGCATAGAAGAAATATGCCCAAGATGCAACTAAAACGATTGCTAGGATAATAACAACATTGTTCTTGTTTTTATTCTGTCCTTCAGAAGGTCCTACTGAAGAAGGAAAATTTGTACTCATAATGTTTGATTTCTGTTATGTTGCAAAGGAAACAATTTTATGATCATTTACCTTGTCTTGTCCGTTAAAAATTCAAAATCTGGCTTTTTTGCAGGAAATTTGACACAAATTTGATTTTTTCATATGAATCCAGATCAAATTATTGCTGAGTGGAAGAAAGGAGTTTTTCATCCGGTTTATTGGCTGGAGGGGGAAGAACCATACTATATTAATAAAATCATTGATTACGCTGAGAAGCAAATTTTAAACGAAAGCGAGGCATCTTTTAATTTGAGTATTTTTTACGGCAGAGATTCAAAATTGGATGATGTTGTAAATGCATGCAAGAGATATCCAATGTTCTCAGAGAGACAAGTTGTGATTTTAAAAGAAGCACAGCAGATGAGAGATGTTGAAAAATTGGAATCCTATATTGAGCATCCACTCAATTCTACCATTTTTATAGTCGGTCATAAAGAAAAAAAAGTTGATGGCAGAAGTAAACTAGCAAAACAACTTAAGCATCATGCTGTTTTGATCTCTACAAAAAAGTTATATGACAATGAACTGCCTGAATGGACAGATCAGATGATCAGACAAAAAGGACTTGATATCCAAAACAAGGCTTTGCATATGCTGGTAGATCATATTGGGAATGATTTACAACGACTGGAAAATGAAATTGATAAGATTACGGTTAATCTTCAAAACCGAAAGCAAATAACGGAAGATGATATCGAAAATTTTGTAGGTGTCAGTAAAGAGTTTAATATTTTCGAGCTTCAGGCCGCGTTAGGGCGAAGAGATATGTCTGCCACCATGAAAATCATAAATTTTTTTGAGGCAAATCCAAAGGCAGCCCCTATACAATTGGTATTGCCAACTTTGTATGCATATTTCAGCAAATTATACATCGCATCTTCCAGCAGTTCAAGAGATGAACATTCTATTGCTGCGATTTTGGGATTGAAAGGTTTTTTTGCAAAACAATATATTCAAGCATTACAGTTCTATAGTTTTAACGAAATTGAAAAAGCACTGATTTTGCTGCATCACTACAACCTCAAGAGTGTTGGAATCTCAAAGACATCTGAAACCAATGACAGCGACTTAATGAAAGAGTTGGTTGCGAAGATTATTTTGAAGGATTGATATTTTCCAGGATTTTCGAAATTTGATTTTTGTCTTCATGTAATTGATTAATCAACGCATCAATTCCAGAAAATTTCATTTCTTTTCTGGTGTACTTTAACAGTGAGACTTTTAGATGTTTGTGGTAAATATCCTCATCGAAAGAAAAAATATGCACTTCAATTCTCCTCTCTTTTCCATTCACAGTTGGTCTGTATCCAATATTCATCATCCCCTTTTCAAAACGTACTTCTCCGTTTTCAATAAGCTGTACGGTTACAGCGTACACACCAGATGCTGGAATCAATTTATCGCTGTCAACCAAGGAAAGATTTGCAGTAGGGTAGCCAAGTGTTCTGCCAAGTTTATCTCCTTCAATAACAATTCCATGTAATTGATAAGGGTAGGTTAACAATTTATTTGCCTGTTCAATTTGTCCATTTAGTAAAAACTCTCTTATTTGTGTTGAACTAACACGAGACTCATTGAGAACATGTTCGGGAATTTCAAAAACCTGATAGCTGTAAACATCTGCCATGTTTTTTAAGTATTGAAAATCTCCTTTTCTCTCTTTACCGAAACGGTGATCATATCCAATGACTATAATCTTTGGATGGAAAAGTCCAATTAGAAATTTACTCAGATATTCCTCCGCACTCAGTTCAGCAAATACATGATCAAAAGGTACAACTACCAAATGGTCAATGCCCAATTCCTGGAATTTTTCAATTCTTTCTTCCAGGCTCGTCAACAATGAAGGAGCATCAGCATTGTTTAAAATTCTTCTTGGATGAGGGTGAAAGGTGATTACAATGGTTTCACCATCAATTTTCTCTGCTTCATACTTAAGGCTTCTCAAAATTGCCTGGTGACCTGCATGAACACCATCAAATGCACCGATGGTAACAACAGCATTTTTGAATACAGGCAATGTTTCTATCTGAAAATGTACTTGCATAAGGAGCACAAATTTACTTCAAATGGAATAATCAACATGCTGTTGATAAGAATGGAATTAAAACATGGTTGTTTCTTTGATCTGGATTAGCTTTGCATCTACCTTTATAACCAATGAGTTTATACAATCAACGGGGTGTTTCTGCACAAAAAGAAGAAGTTCATCAAGCCATCAAAAACCTTGATGCTGGATTGTATCCACATGCGTTTTGTAAAATATATGCAGATTTTCTTTGTGGGGATGATGCATTTGTAAATGTGATGCATGCCGATGGGGCGGGTACCAAAAGTATACTTGCATATTTGTATTGGAAAGAAACTGGTGATCTGTCTGTTTGGAGAGGAATTGCGCAAGATGCTATTGTCATGAATTTGGATGATTTACTTTGTATTGGCATTCATGACAACATAGTTTTTAACTCTACAATCGACAGAAATAAACATCTTATACCGGGAGAAGTTCTCAAAGAAATTATTGATGGAAGTTCCAGTTTCTTTGAATCCTTAAAAAAATACGGAGTACATATTCATTACTTGGGGGGTGAAACGGCAGATGTTGGAGATGTAGTAAGAACCATTGCTGTAAATGGCACCATGACAGCACGATGGCCAAAAAGCAAGCTTATTACGAATGAAAAAATTCAAGCAGGGGATGTAATCGTTGGCTTATCCAGTGATGGGCAATCCAGTTATGAAACATCGTACAACAGTGGCATAGGAAGCAATGGACTTACCAGTGCAAGGCATGATATGTTTTCGAAATGGTATGCTGAAAAATATCCGGAATCTTTTGATCCTAATATTTCATCCTCTGTTGTGTACATTGGTAAGCATCGCATGACTGATAAAATAAATGTAAATGATTTTGATGTCAATGCTGGCCAGCTTGTATTGACTCCTACACGTACATTTGCGCCCATTCTCAAACAAATTTTACAGAATCATTTTGATGATGTACATGGATTGATACATTGTAGCGGAGGAGGTCAAACCAAATGCCTGAAGTACCTTCCGGGAAATTTTAAAGTAGTAAAAAATAATTTTGTTCAGGTTCCGCCTATATTCGATTTAATTAAAGAAGCCAGTGGAGCAGACTACAAAGAAATGTTTCAAGTTTTCAACATGGGGTGTAGAATGGAAATCTATACAAATGAGATCGCTGCAGAAAAATTCATAAATATTGCCAAAAGCTTTCATGTTAATGCACAGGTTATTGGTAGGGTAGAAGCTGCTGATCAAAAGTTGGTAGAAATTCATCATCAAAACGAAGTATTTAACTTTGCATCTTAATTCATCATTATGAATGAAACAGTTTTAGAAATCAGGAATGCCAATATATATCAAGGTGATTCATTGATTTTAAGCAATGTGAACATAACAGTTTCTAAAAGTGAATTTGTTTATTTGGTTGGGAAGACTGGTACCGGTAAATCAAGTCTTCTTAAAACATTATACGGTGAACTTCCATTACAAGAAGGCACTGCAAACGTTGCTGGATTTGACTTAAAAGATCTTACCTGGAAAACTGTTCCATTTTTGAGAAGAAACATTGGAATCGTATTTCAGGACTTTCAATTGCTTACAGATAGAAATGTTCATGATAACCTGAAATTCGTATTGGCTGCAACCGGTTGGACGAATGAACGTGAAATTGAAAATAAAATTGATGAAGTATTAGGTAAGGTGGGATTGAAAACGAAGGGATTCAAATTCCCCTATGAACTGTCAGGGGGTGAGCAGCAAAGGGTAGACATAGCAAGGGCATTACTGAACTCTCCAAAATTGATCTTGGCAGATGAGCCAACTGGAAATCTTGATCCTGAAACGACCGAAGAAATTATGAATTTGTTGTTTCAGATTGCCAAAGAACTCGGAACTGCCATTGTAATGGCCACACATGACTACCTTGTTATCAATAAATATCCTGCCCGTACCATCAAAACAGAAGGTGGAAAGGTGATTGATAATGTAAGTCTAAATGTTTAAGCATGTTTCCTGATCAAGAGTCCATAAAACCAGTTGTACCCAGGTTCCTTCGTTTTCTTTGTTTCCTCAGCATTTTTGGAAGCATCTATATGATTCTCACTGGCATATCTGGTTTGTCGGATCCAGAGACAGTAACCAAAGCAATGTCAAAAAACATGGAACAATGGCAGGATTACTTTCAGGTATCGATGAAAAATGACCCTGTAGCGGAAAAAAAATTTGAAGATATTTTGAGCGATCTATCTCTCGCAAATACTACCGGAAATATGCGGGATAATAGCTTTTTTATACTGATTTCCAACGTTTTAACGCTTATTGGTGCTTGGTTGATGCTCAGACTTAGAAAGAGGGGATTTCATTTTTACTTTCTCGGAAACCTCATAGGTGTGATCGCACCACTGTTGGTTTTTGGATCTGATAATTTTCTTGGGATTTCCTATGCAACATTTACAGTCGTAACCGGCGGACTCTTCTCATTACTCTATGCATTGAAAATCAAATACATGCACTAAGGAAGGCTGCCCTAATTTCCAGCTATTTTCTTTGTATTTCATATAATTTCACTACCTTCGCAGCCAATTTCGAGATGTAAAAATTAAGATGAATCAAAAATTATTGAGATGTCAAGCGTAACAAAAGAAAAAAAATCCTCCATCGTTGCTGATTTCGGCGGCAATGCAAAGAACACTGGTTCTATCGAAGCACAAGTTGCTTTACTCACAGAAGAGATCAACGAAATCTCTGGTCATTTACAATCAAACAAAAAAGATTTCTCATCCAACCGTGGTTTAATGAGAAAAGTAGGCCAGCGTAAAAGACTGCTTACTTACCTCAGCAAGCACAACCTTCAAGGTTACCGTGCTTTGATCGAGAAACTCGGTTTAAGAAAATAAATTCAACTCATTGGTTCTATTCCCAACAGGTTTGTTGGGAATAGTGCTTTTTGGGAAATTCCAAAAATCAAATCATGTTATCACAACCTTTTCAATCAAGTTTCGACCTTGGTAACGGTCGAATTGTAACCATAGAAACAGGAAGACTCGCTCGTCAAGCAGACGGAGCAGTTACTGTTCGTCAGGGAAACTGTATTTTACTCGCAACTGTTTGCGCAAACAAGGAACCAAAAGAAGGACAGGATTTCTTCCCGCTTTCTGTAGACTACCAAGAAAAATTCGCATCTGCTGGTAGAATCCCAGGTTCATTTTTCAAACGTGAAGCAAGATTAAACGACTATGAAATATTGACCAGTCGTTTGATTGATCGTGCGCTTCGACCATTGTTTCCAGAAGATTATTTATGCGATGTGCAAGTGTTGGTAACGCTTGTTTCAAGTGATCCAGAAATCATGCCAGATGCATTGGCTTGTCTAGCTGCATCTGCTGCACTGGCAGTATCTGATATTCCCATCAAGGAAATCATTTCAGAAGTTCGTGTTGCAAGAGTGAATGGAAATTTTGTGGTAAATCCATCAAGAACTGAATTGGCGAATGCTGATATGGACTTCATGATTGGTGCTACACACAAGAACCTCATGATGGTAGAAGGTGAATCAAAAGAATGTTCTGAGGCTGATTTTATAAAAGCATTGGAAGTTGCACACGATGCCATCAGAATTCAGATCACAGCCCAGGAGCAACTTCGTGAGAAAGTTGGCGTTCAAGGCAAGAGAGACTATACAAAGCCATTGACAGATGATGCTATTCTTCAGCGCGTTACTGAATTTGCTTCTGAAAGAGTTTATGCAATTTCCAAAAGTGGAACCAGCAAAGCTGATCGTTCTAAAGCATATGATGAATTGAAGAAAGAAGTTGTTGCATCATTCGGTGAAGAAGCGACAGATGTTCAAAAGAAATTAGCAAAAAAATATTTCGAAGACCTAAAGTGGGAAGTTGTTCGAAACATGATTCTGGATGATAAAATTCGTTTAGATGGAAGATCATTGGATCAGGTTCGTCCACTCAACATGGAAGTAGATGTACTTCCATCACCACACGGATCAGCATTGTTTACACGTGGAGAAACACAATCTCTTACAACAATTACATTTGGTACTCCATTGGATGAGTTGTTGATTGAGAGTGCTGCAAAATCTGATTATAGCAAATTTATCTTACACTATAATTTTCCTGCATTCTCAACGGGTGAAGTAAAACCAATGAGAGGACCAGGTAGAAGAGAAGTTGGTCATGGAAATCTTGCTCTGCGTTCACTGAAGCAAATGATGCCTGGTAATGATTATGCCTATACTGTACGTGTTGTTTCTGATATTTTGGAATCAAATGGTTCTTCTTCCATGGCAACTGTTTGTGCAGGATCATTGGCATTGATGGATGCTGGTGTGCCCGTTCCAAAACACGTAAGTGGTGTTGCGATGGGATTGATTACTCGTCCAACTGATGGAAAATATGCAATCCTTACAGATATCCTTGGTGATGAAGATCATCTGGGTGATATGGACTTTAAAGTAACCGGAACACGTGATGGTATCTGTGGTATCCAAATGGATATTAAAATTGATGGATTGAGCATGGAAACCATGCGCGAAGCATTGGAGCAGGCAAGAAAAGGAAGATTGCATATCCTTCAAGAAATGTATCAGTGCATTGAGTCTCCAAGAGGTGAGGTGAAACCACATGCTCCGAGAATGGAGAAGTTGATTATTGATAAAGAATTCATTGGTGCTGTAATAGGCCCACAGGGTAAAATCATTCAAGAAATTCAACGTGAAACAGGAACCACTGTAAATATTGAGGAAGTTGGAAAATATGGTGAGGTGAGCATTTTCAGTCCTGCGAAAGAAGGGCTAGACAAGGCGGTTGCTTGGATCAAAGGAATTGTTGCTATTCCTGAAGTTGGTGAGGAGTACGAATCAACGGTGAAATCTATCATGCCATACGGAGCGTTTGTAGAATTCATGCCTGGTAAGCAAGGTTTATTGCATATCAGTGAAGTAAGTTGGAAGCGTCTTGAGAACCTAGATGGAATACTTAAGGAAGGAGATACTGTGAAAGTAAAGTTGATCGGAATAGATCATAAAACAGGAAAGTTCAAGCTGAGCAGAAAAGTATTGATTCCAAAACCTGAATTCAAAAAACCAGAAGACGAAAATCCATCTGCGGAATAAAATAATTAGCCGGTACATACCGGCTTTTTTTATGCGTTATATCGAAGTACATATTCCAGAAATTGCTGCTGATTTAAAAGAAATCACGATAGCATATTTGCCTGAATTCGGATTTCATCAGATGGAAGAAAGTGAATCAGAGCTAAAGGCCTATGCAGCCGAGATAGAGGCAAATTTGGATGACCTTAGGTTATGGCTGAATAACCATCAAGTTAATTTTAGGATATCATTCATTGAAGAAACCAATTGGAATGCATCCTGGGAATCCAATTTCCAGCCCGTAGATATTCCAGGTAAAATTCTAGTAAGAGCTGATTTTCATCCCAAACAAGAAGGGTATGAGCATGAAATAATCATCACCCCCAAAATGAGCTTTGGTACAGGTCATCATGCAACCACTAAGATGATGATGGTGGCAATGTTGGAAGTGGATTTTTCCAATAAAAGAGTGTTTGATTTTGGCACTGGAACAGGAATCTTGGCCATTTTAGCTGAAAAACTTGGAGCTGATGAAGTGATTGCCATTGACAATGATTTGTGGAGTTATGAAAATGCCAGGGAAAACCTGATCAATAATTCTGCCCTCAATATTCATGTTTCATGTCAAGATCAATTATCAGGATTAGGCGTTTTTGATGTTGTGCTGGCGAATATTAACAAAAATATACTGATGGAGCACTCTGAAGCCATTCGATCAGTTTTAAATGAAAATGGCATATTAATTATAAGTGGCTTATTATCAACTGATTATAATGATATTTGTTTAAAATATATCTATTTATTTGGAAATAAAATTAAACAATATCATCAAGGCGAGTGGATGGCGATTTCGTTCAACCTTTGAGGCTCAAACCTCAACCAGAAACGACAAATCTTATTTTTTCATTAATTTTGTCCCTCATCAATTTGCCACAAGGCATGAATGAAGCTTTTTTAATCATTGCTGCATATTTGATTGGTTCGATACCCACATCTGTAATCGTTAGTAAGTCGCAGTTTAACATTGATATCAGGGATTATGGCAGTGGAAATGCGGGAGCTACCAACACTTTTCGTGTTTTAGGAAGCAAATGGGGGTCAATAGTGATGTTTATGGACATCATGAAGGGTTTCCTTGCAGTAAAACTTGCTTTATTGCTTCCATTTTATGTTCAAAATGAATTTGAAAGAACGAATTTTCAAATAGGATTAGGACTTGCCGCTGTAATTGGACATATTTTCCCAATATGGGCTGAATTCAGGGGTGGAAAAGGGGTTGCTACATTGTTTGGCCTGATCATTTCAGTATCACCATGGACAGCACTCAGTTGTATTGGTGTTTTTCTGCTGGTTTTGTACCTAACACGCTTTGTATCATTGAGTTCCATACTTGCCAGTATTGCCTTCCCAATTTTCATTTTGGTTGTTTTCAATGTAGACAACAATGCTTATAGAGTATTTGCCATAGCAGTTGCATTGCTTGTTATTCTCACCCACCAGAAAAATATCGGACGCCTCCTCTCTGGAAGTGAGAATAAAGTCCCCATCTTCAAGAACCGCGATCGAAGAAAAGAGTCGAGATAATCTTCTTCAAGCCCTTCTATAATTGTGGAAAAAGTGTTAATTTAGCTCTCCCAAACAAAATTTGACTGAAGAATGCTAATTAATATTTTTGACAAGCTTCAGCTTTGCGAAGAGAAAAACATCCTCATCCAGGGGATTCCCTCAACACTTGAGAAATATTTTACAAAGTTATCTTTTGCAAAAAACGTAACTCCCTTGTTAAAAAGCAGGAAGATTGATTTTGCATTGGTTTTTGCAGTTAATTATAACCAATTATCTGGTATTTTAAAAGATGTTGTCCCTGCATTAAGATCAAAAGGAAAACTTTGGATTGCATACCCAAAACCAACTTCAAAGATTGTATCTGATTTGAACAGAGACTTGAATTGGGATTGTCTCATGTCAAATGGCTTCAATAAAATTGATGAAGTAGTCATTGATCATGTTTGGATTGCCATGAGATTTTGTACTTCTGCTCCAACCATCGAATGTGAGGATGATATTAAATTAATGGATATCGATGCAACAGTTAAAGATGTTGTCAGAATCAAATCATCCAGGGTATCGAACAAAATTGGAACTGCTATTTCTTGATATTTGATATCTTTTTCGATTCGTCATCTTTTATTGCCAATCACACAAGTTTAACACTCGCTTATCAGCTCCAGTGTTGCATTTCCTTCATTTTAGTTACTTTTGAAAGTATAATAATTTAATATGGGTATAGGATGGATTTTATTTGCACTTGCAGTTGTTGGATTTCATGTGGGTTTATATGGGATGTTTAAAAAGGCTGAGATCGTAGCATGGAAAGCGTTGGTTCCATTTTATAATACATGGTTGATGGTAAAAAAAATGGACCTTAAAATTTACTGGTTCCTTTTTCAATTAATTCCAATAGCCGGTCAGTTTGTAACCATCTGGATTTGTATCAAGTTTGTAGAACATTTTGGAAGGTTTCACCTGCTGCATCACGCCGCAACTGTATTTGTACCTTTCCTCTATTTCCCTTACCTAGGATTTTCAAAAAGTGAACGATATGCCGGCATTCCAGTAGTTAAAAACTACAAGAAATCAGGCGCCAGAGAATGGGTCGATGCACTTGTTTTTGCCATTGTTGCTGCCACCATCGTGCGAACATTCGTTTTTGAAGCATATGTAATTCCTACGGGATCCATGGAAAAGACTTTGTTGGTGAATGACTTTTTGTTTGTAAGTAAAACTTCATACGGACCCCGTGTCCCAAATACACCTTTGGCATTTCCATTTGTACATCATACACTTCCAATTGGAACATCAAAGTCTTATTTAGAATGGATCAAACTTCCTTATAAAAGATATTTTGCACAACCCATCAAAAGAAATGATGTAGTTGTTTTTAATTATCCGGTAGGTGATACAGTTATTCGAGAGTTCCAATCAGAAATCAATTACTATGATTATCTGCGTGCTTATGAATCAAGGGGCGGAACCAGAGACATGCTTTTTGCTGAAAGAGATGATATCATTACAAGACCTGTAGATAAGAGAGAGAATTTCATCAAACGATGTGTTGCAATTGCCGGTGATTCCGTTAAGATCATTAATGGTGTTCTGTATATAAACAATCAGATCAGTGAATTTCCTCCAGCATCTGAAATGCCATACATTGTTGTTTTGGATGGAAAGGGATTCTTTTCTGATGAATTTATTTCAAAAGATTTGAATGTTGATTTGCAAGACCCAGAGCAAAGAGATTTTATGCAGTTGGAAGGCATGCAGAATACGTATAGAATTAATCTGACTCCATCACAATTGCAAAAAGTAAAATCCTTTCCATTTGTTGTTAAATCAATGCTCACCCCTGAATTGAACACCAGTGGTTTCGGAAATACATTTCCCTATGATACCACTCAATTCAAATGGAGTGAAGACAACTTTGGACCATTGTGGATTCCTCAAAAAGGCACAACCATTCAAATGACTGAAAGAAATGTTTTATTATATAAACGAGCTATTCAGGTATATGAGAACAATTCATTTGAACAGAAAGATGGGAAAGTTTTTATAAATGGTAAAGAATCATCTTCCTATACGTTTAAAATGAATTATTACTGGATGATGGGTGACAACAGACATAATTCACAAGACTCAAGATTTTGGGGTTATGTTCCAGAAGATCATATCGTTGGTAAAGCATCGATGATTTGGTTCAGTTGGCAGAAAGGACCCAGGTGGGATAGGATATTTAGAGCGATTAAATAAATCATATGCAACATTCATCTTTTGAAATTCAATACAAATCTTTCAAAGATGCATCTGAATTGTCTGAACAAGATCAATTTCTAATCAATGAAACGAGAAAGATTGCTACTGCTGCATATGCACCATATTCAGGTTTCAAAGTAGCCAGTTTGGCGCAAATGGAAAACGGAACCATGGTGCATGGTACGAACCAGGAGAATGCTTCATATCCCATTGGACTCTGTGCTGAGCGAGTCATGCTGGCTGCAATTTCTACTATTGCTCCTCAAGTAGAGATTAAAAATATTTGTATCAGTTATATAAGTGATAAGCAGGGATCTGATGTTCCTATTGCACCATGCGGTGTTTGCAGACAATCATTGGTGGAATTTGAATCAAGATTTTCTGGGAATATACGATTGCTCCTTACCGGCCAATCAGGCGAGGTTTTTGAATTCAACTCAGTTTCTGATCTACTACCAATGGCATTCAAGAAAAATAACCTGATCAGCTAATTAAAAGTTGCTGATTTCTCCAATGGTGTACAAAATGGATGTAGCGGCTATATGAGCCCTATATTGTGCATTGATGTATCTGTCTTGTGCATCATTTAAACTCAATTGTGCTTGACGCAGTTCAATAGAATTACTTTGAAGCTTTCTGAATCTTTCAGTAGATATTTTATTGTTCTCTTCGGCAAGTTTCACATTTGATTCTTCAATTTTAGTTGCTTCGATCGCATTTTGATATTCTTGGTAAGCGATAAAAAGATCTCTTTGTATTCTGGATTTCAATGCTTCAATCTCCAATGCCTGTTGTTTTTGTTGAACAGCGTTCACTTTTAATTGAGTCTTGTTGATATTGCTCTGAAAGATGGGGATACCAATGGAGAGTCCAACGTTTGGCCCATATGTCTGATTGGTCAGGAACAAGCCTGCTGTAGAAATTGTTCTGTTCAATAATGCAGACGAATTTAAAGTGAGGGTAGGGAGCTTCTGAGAAAATATAATTCTCCTGTCATTTGCCAAGTTCAATTTGGTCTGATTAGCCATGAGCATCTGGTAGTTCTGTTCGTCAATTTTTTTGACGATTTCATCTAAATTGATGGAAGGAATTTTGAATTGTTCCTCTTTCGCATATATAGGTTCCTGCGGATTTCGTTTCAGCAGGTTGTTTAAGCTTGCTTTGGTAGTTGAAATTTGTTTGAAGATATTTTTCAAATTCACTTCCTGGGTATTGAGATCGATTTTTGCCTGAAGCATATCAGTTTTCGTTCCGCTGCCAACATTAAACCTCGTTTCAGCAATCTTAACTCGCTCCTTGGATAAATCAATGATGGCAAGGGTCGAATTCACTTGTTTATTCAATCTTACCAAGTTGTAGTAAACACTCAATACGTCAAAAATAACTTGGTCAACTTGTTGTTTGAATGCGATGTTTCCCATTTTTTCAATGATCTCAAATCTGTCTTTTGTTGCTTGCACCCGCATTCCGTTGAAAACCCTCCAGCTGAGTACCATATTGGCATTCAAGCTGTTGTTTTTTACATTGTTTCTCTGAATTGAATTACCGTTATTTAATTTTTGATTCAGATTAGAGATGGCTTCAGTATTGGTAGCCTGTGCGGTAATGGTAGGTAACGCGCCAGCATTCGCCCAAGTATTATTGATCTTGGTTATTTCAATATCACTTTGTGCAATTTGGATATCTATGTTTTGTTTAAGCGCCAAATCCACAGCATCCTTGGCAGTAAAAAGAGAGTCCTGTGCATTTACTGCATTAACAAAAAGGAAGCCTAATATGAGAAGTCTAATTTGCATGAGTAGTTTTTTTCCTGGAAATATATGTATACAGTGCTGGTACCACAAACAAGGTGAGCACCAAAGCAAAGAGCAATCCTCCAATAATTACAATACCGAGTGGTATACGGCTTTTTCCTGCAGAACCCAATGCCAATGCAATAGGAAGAGCACCCAACGCTGTTGCCAAAGTTGTCATCAGAATTGGACGAAGCCTTGCTACGGAAGCTTCCAATACCGCATCCAATTTTGAGATACCTGCTTCACGTTTTTGGTTCGCAAATTCTACAATCAGAATACCGTTTTTGGTTACCAACCCAATCAGCATGATGATTCCAATCTGTGAAAAGATATTTAATGTTTGTCCGAATATTGAAAGACTGATGACGGCACCTGCCAATGCCAATGGCACTGTGATCATGATTATGAAAGGATCCACAAAGCTTTCAAATTGAGCTGCAAGAATCAAAAAGATCAATACCAATGCAAGTAGAAATGCAGTTTGTGTATTTGAAGAGCTTTCTGCAAAATCTCTTGATGATCCGCTCAAGCTTGTAGTAAAGGAATCGTCCAAAACAACACCTGCAATTCTTTTCATTTCCTTGATGCCATCTCCCAGTGTTTTTCCAGGTGCTAAACCTGCTGAAACAATGGCACTCTTCAATCTGTTGAAGTGATAAATAGAAGGTGGGGTAGCAGATTCATTGAATTTTACAAGGTTGTCCAATTGAATCAATTCACCTGCTCTGCTTCTAAGGTAGAAAGATTTCAAATCAACTGGTGCATCCCTGTCTTTTCTATCAACTTGTCCAATTACTTGGTATTGTTTTCCATTTCTAAGGAAATAGCCGAATCTTCTTCCGCTAAGCGCTAATTGCAATGTATTAGAAATATCCAAAATAGAAATTCCCAATTCACTTGCTTTTAGGCGGTCAATTCTGATTTGAATTTCAGGTTTATTGAATTTCAAGTTGACGTCGTTTCCTTGAAACACTGAACTTTTTGCTACTTCATCCATGAACAAGGGAACTTTTTCTTTCAGTTTGTCAAAGCTGAGGTTTTGCAAAACAAATTGAACAGGAAGCTGTCCTCGTCCACCTTGTCCCACTGAAATGGTTTGCTCTTGTGTAACAAAAATTCTCAGGTCTGTTTGATCTTTAAAAATTTTATTGAGGTTCTGTGCGATATCATTTTGACTTCTCTTTCTTTCTCCTGCATCTACCAATCCAATACTAACGTTGGCATTGTTGGATCCACCTGCACCCGCAAAATTTGGTGCAAATGAAAGCACCACATAACGCTCGGGCACAGAATCCATCACTCGTTGGGTAATGTCGTAAACAGCCCTGTCCATGTAATCAAAATCTGTTCCTTCTGGTGCCGTGATGCTCATCCTTAATCTATTCCTATCTTCCATTGGAGCGAGTTCAGATGGAAGTTTTTTGCCAACAAAATAAATGGCGGCTGCGCAAATAGCCACAATTACAAATGCAATCCATCTTTTCCCCATAAATGCATTCAACATTCTTTTGTAGCCGTTTTCCATTCCTGCGAAGAAGGGCTCTGTTTTTCTATAAAACCAAGAATGATCATGTACATTTTTCTTGGTCAGATAAATATTCAGAACTGGCGTGAGTGAAAGAGATACAAACGCAGAAATCAATACAGCTCCTGCAACTACAATACCGAATTCTCTGAACAAACTTCCTACGAAACCTTGAAGGAAAATGATCGGCAAGAACACGATGGCAAGGGTTAAGGAAGTAGAGATAACTGCAAAGAAAATTTCTTTTGATCCTTCTTTTGCGGCAGTGTATTTATCCATTCCTTGCTCGATCTTCTTGAAGATGTTTTCTGTTACTACAATACCATCGTCTACAACAAGTCCGGTTGCAAGTACCAGCGAAAGCAAAGTGAGTACGTTGATAGAAAACCCGGCTAGGTACATAATAAAGAATGCACCGACCAATGCTACAGGTATATCGATTAAAGGTCTGAATGCGATCGACCATTCCCTGAAGAATAAATAAATAATCAGTACAACCAGCAGGATTGCAATAAACAATGTTTCTTTTACCTCCGTAATGGCTTTTCTTACAAACAGGGTTCTATCAAAGCCAATTTCCAAGATAATATCCTGTGGAAGGTCTTTTTTGATCTGTTCAATTCTTTTATAGAGTTCATCGGCAATTGCAACCTGATTAGATCCTGGCTGTGCAATTACAGCGAGGTTTACAGATCTCACATTGTTTTTTCTGGTGGCGGATTCTTCATTCTCTGGACCAATAATGGCATACCCTATGTCTTTGAGGCGTATAATATTGCCTTCGGTTTGTCTGATGATCAAGTTATTGAAATCCTCTTCCGTTGTGAGTTTACCATACGCTTTAACTGTGAGCTCCGTAACATTTCCACGTACTTTACCTCCAGGTAGTTCAATATTTTCTCTATCCAATGCTGTTTTTACATCACTTATGGTTAAACGGTAAGCGGATAGTTTTACTGGATCAAACCAAATTCTCATGGCAGGCCTTTGTCCAAAAATGTTTACACCACTCACACCTGATATCGTTTGTAAACGTTCTTGAACTATGTTTTCTGCGAGGTCTGAAATCTCAAGCAATGTTCTTTTATTACTCTGCATTTGCATGAACACAATTGGTTCTGCATCTGAATCTTGTTTTGCAACCACAGGAGGTGCATCCAGGTCTTGAGGCAATTGTCCACTAACCTGTGATACTTTTTCTCTTACATCGTTGGCTGCTCTTTCAAGATCAACACCCAATTCAAATTCAACAGTAATATTTGAGCTTCCTTGGGAACTTGATGAAGTAATGTTTTTTACACCTTGTACGCCATTAACAGCTTTCTCAAGCACTTCGGTAACCTGCTGTTCTATGATTTCAGCATTTGCTCCAACATAGCTGCATCTAACATTTACGATGGGAGGATCAATAGCGGGATATTCTCTTACCCCAAGAAAACTATAACCCAGACCACCAAAGATGATGATCACTATGCTGCAAACTACCGCAAATACCGGTCGTTTAATACTAAGTTCTGAAAGGTTCATTCTTTAAGGTTTGTATCTGACTATTGAATCTTACCGATTTTTAATTTCGAATCTTTTCTAATGAAGAGGAGACCTGTTACAATCACAGTATCGCCTGGTTGAACACCATCTGTGATCTGAACATTGTCAACACTTCTGATTCCTGTGGTTACATTTACGAATTGAGGTTCACCATTCTTGTACAGTACCAACTGTTTTGATCTGGCACTTGGGATAATACATTGAGTAGGCACAGATACAGCATTGGTATTCTCGCCGAGCGTAAGACTTACCTTTGCAAAGGTACCTGGTACCAATTCGTTTTTGTCATCATTAATTGTTGCTAATATTTTGAGGTTACGTGTCTGTGATTCAATGACACTCTCAGAGGCCAAGACTGTAGCAAAATAATCCATCTCTTTCCCTTCAATACCAAACTGAACTTTCATACCCTGGCGAACCTGGTTGCTGTATTTTTCTGGGATGCTGAAACTGATTTTTTTCTGATCAACCTGGCTGATTGAAGTAATGATATTTGAGGGAGTAACAAAAGCCCCAAGAGAAATGTTTCTTAAACCAATTCTTCCTGTATAAGGAGCCTTGATTTCTGTCTTGGAAATATTCACCTTAAGCAATTCAATATCAGCTTTGATGTTGTTTAATTGAAGTAGGCTCAAGTCATAGTCTTGTTGACTGATACCGTTGATCTTCAATAATTCTCTTTGACGTTCTTCGGTTTTATCAGCAATTTGTTGTTGTACCTGAAGTTTTTTTAATTGTGCCTGCAAATCTCCATCAAACAGCTTCAATAAAACCGTATTTTTTTGTACAGTTGATCCTTCTTTGAAGTTTAAAGAAACAATTCTACCAGAAATTTCTGGTCTGATTTCAGTCAACTCATAAGGTAGGATGTTCCCCGCTACCTCAATAGATTCGGCAACAGTGTCTCTGACAAGCACTTTCACATCAACAGAAAGGGGGCCAGATTTAGTTGGATCGGTAGTCTTGGTACGGGTAGACTTTTTCTCATTACAAGAGATGAAAACAGTTAGAATAGCCGCTAGAATGGTTATTTTTTTCATACGGACGAAAATAAGTTGTATTTAAATGCAAAACTTGTTGAATTTGATGATTTTACACAGGATTTCCTTCGGTAAAACGCTTTATTCTATGACAGAATTGCCTTCCAGTTCCAATAATGCTCTTTTTCTGTTTAACCCCCCTGAAAATCCGGTCAATTTCCCATTTGAGCCAATCACCCGGTGACAGGGTATCAATATTAAAATTGGGTTTTTGGCAATTGCAGTTGCCACAGCCCTTGTTTTCTCCTTTCCCTCAAGCCTGATGGCCAATTCCTGGTAGGAACAAGTACTTCCATAGGGAATCTTTTCAAGCTCTTTCCATACCCTTTTTTGAAATGGAGTGCCTTCAGGATTCAGGGTAAATTTGAATGAGGTCAATTGCTTATTAAAGTAATTTGTAATATCATTTTTTATTTTATCAAATAATTGATTGTCAATGATTTTAGTTGGGTTATCTAAAGTTTTATCTGTAAAATATAATGACTTTATACTGTTGGAATCATATTCAACATGAATCCAACCTAGTGGGGTTTCAATCATTCCTTTGGTCTGATTGTTATCCAATTTTTGATCCATTGTCAACAGGTAAAGTTGGTTGTAATAAAATGACTTGTTGGTCTTTGTCGTAAACGCCTAAGACCAAACATTCGCTGAAAAAGTTGGCTATCTGTTTGGGTGGGAAATTAACAACTGCGATGATCTGTTTTCCTATTAATTCTTCCACGCTATAATGATGTGTGATTTGAGCGGATGATTTTTTAATACCTAGTGGACCAAAATCAATCTCAAGTTGATATGCAGGTTTTTTTGCTTTTTCAAATGGTTTTGCAGCTAAAATTGTTCCAGACCTGATCTCCACCTTTGCAAAATCTTCCCAAGTGATCAATTTTCTTGATTTTATATCAAGATACTTAAAAAATGGATCTGTTTTTATAGCTCACTGAGCTTTTCAATGATGGATTGTAGTCCTGTGTACTTATGTTCCTTTCCTGATTCTTTTTCAACTTTTGCAAGCTCGTTCAACCATTTTTGAACAAATCTGAGAGATGAAACTGTTGTAATGTTCATTGGGTAGGGGACATAATTGATTTTTTTCAAATAATTCTCTATGTCCTTGTGTGTATATACTTGTCCGTTTAATGGATCAAGGAAAAAAAGTATTCCATTGCCTTTTTCATCAAAAAGAAGATCTTCTTCAAAGTAGCAGATTAAATTTTGACGAGGAACTTCAACGGGCTTTAAACTCAATCCCAACATTTCGGATATCAGTAAATAGAGGGCACCAAGAGCAAAAGTGTTGGATTGCTTGTTGCAGATCAAGCTATATAGATCAAAATCCTTGCTATTGGCATAGTTTGTTTCAAGACCTTTGAATTTATAATATTCAAAAATGATTTTATTGATGATGTTTACTTCCTCCAATGGTGTCAGGTAGTCATTTAACTCTAGCCAAACGCTTCTTCTGATTTTCTCAATTTCAAAAAATATATTCTCTTGATTGATCTCTCTGTTCAGATATCGGGAGATGATTAAGGAAGCTTCGACGGTCGATTGATCTTCAGAAATTTTCCACTCCAGCAATTCGTCGGTCAAAATAGACAATGCAACTTTGTCAATGATGAAATTGATTTTTTTGATTTGCTCTTCATCATGTGTTGAGTGTTGATGTTCTTCCAGTATTGGGATGATCTCTTGTCCAAGTCCAATGAACCTATCTGTGATTGAAAGAAACACCTCTTCATCAGGGTCTTCAATTAAATTCAACAAAGCGTGTAACTCACTGTTGGCCATCATCACAGAATATTTATGATTTCTTCTTTGCCTTTCTTTTTCCTCTGGAAGGATTGGCAATGGCATGTTCAATCATAGCCTGTACATCTTCAATGCTAAGGTCTTTTGCCTCTTCTTGCTTTTCCTTAGGAATAGGAAAGTTGCGCAGTCCTTTTTTAATATATGGACCATAAGGCCCTTTTAACAACTGTATTTTCTCTTTTTCAAAAATCTTGATCGTTCTCTCATCTTTTGCTTTTCTCTTCTCTTCTATGATTGGAGTCGCAGTTTCTAGATTGATTTCATAAGGATCAAATTCTTTTGCTAAAGAATAGAATTTTTTATCATGGGCGATGTACGGACCAAATCTTCCGATGTTCACTTGTACTTCACTTCCCTCAAACTCACCAAGTATTCTTGGAAGTTTGAATAATTCAAGTGCTTCATTCAGTTGAATGGTTTCAATACTTTGATCTGCTCTAAGTTTTGCAAATTTTGGTTTTTCCTCCTCTGTTGTTTCACCCATTTGAACCATTGGTCCATATCTGCCCATTCTAGCAATTACTCGTTTACCAGAAACTGGATCATGGCCAAGTTCACGCTCTCCGCTGATTCTTTCAGCTTTCTCCATGGTATGATCAACATCTTTCTTAAAAGGAGAGTAGAAGTCTTTCAACATCTTGCTCCAGTCTTGATCTCCATCTGCAATCTCGTCGAATTCATTTTCAATCTTGGCAGTGAATCCATAATCCATTACATGATTGAAATATTGTATCAAAAAATCAGTTACAACAGAACCCAGGTCAGTAGGGAAAAGTTTTCCTTTTTCTGCTCCAGTGTTTTCCTGTTCTGTGACTTTAGTGATTTTGCCTTTTTGCAACGTGAGAACTCTGAAATCTCTTTTTACGCCTTCTTTTTCCTTTTTCTCAACATACCCTCTTTTTAAAATCGTAGATATGGTTGGGGCATAGGTTGAAGGTCTTCCAATTCCCAATTCCTCCAATTTTTTTACCAAAGAGGCTTCTGTGTATCTCGGTTGAGGCCTGCTATATCTTTCGGTAGCAGTTAATGTTTGTAAGTCAAGTGATTGACCAACTTCTAATGGTGGCAACATTCCTTCAACTGCATCATCTTCTTCATCTTCGTCCTTGCTCTCATTATATACTTTAAGGAATCCCTCAAATTTCATCACCTCACCTTCGGCCTTTAATTTCTCTTGCTGCGTTGAAATGGAAATGTCTGCTATTGTTTTTTCTAATTCTGCATCTGACATCTGAGATGCCATGGTTCTTTTCCAAATCAGGTCATAAAGCCTTTGTCCATCTGCAATGTCAACAGTTGTTTTGTCCATATATGTAGGACGGATGGCTTCGTGTGCCTCTTGTGCAGATTCGTTTTTGTTCTTGAACTTTCTAGTTTGAAGATAGTCTTTGCCGTATGATGTAGTTATCTGATTTGATATGTCCTTTACAGCAGTTTCACTCAAGTTCACACTGTCAGTTCTCATATAAGTAATATGTCCTGCCTCATATAATTTCTGGGCAATTAACATTGTTTTACTTACGCCGTATCCCAATTTTCTACTTGCTTCCTGTTGTAAAGTTGATGTTGTAAATGGTGCAGCGGGAGATTTCTTTGAAGGCTTTTTTTGAATATCATCTACTTTGAAGCCTGCGTTGGTACAGCCTTCCAGGAACTTTTGTGCATCTTGCTCATTATTTTTTTTGGACCCTTCTGCTTTGAATGTAACCGATTTTCCATTGATGTCTTTTGCTGCAAAAGTTGCTTCAATTTTAAAATGACTTACAGGAACAAAAGAGTTGATGGCTCTTTCTCTTTCCACCAATATTCTTACTGCTACACTCTGAACCCTTCCGGCAGAAAGATTATTCTTCATGCTCATTTTTCTCCATAAAATAGGAGAGATTTCAAATCCAACGATTCTGTCCAATATCCTTCTGGCTTGTTGCGCATTGACCAGATTCATATTTACAGTTCGAGGTTTTTCTACAGCAGATTTAATTGCTGGCTTGGTGATTTCATGAAAAACAATTCTTTTTGTAGAGGTTGGATCAAGCCCAAGTACTTCACATAAATGCCAACTGATGGCCTCACCTTCACGGTCTTCATCCGTTGCTAACCATACTTCTTCTGATTTTTTAGCCAATTGTTTTAACTCCTTAACGACCTTTTCTTTTTCCTCAGGAACGATATATCGCGGTTTGAAACCTTTCTTTATATCAATACCCATTTCATTCTTTTCCAGGTCACGGATATGCCCATAGCAGCTCTTCACCTCAAAATCACTGCCTAAGATTTTCTCAATTGTTTTTGCTTTCGCAGGGGACTCAACGATCAGTAAATTCTTTGCCATAATTTCCTCAAATCGATGCAATAATAAGGTAAAGAGAATG
>JAFMJI010000002.1:0-332500 GCA_017853575.1 Chitinophagaceae bacterium | reverse complement strand
ATAAAAAGATCTGCAGCAGCATTCATCATCTCTAAATCCAATGGATAAGGATAATACCATGAAAAATCTTCAAGGAATGGATTCTTGCGGTGATAAATATGATACGAATAACTTCGCTCCATGGCTGCAAACCTGGAATGCACATCATCTGGTACCTTGAAAATTCCTTCAACCGCTATTCCACCAGATAAAATTGCATTTAAATTGTAAGCAGACTCTTCCACATGCTCCAAATCGGTCTTGAAATGAAAATAATTGCACTTGGCGTGTACCCCAGCATCAGTTCGAGACGACCCTGTTAATTGAATGGGTTGCTTAAAAAAAATTTCCATTGCCTTTTCAACCTCGCCTTGGACAGTAATGGCATTGTCCTGGATTTGAAAACCAGCAAAATTTTTTCCATTGTATCTAACACGAAGAAAGTATGTTGGCATTTGAAGAAATTAATTCTTGAACTGATATGCCACGACATTGTTTTTCCAAAATGTTGGAACATATAACACTTTGCTCTTCTGGTCAAACCCAATATCAGCAGAATTGATGCCTTCAGACTTTGTATCCAACAAAATGGATTTTTGTCCATTCACATTTACCATCCACACTACTCCACTCCAACATGAAATCAAAAAGTTCTTATCATCAATTTGTTCAATTCCATCAGTATCAGTTGTCATTCCATCTGCTATTAATATTTTTTCTTTGCCCTTCCCCAACTTATAAAATGAACCAGCGTCCACAAAATGCAACGTATGGTCAGTAAAGTAAAGTCCATTAGGTGCATTCAATCCCTCTAAATAAATATTTACATCTCCTTTATACAATCCGATGTAAAATATTTTTTTGGACTTGGTATCTGAAACAAAAATATTTCCCAATTTATCAGTTGTAATGTCATTTAGTCCCTGTGCACCTTCCACATATACTTTCTTAATGATCTTTCCCTTGAAAACATCAATGATCACAACAGAATCCACATCTGCTACCATTAAAAAATCTCTGTACAATGCCATGCCCTTTGGTGCGTGAAGTCCTGTCACCCATTGAGCATTCAATATTTTTCCATTCAATGTCAACAGGGCAATTGAACCTTTCCCGTCTTTGTCCCAAGGGCCCTTCCCATCAATATTCGAAACAAATATTTTCTGGTTTTTTTCATCCAACAAAACTGATTCGGGAACTTTCAAAGTAGAATCAGTTGCCCAAATTTTCTCCAGATGCTGTGCATGCAAACGAATTGAAAAAATCAAAATCATTGCAACGAATACAAACTGTTTCATAATCACTGTTTAATTATAACGTTCAACATCAAACGCTTGGATATCCATGCTTGTTTTTTTACCAGAAACAATTTCCTCAACCAACTTTCCAGTAGCTGCCGCCAATGACAACCCCAGCATGGCATGTCCTCCTGCAAGCACCAAATTGTTGTATTTAGAATTTCTGCCTAAATAGGGCAATCCATCTGGACTCAACGGTCTCCATCCCCACCAAATTTTATCAGCAGCAGGAAATTCTACTGGCAAATTTGGATAATAATTTTTTGCAGCTTTGAAAATCGCCTGTGCTCTTTTCATCAACATCGGGGATTGCAATCCGCTTATTTCCATGGTGCCTCCCATCCGAAGGTCTGATCCCATGGGAGTCATGGCAACTCGGTCATCAACCAGAATTGCAGGATGATGAAGATTTTTTTGAACTTTCTCAAATGTCATACTGTAACCCTTGCCTGCTTGAAGCAAAAGATCTATCCCCAAATGTTTTGATACAACTGGAAGCCATGATCCTGTTGCGAGAATAATTTCATCGGCGGTAAAATCACCTTTATCGGTGATCACTTTGGTAACCTTTCTTGCTTCTTTTTCGAAACCTTCAATGGTTGTATTTAATTGAAATGAAACTCCGTTGGATTCAAGATGATTATAAATCGTTTTCATCAAATCACCTGGATGCAAATGGCAATCGATGGGATACAAAACACCTCCTTGAACATTCACTTCAACTTCCGGCTCCATTTCCTGCACTCCTTTGGCATCAAAAACTTTTGTTTCAATGCCTAATGCTGCGGCTTCTTTAGCTAATTCAATTTCATGTTTTTCTGTAACGGCACTTTTATACAACATAAAACAACCTACTTCCTCCATGCGAAAGTGATTGCCCAAATCATTTCTAATTTCAGAAGTCAATGTTCTGCTTAAGTGTAAAATTTCATTGAGTGGTGGAATGTTTTTTTCCATGGTAGATCTTGAAGATCTTCTCCAGAAAGTCAAACCCCATTTTATAAGATCCAGATCCAGTCTTGGTTTTATGTAAAAAGGTGAACTAGCACTCAACATCCACTTCAATCCTTTTGCAACAATGCCCGGTGAAGCAAGGGGAATAAAATGACTGGGAGAAATATATCCTGCATTACCAAATGATGTTCCATGTTTAATATCACCTCGTTCAATCACTGTAACCTCATGTCCTGCCTTATGAAGATAATATGCAGTACAAAGTCCAATTACACCACCACCTGCTACAATAACTTTGCTCATTTGCTTTTTTTCAAAGATAAGATTATCGATAATTTATCTTGACATCTTCTATGGTTGAAGGTAACCAAACTTGCATAGGATTGCTTCCTCTGTTGCACCATGTATAGTAAGGAATCGCTCTGATGATTTTATCTTCGGTATTTATCTTATTTAAAGCTGTGTCAATTTTTACCACTGGAAGTTCAGCAACCAGACTAACTACTTTTTCATCCAATACTTGATAATCCTGTTCTTTCCAATTTGATTGAATTGGTGCAACCAGGTTCCATACATCTCCATCATTGTCTGCACCTTCAATACAATATATGATCGGTCCGCGTTGCAATGCATATCTCGACTTATCTTGCTTTACTTCTGATCTTGCGATCACTTTATTTGTTTTCATTTGCAATTGATATTCGATCACATCTCCATCCTTCCATTCTCGATTGATCCATGCATATCCCTGGTTTTCTTCAAATGTATAAAGCTGTCCGTTTATTTTTATTACTGGACTTGTATTTTCGGCATTCATGAATGTATACATATCACCAGGCACTGCTTTATTAGATGCCCAGCCAGGTATGCGTAAGGCAATCGCTGCATTTTCTTTTTTAGGGATATGTACTGTTAATTTTATTAGTCCACTCCATGGATAATTTGTTTCTTGTTGTATTTGGATGATGTTTTTTTTCAATTGAAAATTTGTTTGACTGGAAGCAAAGAGATTGACATAAATATCATTCTCTTTTTGACCATAGACATAACTTCCCAGGGATGCAATCAAACGAGCAATGTTGGATGGACAACAAGCGGTACCAAACCATTCACGCCTGCTGTGGGTGCCCAAAGAAGCAAGAGGATTGCCATAAAAAAATCGATCACCTGATAAAGACAAGCCATCCAACGCACCATTATATAAACTTTTCTCCAGGACATCCATGTACTCGGCATTTCCTGTCAACATGTTCATGCGTTGATTCCAGAAAACCATACCCACTGATGCACAAGTTTCGCAATAAGCTTTTTCATTAGGTAAATCATAATCAATCGTAAATCCTTCGTTGCTGCCTGTAGATCCAATGCCTCCGGTGATATACATGTTTCGGTAGACCACATCTTCCCATACCCTCCTCATGGCTTTGAGATAATCTTGATCCCCAGTGTGGGCGGCCACATCAGCAGCACCAGTATAGAGATACATGGCACGAACTGCATGCCCTGTGATTTCTGATTGTTCTTTTACTGGCACCAGGTCTTGTGTATACCCAGTATCTTTCCATTCGGTCCAAGTATATCCCTTTGCTAATTTTTTACCTCTCTCAGCAATCAACCAATCTGCAAGCCTTAGATATTTTTCATTTTTAGTAGTGCGATATAATTTCACCAATGCCAATTCCAGTTCCTGATGACCTGTTACCCAATCTTTTTTACCAGGACCAAATGTCTGATCGAAATGATCAGCCCATTTTATTGCAACATCCAGAAATTTTCTTTTACCCGTAGCATCATAGTATGCAACTGCTGCCTCAATCATGTGTCCGCCACAATAATCCTCATGCATGCTCATATCTTGCCATCTGTTTTCGAGTCCGGTCAGTATGTAATATGTATTTAAGTACCCATCGGGTTGTTGCGCAGCTGCAATTTTATCAATCCATTCATCAGCCTTCTTTTCTAACGTTTTACTACCTGTATTTTTTATGGAATAAGCCATTGCTTCTATGGCTTTGAATACATCAGAGTCATCAAAATAAATTCCTTCATGTTTTTCACCCTTGTTTCTTGCCACTTTTTCAAAATTTCTAATTCTACCAGTCTTGAATTCTGTTTGAAAAATACACGCATCTAAGGTTTTGGTTGCTACTTTGTCAATTTTAGGTTTCCAAAATGCATCGGTGATAACGACATTAGAAAAATTTACAATATTGATTTTCACATGTTCATTCTGGCCAAATAAAAATGCCTGAAGGAAGAAGCTTAAAAGTAGGAATGCAAAGTATTTATTCACCATGATGACTTACAATTGAATGACAAGCGGTTTCATTGAATTAATCTTCCAGGATTTACTTTGATACTTTATAATTTTATTTGTTTTTATTGAAGGAGTAATTTTTGCGGATGTCAGTTTTCCATCTTTCCATGTGATATCAACAGTAAATCCTCCCCTTGCCTTCAACCCCTTCACAGAGCCTGATTTCCATTCAGCTGGCAATGCCGGCAGTAAAACAATTTCACCATCTTGACTCTGCATGAGCATTTCAGCGATGCCTGAAGTAGCTCCAAAATTTCCATCAATTTGAAATGGAGGATGTGCATCAAATAAATTCGGATAGGTTCCCCCACCTGCCATTTTGATTTCGGACTGATCAGCAGGATAATATGTCATGATTTTTTTTATAGCATCATACGCAAGTTCCCCATTGTGAAGTCTTGCCCATAAATTAATTTTCCAGGCGATGGACCATCCAGTACCATTGTTTGTTCTCAGCTCCAATGAACGTCTCACTGCTTCAGATAAAACAGGATTATTTTTCATACTGATGCTGTTACCTGGGAACAATGCAAATAAATGTGAAACATGACGGTGCTTTGGATCTTGATCATCCCAATCATAGTACCATTCCTGCAAATTACCTTTCTTACCTACTTGGTAAGGATACAGTTGTTCAGTTGTTTCAACCAATAGTTTTGAAAACTCCCGATCTGTTTTTAAGATTCGTGATGCAGTGATCACTTGTTGAAATATTTCACGTATCATGGCTAGATCAGCAGTTCCTCCAAATAACACACTTCCTTTGAACCCTTTGTCATTGATGAACATATTTTCGGGAGAAGTTGATGGTGCTGTAACAAGCTTACCTTTTTTATCACTCACCAAGAACTCAAGACAAAATCTAGCAGCTTCTTTCATGATGGGATACGCATGCTTTTTTAGAAAGGCTGTATCATTTGTAAATAAGAAATGTTCCCACAAATGTGTACTCAACCAAGTTCCTCCCATCGTCCAGTTTGCCCAAACAGGATCTCCTTTCCCAAAATCACCAACTGGATTTGACATGGCCCATATATCAGTGTTGTGATGTGCTACCCATCCATCCAAACCATAAAAACTCTTAGCTGTTTTTTTCCCGTTTTCAGAAAGTTGTTTTAAAAATGTCAGCAGAGGAAGATGAAATTCAGACAAGTTGGTACTCTCAACCGCCCAATAATTCATTTCAGTATTGATATTGATTGTATAGTTACTACTCCATGGCGGTCTTACCTGCTCATTCCAAATTCCCTGCAGATTTAGTGGAGCACCATTTGTACGAGAACCACTTACCATTAAATATCTCCCGAACTGAAAATAAAGCGAGATCAATCCATTGTCCATTTCACCATTTGCAAATCGCTTTAATCGTTGATCAATTGGCATTGACACATAAGGTGAAGAACCCAGATCCAGCTCTACCCTTTTCATGTATTTACTGAAATCAGTTCTATGTCTGTTTAAAATAGTTGCGAAATCTTTTGTGTCTAATCTATTCAAAAAACTAAAAGCGAGTTTTTTTTCGTCTTTGCCATTGGTTGCAGGATTGTTCAAAGAACCGTTGAAGCTCGTTGCAAGGGAAACAGCCAACAAAACATTGGATGCATTTTTTACAAGCAAGGAACTATCATCTATTGTTGAACTACCATCATTTGAAATAATTTTCATCAATCCACAAAAACGCATTGATTTGGTTGTATCATATTCAAGTGCATTTGCCATTTTTCCTCTATAATTAGGCTCTGCATGAGAAGGAGCATTCCCATATAAAGCAATCATGTTTTTTGAAGGTACGGTATGTGATTTTAACAGACTGTTCATGTTCACAGAAAAATTCAACTTGTTCTTTCCACTTGCAGTGAGTCGTATAAAGAGCAATTGATCAGGATGAGAAACAAAAACTTCTCTTGAATATTTTGTTTGATCAGCTTCGAATTGAACTTTGGCAACGCCATTTTCTATGTCTAGTTCACGACTATACTTGCTTACATTATTAATATCAAATCGCATGAATAAGTTTCCGAAAGGTGCATATGAATCTGAAAAATAGCCCTGTACAAACCTTATTAGACTGTCAGCTTTTTTATACTCCTCATTGGACAAAGCCTGTCGAATCTGAGGAATGAATTTTGCTGCTTCAGGATTCATATCTGGGTTCTTTGGGTATCCACCCCATAATGTTATTTCATTCAGTGATATTTTTTCAATGTTTGGATTCCCATAAAACATTGCTCCAATTCTTCCATTTCCCAACGGGAAAGCTTCTTCAAAAAAAGCTGCAGGTTTGTCGAACCAGATTGTTTTTTCCTGTTGAGCATGGCTTGCAAGTACTGTGGTCAAAAAAATGATTGAGAGAATTTTTTTCATACGTATGAATTAGATTACCTGAAATCCATGTGCAAAGGGATCATCAGAGGGGTTGATAGAAATAATATTATAACCAGTTATTTTGGCCCACCCTTCAATAGAAGGACGAATTGCGGGCTTCCCAAATAAAATAGACTCCTCCTCTATCCTTCCAATGAATTTACTTCCAATAATGCTTTCGTGAATAAACTCATCACCAGACTTTAGTTTACCCTTTGTATACCATTGTGCCATACGTGCACTTGTTCCTGTTCCACATGGGGATCGATCAATTGCTTTGTCTCCATAAAAAACTGCATTGCGAGCTGTCGAGCTTTTTTCAATCACAGCACCACACCATAATATATGTGAACATGAATGAATGGTTGGATCTTGAGGATGCACAAATGAATATCTCTGATTGATATTTTTTCTTAGCGTCCGTGCCATACTCACCAACTGATCTGCTGTGTAGTTTTCCAGTCCACTAAAATTTTTCTGCACATCAACAATTGCATAAAAATTTCCTCCGTATGCAACATCAACGTGAATGGTTCCTAGGCCAGGACATTCTACTTCTAAATTTTCCTGGTCCAAATATGCTTGTACGTTTTTCAATTTTACAGACGTGACTTTTCGATCGACCTGTTTATATTCTATTTCTATCAATCCAGCAGGGGCTTCCATTCTAATAAACCCTGGCCTCTTTGGTACCACAATGCCAGATTCAACTGCAGCTGTGATGGTTCCAATGGTACCGTGTCCGCACATCGGAAGACATCCACTGGTTTCAATAAACAAAACCGCAAAATCATTGCTGGGATCATGAGGAGGATACAATATACTTCCACTCATCATATCATGTCCGCGAGGCTCGAACATCAATCCTTTTCTAATCCAGTCATATTCTTTTAGAAAATGCTGTCTTTTTTCGCTCATATTTTTTCCTTCCAATGCTGGTCCACCTGAAACAACCAGTCTAACTGGATTACCACAAGTATGTGCATCAATGCAATAAAAAATATCTCCTGTTAACTGATGTTTGCTTTCAGAAAATGGAAGTGTGAGAGAGGGGGTTGACATATAAATACAATTTAATCAAAAAAGTACGAAATTAGGATCTCAAAATGCACACATGGAAACATATGGGAAGGTATTGATGTATGCGATTCCTGTTTTTCTTTTATTGGTTGTTTTTGAAAAATGGTATGGATGGAAAAAAGGAAAGGATACGGTTCTGGTAATGGATATGATTTCCTCACTGATGTCTGGTATTACCAATGTGACCAAAGATGTTCTAGGACTGAGCGTTGCCATCATCAGTTATGGATGGCTGGTGAAGCATCTTGCCATCATGCATATTGAAAACAATCTTGCAGTTATTTTCATCAGCTTTATAGCATTGGATTTCTCTGGATATTGGATCCACCGGATTCAGCATACCACGAATATATTTTGGAATGCACATATCATTCACCACAGTTCAGAGGAGTTTAACTTAGCCTGCGCATTGAGACAAAGCATCTCTGTTTTTTTTAAAATATTTACTTTCTTTTTGTTGCCAGCTGCAGTGTTGGGTGTGCCAGGTGAAGTGATTGCAGTTGTTGCCCCATTGCATTTGTTTATGCAATTCTGGTATCATACGCAGCATATTGACAGAATGGGAATTCTTGAAAAAATAATTGTTACTCCCTCGCATCATCGTGTACACCACGCAATCAATCCGGAATATATAGATAAGAACTATTCACAGATTTTTATTTTTTGGGATATGCTGTTTGGGACGTTTCAAGAAGAAAAAAAAGAAATCGTGCCAGTATACGGCATTACAAGACCTGCTTCCACCTGGAATCCCATAAAAATTAATTTTCAGCACCTATGGCTTTTAATGAAGGATGCATGGCATACAAATCAATGGAAAGACAAATTGAAAATTTGGTTTATGCCAACAGGATGGAGACCAGCGGATGTGGAAGAAAAATTTCCCATTTATAAAATCAGCGATGTATATCACTTCAATAAATTTAATCCAATACATAGCAAGGCACTGGAGATATGGGCTGTTTTTCAGCTGTTGCTGATGCTTCCTTATCTATTTTATTTATTTGGCAATATCGCTTCAATCGGAAGTCCGGGGATATTTTATTACGGATTGTTTATTTTTCTAAGCGTTTATTCATTGACTGAATTGATGGATGGAAACAAGTATGCAATTATTTGGGAGATCATCAAAACGACCTATGTTATTTGGTTGATCTTTGATCAACAGGGATGGTTCGGTGCAGAGAAATTTTCAACCCTAATTCCTGCCATCATTGTTTCCATTCAATTGCTTGGAATTGCTGCAGCGTTTTACTTTACAAAAAACAAGTTAAACCCGACATTGAATTAAAGGGCATCTCTGGTAAGTTGATCATTTACAGTTCTCCATATTTTCAATGGATTGTTGTTTTTCAATTCATCTGGAAGAAGTGAATCACTGAAATTCTGATATGAAATTGGTCTTGCAAATCGTTTGATTGCATCTGCTCCAACTGAAGAGAATCTTGGATCAGTTGTTGCAGGAAAAGGACCACCATGTTGCATCGCCAAGCAGACTTCAACACCTGTTGGAACGCCATTTAAGATTAGCCTTCCACATTTTGAGGCGATCAATTCAATCAGGGCTTTGTTATTCTTAAGTTCGTTTTCTGTGGCGATAAGTGTTGATGTAAGTTGACCTTTGAGTGATGCCGCAACAGATTGCATTTCACTGATGTCTTTACATGAAACTACAAGTGAAAATGGTCCAAACACTTCTTCACTTAATGTTGGGTTTGATAAAAAATGTTTTGCCTCAACTTCTGCCACCATTGGTTTTCCGCTGACGGTATCTTGTACATCATTCGCAGCGTTTACAAGTTTTACATTTTGTTGATCAATCGCATTCTGTGATTTCTCCTTGTATGCCTTTGCAATTCCGGAATGCAACATTTTACCAACTGCAATGGAAGAAATTTTTTCTCCCAGCAGACGAGTGAATTCAGCAAGTTCTTTTCCTTCAATTCCAACAATGATTCCAGGATTTGTACAAAACTGCCCAACGCCTAGCGTGATAGATTCTGCATATTGTTGTGCGAAGGCTTCGAAACCTTCTTTTAATTTTTCTGGGAAAAAGTATACAGGATTCACGCTGCCCATCTCTGCAAATACAGGAATGGGTTCTTGACGTTGATTAGCCCAATTAAATAATGCCATACCACCTTGAAAAGAGCCTGTAAATCCGACTGCTTTTGTAAGAGGATGTTTAACAAGTGCTTCTCCCACTTGGTTGGACGCACCATGTAGATGAATAAATATATGCTCATCCATACCCAACTTTTGCAATGCATTCTTTATTGCATTTGCCACCATATTGGAAGTTTGGGGATGTGCAGGATGTGCTTTTACGACTACCGTGCAACCAGCTGCCAGGGCAGATGCGGTATCACCCCCTGCAGTTGAATAAGCAAATGGAAAATTGCTTGAACCAAAAACAACAACTGGACCTAAAGGAAATTTTGTTTTTCTAATATCTGGTTTGGGTGGAACCCTTTGTGCATCAGCGGTATTAATACTTAGTTCCATCCATTCGCCTCTTTCACATGCATCTGCATAACTGTTGAGCTGAAACATGGTTCTGGCACGCTCACTTTTCAATCTCGGTTCAGTAAGATTGGTTTCTTTCATGGCAAGTTGTATTACATCATCACCAAGAGTTTCCAATTCAACTGCAATCGCTCGCATGAGTGAGGCACGCACTCTTAATCCAGATTGTGCATATTTTATAAATGCATTGTTTGAATCAACAAGTGCCTTATCAACCTCTTGAATGGTTGCGTCAGTTATCTTCATTCCAATTAAATATTAAGTGATGGTTTTGATGCAATACCATCTCTGATGATTTTTAAAATCGCTGTGCGCTCCTCTCCCACCAGAGGCAATCTTGGTGCACGGACATACTCTGAGCCAATCCCCATTTCAGTTGCAGCCAGCTTGATGTATTGAACTAATTTTGGATGAATATCCAATTCAAGCAAAGGCATGAACCACCTATAAATTTTAATGGCTTCATCCATTTTCCCTGATTTCACCAAGTTGTATAACACCACGGTCTCCTTTGGAAATGCATCCACCAAACCTGCGACCAAACCATCTGCACCCAATGCCAATTCTTCAACAGTAAGCGGATCAACTCCACAAAGAATTGCAAAACGATTTCCAAATCTGTTTTTCAATTTTGTAATATTCATTACTTCACGGGTTGATTCTTTTATTGCGTTGATATTTTTACAAGCTGATAATTCTTCAAACATATCCAAGCTAACATTGATTTTATAATCAACAGGATTGTTGTAAATCATGATCGGCAAACTTGTACTTTGCGCAACAGTTTTAAAGAACACCACAGTTTCTCTGTCATCTGCTTTATACCGCATGGGTGGCAACAGCATGATTCCATCTGCACCCCAGGATTCAGCCATTTTTGCCTGCTCAACTGCATCCTTTGTAGAGCCTTCAGCAATATTTAAAATGACAGGAATTTTCCCATTGAGTTTCTTCAAGGAAAAATCGACCAATATTTTCTTCTCTTCAAAAGTGAGGGTACTTGCTTCACCCAGGGAACCTCCAATGATAATGCCAGCAACACCAGCATCAACTTGCGCATCCAGGTTCTTTTCATACATTGTCAAATCCAGCTTGTCATCTGCAGTAAAAGGTGTTAACAGTGCGGGAAATACACCTTGCCATTTAAATTGCATTGCCATGATTTCTCATTTTTTCAAACATAATGAAAATTGTCGATTCATTATTATTCATATTGGAAATCAACCATTCATACAAATAGCAACTGGTTTAACGGTTAAACAATTTGATAGTCACTATCTTTAGAGCTGAATATTTGTTTTGACTGAACAGGAACTGATTAAGGGTTTAAGAGAAGGTGATAACATCGCCTTTAAACAATTGGTGGAAACCAAACAGTCACTCGTATACAATACCGTTCTTGGCTTGTTGCAAAATGTGGAGGATTCGGAAGATGTCACACAGGATGTCTTCATAAAAATTTTCGAGTCTATCCATCAATTCAAAGGAGAATCCGCATTGTCCACTTGGATTTATAGGGTTGCGGTGACCACCGCCTTAGAATTCATCAGAAGAAAAAAGAGAAAAAAAAGATTTGGATTTTTAAGTCCTATTTTGGGAGAGGACAATGAACCGACGTTGGATCTACCGGATTTTCAACATCCGGGAGTAGAATTGGATAAAAAAGAGAAAGCTGCCATGCTATTCAAAGCAATAGAACAACTGCCTGAAAATCAGAAAGTTGCATTTATTTTAAATAAAGTAGAGGGCTTGAGCTACCAGGAAGTGGCCGAAATTATGAAAACCAGTCTTTCTGCTGTTGAATCACTGCTTCACAGAGCAAAGACAAATCTGAAAGAAATATTAAAAAACTTCAATAACTTGACGTCGTAGCGCAATAAGCTGCCCAAAAAGACGTCTATTAGAAAGACACACAATGGAAAAGAGATACCACATAGAGGAAATTCTGAACAGTCTTGATGGAATTCAAAGGGCTGAGCCTCAACCTTTTTTGTTCACCCGCATCATGGGCAGAATGAGGAAGGAGGAAAAAACAGCAGATCAGGTGATTTATCGTCTGATTACCCGTCCTGCACTTGCCTTAGCTATTGGTTGTTTTTTCATCGGTCTTAATACTTACTTTATTGTAGACAGGCTAGAGAATAGCAACCAAGTATCTGATAACAATCAGCCGTTGGCAGCTGAATATGTTCAACACAATATTAATCCATACGAACCTAACGAAATACCATAATGAGTCAGACTAAATACAGGTGGATGGTTTTTTTAGTCCTCATATTGCTTATCAGCAATATTGTCCTTGCTTTTTTCTTGTTCTCTAACGACAAAAAAGATGTTAAAAGAAACAGCAAAGATGATTTTGCAATGATGTTTTACAAAGAGCTAGGTTTAAACCCCTCTCAAATTGATACTTTTAAGACGAAGAAGGAAGATTACTTCAAGGAAATGAAACCAATCTGGGGAGAAATCAGAGAATTAAAAGACAGCCTTTATCGTAATATGGGAACATTGGAACAAGATAGTTCCGCAAATACATTGATCATCTTAATCAATGAGAAAAACAAATTTGCTGACCAGAAAACATTTCATCACTTTATAACGCTCAGGAGATTACTTGATTCATCACAACAGATAAAATTTGATACTTCTATTGCTAAGATGATGAATCGTCCTTGGAACAGAAATCGTAAGTAATTTATACACTTACAGCATCAACCATTTTAATATTGGATAAAAAACAGAGGGGCAAAGTATGGCCGCTATGCCTGTGTAGAATGTTGCGGTTAGTGCACCGTATGGCACCAATTTTGGATTGATTGAAGCCATGGCAGCAGAAACTCCACTTACTGTGCCCATTACTCCGCCGAATACCATTGCAGAGGTTTTGGTTTTGATGCCCACTAAATTTTTAATGAGAGGTGTAACCACGGACACGATTAAAACTTTGATAACCCCTGCAGCGATGCTAAGGGTGATAATTTCAGAACTTGCTCCCACTGCATTACCTGTTATGGGCCCAACAATAAATGTGCAGGTTCCAGATGCCAACGTTGCAATGTCTCCTGGATCTGTATAACCAAACATATTAGCAATGATCACCCCAACAGTGAAATTAAAAAATACACCTACAAAAAGTGAGACAACACCTACCCATCCAGCCTTTTTGATTTCCTGCATGCTGGCTCCAAATGCGGTAGATACAATAGCAAAATCTCTTAACATGCTTCCTCCCAACAATGCCATTCCAGAAAACAATGGTATATCGGCAATCCCCGCTTTTCCTCCAAAAGATGCGAGTATCAATCCCAATGCTATTGCCAACGCAACGCCAGGAATTTTATTTTTTAAAATTTTATCGGAAATGAATTGAGTGATAAACATCATTATCCCTACAAGCATAAACGACAACACGAATCCATTTTTCAGGAACATTTCATAGACTGCATGTATCATGACTCACTTTCATCTTTTAGTAAGGAAATCAAAAACCGCACAAGAAAAAAACAAAACATTGTTGCAACTATTCCAGAAACAATTGCTACAGAACCGCTGTTGATTGCAGCATTTACATTCTGAATGGAAGCCATTGCAATAACGATTGGGATGTAAAGGGAAGTCCAAAAAGTTATACCTGCTGCATAATCTTCAGTCATAAGATTTTTCTTATTCATCCAATCTGTCAGCAATATGAAAAAAAGCATAGCAAATCCAACTCCGCCGAGATTTCCTTTGACACCAAAAATGCTTCCCAACAGTTCCCCAATTATCAAGCCAGCAAAGTAGCATGCAGCAAGCAATGCTACACCGTATATTTTCATGCAATTACTTTTTTACTTTACGAATAGCATCTTCCACCAAAGGTTCTAGAACCTTATAACCCTCCACGGTCGGGTGTACTCCATCACTGGCATACTCCTTTTTCATTCCTTTATTTTCATCTACCACAGACGAATACAAATCAAGATAAAAATAGTCCTGTTCGTCTGCGAACTGTTTAATAGCCGCATTCAATGCCATCACTTTATCAGCTGGCTCTAGTCCTGGACGCCATTTAAAATCATTGGCAGGCAGTACTGAACAAAGGATAACTTTTATTTTATTAATTCTTGCCAATTGTGCAATTGCTTTGATATTGTTGATGGTTTTTGCCGGGTCATACGGACCAGTATTTTGAGCAATATCATTGATGCCGCATTTTAATACCAGCACATCAGGATTGAGCGCAAGCACATCATCATAAAATCTCAGCAACATTTGAGGCGTTGTTTGTCCACTGATACCCCTATCATAATAAGGTTTACCTGCAAAAAATTCAGGCCGGCTTCGCAACCAACCTTCAAAAATAGAATTGCCTAAAAAAACCACTCGTCTTTCCCCTTTTGTTTTTGGAGGAACAGCTTTATTTTGGTCGGCATACTTTTTAAAATTTGCCCAATCTGCCCAGTTTTCATTAATCTTTTGTTGGGCATTGACGAATAGGCTCGTCATGATCAAAAACAGAACACTAATTTTTTTCATGATTATAGTTTTATCCGTAAAGTTCAAAATGAATAGATTTCTTATCAACTCCGAGTGATTGAATTCTTTGACGCGCATCGTTGATCATATCTTTCCATCCACACAAATAAAAATGTGGCATTTCTTTTTTATCCTGCATCAATTGTTCATATACACCATGAACATACCCAATACAATGACCATCAGGCACTTCCTGTTCTCTTGAAAAAGTTGGAAAATAGTGGAAGCTCGGAAGCTTCGATTTCAAATCAAACATTTCCTCGAGGTATAGAGCATCTGAACATTTTCTGGTTCCGTAGATAAGATAAATTTCTTTGTGAGGAATATTGTTATGATGGATATGCTGGATCATTGACCTGAAAGGTGCGATTCCTGTTCCGGTGCATACCATAAAAATATCTGTTGTTATCGGATCTGTAAGTGTAAAGTGGCCTTGAGGGCCTCTTACAGGAAATTCAGTACCTACTTTAGCTTCATTGAACAAGTAGGTTGTTCCTAATCCACCTTCCATAAGAACAATGATGAGCTCAAATACATTTGTTCCATCCGGAGGTGAAGCGATGGAATAACTTCTCCATCTTTTATTAGGCTGTTCGTGGATTGGCAGATCAAGGGTCACAAACTGTCCAGGAATAAAATCAAAATGATCAAGTTCTGGAATTTGTATCCAAAATTTTTTTGTTGTAGCAGTTTCATCTTCGATTTTGATGATCTTGCCAGTTCGCCATGGTTGTTGTGCCATAAGAATGATTTAAATGTATTAATCCTTCAGATTTATCATAACCAAACCAAAAACAATCATACCTATTCCAGTATATAAATTGATATTGTGATGCAATGCGCTCGATGTCAGGAACCCAATCAGCAAAATCAACGAAACGATTATAAAAAAAACTCCAATAACAAAACTGAGTTGATTAAATTTTTCAAGCATGTTGGTTGATTTAAAAGAAAATGATATTCAATAAAATTGTAATTAATAAGAGTATTAGCCCCAATGGCCCTGCTTTCATATACCACCTCGATTCCTTTGCATAAACTTTCTCTGTAAGAGAATACACCAATCCTCTAAGTTCTTCATCAGGCTTTGGTTTTGTCACCAAACTAACCAAGATGGTTGAAAAGAAATTTGCAATCCAGGAAAATGCTGCTACGATAAATGCCTGTCCCATTCCTGAACTAATTTCATATACAGGAGAGATCCATCCACCCTTACCTTCAGCAATGGTTAAACCATGTGTAGCTGCCGCTGCCAAAGTACCCATGACCAATCCCCAGAATGCACCATGTCCAGTGGTGCGTTTCCAAAACATACCCAATAAGAAGGTAGCGAACAATGGTCCATTCACGAAACTGAATACCAGCTGCAGGAAGTCATTAATATTATTGAAACTAGCAGCAAGGTATGCGGTTGCAATTGAGAATAAAATTCCAAAGAGCGTAATGAGCTTTCCAACCGTTAAGTAATGTTGATCTGATTTATTTTTTACAAAATAAGATTGATAAATATCATATGTAAATACAGAATTAAATGCTGTTACATTTCCTGCCATCCCACTCATAAAGGAAGCGATAAGTGCAGTGATTCCTACACCCAATAATCCTGTTGGATAATAATGCGCAATCATCGAAGGAAGTGTCATCGTATAATTAATTCCTCCATTTTCATCCAATGGAATTGAATACCCTTTTGATAGTAAAGCAGGTTGCATCAAAGCAATAGCAATTACACCTGGCAGTACCACAATCAAAGGCATGAACATTTTTGGTATGGCAGCAATAATGGGTGTTCTTTGAGCAGCGCTCATATTTTTTGCAATCATGGCTCTTTGTACTACAAGAAAATCAGTACACCAATATCCAAATGACATTACAAATCCTAATCCAAATATGAGTGACATGAAATTAACTCCCAATGGATTGTTCTCTGCTTTGTCCATATATTTCCAGGCATGGGTAAGTTGAGGTTGAAGGTTCGCTTGAATATTGCTCCATCCGCCTGCATCATGCAATGCTACAATGACAAGAGGAGACAATCCCAACACAATTAAGAAAAACTGTAACACCTCATTGTAAACAGCGCTTGTTAATCCACCCAAGAAAGTATAGACCATAACGATGCCCGCTGCTAACCAAATGCAGAGATCAAAATTCCAATGGAGAATTACTTCTAACAATTTTGCCAATGCATACAAGGAAATTCCTGATGAAAAAACAGTCATCACCGCAAAGGTGACAGCATTCAATGCACGGGTTTTTTCATCGAATCGCATGGAGAGATATTCTGGAACACTTCTTGCTTTGCTTCCGTAATAAAAAGGCATCATAAATACGCCTAAGAAGACCATTGCAAAAATGGCACCTACCCAATAAAAATGTACCGTCATGATTCCATACTTCGCCCCAGATGCTACCATCCCTAGCACTTCTTGCGCTCCAAGATTTGCTGATATGAAAGCAAGGCTGGTAATCCAAAGGGGGATGCTTCTGCTGCTGCTTAGAAAGTCATTGCTTGATTTGATTCTCTTTTTGATGATAAATCCTACTGCAATAACGAATAAAAAGTAAACAAAAATGATAAGATAATCTGCTAGGTATAAACGCATGGAAATCGTTGAGTTAATTCCTTTAAAATAAGGAATTTTAGGCTTCTAACCGGATAAAAAGAGGATTTTTGACCTCATTGTGAAAAAATCAATGAAATTTGTTTTTAACTTAGACAAATAAATACCCTGTAACGATGTCAAACAAAGAATTTACATCTAAAGAAATCAATCCACTTGGTAGTTTAGATGAATGGGAAGATGATCTTTTGGAAAGATATCCTGATCCTGAAAAAATTGCCACTGCAAAAACAACTGAGGCATACAGAAACTACGAGGAGCCTGCAAGAGATACTGTTAGAGAATTTTACAGACTCAATCATACCTATCAGACATATGACTTTGTGATGGAAAAGCAGAGGCAGTATCTTTCTTTTGATAAAAAAGAAATGGCTGTTTGGGATGCTTTTGAATTTTTGAATCAGTTGGTGGATGATTCCGATCCGGACACAGATCTCGATCAGTTTCAACATTTGCTACAAACTTCTGAAGCGATCAGAAGGGATGGACATCCTGATTGGATGGTTCTAACAGGGTTGATGCATGATATGGGAAAAGTGCTTTGCTTGTTCGGTGAACCTCAATGGGCAGTAGTAGGTGATACATTTCCGGTTGGATGCGCATACTCAGATAAAATCATTTATGCTGAATTCTTCAAGGAAAATCCAGATTATAACAATCCTAGATTCAATACCCAATATGGTGTATACTCACCAAACTGCGGATTGAGAAATGTTCACATGAGTTGGGGGCACGATGAATACATCTATCAAATGATGAAAGATCATTTGCCAGAGGAGGGACTTTATATGTTACGCTTCCATTCTTTTTATGCATGGCATCGTGAAGGAGCCTACGATCATTTATGTGATGACCATGACAGAGCAATGCTTAAATGGGTGAAGCTATTCAACCCATATGATCTGTATTCAAAGAATCCTGAGCCACCAGATTGGTCTAAATTAAAATCTTACTATACAGATTTGATTGAAAAATTTCTTCCAAAGACGTTGAAATTCTAATAAATAAAAAAGGCTTCATTTGAAGCCTTTTTTATTTCCAGTATTGCTGAATTTTATTTCGAACAAACGAGACACTTCGTTTAAGCTGATCCATGCCGTCTACCCCATCTTCAATACTGATCCAACCATCAAAGCCAACAGTTTTAAGCTCAGTAAAGATTGCATCATAATCATTCAATCCTTTTCCAATTTCCCCGTGACTTAATCGCTTGGCGTATCCTGCAGCACCACCTTCCTCCTTTCTCAAGTCTTCAATGGTACCTTGAATCAAATAACGATCGCTTGCATGCATGGTTACTACTCGCTTTGACACTCTCTTTAATAATTCAAGAGGCTCTTCTCCAGCCAAGTATGTATTGCTGGGGTCATAATTAACTCCAAAGTTGGGATGATGGATCATTTCAACCAACGCACAAAAGACGTCCATTTTTTGAGCAAACTCTGGATATAACCAAAAATCATCTTTATAATGATTTTCAATAATCAATGTAATTCCTCTCTCCTGTGCAAATGGCAAACATGATTGAATGGAATCTGCTGCTAATTTTATTCCTTCCTGAATTGAAAGCTCCGGTCTTTTTTGCCCGGATAGCACCCTGCAATATTTACCCCCCATTGCATAGGTCATTTCTATCCATCCTTTTTGTTTAATAATTTCATTTTCACGAAATGACTTATCAGGATGTGTAAAATCTGGAGAACAACACATCATTGGAATTTCCTTACCATTGTCTTCTACCATTTTACGAAATGAATGCCAATTTGACTTGTCTTGCATTTCAATAAACCCAGCATACCACTCGAGTCCATCGATATCAAGTTCACATGCTAACCTGATCCATTCCTCCAATTTCATTGTACCATCTTTACACAATGCATGCATAAATGCTTTGGGGAATGCTGCAAGTTTTGGCATGTTCTTATTTTTTTGTTGGAATCGTGGAGTTGTCTTTAGGCGGATTTCGTCCGATGAATGGATGCTGCTCAAGATCCACAACTTGCCCACTGATTGGACCACTTTCATCGGAGAGCCAATAGATTGATGCTGCAGCTATTTCTTCTGGCCACAATATTCTACCTGCAGGTGCATATACCTTTGGAAGATCTTTGTACCAATCTTCTGGTAGTCCGTGATCATGTTTTCTTTTCTTCTCAGTTTCTGTGAGCACCCATCCAGGATTGATTTGATTAACCCTCACACCATTTTCACGGTGAAGGGTATCACCTAAATTTCTAGTCATGGTCATTAGAGCACCTTTAGACATGCTGTATGCAAGCAGATTTGGCTCTCCGCTGTATGCATTTACTGAGCCAATATTCAATATTGCACCTTTTGAAACAGTCAAATGTGGAAGCGCATATTTTATCAACATGAATGGAGAGAAGGTATTTACATGAAAGACTCTTTCTAAAAAATCAATATCCGTTGTTGCAATATTTGAGGAAACTACTTTTGCAGCATTGTTTACAATTGAATCAATTTTCCCGTAGGTTTTTATCGTGTAGTCAACCAACCTCTCACAAGCCCCTTCGTTTGCAAGGTCTTCAATATAAATAGACACATTTTCTTTTCCCACTTCATTCAACACATCATTTGCCCAATCCAATTCCAATCCATGAATCATCACTTTTGCACCTTCAGCAACAGCTCTTTTTGCAATAGCCTTACCGATACCGGTTGTACTTCCTGTTACGATGATCACTTTATTTTTTAGTCGCATAGATTATATTGGTTTTAGAACACTTTTCACAACTTCCCCTTTGTGCATTTTTTCAAAAGCAGTATGCCAATCTTCCAAATTCCAAACGCCTCCGATGATTGGCCTTACATCGAGCAAACCAGTTGAAAGCAATCCAATTACTTTTTCCCATATAGGCCAGTTGTGACTGAAACTACCTTGAAGGGTGACATTTTTTTGGACAAGTGGATCCAGGGAAAAATTCAATGGTTGCGGCCCCCATCCTACTTTTATAATTTGTCCTTTGGGTCTGACCAATTGCAATGCAATCTTGAGTGTTTGACTAATACCGGCAGCATCAATGATAACATCAGCACCCATTCCATCAATTGCTGTAGCCCATGCAGTTGCATCACCAATGATTGTTTCACAGCCATACTGTTTTGCGATATTCAATCTTGCTTTATCTGCCTCTAATCCAACAATAGCAACTTGGGCACCACACAATTTTGCAACGGCGGCACATAAAATTCCAATAGTTCCTGGACCTAAAACAATCACCCTATCACCAGGTTTGATGTTTGCGTTTACTGCAACCGAGTTGTATGCAACACAACAAGGTTCTGTCAGACAAGCTTGCTCAAATGATAAATTAGAAGGAACATGGTGCAGACAGCGAGATGGGACCCGAACAAATTTTGTCATGGCTCCATTCACACCGTAGCCGAACCCCTTTCGATCTGGATCCAAATTATACAATCCAGCTATTGTCATGGGACTTTGAGGGTTGATGATAGCAGCAGTTTCACTTACAACTCTATCCCCCTCTTTCCAATTCTTTACATTTTTACCAAGCTTGGCGATGACTCCACCAAATTCATGGCCTAATACAACAGGATAATTCACCTGCCAACTATGATCGGCTGTCCATTGATGCAAATCGCTTCCACACACTCCAACATTTTCTACCTGGAGCAAAACGTCTTCATCATCAATTTCAGGAATATTCAAATCTCTTAACTCTACTGAACCTTTTTCAGGTGCATAGTTTACAACAGCAATCATCTTTCCCATATAAAAAATTAATTTTTAAACGAGATATCACCATATGCATGTATTTTTTCACAAATCATGCGAAGTGATGCCTCCAAATTTCCGTCAGCAGTTTTGAATGCATCTGCATCAATTGTCAACGGTGCGCCCAATACAACCAATGGTGCTCCATATGCGGGGCATTGTATGGCCTGTTTCAAAGAAAGTCCTCCAACCGCCTGCACAGGTACACTAACAGCACCGACAATTTCTTTCAGTTGATCCAGGGGGCTTGGCATTCTCATTCCACTTGCAGCAATGCCTCTTCGTTCATCATATCCGATGTGATGCACGATATAATCACAGCCAAGATCTTCTAATTCTTTAGCAGCCAATACCATATCAGGACAACCCAAATTATCCCCCATGACTTTGGCACCGAAATCTTTTCCAGCCTTTACAACACACTTAATCGTTTCGGGATGTGCCCTCGCCATCACTACCACATGTGTTGCACCGGCTTTTGCCATCATTTCTGCTTCGAGGTATCCTCCATCCATTGTTTTGAGATCAGCAACAATAGGAATCGATGGAAATGCCTCTCGAAGTTTTTTTACTCCGTGCAATCCTTCTGCCAAGATAAGAGGAGTCCCTGCCTCCAGCCAATCGACGCCTGCACGAAGTGCCATAGCAGCGGTTTCAAGTGCTTCATCAATATTGGTCAGGTCGAGTGAGATTTGTACAATCGGTTTCAAAATTCATCAATTAGAGAACAGTAAATTATGAAACTTTGATCAATCAGTAAAGCAAAAAGGAAGCGTTCATTAAATTCCTTCAATCATTTCAAGGTCTTCCTCTGCAACCAATGCTGGGGAGCCGACTTTGTCCATTTTTCTCTCCCCCATATTGAAAATCAAAAATGCAACGAGTGTACTGGAAGTCATGATAATGGTCATTGAGAGAAGAGCGCCTTCTTGAAAAATGCCCATCAAAGCAGAAGAGGTGGCACCTATAACCATTTGCAAGAAACCCAACAAAGCGGAGGCAGATCCTGCATTTTTTTCAAACGGTGCCATTGCATAGGCTGAAGCATTGGGAAAGATGAACCCTTGACAAAAAATAAAACAGAAAATAATTGCAATAGTACCATACATATCTAGCAACTGCATGTATGAAAGAGTTACAAACAATAATCCAATAACGATTTGGATAGAGAATGCAGTCCTCAATATTTTTTTACTTTCATATTTATTCAATGCTAGACTGTTTAACTGGGAGGACCCGATTAAGCCTGCAGCAATGATAGCAAATATCCAACCATATGTTTTCTCACTTGCCAGAAACATGTGCATGAAAACATGTGGTGAACCAGTTATATAGGTATATACTACTGAATATGAAATTGCGCCCGTTAGTGCATATGCAGTGAACTGGACGTTTTTAAATACACTAAGATAGCTTCTAAATATTGGAAGAGGTCTCAAAGAGATTGAGCGATCTGGGGGACGTGATTGTGGTAGTAAATAATATACGGCAACAAATATGATAGATACTAGAATAAAAAGAAAAACAAAAACATAATGCCAACCAAGGTATGCTGTTACATATCCCCCGAAAGTTGGAGCCAGAATTGGGGAAACTGCAACGATCAACATTAATGAGGAAAATATTTTTGCAAATTCGGTGGGAAGAAATAAATCTCTTACCATCGCTCTAGCTGCAACCATGCCTACACAACCACCAATTGCCTGAAAAAATCTCATTGAGATCAGCATATTAACATTAAATGCTACAATACAACCTAAGCTAGCGAGTAAGTAAATTATCAAACCAAAATAAATTGGCTTTTTTCTTCCATAACGCTCCAGCAAAGGACCATATAATAACTGACCAAAAGAAATACCAATAAAATATGTTGATAGCGAGTACATAACATTTGAAATGGAGGTATCCAAATCAACTGCGATACGATTAAATGCAGGCAAATACATGTCAACCGAAAAAGGACCTATAGAAGTTAATAGTCCAAGTATAAAAATGAGCTTGAATTTCTTTTTTTGTTCCATACTTCTACCTGTTCAAAGAATTCGGCAAAAGTACGCCATTTCATCAAGCTTAAATTGGATGAATTTGGTTGATTTTTATCAATTCGGAATTAATAGGAGTTGGATTCCAGCTGTCATGAATTGCAATCGCAGCGCCAAGTGCTGACGCTTGAGCAATTTTTGCAGTGTATACATTATACATGCGCATTTTTATTGCGAGCAACTGTAGATACAAATCATTATTGCTAAAACCACCATCCACAAATATATTTTTTAGGGTAGAATGTTTAAGAACAAGTTTGGTACTTGCAACCTGCATGTTCACTATATCCATCATAAGTTGATGATATGCTAGTTCAACATTTTCAAATTGATCAAGTCTGCGTTTTGAGAATAAAAATTCATGTGGATTGAAATCTTTTTCAAAATTATCTTCTACAGTGTTTAATTTTTCAATCAAATCAGGATCAAACCCAATGGATTTAAACTTCTCAATATCAACCTGAAAATAATCAGCCAATCTTTTTACTTGTAATTCATGTTCATTACCCGCAAATAATCGTGATGCCTTTACTGGTTTGCCTTGATATGAGATATATAACAAACAATCTTTTTCAAGTTCATCTTTTGTTATCGGAGAATCATTAAATGGATTGAGCGAAATACACCATGTTCCAGTTGATATGAGTAAAAATGGTTCATGGATCGATCTTAGATAAGGGATCAACGCAGCTGAACTGTCGTGAATGCCTCTCCCAACCACAACCCTTCCCCCTTCAACTGAAGAAAATATATCAGAGGTTTCAACAGGCGCTAATTTCTCTAAAATATTTTCTTTCGAAACCCAATCATGGTACTTGTTCTTTTGAAAGTCCCACAGCGCCGTATGACAACCGATGCTTGTCATATCACTGGAAGCTTCCTGTGTAATAAGATAGCTGAGGTATTGAGGAAGATGAAGAGCATATGTTACTTTTTGAAACGCTTCGATGCGTTCCATCTTCAGTCTGTAGAGTTGAAGTCCTGAGTTCAAACTCCCAATCACAGGTGATGAAGTTTCGACTGCAAATTTTTGCTCGCCACCATATTTTTGATAAAAGAGGTCTAAGATTTTTTGGGAGATGGGTTTTAAGTAATTGTATAATGGGAAAACTGGTTTACCACTTTGATCTATCAACACAAAACTTGCTCCATAAGCAGAAAAATTCACTGCTTTGATTTCAAATTCATTGCTTTTTTTCCAAGTGTGGTAGGATGAAAGCACCCACTCAGAAAGCGAATCAAGGTTTTCGCAATGGAATCCATCTTCATCCTTTGTTTCAAGAAATTGAATACTTTCTTCGTGAAGAAGTTCGTAATGTTGATTGAATAGGAGTAATTTTTTGTTGGTTTTACCAACATCAAATATCAGTATTACTGGAATTCTCGACATTATAAACCAGTTGCGATGGTTTTAGATCCACGTTCTTTTATCAAGCCCAGCCTTATATTGTTCTCTCTATAATAACCGATGGGGTCAAGGGCCCCGCCCAATCGCAATCTAGCTTCAGCAACTATTGCACGTATATCTGTACGGAAAGTATTTTGCAAAATCTCCTGAGCCATCGCTACATCATTGGCAACTTGAGCTTCATTTAACTTTTTTCTATCTACCATCAATGCATGCGCATAGGCCAGCATGATGGCTTCCACCGACTGCAATAAATCTTCCAAAGGATCTTTCACATTATGGCTCGCATCAATCATCCAACCCAAATCACTTGCATGGTTCAATCCCCTTGCATCCATCCCGTCAACCAATTCATTAAATATCAAAAACAATTGATATGGCTTGATACTTCCAACTGTAAGATCATCATCACCATATTTACTATCATTAAAATGAAAGCCCGCTAATTTACCTTCCATTAAAAGCAGAGCGACTATTTGTTCAATATTGGCGTTTGGCAGATGATGCCCCAAATCAACCAAGGTGTATGCTTTCTCACCAAGCTTATTTGCATACAAAAGTGACTGCCCCCAATCACCTACCGTCATAGAATAAAAATTGGGTTCGTATGCTTTGTATTCGATAAAAATTTTCCAGTCGTCTGGAAGCTCGGCATAAATTTCCTGAAGACTTTCCAAAGTATTTTGAAAAGCTTTTCTGAAATTCAACTGGCCAGGGAAACAACTTCCATCACTCAACCAAACTGTCAGGGCTTTAGACCCAAGTTCAATTCCATGCTTGATTACTTCGATGTTATGATCAATTGCCTGCTTTCGAATGTTCTTATCTACATTCTGAAGTGACCCGAATTTATATGATAAGTTTTGACTGGGTTGATCTTGAAATGTATTTGAGTTTACTGCATCAAAACGAATTCCCAATGAAGAAGCCTGTTGCTTTATTGCGTTGTAATCTTTTGGAATATCCCAGGGTATATGTAATGAAATGGCTCCACTGGATTTATTCAAAGCATGAAGGATACCAACATCATCCATCTTCTCTTCCAATGTTCCAGGTTCTCCACCTCCAGAAAATCGTGCGAATCTGGTACCACCTGTACCAAGCGCCCAGCTTGGTATTGCCACGTTAAAGGCCATCAGTTTTTGAATGATGGTTTCAACTTGAGGAATTTCTGAAGAAATGAAATCAAACTTACGCTTGTGCGCTACATAATGTTTTTCATTGTGTTGATCTATTGTACTTGATTTGATTTTCATTTCTTCTACTTTGAAATTATCTATCGAACGAAAGAAGCGGCAATGCCCCCATCTACATTTAATACATTGCCAGTTGACTTATTGAGCAGTCCACTCACATAGGCAAAACAGGCATTGGCAATATCTTCAGGTAGGATGATTTCACCCAATAAAGTTCTGCTGGCATAGAAGGCAGGAAGTTCTTCAACAGTTATTCCATATGCTTTGGCACGTCCTTCAGCCCAGCCACCGCTCCAGATATTACTGCCAGCAATCACTGCATCCGGATTTACCACATTCACCCTGATTTTATCCTTGCCCAACTCAGCAGCATTCAATCTTGCCAGATGCAATTGCGCTGCTTTTGCTGAACCATAACCTGCATTGTTGGGACCACTTACCAATGCATTTTTGCTCACAATATTTAATATATCTCCGCCAAATCCTTGTTTTCGCATGATCTCAATACCCTTTTGTGTAAGCAAGAATTGGCCTTTGACTAAAATATCATACAAAAGATCCCAATCTTTTATAGTATGATCTTCCATTGATTTTGAAATAGAAATTCCTGCGTTGTTCACTACAATATCAACTCCGCCGAATGATAGCGAAGCATTTTTCATGCTCGTTTCAATGGTTTCAACATCTGTGACATCCATCATTTCACTTGAAACCTGATCTCTTCCGAATAGATTTATAAATTCCGCTTTTGCTTCATTTAATCTATCAAGATTATTGTCAGAAAGAATTACACAAGCACCCTCCTCTGCGAATTTTTTAGCAATTGCTTTGCCAATTCCTCCTCCACTACCTGTAACCAAGGCTACTCTACCACTTAATGGTTTTGGCTTTGGCATACGTTGAAGTTTAGCCTCCTCTAATAACCAATACTCTATATTGAATGCTTCTTGTCTAGGTAATGAAACATATGATGAAATGGCTTCAGCACATTTCATCACATTGATTGCATTGATATAAAATTCTGATGCAACCCTAGCTGTTTGTTTATCTTTTGCGAAAGTAAACATCCCAACACCTGGAAAGAGAATTACTACTGGATTGGGATCACGCAATGAAGGACTGCTAGGATGTTTACATGTATTGTAGTATTCCGTATACATGTTTCGATAGTCCTCAAAAAGAGGTGTGATTTTTTCTTTCACCTTATCGATGTTATCTAAAACTTCCCCTGGAGTTAAGTTTAAAACAAGTGGTGAGATTTTAGTCCTCAGGAAATGATCTGGACAACTGGTCCCCATTGGAGCCAACCGATCCAATTCATTTGAATTTATAAACTCAAGCACTCGATCATCATCGGTAAAATGTCCGATCATTTTTTGATGTGAGGAGCACAATCCACGTAAAACTGGCGCCAGGATTGAAGCAGTTGATTTTCTATCCTTTTTTGGGAGTGATTGAATTTTGACTCCACCAAAAATGTTTTGTTGATTATTGGCTTTGTCATGAATGTATTCTGCACATTTTTCAATGACCTCCAAAGTATTGATATAACTTTCAAAAGCAGTATCGCCCCAAGTGAACAGTCCATGTGACCCCAATATGATTCCTTTTATCGTTGGGTTATTATCTAAACACTCTTTCAATTTCAAACCAAGATCGAACCCAGGTCTTTGCCAATCTACCCATCCAATTTTTCCTCCAAACAAGGATTGAGTAATTTGTTTTCCGTCTTTTGATGCAGCAATGGCAATAGCAGCATCCGGATGTAAGTGATCAATATGTTTAAAAGGAAGAAGCCCATGCAAAGGAGTATCGATAGAGGGAGCTTTTGATTGTAGGTCGAAGATGCAATGATTAAACAATTCAACCATTTCATCTTCATGCTCAATTCCTTTATAAACGTTTTTCAGGCTTTGTAAACGATCTACATACAAAGCAGCAAGACCATTGCGCTTCATTGTACCTAAATCACCACCGCTTCCTTTCACCCACATTACTTCAACAACTTTGCCTGTTAAGGGATCTTTGGCTGATGTCTTACAGGAGGTATTTCCACCACCATAATTTGTTAGCCGAAGATCCGCACCTAATAAATTTGAACGATAAACCAGCAGTGCAACTTCATCACCAGCCATGGATGCAGCTTTTGCATCATCCCACAGATAACTAACATGCTTAAAGGTATATTTCACACTCATAATGTTGATTCAAAATTATCCTTTCAAAGAATTACCATATCCAACGATAATGACTGAAATTAGAATAGATGCAATTCCAAGTCCAATGGTCATTTTTGTTTTAGCACTTGTACCATTCCACTCTTTCAATAAAATCCCCCAGAGGTTTGCGACTAAGATAATGAAGGCCATGTGCAAAATCCATGAACTGGCTCCATTGCCGAGCCTGCTTTCACCCATTCCGTAAAAAAAGAATTGCATAAACCAAATCGTACCTGCCAATGCAGAGAAAATATAATTCCACTTCAACGGAGTTGATTTATTGAAATAGTCTCCAAACGATTTATTTCTTGTATTCAGTATCATGCACCAGATGAAATTTGTGGTTAATCCACCCCAGAGCAAAACAATATAGATCACATTGTTTTGATAAAGAAACTCTGTGGTAGCAGATGGATTTGCAGCTTTCCATAATTCATTTGCTTTTTCAGCCATTGGAGTACCGGCTTCTATACCATAATTAAAGCATGCGCTTAAAATCCCTGAGAGTGTACAAACAATGAGCCCTTTCACCAGATTAAATTCTTTTACAGATTCTTTTTTCTTTTCTTCTGGCAGTTCTTTTTCTTTCAGCACACCCGCTCTGCCGCAAATAATGATTCCAACAAGACAAAGTAAAATTCCAATCAAGACTATTCTTCCCCAATCAGTTGAAACCAAATCTGTAATGGTAGTTTTTCCTGGAGATGGAACAAAATTGTAATATATGGATGGCACCAATGCCCCAAATGCAGAAGTGAATCCGAGTAACACAGAGTTTCCAAGCGACATTCCGAGGTACCGCATTCCCAATCCGTAAGTGAGTCCTCCAATCCCCCATAAAATTCCCCAAAAGAAAGTCCACCCCAGCACAGCTGGATCCGTTGATGAAATGATTTCACCGAAATGAGGAATTGTAAGCCATGCTGCTATTGGTGGTACAATCAACCATGAAAACAATCCACCTACAATCCAGTAACTCTCCCATGACCATCCTTTTACTTTATTGTAAGGAACATAAAAACTTCCTGATGCGAATCCGCCAATGAAATGAAATATAATACCAAGTATAACCTGCATGTGATTAATATTTTCCTTACTTAATCAATGATTGTAGGACATCGTATCGATTTGCAAATGGATCATTTTTTGATTCACTTACTACATCAATATACATCACAGGTGAAGGCTTTGCAGTTTTGGTTGCAGGCCAATTCGGCACTGACCTACCATTTGGATTACCTGTTTTGATAAAGTTTGCGAAGAAGTCCTGCATGGTTGAAGAAACCTTATAATCGTCCTGTGTCCATGCATACACTTTATTATAATGCAGGTTTCCCATGCAATATTCTATTTCAGCAGAATGAACAGCCCCTTTTGGAATAGGAGGTTTTGGTGCTCCGGTATTTCTTTGAACGCCACCTGCCTGCCCTGCAACAGCATCACCCATTTCAGGAGTCATAGGTGGACGGGCACGTGTATAATAATAGCGGTAAACGGGTTGGCCGCCGCCAGTCTTTTCATGCATGTCAGCCCATCTCCATGTGCTAAAACTAATAAATCTATCACCTGCTAATTCAGTTGCAACCTTTTCAACATCCTGATCATTTGCAGGTACATATACTTTTAGAATTGCACTGCTTTGATCGCCATATAATTTCTTTATTGCATTTTCAAAATTTTGAACAGTAAATGATTCTTTACCCATGATTGATCTTGCTCCAGATTCTTCAGAATTCCATCCAACCATCATAGGAATTTTTGCTTGTTCACCAGCTTTAAAAATTGAAAGAGGGTCTTTTGGAAAGAAATAACCATCAAGTGTGGTTGGAAATCTGAATGTTCCGTGTTTGGTGGCCGCATTCAGAATTGAATCAGAAGAAAGACTTCTTAATGCTGACAAAGAAGCTGCGCCTGTTTTCCTTGCAAATTCCAATCCATTTTTTTCTGCATCAGATAATGCGACGGGGGGAAGCGCACCAAGCAGTGATCCACTTTCTCCAATTGCACCTGCAATAAGATTTCTTGAAAGGGGAGATACCATTTGAGCACTTACAGAAACAGAACCAGCTGATTCACCTGCGATGGTAATTTTATTTGGATCTCCACCAAATGATGAAATATTTTCTTTCACCCATTTCAGTGCTGCCGCCTGATCGAGCAATCCATAATTACCTGAAGCCTGGTGAGGAGACTCTTTTGTAAGCTCAGGATGTGCAAGGGAGCCAAATACTCCTAATCGATAGTTTACAGTAACGGTAACTATTCCTTTTTTTGCCATGCTTTCACCATCATATCTTCCTTCAGATCCATCACCTGCAACGAATCCACCTCCATAGAAATAGACCAGCACGGGTGCTTTTCCTTTTATGCCTTGCGTCCATACATTTAAATAGAGACAATCTTCGCTCATTCCGTTGGATCTAAAATTCATATCACCAAAAATGGGAGCTTGCATAGCACGGGGTCCAAATTTTTTTGTTTGAAGAACACCTTCCCATTTTTTTAATGGCTGTGGCTCTCTCCACCGAAAATCTCCTACGGGTGGAGCAGCAAAAGGGATTCCTTTGAAAGATAGAATTCCACTCTCTTCGCGTGCACCTTCAACCGTACCGTATTTTGTGTTGGCTTGAGGATCTTTGGATTGGCTTTGGAGTGTTCCCATTATGAAGAAGTTAAATACGAGCAAAATAAATAACTGTTCTTTTTTCATTTGAGTAGATTGATCGTTGAATTTAATTCTCAAAAGATACATCAAGTTTTTACATGACCGGATTTTGAATTAAGCGCCTAATTGGTTAGTTTTGCGCCCACTTATTGGCGAGGTAGCTCAGGTGGTTAGAGCGTCGGATTCATAACCCGAAGGTCTCGGGTTCAACTCCCGATCTCGCTACAAAGGTCTCATGAGAGGCCTTTTTTCGTTTAAATGAAGTTCTAACATTGTATAAGAGGTTTTCCCCCACAAATTGCGGAATTGTAACTTTTTTGTAATGTTTTCATAGGAAACAATAAGTGAAATCATTAAACAATTAATATTGCATTATCTGGTTAGTAGCAGGAACATTGTTTTATTAACTTTTTAAAACCGCTTTCCCATGACCAGAATTACATCGTATTGCCAGACTTGCACAGTCAAAAACTGCATTATGCTCAAGTCGTTCGGCGAAGACCACGGAGTTTACAAGCCTTTTAAACACCACTATGAATTCAAAAAAGGCGAATTGATTTTTAGAGAAGGAGATGAAATCAATGGTATCTATTTCATCCAAACAGGTGTGATCAAATTAGAGATGAACGCCGACTCGCAGAGACCATTTATTCTTAGGCTTATCGGACCAGGACAAACAATGGGCCACAGATTTCTGAGTTACACAGGTCTACAACCCTTTACTGCTACTGCAGTTGAGGACAGCAGAATCTGCTTCATTGAACTTGGCTTTTTCAAAAATCTTTATCAGAAAAATGAATTACTCCAGGAGGAAATCAGAAAAATTTTCTTGAGAGAGATTCGCGCCACAGAAGTGAAACTTTTACAAATTGCACAGCAAACCGTGAGAGAAAAAGTAGCCGGCATATTGGTACACTTGGCTGATACTTATAATTACAAACAGACCGGATTAGGAATTCGCGTGCATATTGACAGACAAGAGATGGCAGATTTAGCTGGCACCACCAAAGAACAGGTGTCGCGGATTTTAGCTGATTTTGAGAAGGAACAACTGATCCGTTTCAGGGCGAAACATTTCAAATTTATTTCAGTTGATAAACTCAGACAGCTTGCTGAGAAGCAGACTGCCATATTGGAAGAAAGCCAACAATTGGAGGCATAATTCGAACCTATATTCATTGAATTATTGGTTCACAGTTAGTACCTTTGCAGCCGTAAAATTACCTTATGGCAGCAAAAATTAAAGTACTGAATCCAGTCGTTGAACTGGATGGCGATGAGATGACTAGAATCATCTGGAAATTCATCAAAGACAAATTGATCCTTCCCTACCTGGATCTTGATATTAAATACTATGACCTGGGTGTAGAATACCGTGATCAAACCAATGATCAAGTAACCATCGATGCCGCAAATGCCATTAAACAGTATGGTGTTGGTATCAAATGTGCTACCATCACCCCAGATGAAGCCCGTGTAAAGGAATTCAACCTTAAACAAATGTGGAAGAGTCCAAATGGCACCATCAGAAACATTCTTGATGGAACTGTATTTCGCGAGCCTATTGTTATCAAAAATATTCCTCGTCTGGTTACCAATTGGGACAGTCCAATCATTGTTGGACGTCATGCATTTGGTGATCAATACCGTGCAACTGACTTTACGGTGCCTGGGAAAGGAAAACTAACCATCAAATTCGAAGGAGAAGACGGACAGATCATTGAGCATGAAGTATATCAATTCAAAGGTGCTGGTGTTGCATTAAGCATGTACAATACCGACGAAAGCATTAAAGGATTTGCAAGAAGTTGTTTTAACATGGCTCTTCAAAAGGGCTGGCCTTTATACATGAGTACTAAGAATACTATTCTTAAAAAATATGATGGCCGTTTCAAAGATATCTTTCAAGAGATCTATGAAAATGAATTTAAAACTGCATTTGAGGCAGCTGGAATTATTTACGAGCACCGTTTGATCGATGATATGGTTGCTAGTGCTTTGAAATGGAATGGCAAGTTTGTTTGGGCTTGTAAAAACTATGATGGTGATGTGCAGAGTGATACTGTAGCACAGGGATTTGGCTCACTTGGATTGATGACATCTGTACTTGTTACTCCAGATGGAAAAACAATGGAATCTGAAGCTGCTCACGGAACAGTAACACGTCACTACCGTGATCATCAGAAAGGAAAACCAACAAGCACCAACCCTATTGCATCCATTTTTGCATGGACAAGAGGATTGGCATTCAGAGGAAAACTCGATAACAACCAAGAGCTGATAAAATTTGCCGATGCACTAGAAGCGGTTTGTATTGAAACTGTGGAAGAGGGAAAAATGACCAAAGATCTTGCAGTATGTATCCATGGGAATAAAGTAAACCATGGAGAACACTTCCTTTATACTGAAGAATTCCTTGATGCGATTGATGCAAACCTTAAAAAGAAAATGGTGATCTAACAAGATTTCATTACACATAACAAAATCCCGATCTATCAATCGGGATTTTTTATTTCATATCAAACATTTTTAATAAAAGCTGTTTTCCAGAGCTGAAATTCAATCCGGCAAACCGCCCTCGCTGCACGATTAAATTATTCTCATGTGGATGCGAAAGGTAATAATGGAATGCAAATTTGCTTGATGGAATTTCCCATCCATTAATTTGTCCGAACCTTAAATCATTAAAGACAAGTGTATCTCCCCATTTTTCTAGCGTATAATATCCCTGACTAAATGTTTTCAGATCCATCACTTCCTGATGATCATGAATACTATCCAGATAACTTTTATGTTGATCAAAATGATAATATGAGAATTGCCTGTCGCTTATGATCGATTTATAACCTACCCTAAATCCAGTACTGTCTTGAATGACAGCTGTCCACAAGAAATTATTAAACAGGGTTGGTGCAGTAAAATGGCGACTTCCGTTTGGAAGGTCATTCTTTATTGAATTCTCTATGATGGTTTTATTGATCAATGCAAAAGCCAAATAAAAAACTGGAACCATCATCCCCACCTGTGCAAATTTCATGCGTCGGGAATGATCCATTTTGAACAACAATAAAAAGAAAAAAACTACGAATGGGACAATCGTAAAAAAAGGATCTGCAACATATAATACATTCAACGAAACCCTGATAGAAGAAAAAGGCTCGAATAAACCTACCCCATAATTGTTCATTGCATCAAGCAGCAAATGGATCAGGACCTCGATCAAAAAAAATGAAAACCATTTTAGTGTTGATATCTCCTCCGCCCTGTGCCATTTGGAGGCAATCAATGCAAGAAAGAAGGCGATAATAAATGCAAATAAAAATGAATGAGTTAAACCTCTGTGGGCGATCAATGCTTTTGTGATTGGCAGCCAGGCACCACTGATAAAATCAATATCGGGAATGCTTTGTGCCAATGCGCCCCAGAGCATGGCTTTTCTTCCCGACTTTTTATCCATCAATACCTCACCGACACAAGCACCAAGTACTATGTGTGTGATAGAATCCATTAAAATCTGACATCTCTCATCTGTTGCCCGCCAGGACCACCCATGTTGGATGAAGGCTGTTGGCCTTTGTATTTATTGAATCGATAGATGAAGGTCATCATGAAATATCTTGTAAGGCGATTAACCCTTGTATCAACGATGTTGTTTCCATTGACAGTTCTGGCAATTGCCTTGTTTTGATTCAAAATATCAAATCCTGAAATTCTGAAAATACCATTCTTCTTTTTGAACAATGTCTTTTCAAAATTCGCGTTCAATAACGCGATGTTTTGGTTAACAGAAGATGACAAACCTCTGTTGATGATATATTCTATATCATGTCTGAATACCCATCCGCCAGGAATATCAACTCTTGAATTATTGGTGAGGGTCCAGCTGTGATAATTTACGTTGGGCTGTCCAGACAAAGTATATGTTGTTCTGTTCACGCCATACCTTCCACCCATATCAAACTCCAACCAATCCTTCCAATTGAATTCCATTTTTGCACCTTGGGCAAACAGGAGGGTTCTTGCAAAATTTTGAGCGTTGTCAATTAGGGTAATGTTGTTGTTGTATGCTGCCGTTCCATTAAACGACAGAATGTATGTTCTATTTTTCCAAGGTTTGCTGAAATTGTAAAAACCACTTGCAGAGTATGCACCATTCACATTATCGTAGGTGGTTAACTGACTACCGTTGTTTCCAACGCGAAGCGTGTTGTTCACAATTTGATTGTGGGTAAAATTGAAATTAGACCCGATGAAAAATGTCTGACCTGTAAGGAAATTCAAATTGTTGAATGAGAGACTGAAAATATGTGCCAACTCAGGCTTCAACAATGGATTACCTTGGGTCTGGTATTGGGGATTTGAAACATCCTTCACAGGTTGCAACTGACTGAATGAAGGCTGATTGGCATTTCCATTATAAAAGAATCTCAACGTTTTATTTCTGGTGAAATTATATGCGAAGTTGGCAGACGGCAGCAGGTTCAAACGCTTGATGGGCGTGTATGCACTGTCTTTTGTAATTGAGTATCCTCTTTGATAGACAGGCTGTGTACTTGCGCCGAAAGTATAGTTATACTTCTTGCGCGTTGTCCTGATGTTTGCACCCATACGCTGACGGATAAAATCCGTTTCGTAAGCATTGCTCAGCAAATTTGAAAACACAGGATTTCCCAAAGCATCCAGCACATAGGTAGCACGGTCATTGTTTACATAAGACTGACTATAAGAGTATATCAAGTCAAGGTATCTTCCTTGCATGATTGGCTCTGAGTAATTAAACCTGATATTGAAATTATCAGATTGATTGTTGGTGTTGACGATTTGCCTTAAGATGGTGCTATCAACACTACTAAGCAGATAATTTTTTGTGACATTGTTTTTATTACTCTCACCGTCTGTTGTATTGTATCCACCAGTGATATTAACTGATAGATTTCTTCCGCGTTTTTGAAACTTGTGGTTAAAAATTAGGTTACCATTGAAACTTGGCGTGTTTGATTTTGAAAAATCATTGTTTCTACCTCTACTTGTAGTATCAATATCATTTTTCAAATAATCAAAAACACTAGCAGTTGTAGAATTCGATTCACGTGCAAAAAATTCAGGAATGAACTTTACATAATTGAATGAATCGATGTTCCATTCGAAGTTCAATGATGCTCTATGCGTGTAAACATTTGATGAAGAATTCACCACCTGATGGTTCAAAAATTTTGTGTTCTGAAAGAAATTTTGAGAGGCGATATCTCTTTCTATATCAGTTTTGCGTGATGAATAACTGTAGTTTCCGTATACAGATCCTTTTTTATTTTCAAAATCATTTCTGAAGTTGGCGCCAATTGAATTTGTTGAACTCAATCCTTCTTGTCCACCGATTCCCCCTTGATTATTACCACCAATCATCACCTGAAAGCCTCTTCCACCACCGCCGCCGCCTTGTCCACCAAATCCACCGCCACCACTGCTGTTGAAGTCGAATGTGCTTGAATTGTTGTTGTTTGCACCTCCAAAAACAGAAAGCTGTTTGTTGTTATTAAAAATATTCACATTGGTGGTTGCAGCATATCGATCATTGGTGCCCGCTCCCACACTTGTTCTGCTGAATACCCCTTTGTTTCTATCTTTTTTTAATTGCAAATTGATCACCTTGTCCGGCTCACCATCTTTGATTCCAGACGCGTTTGCTAAATCACCATAGTCATCTACCACTTGAACCTTATCGATCATGTCTGCTGACAACTGCTGAGTTGCAGCTTTGGGATCACCACTGAAAAAGTCTTTACCATTTACCCGCACTTTAGTAACTGTTTTCCCTTGAGCAGTAATATTACCGTTTTTGTCTACTTCAATACCGGGCATCTTTTTAAGCAGGTCCTCCACCATTGCATTCGGCTTCAACCGAAATGAATCTGCTTTGTATTCTACAGTATCCTCTTTTACAATTACAGGTGGTACCGAAACCACAATTTCTTGCAACGAGCTGTATGATGGGCGAAGTTTAATGTCCTCCAACTTAAGCACTTCCTCATCAGCTGGAATAGAATATGCCTTTAAAGTAGTACCATAACCAAGGCTGGAAATCATCAACACAAACTTTCTCTCAGGAATTCCTTTAATCAGGAAAAATCCAACATTGTTGGTGAGGGTCTTGATGGTATCTTTCCCACCCGCGATGTAAACACCAATGGTTGCCCTTGAAATTGGGTTCCCCAGGGTATCCACCAGTCTTCCGTTCACCTGAAATCCTTCTTGTGAAAAAGCCCCTAAACTTGTTAACAAAACAATAAACAGTGCGTAAAATCCTCTTTTCATACTAGTAAATTCGGGAATTGGATGACAAAGGTAATGCTTTGCCTTCGGTGACCCCCTCCTTTCAGGATAAATGAACTAAATTTGACCCCCTAGAAAGAACCGAAGGTTATGTTTACATTCTTATCGAAGATTTTGGGCGGAAGCAAGTCGGAAAAAGACGTCAAACTCATCTATCCGATCGTAGAAAAAATCAATGGGCATTTTTCATCATACACATCCCTGACCAATGACCAACTTAGGTCAAAAACCAATGAATTCAGGGCTAGGATCAAGGCATATCTAAAGGATATTGATCAGTCCATCCATGACCTCAACCAACAGGCAGAAAATTTGCCTGCTGAAGACATCCTTGGCAAAGACAATATTTACAAGGAAGTGGATGAATTGAAGAAAAAGAGAGATGCTCAGATCGAAGAAATTTTACATGAAATACTGCCCGAAGCATTTGCAGTTGTGAAAGAAGCAGGACGCAGATTCAAAGAGAATGACGAATTGGTTTCATCCGCAACAGATCTGGACCGTGATTTAAGTGTGAAAAAAGATTATGTTACCATCCAAGGAAATGAATCTGTTTTCAAAACAAGTTGGATGGCTGCTGGAAGCATGGTGAATTGGAACATGGTTCATTATGATGTTCAATTGATTGGTGGTACTGTGTTACATCAGGGAAAAATCTCCGAGATGGCAACCGGCGAGGGAAAGACATTGGTATCTACACTTCCCGCTTATTTGAATGCGCTTGCAGGAGAAGGTGTTCATATTGTAACCGTGAATGATTACCTAGCAAAACGCGACTCTGAATGGAATGGAACCTTGTTTGAATGGCTGGGACTCACCGTTGATTGTATTGACAAGCATCAACCACACTCAGATGCAAGAAGAAAAGCATATCAGGCAGATATCACATACGGCACGAACAATGAATTCGGTTTCGATTATCTGAGAGATAATATGGTACACTCTCCTGATGAGATGGTACAGAGAAAACATCATTTTGCCATGGTGGATGAAGTGGATAGTGTATTAATTGATGATGCTAGAACTCCATTGATTATTTCTGGTCCGGTTGCGAAGGGTGATGATCAACAGTATCATATTCACAAGCCCCGCATTCAGCAATTGGTAGAAGTGCAGAAACAAATTGTATCCAAATCATTGTTGGATGCAAAAAAATTAATTGCAGAAGGTAAAGACGGCCCACAAGATGGTGGCTTGCATTTGATGCGTGCATACAGAGGGCTACCAAAGAATTCAGCACTCATCAAATTTTTAAGTGAGCCAGGAATCAAGGTCAAGTTGCAACGTGCCGAAAATTATTATCTGGCAGAGCAGCAAAAACAAATGCCTGTTGTTGACGAGGAACTGTTTTTTCATATAGACGAAAAAAATAATCAGGTTGAATTAACCGACAAAGGTTTGCACTATATCACAAAATCAGGTGAAGACCCCAACTTCTTTGTATTGCCTGATTTGTCAATTGAATTAGCAGAAATTGAAAAGAGTACGATATCTGTTGATGAAAAAATCAATCAAAAAGAAAATCTTCTGCAAGTATACTCTCAAAAGGCAGACAGGATACATACCATTCAACAATTACTGAAGGCATTTACACTTTTTGAAAAAGATGTTGAATATGTTGTCATGGAAGGATTGGTGAAAATTGTAGATGAGCAAACAGGAAGGATCATGGAGGGCAGGCGTTACAGCGATGGCTTGCATCAGGCAATTGAAGCGAAAGAAAATGTAAAGATTGAAGCGGCTACACAAACATATGCAACTGTAACACTCCAGAATTATTTCAGGATGTACCACAAGCTTGCTGGTATGACTGGTACCGCTGAGACAGAGGCTGCAGAATTTTGGAATATCTATAAACTTGATGTTGTCTCCATTCCAACCAATCTTTCTCTGATCAGAAAAGATCAAGAGGATTTGGTTTACAAAACCAAAAGAGAAAAATTCAAAGCAGTCATTGATGAGGTTGAAAAATTGAGAAACGCAGGAAGACCAATCCTTGTTGGTACAACTTCCGTTGAGGTTTCAGAATTGTTATCCAGAATGCTTCAACAGAAAAAAATTCCACACAACGTACTCAATGCAAAGCAGCACGCACGTGAAGCACAGGTGGTTGCAGAAGCAGGTTTAGCCGGGAATGTAACCATTGCAACAAATATGGCTGGTCGCGGTACAGATATCAAACTTGGTCCTGGTGTGAAAGAAGCTGGTGGACTCGCGATTATTGGCACCGAGCGACACGAGAGCAGACGCGTTGACAGACAATTGAGGGGTCGTGCAGGAAGACAGGGAGATCCCGGTTCTTCACAATTCTATGTATCACTTGAAGATGATCTCATGAGAATGTTTGGAAGTGATCGCATTGCATCACTCATGGACAGAATGGGTTACAAAGAAGGTGAAGTCATTCAGCACAGTATGATCACCAAGAGCATTGAAAGGGCTCAAAAGAAAGTTGAAGAAAACAACTTTGGCATCAGAAAAAGATTACTGGAGTATGATGATGTGATGAACAAACAAAGAAGTGTTGTATATGGGAAAAGACAACACGCATTGTTTGGAGAGAGACTTGCACTTGATTTAGACAACTCATTTTATGCTGTTGCATCAAATCTTGTTCAGCAATATGCAGGCACTTCAGATTTTGATGGTTTCAGCCTCAATGTCATCATGCAACTTGGTATAAACACCTCCATTACATCAACAGAACTTGAAAAATCCGACCTCGGATCGCTCAGTGAAAAATTATACCAAGAAGCCATCCAACATTATCAGTTCAGAAAACAAAGCATCGCAAAACAAGCGCTTCCTGTTTTTCAAAATGTAAAGCTTATACAGGGCAGCAATGTTGTAAATGTTTTTGTTCCGCTTACAGATGGTAAAAAAACAATCAATGTCTTAACCAACTTAGACAAAACAATACAGAGCAATGGAGCAGAACTTCTATCCTCACTGGAAAAATCCATCACACTCAGCATCATCGATGATAGTTGGAAAGAGCACCTAAGAGCAATGGATGATCTTAAGCAAAGTGTACAAACTGCGGTATATGAACAAAAAGATCCGCTGGTGATATATAAACAATCTGCATTTGAATTGTTTTCTAACATGGATGCAGAAGTGAACAAAGACATCGTATCATTCCTATGTCATGCAGCTTTACCAGCAGAGAACAATGGAGGTTCACTCAGAGAAGGAAGAGAATCCAAGACGGATATGAGCAAGATGCGGGAGAGAAAAGATGAATTTTCTTCTGCACCTGCACATGGTCCCATAGAAGGCGGCAATGAGTATCACGATCCATCACAATCGGTAAAATCAGAGCCAGTAAAGGTTGGGCCTAAAGTGGGCAGAAACGATCCTTGTCCTTGTGGAAGTGGAAAGAAGTACAAAGCCTGCCACGGAAAAGACCAGGAATAATTTGCATCAAGCATAACGACTGAATACATGTTGAAAGAAAAAATAGAACAGCTATCAAAGGCATACTTCGAATCTTATAGAAGTGTTCGTCATCATTTGCATGCACACCCTGAATTGAGTTACAAAGAATTTAATACTTCAACATTCATACAGCAACATCTGAATGAATTAAATATCCCCTATCAAGTAATGGCGGAGACAGGTGTTGTTGCTTTGGTTGAAGGAAAAAAATCCGACAGAGTAATTGCATTGAGGGCCGACATAGACGCATTGCCCATTCAAGAAGAAAACAATATTCCATATGCCTCTACAGTTCCAGGTGTTATGCATGCATGCGGACATGATGTGCATACAAGCATATTGCTTGGTGCTGCTAAAATATTAAATGAAACCAGGGGAGATTGGGAAGGAACAGTGAAACTAATTTTTCAACCAGGGGAAGAAAAAAATCCAGGTGGTGCAAGCATTATGATCAAAGAGGGTGTGTTGGAAAACCCTGCACCAAGAGCAATCGTAGGACTGCATGTTCATCCTATATTGGAGACAGGAAAATTAAGTTTCATTGCAGGTAAATCAATGGCAAGTGCTGATGAAATTTATATTACTGTAAAAGGAAAAGGCGGACATGCTGCTACTCCCCATTTGACAGCAGATACTGTATTGACAGCTTCAGAATTGGTTGTTGCCTTGCAGCAAGTTGTCAGCAGAGACAGGAATCCATTTTCACCTTCGGTGCTTTCGATCTGTGCAATCAATGGTGGATTCACCACAAATGTGATCCCATCGGAAGTTAAACTCATGGGTACTTTTAGGGCCATGGACGAAAAGTGGAGATTTGATGCGCACAAGAGGATTCAAGAAGTGGTAGATGGAGTTGCTAAATCAACCGGCGCAGAGATAGAACTGAAAATTGATGTTGGATACCCAACGGTATATAATGATCCAGTGATCACCGAAAGAGCAAGAAGCATTGCATCGGAAACATTTGGAACTAGCAATGTTGAAGAAGGCGAATTGCGCATGGGTGCAGAAGACTTTGGTTATTACTCTCAAAAAATTGCCGGATGTTTCTTCAGATTGGGGACAGGCAACAAGAAGAAAAATATAATTTCAGGTGTTCATACACCTACCTTTGATATTGATGAGGATGCAATTGAAATTGGCATGAGGATGATGGCAACGTTAGGTGCCACACTCTGATCAATTGAAATTTAAATATGCCGTATGCAACAGAAACTCAGAAAAGAACAGGCCCTGGAATATCATTCAAAAGGCAGACCAGGTAAGATAGAGGTCATACCAACGAAGGAAGCAAAAACCCAAAGAGATTTATCCCTCGCATATTCTCCAGGTGTTGCGGAACCGTGTAAAGAAATCCATGAAAACATTGAAAATGTATACAAGTACACTGCCAAAGGAAATTTGGTAGCCGTAATCAGCAATGGTACAGCAGTACTTGGATTAGGAGATATTGGTCCGGAAGCTGGTAAGCCTGTGATGGAAGGAAAGGGTGTTTTATTTAAAATTTTTGCAGACATTGATGTATTTGATATTGAAATTGCAGAAAAGGATCCAGTAAAATTTGTTGAAATTGTAAAAGCATTGCAACCAACTTTCGGTGGAGTAAATCTTGAAGACATCAAGGCTCCTGAATGTTTTTATATTGAACAAAGACTTAAGGAGGAAATGAATATTCCGGTCATGCATGATGATCAGCATGGCACAGCAATCATTAGTTCTGCTGCATTGCTAAATGCACTTGAGATACAAGGAAAGGATATTAAAAAAGTTGTCTTTGTAGTAAATGGAGCAGGTGCCGCAGCCATGGCCTGCGTCGAACTATACATTGCATTGGGAGCAAAAAAAGAAAATGTGTTGATGTTTGATTCAAAGGGGCTCATCCACAAAAAGAGGAATGACCTTGATGAAAGAAAACAAAATTTTGCTGTTGAGAAAAGCGAATTGACACTGGAAGATGCTTTCAAAGGTGCAGATGTTTTCATTGGGCTAAGCAAAGGAAATGTTGTGAGCAAGGAGATGGTAAAGTCTATGGCTCCCAATCCAATTGTTTTCGCCATGGCTAACCCCGATCCTGAAATCAGTTGGGAAGATGCAACTTCAACCAGAGAGGATATCATCATGGCCACAGGCAGATCTGATTACCCTAATCAAGTAAACAATGTATTGGGATTCCCTTATATATTTCGCGGTGCGCTTGATGTAAGAGCAACACAAATCAATCAGGAAATGCAACTTGCTGCCGTAAAAGCACTGGCTGAATTAACAAAGAGTCCTGTGCCAGATATCGTCAACATGGCATACAACGAATCCACTATTGCGTTTGGACCCAACTACATCATTCCAAAACCAATGGATCCGCGATTGATCAGCACAGTCTCTCCTGCCGTTGCAAAAGCAGCAATGGAATCTGGTGTTGCTAAGAAACCCATTTCGAATTGGAATGCATATGAAATTGAATTGAATAAACGACTGGGCATCGACAATCAATTGGTGAGGGCATTGGGCAACAAGGCAAGAAGAGATCCTAAGCGCGTTGTATTTGCAGATGCGGAAAACACCAACGTCTTGAAAGCGGCTCAGCTTGCACTAGACGAAGGAATAGCTATACCTATTTTATTAGGAACTCCTGAAATCATCAAGGCACTGGCAGAAGAGCATAACATAAGTATTGACGGCATTCAGATCATCAATCCGAAAAGTCAGGATGAAAAAGAAGTTAGAAAAAAATACGGTGAAATATTTTTCAAAAAACGTCAGCGCAGAGGTGTGAACAGCCAGGAAGTTGACAAGCTGATGCGAGATAGGAATCATTTTGGATGCATGATGGTGGAAATGGGTGATGCAGATGCAATGATTTCAGGTTTAAGCAGAAATTATCCAGATACCATCCGTCCTGCTATCCAAATCATTGGAAAAGAAGACGGCGTTTGCAAAATTGCAGGCATGTATATCATGCTGACCAAAAAAGGGCCTTTGTTCCTTGCTGATACAACTGTAAATTTCAATCCAACTGCCGAGGAATTAGCAGACATTACATTACTGGTTGCAAAAGAAGTACGAACATTTGGAATCACACCACGCATTGCCATGTTGAGCTACTCAAACTTTGGCAGCAGTGATACACCTGAAGCAATCACAGTTAGAAATGCAAGAGCGATTGTTAAACAGAAAAACCCTTCATTGATCGTTGATGGTGAGATGCAGGGAATTGTTGCCTTTAACAGAGATCTAATGCGTGAGAGTTATCCATTCTCTGAACTCATTGATGCAGGTGAAGTGAACACACTCATATTCCCTAACCTGAGTTCCGGTAACATTGCATACAATCTCTTGCAGGAAGTAGGTGGCGCAGATGCCATAGGACCAGTATTGCTGGGATTGAAAAAACCAGTTCACGTATTGCAAATTGGATCATCAACCAGAAGCATTTTGAACATGGTGGTAATTGCAGTCATTGATGCACAATATAAAATGAGGAAAGCAGATAGAGGATGAACATTTTCTCAAGATTAGGTGAGTTTCTTCTGATGATCAAAGGCATGTTTACCAAGCCTGAGCATTGGCGCATGTATTGGAAAGAATTGATGCACCAATGTGTTGAACTCGGGATTGGATCATTGGGTATTGTATCCATCATTTCTGTTTTCATCGGTGCAGTATCTACCCTTCAAACCGCATATCAGTTTGTTAGTCCAATTATTCCTCGATCTGTCATTGCACAAATTGTAAGGGACAGTGTAATATTGGAGTTTGCTCCGACAATTACTTGTATTGTTCTTGCAGGTGTTGTTGGTAGTAAGATTTCGTCTGAATTGGGAAATATGAGAGTCAGTGAGCAGATTGACGCATTAGAAATTATGGGTATCAATACCAAAGCATACCTGATTCTTCCAAAAATTATTGCAGCCTTGATTACTATACCATTGCTTGTAATCATCGCAATGACGCTTGGTATTTGGGGCGGAAGGATGATTGGAGATTTAACCGGTATTTTACCACATGAAATTTATGACAGAGGTCTTTGGGATTCATTTGTACCATACAACGTAACCTTCTCTCTAACCAAGGCCTATACATTTGCATTTATCATCACAGCGATACCAGCATATTTTGGTTATAACGTAAGGGGTGGTGCACTGGAAATTGGAAGAGCAAGTACAACTGCCGTAGTTACAAGCTGTATCATGATTTTATTGGCAGATTATATTTTGGCAGCCATCCTATTATAAAACATCAGCATGATTGTCATTGAACATATTAAAAAAGGATTTGCGGACAAGACAGTTATCGCAGATGTTTCAGCGACGTTTGAAACAGGAAAATGTAATCTGATCATTGGAGCCAGTGGAAGCGGAAAGACTGTATTGATGAAGTGTCTTGTTGGCCTCCTGGAGCCTGATGCAGGAAACATCATTTATGATGGCACCAACTTCACTCAACTGGATGCTGATCATAAAAAGATCATGCGAAGAAAAATTGGCATGCTATTCCAGGGTTCGGCTTTGTTTGATAGCATGACTGTTGAAAGCAATGTCATGTTTCCATTGGACATGTTTACAAATCAAACCAAAGCAGAAAAACAAAAAAGAGTTGATGAAGTACTCGACAGAGTAAACCTTGGCGAAGCGCATAAAAAATTTCCAGCAGAACTAAGCGGTGGTATGAAAAAAAGGGTAGGTATTGCCAGGGCAATAGTGTTGAATCCGCAATTTTTATTTTGTGATGAACCTAACTCAGGTCTCGACCCTCAAACTTCACTCGTGATCGACAAACTTATCAAGGAGATCACTACAGAATTCAACATAACGACTGTTGTCAATACACATGACATGAACAGTGTGATGGAAATCGGCGATAAGATTATTTACATGTATCAGGGAAACAAAGAATGGGAAGGCAGCAATGCTGAGATCATTTTCAGCAAAAATGAGCGTCTGAATAATTTCATCTTCGCTTCTGAATTCCTCAAAGATGCCAAAGACATGAGAATGCTGGAGGTTAAAGGCAAAATTCAGAATGACCGAGACATGGATAAACTTTTAAATTCATAGTCGAACCCCTCCCCCTTTTTTACTATCTTCGCGACACAAAATATTGATTTTACCATGTCTGTTTTAGTGAACAAATCATCCAAAATTATTGTACAGGGTTTCACAGGCACAGAAGGCACTTTTCATGCTACACAAATGATTGAATATGGCACCCAGGTGGTAGGGGGCGTTACTCCAGGAAAGGGAGGCACCAAACACCTTGATCGTCCTGTATTCAATACAGTTGCAGATGCTGTGAAAACCACCGGAGCAAACGTGAGCATTATTTTTGTTCCTCCTGCATTTGCTGCAGATGCTATCATAGAAGCTGCGGAAGCTGGCATTGAATTGGTGGTTTGTATCACAGAGGGTATTCCTGTGCAAGACATGGTGAAGGTTAAGAACTACCTAGAAGGAAAGAAAACCAGGCTTGTTGGGCCAAACTGCCCTGGCGTAATCACCGCTGATGAAAGTAAAGTAGGTATTATGCCTGGATTCATATTCAAGAAAGGATCTATTGGTATTGTTTCCAAATCTGGAACCCTAACATACGAAGCTGCTGACCAAATTGCAAAGGCTGGCCTGGGTGTAACCACAGCTATTGGAATTGGTGGTGATCCCATTATTGGTACCCCTACCAGAGACGCGGTTGAATTGCTCATGAATGATCCAGAAACAAAAGGCATCGTCATGATTGGTGAGATTGGAGGAAGCATGGAAGCAGATGCGGCAAAATGGATCAAGGCACACGGCACTAAACCTGTAGTAGGATTCATCGCAGGTCAGACTGCACCTCCAGGAAGAAGAATGGGTCATGCTGGAGCGATTATTGGAGGCTCTGATGATACTGCTGCTGCCAAAATGAAGATTATGCGTGAGTGTGGAATTCATGTAGTTGACAGTCCGGCTGATATTGGAAAAACCATGGCAGCAGCCATGTCTGGCAAATAATTTATTTCAGAGGCTCGATGAAGCAATCCAAGATTTATCATATTCCTTACAAATACCGTAAGGTTGAAAACCTGCACATCTTACTTTGGTTGTTGAAGGACATCTGTTGGGCACTTAATTTAAAGTACCCTGCCCTTGTAATGATCATTCCAACTTTAACAGTTGCAATTTTAATAACTTATCAAACCAGGAAAGTATCGAGTGAGCTCATGCACAATCTGGCAATTGATTTTTGGATTACTGCCAACTGCACTTGGATGATCGGTGAATTTTTTCAATGGGATCAAAATTTGATAGGAACTTACGGCTTGAGGGAATTTTCTATAATACCATTCGGCATCGGGCTGCTAATTCTTGCCTATTACTACCTTTACTACATGCACAGATCTGATTTTGAGGAGAAAGTTGAAAAACAAACCGAGATGCTCATCCATCAGGATGAATTGAAGCACAACAACTAATCTTGCCCAAAACCCCTACTTGAGCTATCTTTGGGCACTTTTTAAGCACCCAATTTTTTTAATATGTTCAGAACACATACCTGCGGGGAATTAAGACTGGCAAATGTTGGCACAAATGTGACACTGGCCGGATGGATACAAACCATCAGAAAATTTGGTGCCATCACATTTGTTGATTTACGCGATAGGTATGGAATTACCCAATTGGTGTTTAACGAAGGATTATCCAGTCAACTGGAGAGCAATCCACTTGGAAGGGAGTTTGTCTTGCAAGCAAAGGGAAAGGTAATTGAAAGAAGCAATAAAAATCTGACGATCCCAACCGGTAAAATTGAAATTGAACTTACTGAATTTTCCATCCTTAATAAATCTGTTACTCCTCCTTTCACCATACAAGATGATACAGACGGAGGAGATGATCTTAGAATGAAGTACAGGTATCTTGATCTCAGAAGGAATGCAGTAAAAAAGAACCTAGAATTAAGATATGCAGTCAATCGCTCCGCAAGAAACTACCTCCATGAAAACCAATTCATGGATATTGAAACTCCATTCCTTATTAAATCTACGCCTGAAGGTGCAAGAGATTTTGTAGTGCCATCCAGAATGAATCCAGGCCAGTTTTATGCCCTACCTCAGTCACCTCAAACATTCAAGCAATTATTGATGGTGAGCGGATATGACAGGTACTATCAAGTTGTAAAATGTTTTAGAGATGAAGACCTGAGAGCAGATAGACAACCTGAATTCACACAGATCGACTGTGAAATGTCTTTCGTAGAACAAGAAGACATTCTGAATATGTTTGAGGGATTGGTCAAGCGTATTTTCAAAGATGTAAAAGGAATTGATTATACTGAATCAGTAGAAAGGATGACATGGGAAGATGCCATGTGGCATTTTGGAAATGATAAGCCAGATATTCGTTTTGGCATGAAGATTCATACCCTGAAAAAACCCTCTACCGTTTATTTCAACAAACAAGATCATTCAGGTCTTATCAATGGTGCAAATTTTGCAGTGTTTGATGGAGCAGAAACTGTTCTAGCCATTTCCGTACCGGGTGGTGCAGCATATACAAGAAAGCAACTAGATGAACTTACAGAATGGGTAAAGCGTCCTCAAATAGGCATGAAAGGATTGGCCTATATACGATACAATGAAGATGGAACTGTAAAAAGCAGCATTGATAAATTCTATGCTGAAGAGAGACTGAAAAAAATTGTTGAAACAACTGTATCCAACAAAGGCGATATCGTTTTGATTCTTGCAGGCTCAGAGGAAAGGACCCGTAAAGCAATGAGTGAATTGAGACTTGAGTTGGGTGAACAATTGGGAATGAGGAAAAAAGATGAGTTCAAATTATTGTGGGTACTGGACTTCCCACTGTTTGAATACAGTGAAGAAGACAACAGATGGGTTGCCAGACATCACCCTTTTACTTCTCCAAAACCTTCCCAGATCAGTACAATGATCGAGAACGAACCCTCTATCAAGGATGCATCTAATTATCTTTCACATCCATATGCACAGATCAAGGCCAATGCATATGACATGGTTTTAAATGGAAATGAAATTGGAGGAGGGTCTATCAGAATTTATCAGAGAGAACTACAGGAAAAAATGTTTGCTGCTCTTGGAATGAGCAAGGAAGAAGCATTGCATAAATTCGGATTTTTACTAGGTGCGTTTGAATACGGTGCTCCGCCACACGGAGGCATTGCATTCGGATTCGACAGGCTTTGCTCTATTCTTGGAGGAAGCGAAAGCATCCGTGATTTCATTGCATTTCCTAAAAACAACTCAGGTAGAGATTTAATGCTCGACGCTCCATCTTCTATCGATGACGTTCAATTAAAAGAATTGAACCTGAAGATCAACTTGTCTTAAGATTATTTTTTCTTCTTAGCAACATCGATTCTCTTCACACGGATATTTTTAAACCGCACAACATCTCCATGTCCGAGAAATCCAATATGTCCAGTTGGATTCTTTAACCCTGGGTGATCTCTATGATCAGCCGTTCCATCAACAGAGGCATCTTTGATATTTCCATTGAGTATGACCTGACCATTTAAAATCACTTTAACCTGATCACCTTTTACAACAACGGTTTCTTCATTCCACTCACCAGTTGGTTTCAAGTAACCTCTTTTTGCAGGAATGACTCCATACACTGATCCATGGTATTGATAAGGATTAAGTTTGGCGTAAACTGGCGCTTCATTATCCAGTATCTGTAATTCCATTCCAACATAGGCTGCATCACCAGTGAGGGGTGCTCGTATTCCTAAACCGTTGTTAGCACCAGGAGTTAATTGAAATTCAAACCTCAACTCAAAATCAGCAAACTCATCAGCAGTATATAAATTCCCACCGCTTCCGCCTGTAGGGTTCACTTCAATGGTACCGTCTTTTACTATATAACTGGTTTTACTTCCAACCCATTTATCCAAATTGCTTCCATCAAACAATGATTCAAAACCTTCATTGAGTTCTTCAGCAGTCAATCTTGTTGTGAGATTATCAGATGGTAATTCACGAATGTAAAGGTTGCGATAGGCAACATAGGTTCCATGTGCCTGCAGTTCAATTTGTTCTTTTACAAAAATTGGAATGTTTCGATCCCAATAATTTTCCAATACAACATTGTCAGTTACTTTAATGCCATTCAGAAAAACAGTTACACGATCACCTTTCATGATGATATGGAAATTGTTCCACTCCTTGATCGCATTGTCAGCAACCACAGTGGGTTTACTCTCGTTTGTTTTGTTGTTGTATAAGCCGCCTGACCCTACCTGAGCACCTACTTCTCTTCTACTGGTATCCCATATTTGCACTTGTGGACTTCCTCTTAAATAAATTCCAGCATCACCTTTTTCAGTTATTTTCCAATCCACATACATTTCAAAATCACCATACTTTTTTACTGTACACAAATTATCTCCATGCCCAGTAAAAATTAAAAGTCCATTATCAACCATCCAGTCATTCTTTGCTTTTCCATTTGCCTCTGCTTCTGCATTCAGTAATTCTTCAGAACTCATTTTTGAACGGGAAATAGGATTGCCCACAAGTCCTTTCCATCCTGTCAAATCTTTTCCATTGAACATAGATTCAAAACCATAATCATAAGGAATTGATTTAGCCCTGGCAGCAAGAGCTTTTACAAGTACAGCACTATCAGTTCCGCTAATCAATGGAAGTGCTTTTTCAACCACTTCCCTCACAGCCCTACCTCTTAAAGTATGATCAGACAGGGCAAGTCGTGCAGCAATCAAAGCGGCCGGTTTTTTTAACCGATCATCATCCAAAAACTTACCAACAAACATCAACGACGTAAACCCAGGAATGAATTCTGCTTGATGTAAAACCCTTAATTTCTCGATTGGGTCTTTTGCAACCTGCATTCTGTCCTGCAATTTCAATAACTGCTGAACCGAATTGAGGGTTGGTTTTGGAGTGGCAGGAGTTGAAGTTAAACCAGGCAATACAAATTTTGCGTTATCTATAGCAGCTTGAATATGTGCTTTCTGATCTCCTGTTGCTTTTCCTAATGCAGCTTCCAATGCAGCAATTGATGCAGCAGAATGAATTGATGCCAATGCCCTGGCAGCAGCCTGTCCAATGAAAGTTTTATCCTTCAACAATTTTGAAAGCTTTTTTACAGCCGCCTCATCACCAAGTATTCCTAGGTGCTGTATAATGAAATTTTTTGCATAGAAAGATTTCACGTTTGATAACCCAGTTAACAAAATTGTAGCTGCTGTAGATTTGGTAGAAGCTGATTTTGTAGCATCATGCACAAATGCGGCAATGGCATAGGTGGGTGCGAGCTTTAAAGAATCGTCATCCAACCTTACAAAAATCTTCTTCCATTCAGCGGATTCAAAGGCATACATGGATGAAATGGAAGATTGTGCTTTTGCAATTTCCTGATAAGGAAATGCAGTTAATGCTTTTTCAACTTTGTCTTGAGCAATCACATGAAAAGCCAATGACAATATAAATATGGAGAGTAGTAACTTTTTCATTGAATTTTTTTTGAAATTAAATATTCCATGGAGCACGCATTGGAGGATTGATCATGCGATTTGCTTCTTCGTCATTAATAAATGTCTGAGAAACAGGATCAAAGTTCAATGTTCGTCCCAGTTGCAACGCTATTTTACCAAGATTAACGATTGTGCATGAACGATGTCCGTTTGTTTCATTCAACGCAAATGGTTGCCTGTATTTGACTGAATCCAAAAAGTTTGTTACCTGTGGTTCTGGGTCAGGCATCATGGCAATTTTTTCCTGGAGGTTTGGAATGTCCGATTTAAACCCATTGAATAATTTTCCCTTTGGACCTTCGATGTATGCAACATTTGGATCTTTTGCTTCACCATCCAAAATGATTTTGCAACCATCGTCATAAGTAAAAGTTATTTTCCGAAAAGTACCACAAGCATCATAATGCTGCTGTTCTGCATCTACTTCGACTTTCACAGGACTTGTATGGTCTTTGCCAAGAAAGTACTGAATAGGATCAATATAATGTTGACCCATATCACCCAATCCCCCACCATCATAATCCCAATAACCTCTGAAAGTCTGATGGGTGCGGTGCAAATGATAGGGCTTGAACGGTGCCGGGCCCAACCAACGGTCGTAGTCGAGGGTATCTGGAACTTTCTGTGGCTCTAATTGTGATTTGCCAACCCAATAAAATTTCCAATCAAACCCGGTGTGTTTGCTGACAGTTACAGTCAACGGCCAACCCAATAATCCGGAATCAACCAATTTTTTAATGGGTTTCACCGTTGTCTTCATTCCATAAAAATTATCTTCAAATCTGAACCAAGTATTGAGTCTGAACATCCGGCCATATTGCTTTACAGCCTCAACAACACGTTTGCCTTCTCCAATGGTTCTGGTCATGGGTTTTTCACACCAGATATCCTTGCCTGCTTTGGCAGCATCAATTGCCATGATACCATGCCAATGAGGAGGAGTAGCAATATGAACGATATCCACCTCAGGAAGCGCAATTAATTCTCGGTGATCGTGAAATGTCTTCACACCACCGCCAATGATGTCAGCAACTTCTTTTAGATGTGTTGAGTCTACATCGCAAACAGCAACCACTCTCGTGCCAGCATATTTGATATGTCCCTTTCCCATACCTCCTACTCCGATAATTCCTTTTGTGATCTGGTCACTTGGAGGTATATAACCCTTCCCTAAAACATGTCGTGGTACAATAAAAAATCCTGCAGCGATAGCGGCACTGTTTTTGATAAATTGCCTCCTGCCTTTGTTTGATAATTCTTTCATATGCAGCAAATTGATTGAGTTTTAAAGATAATAAATCTAATCAGAGTTGAAGCCCTGGAAGTTTATTAATTTAGGACATCAAATTTTAGTGAAATGGCAAGATATGAACGTAAAAATGAGGCGTTGGCCTCAACAACGGTTTATGTGAGAAGATTGGCTTGGAGCATCATCCTTTCTCTATCCCTTCTTGCGACTTGCCTGTTGATTGGAACCGTTGGATATCGATATTTGGCACCTGCAGACTGGATTGATGCACTTCACAATGCATCGATGATATTAAGTGGTATGGGGCCTGTAATAGAGGTTAAAACAACTGTAGGAAAATTATTCAGTAGTTTTTATGCACTGTTCAGTGGAGTTGTATTCATTACCAATATCGGCATTATTCTGGCACCTGCTATTCACAGATTGTTTCATGCATTACATGTTGAAGACAATGACAAGGCATAACACTTTCTTTATATTAATGATTCAACGCATAACATTTAATTCCTGACCCATCCCCCTTCATATTTGTATCAAGTTCAATTTTATTGAAAGACGAATTCGGAAAATAAAGACTTGTCATAACTGTCAAGCCATCATCAGCAAAAAGCTCAATAGAAGACCTATCCAACAGCATTTTTATATTTAATTTACCACTCACAGAAATTCTTTCTGAATAACTTTTTTGTGCAAATTCTTTATGAAATTCAGTTATACCAGCGTGTGTGCGATCGATAAAGTATCTATTTGATGCTTTTTCGTAACCCACCATGATATATTCACCCCTGTCGTTTTTTACCTTCAATTTAAAATCCTCAATCCCTAGATCTGATAGTTCTAAAATAGCCTTCCCATCATATTGAATGGATTGATTTTTAAGATGCAACTGTTTCCCTTTGTATTGATTTAGTTCATGTACTGGCATACTTGCCAAATAAAATTTACCATTTACTTCCTTCAAACTCAATTCCCTGGCAATCGTCAACGCACTACGCCATGTTGATGTAGGAACCTGCTGTGCATATAGCCAATTGCTCATCCAGCCTGTAAATATTTTTCTTTCTCCTGTATTTGACCATGTTACACCTGCGTATTCATCGGGGCCAAAATCCGCCCAACGAATATCGTGGTCAAATGAATGAAATGTTTTTCCATCAAAATCACCAATAAAATATTGAGTAGATGAACCCTTGTTAGGTCCACCTGGATTGATGTTGGAGATGAGCACCCAGATTGTTTTTTCTTTGTATTTAATTGGAAATAAATCTGGACACTCCCATAATATATTAGGAACACCATATCCAACACCAAATTCACTGAGCTTAGTCCAATCTTTCAAAGTGGAGGATCCATAAAAATGAATTCTATCAAATACGGCCAATGACATAATCCATCGGTTTGAGGCTTCATGCCAGAAAACTTTAGGATCACGAAAATCATTGATTCCAGGATTCTTCAGTACTGGATTTCCATCGTATTTAGACCAAGTTTTACCACTATCATTGCTGTATGCAATACCTTGGGTTTGAAAAATTTTACTTCCAGCTTTAGCAAGAGAATCATTGTGATAAGTAAAAATTGCAACCAGGGGTCCTTTACCATGATTACCAAGTCCACTTGTGTTTTCTTTATCAAACACTGCACTCCCAGAAAATATCATCCCATTTTTATCCGGGTACAAAGCAATAGGTTGATGTGTCCATTTAATCAAATCTTTACTGGTGGCATGACCCCAGTGCATCGGTCCCCAAACCGAAGAATAGGGATGATATTGATAGAACAAATGATAGGTACCCTCATAATAGATCATCCCATTCGGATCATTCATCCAATGTCTAGAAGGAGTAAAATGATAACTAGGACGATACTTTTCATCAGTTGTTGACTGCGCAAATGTTGAAATATGCTGGTGGAGAAATATAAAACAGATCAAAAATATATTATGAACGGATCTCATTTTTATAGCATTAATCTCTCAAAAGTATGTGATTTACTCTTTAAATTTTACAGGGGCAATCAAACCATTTGAGCAGTATTTTGTTAACATCACATGAGCAGCACAAAAACATATATCCTAGCAGGAAGCGGCAGCGCAATTGCAAAAGCGAGCGCAGACATGCTTCAAGCACAAGGTCATAAAGTAATTCAGATTAGTAGATCGATTCCTGAAAATAACCTGCAATTTCAGGTAGAAAAATATGAAATGGGGAATTTTCCAAAAATCGAGGAAAAGGTGAATGGATTGGTTTATTTTCCTGGTACCATCAACCTGAAATCCTTTGGTCAACTAACCATGCAGGATTTCCAGCAAGACTTCTCAATACATGTTCTTGGTGCTATTGCATTTGTAAAGTCCTATATCAACATGGTAGAAAAAGATGGAAAATCATCAATAGTATTTATTAGCAGTGTTGCTGGTTCGGTTGGAATGCCATTCCACAGTTCAGTATCCGTTTCAAAAGCTGCATTAGAAGGATTGACAAAATCATTGGCAGCAGAATTTGCTCCTAGTATAAGAGTAAACGCGATCGCACCATCATTGGTGAATACACCCCTAGGTGAACGGTTTGTAAATACTCCGGAAAAACTCAGCGCAATTGAAAAAAGGAATCCCATGCGAAAAGTAGGTGATCCCGCTGACATCGCAAACATGATCAACTTCTTGCTATCTGAACAATCCAGTTGGATAACTGGACAGATACTTGGAGTAGACGGAGGGATGAACAACATCAAACTCTAAAAATGGAAATATTTCTTGATGAAGCAGCTATCTCAAACTTAGAGAAACGAGAAAGAGCTGCACTTATAAACTCCATTACGGGATTCAAAAGTTTAAATCTCATTAGTACTTGCAATCCAAATGGTGATACAAATCTTGCTATTTTCAATTCTGTTATACATTTAGGAGCAAACCCTGCTTTAATGGGTTTCATCATTAGACCAGATTCCGTTGAAAGGCATACACTGAGCAATATTGAAGAAACCGGTTTTTTCACCATCAATCATGTGAATGCAGAAAACTATCAGCAAGCGCACCAAACTTCAGCAAGGTACCCGTCAGAAATTTCAGAATTTGAAGCATGCCAATATAATACAGCATACAAAAATGATTTTATTGCACCTTATGTCAAAGGTTGTAGTATTTCAATTGGTCTTTCATTTCAGGAGAGAATTGATATAAAACTCAACGGAACCATCCTTGTTATAGGGAAAATCGAACAATTATATTTCCCTTCTGATGCATGGTGTGATGATGGATATGTTGATATTGAAAAAGCTGGAACCATTGCTTGTTCTGGATTAGACAGCTATCATCTAACAAAGAGATTATCCAGAATGTCATATGCAAAAGTTGATAAAAATCCGCAGGAAACAGTTTTGAAGTATAAAGATTGATTATTTTTTCTCTGAAATGGTTGCTTCACAGAGAAGAATATTTCGGGGATCAAATTCAACTCGATCTGGTTTAACATCCAGAGAAAATTCAATTTTTTTATTTCTTTGATTTAATTGAAACTTTAATATTTTCAACTTATCGAGGCCCTTGTTATAATATCCAATTTCTATTGGCACGTTGAATACCATATTTCCTTTTTGAACTTGCTCAATTTCTATAATGAGTTTATGTGACTTGTTATTGTACATCCAGGAAGTATTGACAATTGGATGAATTGGCTGATATAACCATTGATTAAAAAAATTCTCAAGATTTATTCCTGATGCTTTCTCCATCGCCATTCTAAAATCAGCTGTTGTAGCATTTGAGTTGAAATATTTTGAATAATAAGATCTGATACCTTTTTTGAATTTTTCATCCCCCATTAAATTCCTCAACATATGCAAGACCCATGCACCTTTTTGATAAGTAAGCCCAGTAGTCACCTGCTCTTTTTCAGCAGTCCGAGGGCCAACTACAGAATGATCTGGTAATTTTAATGATAAATCAAATACTGTTTTCTTAGCCTTCTGAATTCCTTTTTGAAATTCAGCTGATCCATATTCATTTTCAATGAATAGCAAAGTAAAATAAGTCGCAAATCCTTCACTAAGCCAAACATCGTCCCAACTCTTTTCAGTTACTGCATTACCAAACCATTGATGGGCGATCTCGTGTATAACCACGTTTCGTGTGCGTTCATCTCGCTTGCCATTGATTAGATTTTCTGCATAGAAAATAGCAGATGAGGTTTCCATTCCACCACTAACACTGGGAGACTGAATATTTGCCAGTTTCTCATATGCAAATGGACCAACATAGTTGGTATAAAACTCTAAAACTTTTTTGGTCGGTTCATAGAAATCATAGAAACCTTGCTCTCTGTTTTTTGCATAAACCCAGGACTCTATTGATTTTCCATTAAATCGATCTACATATTGAACAGCAAAATCTGCAACACCCAAAACAAATAACCAGCTTGATACAGGAACTGATTGTTTCCAGTGTGTCAATTTGAAATTATTGCCAAGATCAGATTCCTCCAACAGCAAGCCATTTGAAATAACTTTGTAATGTGATGGTGCTTGAACGATAAATTCAGAAGTTGCCTTATCAGAGGGGTGATCATACGTTGGTAACCAATTGCGTGCTCTATTGGGCCAGTTTTCATTAAAAAAACTTCTGTCACCAAATCTTGTACTCCCAATTCTTAACGCGTCATGAGGTATTCCATGATATTTAATCCTGAAAGTAAGTACTGACCCTGCTACTGAAGGATTTGGCAATTCAATTGTCAGAACATCGTTTTGGTGAGTGAAGTTTAGGTCTTTACCCTGCAATGAAAGTTTTTCAATGATCATTCCCTTCTTGCCTCGCTCAGGAGTTGAATTTGCAAAGTCAAGCCTAAAATTTCTAATATCATTTCCTTTAAAAAGAATGGTGATCTGCGCATCTCCATAGATAATGTCCGTGCTGTCAGACAGATTGATAGAAAATGCGTAATGCTGAACATCAATTTTTTTATTAACTGGATAATCATCCCTCAATGCGAGTATTGGAAATAATGAAAGAAATGCAATAACAAATCTTGAAGCAAATAAATTGATCATAAATAAATGACTTTCTTCAAATAAAATCCTTTGCTATCTACTTGTGGAGGCAGTACTGAATTTACGATTATCCCCTCCGCAGGAATTTCCATTCTGGTTGTTTTACCATTCATTGAGATCTCAAATGGTAATTGCATAAAATAATTATTCACTTTGATTTGATATTTCTGATACCCAATTTCTTTAACAGTAATATCCAAGACATTGGTGGTTTTTAGATAGAAATTGAAGAATGGCGCTAGGTCTTTATTGGATGCCAAACTAAATAATTGCTCAACATCTTTTGTAGTCACGAAATGATCATAGGTGTATTGAGGATCGGTTGATAATTTTTTTAATGTTGGCAGAAACACATCATCACCAATTACATATCGCAAACCGTGCATAAAAAAGGACCCCTTCCCATAAATATCACCACCAGAGTATACTTCTTCCTCTGTAACCTCATCCCCCAACACCATTGCCTTTTTATTTTTCACTCCTCTCCGATGTCCGCTGATAATCTCATCGTACGCATGTTGTCCCCCAATTTCATACATAGCCAAAGCTTCTGCATAAGTTGCAATGCCCTCTTGAATCCACATATGTGCCCAATCCCTGTTGGTTACTTTATTAGCCCACCATTCATGTGCATACTCATGAAATAAATTTGCAGAATATTCTTGTCCAGCTATGCTTTTATATTGAAACTTGTTATCAAACGTAATCATCGTCTGGTGCTCCATTCCAGAGTTGGGTACTTCTGCAATTCCTATCTTTTCTTTAACCCATGGATATTCGCCAAAATACTTTTCGAGGATCCTGCTATCACGTTTTTTTGTTTCAATAACTTTTTTTGCATGCATGGTATCGACTTCTAAAACATAGTATTCAATCGGTACTTTATTTCCAAGAATGGTTGTGTACTCATCTTTAACAACTGTGTATTTGCCGATATTGAATAAAATACAATAATTGCTGATGGTATAGTTCGTTTTCCAATGATAAGTAGACTTGTTTTTCTTATTGGCAACATCAATCAATAACCCAGGACCAGCTACTTTTAAATGTGATGGGATGGTTATGTATAAATCAGCTCCTTCATTGGGTTCGTCACTAGGATGGTCTTTACAAGGATAATACATTTTACCTCCCTCACCCTGAATGTTGATCGACATCCAATCGTTTCCATTGCTGTCTTTTTTCCAGGTGAAACCGCCATCCCATGGGGGTCTCACAGCTACGGGCGGTATTCCTGAATAGTACACAACCACTTTATAACTCCCTTTTTCAAATCCGAGTGCTGATGTAATAAATAGCTTGTCATCATGATGAACAAAAGATGCGGGTTTACCATTGACTATGATTTTAGAAACCTGATACAAGTGAATCAAATCCAACAATATTGTATCTGCTTTATTAGCAAGTTGTAAACTTATTTCAGCATTGCCACTTATTGATTGCTTGATCATGTCGACATCCAATGCAAGGGTATAGTGCCTGATATCCATATTTGCTTGCAGAGGATTAAGTTTTCCTCCGGAAGTTAAATACAATATGTCCCGATCATTGATATTATCGGTATGCTGTGCTATTAGACTTGATCCTTGAAATAAAATCATGCAGAAAAGAGAAATTTTAAAAATGTATGATTTTATTTTAGTTAATTGGAAATTGAAGTTCATATAAATGTTTTGAGTAAAAGCATGAATACTTAACAGAATATCTCTATTTCAGGTCTTGATAAATGGTTGATCTCATTTGATTTCCAAAGTAAAAGCCATATGGATTAGGATTTCCAACAGATGCAACCTGTGTCATGAATAGCCCAATCAATTTTTTGCTTGGATTCACAAAAAAGAATGTTGCATTTGCGCCGCTCCAAAAAAATTCTCCTTTGGTCGCTGCTGTTCTACGAGCCTTTGCCGGATCTTGCACAATAGCCAACCCTAGTCCGAATTGATAACCTGGTTCCAAATTTAGCGTACCCAATGAATCTGTAACGATACCATTCCCCAATTTTACATACTGAGATGTGGTATCCAACCTGAATTTAATACCTCCAGTCTGATCAGTAATCATCAAGTCAACTGTCTCAGACTTAAGTATGCGTTTACCATTTAACTCACCTTTATTCAAAAGCATCGTAGCAAAGGTTAAGTAATCTTTAGCAGTACTGAACAATGCATTTACACCTGAAAATACAGTGTTACCAGACATACTGGGTTGTGGTTCCATCTTGCGCAGGGTTGAATCAGGGTTGAATCCATATACTACCATCACTCTTTTTTGTTGTTCGGGAGTAAGGTTGTATCCTGTTTCTTTCATTTGAAGGGGATCAAATATTTTTTCTTGTAAGTATGCTGCAAGATTTTTCCCTGAAATCACCTCTACCAATCTACCTACTACATCTGGCGAAAAGGAATAATTCCATTTAATTCCAGGATCCCACATCAATGGGTGTTTAGACAGTTCTGTCACCCTATCTCCCAACGTTTTGATATTTGGATTCAATATTGTTGCATTCCAAATTTCCTTGTCGTATGCAATGGGTGCAATTCCATGGGTCATGCCTGCAGTATGACTTAGTAATTGACGAATGGTAATTGGTGTAGGAGCAGGATGGGTTCCAGATGAACTACCCTTGGTAGGATCATTGACAACCAAAGGAGCAGAAAATTCAGGCAGGTATTTTGAAACAGGATCATCAAGTTGAAATTTTCCTTCATCATAAAGTGTCATCAATGCAGTTGATACTATCGGTTTTGTCATGGATTGAATGAAATAAAGTTCATTTCCTTTCATACTATCCCCTGCCTCTTTGTCTCTTAACCCGTAGGATTTATCATAAACCAATTGACCATCCTGGTATACCAAACCCTGCACACCAATCAATCTACCTTCTTTCACTTCATTTGATAAATAGGCATCATAAGATGAAAAATCAGTATGCGCTGTTTCTTTTTGTTGCTGACAGCTCACCATGATCCATGTGAGAGAAACCAAAAGGAGTAATTTTTTCATATACAATCGTTTGTAGTGTATGATGAATATACAAAAAAGGACAGGAAAATGATTGGAAGGCGACTATTTCCCGATACAGAATTTAGAGAAAATATAGTCGAGTTGATCTTCATTGGAAATAGCCCCAGTGATCTCTCCTAAATGATAGAGACACTGGCGAATATCGATTGCAAGCAGATCGCCAGGTAAGTTTTCCTGCATACCTTTTTTAACAGCAAGAATGACATCTGCAAGTTTTTGGAGAGATTGGTAATGCCTTGCGTTTGTAACAATGGTGTGTTCAGTATTTAATTTTCCTTGTAAGACGGCATCAGTCAATTTTTTCTTCAATAGATCAATACGTAAATCATGTTTTGCAGAGATATATAAAATTTGTTGATCAATGACGGTATTTAATTTATGCAAGACGTCTTTATCATCTGTTTTATTACCAACCAATAAATATTTTTTTGACACAAGTTTAAATTCCGCTTCAATTCCTCTCAGCTCCTCAATGTTTGTTTCATTTGCGTCAAAAAGATAAACAACCAAATCAGCTGATTTCATTTTTTCTTTACTCTTCTCCACGCCAATAGATTCAATTTCATCTAAACTCTCTCGCATACCAGCAGTATCAATCAGCCTGAATAAAATACCATCAATATTAAGTACTTCTTCAATCGTATCGCGGGTGGTACCAGCAATGGAACTGACGATGGCCCTGTTTTCTTTCAACAATGTATTTAGCAATGTAGATTTTCCAGCATTGGGTTTACCAATGATGGCAACACTTACTCCATGCTTAATGACATTTCCCAACTGAAATGAATGCAATAATTCATTTACAGTTTTTTCCATTTGATCCAGAAGATTGCGCAACCTCGTTCTATCTGCGAATTCAACATCCTCCTGAGAAAAATCGAGCTCCAGTTCGATCAATGCTGAGAAGGAGATCAATTCTTCACGCAGATTAGTCAACACATGTGAGAACCCTCCTCGCACCTGATTCAGAGCAGTTTCCTGTGCAGCTTTTGTTCCTGATGCAATTAAATCTGCTACTGCTTCTGCTTGGACCAAATCCATTTTACCATTTAAAAATGCACGCAGCGTAAATTCTCCAGGTTTTGCCAACCTTGCACCTTTTCTGAAACAAGTTTCAATAATCTGTTGGATGATATAGCTGGAACCATGGCAAGAGATTTCAATCACATCTTCACCGGTATAGGATTTTGGTGCTTTAAAAATTGAAACCACGACTTCGTCTATATGTTGATCACCATCTTTCATCAAACCAACATGAATGGTGTTGGGAAGTTGCTGGGTAAGATCTTTTGAAGGAAACAACTGGCTCATCAGTTCAATGCAACCATTACCGCTTAACCGTATTACACCAATTGCACCAACCCCTTGAGGTGTTGCCAATGCGACGATCATATCATTCCATTGAGTGGACATACTGTAAAAGTACAATCAAGTGTCAGAATAAATAAAAAAGGTCGTTTGGCAAACCAAACGACCTTGTATGTTGAAAAACGTTTCGTTATTCTGAGAGTTGGAACGTTACAGGCTGACGGCGATATGCTTTTACATTTCTGCCGTTCTGAATGGCTGGCTTCCATTTTGGACCCTTTCTGATTGCATTTACAGCAATTTCAGCAAGTTTTGAAGTTGGAGGCAAGCAATTGCCCACACCTGCTTCATTGCAAGGCAATGCGCGCACATCACTTACTGCACCCTCTTTGTCCACGATGAAAAGGACAACTACTGTACCTGAACGACCATCGTCTTGTAACTCGTCGATATTTCTTTCGATTTCGCGGGTTACGTAACGAGTCCAGCCAGAAGTACCTCCAGGAAACTCAGCATCAATTTCAACCTTTTGGAAGATTTTATTTTCATCATCTTCTTTAGGTGCTTCCACCACTGTACTTTCTACAGGAGGAGCAACGATACCTTCATCTTTGGTACCTTCTTGGTTTACAGTACCGATTTTGGTTTCTTCGAGTTTTTCGATTTCTGGTGGCTTTTCGTCTTCTTTTACTTCCTCATCCTTTACAACTTTAGGAGGAGTAAACTTCGCCATCTCCACTTTTGGTGGCTCTGGTGGTTTTGGAGGAGGAGGTGGAGGTGGCTCATTGGGCTCATCTTGTTTGATTTCCTCCAGTTGCACTTCCTTGATCTCAACCTTGCCTTTTTTACCGCCATAGTCGAGGGAAGAGAGGAAAGAAACCAACAACATCAACAATGCGATAGATGCAGTGATGATCAATGCATTTCTCAAACGCTTGTTGTATTGTTGACGGAGCTCATAAGCACCATAGCTCTTGTTTCTACCTTCAAATACCAGGTCGATGAGATCAGTGCTTAAAATTTTATTTGCATCCATTGTAATGCGTTTAATTTAATTTCTTTTTCCTACTATCAATTGTTACTTGATTCCAGCTGCTGCTTCTGTTATTTTGATCAATTCGTATTCAACAGGTGAAATATCAACCATTGCATAACGTTTGATCTCATTGATGGTCATCTCGTCCAAAATATCAACCGTGTTCTTGTAAGTAGCATCAACAGTTGGCTTGATGATTACTACAAGGTCTTCAGGATTGGTATTTTGTTTTTTACGGATGATCTCATCTCTGATGGTCTTAAAAGTTGCAGTCTTGATTTGAGTTGGATCCATTCCTTCATAATAATACACCACGTCTTGTTTTCCAAGCATGATGTGGAAGGCCCCGGATTCTTTTACCTTGTTTTGCTCTTCAGGCTTGTCGACATCCTTTGGCATATAAAGATTCATCGCCGTAGGTTGAGACATGGTTGTTGTGAAGATGAAAAAGGTAATCAACAAGAATCCCAGATCCACCATTGGAGTCATATCGACACGGGTAGAAAGTTTCTTGGCTTTTTTAACGCCAGGACCTTTTTTGTGTCCGCCATCGCCGCCCCCTGTATCTATACTTGCCATATTAGACTTTTTTGTTGATCAATAATTACTTTCCGCTTTGAATTTGCTTTTGACGGGTAACATACAATGCAGAACCTGCTGGTGCATCCTCAGGTGCAGTTACAAGAAGGAATTTGTTTTGATCATTCTTCTTGAAAGCATTGAGAACGTTTTTAAAATCAGGATACTTTGCATCGTTATCCGCCTTGATAAGCAGGTTCAGTTTCTTTCCTGAATAAGCAACCAATGCGTCGCGAATCCAGTAGTATAACTCACCGCCTGTTGTATCAGAACATGGAATACCAGGTTGCTTCTTGAAAAGATCTTTGGTAGATTGTTCCTCTTGATCCAGAGAAAGCAAACCTTTGAGCTGACTGAACGGTACACCAACGCTGGGTGCATTGATGAAGTTCTTGATTTCAGCAGGACCCAATCCAAGATTTCTGGTTTGATTCAAATTCTCAATCAACAACTGACGAGATTGTGGATTATCCATTGAAACGAAAACTCTGCCACCTTTATCAATCGATACCATGAATGCATCTTTTTCTGGCAACGCCTGAGAGGAAACCGAATTGGGAGTAGTTACTTCCACTGGCTCTTCAGGTTTGAATTTTGTTGCCAACATGAAAAACGACAAAATCAAGAACGCTACGTCCACGAACGGCGTCATGTCGTTTTCAGGTGCATGTTTTTTTATTTTGACACTTGGCATGTTTACAATTTTTTGATTTAGATGCTAACAACTTCCAGTTCCAAAGGAACTGAAGCATTTACTTGTATTGAGAAGCGAAGCTCTGAGTAAGGGTGAAACCAGACTCATCAATACCATATGTAATAGCATCAATCTTGGTTGTAAATACGTTGTACATCATCAAGGCAACAGAAGAAGTACCGATACCCAATGCTGTATTGTAAAGTGCTTCAGAGATACCAACCGCCAATTCAGCAGCAGCACCTGAACCACCTTCTTCACCAAGAGAAGAGAATGATTTGATCATACCCAATACTGTACCCAACAAGGCAACCAATGTACCAAGTGAAGTCAACGTAGAAAGGAACACCAAGTTCTTTTGCAACATTGGAAGTTCAAGCGCAGTTGCTTCTTCAACTTCTTTCTGAATGGCGAGAACTTTTTGTTCTGTATTGAGTGCTCCATCAGCAATCATTTCTTTGTACTTTTTCAATCCTGCTTTCATTACATTACCAACACTACCTTTTTGCTTATCGCATTCAGCAAGCGCAGCATCTACATTTTTGTTAGCAAGATGAAATTGAACTTTACGAACAAACTCATCGTTGTTTCCAGTACCGGTTGCTTTCTTGATAGTAAGAAAACGCTCAATAGAAAATACAACTACCATGAGGAATGCACCGATCAACAAAGGAACGATGATACCACCCTCATACATTCTGTACCATGCACCTTTGGGACCTTTGTGAGATGGCCAGAAACCACCCAATTCATCTGGCTTTGTGAAGCCGTCAGAATTTCCCAAAATGAATCTCCAAATACAATATCCAGCAATTACACAGATAATTGGTGCCAGATAAGAAATTGCGTTACCACCACCTTTTTTGGGTTGTGCTGATGTGGTTGACTTAGCAGCCGCTGTTGGTTTTGTTTCAGCCATGACTTACGTTTTTTAGTTAAAGATTTCTTTGGTTTTAAAATGTTTACAAGAACCTCTAAAATAATCCTTTGTATTCAAGAAAACAAAAGATTACCCTAGGGGCAGAGCAAGATAATAAAATTGATCAAAAAATGCAACGAGGTGAATAAAAATTAAAAAAAATCAAATTGTGTGCAATTTTTGCTAACAAAAGGACGTCGTACTCAACACAAGAAATTTCTGCTATTAATTATATGTAAACACTATATTTACCGACTCTAAAATCCATCAAAATGAAGATTTTTTCAACCAAGGCACTCTTTCTGACATGTAGTTTGATTATGGGCGTACAATTGATTTCTGCTCAAAACCGCAGAGACCAGCCCCCGCCGCCAGCTGCACCTAGCACTCCTGCAGCAGCTCCTGCTCCGGCACCTCCTCCAGCACCCAAAACCGGACCCAGGTCATATAAAGAATTAATTACCCCGAAGGCAAAGACCAGCAAGGGACTTTTCAATGTGCATAAAATAGATGACAAGTTTTACCTAGAAATCAAAGAATCTCTATTTGGTAGAGAGATCATGGCCATTACCCGTTACTCAAAAGTTGCAGGCGGTGGCGGTGTATACGGTGGAGAACTTGCCAATCAACAAGTGGTAAGATTTGAAAAAGGCCCGGATAATAAAGTATTCATGAGGGTTGTAACCATCATCAGTGTTGCAGATTCTACTGAACCTATTTACAAAGCTGTAAGAAATTCAAATTTAGATCCGATTGCTGCTGCATTTGACGTAAAGGCATTTGGACCTGATTCAACAGGCGCCATCATTGATGTTACAGATTATTTCAAAGGAGATAATCAAGCTGTATCATTGAGCCCTTCATCCAAAAGAAGATTAAATCTCACTGCAATACAAGCCGACAAATCCTACATTGAAAGCATCAAGAGTTTTCCAATCAATACAGAAGTTAGAACTGTAAAAACATTCGGCGCCAGTCCTGCTGCACCAGGCATGGGTGCAGCGCCATCTCCTTTTCCAAGTGCATCGTTGCCTGCTGCGAATGCAGCCGGTGTTATAACACTTGAAATCAATAATTCATTTATTCTGCTACCGGAAAAACCAATGCAGAAAAGGTTGAATGATCCAAGAATTGGATTTTTTGCAGATGACTATACTGTGTACAGCGATGATCAACAAAAGACTGAAGAATCATCTTTTGCTGTTCGCTGGAAATTACAACCTAAAAAAGAAGATGTTGAGAAATGGAAAAGAGGTGAATTGGTTGAACCAGAAAAACCAATTGTTTATTACATTGATCCTGCAACTCCAAAAAAGTGGAGATCATATTTGATTCAAGGCGTTAATGACTGGCAAGCCGCCTTTGAAAAAGCTGGCTTTAAAAATGCAATCATGGCTAAAGAATGGCCGGAGAATGACTCAACCATGAGTTTAGAAGATGCACGTTTTTCTGTGATCAGGTACTTTGCTTCTGATATCCAAAATGCATACGGACCCAATGTACATGATCCACGTAGTGGTGAAATCATTGAAAGCCATATCGGCTGGTACCACAATGTAATGAGCCTTGTGCATGACTGGTACTTCGTACAAACTGCAGCTGTTGACCCTGAGGCACGCAAGATGAAGTTTGATGATGATCTCATGGGCAACCTAATCAGATTTGTTTCTTCTCATGAAGTAGGACATACGTTGGGCTTGAGACACAACATGGGATCAAGCAGCAAAACCCCTGTTGAAAAATTACGTGATAAAGCTTGGGTAGAAGCAAATGGCCATACTGCATCCATCATGGACTATGCTCGTTTCAATTACGTTGCACAACCTGAAGATAAAATTGGCAGAGCTGGACTCTTCCCACGTATCGGCGATTACGACAAGTGGGCTATTGAATGGGGCTATGGTTACGGAGCAGACAACGAGGAAGATGACAAAAAGCAGAGAAACAAACTCTACAACGATCGCCTTGCGAAAAATCCACGTATCTGGTTTGGCACTTACGAATATGGCAACCTATCAGATCCTAGAACGCAAAGTGAAGACCTCGGTGACAACTCAATGAAAGCAAGTGAATATGGAGTAAAGAACTTGAAGAGAATCGTTGCAAAATTACCTGAGTGGACAAAAGAAGAGGCTGACAGATATCAAAATCTTGGCCTGATGTATGGACAAGTTGTATCTCAGTTCAATCGCTATATCGGACATGTTCTCAGAAATATCGGCGGATACTATGAAACACCGAAAACAGTTGAGCAAACTGGTGATGTTTATGAAGTAACTCCCAAAGCCATTCAAAAAGAAGCAGTAGCATTTGTAAACAACCACTTGTTTACAACTCCAGAATGGATGCTCAATTATGATATATTAAATAAAATCAACAGTCCTGTCAGTGATCAATTAAGCACTATTCAAGACAATGCATTGGGCAGCATCCTCTCTTCTTCAAGACTTACCAAGATGGCTGTTCATTCAAACAGATTCCCCAATGCGTACAGCATTGATGAGATGTTGAATGATATGGAAAGAAACATACTCAGCGAGTGGGCAGCAAAAAAATCAATCGACGGACACAGAAGAAATCTTCAAAAGAGTTATGTTGAAAGAATGATTGCACTCTTGGGATCAAGTGCACCAGCAGGTGTAGCCGTTTCGATGGGTGGATTGTCATCCGTGGGGGGCGATAACAAGAAGACAGATGTTTCATCTGTTGTTAGAGGACATTTAACTGCAATGAAAAACAGCTCACAAGCAGCAGCAAGCAGCGCTTCTGATGCAATGACTCGCTATCATTTACAGGATATAACAGAGAGAATCAAGAGAGCATTGGATCCTAAATAAATAAACAATCAATTAACAGTTGACGGTTAACAGTTAACCGTCAACTGTTAACTGTTAACTTAATTTACTCATACCTCAACGCAACGATAGGATCTAACCTGGATGCTTTCATTGCAGGATAAATACCTGCAACAAGGCCTACTGCAGAGCAAATCAATATTCCAATTCCAATAATTCCCCAAGGAACAAAAAACGAAGTATTCATCAAACTTCCTACCAGGTTACCGATGATTACACCCAAAATAATTCCTATAACTGCACCCATCAAGCTGATCAAGGTAGACTCAAATAAAAATTGAGCACGAATTGAATTTTTTCTTCCACCCAATGCTTTGATCAATCCAACTTCTTTTGTTCGTTCTGTAACCGCCACCAGCATAATGTTCATCAATCCAATCGCAGCTCCCACCAAGGTAATAAAACCGATCGCACCTGCAGCGGCAGAAATCGTTCCAAGTAATTTTATGAATGTTTCAGCAATACTGTCGCTCTTGTCGATGTAAAAATTATTGTCTTCAGTGGTTGTAAGTCCTCGCACATTTCTAAAATATCCCTCAGCCTCTCCTATTGCCGGTTCCAGCCTGTTGATATCATCTACCATGATAGCCAATTGATAAGACTGATTTTTGTTCGCATAGCGTTGTTTTACATTCGTGTATGTTGCGAATATTACATTATCTGCCTGTAGGAAAGCACTTGCGCCCTTTTCCTTTGTAACCCCAATAACACGGTATTTATTCCCGCCAACCCTAATTACTTTATCAAGTGCCCTATCCGTTCTCGTGCCAAATAATTTTGCTGCAACGTCTTTTCCGATGATGCATATATCTTGTCCGCTTTCAATTTCATTGCGGTTAAAATTTCTTCCGAAAGCGATTTCATAACCATTCAATTTTAAGTAATTGTCATCACCCCCGTTCATTGAAACAGTTGGATTCGTTTTTTTATTTCCATAATTTACTACCTGACTGCGGGGCCCATTGATTCCGATGCTTACGTACGAAGGAAATTCATAACCCTCTTTGAATTGCTTGGCTTGTTGATAAGTAATTATTTGACCAGTACTTGATTTTTTTACTCTGCGCTGAGATCCTACTTTCGATTGAGTTACATCAGCACCTCTGTCGCCACCACCCATCATCATTCTCCTTTCTCTAAAACGAATGCTGAAAGCATTTGCTCCCATGGTTGAGAAACTATCTCTGAGGCTATTGTTCATTGCTTGGATGGCTGTAATGATGCCAACAAGTGCCATAATACCAAATGCAATAATGGCAACAGTTATTCCGGTTCGTAATTTATTGGCTTTAACGGTTCTCCATGCCAACGCGAGGTTGTCTGCTAATTTCATAGGGTAAAATTAGTGAAACAGTGCTTCCCTGGTCAAAAAGATTGATGAATGGGCATCAGGGAATGATAAATATCAATTTCCTACTGCTAAATGAGACTTAGAATGATGTCGGGATGAATACCTAAGATGATAATCAAAATAGCATTGATAATCATCATCCACTTAAAAGTAGAAGAAAATTCAAGTGTCAAAATGTTAGTTGGCTCCTTAAAATACATTGCTTGAATAACCCTAAAGTAATAGTAAATGCTCACAGCAGCACAGAGTACTGCTGTTACTACCAACCACATCAAATGACCTTCCCTGATCACTGCAAGCAACATATAATATTTTGCGAAAAATCCAGCTGTAAGAGGAATTCCAGCAAGTGATAATAAAGAAACAAGCACAGAAAGAGCAATGATTGGATTTGTTTTGGACAACCCGTTGAATGCATCAACAGAATGATCTTTCATCTTTACAAGCACTGCAAAAATACCGAGTGTTGCGATGCTGTATCCAGCGAAATACAAAAGCAGTCCTTGCTTTGCGAATACATTTAATGAAAGTATCGCCAGCATCATAAATCCGGCTTGTGCAATGGATGAATATGCCAACATTCGTTTTACACTTTGTTGAAATACAGCTGTAATGTTTCCAATCAGCAACGTCAACAATGCTATAACCGCCACCAAGTTTTTCCAGTCTTCATGAAGATTACCAAATGCATTGTCGAATAAATGGAGGAATGCATAAAACGCAACGGATTTTACAATGGTTGCCATGAAGGACGTAAAAACAGTTGGAGCCCCATCATACACATCAGGTGTCCAAAAATGAAAGGGAGCCGCGGAAACTTTAAATGCCATAGAAGCAAGGACAAGCAGCAATCCAGCCGCTTTCATCGGTGTTAACACACTAAGTCCTGCTTTGATTGCATCTAAATAAAAAGATCCTGTATCTCCATAAATTAAAGTGATGCCCATGAGCATGAGTCCGGTTGAAAAAGATCCCATCAGGAAATATTTCAATGCAGCTTCGTTGCTCTTTAGATTTGACTTATCGCTTCCAGCCAATACATATAGGGGTATAGACACTATTTCAATTCCAAGAAATAACATCAACAGTGATTTGAATCCTGCAACGACTCCAATGCCTGACAAAATAAAAAATATCAGTGCGTAGAGATCAGAAGAAGACTTCCCTGCCGCGTTGATATCATTTCCAGACAAAAGAAAATACATCAAGGTGCTTATCAAAATGATCAACAAGAATACCAAACCGAAATTGCTGTGAAAAAGCATTCCTTTGGTATCAATGGAAAACAAGGACATTCCTGAAATGAATTCATGAACATTACAAATGATCAATAACACGATGCCAGCAATTGCAATTAGATTAATGGTATTTCTGGATTTCACAAAAAACCCAGTATACATCATCAAGACTCCCCAAACAGCTGAAAAAATTATTGCATTCATAATGGTATGATAAATCAGTTTATGAATTATACTTTGTTAAAATCAACCCTACAGAATCAGAAAACATTTTAAAGAATGGAGCAGGATAAAATCCAACCAACAAAATCAAAGCTGTTAACACAACAAAAACCAGGATTTGAACCCCTTTGATATCTGCGAATGAATGAAGAGCAGTTCGCTCTTCACCGTAAAATACGTTCTTGATCATGTTGAGTGTATAAACTGCACTGAAAATGATACTCAATCCAGCAAACGCCGCAACCATCCAATTGAACTGATATATTCCATTGAAGATCATAAATTCACCAATGAATGCATTGGTAAGTGGAAGTGCTACATTGGCCAAAGATGCTATGACCATAAAAATAGCTAGAACAGGAGCACGTCGTGCTAGTCCACCCAATTGAGAAATAGCAGTAATGCCAGTTTGCTTTTCAATCATGTAGGCAACGATCCAAAGTGCTGCAATGTTGATTCCATGGTTAAACATTTGCAACAATACACCTTCAACAGCTATTTGTTTGAATGTAAGAATTCCTATAGCCATGAGTCCAATGTGTGCAATGGATGAATACGCAATCAATCGCTTGATATTATCTTGATAGATAGCAACAAGTGAGGCGTAAACAATACCAATAGATGCCACAATTATAATAGAAGTATTAAAATACTTAACAGCGAGAGGAAAGAGCGGCAATACCCATCTCAACATTCCGAAAAGTCCCATTTTCACCATCACACTGCTCAAAACCAATGTAACAGGAGTAGGTGATTGTTCGTAGGCTTCCGGTTGCCAGGTATGCAATGGAAACAATGGCATCTTGATCGCAAATGCAATGAAGAAAGCAAAAAACAACCAATATTGTTCAGATGCAGTGTTGTTTAGGTTGAAAAACGACATGAGGCTAAAGGAAGCGCCATTGGTTTTGTTATACATGTAAAGTATAGCCAACAACATAAACAATGAACCGACGAAAGTATATATGAAAAATTTGAATGTTGCCCTGATGCGTTTTTCACCACCCCAGATGGATGCAAGGAAATAAACAGGAATCAATGCGAGTTCCCAGAAAAGATAGAAGACCAATGCGTCAGTTGCCATGAATACCCCATACAATCCGCATTGAGTGAGCAACATCAGTGCAAAAAACCTGTTTGCATCTTTGTATTGTTCTGCCGGAATCAATAGGAATACCAAAAAGAATACAATAGCAGTAAGCAGCGCCATGGTTCTTGTTAAACCATCCAATATCAATCCAAAATTGCTCCCAATTGAAGTAAGCCATTGATAACTCACTTGGTTGAGCAAGAAATGTTCTTTACCAGAAAAGAATAAACTTACCAGTACCACAATTAAAGATGATGCTGAAAAAATTATGGCATTTGTTTTAGACTGTTGAGCATTCTTCAGAAAAAAAGAGAACAGTCCTCCAAACAGAGGCAACCAAATCAACAGTGCGGGAAAATTATCAACAGCAGCGAACATATTATATTCTGTGGTTTAAATTTTCCAGAACATCTGGAAGATGAAAAATATTATGATGGATACAACCATGATCAAAACATAAGAACCAACCTGTCCACTTTGTAAGAGCCTCATCTGTCTTGAGCTGAACTGCACAAGTTTCCCTACTCCGTTTACTGTTGCATCAATAATTTTATTATCAATGATTCGAGAGAAAAATGAAGCAATATGATTGATTGGCTGAACAATAATTTTATCATAGAGCTCATCTACATACCATTTGTTCTCCAGTAACTTCCCAAATGAAGATGACTTTTCCGCTGTAAGTCCTTCTTTTGCAAACATGCTCTTTGCAGCAAAAATTGAAACAATAATCAACACCACCACTCCTGCCATCAATGACAACTCAAGTGAATGAGAAAGATGTTCAGCCTTTGCTTCATGATGAACACCCGTGAACACCGGTGCTAAAAAAGATGACAATCTATGTGCATCCTCTGCAAAAACTGTTGGAATACCTACCCATCCACCCACAATGGAGAGCAAGGCAAGCACCATTAATGGCATGGTCATAGCAGCAGGTGATTCGTGCACATGGTGATATTGCTCTTCTGTTCCTCTGAAATTTCCATGAAAAGTCAAAAAGTACATTCTGAACATATAAAATGCAGTCATCAATGAAGTGAGCAACCCCAGTAGATAATACACTACATTTTTCTCCAATGCAGCAGTTAATATTTCATCCTTAGAGAAAAATCCTGCAAATGGAGGAATACCTGCAATGGCCAGACATCCTATTAGAAAAGTAATATGGGTGATAGGTAATTTTTTTCTGAGTCCACCCATTTTATAAATATCCTGCTCATGGTGCATGGCATGAATTACGCTTCCTGCTCCGAGGAATAACAACGCTTTGAAAAATGCATGCGTCATCACGTGAAAAACGCCAGCAGTATAGGATCCTACACCCAATGCCAGAAACATCAATCCTAGTTGACTTACTGTTGAATAAGCCAATACCTTTTTGATGTCATTCTGCTTCAATGCAATGGTTGCAGCAAGCAGCGCTGTTGCGATTCCAATGATGGCTACAAGATTTTGTGATACTGGCGCCAATGAGAACATGATGTTGCTGCGTGCTATCATGTAAATTCCAGCGGTTACCATGGTGGCTGCATGGATCAATGCAGAAACCGGGGTAGGTCCGGCCATCGCATCAGGCAACCATGTATACAATGGAATTTGAGCAGACTTACCCATGGCACCAATGAAGAGCAATAAAGTTATCCCGGTAATTGCCGACAAAGGCATAGTGCTTGCTTCAGCAAATACACCTGTGTAGGTGATTACACCAAACTGTGAGAGCATCCAAAAAATAGCTAGCAAGAAACCAAGATCACCAATTCTATTCATTACAAATGCTTTCTTAGCAGCATTGTTATAATTGTTGTTGCTAAACCAATAGCCTATCAACAAATAAGAGCTGAGTCCAACACCCTCCCATCCAATAAACATCGTCACATAACTTGATCCAAGCACCAGGATGAGCATGAAGAAAACAAACAGATTCAGGTATGCAAAGTATCTGGCATAATGCTGTTCTGTTTCTTCATGCATGTATGCGGCAGAGTAAATATGAATCAAAGATCCAATCCCCGTTATAATCAACAAAAACAAGGCACTGAGTTGATCAAATTGTAATGCAAAAGGAATATCCAGTCCTGCTGTCTTGATAAAGTCAAAAAGAAACAACACCTGGGTATTGAATCCTGGTTTAGTAACCTGATTGAATACCAGCAAACTGCATACAAAAGAGAGAATCAGCACTCCAGAGCCAATGGTACTGGAAATCTTTTTTGATAAAAAATTTCTTCCTAGTCCATTGATCAGAAAGCCGATCAAAGGCAACAAAGGAATTAGGTATCCATATTTTATCATACCATTCATTGATATACTTTTTTGATCAGTGTTTCAATCGATTTAAGAAATTGATATCCACTGAATGAATATTTCTATAGAGCATCACAATGATGGCGAGTCCAACAGTTACTTCTGCAGCCGCAACCACCATGATGAAGAAAACAAAAATTTGAGCCTCTGAACCCACCAATGTTGAATTGTCCAGGGCATAAGCTGCAGCGTGGTGCATACGTGAAAATGCAACCAGCAAAAGATTTACAGCATTTAGCATCAGTTCAATACACATGAATATGATGATCGCATTTCTGCGTGTCAGTACTCCAACGATTCCGATTGAAAACAGACATACTGAGAGAAAGATATAATAATTGATTGGCATGACTTATTGATTTGCGATGTCTGAATTCACGATATTTTTTTCTTTTTTTCCAAGCACAACTGCTCCTACCATTGCACTCAGGAAAAGCACGCTGCTGATTTCAAATGGAACCACATACTCATTAAATAAAGTCTTTCCAAGTTGCTGAATCAATCCAATGCCAGCCTCTTCTCCTCCAGTTGTTGCTGTATTATATTTTAAAGCTGCAATCAACAACAACGTCAAGCTGCCTCCTGAAATAACACCTGCAATTTTCATCCACTTGCTTTTCGTAGGCTCCTGATCTGCATTCATGTTCATTAACATAATCACAAACAAAAACAACACCATGATTGCACCTGCATAAACAATCATGTTTACAATGGCCAGAAACTGTGCATTGAGCAGTACATAATGCCCTGAAATGGCAAAAAACACAACAATCAGCCATAATACACTGTGAACAGGATTTTTGCTGAAAATCACCAACAGTGCTGCAACAATTGCAGCAGTTGATAAAACCCAAAAGAGTATTTCAGTGATTGACATGAATTATTTGTTTTTTAATTGTTCTTCTCTCAACCCTTTGGCAACTTCATATTTTTCTTTTTCATTCACCGGGTGTGGAATGAGTAAATTTTCTTTAGAATAGATAAAGCCCTTGCGTGTAAAATTAGAAGGCGCGAAGGTTTCAGAAAGATAGATAGCATCCTTCGGACAAGCCTCTTCACATAAGCCACAAAAAATGCAACGCAACATGTTGATCTCATATTTTGCAGCATATTTTTCCTCCCGGTACAAATGCTCCTCTCCTTTTTGACGTTCAGCAGCTTCCATCGTGATGGCTTCAGCCGGACAAGCTACTGCACACAATCCACAGGCTGTGCAATTTTCTCTTCCCTCCTCATCACGGTTCAACACATGCAATCCACGGAACACCGGACTAAAAGGTCTTTTTTGTTCAGGATAATTGATGGTTGGTTTTTTTCTGAACATATGACCGAAAGTGATAGCCATGCCTTTGAAGATAGCAGGCAAATAAAGACTCTCCCAAAAAGTCATTGGTTTTTGCTCAAGTGTTTTTGCTCTATTTGTTAATACCCCCATACAATTATTTATTAAGAGCCAGGATTACGATTGCAGTGATTAATAAATTGGCCAAGGCAAGTGGAATTAATTTCTTCCATCCCAAATCCATCAATTGATCATATCTAAATCTTGGAATGGTCCATCTTACCCAGATAAACAGAAATAAGAAAAATGCAATTTTTGCAAAGAATGCCAAAAACCCAAACAAGGCTACCATATTAGCACCCATTGTTGCAGTCAAAGCAATTTCATCTACAAAAGGAATATCATATCCTCCAAAAAACAACGTTGAAACTACTGCACTGGAGATGAACATGTTTACATATTCAGAGAACAGATACAATCCAAGTTTCATGGATGAATATTCCTGATGATACCCAAAATTCAATTCATTTTCAGCTTCAGGAAGATCAAAGGGGGTTCTATTGCACTCAGCAAAAACACAAATAAGAAAAATTAAAAATCCAATTGGCTGATATAAAATATTCCACCCTAAGAATCCGCCCCATCCACCTTGCATTTGCTGTTCTACAATTGTTTTAAGACTCAAAGATCCTGTCATCAACAGCAATGAAATTAGAGATAGTCCCATCGCAAGTTCATATGAGATTATTTGAGAAGCACCTCTTACAGCAGCGAGCAATGAAAATTTATTATTAGAAGACCAACCTCCGATCATGATGCCATAAACTCCTAAACTTACCACACCAAAAACATAAAGAATGCCAATATTTACATCTGCAACTTGCAAACTGATTGTCCTGCCTGCAATTTCAATATGATCTCCCCAAGGAATTACAGCACTGGTGAGCATTGCAGTTAACATTGCCAACGCGGGTCCTATTACGAAGAGTGATTTATTGGAAGTAAGTGGAATAATTTCTTCTTTGAAGAATAATTTCAATCCATCGGCAAGTGGCTGAAGGATTCCAAAAGGACCAGCGCGGTTCGGACCTCTGCGATCTTGCATGAAACCAGCAATCTTTCTCTCGGCAAAAGTGGTATACATAGCAACTACCAGAGAAAATGAAATGATTGCTCCAATTAAGAGCAACTTTTCAAGTCCAAACCATAGATCTATCATCAGCAATTGTATACTTATCATGATTGCTTCTTTGAATGTTCAAAAACTTTACTGGTAGCAGGACCGTTGATGGCGCTCAAATCAATGGATGGATCATTTACCTCACTCACACTATGGATATCCATCAACAGTTTTGGTTTTCTGCCATCATGTACTTTACTGAAGGTTTCAGTTGGTTTCTTCATTTTTTCATAATGCCCTTGAGAAATCACTGAATGTCTGTTGACATGGGTTGGTCCTTCAATTACCCAATCGGATACTTTCTTTTTTTCAAATCTGCATTCATTACAAATCCATTTTTCCACTTCGCCCCACTGATTTTTTCTAGCAGTTACACGCAATACCTCTTCTCCCCTTTGCCATAAAGTCACTTTTCCTGAACAACATTTACAATCGCGGTGAGCATTCACAGGCTTTGTGAACCAAACCCTGTTTTTAAAACGAAAAGTTTTATCAGTTAAAGCGCCAACAGGACAAACATCAATTACATTTCCTATAAAATCGTTGTCAAGTGACTTTTCTATATACGTAGCAATTTCTGCATGATCTCCTCTACTCAACACACCATGCACTCTTTTATTAGAAACCTGATCAGCAGTAAACACACAACGATAACAAAGAATGCAACGAGTCATGTGCAACTGTATGTATGGACCGAGGTCATGTTTGTCGAATGTCCTTCTTTTGAATTCATATCTTGTTGCCTCTTTTCCATGTTCATATCCAAGATCCTGCAAGTGACATTCTCCTGCTTGATCGCAAATTGGACAATCCAAGGGATGATTCAACAATAAAAATTCCACAACACCATTTCTTGCATCTATTACTTTAGGACTTGTAATATTTTTTACTTCCATTCCATCCATCACGCCAGTTCTGCAACTTGCAACCAACTTTGGCATTGGTCGAGGATCTGCTTCACTTCCTTTGCTCACTTCAACAAGACAGGTTCGGCATTTACCACCACTTCCTTGAAGTTTACTGTAGTAACACATAGCAGGAGGTACAACATCTCCTCCTATCATCCTTGCGGCCTGAAGGATTGTTGTTCCTTGTGGAACTTCTAAAGTGATATTATCAATCGTGACTTTTAATTTTTTAATTTCTTCGGCCATAGAAATTTTTTATGCAACCACACTTAACTCATCAGCATAATGAGCCAAGCCATAGTTTTGGGTTAAGCACAATGATGGATTGTTAACATGCCATTCAAATTCATCTCTAAAATGTCTGATGGCTGCTGCAACAGGCCAAGCTGCTGCATCACCCAAAGGACAGATTGTATTTCCTTCGATTTTTCTTTGTATATCCCACAACAAATCAATGTCACTCATCGCTCCTTTACCAGATTCAATTTTATGAAGGATTTTTTCCATCCATCCAGTACCTTCTCTGCATGGTGAACATTGTCCACAGCTTTCATGCCTGTAAAATCTTGCAAGCGTCAATGTATGGCGAACGATACACTGATCTTCATCCAATACTATAAATCCTCCTGATCCCATCATGGAACCAGTTGCAAAACCGCCATCTGAAAGACTTTCATAATTCATATAACGGGTTTCACCTTTGGCAGTCTTCAGCAATAAATTTGCTGGAAGGATAGGCACTGAAGAACCACCCGGAATACATGCCTTCAATTTTTTACCGTTTGCGATGCCTCCGCAATATTCATCACTGTAAATGAATTCTTCAACAGAGATGGTCATATCAATTTCGTAAACACCGGGCTTGTTAATATTTCCGCAAGCTGAAATCAGTTTTGTTCCAGTAGATCTACCAACACCAATTTTTGCATATTCTTCACCCCCGAGGTTCATGATTGGAACCACTGCAGCAAGTGTTTCAACATTGTTCACAACAGTCGGGCAATCCCAGAGTCCCTTGATTGCAGGGAAAGGAGGTTTGATGCGAGGATTCCCTCTTTTTCCTTCAAGTGACTCTATCAATGCTGTTTCTTCGCCGCAGATGTAAGCACCAGCGCCACGCTGTACATATATTTCCAAATCAAATCCCGTTCCCAGAATATTTTTTCCCAAGAAACCATTTTGTTTTGCTTCAGCAATGGCTTGTTCTAGAATACCAACTATCCATGCATATTCACCTCTAATATATATGTATGTTCTATTGCTGCCCAATGCGAAAGATGAAACAATCAATCCTTCGATCAAAAGATGAGGGATGAATTCCATCAAATATCTGTCTTTGAAAGTTCCTGGTTCAGACTCATCTGCATTGCAGACGAGGTACCGGGGAACTCCTTCAGGTTTTGCAAGGAAACTCCACTTCAAACCAGTTGCGAATCCAGCACCGCCTCTTCCTCTTAATCCGCTCTTTTTCACTTCTTCCACAATTGCAGCTGGATCCATTTTCAATGCTTTCTCCACTGCTGCATATCCACCTTCTCTACGATAAACATCGAAGTGACGAATACCCTCTACATGTGCTTTCTCTAATAATAATTTTCTTGCCATGTTGCCTTTTCTCTATTTATGATTGTAGCAGTTAGCAATGATCTCATCTACTTTGGCTGGAGTTAAATGCTCTTTGTAATGCATTCCCATTTGCATCATGGGGGCATAACCACAAGCACCAAGACATTCAACTGTTTTCAACGTAAACATTCCATCAGCGGTTGTTTCACCCACTCCAATTCCCAATTTCGATTTTATATACCCTATGATGTCGTCACTTCCTTTTAGCATGCATGGTCCAGTCTGACAAACTTCCAATACATGCTTGCCAACAGGATTTAAATTGAACATGCTGTAAAAAGTAGCAACTTCATAAACCTCAATAGATTCAATAGAAAGCAGTGAAGCCACATAATCCATCGTTTCAGCACTTAGCCATCCTCCAAACTCTTCTTGTGCAAGATGCAAAAGTGGAATCAATGCACTTTTTTGTTTGCCTTGGGGATATCGGGCAATTATTGCCTCGACCTCTTTGATTTTATCTTCACTAAACTTCACCATTTTCTTTTCTTTCTTTTATGCATCCATTTCACCAGCAATCAGGTTGAGACTGCTCAGCGTGATGATCGCATCGCTCAACATGGTATTGCTTACAATTTCCTCGTATGCTTGATAATAAATAAAACATGGTCTTCTGAAATGAAGGCGATATGGAGTTCTTCCGCCATCGCTCACCAGGTAAAATCCCAATTCACCATTTGCACCTTCAATACTGTGATACACTTCACCAACTGGAATTTCAGTTTCACCCATTACTATTTTGAAGTGATAGATGAGGGCTTCCATTTTTGTATATACATCTGCTTTTGCAGGCAAGTAATATTCTGGAGCATCTGCATGATAAACATCTGCATCTACCCCTTTGAATGATTGCACTTTTTCATATGCCTGACGGATGATACTTAACGACTGCCATACTTCTTCACCACGCACCATGAATCTGTCATAATTGTCGCCAGTTGTTCCAATCGGTATAATGAAATCAAAATCTTCATAGGAAGAATAAGGAGCATGAACCCGAACATCATAATCTATTCCTGCCGCACGAAGGTTAGGACCAGTAAAGCTGTAATTCAATGCACGTTCAGCAGATATTGCACCAGTGCCTTTGGTTCTTTCAATAAAGATCCTGTTGCGCATGAAAAGATTTTCAAACTCCTTCCATACTTTAGGAAATTCTTCAAGGAATTGCTCAATTTTCTGAAACGCAGTGTTGCTGAAATTTCTTTCAAAACCACCGATTCTTCCCATGTTGGTTGTAAGTCTTGAACCGCAAACCTCTTCATAGATTTCATAAATCAATTCGCGGTATTGCATCACATATAGGAATCCTGTATACGCACCGGTATCTACACCAACAATAGAATTGCAAATCAAGTGATCTGATATACGCGAAAGTTCCATGATGATCACTCGCAAATAATCTACACGTTTGGGAGTCTTTACACCCAATAGTTTTTCACATGTCATGTGCCAACCCATATTATTTAATGGGGCTGAGCAATAATTCAAACGATCAGTGAGTGTTGTGATTTGATATAGTGGTCGTCTTTCTGCTAACTTTTCAAAAGCACGGTGAATGTATCCAACAGTTGATTCTGCTTTGATGATGCGCTCACCATCCATTTCCAGGATGTTTTGAAATACACCGTGGGTGGCTGGATGCGTGGGACCTAAATTCAGTCGGGTCGTTTGTTTTTCTAAACTCCCCTCAGGTAATACTATGTTCGCTTGTTCAGGCATAGATCAGTTTTGCTTCATTATCTTCCAAACATTTCATCGTCTTTATCAATCCTTGTTTGGTCTTCCAATGGAAACTCTTTTCTCAAAGGATGATAATCCATCTCATCAACATTTAAAACACGTTTGAGATTTGGATGCCCAATAAAATTGATGCCATAAAAATCAAATGTTTCTCTTTCCATCCAGTTGGCTCCACTGTACAATCCTGTAGCAGTGTATACATCTGGTTTTTGGATAGGAACAAAAATTTTAACTCTCAAACGAACATTTTCCTTGAGGTTATGAACATGATAAATCACTCCAATTTCAGCTCCAGTTTTATCAGGAAAATGAATCCCTGTGAGATCTGTCAAAAACTGAAATCCAAGTGTAGGCTCATCATGCAAAAAAGTAAGCACTTTTAAATTCAGTTCAGGCTTCACTTCAATGGTAAGAATGTCTGATGCATCATTCCATGAAATAATACCATCACCAAATTGTGCGTTCAACTTTTCCTTTATATAATCACGGGTGATTGACATGAACTGGAATATGTTTATTGTATACCGTAGGTTTCAAGTAAATGTTTGTATTGATCACTGTGGCGTCTTCTTAAAGATTCATCGTGGATCAAATCCTGTATTTTAAGCACTCCATCAATAATTGCCTCAGGTCTTGGAGGACAACCCGGAACATATACATCAACAGGTACCACCTGATCAATTCCCTGGAGCACAGAATAAGTATCGAATATTCCTCCACTGGAAGCACATGCACCAACAGCCATCACCCACCTGGGCTCCGCCATTTGGAGATATACTTGTCTAACAACAGGACCCATTTTTTTTGCGATGGTACCCATCACCATCAACAAATCACATTGTCTTGGTGAAAAGCCAACTCGCTCAGATCCAAATCTTGCCAAATCATAATGAGATCCCATGGTTGCCATGAATTCAATTCCGCAACAAGAGGTTGCAAATGGAAGAGGCCAAATGGAATTTTTTCTAGCCAACCCAACTACCTTATCAAAAGAGGTTGTAAAAAAACCTTCCCCCATATGCCCTTCGGGCATTTCGATTTCATTGATTCCACGATCAGTAAAATCTTGGGGGTTCACATTAAATCTGACTGGCCTGGCCATACTGTTTTTTTATAATAACAAATATGCCTTGAAGTTGTTTTTCAAAGCATATTCAAAAATTTATTCTTCCCAGTGCAATGCACCTTTTTTAATTATGTAAATGAAACCGGCCAAGAAAAAGCCGATAAACATCAACACTGCAAAAAATCCATCCCACCCGAGTGCTTTAAAGTTTACAGCATATGGATAGAAGAAGATTACTTCAACATCGAACAAGACAAATAAGATGGCAACCAAAAAATACTTGATGGCCATTGGTTGTCTGGCATTCCCAAACTGCTCAATTCCACTTTCAAAAACTTGTAGTTTATCGGACGTCTTCCTTTTGGGCCCTAAAAGTTGGGATCCCAGGATCATGATGGTAACCAGCACAACTGCAAAACCTATCTGGATACCGATGGGGAAGTAATCACTTGCCTTACTGATGGGGGCATTCTGTCCGAGCAAAGAAGACTGGAGCAAAATAGTCTTGAACATCGGTTGAATTTGATGGCGCGAAGTTAGTGTAAAACGGGAATAAAAAAGGCTACCAAAATGAAAAAAGGGACAATTTAAATTGTCCCTTTTTTGTTATTTCTTAGGCGGTGCCGCCAGTGCTTTTTGGAGGATTTCCCGGTTTTTGATTGCATCCTGATTGTTAGGATCAATTTCTATGATTTTGTCCAGATAACTGGAAGCCAGGGCAAGGTCCTTTTTGATATTTGCTGTATATCCAGCCAAATATCCATAAGCAGTGATCAGTGTGCTCTTGTTTTTAGCTTTGTCAGCTTCAGCAATCGAGATGAACTTTTCACAGTCTGGTATGGCAAGTCCCTGTTCCATGGTTGAGTCTACAACTGAAAGAGATCTGAATGACCAATAGTGGCCATACACTTCTGTAGGAAAGTTGGTTTTATAAACAGTGAAGATACTATCAGCCTTCCTAAACTCCCCTGCTTTGAAATTTTCAAAACCAGCGTTGTACAAATCAACTTTACTTGTTTTAGGATTGAGTTGGAGTACTTTGGTCAACCACAAAGCTGATTTGGCGGTGTTAGCAGTCTTTTTGTAGAAATCTGCTGCTTTCTTGGCATAATCTAACTTATTGTTGATAGCAGTATCTGCATTGATTGCTTTCATAAAATAGTCATCCACTTTAGCGGGATCACTTTTCATTTTTGCTGCATTTACTGCAGCAACATAATAGTTCTCAGGAATCAATTGATCAGCAGTTGCTTTTTGGAAGAAAGTCTCAAGGAATGAAAGTGCTTTTGCTGAATCGTTCAATTTATCATAGCTATATGCCTTAAGCCTGTAGAGCCTTGCATCGGCTTTCTCTCCCTGAGCAGTGAGCAAAGCGTCTGATTTTACGATGGCATTTTTAAAATCACCAGCTGCAAATTGCAAACTCGCCTCTTCGTAATCAAGCGCCGGGCCTGGATCAGCGTTGGCTTTGTACTTATTGAAATAATCAGTTGCTTTTACAACATCTCTAAAGAAATAATATACGTATAGTTCGTAGAGGGCAGGTGCAAAAGTTGGATCATCAGTAACTGCTCCATTTAATTTACCTAGAAAAATATCTTTTTGCTCATTCCCCTGTGTAAGATATACCTTACCGATTTTGTATTTAGCAACTGCAGATTTTGGATCTTTCAACAATGCATTTTCATACGAAGAAACTGCACCACCGCCATCCATTAACTTTCTATATAGATCACCCATGTACACAAATGCCATTGGATCATTGAAGTTCTTCAATGTAGTTGCCAATTTCAATTTTTCAATTCCATAGGCATAATCTCCCCCATCTTCTAGATTTGCTTTGCCGATTGCTACGAGGATATTTGCATCTTTGGCTTTGGAGAGTGAAATGGCAGTTTCAAAACGCTGTTTAGCATCATTCACCTTTTTTTCAGTGAGTTCAGCCTGACCCATTGCAACCAACAAAAGGGGGTTGCTTCCGTTTGCACCTTCCATTCCCTTGCGAAGCACATCTTTTGCTGCAGCTGGATTTTTTGATTCAAAATTCACCTGAGCCAACCAATAAATTGCTTCAGGACTGGTTGGAGCAGCAGCTAAAACTTTTTCCATGGTTTCTTTAGCGGTACGGTAGCGCTGACTCAACAACAATTTTCTAGCATCCTGTAGTGTTTGAGCAGCTACAGCAGATGTAAAAAAAAGGGCAGCAATCACTATTCTCATTTTCATACTTCGCAGTTTGATTTTTAAGGGGTGTAAAAGTAAGAAATCAAAATTTTATTCTGAAACATTTGCTTTTCTAATTTGAAGGGCCATGCGGTCAGGTACAAGATACCCCCTTCGGAAGATTAATTGGCCTTTTTCGTGTGTTAAGAAATTTACAAATCCCTTGCCCAGGCCGGCGAAATTCTCCTTGACCACATAATAGATGCCCCGGTTGAGGGGGTACCTTTTCAAAGCAATATTTGCCTGGTAGGGCCTAACATAAACCTCCTCCCCACATGGGGCACATTGCAAGGCTGCGATTTTAACCTTTTTTTGAAATGAAAGCTGCGTTGAATCTTCCTTGTTGCCAATCCAACTTACCCCAATAAATCCAAGGGCATTGGGGTGGTTTGCTACATAATCGATCACCCCTTGTGAATTCTGGGCTGCCATGACCCTGCCCTTCAATGGCTGTCCTTTTAAAATAGAATCAATAAGAAATCTGACGGTACTGGTAGCCTTCAATCCATCCATCACCAAATCGTATTTATAACCAGTTGTGCCATTTAACATGGAACGAATTTCTGCAACTGAAAAAAGTGAATCCTTGCAATTGTTGTGTGTGATTACTGCAACGGCATCTGATGCCAGTCTGCCATACATGGGCACAAATGAAAGTGTATCCTGATAAAAAGGAATTTCCGGTTCTGTCAAACCTCTGGTAATGATCACCATCCTGATGCTATCATTCAACAGGTCTTTTATGCAATCTGCTTCAGGCTTGTAGTGTGGAATAATCTTGGCATCAGGATGCTGCGACATGAAAACCTTGATTTGCGAATCAATGATTGGTGCGAAGGTTTCATCAACACTTATATGAATGGTGCCGGTTGTAAGTGTATCATCTCCTAAAATAACTTTTGCCTTCTTGCCTTTTTGGGTGCAGGAGAACCCAACGATGAGAAGAAAAAGAGCAACTACATATTTGAATGAGGGTGAATACATGTTTTATTTTTTTGCTGAAAATCCACGATACAATCTGAATACTCCATAGCATAGGCAGGCAATCCCAAAAATGGATGATGTGAGTGAATCAAAAGCAAAGCCTTTTACTAAATATTTATTCAAAAGAAAAAAGAGTCCAGCGCCTAACCACAACACTCCCATGGTGTAATCATAAATAACTTTAAACCCTAATTGTCTTTTTTCTTCTTTTTCTTTAAAATTATTGGATATCATAAAAATATATGTCTTGCAATTTATGAAATCTGTTCGCATGGAATGGATGCCAAACAAGTTAATTTCCTTGCATTTATATGGATAGTTTCAAAAATTACAATTCAGCTGACCAGTTATATTTGCCAAAAAGTCTCGATGAAAGTATTGATGGTTTGTCTGGGTAACATATGCAGGAGTCCTCTAGCAGAAGGGATTTTACTAGATAAATGCAAAAAACTTGGACTCCAATGGCAGGTAGAAAGTGCCGGCACAAATGGATATCATAACGGGGAACCTCCTTATTACTTGTCTCAAAGAGTGGCAAAGTTGAATGGGATTGATATTTCCGCACAGCGTTCAAGGCCATTTCATTCAAGCGATTATGATCAATTTGATCTGATCATTCCCATGGCAAATGATGTTTACCGTGATATCAAATATTTGTCGGGCAAAAAATTTGATGCAAAGAAAACTGTTCTGATGTTGGAATATCTATTTCCCGGCATCGACATGGACGTACCAGATCCCTGGTCAAAATCTGAAGCAGCATTTCATGAGGTCTTTGATTTGATTGCTCAGGCATGCGATAAACTGATTGAGAAACATACATCCGCAAAACAGCCTTAACTTCGCTTTATGAAGCCATCGATTCCTCAAGGCACAAGAGATTTTTCAGCTGCAGTTTTAAAAAAGCGAAATTTCATCTTCAATACCATTCGACGTGTTTTCGAATTATATGGATTCGAACAATTGGAAACACCTGCCATGGAAAATATTGAAACCTTGTTGGGTAAATATGGAGAAGAGGGTGATAAACTCATTTTTAAGATTCTCAACAATGGCTTGAATCTTCCTGAAAAACATGATACAGCAAGAAAGGATTTTGAGGCAGTGTTAAGCGGTAAAACATCGAAAGGTATAAGTGAGCGGGCGCTCCGATATGATCTCACCATACCATTTGCCAGATATATTGCCATGAACCATGGTCAGCTTACATTCCCGTTCAAGCGCTTTCAAATGCAACCAGTGTGGAGAGCAGACAGACCTCAACGTGGTAGATACCGCGAATTCTATCAATGCGACGCAGACATTGCAGGAAGTAATTCAATCTTACATGAAATTGAACTCACTTCAATTTATGCGACAGTGTTTCATCAGCTGAGAGTTCCAGTTGAAATCCACATCAACAACAGAAAAATTCTTCAAGCACTCGCGCAGCAATGTGGAGGTGAAAGCAATATGATCAACATCACCATTGCCATCGATAAGCTAGATAAGATTGGTTTGGATAAAGTGAAATTAGAATTAAAAGAACGTGGTTTAACCATCGAACAAGTTGAAATCATTGAGAAATATATTTCTATCAAAGGGGACAATCAATCAATCATTGGTACACTAAAAAAACTATTCGCGAACAATGAGATTGGGATGGAGGGAATTAATGAAATGGTTGAAATCCTCGAACATTCCAAATCTTCAAAAATTCCATCTACTGTCGTTGTTAATCCTTCGCTTGCAAGGGGCTTAAATTATTATACCGGAACAATTTTTGAAGTAAAGGCAACTGGTGTTGAAATGGGAAGTATTGGTGGAGGTGGAAGGTACGATGACCTTACAGGTTTATTTGGAGTAAAGGGTATAGCAGGTGTTGGAATATCATTTGGAGTTGACAGGATTTATGACGTGATGGAGGAACTTGCAGTATTTCCTGAAAATATTCAAGCAGGCACTGTTGCGTTATTTTTTAATACAGGAATTGAGAAGACGCATCTAGTTGATTTAGCCACATCGTTGCGAGAAGATGGAATTGCATGTGAAATTTTTCACGAGGCGGTTAAATTTGATAAACAGTTCAAATACGCAGAGAAAAAATCAATTCCGTTTATTGTAATTATTGGAGAGGAAGAACTAAAAAATGGTACTGCCAACATAAAAGAGTTGAGTACCGGAGTGCAAAAAACAGTAACAATACAAGAGCTGAAGAAAGCATTTACGCCTTAGCGAATTTTCTCAATTGAATCAAGGCGACTTCCAAATCTTTTGAAAGAGGCGCCTCTATCTTCAATACCAAACCGTCCTGACCTTTCATCTCAATACTATACGCATGAAGTGCTAATCGATCCAACAATGGACGTTCTGATTCAACTTCTTTAGACAACTTAAATTTCTTTTTGATATTAGAAAGCAAAATGGGATCTACCATTCCATACATCTCATCACAGACTAATGCATGCCCCATGTTCTGCATGTGCACCCGGATCTGATGGGTTCTTCCAGTTTCTAAATTGAATTCAACCAAGGTATAACCGCGAAATTTTTCCAACACTTTAAAATGTGTAATCGATGGCTTACCATTTCTTCCTATGCGCATTTTTCCAGGAAAGGAAGGATGCTGCTCGATCGGTTGAGAAATGGTCCCCTCATCTTCTGTTAGTGCACCTGTAACCAATCCTGTATAGATTTTCTTTACCAATCGCTGCTCGAAAAGTTGGTTGTAATATTTGTGCGCCTTTTCATTTTTTGCAAACAATAATAATCCGCTCGTATCACGATCGATTCGGTGAATGACAAATACCTCAGGATATTTTTTTTCGAGCCAATTTCGGATAGAGGGAATTTCTGCATCATGCCTATCTGGAATAGAAAGCCATCCGGAGGGTTTATTGACAGCAATCAAATCACTGTCTTGAAACAATATGATCGGGTGATTTTTAATGTTTCTTTTCTTTTACAAAAGAACTGTTCATGAATTTTAGCAAACGAATTTCTTTTTCATTCAAGATTCGCCACTTTCCTCTCTCAACATTCTTTTTTGTCAAATTTGCAAACATGACACGGTCCAGATTTCTTACATCATATCCCAGAAACTCAAACATTCTTCTAACGATTCTGTTCTTTCCGCTGTGCAATTCAATGCCAATGACCGACTTGTCTTTGGGATCTGCATAGGCAAGTGCATCTGCCTTTACAAATCCATCTTCAAGGTTTAATCCTTTGAGTATTTTTTCAAAATCAACTTTTGATAAATGCTTATCGAGTTTCACTTCATACAATTTTTTCACTTCATTGGATGGATGTGAAAGTTTTTGTGCCAGATCGCCATCATTGGTGATAAGGAGCACCCCTGTAGTATTCCTGTCGAGTCTTCCTACCGGATAAACCCTTTCTGCAGTTGCACCTTTCAATAAATCGAGTACTGTTTTTCTTCCCTGAGGATCCTCCAGTGTAGTGATATAATCTTTCGGCTTGTTGAGAAGGATATAAACCAGGTTTTTTTCGGGGAAGATTCTTTTACCGGCAAATAATACAATGTCGTTGGGTTCAACTTTAAAACCCGGTTCAACAATTACAACATCGTTTACTTTCAGTTTGCCGTCTTTGATCAAAGGCACTGCATCCCGTCTTGAACAAATTCCGCAGTGTGCCACATATTTATTGAGCGGCATGGATTTATCAACTTTTCGAATGGAAATAGAAGTAGCCTTCGCAGCAGAAGTTTTTTTCGCAACTGCAATTTTTGCCGCTTCCTTTTTCTTTTCAATTGCTTCAGACCTGTCTTTTTTCCACTTCTTTTTTTCCTGACGAATGGCTTCTTTTACAGCACTGTTCTTCTTCTTTGGAGCAAACTTTGAGAAATTATCTGTTCGTTTCATGTATGATATTCTGATAATGGAAGAAAAATGCGTTAAGATTTATTCGCCAATTGTCCGCATGCTGCATCAATATCCTTGCCCCTGCTTTTTCTCAATCTGGCATTTACACGGTTTTTTTCGAGGTATTGCATGAATCCTGCAGTTTTCTCTTCACTTGGTTTTTTGAATTTAGCAAAATCAATTGGATTGTATTCAATGATGTTCACAAGGTCTGCAGGTATTTGACGATATACTTTGATCAGCTCTCCCGCGTCTTCAAATGAATCATTGAAATTATCAAAAAGAATGTATTCGAGTGTGATTTCGTTTTCTGTTTTCTGATAGAAGTAATTGAGCGCTTCGATCAATGATTTGAGATCATTTGTTTCATTGATGGGCATGATCTGATCTCGTTTCTTGTCATTTGCAGCATGCAATGAAAGTGCGAGTTTGAAACGAACTTTGTCGTCACCCAATTGCATGATCATTTTTGCAACACCCGCTGTTGAAACAGTGATTCGACGAGGACTCATTGCGAGTCCATCTGTTGCAGTGATGCGTTCTATGGATCTTAAAACATTTCTGTAATTAAGCAGGGGCTCCCCCATTCCCATGAAAACAATATTGGTAAGTTTTTTTTCATGGTGTTTATGCGATAATTGGTTCAGTAAAACAACCTCATCATAGATTTCATCAAAATTCAAGTTGCGTTTTCTCTCCAGGTAACCGGTAGCACAAAATTTACAACTCAGACTGCATCCAATTTGGGAGGATACACATGCCGTAATTCTATCCTCAGTGGGTATCAGGACACCTTCAACAAAATGCCCATCAAAAGTCTTAAATCCAACTTTGATGGTACCATCTTCACTGTATTGGGTTGAATGAACTTTTAAGGAAGGAAATGAAAAAGCATCTTCCAATTGACCACGGAGGGTTTTTGAGAGATTAGACATGGATTGGAAATCGAAGGCATGTTTTTGCCACAACCATTCCCATATTTGTTGTAATCGAAATTTTTTCTCCCCGATCGATTCCAGAAAATCAGCAATTTGTTCTTTGCTGAGGTTCCTGATATTGGGTTTCACTGCATTTGACATGCAGCAAAGGTAGTCATTCCTTTATGGTTCTGGTGTGTATCTTAAATAAGGCTTCATGACTTTAACACCCTTAGGAAATTTCTTGATTGCATCCTCGGTAGAAACTGCAGGAACAACAATCACATCTTCTCCATGTTTCCAATCTGCTGGAGTTGCCACACTGTGTTTTGCAGTCAATTGAAGTGAGTCAATTACACGAAGCACCTCAACAAAATTTCTTCCAGTGGATGCAGGATAGGTAATGTATAATTTTAATTTTTTATCCGGACCAATGATGAACAATGACCGTACTGTGAATGTAGCAGACGCATTTGGATGAATCATATCATACAATGTTGCAACTTTTCTGTCTTCATCTGCAATAATCGGAAAATCAACACTGCAGTGTTGTGTTTCGTTGATATCGCTCACCCATTGCTTGTGTTTATCCAATGAGTCAACACTTACTGCCAGTACTTTCACATTCCTCTTTGCAAACTCTTCATTCAATAAAGCAGTTCTTCCTAACTCAGTGGTACATACAGGTGTGAAATCTGCAGGGTGTGAGAACAATACTCCCCAGGAATCTCCCAGATATTCATAAAAATCAATTTCTCCTTCAGTCGTAAGTGCTTTGAAATTTGGAGCATCGTCTCCTAAGTGTAATGCCATAAAATCATTTTAGGCAACAAATGTAATAGGATTTTTTTACTCTACCAAATAAGTAGACTTTAAGATTTCTTGATACCAGCCTTTCCGAGTAGGTTTTTGCCAAAACGTGATTTAACATCATCAATGGCAGAATAGAGATTTGATTTTTGAATTTTATTTTCGAAGATATTGGTCTGAACACTGGAAGATGTCAAATCACTGCAACGAACACCCAGCAGACGAATTTTCTTTTTTACATCATAGAGCTGATGGAAGAGTTGTTTTGCCGCATTGAAAATTTCATCATCAAATGAAGTTGGATGAATACTAATCTGTTTGGTATGGGTCTCGAAATCAGGGTAACGTAATTTGACTGCAATACATTTTGACGATTTTTGATCGCGTCTCAATTCATACCCAAGTTTTTCAGACATTTTCAGCAATGAATTTTCCAGGAATGTGAGATCATCTACATTTTCAAAAAAGGTATGTTCGGTTGAGACAGATTTTGCATCATACGAGGTGTATACTTCTGCATCAGACTCTCCATTTGCTTTTCTGGCAAGTGATGCTCCATAGGATCCAAAATTCAATTCAAGCAAATGAAGTGGATATGCTGCAAGGTCTTTAATAAAGAGAATACCTAGCTCATGCATTTTTTTCAGCGTATGTTCACCCACTCCAGGAATACTCCCTACTTGAAGAGGTGCAAGAAATTCTTTTTCCTTTCCTGGCAAGACATGAATATATCCATTTGGCTTGGCAACATTGGTTGCAATTTTTGCTACCATCCTGTTGGAGGCCAAGCCAAATGATATTGGCAACCTTGTTATTTCCATGATTTCATTGCGTAAATCAATTGTCCATTTCAATGGATCAAAGAATCGGTCCATACCCGTAAGGTCAATGTAAAACTCGTCAATAGAAGCCTTTTCAAACAATGGAGCCTTTGCTGCAATAATATCAGTTACCCATTGAGAGAACTTGCTGTATTGTCCACTGGAACCTTTCATAAAAATTCCATTCGGACAAAGTAGATGTGCCCTTGACATTGGCATGGCAGAGTGAATGCCAAATTTTCTTGCTTCATAACTGCATGTACTCACCACTCCCCGGTCTTTTGAACCGCCGATGATCAGGGGTTTACTCTCCAAAGATGGGTTCAGTATTCTTTCGACTGATACAAAAAATGCATCAAGATCAAAGTGTGCTATATAAGATTGCTGAACAGACATGCTGAAGTAATATGCATGTTCAATTTATATAAATATCCAGAAGACCTGCTGGAAGCTCTACAGTAATTTTTTCTTTTTTATGATCGATTTTGATCAATGTACTTTCATTGAGTGGAACGAAGATTTCATTTCCTTTGAAATCAACTCTCAACAGCACTTGCATAGGCTGTTCAATTACTTCCAATACTTTTCCCAATTCATTTTTTTGATCATACACTGTAAAACCAAGCAATGCGATGGGTGAATTTTTAGATGCCTGCAATTTCACTTCGTTTTCCGGCAACCAAATTTGTTTACGCAGAAACATTTTTCCTTTTTCAGGTGCATCTATTCCTTCCAGTGTTATCAATAATTCTGTTTCGCTTTTTATTTTGGCGGAGGATACAAAATAGGGCATGAATTTTCCTCCTTTCTCCTCAATAAAAACAACTTTAATTGCAAGCGGATCGATTTCTTCACCTAAATGATGCTCCAATACCAATTCACCTTTTAGACCAAAGGTTGAAACAAATTTTCCTATGACAACGTAGTTTTCCATCATAAAAAAAGCCTCGTTTGGTACGAGGCTTTAGAAATTAAATTCGCTTATTTATTCAGCAGCAGGTGCAGCCTCAGCAGATTGATCTGCTTCAGGTGCTGCAGGTGCAGCTACTTTTTTTGGTCTAGGCTTTGCAGCTTCCATGCGACGTGCACGACGTTCTTTTGCAGCAGCTTCTTGGCGTATTCTCAACTTAGACTCTTGATCTTGGTGCCATGCTTCAAACTTTGTCATAGCAGCTTCTTGATCAAACAATCCAAGTGTTACACCACGTAACAAATGCTTCAAATACAATACACCTTTTGTAGAAAGAATCTTGCGAACAGTATCTGTAGGTTGTGCACCATTGTTTAACCATTCCAATGCTTTCTGACGGTCTACCAACACAGTGGCTGGATGTGTAAGTGGATTGTAGGTTCCAATTTTCTGGATAAACTTACCATCGCGTGGAGAACGAGAATCTGCAACTACGATGAAATAAAATGGACGCTTTTTGCTTCCATGACGCTGGAGTCGGATTTTAACAGCCATAAAAAATAAAAATTTTTAGTGGGTGATCAATAAATTTTAACGGACCGCAAATATAGAGAAACCTGTTTGAATAAAAAAATGCGTTGATTATTAATGATTTAAATCATCTTCTGCCCATTCTTCCGAGGGAGGGCATGTTATTCATGTTTTTCATCATCGACTTCATCTGATCAAATTGTTTAAAAAATTGATTGATTTCGGTCATATCTCTTCCACAGCCTTTCGATATCCTTTTCTTTCGGTTCATATCTATGATGTCGGGATTCTGTCTTTCCTCAGGTGTCATGGATTTGATGATAGACTCTACTCCCTTGAATGCATCATCACTTATGTCTATGTCCTTCATTGCTTTGCCAATTCCGGGAATCATCCCCATCAAATCTTTGAGGTTACCCATCTTTTTGATTTGTTGCAGCTGGTCTAAGAAGTCTTGAAAATCAAATTGATTTTTTCTAATTTTCTTTTCTAATTTTTTAGCTTGCTCCTCATCAAATTGAGCTTGTGCTTTTTCAACGAGTGTTGCGATATCACCCATTCCTAAAATTCTCTGAGCCATCCTATCTGGATGAAACACATCAAGTGTATCCATCTTCTCACCACTACTAGCAAATTTGATTGGTTTTTGAACGGTGTATTTGATTGATAGTGCAGCACCACCTCTTGTATCACCATCTAACTTGGTAAGTACAACACCTGTAAAATCCAATCGATCATTGAAGGCCTTGGCTGTATTCACCGCGTCCTGACCAATCATGGCATCCACCACAAATAAAATTTCCTGGGGTTTTAGAAAATCTTTGAGTCCTGCTACTTCATTCATCATTTCTTCATCAATGGCCAAACGACCTGCAGTATCTATGATGACAACATTTTTATTATTTGACTTTGCAAATTGCAGCGCATTCGCTGCAATAATTTTAGGGTCTTTGTTTTCAGGCTCTGCATATACATCAATTCCAATCTGAGAACCCAATACTTTAAGCTGATCAACTGCCGCAGGACGATATACATCTGCCGCAACCAACAAAGGGGATTTACCTTTTTGTGATTTGAGGTAGTTGGCAAGTTTACCACTGAAGGTGGTTTTACCTGAACCTTGTAATCCGGCAATCAAAATAATGGCAGGATTTCCATTGATTTCAAAATTGCTTGCTGATCCACCCATTAAAGAAGTGAGTTCATCCTGCACAATTTTTACCATTAACTGACCTGGACTAACAGCAGAAAGTACTTTTTGTCCAATCGCTTTTTCCTTCACACGATCGGTGAATTCTTTGGCAATTTTAAAATTGACGTCGGCATCCAACAAGGCCTTGCGGATGTCTTTGATGGTATTGGCAATATTTAAATCTGTAATTCTCCCCTCACCTTTGATTTGCTTAAATGCAGAAGCAATTTTTTCACTTAGATTTTCAAACATATTTGATTGATTTACTCCAGTTATGCTGGATGAAAATTTTTGCAAAATTAAGCATTCGCTCTTGGTGCCATCGCAAACATTGCGATAATAAAAAAGCATGCATTTATTCAATGAATTGTTAAATCAACCATGTAATTGTCAAAAATCAGCCATAAAATATCACAACGTGCTGATATTCACTATTTTGCACGCTAAGCTACTGCCTGGGGATAATCCCCTGGAAAAAGTTGGAAAGAAACATGAAATTATATTTTTTCAATTCCGATATTTTTCTATCATTGCAAGGTGCACAGATATATTGTGGTAATGAGTTCAATTTAATTTTACATGAGTAAACAATTATTTTCCGTAGAGTACCCTGTTCGTTGTTCACCTAATATTCTTTATGAATTTCTTTCATCTCCCTCCGGACTGCAAGAATGGTTCGCAGATAAGGTTGATGAAAGAGATAATATCTTTAGTTTTTCCTGGAACGGTTCAACAGATAAGGCAGAAGTATTGGATGCAGAGGCAGACAAATTCATTCGTTATAGATGGCTGCATGCTCCTAAAAACGAATACTTTGAATTTGCCATTGAGAAAACAGAAGTAAGTGGACAAACGATCTTGATCATCAAAGATTTTGCAGAGAAAAAAGATATTGCAGATCAAACTAGACTTTGGGATGTTCAAGTACATGATCTCTTCCACAGGTTGGGAAATTGAGGATGATCAAAAAACTCGATAGATTAATTCTGAAAGCATTTATTGGTCCGTTCATCGCGACCTTCTTCATCACCCTTTTTGTATTGGTGATGCAATTTTTCTGGAAGTACATTGATGATTTGGTTGGGAAAGGTTTAGGCATTGCTGACATCGCTGAATTAACGGCCTATGTTTCAACAACTGTGATCCCTTACTCTTTACCGATTTCAATTTTGATTTCTTCCATCATGACATTTGGGAACCTGGGTGAGAGTTTTGAATTAGTAGCAATAAAATCTTCAGGCATTTCATTGATGCGCTTCATGAGACCAGTATTGTTTGTTGCAGTGCTATTGAGTATTGTAGCATTTTTAATTGCAAACTATGTGATGCCGGTTGCCAACTTGAAATTTGCAACCATGCTGTATGATATCAGGGTTGCAAAGCCTGCCTTTGATATCAAAGAAGGTATTTTCTATGACAAGATTCCTGGCTATGCGATCAAGGTTGGGAAGAAGGCATCTGATGGAAGCAGCATCAGTAATATCATCATTTTTGAAAGTCAATTTTCTTTGCAGGACAACATCATCACTGCCGAGAGAGGGAAAATGCATATGAGTGATGACAAAAAATTTCTTGAGTTCGATTTAGAAAATGGATGGAGATACCAAGAAAAAGGACCATACAATACTGTTGCAACGGATTACTATCGACTTGGTTTCAAGAAATATAAAAAAGTATTTGACCTGAGCAGTTTTAACATGATGAAAACCCCTGACAGTCTTTTCAAAGGGAGTTATGATATGTTGAATGTCAAACAACTGAATCATGCATCTGACTCCATCAGGAAAATTTTGAATGAAATTGAAGGAAACAGGGTACAAAAAGAAGTAACCGTTCATTTTATTGGTTCAAGTACTTTTCTGAAAGGTGGTAAAGAAACTCCGTTGTTGAAAAAAATTCCATCCAATATTACCAGTTATGGACAAACGATACCAGATACTGCAAAAACAATGACCTATTCAAAAGCGGCAGATAAAATCAACCTGGTAAAAAATGCATTGGACCTTGTAGCATATGATGACAAGCAAAGAAATTATGATAGCAGACTCTACCACATCGCCTGGCATAAAAAATTCGCTCTATCATTTGCCTGCATGGTGTTATTTCTGATTGGAGCTCCGTTGGGATCCATTATAAGAAAGGGAGGGCTGGGAATGCCCCTGGTGGTTGCCGTTGTCTTTTTTCTGATTTTTCACTTGCTGAATATGTTTGGTGAAAAATTTGTACGGCAAGAAATCCTACCTCCATTTTGGGGAATTTGGTTATCCTGCATGACATTGCTTCCAATTGGACTATTTTTAGTGTACAAAGCAATGAATGATTCACAATTGTTCAACAATGAATTTTATTTTAGACTTTTCAAAAAAATAAAATCGATTTCTTTCATTCGAAACAGCTCCCTCACTTAAACTCATCTATATGTCAACACAACATCCAAGAAGAAAATTCATCAAACAATCCATTGGTGCAGGCATGGCAGTTGGAACAGCCTCTTTGATACCTGATTCCGTTCAAGCAAATTTTTTACAAACTACTCCATTTTCGCAAACACCTCTCCCATATGCGTTTAATGCCCTGGAACCGCATATTGATGCAATGACAATGGAGATACACTATACAAAACACGCTTCAGCATATACCAAAAACCTAAACGATGCTGCAATTGCAGAATTCAAAGGAGCCAATCTCTCTTTGGAAGATGCCTTGAAATCAGTTTCAAAGTATAGCGCGAAGCTCCGCAACAACGGTGGAGGACATTTTAATCACGAACTCTTTTGGAAGTCTATGCAACCTGGCACATCCGTATTGCATGATGGGGTATTGAAACAGTCCATACTCAGCAGTTTCAATAGCTTTGAAAATTTTAAAACAAAATTATCTGAAGCTGCCATGACCAGATTCGGTAGTGGATGGGCATGGTTGTATGTGGATGAAAACAAATTGTTGCAGATTGGCTCTACACCAAACCAAGACAACCCACTCATGGATGTTTCAACCATCAAAGGAATGCCTCTACTTGGATTGGATGTATGGGAACATGCTTATTATTTGAAATACCAAAACCGCAGGGCAGAATACGTGAACAATTGGTTCAATTTAGTTAACTGGAAATTCGTTGAAGATCGTTTGACAAAGTTGTCGTAAAAAAATCAGCCTTTGTGGCATCTGATACAGATGTACAAAGGCTGAATATGACACGCAATCGTGGATCAAATATAGTCAGGTTTTTCACTTAATTAAATTTTTTAATAAAAAATTTAAAGAATCTATTGTGTATTAAATACACATAAATGAAGTAAAAATGAAAGCATATTTAGAGAAAAACAAAGAAAGATTTTTGGATGAACTCATGCAGTTGTTGCGCATCCCATCCATCAGTGCAGACAGCAATTATAAGAAGGATATGGTTAACTGTGCAGAGGCAGTTAAGGAGAGTTTACTAAATGCAGGAGCGGATCGTGTTGAAATTTTCGAAACCAAGGGACATCCTATTGTATATGGCGAGAAAATGGTGGATCCCAAATTACCAACTGTATTGGTATACGGACATTACGATGTTCAACCTGCCGATCCACTCGAATTGTGGGAAACCAAACCATTTGAACCTGCTATTAGAGATGGAAAAATTTTTGCTAGAGGTGCTTGTGATGACAAGGGTCAATTCTTCATGCATGTAAAAGCATTAGAATTGATGAATAAGAATGATGCACTGAAAACAAATATTAAATATTGCATTGAGGGGGAAGAAGAAATAGGATCACCCAATCTTGCAACTTTTGTTACAGAGCATAAAAAATTACTGGCGGCTGATGTCATTCTCATCAGTGACACTGCAATGATCAGTTTGGAAAATCCTTCTATCGCATCTGGAATGCGTGGACTCAGCTATATCGAGGTTGAAGTAACGGGTCCCAACAGAGATCTTCACAGTGGAGTCTATGGTGGAGCAGTTGCAAATCCTGCGACTGTATTGGCGAAGATGATAGCATCCTGCCATGATGAAAACAATCATATCACCATACCTGGATTTTATGATGATGTATTGGAGGCAACTCCAGCAGAGAGGGCCATGCTTGCAAAAGCGCCATTGGATGAAAAAGAGTACAAGGAAGATTTAGGCATAAATGCTTTGTATGGAGAAAAAGGATATACTACCAAAGAAAGAACCGGAATTCGACCAACACTCGAAGTAAACGGTATCTGGGGTGGCTATACAGGCGAAGGCTCAAAGACAGTACTGCCATCAAAAGCAACTGCAAAAATATCTGCACGATTGGTTCCTAATCAATCTTCAAAAAAAATTACTTCTCTCCTCTTAAATCATTTTCAAAAAATTGCACCTGCTGGTGTAACTGTAAAAGCAACTGAACATCATGGGGGTGAACCATATTTAACACCACTGGACTCTATTGCATATCAGGCAGCATCAAAGGCAATTGAAAAAACATTTGGCAAAGAACCCATCCCGGTAAGAGAGGGAGGAAGCATTCCTATTTGTTCTCTTTTTGAAAAGGAACTTGGAGTTAAAATTGTCTTTATGGGCTTTGGCCTGGACAGCGACAATCTTCATTCTCCCAATGAAAAATATGATATCGCCAATTATTACAAAGGCATTGAAACCATCCCCTATTTTCATGCATATTTTGCAGAATTGAGCAAATAGAATGGAAAACGAAAAACTTCGGTTGGACAAATATCTTTGGGCAATTCGCTTGTTCAAAACGAGATCAGCTGCAGCCGTAGCTTGTGATAAAGGAAGAGTTAAATTGAATGGTGAGGCTGTAAAAGCATCAAGGACTGTTAAAGTGAGTGACATCTATGAAGTTAAAACTGAAGAAAAGAGGTGGACTATAAAAGTGACTTCACTTCTTCCAAAAAGGGTTCAATACAAAGAGGCTATAAATTTCTATGAAGACCTGACACCACCGGAGGAAACTGAAAGAATTGCATTTCAATCAGCAAGTTTTTATTCAGGGAAAAGACTTTCCAAAATCGGAAGACCTACCAAAAAAGAAAGAAGAGATTTAGACGACTTCACAGAAAATAATTGAATGTACCTTTACGTTCATGAAGATTCACATCATCAGCGTTGTACCAGAATTGCTTGAAAGTCCTTTTTCACACTCCATCATGAAAAGGGCTGCAGAGAAAGGCTTGCTTCAAGTAACAGTTCATCAGCTTCGAAAATGGGCGGTGAATGAATATGGCATGGTCGACGATTACCAATTTGGAGGTGGTGCTGGTATGGTAATGATGTGTGAACCATTGATTAATGCCATTGAAGAACTCAATGCAGAACACAAATTCGATGAGATTATTTATCTCACTCCCGATGGCGAAAAGTTTCATCAAGGCATTGCAAATACATTATCACTTAAAAATTCTATTCTATTTATTTGTGGACATTACAAAGGGATTGACCAACGGGTTAGAGATCATTTTATTACAAAAGAAATTTCAATCGGTGACTACGTTTTGAGCGGAGGTGAGTTGGCTGCCGCAGTTATTGTAGATGCAGTGGGCAGATTGATCCCAGGCGTTTTGAATGACGAAACATCCGCATTGTTTGATTCATTTCAGGACAACCTGCTTGCACCACCAGTTTATACGCGTCCAGAAGACTTCAGGGGCTGGAAAGTTCCGCCAGTATTACTTAGCGGTGATCACAAAAAGATTTCAGAATGGAGACATGAGCAGTCACTTGCAAGAACACAGGAAAAAAGACCTGATCTACTTAATAAAGATTAAGAAAGTAAAAAACTCCTCATTTCTTCCAACTGTTTAACCAAAGAGGGAGCAGTTGATTTCAAATTTTTCAATTTCAAATCTGATTTCAAATCTGCAAAATCATGTTCCCATTGCATAGCGATATAAGCAAAGAATGGTGAGAAAGTAATTGATACCTTCAAAAGCATCAAATCAGTTTGAAAAACAAAGATCATCCACCCCAACCACCAGATTAAACAGGTGAATGCCAACACGCCTGAATATACGCTGGTATAAAAATCAATCCTTGTAACAGTTTTATCAGCTATCCATTTTACAAGTTTTCCAGGAAACAACCAGAATACTTTTGCGAATAAATAAAATTCAATCGTTAACAGCAAATTGAGTAGACCCATGATATGTGGTGGATTATTGTTGGAAAAGCTTCTGTCTACCAATCCATGAACATGTAACAGTTTTTTATATTGATTAAGAACCTCCACATATTGGTCATATGCTTGATCGACTTTTGTATCCAACTTTTCACATCTTAAACGGGCTTGTTCAAAAAATGTTGAAGGTTCACCCATACAATCATTGAATTCCATTCGCATAATTTCTTCTGCAACCAATGTTTTGTTTCCATCTTGAATGTGAATAATATTTCGTTCAAAAAATGGAGTTAAGTCACTTGTGAGCATGCTGATTGCCTTTGCAGGTGATTCTGTATATATTCCAGCATAGTGAACAAGGGGTAAAGATTCACCTAAACGAATCAATAAGTCAGATTGTACTCCATGATAAGAATAATTAAGTGCAACTGATTGAATAGATAAATGATTTAAACCACCATCGTCAAATGCTGTTTGAAGAGCAACCCTCGCAGGCCCCTTTTTCATAGGTTCAATGCTCTTGGATAATCGACTGAACCCCTCCGGAAAAATCAAGAGTAATTTTCCTTGTTGCAGTAATTTTTTCCCCCTTTCAAACGTATTATAATTTCTTCCTACATTTTCCATTCCATGTTCCCTGCTAAAGATAGGAATCATGTGAAGCCAAGTCAGGAATTTAAATGCCAAAGGGTGTTTAAAAATATCACCGCGAACATAAAAATGAAGATCCCGTTTTAGAAAAACTGCTAATACCATAGCATCCAAAAAAGATGCAGGATGATTGGCAACTAAAATATATGGTTTATCTTTTTCTAGTTTTTCCAAACCAATAACATCGATCCTTCGAAAATATATTTTGAAAGTGATCCACATTAAAACCCAAGCAAAACGATAAAGCATGATTCAAGATAAGAAAAGCAGATGAATCATTAAGATAACTACTGCTTTCACAATTAGATTAAGTTCATTATCTTCATAACTAAATCAACGATATGTCAAGCAACAGAAGATCCTTCATTAGAAACATTGCTCTTGGAACGGGCGCTCTTGCCACTTCCGTGCAAGTTGAAGCAAAAAAATATACAGAACCCAAAGGGCCGAAAACTTTCAACATGTGCGGTTTTGCTGCACCTAAACTTTCAACTGTAAGAGTTGGAATCGTTGGACTTGGTCAAAGAGGTCCGGGTGCCGTTGATCGACTTAGTTATATTGAAGGAGTTGAAGTGAAAGCACTCTGTGATAAATATGCTGACAGGGTTGATAAAGCACAAAGCATTTTAACCAAAAAAGGACTTCCGCAGGCAAAAGCATATTCTGGTGAAGAAGGTTGGAAGGCACTGTGTGAATCAAATGATATAGATCTTGTTTATGTAACGACTCCTTGGCATTTGCATACACCCATTTCAGTTTATGCAATGAAACATGGCAAGCATGCTGCTTCAGAAGTTCCTGCAGCAAAAACCATAGATGAGTGCTGGGAGCTGGTAGAAACATCAGAGAAAACAAAGAAGCATATGATGATGTTGGAAAACTGTTGTTATGACTTCTTTGAACTGCTTACACTCAACATGGCAAGAAATGGATTGTTTGGAAATTTAGTTCATGCGGAAGGCGCCTATATTCATGACCTAACCAAAGATTATTTGTTTGATAAAGATGGTTATGCTGATATGTGGAGGCTGAAAGAAAACATGACCAGAAATGGAAATCTTTATCCAACCCATGGATTGGGACCCATTGCACAATGTATGAACATCAACCGCGGAGATAAGTTTGATTACCTTGTCAGCATGAGCTCAAACGATTTTACCATGGCGGCCATGGCCAATGAACTTGCATCCAAAGATGATTTCTTCAAGCCTTATGCCAATAAGAATTACAGAGGTAATATGAATACCACTGTAATCAAATCCAATCAAGGAAAAACACTGATGGTTCAACACGATGTTTCAACCATAAGACCTTATTCAAGAATTCACCTGGTGAGTGGAACAAAAGGTGCAGCGCAAAAATGGCCCGGCCCAGAGCGTATTGCATTGGGACATGGATGGATGAAACCTGAAGAATTAAAAGCAGCACAAGAAAAATATACATTACCCATTGTGAAGCATATTGGTGAGATTGCAAAAAATGTAGGCGGACATGGAGGTATGGACTTTATCATGGACTGGAGGTTGATTGATTGTTTAAGAAATGGACTTCCATTGGATCAGGATGTGTATGATGCAGCATCATGGAGCGCAGTTGGTCCTCTGAGCGAAGCATCGCTTAAGAACAGATCTTCATCCGTTGATGTTCCTGATTTTACAAGAGGTGCTTGGAAATCTAACAAACCACATGACATCACTTTAAATGGAGGAGCAACAACAGGTGTTAGATCTGTTGTGAAGTAAAAATCTAAAAAAATTTAATTTAAAGTTATAACAAAAGGGAGTTCACATGTGAACTCCCTTTTGTTATAATAGATTATCTAAAATTATTTCACTACGATTACAGGCAACCCCTTCTCAGTTATCATTTTATTAAAAGAACTCAATCCATTTGATAGTACGCCCTTTAACTTTGTGATCTGCTCATCAACCTGTGCGGATAGTTCAGCATATACTTCCAATGCTCCTTTGCTTGGGGCCATGTTGCCACTTGCTGCCATATCAAATACTCCACCCAATTTATCATCCAGCCTGATTGGGAAGTTCAATACATCTTGTCCACTCTTTGCCTTTGTTTGATGAAGCTTTTCTTCAATTCCAGTAAGTTGTTTGGAAAGATCTTCAGAAAGCTGCTTCAACTCTTTAGGACATCCCGAACCTTGTTTAGAAACAAAGTCCTGCATTTGTGAACGTGCCTGTCTGATATCTTTGATTGCCTTCATTGTCTCATTAAACTTACCTTGAACCTTTAGCAAGAAATCAAACTGAGCCTCATAATCTGATTGAGAGCATTTGTAATTTGGATCTGCCAACAAGGTAAATGGCACCTCTAAAGAATCTTTATCTACTCTTACAACTGCCTTATAATTACCAGGAATAGCAGTGATAGTTCCTGGGGCGCCAGTCCATAAGATCAAATCATCTATTTTATCCGTTGCAGGATATTGCATATCCCAAACAAACTGATTATTGCCTTTAGATAATTTCAATGGATTGGTTTTTGATTGAGTTGTTGTTCTGCTGATCAACTTTCCTTTTGAATCATATACAGCGACACTTGCTGTACTGCTATCTGTAACATTCGCAGCATAGAAGTTAATGACCGCACCTTTTGCAGGGTTCATTCCAACATTTGCTGGAGCGCTCACTGAACCACCCCATCTGCTTACAACTGGTGGAATTCTAAATGCAGGATTCGCAGTGTAAACATGCAATGACTTTGATTTTATTGCTGGGTCCATTTGTTGAATCTGCGTCAAGTCATCAATCACCCAGAATGCCCTGCCCTGTGTTGCAACAATCAGATCATTGTTTTTGATGGTAAGATCTGTGATAGGGACCATTGGAAGATTCAATTGAAACGATTGCCAACTTGCCCCATCATTATAACTGATATACATTCCATATTCTGTTCCGGCATACAACAAACCTGATCTTTTGTGATCGGCTCTTACAACTCTTGTAAAATGGTTAGAAGCAATTCCAGATGTAATCAACTTCCAAGTTTGACCATAGTCTTCTGTTTTATATATGTATGGAGTAAAATCATCCAACTTATATCTGGTGCCTACAATATATGCTGCGCCTTTCTTGAAAGGATCTACCTCAATAGTATTCCACATCATCCATTTTGGACAATCCTTCGGTGTAACATTGCTCCAATTTCCACCGCCATCTTTACTTACATAAATAAGACCATCATCACTTCCTGTCCATAATAAATCTTTTTCAACCCAGCTCTCTGCTGCAGTGAAAATCGTACAATAATATTCTACTGAGGTGTTGTCCTGTGTAATTGGACCACCACTTGAAGCTTGCTTTGTTTTGTCATTTGTTGTCAGGTCTGGAGAAATTTGCTTCCAAGTAGCACCTTCATTTTCTGTTACAAACAAAGCATTTCCTGCACAATACAATCTCTTTGGATTGTGTGGAGAGAAAAATGTTGGGAAGTTCCATTGAAACCTAAACTTTTGTACATCTGCTCCTGCCCCCATAGGGTTGTCGGGCCATACAGAAACGTTTCTATTTTCACCGGTTCGATGATCGAGTCGGGAAAGATACCCTCCATAATTTCCGCCATATACAACATCAGGATTCAAAGGATCAGCAACAACATAACCGCTCTCAGCACCTGCAGTCACATCCCAATCCTGTTCAGTAATGTAAGAACCATATGTTGCAGACTTGATTCTTATGGTGGAATTGTCCTGTTGAGCTCCTAATACACGATATGGGAAAGAATTATCAGTGCTTACACGATAGATCTGAGATGTAGGCTGGTTCATGTATGTACTCCAATTGTTTCCTTCATCAAAACTAATTTGAGCACCTCCATCATCTGCAACAATCATGCGTTTCCCATCTTCTGGATCAATCCAAAGATCATGGTGATCTCCATGTGGTGTTCTGAGTGTTTGGAATGTTTTTCCACCATCCCTGCTCTTTAGGAAGTTTACATTGGGGCAATAGATTAAATTTTCATTTTTTGGATCAACGAATATTTTTGAATAATACCAGGCACGTTGACGGATGTTGTTATCACTGCTTTGAAGATTCCATGTTTGGCCACCATCATTGCTTACAAACAAACCACCCTTTTCATTTTCAACGATTGCATATACTTTATCAACGTTAGACGGAGCAACTGCTACACTCACAATTCCCCATACACCTTTAGGAAGTCCTTTTGAACTGCTGATGTTGTTCCAAGTTTCTCCCCCATCTGTACTCTTCCATAATCCAGATCCATCTCCACCACTCTCCAAACTATAAGGTGTGCGGATCAGTCTCCAGGTTCCCGCATACAATACAGAAGGATTTCCTGGTTCCATGATCAAATCTGCACAACCGGTTTGTTCGTTTACATATAAAACTTTTTTCCAGGTTTTACCACCGTCGGTTGTTTTATAAATACCTCTTTCATTACTAGGACCAAATAAATGTCCCATTACACCTGCCCAAACTGTATTTGGATCATTGGGATGGATTACAATATTGGTAATATGTCTGGTATCTTTTAGCCCTATGTTTTTCCAAGTTTTACCTCCATCTTCTGACTTCCACATGCCATCCAAACCTTCAGCAACGTTTCCGCGCATGGTATTTTCACCTTCGCCAACATAGATGATATTTTCATTAGATGGGGCAACTTCCACAGCACCAATGGTACCGCCGAAAAATTTATCGGTAATATTTTTCCAATTGCTACCCCCGTCGGTTGTTTTCCAAACACCACCTCCGGTTGCACCGAAGTAGAAGGTGTTTTTTGCTTTGTAACTTCCTGTTACTGCACCACTTCTACCACCTCTGAAAGGTCCGAGCAGCCTGTACTTTACATTTCCCAGCAAACTTGGATCATATATTGATGGTTTGGGTGGATTGACAATTGTGTTTTTGGATTTCTGTGCAAAAATTGCTGTAGCAAAAAATAGAGATGCCAACAGCACATAGATCTGTTTCATGTGTTTGATTTTGAAGACAATAAATATACAGTAAATATTGATTTAGTTGCGGATGGGTTTCCCGCCTTTGAGAATACTCTGAATTCTTTCTAAGGTTTTCTTCTCACCACACAAGCTCAAAAATGCTTCCCTTTCTAAATCCAGTAAATATTGCTCGGAAACCATTGCTGGCTCGCTGATATCGCCACCACACATGACATATGCAAGTTTTCTTGCAACCAATGCTTCATGAGCAGTAGCATAACCACCCTGTTCCATTACATGCACTCCTGCAATAAGAGCACCCAATCCTGTTCTTCCCAAAACTTTAATATCATTTCTTGGCTGTTGCATTACGTATCCGCTGTTATAAATTTCAATGACAGATTTTTTTGCTTCGCTGATGCGTCGATCCTGATTCATGACCACCTCATCCTGTCCTTTGCGCATAATTCCCAGATGGTAGGCTTCTTTTGCAGAGGTGGCTACTTTAGCAGTTGCAATTGTGATAAACCGATTTTTCAATGTGATGTTTTCAGGTTCGTCGGCATGCATTTCATCTGCAGCCCTCAAAGCAAATTCTTTAGATCCGCCACCGCCTGGAATTAATCCAACACCCAATTCAACCAGTCCGATATATGTTTCAGCTGATGCACATATTTTATCAGCGTGCAAACTCAATTCACATGCACCACCAAGCGACAAAGCATGGGGAGCAACCACTACAGGCACTGCAGAATATCTAGCACGCATCATTGTATTTTGAAACATTCTGATGGCCATATCTAATTCATCATATTCCTGTTCGATGGCCAACATGAAAATCATTCCAACATTAGCCCCTGCAGAAAAATTATTTCCACTGTTTGCAATGACAAGACCATTGTATTTGTCTTCTGCCAATCCAATACTTTTTTGGATACCTTCCAACACTTCGCCACCAATGCTGCCCATTTTAGTATACCACTCAAGTCCAATCACATCATCTCCCAGATGATAAGTTCTGCAAGCGCTGTTTTTCCAAACCGTTTTTCCATCAAAATGCTTCATCACTATAAACGCATCCTGTTTGTCTTGGGAATAAACTGCTTCTAATTTTTTTGAAATGGGTGAATACGCATATTTTCTACCGTCATCAATTTTGAAAAATGACTTTACCCCTGAAGAAAGCATTTCATCTACCCAAGCAGCAATTGTATATCCTGCTTTTTTCATCTCTGCAACAGTTCTTTCAACACCAAGCAAATCCCATGTTTCAAATGCGCCTATTTCCCATCCAAATCCTGTCATCATTGCATTGTCAATGCTATAGACAGTATCTGAAATTTCAGGCACACGGTGAGAGATATAAGAAAATAATTTATAATGAAACTGTCTGTAGAAATCTCCAACTTTATCAGGAGCACTGCAAAGCATTTTTAATCGAGCATATAAATCATCAATTGATTTTGCCGCATCAATACTGGCAAATTTTGCTTTCTTCCTTGCACCATATTCCATGGTTTTTAAATCGAGCGTCAATATTTCTTTTTCACCAGCTGCATTTTTAGTTTTCTTAAAAAAACCTTGCCCGGTTTTATCACCCAGCCATTTCTTATCATTGATCTCCTGGAGCCAAGATGGAATTTTAAAAACTTCTCTGGCCTCATCGTCAGGACAATTTTCATAAAGCCCTTTAGCAACATGGACCATGGTATCTATTCCTACTACATCAGCAGTTCTGAATGTAGCAGATTTTGGTCGGCCAATAACCGGACCTGTCAATGCATCAACTTCATCAACAGTCAATTCCATTTTTTCCATGGTTTGAAGCAATGACATGATACCATATATACCAATGCGATTGGCAATAAACCCAGGAGTATCCTTACAGAGCACGGTTGTTTTTCCTAAATACAGATCTCCATATTGCATCAAGAAATCAATTACCCAATTCGCCGTGTTGGCCGTTGGAATAATTTCAAGCAAACGCAAATATCTTGGAGGATTGAAAAAGTGTGCGCCACAAAAATGTTGCTGGAAATCAGCTGACCGGCCTTCTGCCATTAAGTGAATTGGAATACCAGAGGTATTAGAAGTGATAATCGTACCTGGTTTTCTGTATTTCTCAACCTTGTCGTACAGTTGTTTTTTAATATCGAGTCTTTCTACTACAGCTTCTAGAATCCAATCACACTGACCAATTATTGAAAGATCATCATCAAAGTTTCCAGTTGTGATAAGTTTTACAACATCTTTCGTATAGATAGGCGATGGATTAGATTTTATTGCAGAGGCCAATGCTGCATTCACCAATTTATCTTTTACTGACTTTTTATCATCAGGCTTTGAATCTGGGGATGGGATATCCAATAGAACAACTGGAACTCCAATATTAGCAAAGTGACAAGCAATACGAGATCCCATGACACCGCTACCTAAAACGGCAACTTTTTTAATGTGGGGCTTCATTTCAAGAAGGTTAAAAGTAATAGGAATGAAGCTCATGCATACGCATGAACATGCAACACTTAAAGTTACACGTTTTTACATTGGAATTTTATGAAAATTGGTTGCTTATGAAACTTTCCATCCGCCATCAGCAAGATCGCCAGCACTGGCAAAATGAAGCTTTCCATTCAAATCTTCTGCCATTAAAATCATGCCGTTGCTGTCTATTCCCCTCATCTTTCTTGGGGCAAGATTTGCAACAACAATTACTTTTTTTCCTATAACTTCTTCGGGAGTAAAATGCATGGCGATTCCTGAAAGGATTGTTCTTTTTTCAAAACCTAAATCGATTTCCAATTGAAGCAATTTATCTGCTTTTGGAACTTTTTGCGCTGATAAGATCACACCTGTTCTGAGATCTATCTTTCCAAAATCATCAATGGTAATTTCAGGTTTCAAAGGAAGATATGGTGAAGGGGAATCTCTGTTGATATTTTCACTTGCTTGCATAGCAGCGGATTTTAACTTATTAATTTGAAAATCAATTTCTTCGTCCTCAATTTTTCTAAATAACAATTGTGGCTCACGCAAAGTATATCCAATGCTCAGCAATTTCATACTGCCGGCATTTGACCAATCAAGCATTTGTTCAACCACTTTCATCATTTTACACATTTTGATTGAAGTGCTTGGCAGGAATGGATTAATTAAAATCGAAAGATTTGCAGTGAGCTGCAAACAATTATAAAGACAGTTGTCAATCAAATGTTGATTTGAAGGATGCTCAGCCAAAGATTTTGCTTTGATCCATGGCTCTTTTTCCTGCATATATTTATTGCCCTTTCTCGCCAGATCAATCACTTCAAATAAAGCTTCACGGAATTTATATTTCTCTAATGCTGTCTCAATTTTTTCCTTTGCAGATAAAATGTCTTCCTTAAGTTGTAAATCAAGCTTGTCCTCGTTTTCAGCATGATATGCGGGAACCTTACCTCCACATAATTTGTGCATCAGCACAAATGTTCTGTTCACAAAATTTCCAAAAATTGCAACCAGCTCATTGTTAACTGCATCTTGGAAACCTTTCCAAGTAAATTCACTGTCTTTTGATTCAGGTGCGATTTGGGTTAAATAAAAACGTAACATGTCGACGCACTGATCTCCGCCATTTTCTTTTTTCACAAAATCCTGATTAAAATCACGCATCTCCAGCTTCCAATTTCTGCTGGTACTCATTTTGTCTCCTTCTAGGTTAAGGAATTCATTGGCTGGAACATTCGTAGGTAAAATGTTACCATGAAGTTTCAGCATAACTGGAAATATGATGCAATGAAATACGATGTTATCCTTTCCAATGAAATGAACCAATTGGGTATCGTTGTCATACCAATAGGGTCTCCAATCTTTTTGATGGTCAATTGCCCATTGCTTTGTTGCAGAAATATATCCAATTGGGGCATCGAACCAAACATAGAGCACTTTGCCTTCTGCATTCTCTAGAGGAACCTTAATTCCCCAATCCAAATCACGTGTCACAGCGCGTGATTGCAATCCGCCATCGATCCAACTTTTACATTGTCCTACGACTGACGAACGCCAATCATCTTTGTGTTGATCTAATATCCAATCTTTGAGAAATTGTTCATGCTTTGCCAAGGGCAAATACCAGTGGGTTGTTTTTTTCTTTATAGGTGTATTTCCACTGATGGTACTAATGGGATTGATAAGTTCATCCGGACTCAACGCTGTGCCACATGTTTCACATTGATCACCAAAAGCACGGTCACTTTTGCAATTTGGACAAGTCCCTTTTATAAAGCGATCTGCTAGGAAAGTATTCGAAGCCTCATCATAATATTGTTCAGTCTCTTTTGTTTCAAGTTCATTCCTGTCATGGAGATATTTAAAAAATTCTTGAGCAGTTTCATGATGCAGCGGATCAGAAGTACGGTGATAAATATCAAAGCTGATGTTCAAATCAGCAAAATCCTCCTTCATGGCCTGATGGTACTTATCGATTATCGCCTGTGCAGTGGTATGCTCTTTCATGGCCTGGATCGGAATGGCAGTTCCATGTTCATCACTTCCACAAACAAATACAACATCTCTTTTTTGCGACCTTAGATACCGAACATAGATATCAGCAGGGATATATGCACCCGCCAAATGGCCAACGTGCTTTAAGCCATTTGCATAAGGAAGTGCTGATGTTACCAAATATCTTTTGGGCTGCATAATCAAGTGAATAGTGGTTGCAAAAATAATCAAATGTGGCGAAAGGCTTTGATCGATTTTAAACAATAGATTCTACATTTATAGCATGAAAACTCCCCCATTTCTTAAACCTGGTGACACGATTGGTATTGTTTGTCCTGCTGGTTTCATGCCAAAAGAAAAAATTTTGAATTGCGTTTCAATGCTAAAAAAATGGGGCTACAAAGTTCAAATTGGAAGTACTGTTGGAGGAAAATCAAAGAATTATTTTTCCGGTACTGATGCAGAGCGACTAATGGATTTACAAAACATGTTGGATGATAAAGGCATCAATGCAATTATTTTCGGAAGAGGTGGTTATGGAACAACCAGAATCTTGGATGAAATCAATTTTGACAAATTTGTTAAAAATCCAAAATGGATTGTGGGCTTCAGTGATATAACCATACTGCACAGTTATATTCAAAATAATTTCAACATATCGAGTATCCATGGTCCCATGTGTGGAGCCTTCAATCAAGTTCCAAAAGACAATCCCTTTGTATTTTCATTGAAAGATACGCTGGAGGGTAAGCCAACCGTATATGAAACTGCTTATCACCCATTGAACAATACCGGAAAAGTTAAAGCTCCAATCGTGGGCGGAAATCTATGTTTGCTGGCACATGGAATTGGGACCAATGCTGAGATAGAAACAAAAGGTAAAGTTCTGTTTATTGAAGATATTGGCGAGCAATTATATAATATTGACCGCATGATGTTACAATTAAAACGTAGTGGAAAGTTCGCTAAAATCAAAGGTTTCATTGTTGGTGGATTTTCTGATTGCAAAGACACAGAAAGAACATTTGGCAAAAATGCCTATGAAATAATTTTTGATCACATCAAGGAGTTTGATTTTCCAACATGCTTTGGATTTCCCATTAGTCATGAACGTGAGAACGTTGCAATACAATTGGGGATGAAATATTCATTAGAGGTTAATGAATATAAAACGATTTTATCTTCTCTCTAACCAATCAGATGTCGCAATGCACTTTTGACATTTGAATAGATGAAATTAAATCCGGTTGCCTGAATTTTAGATGAATCTACTGTAGCACTTTTAAGTACCTCGATACTCATTTCACCTAAAATAAGTTTCAATAAAAACGTAGGAACCTTAAAGGGTATGTAAAATTTACCATTCATGGCTTGTGCGATACCGACAACCATTTCTTTGTTGGTTACAGGTTCGGGAGCAACCAGATTATAAACACCATTCATTTCATTGGTTTCAATGGCATGCACAAATGCCCTGCATAGATCATCAATATGAATCCAACTATATATCTGTTGCCCTGTTCCGAGAACTGCCGCTACACCCAACCTCGCAGGACGCTTGAACTCAACCAGTGCTCCTCCCTCATTGCTCAAGGCCAGTCCCAGCCTGTATTTTACCAGACGCTTGCCCAGTGACTGAACTTGATCAATGCTTTCTTCCCAGGCTTTACAGGTTTCTCCCAAGAAATCCATTGATACAGGATCTGTTTCAACAAAAGGCTTACCTGAATCTTGACCGTACCATCCAACTGCAGAAGCGCTGACAATTGCTTTTACTTTATTTGTTTGTTTGGAAAGAGCCTGAAAAAGCAACTCACTAGATTGGGTTCGACTTCTTTTGATTTCTTCTTTCCGCTTTTTTGTCCAACGCTTTTTTGCAACACCTTCACCTGCAAGGTGTACAATGTAATCAGCTTGCGAAAGCGCTTGTGGATCTAAAAACATCTTATCGGTATCCCATCGGGCATAAAATATTTTACCACTTGGGCGAAAGCTGTTTTGCAATGAAGAAGCTCTATACTGTGAGGCAGTCTCAATGGGATTTCTGGAAAGAATGATTACATCATACCCCTGCTGCATCAACAACCTGCTTAGTGCAGTTCCAATCATTCCTGTTCCGCCCGTAATAAGAACCGTAGGCATTGTAATAGGTTTGTGCAAAAATACATCAACAAGGAGATCTTATAAATAAAAAAGCCCCATAAGATGATGGGGCTACAGTTGGTTTTGGTTATACTGACATTAGTCAGGCTTCTTTCCTTCCAAAAAAGTATTGATCGTACTTATTTGGGTATTGTTTTGGTCGTCTGTCCCAACAGAATAGCTTGAATAGAATTTTTCTACAGAAGCTAATGTAGTATTGTGAACCTGCAAATTATGACGAACATATGCTGGTATACTATCATACTCGTTGTTGGGATCGGCAGCATTAAAATTAAAGGAAAGGTTACGGAGTTTGTATAGTCTTTCTGCAGCACGAATTTTCTGAGCTTCAGCTTCATCAAAAGCAGCCATTGGACTATCAGCTGTAGTAGATGTTGGGATCACTGGCTCCTCAATGGATACAACTGGTTGAATAACTTCTTCCACTTCGTCATGAAAGACGATCTGCATCAATTCTTCCTCCTCAGCCTCAGTTGCTGTTTCATTTATAGCTTGTGTATTTACCACAGGAGTGGATGTTTCAGCAACGACCTCAGGTGTTGGTACATTGAGCACCGGTGCTTCAGCTACAGATTGGATATTTATATTTTCAGGCTCCTCTATTGTTGATGACTCTATTTCAGGAGTTTCCTCTGCATAGATATTAGTAGGTTTTACAAGAAACCCTGTTGTTCTTTCAATAATTTCTTCTTTTATTGAATTGATCTCATCAATTGTTGGTTCATGCATTAGAACCTCTTCTTTTACCACTGGTTCTTGATCCTGTAAATTTGATGGTAGATCTAAGTCAAATTCAATCACAACTGGTTTCTCCTCATCTATTATCACCACTTCTGAAATCTGATCTTCAAACACTGGTTCCTCTACAATCAATTCTATTTCAGAAACAACTTCTACAACAGGTTCAACTTTATCCTCCTCAACTTTTATAACATCCTCAGTTAATTCAATCTGAGTTTCCACGATTTCATCAACAACCAATTTAACTGGTTCTGCCATTGGTTTAGGTGCAATATCAAGGGTGAACATGATTTTCTCTTCTTGAATTGCTTTCTGCTCAACCTGCTTTGTTTCTCCAAAAGGAGATTTTTGCTCAAACCCAGTAGCGATAATGGTTACACTGATGTCATCACCCAAAGACTCATCATAACCCAATCCCAAAATAACATCTGTATCAGGACCAGCCTGGGTCAATAAATATTGCTGAATGGTTTCAACTTCATCCATGGTGAATTCTGTATCACCTGTTTTAGAGTTGATATTAATCAAAACCCATTTTGCACCTTTGATATTGTTATCATTCAACAATGGTGAATTCAATGCATGCTCAATAGCCATATGTGCTCTGTTCTCACCATTAGCACGTGCACTACCCAAAATTGCTACACCTCCATTTCTCATTACTGTGCATACATCTGCAAAGTCAACATTGATTTGTCCGGTTGCATTGATGACATCTGTTATGCATTTTGCAGCTGTTGCAAGTACATTATCCGCAGTGGATAGAGCCGCACTCATTGTTAGATTTCCAAATTGATGTCTAAGTTTATCATTGCTGATTACCAACAATGTATCAACCTGATTTCTCAATTCCATGATACCATTTTCTGCATGCGCAGCTCTCTTCTTTCCCTCATAAGAGAAAGGGGTTGTTACAATACCAACTGTAAGAATACCCATATCCTTACAAATTTTTGCAACGATAGGAGCACCACCCGTACCAGTACCACCACCCATACCAGCAGTGATAAAAGCCATTTTGGTATTTACTTCTAGAATTCTTCTAACTTCTTCAAGGCTCTCTTCGGTTGCTTGCTTACCGATTTCAGGATTTGCGCCTGCACCTAATCCTTGTGTAAGAGACGGACCGAGTTGAACCTTGTTAGGAACCTTGCTCAATGCCAATGCCTGAGCATCAGTATTGCACACTACAAAGTCAACACCACCAATACCGAGGCTGTGCATGTAATTAACAGCATTGCTGCCGCCTCCGCCTACACCGATTACTTTGATGATGGATGATTGTTCTTTAGGGAGATCAAATTGTATCATGGTTAATGGGTTTTTAAGTTGTTGGAATTTTATAGGAGTTGTTTATCATCTTCTTCTTTGAATAAATCAATAAGGCCATCTTTGATGCTGTTCATGAAATCAGAAAGTGTTTTTCTGCCTTTCACCGGAACTGCTTCTAGCACAACGTCGCCCTCTTCTGTAGTTGAAGTACTATGAAGGGGTTTTATAAGTGGTCGTTTTTCTTCTGGATGCAATCGATTATAATTGTTTTCATAAACATTGTATCCTTTGAGGATCAATCCAATACATGTTGCATACATTGGTTTTTGAAGCTCTGCAATATGATTGGTTGCCAAATGTTCATTTGGATAACCAATGCGCGCATTCAATCCGGTTGCATATTCAGTAAGCTGAATCAAATGTTTTAATTGCGATCCTCCACCGGTTAACACAATACCACCATTTAGCATTTTATTATCCAATCCAACCTGCTTCAAATGGAATGTTACAAAAGCAAGTATCTCACTCATTCTTGCCTGGATGATGGAGGCAAGATTTTTTACACTGATTTCTCTTGAAGGCAATCCACGCAGTCCTGGAATTTTAATAAACGCATTTGCCTGAGCTGCGTCAGCAAGTGCGCTTCCATATTGAACTTTCATCAATTCAGCCTGTGTCTTCAGAACACCCAGTCCCATTTTTATATCATTGGTGATGTTTTCGCCACCAAACGGGATCACTGCAGTATGCTTAAGAATTCCTTCGTAAAAAACAGCTAGGTCTGTTGTGCCACCACCGATATCTAAAATGGCAATACCTGCCTCAATATCCTGCTCACTCATAACCGCTGCGGATGAAGCAAGTGGCTGCAACATCAAATCTTTAACCTTCAATCCTGCTTTTTCAACACTGCGGTTGATGTTTCGAATTGCATTTCTATCGCCAGTGATAATATGAAAATTAGCTCCGATCTTCACCCCAGTGTATCCGATCGGATCTGAAATATTCTGAATATTATCAACAGTATATTCTTGTGGAATTACATCGATGATCTGATCACCAGCAGGGATATACGTTTTATACTGATCAGCAATCAATTGATCAATTTCAAACTGTTTAATCTCATCCTCTGTTGATCTTCGCACGATATCGCCTCTGGTTTGAAGGCTTTTAATGTGGTGACCAGCAATACCAACATATACCTCATTGATTTCCAAACCAGGATTGGAGTCATAGCAATTCTTTAGAGCAGTTTCAATTGCCTTGATGGTTTGATCAATGTTGAGCACCATGCCATGCTGTACACCATTGCTGTTCGCAAGTCCAAATCCTAAAATTTCCAACTTGCCGAATTCATTTTTGCGTCCTGCTATGGCAGCAATTTTGGTTGTACCAATATCAAGACCTACAATAATGGGTTGTTCTTGTGTCATAATTCACTTTTTACTGGGGTTTATATTCTTAATGATAGAAGTTTTTAAAATTGATTGAACTGTATTTGATGAATCAGATTGGATAGTATTTGTCAGGCTTGAATCTGCAGTTATCATTTGAACTCCAGATCGCTCACATACAATCTGATCTTTGAACTGAAGATTGATAACCGAATACCTTGCCCAAGATTTTTCAGTATTGAATTTTTTATACAATAATTTTAATTTTTTAAACATGGGCTCCCAATCGTCTCTTTGGCCAAGATCAATCGTATGTTCTCCTACTTGAGGAGTTAGTTCAAAACTATTGTCCGGACGTATATACACCGATTCCAACTGCGCCAACCAGAATGGATCATTTAAAATGTAATTAGAAAGGCTAACCACTCTTTCAACCAGTGCACTATCAAGTTTATTCATTCCCAAAGGATTGATATAGAAATTCGTAAACACTGGTAGTACAATGTGATCGGTTGTCTTCAATGGCAAGAGGCCATACTGATTGTCCAGATAAAAAGAATTTCCATCTGGAGTAAATACTCTTGCAACAGGATTTTTTTGCTTGATATCAACATGAAGGTTTTGCTGATTATCAAAATATATGTCTGCTTTTTGAATCCATGGATTTTTACCAAGTTGTTTTTCAAGTTCAAATAAATTGAATGCGGCTACTGGTCTTCCAATAGGAGATTCTTTTAATTGAGTGGGCCACAAGCTGTTGTATACCTCATTTTTTTCAATCATATTGATCAACTTCTCATCCAGAAAAGTGATTTCAATATTTTTACAAACTGCAGCCTTTTCTTTCACAATTGCACTGATCAAAAGAAATGAAAGTCCAGATCCGATGCAGATCCACAGGAGAATATTGAGCACTTTTAATATGATGGACTTCTTAATCATTGATTCAATAAAATATTTTTTAAAGGTTCAACACATTTGTCTATGTCTCCTGCGCCTGCTGTCACCAATAATTCAGGCTTTTGCCTATCAACATAACTTTCAACGCTTTCATAATCTATAAGGGAAACTGAAGTTTTCACTTTATCACCGATCATGCTGCTTGAAACTCCTTCAATAGGTTTTTCTCTGGCCGGATATATTGGAAGGATGATTGCTTGATCTGCGATTGAAAGACTTTCAGCAAAGCCATCTGCGAAATCACGTGTTCTGGAAAAGAGATGAGGTTGAAATATTACGGTAAGTTTTTTTGCAGGATAGAGACGCTTTGTACTTGAAATCAATGCACGTAGTTCCTCAGGATGATGCGCATAATCATCAATAAACACTTGATTAGGCGACTTGATGATGTATTCGAATCTTCTTTTTACTCCTTTGAAACTAGCAATGGCTGAAAGAATTTTAGCATCTTCAATACCCAGGAATTTAGCTATTGCAATTGCCACCAGGCTGTTTTCAACATTGTGCATTCCACCCATATTCAACCTCACATTGCTTAAACTCCATCCAGGTCCGCTTACATTGTAGTTGTAAGAACCATCCAAAATGTTTATTTCACTCGCATATATGTCTGCATCCTTTCTTTCAATATGATATGTATAATGCAGTGCGGATGAAAATTCATTTTCTTTTGAAAGTCCTTTTCGTGTAATCAGCAATCCATCTGATTTTAATTTTTCAGCAAAAGATAGAAATGCTTTTTCCATTTCAGCTGCGGTTCCATATATATCCAAATGATCAGGATCCATCGCTGTTATTGCAATAATATTTGGATGGAGTTTCAAAAAACTCCTATCGTATTCATCCGCCTCAATGACGGCACAATTATTTTCACTGCTCCAGAAATTTGTTTGATAATTTGATGAAATGCCCCCCAAAAATGCATTGCACCCATAGTTGGCATCCCTCAATACATGTGCAACCATTGTGCTGATGGTAGTCTTGCCATGTGTTCCGGCAATACATATATTATATGTATGTTTCGAAATAATACCCAGTACATCGCTCCTCTTCAGCAAGTGCTTTCCTTGCTGCTCATAGAAATGCTTTATACTGGAATCTGAAGGAATTGCAGGTGTATATACCACCATGTCAACATCTGTTGGGCATGTTGCAGGATCATCGTTGAAAACAATAGAGGCACCTTCTTTGATCAAGGAGTCTGTAAGTTTTGTTGATGTTTTATCATAACCTGCAACCTGAATACCAATTGAAAGAAAATATCTAGCAATTGCACTCATACCAATTCCACCTATTCCGATGAAATAAACTTTTTTAATTTCTGATATGTTGATATTCTCAATCATTCAATTTCAAAACATTTAAAATTTCTCTTGCAATAAGTTGGTCAGCATCTTTCACAAACAAAGTAGATGCTGCCTTTCCTATCGCATCAAGTTTCTCCTTGTCTTTCAACATAAGTTGAATCATAGAAATCAACTCATTCGAAACATTTTCGTCTTTTATCATGACCGCAGCGCCATTGTTAACCAATGCCATTGCATTTACCGTTTGATGATCTTCTGCAGCATGGGGAAATGGAATGAGAATGGAAGGTTTGCCAGTAGCACATATTTCAGCCAATGCAATTGCACCTGCCCTCGAAACAACCAAATCAGAAACTGCATATGCGTAGTTCATTTTACTGATGAATTCAGTTATACATACCCCTTTTCGTTTGCGCAACGACTGATCAACCAATTCGAGGTTGCCCTTTCCGGTTTGCCAGATAACCTGAATACCTACATTTGTCAAACTCTCAATTCCTTTTGCCAGCGCTTGATTGATACTTCGTGCACCAAGGCTCCCTCCAATGACTAAAACGATTGGCATATTTTGTTTCAAACCAAAAAACGCATAGGCATCCTCCATTTCAAATGAAGACTGGGTGATTTCTGAGCGAATTGGATTTCCGGTTTTAATAATCTTATTTTTTGGGAAAAATTTTTCCATCCCATCAGTACCGACCAAAACTGCAGTTGCTTTTTTACCTAGCATCATATTTGCTTTTCCTGCAAATGAATTTGCCTCATGCAAAAAAGTTGGAATGGCTAGTCGCTGCGCAAATCTCAAAACAGGGAAACTTGAATATCCTCCAACACCAAAAACGGCATCTGGCTTGAATGATTTGAATATTTTTTTAACCTGAATAAAACTTGAGATCAACTTGAATGGAAGACTCCAGTTTTTCCAAAGCTTTGCCCTATTGAATCCTGCGATGTCAAGCCCTTCAATATGATAACCTGCTTGTGGCACTTTCTCCATTTCCATTTTGCCTTTTGCACCTACAAACAATACTTTAATAGATGCATCGATTTTTCTCAAAGCATTCGCTACTGCAATTGCCGGAAAAATATGCCCTCCGGTTCCTCCACCTGCTATGATAATTTTTAATTCTCTCACGCCATACCTCCTTCTTCTTTTACTGTTTCAGGTTCTGCCTTTCCTTCCATGATCTCAACATTTCTGGCAACACTTAAAATGATTCCTATTGCAAGACAGGTGAATAAGAAAGAACTTCCACCCATACTTACCAATGGAAGCGTCACCCCTGTAACCGGAAAGAGATTCACATTCACTGCCATGTTTGCCATTGCCTGAATGACCAAGGTAAAACTCAATCCCAGTGAGAGAAATGCACCAAATGCATAAGGACACCTTCTCATGATGCGAAGACATCTATATAAAAACAACAGGTATATCATGAGTATGATAGCACCACCGATCAATCCATATTCTTCAATGATGATTGCATAAATAAAATCTGAATAAGGATGAGGCAAGAAGTTTCTTGCTTCACTGTTTCCAGGTCCCAATCCTACCCATCTGCCTTTTGCAATGGCAATTTTTGCCTGTTGTACTTGAAATGAAGCTTCTTCCTTATCAGCATACATAAAACTTTGTACACGCTTAATCCAAGTTTCAACACGGCCCTTCGTTAATACGGTAGGAAGCGGTTCGGATTTTCCAGTTTGATCGTTATAATACATTCTTGCAAATCCGATCAGCATAGCAATTGGCAACAATGCGATCAGCATCACCAATAATAAATGCTTAATATTTGCTCTTCCAATGAACAACAGCAACATGCTTGTTGCACCAGTAAGCAATGCGGTAGAAAGATTTGCAGGAGTAATTAATGCACATATTAGCAACACAGGTGCAATGACAGGCAGAAATCCAGTTTTAAAATCTTTTATGGTTTCCTGACGTTTACTTAACTGCCTGCTTAAATACATAAAGAGTGCAAGCTTTGCCAGATCAGAGGTTTGAAATGTAAGATTGATAATAGGCAATCTGATCCAACGATTGGCATCATTTAAGTTTGTTCCAAAGAAAAGTGTATAAAGTAAAAGTGGAACGGAAATAATAAATAATACCTGCGCAACTTTTGAATACACTGTATAGTTTACAAGGTGAGCGAAATAAATAATAGCAACACCAATTGCGATAAATACTATTTGTTTGAATAAATAGGATTCAGTGCTTTTGGATAATTTGTATGCAAGTGTTCCTGTACTGCTATAGACAGCCAATAAACTCATCAATGTGAGCAATACAACAAGGGTCCAGATGACTTTATCACCTTTGGTCCTCTTTGTTATACTCGACAATGAGTATTGTTTGATATCTAAGCCTTCTCCTTGCATGAACTATAGTTCTTTTACTGCTTTTTTAAATTGTTGTCCCCTGTCCTCATAATTTTTGAATAAATCAAAACTTGCACATGCTGGACTTAGCAGCACTACATCACCTTTTTTAGAAATTTCATAAGCGGATTTAACTGCATCCTCTGCGCTTCCAGCATCGATTACTTTCTCAACCACCCCATCAAATGCAGCATGAATCTTTGAATTATCGACACCCATACAAATGATTGCTTTTACTTTTTCAGCAACCATCTCCTTGATTAAATCATAATCATTCCCCTTATCCACGCCTCCGAGAATGAGTGTTACCGGCTTATCCATGCTCTCCAAAGCAAACCATGTACTGTTTACATTTGTTGCTTTTGAATCATTGATAAATTCAATTCCACGAACGGTTGCAACCTTTTCCATCCGATGTTCCAGGCTTTCAAAAGAAGAAACTGCTTCACGAATTTTTTCTTTTCGTATTCCTACAACTGATCCTGCAACTGCCGCTGCCATGGAATTGTATTGATTATGTTTTCCTTTGAGCGCGAAATCAAAAATGCTCATTGAGAAAGAATCACCATGCGCAACGGTCATATTGCCGTCTTTGATAAAAGCACCTTTTGGCATTTCTCTTTGCATACTAATGGGTAGTGGTTTAGAATGAAATGGGTAATGGGTAAGTTGTTGAGCCGTAACTGGATCATCTGCATTGTAAATGAAGAAGTCCATTGATGTCTGATTTTTAGTGATATTGAATTTTGCTTTTATGTACTTATTAAAATCGTAATCGTATCGATCCAAATGATCTTCAGTGATGTTTGTAAGCACTGCAATATCCGGCCTGAAAGCAATGATATCGTCCAACTGAAAACTGCTAATCTCAACAACATAAAGCTGTTTCGGATCTAGCGCTATTTGACGGGCGATTGAATTCCCGATGTTTCCAACCAAAGCACAATCAAGGCCACCTTTTTTGCATATTTGATAGATCAGAGAAGTCGTCGTTGTCTTGCCATTGCTTCCGGTAATACCTATGATCTTGCTATCACCCTTATATCGATATGCAATTTCAATTTCGCTGATGACTGGAATTCCTTTTTGTAAAATTTGTTTTACGATTTCGGTTTTATGTGAGATCCCAGGACTCTTCATAACCTCATCAGCAGCAAGAATTTTAACTACATCATGGCCGCCTTGTTCGAATTCAATTTGATTATCAATCAATTCTTTTTCATAGTGCTGTTGAATCTTACCAGCATCTGAGACAAAAACATCATATCCTTGTTGCTTGCACAACAAAGCAGTTCCTACACCACTTTCACCAGCACCCAATATGATTATTTTCTTTCCCATTGTTTCTATCTCATTTTCAGTGACAAGACTGCAAACACAACAAAAAGCAATGTGATGATCCAAAACCTCACAGCTATCTTGCTTTCATGATATCCTTTCTTTTGATAGTGATGGTGCAAAGGACTCATCAAGAAAACCCTTTTCCCCTCACCATATTTCTTTTTTGTGTATTTGAAATAACTGACCTGAATGATTACACTTAAATTTTCAACCAAAAACACTGCACAAAAAATTGGTATCAGCAATTCTTTTCTCACCATGATTGCAAGGGAAGCAATGATTCCACCCAACGCAAGGCTTCCTGTGTCTCCCATAAAAACCTGTGCGGGATAAGTATTATACCAAAGAAATCCAATACATGCACCAATCATGGCTGCAATAAAAATGGATACTTCTCCAAGATTTGGGATATACATGATATTGAGATAGTCTGCGAAAATCAGGTTACCACTTGCATATGCAAACAATGCAAGACATACTCCAATAATTGCAGATACACCGGTTGCCAAACCATCCAGACCATCTGTGATATTTGCTCCATTTGAAACAGCGGTTACAATAAAAATGATCACCAGCATGTATACAACCCATCCGTATTGTCTCAAGCCTGAAGGAAGCAATTTTGCATAGTTGAATTCATGATTTTTAATAAAAGGGATGGTGGTGACAGGCTCATTTGCTTTTACAAAGTACCTTTCACCTCCTTGAAACTTCACCACGGTTGCATTGGCAGGTTTTCCTTGCCCATTGTACTCTCTTAATACTTTAACATGGTCATTAAACAAAAGGGTAATGCTGATGATGACACCTAAACCAACCTGTCCTAATATCTTGAACCATCCTGCCAATCCATCCTTGTCTCCCTTTTTGTATGGAATGCCTTGCTCTTGAGACAAACGCTTTGCACGCAACTTTAAATAATCATCCACAAAACCAACAAGCCCCAACCATATTGTACTCAGCAGTAACAATTTGATATATACTTTATCAAGATTTGCAAAAAGCAATGTTGGAATGAGTATACCAAGTAAAATGATAAAGCCACCCATGGTTGGTGTGCCCTTTTTCTGTTCTTCACCCTGAAGGCCAAGCTCACGGACACTTTCACCAACTTGCTTTTTTTGTAAAAAGAGAATGATTCTCTTTCCATACACAAGTGTGATGAACAATGACAGAAGAATTGCCATCATTGACCTAAAAGTGATGAACTGAAATACTCCCATTCCAGGTATTTTCAATCCTTCACTTTGTAACCACAGATATAAATGATATAACATATCTAATTATTTATCTAGTTCAGTGAACGCTTCTATCAAAACCTGTTTGTCATCAAACGCATGTTTCATGCCTTTGATCTCCTGATACTTTTCATGACCCTTCCCCGCTACCAAAATGATGTCATCTTCTTTTGCAAGCATCACTGCCATCCTAATTGCTTCTTTTCTATCCTCCACCGTTACCACTTTCCTCAACAAGTCAAAAGGCATATCCACTTTCATATCATTCAAAATATCTCCTGGAACTTCACTGCGTGGGTTATCTGAAGTGAAAATTGCCTTGCTGCTGTATGTAGCTGCAGTGGCACCCATCACTTTTCTCTTGGTTTTATCTCTATCACCCCCGCACCCAACAACTGTGATTACTTGTTCATAACCTTTTTGCAACTTCTTGATCGTAGTCAAAACATTCAACAATGCATCTGGAGTATGTGCATAATCTACAATACCAATTACACCTTGCTGTTTTGAAATCATCCAGTCGAATCTTCCCTCTGCACCATGGAGATTACTCATTACCCTGAGCAGTTCCTGTTTGTCCAGACCCAATTGGATTGCTGTGCCGTATACCGCCAATAGATTGTATGCATTGAATTCACCAATCAACCTGAACATAACCTCCTGCTCATTAATAAGCATATGCAATCCGGTAATGCTATTGTCTATAATTTTCCCTTTGAAGTCTGCAGATGTCTTCAAACTGTAAGAATATTTTTTTGCTACTGTATTTTGCAGCATATAAGATCCATTTTTATCATCCTCATTTGTAATGGCAAAAGCAGTTGAAGGCAGTTGGTCAAAAAATGCTTTTTTTACTTTTCTGTATTCATCAAATGTTTTATGATAATCAAGATGATCATGGGTTATATTGGTAAAAATTCCTCCTGCAAAATTTAATCCGCTGATTCGCTGTTGATGAATCGCATGACTGCTCACTTCCATGAAAACATATTCACACCCTGAATTCAACATGTCTGATAACAGGTTATTCAAGGATATTACATCTGGAGTTGTGTGGGTAGATGGCAAAACTTGATCGCCGATTCTGTTGTTTACTGTAGAAATTAGTCCTGCTTTAACCCCCATTGTCATAAACAGATTATATAATACAGTTGCGACAGTTGTTTTACCATTGGTGCCTGTGACACCAATAAGTTTAAGATGTTGTGTAGGATGTCCAAAATATGCATGCGCCATGATTCCTGCAGCCCTGGCAGCATCTGTTGTCTGAACGTATGTGATATGAGATAAAATCTGCTGAGGAATGTTTTCGCACACAATTGAAGTGGCGCCTGATTCTATTGCTTTGTTGATAAAGTCATGTCCGTCTTGTGCAACACCTTTCACAGCTACAAAACATGCACCTGGTTTTATTAATCGAGAGTCGATCTGAATATCCGATACTGGTATATCTGTTTTACCCGAAACAGATACGATGTTAATTTTGTATAATATGTCTTGCAGCAATTGCATCAGGGATTTTCAGTTTTTGGTCCAAGATTTAAATACACAGTTTGTCCTTTTTGAAGCGATGTTCCAGCAGGGATTGATTGACCATTCACTTTGCCTTTGCCGTATGCAATCACCTGGACAGATTGATTTTCTAAAATTTCCAACGCATCTTTCAATCCATACCCCTTTAAGTCTGGCATTATTCCAGTAGAAATATTATTTGACAAATATTCTAGGGATGGATCGTTGCTTTTTACATTCAATTGCTGTGCAATCAGTCTATGATCTGAAAGTTTACCTTTTGTAGATCGTTGATTGGTATCGACAAGTGCAGGATGTTTGTAATATTTATACAAATCCCTGTCGATTGTATATAATTTATTTGCGATCGTTCTGAAGACTGGACCAGCAATCTGCGCTCCGTAATATTTTGCAGTAAATGGTTTGTTCTTTATGACCACAATGCAGGAGTACTTTGGTTCATCCAAAGGAAAATAACCAGCAAAAGATGACTGATATATATGTTCAGTATATCCTTTATTGCCGTTCGCAACTTGTGCAGTGCCAGTCTTTCCAGCAATTGGAAAGTTTGGATCAAATAAACTCTTTGCAGTACCCGACAACACAACACCTTCCAAGCAAACTTTCAACTGATCCAATGTCTTCTGACTGCATATTGAATCATTCATTACAACTGGATTGAACTCTTTTATGGTAAGTCCATCTTTCATAATTGCATTTACCAAATAAGGTTTCATCATTTTGCCTTTATTGGCTACAGCATTATAAATCATCAGGGTCTGCAATGGAGAAATTGCAATTGAGTATCCAAAGCCCATCCAAGGCAATGAAACGTTGCTCCAATATTTACTACCAGGACGAGGAATGGATGGTTGAGATTCTCCAATTAAATCAATTCCAGTTGGTTTATTCAACTGAAGTTTTTCCAAGTGTGAGATAAACTTTGATGGATTTCGTCCGTAATAATTCACTGCAAGTTTTGCCATCCCCACATTGGAGCTCAGCTCAAAAGCTTGTTGATAAGTAACATCTGTATGATGATGTCTTTCACTGTCCCATACTGTTCTGCCAGCATACTCCCACTTGCCACCTTCAATGTTGACATGATTTGAAAGGCTGATATACTGATCATTTAATGCAGAAAGCATTGTTATCAACTTGAAAGTTGATCCTGGTTCAGATCTGGTTATCGCATAGTTTAAATCTTCTGCATAACTGCCATCAGATTGGCGACCAAGATTTGCAATGGCTTTGATTTTCCCAGTCTTCACTTCCATTACGATACATGTACCATTGGTACATTCATTTTCTGTCATCACTTTCAACAATGCCTGTTCAGCAATATCCTGAATATTGATATCGAGCGTTGTGATAACATCTTTTCCATTGTCAGGCTCGATTTCAGAACCTTCAACAGGAACAAATGCTCCTCCAGCAATTCTCCTAACCAATCTTTTCCCAGTTACCCCTTTTAATAAACTATCATAGGTCTTTTCGAGTCCTACATTTTTTGTAACGATCATTCCAGTTGAATCTTTATACTCTCGAGAAAGCCCAATGGTTCTGTTTGCCAACAAACCAAATGGTGTCATTCTTTTTTCTTTCTCAATAAAAATGAAACCGTTTTTATTTTTATTTTTTTTGATAAAAGCAATGCCACGCAATAACTGGTATTGATTAAAATCAATATTTCTTGTCAAGAGGTGGTACCTATCCTGCCTGTTAAAAACATCCATCAATTCACGTTTGTAGTCAAGTGTTGACTTTTCACCAATGATCAATGCAAGGTTGTAGGCGATGCTGTCTATTTGTTGCTTCAATCTTTCACCATTTTTTTCCTGAATTCCGTCAGCGCCAAAATCCAAGTAGATATCAAAAAGAGGAACTGAACTGCTAAGCATTCTTCCATCCTCGCTATATATGGTTCCTCGTTCTGCATCCATCTCCCTATACTCAAGATGTAGACTATCACTCAATGAGCGCCAATATGCACCTTCAGCATTTTGTATATAAAATGCTTTTGCGAAAATGCAGACCCCCAACATCAACATCAAGATGTATATGAGGTAACTACGCCACAGTATGTCTTTTTTTGTTTCCAATTACTTGGAAGTTTTTATTTGTTTAATTATTGTGTCCTCCAATGTCATTGGGGGTTCTTTGATTTCTTTTATTCCAAATGGTTCCACCGCTTTTACCACTTCCGATTGCTTTGTCATAAACATCCAGTCTTTACGAATCATTTTAAATTCATATTGGAGATCCTTCATCTCTTTGGAAGTTTTGTTGATGTCTTTGATCGCTTTTTCAGCATGGTGACCATTATATATATAGAGAATTGCAAGCGCAGCGAGAAACAAAAAGAATCGCACATTCTTTACCAACCATGCCTGGTTGACAAAAAACCATTTGTTTTCTCTATTGTTCTTACTTTCCTTCATTTATATTTTTTTCTGCCACCCGCAACCTTGCGCTTCTTGATCGAGGATTTCTTCTTACTTCATCTTCTCCTGGTTCTATGGGTTTTTTGAAAATCAAATGCAATGGACTTGATCTTTTTGTACCATAAACTGGATCTATATCTTCATTAAACACATCCCCTAACTTGAAGAATTGTTTTACGATTCTATCCTCAATGCTGTGAAAAGTGATAACCGCGATTCTTGCACCAGGCTTCATCACATCAACAGACTGATGCAACAAGTCTTTCAAAGCACCCATTTCATCATTCACCGCAATTCGCAATGCCTGAAACACTTGCGCCAGGTACTTCTTTGGATTGCCTTTTACCACAGGAGCAATGATCGACTTGAATTCCTCAATGGTTTTGATGGTTCCATGCTGAGAGTAATTTGCAAGCAATTGCGACAATGTTTTTGCATTTGAAACTTCACCATATTCCTGAAAGATCAATTGCAATTCTTCAGCAGATGATTTTTTGATAAGTGCTGATGCAGTGAGATCAGCAGATTGATCCATCCGCATATCCAATGGTGCATCAAAGCGAATGGAGAATCCGCGTGTTGGTTCATCAAATTGATGACTGCTAACTCCTAAATCAGCAAGGATCCCATCCACTGCGTGGATATTGTGCAACCGCAAAAACTTAGAAAGATGTCGAAAATTGTGTGGAATAAACAAGATGCGCGTATCAGCAGGTAAATTCTTTTTTGCATCTGCATCCTGATCAAAAACGATCAGCCTTCCATGATCGCCAAGCTTGCTTAGGATCTCTTTTGAATGACCTCCACCACCAAATGTACAGTCAACATAAATCCCATTGGGATGAATATTCAATGCATCTACCGCCTCAGTCAGCAGCACCGGAACATGATACGTTGGTTGTTCGCCATTCATATTCTGTTCACCTGTCTGCTTTTTAGGCAACATCAATTTGGTTTTTTCATTGTTGATCTTTCTTAGCCATCACTTCAGCAGCTAGGTTGCTGAAAGTTTCTGGAGAAAATTTTTCAAAGAACTGCTGATACTTATTCTTATCCCATATTTCCATTTTGTTGACTGCAGAAACCAAGACAATGTCTTTTGTCAGTCCTGCATGCTCCATCAAATTTTTTGGCAATAGCAATCTTCCCGCTCCGTCTAACTCTATCTGCATGGCCCCATTCAAAAAATATCTTCTGAACTCCCTCACTTTTGGATCAAAATCATTGAGGTTACTAATGGATTCATAAAGCGGATTCCAGCTTTTCATAGGATACATAGAGAGGCATTTCTCAAAACCACGATTGATCACAAAAACAGGCACTTCGCTCTCAGGCAGCTGTTTTTTTATGCCTGCAGGCAGAAGAAACCTACCTTTGCTGTCGATTGTTGCCTCGTATTCGCCTATGAAACCTATCATTTACAATTAGTTATGTAAAAAACCATTTATTGACACAAAATAACACAAATTCCCACTTTTATACTCAATTTGAGCTTTCTATATTTTTCCACAGCAAAAACCCTTACTGGTGCTGTGTTTCATCGAAAAACATGGTAAAATCTGTGCATATGAGTCATTTGAGTGTGAATAACAGGTGGATTACTCAGAAATCAGGCATATGAAGACCCCTATTCCCGAGCTTAAAATAACTGACTTTGATTACGAACTTCCAAATGAGGCTATTGCTTTTCATCCATTGGATAAAAGAGATGGATCAAAGCTGATGGTGGTCAAAAATGATTCAGTTGAGCATAGTATTTATAGTCAACTCAGCTCATTTTTACCTCCAAATACTCATTTGGTATTTAACAATACCAAGGTCATTGCTGCCCGCATGCTTTTCACGAATAAAAACAAAGGGGGAATTGAGATTTTTTTACTTGAGCCCTCGGATGGTAATTATGCAGCACTTCACCAAAAGAAAAATGCTACCTGGAAGTGCTTAATAGGTGGTGCAAAAAAATGGAAAGACAATGAGATTTTAAAAAAGGAAATAAATACCGACGGTCAAGATATCATTATCCATGCAACGCTGATTGAAAAAGCAACAGATTATTTCATGGTCTCTTTTACCTGGGATGAATCATATAGCTTCTATGAAATTATTCAAGCTGCAGGCAATACACCTCTACCTCCTTACATTAAAAGAGACGCTACTGCTGATGATATTACACGCTACCAAACGGTGTATGCAAAACAAGATGGCTCTGTAGCCGCACCTACTGCAGGTCTTCATTTTACAAATGAATTATTAGAAGACCTTGATAAACATAAAATCAACAGATCATTTCTCACACTGCATGTAGGAGCTGGCACTTTTAAACCCGTTACAAGCTCAACCATAGCTGAACATGCCATGCATAAAGAATTTTTTGAAGTAGATATTGAAACGATCAAATCTTTATCAAAAAATTCATCAAGGATCATTCCTGTTGGAACCACTTCTCTCAGAACATTGGAGAGTTTGTATTGGATTGGAATCAAACTGTTTTATGGAAAATGTACATTGGAAGCAATGAACAACTTAGATCAATGGGAACATGTTGAATTGATGGAAATGAAACAACCCGAATACCCAACGATCTTTACTTTTTTAATCGAGCAAATGGAGTCTTTATCCATAAATATTCTTCATGGACATACTGGAATCTGTATTACACCGGGTTATGAGTTCAAGGTTGCAAAAGGACTCATCACCAATTTTCATCAACCCCAATCAACACTTCTTTTTATCATCGCAGCCATGTTAGGGAATCGATGGAAATCAATTTATCAAACTGCCATTGATAAACAATATAGATTCTTGAGTTATGGAGATGGGATGCTGATTCAGATGCAAGACTAATTAACGCAGCGGAAGCCGCACAGTAAATGTACTTCCAACACCCAGACTGCTATTTACTTCTATTGTACCGTGGTGGGCCTCTACCATCTTCTTGGTATAATTAAGACCCAATCCAAATCCCTTTACATTATGCACATCACCAGTATGTGCTCTGTAAAATTTATCAAATATTTTCGACATGGTATCTTTCGACATGCCAAGTCCATTGTCTTTCACAACAACAACAATTTGATTTTTATCATTGTAGGTAGAAACTGAAATAACCGGAGGTACCTCTTCTTTGCAATACTTCAGGGCATTGTCAACCAAATTACTCAGCATATTGATAAAGTGAACAGGATGACCTGAAACTCCGTCTTTTTGAGCCCCCAGCTCATAGTTAATGGTTGCATTTTTTTCTTCCGCCTGCAATGCAAATTTTATTTCGATTTTTTTGAGTACTTCGTGCACCTGCAAATCCTTCATGTCTTTCAACACTTGGTTTACATCCAATTGAGCAGCTTGCAAAATTTGCTCAACCTGTGTATTCATTCTGCTGTTTTCTGTTTTGATTATCTGCCCAATGCTTAGCAATTGTTCTCTGTTTCCAATAATTTTTTCATTTTTTAAGGTGTCCACTGCAATGGAAATGGTTGCCAGCGGTGTTCTCAACTCATGGGTCATGTTGTTGATGAAATCTGTTTTCATCTCACTCAACTTTTTCTGGGTGAGAATGGTTCGGATTGTTAAATAAAAGGCAGCGATAATGATCAGGGTGAACAATATCGCAAAAAGAATCATCCAACTGACAGACTTCAAAACAAACCCTTGTATATCATATATAACCAATACCAATTTTTCTTGCGGCATATAGGGCCTGGATTCTTCATCGGGCAGAGTCATAAGAGGCCATACATGCAATAAATAATTGACAGAATCTTTCATGCCCTCCTCATAATACTTTAAATAATCTGGAGAAGCCAACTCTGGTCCCATGTTGTTGGCATTGGATAAAACCGCAAATTCAAATTTTGCACCTTTCAAACCGTTCGCCTCAAAGGCCTTTGCAATTTTTTGCTGTATATCTTTTACCGAAAAATGTTCAGCAATGGTTTGTGGACCGAAAAATTCTAATACATGATCTTGTGCGCCTTTGGGAAGCACATCGAGTGGAATGTTTGGAGCAAACTTCATTTTTTCTTCTACCAAAGATTCCACCACTTCAAATTCGACCATTTCCACTTTGTTGGCAATCTGCTCATTTTTGATGGTGATTACGTTTTTCAACCAAGAATATTGGATCACTATAATTCCAATCAAGGAAATAGTTGTTAACACTGTTATCAATCCAAAAATTCTTTTCATCATTCAACAAAAATAAGTGCCTGATCCACTAAAGTTAAATAAAGAGAATTTATTTAACTTAGGTTTATGATGGAGATCTCTCAGGGTATATTGCTGGTTGCTGAACCATTTATGAAAGACCCAAACTTTCAACGCACTGTGGTCTTGATCTGCGATCATAATAGCAACGGAAGTTTTGGCATTACCATCAACCGACTGACAAAAGATGTGTTGGGTGATTATTTACCAGATTTTGAACAATTAAAAAATCCGGTTTTTGATGGTGGGCCCGTTGGAAAAGATCATATGCATTTTATACATACCCGCGAAGATTTAATCGAAGGTGGAAAGGAAATCGCTGAAGGAATTTTTTGGGGTGGCGATTTCAAATCTGCACTTAAACTGGTACTGCACAATGAAATCGCTCAACATGAAATAAGGTTTTATTTGGGGTATGCCGGATGGGAAGAGAAACAGCTTGATGGAGAAATGGAAGAAAAAAGTTGGCTCTTGTTAAAAGCGAATTCATCTCTCATCTTTCACAAAAATCCTTCACAAATTTGGAAAGATTCTATAAAGCAAATGGGAAAAGAATTTTATCCAGTGATGAATTATCCACTGGATCCATCATACAATTAATCAGCTGTTTTTACTTTTGATGAAAGCAAATAGATCATTGAGCCCAAAAATGCAACAATGATCAATGCACTGCGCAATCCCACTTCATGAGCAATAAAACCGATTGAAGGTGGGCCAATCAAAAACCCAGTAAAGCCAACACTACTAACAGCGGATAGCGCAGCTGAGGGAGCCATTTCTTTTGTTTTTGCCGCAAGCATGTATACTATTGGAATGACAGATGATGTACCAAAGCCCACCAATGCAAATCCTAGTATTACAGTTGCTGGATATGTCATTGATAATGATATAATCATTCCAATTAGAATCAAAAAACCATTTGTTTTAAGCACCGTAGAGTGTTTAAAAGATTGTACTAGTTTATCACCCATCAATCTTCCCAAAGCCATGCACATCGCAAATGCTGTATACCCTGTTGTGCTTACTGTATTCAGCTTATGAATAATCTGACGAAAATAAAGAGAGCTCCAATCAGTCATGGCCCCTTCAGACATGGCAACACAGAAACAAATCATTCCAAGCAAGATTAATTTTTTATTGGGCAAGACAAACACTTTTGCGGATACATCATCTACAATTTCATCAGGTATAAGAAAGAAAGCACCAATCAAAACAATCAGGATCGTTAAAATTGATACAATCATAAAATGTTGACTCGTACTGTATCCTGCCTTTATCATCCATCCGGTAATAGCAGCTGCACTAAATGCTCCTATACTCCACATGGCATGAAGACTTGATAATATTGGTTTTTGAATTTTATGTTGAATTGAAATTCCCTGGGTATTCATTGAGATGTTACCAAAATTTCCAATCAATCCAAATCCAAACAATATGATTGAGAGTGCAAGGATAGAATCAGCCATTGCAATGGCATATAGCAATATTGTATATGTTAATGCGGAAGCAATCGACATGGTTCTACTACCAAGCTTGTGTACCAGCCATCCAGAAAAAGGCAATGCAGCTAATGCCCCAAGTGGCAGCATGAACAATACTCCACCCAATTCAGCTTCATTTAAGTTGAACTTGTCTTTAATCTGTGGAATTCTTGAAGCCCAGCTTGAGAAAATAAATCCCAAAAAATAAAAGTAAAGTGAAATGGAAAGGCGGATAAGACTCGAATTTTTCTGCACGGGCAAAAGTAACCCTTCTGAGCAAAAATTTCAAACAATTTGAAATCATCAATGATGTAATTTTACATCAACAATATCCGAATGAAAAATTTTTTATTCATCTTCCTGATCTCATTTTTATTCTCATGCAAGAAAGAAAACATCGTTTGTTGCATGCCCCCTGTTGAGACATTACCCACTTTATCAATAGATGGAGTGAGTCAGGCTGAAGGAAACAACGGATCTACTGATTTTGCATTCACCATAAAATTAAACCAGGCTTCTAGCAAATCAATTACAGTAAGGGTTACGAGTAAGGATGGATTTGCTGTTGCACCCGCAGACTATGCAGCTATTGACAAAACCATCACCATTGCAGCAGGTGAAACCTCTGCAAGAGTAGTGGTAACAGTAGTTGCCGATGAGTTTAAAGAAGCAGATGATGACTTTTCATTGACACTTTCTGAACCCAGCAATGCAAGTATTTCAACAGGACTAGCTGCCGGAATGATCATAAATGATGATATGAAATTTCAAGTTTCAGAAACAGGATATACAACCCCAAACACATATGCAGGCATGAGCCTCGTGTGGTCTGATGAATTTAATGGATCCACCCTCAATACATCAGATTGGAATTATGATGTTGGAGATGGATGTCCAAACTGTGGCTGGGGAAACAATGAACTTGAATACTATACTGCTGGCGACAATTTATATTTTCAAAATGGGAAGATGATCATTGAGGCGAGAAAAGAAAGTAAAAATGGAAAAAGCTATACCTCTACTCGACTAACAACAATGAACAAAAAATCTTTCAAATTTGGAAGGGTTGATATGAGAGCCAAACTACCATTCGGACAAGGAATTTGGCCTGCATTATGGATGTTGGGAGATAATTTCACAACAGCAGGTTGGCCCGCATGTGGCGAGATTGACATCATGGAAATGTTAGGTCATCAACCCAATAAGGTATACTCCACCATTCATTACAAATCGGGTACAGGCAGCAAGAACATTGAAAAAAGCCTGGTAAATACAGCATCTCTTGCAGATGAATTCCATGTGTATAGTCTTGTTTGGGAAACAGACAAGATCAAAACAATGCTGGATGATAAAGTGATAGGAGAATTTTCTTCAGCTGAAGTTTCAGGCAACTACCCCTTCAATGAAAAATTCTTCTTCCTATTTAATGTAGCTGTTGGTGGCAACTGGCCTGGTAGTCCGAATACAACTACATACTTCCCTCAATTCATGATGGTAGATTATATCAGGGTATTTCAGTAAAGAAGTTAGTTATGCAGCAACAGTGGCACTTTCCAACAAGACAGTTGCTTTGTTATTCAGCACTTCAATAAATCCGCCAGTAATTTTGTAAGAAGTAGACTTGCCTTTGTTATCCAACAAGATTTTCATTACGCCAGTTTTCAATGCACTGACCAACGGTGCATGTCGGTCAAGCACTTCAAATGAACCGCTTACACCAGGGAGTTGAATTCCGTATACTTCCCCTGCATAAATCTTTTTTTCTGGTGTCAATATTTCAATTTGCATCAAATAGTCTTAAGTGTTATTATGCTTTTGCTGCTTCCATCAACTTCTTACCCTTCTCTATTGCATCTTCAATGGTTCCAACAAGGTTGAAAGCCGCTTCTGGATACTCATCAACTTCACCATCCATGATCATGTTGAATCCTTTGATGGTGTCTTCAATGCTCACAAATACACCCTTCAAACCGGTAAACTGTTCTGCTACGTGGAATGGCTGACTAAGGAAACGCTGAACCTTTCTTGCACGTGAAACAGTGAGTTTGTCTTCTTCACTCAATTCATCCATACCAAGAATTGCAATGATATCCTGAAGTTCTTTATAACGCTGTAGAATCAATTTAACTCTGTTAGCACAAGCATAATGTGCTTCACCCACGATCATTGGCGTCAAAATTCTTGAAGTAGAATCCAATGGATCAACTGCAGGATAGATACCCAAATCGGCAATCTTACGGCTCAATACTGTTGTCGCATCCAAGTGCGCAAATGTTGTTGCTGGCGCTGGATCTGTAAGGTCATCCGCTGGTACATACACCGCTTGAACAGAAGTGATTGAACCATTTTTAGTTGATGTAATTCTCTCTTGCATCAATCCCATTTCAGTTGCAAGGGTTGGTTGATATCCCACGGCAGATGGCATACGTCCCAACAATGCTGATACTTCTGAACCCGCCTGTGTGAAACGGAAGATGTTATCTACAAAGAAAAGAATGTCTTTACCCTTACCAGTCCCATCACCATCTCTGAAATATTCTGCAATGGTTAATCCACTCAATGCAACACGCGCACGTGCTCCAGGAGGCTCGTTCATTTGTCCGAATACAAAAGTTGCTTTAGAATCTTTCAAACCATTCATGTCAACCTTTTCCAAATCCCATCCACCTTCTTCCATGCTATGTTTGAATTCATCACCATATTTCATGATGCCAGCTTCAATCATTTCTCTCAACAAATCATTTCCTTCACGGGTACGCTCACCAACACCAGCGAATACCGACAATCCACCATATCCTTTTGCAATATTGTTAATCAATTCCTGAATCAATACTGTTTTTCCAACACCAGCACCACCAAACAATCCAATCTTACCGCCCTTTGCATATGGTTCAATCAAATCAATTACTTTGATTCCAGTAAAGAGTACTTCAGAAGCTGTACTTAATTCTTCAAATTTTGGAGGCTTTGCGTGAATTGCTCTACCATTTGCTTTGGATACTGAAGGCAATCCGTCAATAGGGTCTCCTGTTACATTAAACAGACGTCCATTGATTGCTTCTCCAGTTGGCATTGAAATTGCATTGCCTGTGTCAATTACCTCAGTACCTCTGATCAATCCTTCAGTACCATCCATTGCAACACATCTAACACTGTCTTCGCCAAGGTGTTGCTGGACCTCCATTACGAGGGTGTCACCGTTTTCTCTTTTGAGTTCCAACGCGTTGTAAATTTCTGGAAGCTGACCTTCGAAATGAACGTCTACTACCGCTCCAATCACCTGTTTTACTTTTCCTTTGTTTGACATGTTATATGCTTGAAATGGATAAAATTATATTTTCAGGGTGCAAAGGTAAGCCAGGTGCTGAGATTGTAAAAATTAACAACCAAAAATTTTCAACAATCGGTCTGTTTTTAGAGGAATCCGTAAAGAATCGCAGCCAAAACAGCTCCCAAGAGGGGCCCCACCACGGGAACAAGAGCATATTTCCAGTCACTTGAACCTTTGTTTGGGATAGGAAGGAGTGCATGTATGATTCTAGGACCTAAATCTCTGGCTGGATTGATCGCATAACCTGTTGGTCCGCCCATGCTCAACCCTATACCCAACACCAACAATGCAACTGGTAATGCATCAATTGATCCAAGCTTTACGTCTCCTTTTTGGATGAAAAAGATTGCCAACATAAATATGAAAGTGGCGATGGCTTCTGTTACAATATTTTGTAGTGGTTTTCTGATGGCAGGTCCAGTAGAAAATACTCCCAGAATGGATGCTGCATCCTGTGTAGAATCAAAATGATCTTTGTATGCAAGCCATGTGAATATGGATCCAATAAACGCTCCAAGAAATTGTGCCAACAGATATGTTGGTACCATCGACCAATCAAATTTTCCTGCAACTGCTAATGCAATTGTTACGGCAGGATTCAAATGCGCTCCACTTGCCTCTGCAGAAATAAAGACTCCAACAAAAACTGCAATGGCCCATCCAAATGCAACCACAATGAGTCCTGCATTATTTCCTTTGGTTTTTTCAAGAGCAATATTTGCAACAACACTCAATCCTAGCGTAATAAGTACTGCAGTTCCGATGAGTTCAGCGATAAAAGGCGACATAGAAAATATTTAGGTTTAAGATAATGATTTTTTATGACGGAAGATATCCTTTGGCCAATTCCTCAAAAGCAACGATCTGTTGCTGTACCCATTGTTCATCACGTTTTAATATTGAGGCCATCAATCGTGCAGTTTTCTCTGAAGATGCAATTGCAGCATGGGCATTTACAAATAACATCCTGGATCTTCTTGCCAACACATCTTCCACTTGCATTGCCATTTCATTCTTTACACACCATTCCAATTCTGCTTTTGCAAAAGGATATTCAGGATGAATGCGTTCAGACATGGACGTTTGATTTTTCATGATTTCTAATATCTGCGATGCATCAGATCCATATTGAGATAGAGGTTGACCATATTCAACACTGGGCTGATATCCATGTAAACGTAAGTTTCTGGTTGCACATTTTATTACTGGTAACTTGGCAACAAATACAGCATTGTTCAGTGCATCTTTCGCCATTTTTCGATAAGTAGTCCATTTCCCACCAGTAATGGTTATCAAATTTGATTTTGAAACAATGATGGTATGATCACGGGATGCAAGTGCAGTGCTTTTATTGTTAGATGTTTTTACCAATGGCCTCAATCCAGCATAGATAGATTTAATATCCCCACGCGTAATTTTTAATTCATTGTACAGATTGAAATGTTCTAAAATAAAATTGACTTCTTCCTCTAATGCAATAGGTTCTTCACTGATCATGTTCAGCGGTGTATCTGTGGTTCCTAAAACAATTGCATCATGCCAAGGAACTGCGAACAATACCCTGCCATCTTTCGTCTTGGGAATCATCAGTGCATCCTTTGTTGGGAAAAACTTTCTGTCAATGATTAGATGTATTCCCTGAGATGGCATTACAGCTGCAGGAGACGCCTCATCATCCAAATCCAAAATACCATCTACGAAAACACCTGTTGCATTGATGACTGCCTTTGCAGAAACATCATAACGCTTGCTTTCGATTTCATCTACAAATGAAACACCGGTAATTTTTCCTTTGCTTTTTGTTAATCCAACAACATTTGAATAGTTGACAACTGTGCCACCCAAATCATTCGCAGTTAGTGCAAGTGTAATAGCCAGGCGGGCATCATCAAATTGTCCATCTGCATATGCTATCCCACCTTTTAATTTTTTTGGATGGATAGATGGAATTCTATTTATCACCGATTTTCTTCCAAGAATTTTAGTGCGACTCAAACTTAATTTACCAGCAAGTAGATCATACATCAGAAGACCGGCAGCATAAAACCACTTATCAAAAAAAGAATAAACAGGAATGATGAACTCTTGAATATGTGTAAGATGTGGTGCATTGGCAAGCATAAAACCACGTTCTCTCAATGCCTCGATAACCAACTTTACATTTCCCTGCGCAAGATATCGAACACCCCCATGAACCAATTTTGTGCTTCGGCTGGATGTGCCTTTTGCAAAGTCATTTTTTTCTAGCAATAAAACTTTGAAGCCTCTTTGTGCTGCATCAACTGCAATGCCAAGTCCGGTGGCTCCACCACCTATTACGACAACATCCCATTGTGGTGTATTGGAAATTTTTTCAAATGATTTTTCCCTGCTTAGCATGCATCAACATTTCAAGATTTTGTCCATGCGAGCACAGCATGTATGGCTCGCTGCCACAATTGCAATTTTGATTTTTTTACTTGCTCATCGATGTCTGGATTAAATCTTCCAGAAACTTTCCATTGAGAAGAAATTTCTTGAACTGATTTCCAAAATCCAACAGACAATCCGGCAAGATAAGCTGCACCCAATGCAGTTGTTTCAATTACTTCGGGTCTTAACACTTGTACCCCGAGAATATCAGACTGAAACTGCATCATCAAATCATTGACTGTGGCACCCCCATCAACTCTCAACTCTGCAATGGGTAACCCTGCGTCTGCTTCCATTGCCTTCAAAACATCATAGGTTTGAAATGCAATACTCTCCAGTGTTGCCCTTGCAATATGCGCATCAGTCGTACCTCTTGTGATACCAAAAATGGTACCTCTCGCATGTGGATTCCAATGTGGTGCACCCAATCCTGCATAAGCTGGAACTACTACCACACCTTCTGTATCGTTTACGGATGCTGCGAGTTGTTGCACCTCAGAAGATGAACGAATAATTTTTAACCCGTCCCTTAACCATTGCACAGCTGCACCGGCAATGAATACACTTCCCTCTAGTGCATAGTTTACTTTTCCATTTACTTTCCAGGCAACGGTTGTAAGTAAATTGTTGTTTGATTTAACGGCTTTTTCACCGGTGTTCATCAACATGAAACATCCAGTTCCGTAGGTATTCTTCACCATACCAACTCCTGTACACATCTGACCAAACAATGCGGATTGTTGATCTCCTGCCATACCAGCAATAGGCACTTCATCCATTCCAATTGCATGAGCGTACCCGAAAACTTCGCTGTTGCTTTTTACATCAGGCAAAAGGGAATTAGGTATCTCAAGAATGTTCAACAATTCATTGTCCCAATCCATTGTATGCAAATTGAACAACATGGTTCTGGAAGCATTGCTTACATCAGTTGCATGAACTTTCCCATCTGTTAGTTTCCACAGCAACCAACTATCAACTGTTCCAAATGCCAGCTCACCTTGTTGAGCCAGCGCCCTTGCTCCATCAACATGATCAAGGATCCATTTAATTTTTGTTCCTGAAAAATAGGCATCAACCACCAATCCCGTTTTGGCTTGTATCAATGGTGCGTGTCCATTTTTTTTCAACTCATCACAATAATCTGCAGTTCGTCTATCTTGCCATACAATGGCATTATAAATGGGGAGGCCAGTATTTCTGTTCCAAACTACGGTTGTTTCACGCTGATTGGTGATGCCGATTGCTGCAATATCTCCCGGCTTCAATGATAATTTAAGCAGGGCTTCCTTGGCAACACTGCCCTGACTGGCCCAAATTTCCATGGGGTCATGCTCCACCCAACCCGGTTTTGGAAAAATCTGTTTGAATTCTTTTTGGGCAACGGAACAAATGTTTCCACCATGATCAAAAACAATGGCCCTGGAACTGGTTGTTCCCTGATCAAGTGAAAGGATATATTTTTTCATGACTGTAAAATGTGATTTTTATTTTAACCATCTAAGGAGTTATACAATTTACAACTAAATTGCAAGCCGATGGAAAACTTCGTAGTATCTGCCAGAAAATACAGACCACAGCATTTTTCAACTGTTGTTGGACAGTCTCATATCACTACTACATTAAAAAATGCCATCCTTCAAAACCACCTTGCACATGCATTTTTATTTTGCGGACCAAGAGGTGTAGGCAAGACAACCTGTGCCAGAATTCTTGCAAAAACCATCAACTGTGAGAAACTTGGTAAGGATGGAGAAGCCTGCGATAAATGCAATTCATGTCAATCTTTTAACAAAGGCGCTTCGTTTAACATTCACGAATTGGATGCTGCCAGCAACAACTCTGTAGATGATATCCGCGAACTGATAGAACAAGTGAGGTTTGCACCACAGGCAGGAAAATATAAGATCTATATAATCGACGAGGTTCATATGCTGAGCGCATCTGCATTCAATGCATTTTTAAAAACATTGGAAGAACCTCCAGCGCATGCCATATTTATTTTGGCCACAACAGAGAAACATAAGATACTGCCAACCATCTTATCAAGATGTCAAATATTTGACTTCAAAAGAATCACACCTTCAGACATAGTAGCATACTTGGAAGAGATTGCATCCAAAGAAAAAATTACTGCTGAAAATGCCGCCATGCAACTCATTGCGCAAAAAAGTGATGGATGCATGAGGGACGCCCTGAGCATGCTTGATAAAATTGTAAGTTTCACAAGTGGCAAGCTCACCTACTCATCAACACTGGAGCATCTCAATGTATTGGATGAAGAATATTTCTTTCAGTTTCTAGAGTTGTTGCAAAAAGAGGATTTACCTGGTATAATGAGTCTATATGACGAAATTGATCAGAAAGGTTTTGAAGGCGATACTGTATTGAACCTCTTCTCTTCCTTTTTCAGAAATCTATTGATCAGCAAGGATACAAGGTCTATAGGACTTCTTCAGGTCGTAGAAGCATTTAGAAAAAAATATATAGCAGTTGCCAGCGAACTTACAACTGCATACATGATTGGCGCATTGAATATACTGAATGAGGCCGAACTTGGATTCAAACAAGCAAGAAACAAGAAATTACATGTTGAGTTTCATCTGATTCGCTTGACATATCTGCAGCAAGCTGTAAACATTGTCCATGATGAAGCAGCTGGTAAAAAAAAACGATTGAATGAAATAAAACCGGTTGCGTTCAGGCAAATAGGCTTTATTGAAGAGAAAAATAAAACTGAAAAAAAACAAACAGCCTCCCATCTTACCTCAAAAAACAATGAGGCGAGTTTGAAAATCGATAGTCAGATTTTAGAAGAAAAAAAAGTTAGCACTTCTCCAACTATCACACCCATTGAAAAACCAAGAGAAGCCGGTGCATTAAAAAAGATACGGGAACAAATTCTCACCAGAAAACTTGAGCCACAAACTGCACGCACGTTGAATGATGATGGTTTAATGCAAGCCTGGAATGAATATCTCCAAAAACTGCAGGAAAACAACCAGGTAACGAGTCTCCATAATTTGAAAACAGCCAGCATCAGCATAACCAACGAAGTACAATTCGATGTTTTTGTGACCACCAAAATCCAGCAACAATTTATCGAGTCGGAAAAAACAAACCTGCTGATCTACATGCAGGATTTCTTCAACAACCCCCGAATTCAATTTAAAATAAGCCTGGATCCTGAGGCAGAAAAAGAACCAGTTTCAAGTGAGCAGACCCTTTCTCAACGTGACCAGTACCTGAAGATGATCTCAATGTATCCATTGGTCAAAGAAATGAGGGATCAATTGAATTTAGACCTCGACTACTAGGCCTTTCAACTCTTTGTTCACAGGGCTGGCACATTTAGTCAAATTGACGTAATTTCGGCCTTCCAATTTATTACTCAACTAAACCTTATCTGCGATATGGCGGAAGTGATCAGAATGCCTCTCCTGAGTGATACCATGACGGAAGGAAAAATTGTGAAGTGGAATAAAAAAGTAGGAGATCCCGTAAAAAGCGATGATGTGCTTGCTGATGTCGAAACGGACAAAGCAACCATGGAAGTAGTAGGCTACGCAGAAGGAACTTTACTATATGTAGGTGTCAAGGAAGGTGAAGCAGCAAAAGTGAATGGAATCATAGCGATTGTTGGTAAACCAGGTGAAAATATTGATGGATTGATTTCTGCAGAAATTTCAAGTGCCCCATCACCTGCAACAGCAGCATCTGCTTCAGCGCCTGCACCTGCAGCTACCTCATCTGTCACTCCTGAACAACTTGGTGTTACAGTTATCAGGATGCCTTTGTTAAGTGATACGATGACTGCAGGAAAAATTGTTCAATGGAACAAAAAAGTGGGAGATGCAGTAAAAAGTGATGACAACCTGGTTGATGTTGAAACAGATAAAGCTACCATGGAGGTAGTTGGATATACAGATGGAACATTGTTGCACATTGGTGTTCAAAATGGTGAGTCGGCGAAAGTAAACGATGTAATTGCGATCATTGGCAAGGCTGGTACGGATGTTTCAGCGTTGATTGGTTCATTGAATGCTCCTGCCAATACTGCATCAACTGCTTCAGTTGCAACGCCTACACCTTCAAGTTCCACACCTGCTCCAGTCATAGAAACTGCTTCAACCGATGGAAGACTTAAGGCATCGCCATTAGCGAAAGCGTTGGCTAAGGACAAAGGCATAGATTTATCCAAGATCAATGGCTCTGGAGATGGCGGTAGAATTATCAAAGCCGATATCGATAATTTCAAACCTGGAACTGCTGCTGCATCAGCGCTATCGTTCAATGCGCGCCCAGTTGTTGCAGGCCAGGAGGGATATACAGATACACAACTCACTTCTATGCGTAAAACCATCGCTAGAAGATTGGGTGAGAGCATGTTCACTGCGCCACATTTCTATCTGACCATGGAAATATGCATGGACAATGCCATCAAGGCCCGTGGCCAAATGAATGAAATTAGCCCTTCAAAGATTTCATTCCAAGACATGCTGATCAAGGCTTGTGCATTAGCACTCAGACAACACCCTGCTGTAAACAGCAGCTGGATGGGCGATTTTATCAGAACCTATGATCACGTGCATATCGGATCTGCCATTGCATTGCCTGAAGGATTGATTGTTCCTGTATTAAGATTTGCAGATCAAAAATCTTTGTCTCAAATTTCTGCTGAATCAAAAGAGTTGTACGACAAAGCGAGGAACAAAAAAATTCAACCACAGGATTTTACTGGAAATACTTTCACCATTTCAAATTTAGGAATGATGGATATTGATGAATTTACCGCAATCATCAATCCTCCAGATAGCTGTATTCTTGCTGTTGGCAAAATCAAAGAGGTAGTAGTGAAAAAAGGTGATGGTTTTGGAACTACTCAAATGATGAAAGTAACATTGAGTTGTGATCACAGAAGTGTTGACGGTGCTGTTGGCGCTGCCTTCCTTCAAACACTCAAAAAATACATGGAAAATCCAGTTGTAATGCTGGTTTAATTGTTTCAAGTGAAAAAGACACTTGTCATTGGTGCATCTCCAAAATCATATCAATACAGCCATATGGCTGTACAAAAACTATTAGCTGCAGGCCATTCCGTTGAGGCGATTGGTAGAAGTGTATTTGAAATAAATGGAGTACATGTAACAGACCAAAAAGAGTCTTTCAATGACATTGATACGATTACGATGTACCTAAATCAGGAAAGACAAAAAGAATACGAAGGGTACATTCTATCCCTTCATCCAAAAAGAATCATTTTCAATCCAGGTGCAGAAAATCCCGCATTTGCAGCAACTGCAAGCAAGCATGGAATTGAAACGCTTGAAGCATGCACCTTGGTGATGCTGGGAACTGGACAATACTAATCAGAGTCATCCTCCATTAGTACTTATCTTTGTAACATGTCTTCTCAAAATGTCAGAGTACGCTTTGCTCCTAGTCCTACAGGCGGCTTACACCTTGGAGGTGTTAGAACTGCATTGTTCAATTACCTATTTGCAAAAAAACACCATGGCAGTTTTGTTTTAAGAATAGAGGATACAGATCAAACGAGATTTGTTCCAGGAGCAGAGCAATACATTATTGATTGTTTAAATTGGTGCGGCATCGCCCCTGATGAAGACCCTCATCGTCCTGGAAATTACGGTCCCTACAGACAGAGCGAAAGAAAAGAGATGTACAGAGCGTATGCTGAGCAACTTGTAGAAAAGGGTTATGCATATTATGCATTTGACACTCCTGAAGAATTGGAGAAAATGCGTGAGCAATTCAAATCTGAAAAAAATCCTTCGCCACAATACAACCATGAAACAAGGTTGAAGATGAGCAATTCTCTTTCTCTTAGCAAAGAGGAAGTTGAAAAGAAGCTTTCAACAAATCAAGCTTTTGTAATTCGAATTAAAATGCCAGAGCATGGAGAAATTCACTTGCATGATATGATTCGCGGTGATGTGAGTTTTCAAGCAAACTTAGTTGATGACAAAGTATTGCTCAAAGCAGATGGTATGCCTACCTATCACCTTGCTGTCGTTGTCGATGATCATTCCATGGAAATCACACATGCTTTCCGTGGTGAAGAATGGTTGCCTTCAGCTCCAGTGCATGTTTTATTGTGGGAGTATTTTGGATGGAAAGAAAAGATGCCAAAATGGGCGCATTTCCCCCTAATCTTAAAACCTGATGGCCAAGGCAAATTGAGCAAGCGAGATGGCGATAGACTTGGATTTCCTGTATTTGCAATGGATTGGCTGGATCCCAAATCCGGTGAAATGACAAAGGGCTTTAAAGAAATGGGATTCCTTCCAAATGCATTCATCAACATGCTAGCGTTGTTGGGCTGGAACGATGGCACAGGTAAAGAAATTTTCACGAAAGAAGAACTTATCCAACAATTTACAATTGAACGGATACACAAAGGAGGAGCCAAATTTGATTTTGAAAAAGCAAAATGGTATAACCAGGAATGGATTAAATCTAGCGACAATGAATTACTTCTGCCATTGATAAAAAATATTTTACATAACAATGGAATAGATGCTGATTCAAAGATTCTTAACAAAGTAATTCCCATTACAAAAGAACGCTGCCATTTATTGAATGACTTTGTTGCACAACTTAAATATTTCTTTATTGATCCTACTGAAATCGATGTTGATGCAGTAAAACCTAAATGGGATGAAAATAAGTCGTCATTCTTTCATACACTGATTCAAGAGATGAATAATATTCCAAATTGGACAGCAGAAGAAGTTGAAAAATGTTTTAAAGAAACGGCTACTAAACTTCAATTTAAACCAGGGGATGTTCAACTGCCTTTTAGAATTATGCTTGTTGGAGGCAAATTTGGACCAGCTGTATTTGAAATATCAAGCATCATTGGAAAAAATTCAACCATTCGAAGGATTCAGCAAGGAATAGACTTGTTTAATAAATAAAAACCATGGCTAACACAGAAAGACCATTGAGAGTGCTTATTGCAAAGGTTGGTTTGGATGGGCATGATAGAGGTGCTAAGGTGATTGCTACATCGCTTAGAGACGAAGGCATGGAAGTAATTTATACAGGATTAAGGCAAACGCCTGAAATGGTTGTTGCAGCTGCTTTACAGGAAGATGTAGATGCCATTGGAATAAGCATTCTCTCTGGTGCACACATGACTGTATTTCCAAAAATTATTGAATTGATGAAAAAAAACAACATGCATGATGTGCTGTTGACAGGCGGAGGAATCATTCCGGAAGAAGACATGAAAATATTGGAGAACTTGGGTGTTGGGAAACTTTTTCCTCCTGGCACGGTTTCAAAAGAAATTGCTGATTATATAAGAAGCTGGACTTTACAACATCGTTCTTTTTAAATCTACTCCATGTATTCGACTATTATTACAGAACAGCATGAAGGTTTGTTGAAGATTATCATCAACAGACCGGATAAACTCAACGCATTGAGTGAAACAGTCTTGGCTGAACTCAAAGAAATCATCCTCGATTTAAGGAAGGATTCAACCCTCAAAGGAGCCCTAATAACAGGAGCAGGTGAGAAATCTTTTGTAGCTGGTGCAGACATCAGTGGTTTTTTAAAGGCAGGAAGAAATGAAGGTGAGCAACTCGCAAAACATGGACAGGATATTTTTTCATTGATTGAAAAAACACAAAAACCGATCATGGCTGCAGTGTATGGATTTGCATTGGGAGGTGGATGTGAACTGGCGATGAGTTGCCACTTTAGATACGCATCAGCAACCGCAAAATTCGGACAACCGGAAATCAATCTGGGCATCATACCCGGATATGGCGGCACACAACGATTAACAAGGTTGATTGGAAAGGGACGAGCAATGGAAATGATGATGAAAGGTGACATGATCGATGCACAAGAGGCCTATCGCATCGGGCTGGTCAATAAAGTAGTGTCTGCTGAGAAATTAATGGATGAAGCCGAAAACACCATGCGCGTTATTCTATCAAAACCTCAACCGGCCTTAGCAGCCTTGATTGAGGCAACCAATGCCGCGCATGATGATACAACTGAAGGATTTAAAAAAGAGGCAGAAGCATTTTCAAGAGCATTTGCATCTGATGAAATGATTGAAGGTGTAACTGCGTTTCTGGAAAAAAGAAAGCCCAATTTCAAGTAAATTTGCACATTCAATAATACAACATGGAATTCAGGATTGAAAAAGACACAATGGGTGAGGTAAAGGTACCTGCCACTGCATATTTTGGCGCACAAACACAAAGAAGCATTGATAATTTCAAAATAGCACAAGACAGCAACAAGATGCCAAAAGAAATTATCCGTGCATTCGCTTATCTAAAGAAAGCTGCTGCAATCACCAATTTTGAAGCAGGAGTACTCAGTGAAGAGAAATCTAAACTCATTGGTCAGGTTTGTGATGAAATCCTGGAAGGAAAATTAGATGAATACTTTCCTCTTGTGGTATGGCAAACCGGTAGTGGTACGCAAAGCAATATGAATGTGAATGAAGTTGTGGCATACAGAGGTCATGTACTGAAAGGCGGATCATTGGGTGACAAAGAAAAGTTTCTTCACCCCAATGACGATGTGAACAAATCACAATCATCAAACGACACCTTCCCTACTGCCATGCACATTGCTGCTTATAAGATGATCATGGAAACAACATTGCCAGGTATAGAAAAACTGCGCAATACCCTTGCTGAAAAAAGCAAGACTTTCATGCATGTTGTTAAAATTGGCAGGACACATTTCATGGATGCTACCCCACTTACACTCGGACAGGAATTCAGCGGTTATGTTTCTCAATTGGATCATGGCATCAAAGCAATAAAAAACACTTTGTCACATCTCTCTGAATTGGCGTTGGGTGGAACTGCTGTTGGCACAGGAATCAATACTCCAGAAAATTATGCTACTAATGTTGCAAAACATATTGCAGCACTTACCAACCTTCCTTTTGTTTCTGCAGAAAATAAATTTGAAGCATTGGCAGCGCATGATGCCATTGTAGAGGCACATGGTGCTTTGAAAACAGTTGCAGTCAGTCTAATGAAAATAGCCAATGACATTAGAATGCTGTCATCAGGTCCGCGCAGTGGCATTGGAGAAATTTTTATCCCAGACAATGAGCCTGGCTCCTCCATCATGCCTGGTAAAGTAAACCCCACTCAGTGCGAGGCTTTGACCATGATTGCTGCACAAGTTTTGGGAAATGATGTTGCTATCAATGTGGGTGGAGCAAATGGACATTTTGAATTGAATGTTTTCAAACCAATGATGATCTACAACTTCCTTCACAGTGCAAGACTTATTGGAGATGGATGTGTGAGCTTCAATGACAAATGCGCGATTGGAATTGAGCCATTGTATGATAACATTGATAAACATTTGAACAATTCATTGATGCTGGTTACTGCATTGAATACCAAGATTGGTTATTACAAAGCAGCAGAGATTGCCCAAAAGGCACATAAAGAGGGAACAACACTTAAAGAGATGGCGGTTAAACTTGGATATTTAACTGAAACAGAGTTTGACGCTTGGGTTATTCCTGCTGATATGGTGGGGAAAATTTAAAGAAATGGTTCCTCATCGCTGAGATGCAATCAATAGATTGAGATCTGTAAATTTCAATTTGAATCTTTGAGAGAGATGGAAGTTTGTCAAAGAACCTTTGAACATATAAATACCATTTCTGATGTTCAAGTTATGCCATACCAGTTTTTCAAGTCCCCCTTCATCACCAATTCTCATCAACAACGGCATCAATACATTGCTGATGGCTTGTGAAGCTGTTCGTGCAAAACCCGAGGGTATATTGGGAACACCATAATGAATCACTTCAAATTTTCTGACTATTGGCTTTTCATGTGAAGTAACTTCAGATGTTTCAAAGCAACCTCCCCTGTCAATGCTAACATCGACAATCACACTTCCCGGACGCATCATTGAAACCATTTCCTCACTCACAACAACAGGTGTTCTTCCACCTGATGAGGTTAGTGCTCCAACTGCAACATCGCATGTTTTTAATTGCTTGGCTAAAATTTTAGGTTCAAGCACTGAAGTCCACATCCTCACACCAATATTGTTTTGCAGCCGTTTTAATTTGTAAATATTGTTGTCAAAGACTTTTACACTTGCACCCATGGCCAATGCAGTTCTGGCTGCATATTCACCAACAATACCTGCACCAATGATAATTACCTTGGTAGGAGGAATTCCTGAAATACCCCCCAGCAACACTCCCTTGCCTTGGTTTGCACTGTTAAGATATTGACCTGCAATAAGCATTACAGCACTTCCTGCAATTTCACTCATACTTCGTACAATAGGATTATGCCCGGATTCATCTTTTAGATTTTCAAATGACAATGCAGTCACTTTTTTCTCCATCATTTTTTCAAGGATATGTGTCTTCATCACTGGAAGATGAATGGGAGAAATTATGGTTTGTCCAAGCGACAACAAGGGCAACTCCTCATCAGAAACAGGGGCAGACTTTACAATCAAATCACTTTGAAAGATTTCTTTTTTATTATGAATGATTTTGGCACCAGCGTCTGCATAATCTTTGTCTGAAAAATGCGCACCTTCCCCTGCTCTATGTTCAACTGCAACCCTGTGACCATTGTTCACCAATACACCAACTGCATCTGGGGTCAATGCTATTCTGTTTTCCTGAAATTCACTTTCTTTTGGGATGGCTATTGACAATGAGGACGCGGAAGGTTTAATATCCAATGTTTCTTCCAGCGTTTCATAACTGATGCTTGTACTGACGAAAGGTTTTTTTGCCATTGTTCAAAAAATACTCTTGAAGATACTCAATTTTATTCAGAGCTAAGTTCGATCATACGCTCATCACTATCAAGAACAGTGAGCCTTACCCTTAAATAATGTTCTGGAAGAATTCCAGGAGCTTTTTGGGGCCATTCTATCAAACAATAGTTTCCGCTGAAAATATATTCTTCTATTCCTGCACGCATGGCTTCCTCTTCACCAGAGAGCCTGTATAAATCAATATGAATAACTTCTTGAAAGTTCTTGCTTCCCTCGGTATTATAAACATTGAGCAAAGAATACGTAGGACTGCTAACATTTTCTTTCACACCCAACTTTCTGCAAACAGCCTTGATCAAAGTTGTCTTTCCAGCACCCAGTTCTCCTTCAAAACAAATGATATGTGAAGTCGGATTAGACTGCAGCATCCACGCTGCAATTGAATCAATCTCCCTCAACTTGAAACTTCTTTTAAAAGACTGCATAGAGTACGAAGGTAATTTAATCTGTAATTTTACACCATGGAAAAAGTCAACTGGAAGGTAGAGGGAATGACCTGTGCAAATTGTGCACTCACGATCAATAAGTTTCTGGATAAACAAGGCATGCAAAACATCCGCGTCAATCCAATTGATGGTGATGTATCATTTGAAATGGTAGAGGGATCAAGCTCCGATACTCTTAAAAAGGGTATTGACAATTTGGGTTATCATGTGGTAGATGCTAAAAATGATAACCATGAAAAACGAGCACCCTTTTTATCAACCACCATACAGCGTTTGCTATTTTGTCTTCCCTTCACGTTGGTATTGATGTTGCACATGCTTGAATTTGTGATTCATATTCATTGGCTCATGAATCCATGGCTGCAACTGGCCTTATGCACTCCCGTATTTATAGTAGGCATGAATTTTTTTGGAAGAAGTGCCATTAAAAGCATTCGTAATGGAATTCCGAATATGAATGTATTGGTTGCGTTGGGAGCCCTGGCTGCATTTTCATATAGTCTAATAGGAACATTGATGGGCCAAGGCGAACAATACCTCTTTTATGAAACTGCAGCGACAATCATCACCTTGGTCTTTTTTGGCAACTATCTGGAAGACGCATCCATGCAATCGACTCAACGTGCACTTAAGTCGTTGATGAAATCGCAAAAGGTAATGGCAAATATGATTGCATTTGATGAACATCATCAGGAAGTGATCATGCCCATCGAAAATACACAATTGAAAGTTGGTGATTTGATATTAATAAGAAGTGGAGAACAAGTTCCAATTGATGCTAAAATATTATGGGGTGATGCACATGTGAATGAATCCCTTTTGACTGGAGAAAGCATTCCAGTGCACAAACAGGTGAAGGATAAAATCATAGGCGGTAGCATTGTTGATTCAGGATCTTTAAAGGCACAGGTAACTGCAACAGGTGATGACACTGTTTTATCAGGAATATTACAATTGGTGAAGCAGGCGCAGGGAGAAAAACCACCAATTCAGCACCTGGCAGATAAAATCAGTGGCATTTTCGTTCCAATTGTTATCATTATAGCAGTTATCACATTCGCAGGTAATTTTATCTACTTGCATTCTTTCACTCCTGCGTTGATGCGCAGCATTGCTGTACTGGTTATTGCCTGTCCTTGTGCGATGGGATTGGCAACACCCGCAGCAATAGCAGTAGGTTTGGGAAGAGCAGCAAGAAATGGTATTCTGTTTAGAAATGCAACCAGCCTGGAAAACTTCAGAAATATCAAACAAATTGTTTTTGATAAAACAGGAACCTTAACAACCGGTTCATTCAAATTGTCCAAGTTTAAAGAATTGAACACAGATCCTCAAACATTTAAATCAATTGTTTTTTCATTAGAAAAATATTCTACCCACCCGATTGCAGTTTCCATTGCAACAGTTTTTAAGACCAAAGAAGAGATCAAATGGAAAACCATTGAAGAGGTAAAGGGAATTGGCATGAAAGGCACTGACAAAGAGGGCAATATTTATTGGGCTGGTTCATATAAAATTGCCAACACCCTTACACAAGAAAATAACCACAATGTATACATTACAAAAAATAATGAGTGGATTGGGTGGTTGGATGTTGAAGATGAATTAAGACAAGAATCAAAAGAGATCATCCAGTATTTAAAAAATCTTGGAATAAAAACCATACTGCTAAGTGGAGACAGAAGAGAGAAGTGTCAACATATCCAAGAAGAACTTGGCTTAGATGAAATCATTCCTGAACAAAGTCCGGAGGAAAAACTCCATAAAATAGAAACCCTTACAAAAGAAGTCCCTACAGCAATGGTCGGAGATGGAATCAATGATGCGCCAGCACTTGCAAAGGCCACCATTGGTATTTCACTGAGTGAAGCTTCTCAATTGGCTATACAAAGTGCACAGGTTGTCTTAATGAATGCAGGTTTGAAAAAACTGCCGACTGCACTTGGACTCGGAAAGCATACTTACATCACGATCAAGCAAAATTTATTCTGGGCCTTCTTTTATAATATCATTGCATTGCCGGTGGCAGCATTTGGATTGCTCACTCCAACACTTGGCGCATTGGTAATGGGATTGAGCGATGTTGTACTTGCCATTAATTCTGTTAGATTATTCGTAAAAAAAGTTGTCTGATTCAATGCACCATCCAACACCTCAAGAAATCCTTCAACAGTATTGGGGTTTTGATCAATTCAGACCCACACAGGAGGATATCATTCAGGCAGTATTGAATGGTAAAGATAGTTTGGCCATTCTACCTACAGGTGGAGGAAAGTCAATTTGCTTCCAGGTGCCTGCATTGATCAAAGATGGAACCTGCCTGGTCATTTCTCCATTGATTGCACTCATGTTGGATCAGGTGGAAAGATTGAATAAACTCGGAATATCTGCAAAAGCCATACATACAGGATTAAGTGCAGATGAAATTGAAGACATAATCAATTTGTGCGAAGAAGGTGATTTAAAATTCTTATACGTTTCACCAGAGAGGCTGAACAGCAACAAATTTTTAGAGAGACTAGAAGACTTACCAATTTCAATGCTAGCAGTAGATGAAGCACACTGTATTTCACAGTGGGGATATGATTTTAGACCAGCCTATTTACACATTGCATCTGTAAAAACTTATTTAAATAATGTTCCTATAATAGCACTGACTGCTTCAGCGACACCGAAAGTAAAGGATGATATTGTTGAAAAATTAAATCTTAAAAATCCCTCCTTTTTTTTTGGATCATTTACCAGAGAAAACCTTTCTTATCAAGTTGTTCAAGCAGATGATAAAATAAATTTTCTCAAAAAGTTGCTTATACAGCATCCTGGGTCTAGTATTGTTTATTGCAGGACAAGAAAACGCACCAAGGAGTTTTCAGATTTGCTTCAACAATTTCAATTCAAGGCCGACTTTTATCATGCTGGTTTGAGCCAAGAACAAAGAACAACAAAACAGCAAGACTGGATTTCGGGAAAGATTGATTGTATTGTTTGTACAAATGCATTTGGAATGGGAATTGACAAGCCGGATGTAAGGTTGGTGGTACACATGGACGTTCCGGATTGTCTTGAAAATTATTACCAGGAAGCTGGTAGAGCAGGGCGTGATGGTAAATACGCCGCAGCAGTATTATTATATAGAAACCAGGAATTGGAAGAATTAAAACAGTTACCGAATCAGAAATTCCCAGGAATCGATGTCATACGAAAAGTATATAAAGCTGTTTGCAATTATTTTCAACTTCCCATTGGATCTGGCAATGGAAAATTTTTTGATTTTGATATACAGGCATTTACAACTGCCTTCAAATTAAATTTGTTTGAAGTTCTTAATTGTCTTGATATTTTAAAGCAAGAGGAAATTCTAACTTATCAAGACCAGGTATTCAGTCCATCTACATTGATGTTCACCACAGCAAGAAGAACTTTAGAAATCTTCGAAGCAGAACATAAAAATCTAGAACCATTGATAAAGATTCTTCTGAGAACTTATGGCGGAATCTTTGATATTCCAATAAGAATTAATGAAAGTCAAATTGCCTGGTTATTAAAATGGGATATTTCAAATGTAAGAGAATCATTAAAAAAACTGCATCAATTTGGCATTACCGAATATCACCCGTCAAAAGAATCTGCACAGATTTTATTTCAACAGGAACGCATCCAGGCAGATGAATTACAGATCAACTATCCACATTATTTAGCAAGAAAAAAAGAGTATTCCCACAGAATAGATTATATGATCAAATTCATCCAAAGCAGAGAATGCAGATCAATAATCATTTCAGATTATTTTGGTGATACCCAACAAAAGACTTGTGGGATATGTGACAGATGTGTATCAGTCTCAAATACAGCACCATCGAAACAATACATTTCTGACTTATTAAAAAAAATTATAATTGAAATAAAGAAAAGAGAAATGACTTTTGATGAATTGCTGATTGCGTTGAACCAGGATGAAGAAATATTGAAAACTGGGATCGAAATTTTAGAAAAAGAAGGTCAAATAATTTCAGGAGTAGATGGAAGATTTCGAGAAAAATAAAAGGGCCAGGATAGACATCCAGCCCCGTTTTAAAATCCAATATCCTATGAAAAACCATAGTGAAGGTATATACTCAAAGCATATTTGCCATGAAAAAAGTCCAATATTTTTAAAAAAGTATCAGAAAGTAAATATATAATAGACTTATTTTCAATTAAATACATGCCGAAAAACAACATTTATTAGATTTTTTTTAATAAAATGTATTTTTTTAGCAAATAATCACATTTCCTCCTCCCTTTCAAGCATCAAAATTGCACTTTGTTGAATTATGTAGTATTTATTTCCCTCGTAGACGATTTCTGTGGCTGCACTGACTAAAAATATTGCCAAATCGCCCTCTTTTGCCTGCAATGGAATATACTTAACCTTTTCCTCGTCTGATTTCCAGGGCTCCTCTTCCACTGGCATTGCAATTACAAATCCTGGTCCGGTTTTGATTACAACCCCTTGTTGCACCTTTTCTCGTTCCTGTACACCTGGGGGCAGGTACAATCCACTAGCTGTTTTCTCATCTGGTTTTGACGGTCTAATCAGAACCCTGTCTCCAATTACAATTAATTTCTTAAATGTGTTGTCTGAAGTCAAACGCATAAGGTCAGTATTTTATTTCTTGATAGCAAATTCCAAAAAACATGCCTGTTTAACAAAATTTTATTGCAGTTCAGCCTGACTTATCCCCAACTTAAATTTATTTTGTCTAAAACAAGCAATTATGTCAGCTCAATCAAAACATAAAATCCTACTCTGCGAAGACGATGCCAACCTTGGACTCGTACTTAAGAATTTTTTAGAATTAAACGAATTTGATGTGGTTCTCGAAAGAGATGGAAGGTTGGGTTTAGCTGCCTTTCAGAGAGAGAAATTTGATATCTGCCTATTGGATGTAATGATGCCTAAAATGGATGGGTTTGCACTGGCTGAAGAGATCAGAGACATCAATCCAGATATCCCCCTATTCTTCCTTTCTGCCAAATCAATGAAAGAAGATCAAATCAAAGGATACAAACTGGGTGCAGATGATTATATCACCAAACCGTTCGACTCTGAGCTATTGCTTTTTAAAATCAAGGCCATTCTCAAAAGAAATGAAGAGCAACACAAAGAACAGGAAAATGTAGAATACGATTTGGGTAAATACCATTTTATTCCAAAACTCAGGGAGCTATCCATTGAAGGCAATAAAGTAACGCTCTCACCAAAAGAAAATGAATTGCTGAAAATGTTGAGTGAGTATAAAAATGATTTGCTTCAGCGAGAATTGGCACTCAAGAAAATTTGGGGCAACGATAACTATTTCAATGGCAGAAGCATGGATGTTTACATTGCAAAACTCCGTAAATATTTAAAAGAGGATCCAGAAGTTGAAATTGTCAACATCCATGGAAACGGATTTAGATTGATTGTAAAATCTTAGCTGCCTTTAATTAGAAAAGTAAATTTTCATTTCCCGCTTTAGGTGTACGTCCAAGGTGCTCATACGCCCTTTGGGTAACTTCTCTACCTCTCATTGTACGTTGAAGAAATCCCTCTTGAATAAGGAAGGGTTCATACACATCTTCGATGGTGCCTGACTCTTCTCCAACAGCAGTTGCGAGCGTTCCTAATCCCACAGGGCCACCTTTGAATTTATCAATGATGGTTGCCAATATCCTATTGTCCATTTCATCGAGTCCATGTTCATCTACCTGCAAAGCTTTGAGTGCATGCTTGGTGATACCAAGATCAACCACCCCATTGCCCAACACCTGTGCAAAATCTCGTACACGTTTTAAAAGTCCATTCGCAATTCTTGGAGTGGCTCTGCTTCTCCTTGCTATTTCTTTTGAAGCATCAGAAGTAATTTTTGTTTGCAGAATTCCTGCAGAACGAGAAATGATTCTTTCCAGCACTTCACTGTTGTAATATTCAAGACGAGACTTGATCGCAAATCGGGATAATAAGGGAGCGGTCAACAATCCACTTCTCGTGGTTGCACCAATCAAGGTAAATGGATTCAAATTTATCTGTATGGTTTTGGCACTGGGACCACCATCAATCATGATATCGATCTTAAAATCTTCCATGGCAGAATATAAATACTCTTCCACAACATTGCTCAACCGATGTATTTCATCAATGAATAAAACATCATTGGCCTCCAAGCTGGTGAGCAATCCTGCAAGATCTGCAGGCTTCTCAATAACTGGACCAGATGTTTCCTTGATATTCGCACCCATTTCCCTTGCAACAATCCTAGAGAGGGTTGTTTTGCCCAATCCGGGTGGACCATGAAACAGAACGTGATCGAGCGACTCACCGCGCATTTGAGCAGCCTTGATAAATACTTTTAAATTATCAATGATGCCAGGCTGACCCGAAAAGTCTTCCAGGCTAACAGGACGAATACTGTTTTCAAACTCTTTATCACCGGCAATGCCAGATGATGTCTTTGGATCCAAATTTGGATTCATCATTTTATGAAATTACATGATTCCACTGTAAAGAAAGAAACAGTTATTTGAATTAAAGTACCACATTGATCATCTTATTTTTCACATAGATGATCTTTTTTGGTGGTTTACCATCTAGCCATTTCTTTACAACAGGCTCTTCTAAAACAAGTTTTTCAATCTCTTGTTGTGTAGCTGTTAATTCAATCATCATCGTAGTGCGTGTTTTGCCATTGATGGCAACAGGATACTCTTTTGATGTTTCAACAAGATATTGTTCCTCTATTTGCGGGTATGCAGCATTTAGCACTGAACCTTCAGCTCCAATGGCCGTCCATAGCTCCTCACAGATATGTGGTGCATAGGGTGACAATACAATCAGAAATTTTTCCAACAATAATTTGGATCTGCATTGCAAGTCGGTTAACTCATTAACTCCAATCATGAATGTACTCACTGCTGTATTGAAAGAAAATTTTTCAGTATCCTCTTCAACTTTCTTCAACATCTTGTAAAATGCCTTCCATGACTCATTGCTTGGGGCTTCATGGTTTAACAACAAACCTTTTTCAGCATCATAAAAGAGTCGCCAGAATTTTTTAATAAATCGGTGTACACCTTCAATGCCTTTTGTATCCCAAGGTTTATCCTGTTCAACAGGACCTAAAAACATTTCATACATACGGAAGGTGTCTGCGCCATATTTCTTAACAATATCATCTGGGTTTACGACATTAAAATAGCGCTTGCTCATTTTCTCCTGACGAGAACCACAAAGATATTTTCCATCTTCCGTGATAAAAACAGCATCAGAAAGATCTGGTTTCCATTTCTTGAATGCATCCATATCCAATTCCATACCATCTACCATAGACACATCAACATGCAGTTCGTCTGTTTCATATTGATCTCTCAAACCTGATGAAACAAATTGCTTGGAACCTCGAATACGATACACTATTCTAGAATCTCCACCAATCTTCCCTTGGTTCAGAAGCCGCTTGAAAGGTTCATCAAAATGTATATATCCTAGATCAAACAATGCTTTGGTCCACATTCTTGAGTACAAAAGATGTCCAACAGCATGTTCAGTTCCACCAACATAAAGATCAACCTGGCCCCAATAGCTACTTGCTTCTTTGCTGCAGAACTCATCTTGATTGTGCGGATCCATATAACGCAGAAAATACCAACTGCTGCCAGCATATCCTGGCATGGTATTCACTTCTCTGGTACCACCATTGAAATTTATCCAATCAGGCAAATTTGCAAGTGGGCCTTGTGCATCCGGACCAGGACGCAGATCAGACATAGGAGGAAGTTCAATAGGCAGTTCAGATTCCTTCATTGGAATAGCCATGTCATCTTTCCAAATGATAGGAAAAGGTTCACCCCAGTAGCGCTGACGACTAAAAGCAGCGTCTCGCATTTTATAATTGGTTTGTCTTTTACCAATACCCATTGATTCCAACTTATCAATTGAAATATTGATGGCATCAGACATTTTTAATCCATTTAGAAAACCGCTGTTTTGTAGCAATGCATCTTTGGTTGGATTGGCTTCAGTACCATTATAATGATCTCCAATGATATTGGTAACAGGGATTTCAAAATGCTGTGCAAATTTAAAATCACGTTCATCACCACAGGGAACAGCCATGATGGCTCCGGTTCCGTATCCTGCCAATACATATTCACTGATCCAAATTGGAATTTGGCGGTCGTTGAATGGATGTTTGCAATAAGCACCAGTGAATACGCCCGAGATTTTCTTCTCTGCCATTCGCTCACGTTCACTTCTGCTGTTTACGTAATCGATGTAATTGCTTACAGCATTTGATTGTACTGCGCTTGTGATTTTCCCGATGAGTTCATGTTCTGGAGCAACCACCATAAAATCAATACCGAAAATGGTATCTGGCCTGGTAGTGTAAACCCTCAAACACTCATCACTAACATCGGCATTGTCGGAAATAATTTTGAAATCAATTTCAGCGCCATAACTTTTACCAATCCAGTTAGATTGCATTTCTTTCATGCTGTCACTGAAATCAACCGATTCCAATCCAGTTAACAAACGCTCAGCATATTCAGTTATACGGAGATACCACTGACGGAGTTTCTTTTTCAACACGGGATGCCCTCCCCTTTCACTTACCCCATTTACTACTTCATCATTTGCAAGAACAGTTCCAAGTGCCTCGCACCAGTTAACTTCCCCCACACCACAATAAGCCAACCGATAATGCATCAAGATATCATACTGTTGTTTTTCATTACACTTCAACCAATCGGCAGCAGTAAAATTGATGGAACGATCACCCGGACAAACATTGTTTGTATTTCCTTCTCTTGAGAAAATATCTTTTAAATCATTGATTCGTCTTGCCTTTTGTTGTTTTCTGTCAAACCAACTGTCAAAGAGTTGAAGAAATATCCATTGGGTCCATTTGTAATATTCTTTGGTGGATGTTCTGACCTCTCTGTTCCAATCGTAACAAAATCCAATTTTATCTAGTTGAGATCTAAAGGTTTCAATATTTTGATCTGTTGAAACTGCAGGAGGAATACCATGTTCAATAGCATATTGTTCTGCCGGAAGACCAAAAGAATCGTATCCCATCGGATGCAAAACATTAAATCCCTTTAGCCTCTTGTATCTACTGTAGATATCACTGGCAATGTATCCCAATGGATGACCCACATGGAGTCCGGCTCCACTTGGATAAGGGAACATATCCAGCACATAATATTTAGCTTTTTCAGTTTGATTGGAAACCTGATATGCATTTGATTCCTTCCATTTTGACTGCCATTTCTTTTCAATATCTCCGAATGCATATTCCATGTAATAATTCCTTTATTTTAACGATGTGCAAAGGTACGCAAACCCCTCAAAATTGTTATTTTTGGACTTGTAAAGGGTTGAACTTTAAAAATATATGATTCAATGATGACAGCGCAGGGAAAAGGATCCATGAAAAAAAGCAAACCTTCATATTTCATGGCGATTTTAGGAGTTGCTTTGGTATTGTTTATTCTCGGAATACTGGGATGGCTGGTGATCAATACAAGCAAGCTCGAGACTTATTTCAAAGGAAGTGTACAAGTACATGCTTTCATTAGAGAAGGGAGTCCTCAGCGAGAAATTGACATTGCCAAGAACGTCATTAAGTCAAAACCCTATGCCAGAAATGTTGAATACATCACCAAAGAAAAAGCAAGACAAACATTTATTGGCGATGGAAACCAGGACTGGAACAAAGTCCTTGATTATAATCCGCTTCCTGCAAGCATAGATTTCTACCTTGATCCTTCATATGTGAATAAAGACAGTTTAAAAGTGATCACCACCGAGATCATGAAAAACTTTATCATCAGTGAGGTGAAATATCCCGATGCAGTTGTAACCAACTTAAACAATGTAGTAAAAAAGGTTGGATATTTTCTGTTGGCATTGGCAGGAATACTCGCGTTGATTGTGATCATCCTCATTGACAATACCATCAAGTTGGCCATGTTTTCAAATCGTTTTTTAATCAAGACCATGCAAATGGTTGGTGCTACAAGATGGTTTATTTCAAAACCATTTGATACCAAAGCTATCATCAATGGTTTAATCAGCGCACTGTTGGCGATTGCAGCAATATTATTGCTGATTTATGCCGTTGAAAACTGGTGGTTGCCCGAAATCAAAGCACTGAAAGACAATGGCAGCTTACTTCTATTATTTCTGGCACTTATAATTATAGGCATAAGCATTACCTTTATCAGCACACACAGAAGTGTAACCAAGTATTTAAAAATGAAATTAGACGACCTCTATTAATATTATTCAAATGGAAACAAAGAACAACCCTCTTTTTGGAAAAGAAAATTTAGTTTGGATGCTGGCAGGTTTGGTGATCATAGCATTAGGATCACTGCTCATGGCTGGTGGCAAAGGCAGCGATCCAAATGTGTTCAATGAAAATGAAGTGTACAGTTTCAGAAGAATTACATTGGCTCCAATTTTAATCATCATTGGATTTGTAGTAGAGATATTTGCCATCATGAAAAAAAGCAAATAACCTCTGATTCAAGATCATGAGCTACTTTCAAGCAATTATTTTAGCCATTATTGAAGGCATCACTGAATTCCTTCCTGTTTCTTCTACCGGACATATGGCGATTGCTTCTGCATTCTTTGAAACAGCCAGCGATCCGTTTACGAAATTGTTTGAAATAGTTATTCAATTTGGAGCAATCCTATCAGTAGTTGTATTGTATTGGAAAAAGTTCATCAACTTCAAAAGCTTCGACTTTTATATAAAACTTTTTATCGCCATAGTTCCTGCATTGTTTTTTGGAGCCATCTTTAAAAAACATATTGATCAGGTATTGGAAAGACCACTTTTTATTTCAACAGTAATTTTTTCTGGCGGAATTGTATTGCTATTTGTGGACAACTGGTTCAAACAACCCCAGATCGAAAATGAAGAAAATATTAATTACAAGAAATCCTTCTTGATTGGCTGCTATCAGGTATTGGCAATTCTTCTGCCAGGACTCAGTAGAAGTGCAGCAACTATCATTGGTGGCATGCAACAAAAGCTCACGAGAAGTGCAGCTGCTGAATTTTCTTTTTTCCTGGCTGTACCTACCATGTGTGCAGCAACTGTAAAAAGTATTTATGATATCTGGAAGGATGAGCCCTCCCTGCTAAATACCGATGGCTTATCCATCCTACTCACCGGAAGTATCGTAGCATTTTTTGTTGCACTTATCGCGATCCGCTTTTTTATTCAATTTTTAAAAGCGAATGGATTTAGAATATTTGGATGGTATAGAATAATCCTAGGACTCGTATTGTTTGCCTTGATCTTTTCGGGCAAGTTGTCTATGAACGGACTCTCACACTAGCATTTGATTTCTTTTGCTTATCTTACTGGTAAGCAGTTTCATATGGAAAGTAGAAAAAAAATTCAACGGGCCTGGACCATGTACGACTGGGCAAACAGTGTTTACAACCTGGTCATCACTTCCACTATTTTCCCGGCATATTACGTAGCCGTTACAAGCAGCAACAACAATGAGCAGTCATATGTTAATTTCTTTGGATTCCAGTTTATCAATACTGCGTTACAAAATTACGCGCTAGCATTGGTGTTTTTTATTGTTGCAATCAGCTCTCCTATTCTTTCTTCCATTGCAGATTACCGTGGAAACAAAAAAGCTTTCATGAAGTTTTTTGTTTTGATTGGATCATTATCGTGTTCAATGTTGTTTTTTTTCACTCCCGAAAAAATTGAATGGGGAATTATTTTTTTTGCATTGGCAGCATTGGGATTCTGGAGCAGCTTGGTTTTCTATAATTCCTACCTCCCTGATATAGCAGACCCAGAAGAAAGAGATGCCTTGAGTGCCCGGGGATTTGCTATGGGATATATTGGCAGTGTACTCCTGCAATTGATATGTTTTGTGGTAATATTAAAACCAAGTTTATTCGGATTGGATGAAGCAGATAAAACACTCGGCCCAAGGATATCATTTCTGCTGGTCGGATGTTGGTGGCTAGGATTTTCTCAAATCACATTCAAAGCTTTACCCTCGAATACTGAAAAGAACAAGCTATTGAAGAAACATTTGCTGATCAACGGATTTCATGAATTAAAAATGGTCTGGAACCAGGCAAAGCAAATTCCGGCCCTCAAACGATATTTGTTTTCATTTTTTTTATTTAGTGTTGGAGTACAAACCGTTATGCTGGTTGCTGCCAGCTTCAGCAAAAAAGAAATTTTTCCAAAACCTGAAGATGAACCAAAGTTGATCATGACCATCATCTTGATTCAACTTGTTGCGTTGGTGGGCGCCATTGTTATGAGTAAATTGTCAAAATGGATTGGAAATATTTACACATTGGTAGTGGCTGTATTTATTTGGATAGGGATCTGTTTGTGGGGATATTTTATTAAGTCTCAAACTGAATTTTATATTCTTGCAGCTTGCGTTGGTCTCGTAATGGGTGGAATCCAAACCATCGGCAGAAGCACCTATTCAAAATTGATTCCGCCAACAGATGATACAACATCCTTTTTCAGTTTTTATGACGTAACAGAAAAAGTGGCATTGACCATTGGTCTCTTTTTATTTGCAAGAAATGAAGAGCTAACCGGCAGCATCAGGAATTCCATTTTGATTCTTATGCTCTTTTTTATTGTTAGTTTCTTTGCATTGCTCTACACAAAAAAAGTGATCACAAAAGAAAAATATGCAAGTCTTTTCAATTGATGCAGGACTGTTCAAATTGGATGGAGGTGCTATGTTTGGGGTAGTTCCAAAGGTGCTTTGGCAAAAAGCAATTCCTGCAGACGAAAACAATCTATGCACATTCTCCATGAGATGTTTATTGATCATAGACGGAGAAAAAAAGATATTGATCGATACTGGAATGGGAGACAAACAGTCTGACAAATTTTTCGGCCATTACTACCCCAGCGGAAAGCAATTATTGGAATCACTAAAAGAAAAAAACATATCCCCCGAAGACATCACAGATGTAATCCTTACACACCTTCATTTCGATCATTGTGGAGGAGCGGTTAACCGTGACTTACAACCTACTTTTCCAAATGCAACTTATTGGACATCCAAAGAACACTGGGAGTGGGCCATTCATCCAAATGCAAGAGAAAAAGCATCTTTTTTAAAAGAAAATTTATTGCCACTTCAAGAACATGGAGTATTGAAATTTATAAAATCCAATAATCAGGCGAGAACTTCATTTACAGAAAATATAGAAATTCTCTTTGTAAATGGTCATACAAAGAGCATGATGCTTCCTTTGGTTAAATTTAATAATCATATCATAGCTTACATGGCAGATCTCATTCCAACTGCAGCGCATATCCCACTTCCATATATTATGGGATATGATATGTTTCCCATGACAACGTTGGAAGAAAAAGAAAAATACCTGAATGAGGCAGTTCACAACAAGCATTTGCTGTTCTTCGAACATGATGCAATGATTGAATGCTGCAAGGTTATAAAGACTGAGAAAGGATTTACAAAAGGCGAAATAGTAGATCTCCAAAAAATATAATCATTTCCACGAAATCAGCGAACTGAAAGGAAAACGGATGTTTTTGAACTTCATCATATCAACCTTGACACTTCCCACACTGATTGGACTTTCGATTCTGAGAGGTAAATGATTGCCATCATCTGAAACCCAAACAGTCATCAACTCACCCCCCTTAAACACTGTACCGCCAATCAGCATAGGCTTGAACTTAATGGCATTAAAAATTCCGTATTTGGTTTTTACTACTTCCTTTCCTAAATAGCGAATGTATAAATTGTGGACTTCATCGTCTATAAACATGCTAAACGGAATTTTTTCACCAATTGATCTTTTTGAAAAATCAATGTTGCGGGCATAATAAATTGCACTCAATACATCTTGAATACAAGCAGGAACATCAAAACTCCCCTTGGCAGAAATAGCTTTTTTTTCTTCGTGGTTGAAATTAACCAGTTCATCTTTTCTGTAGCCGCCTTCTTCAACATGACGAACAAATCTGTATGGCTTCAAAGTTGCTGTATCAATATATGTTTCATATCGATCTCGCACTTTAAAAATCCAGTCATACGAAGGATTTGATGTCCCCAAACCTACAATATGGTAAACTGGTTTATTATTGATTTTTGCGAGGCTTGTTGTAAAAGATGCTGTACCTGCATCGACATATAGTCCGATGATATTATAAAATATCTTGAATTGAACCTGTTCATTTCCAGTGAAGGATACATTATCAATGGCGCAAAAATCATTGTCGGCAGTCAAAGAGCAAACCGTAAATAAAAGTATGGTGATAAGAAGAAATCTTCTGATGCGCTTCATCATACAAAGATAGAATGCTTATTCAGCAAACAAGCAACCACATGGTTAACTTTTTACTCCACATCAGATATATATACCTGATTTCGAAACAAAAGCCAGAAAGCACCAATAATAGCTGGCAGAACAATATTCAGTAGCCAAACGATGGTTGTACCTATTGTTACCCCAACAAGGTTCTGTGTAAAAGCAGAGAAAATAACAAATGAAAATTCCCAACGAAGTCCAATTTCTATAAATGAAATGGTTGGCATTACCGCAAGGGCAAATACCATGATTGACACCCCCATAAAAACCTGAGAAATAGAAAGTTCAACTCCTAGCCATTTAAATATCAGCCAATATTCTAGAATAAAAATGAAACATTTCAAGAAAGTTAGACCGAATACCATTGCTGTGCGGCTTGGCTTAATTGATAAAAACTCTTGTGCAATAGGAGTAAATTTTTTTAACAAGTTGAAGGAAAGAAAAAAATGAATGAAAAGTCGTTTTGTGATAAAAAATATTAAACATACAATTGGAATAAAAAGTGAGATGGATTTTAAAAACAAGATCCCGCTTGTAAATGAGGCTGGAATTTTCAACAATAGGTGATCTAAATCCAGCATCCATAAAGACAATGCACCAAGCAAACTATAAACAGTAAACTGAATGATGCTGCTATAAAAAGTATAAGTAGTCCCAATTGCTCTTTTATGTGTTGGCAAATACATGACCCTTCCAATAAATTCACCTGATTTAAAAGGTGTAATAAAAGAAAAAGATAACCCGGTGAAAATCATTTGTAAAGATGTCCTCCAATTTAGATTCAGAGATGAAGACATCAACATTTTCCATTTATATGCCTCTGTCAACCACTGCAACATCATAAGAAAAACAGCAATTGCCAATAGTCCAATTCCATTCTTGTAAATATGGTTTTTGATTGATAGAACGTCCTCTTCAAATGTTGGCCTGGCAAATAATTCATTCGTCAAATGATATCCGATCAAGACAAGCAGCAAGGGGGCTAGTCCATAATTGATAATTAATTTGATATTTTTGTTTAATCTCACTTTTAATAAACTTCTCTTGAACCTGAAAAGTAGAATTATTTTAGGAATCGACCCAGGAACTGTTATCATGGGATTCAGTATTATTCAAACCAAGGGCAGTCAAATCGAAATGCTGGAGATGGATGTAGTCAAATTGAACAGTAAAAAAGACATGTTTGAAAGACTGGGCATCATCAACCAAACAATTCAGCAGCTGATCGACAAGTACCAACCTGATGCGATGGCGATTGAAGCTCCGTTTTTTGGGAAAAATGTACAGAGCATGCTAAAGCTTGGAAGAGCACAAGGAGTAGCAATTGCGGTTGCGATGTCGAATCGTGTTGAAGTAGCAGAATACTCACCTAAAAAAGTGAAACAATCAATCACTGGAAATGGAAACGCAACCAAAGAACAAATTTGGAAATTGCTCAATAATATTATGCGGCTGAAAAATACCATTAAATATTTTGATGCTTCTGATGCCCTTGCTGTTGCTGTATGTCATCATTTCAATGGACATGGCATTCCAATACCCAAGCCAACACCAAAGAGAAAATCATCCAAGAAATCAACTTCCAGCTGGGCAGCTTTTGTTCAACAACATCCGGAAAGAGTAGGAAAAAGATAATCAGGCAAGAATAGACAGAATTGCATTTTGTGCCGACTTCAACTCTTCCTGAGTAGGTTTAAGTTTGGGTCTGGTAAAATTCAGGTCATCTGCAGAATTGATTGGCACCAAGTGAATATGCGCATGCGGCACTTCTAATCCAATAACTGACATCCCACAACGTTTGCATGGAAAAGCTTTTTCAATGGCTTTTGCAATGGGCTGAGCAAACAGAAGAATTTCTTTTAATTCTTGTTCACTTAAATCAAAAATATAATCTGTCTCTATTTTGGGTACCACAAGTGTATGACCATGAACAAGAGGAAATACATCCAGGAATGCATAGAATTGTTCGTTTTCGGCAATTTTATATGAAGGAATTTCCCCCTGGATGATTTTAGAAAATATACTTGCCATGTTTAAATGGAGATTTGATCAATCGTAAAAACAATCTTCCCGTTCGGTGCTTGAATTTCTGCTTCATCTCCAACTTTTTTGCCAAGCAACCCTTTTCCGATAGGAGAAGTAACCGAAATCTTTTGCAATTTCAAATCTGCCTCTTTCTCAGAAACGATTTGATATGTCATAGATTTTTTTGTTGCCTTGTTGGTGATGGTCACTTTCGTAAGGATGGATACTTTAGAAGTGTCAATTTCAGATGCATCCAAGATGCGTGCATTGGCCAATTCGGACTCCATTCTGGAAATTCTAGCCTCCAACAAACCTTGTGCTTCTTTGGCTGCATCATACTCTGCATTTTCTTTCAAATCGCCCTTCTCTCTGGCCTCAGCAATAGCCTTGGAAGCAGCAGGCCTTTCAACTGTCTTCATTTTGTGAAGCTCAGCCTTCATTAGCTCGAGGGTTTCCTTGGTTACATACATTACGCTCATAATATCCGTTTAGTTGGGTTTGAAAAAAATAGCAACGCCTCAGAGAAATCTGGGGCGTTGCTGTGATGCAAAGTTACAAAAATTCCAGAAATCAATGACCAAGCAAAGGCTCCAGCTTTTCTAGAACTGTGGTTGCCATTTTCAATAATGCCTCATGGCTGTAACCAGCAATATGCGGTGTAACAATGGTATTATTTCTTTTTAATATATTTCCCAACATCTCTTTTTCATGTGGATGATAAGATGCAAGATCTTCATTTTCAAGTACATCCAAGCCTGCTCCTGAAATCTGATTTGCGTCCAATGCAGATATCAAGGCCCCTGTATCTACCAATGCACCTCGGGAAGTATTCAAAAAAAATGGTGTGCGTTTCAATTGGCTAAAAAATCCTGAATCAGCAAAATGAAACGTTTCATCATTTAATGGAAGATGTAAACTTATTACATCAGCATGCAATTGAATTTGCTCCAAAGATGCTTCCCTCACATGTCCATTTGAAAAGCCAACTCTATATTTATCATAGGCCAATACAATGACACCAAATGCATCCAAGAGTTTTGCAAATGCAGATCCAGTATTCCCATACCCGATGATACCAACGGTTTTCCCCCCCAACTCCGTACCCCTGTTTCCATCCCGAATCCACTTCCCTTCCGTCACTTCTCGATGAGATCTATCTATGTGGTGCATGAGTGACAACAACATACCCAGTGCATGTTCTCCAACCGCATCTCGATTGCCTTCTGGACTGCTAATACATTCAATCCCTTTTGTTTTGGCATATTCCACATCAACAATTTCCATTCCGCTCCCCAATCTTCCAATCCATTTCAATTGTTGAGCAGCATCGATCATTGAACGATCAATGTTTAATCTGGTTGTAATAATGAGCCCTTCATATGCTCCAACAATATTTTTTAAATCTTGATAATTGATCTTTTCATTCACATCAACCAAATATCCTTTGGCAGCAAGCTGCTCTTTCAATGCTGGATGTGCGTATGCAGTAATCAACACTTTTTTCATTTCATGTGATTTAACAAATAAACAAAATCAGCTACAGAAAGTTGCTCAGCACGTTTTGTAAATATTTCTTGGCTCAAAAAATCTTTTTCAAAATATGGTTTCAAAGGATTTCGCAATTGCTTTCGTCTTTGTGCAAATGCGGTCTTTACTAGGTTTTTAAATTTATGATGATTAGAGATTTCATATGGATTACCCTTGTAAAACATTCTGATCACTCCGCTCTTCACTTTTGGGGGTGGATTAAAAGAGGATTCATCTACATCAAACAAATAGGTTGTATCAAAATAAGCCTGAGCAATTACACTTATGATTCCATAATCCTTTGATCCCGGTCCGGCACAAATTCTTACTGCAACTTCTTTTTGAAACATTCCAACCATTGTTTGAATTTGCTCACGCCAATCAATTACTTTGAAAACTATTTGTGTTGAAATATTGTAAGGGAAGTTTCCAATCAAAGTGAATGTTGATTTAAATGGACACTCAATGTCCAAAATACTTCCGGCAATGACATTGTTCTTTAAAGTTGGATAAGTAGTCGATATATAATCAATTTTTTCCTGGTCTATCTCAACAAGTTTAAAATCAACAGAGGGTATTTTTATCAAGTATTTTGTCAAGGCTCCTCCACCAGGCCCCACTTCCAACAATTGCTGAAATGGCTGCTCCTGCAATGCTTCCACAATACGAATACAAACAGATTCGTCCTTCAAAAAATGCTGCCCCAATGATTTCTTCAGCGTCAACATGAGAGGACAAAATTACAATAAAGATTAGCCATTATCCCTACCTTTGTCGCTTCAAGCTAAAGTGGATATATGAGTGAACAAAAAAGACCGGTTGTTGGCATTTCGGTGGGTGATTTAAATGGAATCGGCATAGAAATCATCATCAAAACATTTTCTGACAGCAGAATACTTGAATTGTGCACACCAGTCGTATTTGCATCAAACAAAGTGATCAATTTCTATAAAAAATCGATCCCGGAACTCACCCTGAATTACTCCAACATCAAAGAAATTTCGAAAGCCAACCCAAAACAACTGAACATTTTTACGGTTTGGGAGGAAGAGGTAGAAATCCTACCCGGACAAATGACAGAAACGGGTGGTAAATATGGTGTCAAATCATTACAAGCAGCAGTAAAAGCATTGAAGGAAAAAAGCATTGATGCTTTGGTAACTGCCCCGCTTAACAAGTTTACCATGCAGAGCAGTGAATTTAATTTCACTGGACATACCCCATTTTTGAAAGAGGCATTACAAGCAGATGATGTACTTATGCTGATGATTTCTGAGAACATGAAAGTTGCTTTATTGACAGAGCATCTTGCCATCATGGATGTCGCAAAAAATATCAGCAAAGAACAAATCATTAAAAAAATACAACTCCTAAAAAATAGCCTGATAAAAGATTTCGGAGTTGAGCGACCTCGGATTGCTGTTTTGGGATTAAATCCCCATGCAGGAGATGAAGGCCTGGTTGGCAAAGAAGAAAAAGAAATAATACGACCTGCCATTTTGGAATCTAAGAAAAATGATTGCATTGTGATGGGCCCATACAGTGCTGATGCATTTTTTGCAAGAGGCAATCATGAAAAATTTGATGCTGTGCTTGCCATGTACCACGACCAAGGATTGATTCCTTTTAAATCCCTCGCATTGGGTGAAGGAACCAATTTTACAGCAGGTATCCCCACGATCAGAACATCTCCAGACCATGGTACTGCCTTTGATATAGCAGGAAAAAACATTGCAGATGAATCCTCTTTTAGAGCAGCTATTTTTTCAGCAATAGACATATTTGACACCCGCAACAACTACCAGGAAATGAGAAGAAATCCTCTGAAAAAAATTGCTTCACATGTAGTCGCGAATGCAGTGGATGAAAAAATTGAGGAATAGCATTTTTTTCATTAAATTCAACAAAAGGATCATTATGAAAACTGGATTAAGCAGATCATTCCTTGTTGGAATGTTATCAATAATATTACTATCCGCATCTGCACAGGAAAAACAGACTTCAACAATACCGAAGAAAAATCTTTTCAAGATTAACCTGACTTCACTGCCAATATCCAATTATGGCTTGCAGTTTGAAAGAGTGGTTAATAAACATTTGTCTGTTGCCTTGGGTTACAGAACAATGCCTTTGGGAAATATTCCATTAAAAGATAACATTGTTTCCATTGCAAATGGAGATGCGAATATGCAGAAAACACTAGACCAATTATTAATCTCAAATACGGCTATCACTCCAGAATTAAGATGGTATCCTGGAAGAAAGGGCTTTGGTAGAGGATTTTATTTAGCACCCTTCATGAGATTCGGTAGTTTCCATGGCGAAGGAATAAAAATTGATTTTAACAAAGCAGGTGGAGGGACAGATAACATAAGCCTTTCAGGAGATTTGAAGTCCAGCACATACGGATTATTAATAGGTGCACAATGGTCAATTGGAAAACATATTTGCCTGGATTGGCAGATCCTTGGACCTCATTACGGAACAGGAAATGGCTCCCTCTCTGGCATCAGCTCGTTTACATTGAGTTCAACTGAACAAACATCCATCAGGGACGGCTTAAACAGTGTAAGCATCCCAAATGTGAACATAAGTTCAGAGGTAGGTTCCAACAATATCAAATTGAACCTCACAGGCCCATGGGCAGGAATCAGAGCGGGTATATCACTAGGAATTAAGCTCTAAAGAAAATCATCTGAATCTCTATATGCTTTAATGAGTGCGAGCTCACCCTCTTTTCCTTTTATGGAATTACCATGTTCCATTCCGAGTATTCCAGTAAACCCTTTTTGATGAATGTGTTTGAAAATATTCTTGTAATTCATCTCACCTGTTGTTGGCTCGTTTCTACCTGGATTATCACCAATTTGAATATATCCAATTTCATCCCAGCACCTGTCAAGGTTGGCAATGATATTTCCTTCATTTCTTTGCATATGATACATGTCAAAGAGGATCTTACATGAACTACTGTTCACTGCTTTACAAACCATATAGGTCTGTGTAGAATGACGTAAAAATAAATCCGGATTATCACTCAACGGTTCTAAAACCATCACCAGGCCTGCTTTTTCCAATATTGCAGTACCCAATCTCAAACCCTCAATTACATTGGCCATTTGAATATCAGGAGGAAGTGTTCTATCATAGTTTCCTGGAACAACTGTTGCCCATTTGGCATTGCAACGCTTTGCTACTTCAATCGCCTTTGTACAATCTTTTACAATCAAATCTTTATATTCTTGTTTACCTGTAGCAAGACTTGTTTTCCAGTGCCAGTTGTCTGATGTGATCACAAAAACTCCCATCCGCATTCCAAGTTTTGCAAGGGTATCACCAATTTTTGACTGCATTTCTGGAGTTCTCGACATCATTCCATTGTCTTCAATTGCATTGAAGCCCTGGTCATGTGCAAATTTGATTTGGTCGATAAAATCTTTACCGCCATGATTAGAAAACATTCCATCATGAAAGGCATAACTCAAATTAAATGGTTTCGCTGCTTGCGTCTTTTCTTGTGCAATTGAAGTAAATCCTGGAAGCAAACCGATTCCAGCAAGTGATGAACTTTTTATAAAACCTCTTCTTTCCATATGAGCAATTTTTGTGTAAACAACTAAATACTTGTAACAATTTACTTAAAATTGCATCAAATCATTCTAAGTGAATAAAATTGTTATTACCCTATTAAGCTGCATCTTCCTGATACATTCAAACGCCCAACCAATTTCAACCGAAAACATAGCCATTCCAGGCTCTGAACTCACTATAAAAATGATACAATTGGCTGGTGGAAGTTTTACAATGGGCAACAACAGCTCAGTCAATACAAACGAAAAGCCTGCCAAAAAAATAACTGTATCTCCCTTTTGGATTGGTGCTTTTGAAATCACCCATGATCAGTTTGATATTTTTTTTAAAGACGAACAGACTTCCCAAGGGTCAAAGGTTGATGCAATCACCCGACCGACTCCTCAATATATCGACCTCAGTTGGAATATGGGGAAAGAGGGAGGATACCCGGTTAACAGTATGAGCGTGGATGGTGCTATGATGTTTTGCAGATGGCTCTTCCAAAAAACTGGAAAATTTTATCGCCTTCCAACTGAAGCGGAATGGGAATTTGCCTGCAAAGCAGGAACAAATACAAATTATTTCTTTGGAAATGATGCATCAAGACTTACTCAATACGCCTGGTTTAAATCCAACAGCAACAATAAATACCAAAAAGTTGGATTGAAAAAGCCCAATCCATGGGGCTTATACGACATCCTGGGAAATGTTGCAGAGTGGACCATGGATCAGTATGATGCAGATTATTTAAAAAAAACTACAGAGGGAGAAAAAGACAAAATAATCATCCCCACCTCCCGATACCCTCGAACCATCCGTGGAGGATCTTATTTGGATGAAAGCAAATTGTTAAGTTCCACGTCCAGACAATTTTCTCAGACCAGTTGGAATAAAAGAGATCCTCAGCTGCCCAAAAGCAGGTGGTGGCTAACAGACGGTATGTTCGTTGGATTCAGAATAGTTTGTCCTGTAAACCAACCAACACAGGAAGAAGCCGAAAAAATATATAAATTGTACTTAGGTAACTAACGATTAAAACAACAACGATGCAAAACAACTTGCCAAAGAACAACAACAGCCGTCGTGAATTTGTAAAGCAAGGCGGACTAATCTCAACAGGGATACTAGCAGCTCCACTCATGACAAATGCAAATTATTTTTCAGGTGCAAACGACACCATCAAGATTGCTTTGATTGGATGTGGTGGAAGAGGCACTGGTGCTGCGTTACAGGCATTGCAAAGCAAACAGAATGTAAAGCTGGTAGCAATGGCAGATGCATTTCGAGACAGGATTGACAGTTGCTATAAAAATATTACTGCAGAAGATTTATCTGATGCAGGAACCAAGGGTTCTGTAAAAGACATGGTGGATGTTCCTGAAGAAAGAAAATTTGTAGGATTCGATGCATACCTAAAAGCCATCCCATTGGCAGATGTTGTCATTCTGGCAACGCCTCCAGGATTCAGGCCCATTCATTTTGAAGAAGCAGTGAATCAAGGGAAACATATCTTCATGGAAAAGCCTGTTGCCACTGACCCTGAAGGCGTTAAAAAAGTGCTGGCAGCTGCGGCCATTGCAAAATCTAAAAAATTAAATGTTGTTGTTGGATTACAAAGACATTATCAGACATCCTACAGGGAGCTCTTCAAAAGAAAAGATTTAATAGGTGACATCACCTCCGCTCAAGCATGGTGGAACAATGATGGTGTTTGGGTGAATCCAAGAAAGCCAGGCCAAACTGAAATGGAATATCAAATGCGCAATTGGTATTATTTCAACTGGCTCTGTGGTGATCATATTACTGAGCAACATATCCATAATATTGATGTGATCAACTGGTTCAAAGAAGCTTATCCCGTTAAAGCACAAGGCTTCGGAGGAAGACAAGTTAGAAACGGAAAGGACCATGGTGAAATTTTTGATCATCATTTTGTTGAATTTCATTATGCAGATGGATCAATCCTGAACAGTCAATGCCGACATATGCCTAAAACATCTGCTAAAGTCGATGAACTGTTGATCGGCACAAAAGGAAAAATCTTTTGTGGTGCTGCAAATATCAGAGACCACAAGGGAAATATATTGTATCAATTCGACAAAAAGCAAGAGAACGAACCATATCAAAATGAACATGTTGAACTGTTCGCAGCCATCGCAAAAGGTGAATATAAATTCGCAGATGCAGAAAGGGGCGCTAAAAGTACCATGACTTCCATCCTTGGAAGAATGGCAACTTACAGCGGACAAGTTGTTGAGTGGGATAAGGCATTGAACTGTGGACTCAATCTTCAGCCATCTGCATATACCTGGGATACATTGCCAAAATCTTTACCAGACGAAAATGGTAATTATAAAATTGCAGTTCCTGGGGTGACGAAGTTTTATTAAAAGAGAGGGACAAGGAACGAGGGACAAGAGATAATCTATCAACTGAAACTCCCTTCACAAGAAAGAATTATTTTTCTTCAAGTGAAGGGAGTTTAATTTTTGGAGTAAGATGAAATTTACAGCTTCACCTCATCCCTTGTCCCTTGTCCCTCCTCCCTTTGTATTATTTATCCGTCCTAAACAAATTCACCGGCAAGCCCTCTGCACTGAACAGGTTTGGCATAGCAGTATTCGTAAATCCAAATCTTACATCAACAGGTTCTTTTACATTTTTACTCGACACCACAACCGTTTTACCTTCAATCACAGCTTTGGCTGGCACGAAAACACCATCAACACCTGCTATAAAAAAATCTGTGGGCTCACCACCTTTTGACATCAATCCTGTTGGAACATTTTCAAATAGTATCCTGATCTTATTTTTTTCGATTGAATGTGAGGCGTAAACAGGACTTTTATAGTTCAATCCTTTTACATTGTATGTTTCAGCGAGCGCATAATTTGCCAACCGTGCTGCAACTTCTTTTTTCAATATTGGATGAATATCTTTTACATTATTGACCAAATCACTCACCACAACCATACCGGTTTTTGGAAAAGATGTTGAGTTGGTTTGGGCTTCTCTCAACAATGCTCCATTGATATGGTTGTCGCCATACGTATAAGGTGCAATCTGAACGAAATAAAATGGAAAATTTTTGTTCCATGCCTTTCTCCAATTGTCGATCATATTTGTAAATAAACGCTGATATGCATAATGCGTTCCCACATTGCTTTCTCCTTGATACCAAATCGTTCCAGCGATTTCAAAATTGGTGAGAGGATAAATCATCGCATTGTATGCCTCTCCTCTGATATGGGGCCACCACTGCGAAGGGGAAAGTTTTTCAGATGCATTTCTCAAGTCGGGATCATTCTGAATAATTTCGCCAGGTGTCCATACTTCAGCAGGAGTACCTCCCCAGTTGCTATTGATCAATCCAACAGGAAATCCTGTTGATGCATTGATGTGTTTTCCAAAAAAGTATCCAATTGCACTGAAATGAAGCATGTCATCAGGATTGCAAACTACCCATTGAGCTCTCACATCATCTTGTGGAGTGCTGGATGTTGATTTAGGAACATAAAAGAAACGGATGCTTTTATTATTCGCATTGGGTGACTCATCTTTTGATTGCTGCAAGCCCTGATCTGCACTCCATTCCATGTTACTTTGTCCACTGCATACCCAAACCTCCCCTATCAAAACATCTTCCAAAACAATTTCATTGCTTGCTTTGATTTTTATGGTATAAGGACCACCTGCGGAAGGAGTTTTAATTTCTGCAAGCCACCTTGCACCTCTGGAGGCAGTGACTGTATAATTGGTTGTGTCCCATCCAACCTGAATAGTAATTTTTTCTGCTGGCGCAGACCATCCCCATAATTTCACGGTTGATTTCTGTTGTAATACCATGTGTGATCCTAAAATGGACGGAAGTCTCACGGCAGCAGTTGAATGCAATACGATGATTGCAGATACCCATAGAAGAATAATTTTTTTCATATGCAAGTTTTACTCATTGAATGTAAATATTTATGAGTAGCATACAAAATAAAAAAGGCCTGGGAACCCAGACCTTTTGAAATATAGTAAGTAAAAACTACTTGTATTGTGCCATGATATTCTTCGCCAAATCTGTCATTTTTTTGATGCCATCTTCTGGAAGATTTCCTTTTTTGAATTCTGCAAGAATATCGGCATGCTTGGTTTCCATTTCCATCAAGAATTGCTCTTCGAAATCTTTTACAGATTTAACTGGAACTTCTCTCAACAAACCTTGGGTACCAAGGTAGATGATTGCAACCTGTTTTTCAACTGAAGCAGGCTGATATTGACCTTGCTTAAGAATTTCAACGTTGCGTGCACCTTTATCCAATACTGATTTGGTCGCAGCATCCAAGTCACCACCAAATTTTGAGAATGCTTCCATCTCACGATAAAGTGCCTGGTCTAATTTCAATGTACCTGCTACTTTTTTCATGGATTTGATCTGTGCATTACCACCCACACGGCTTACTGAGATACCTACGTTGATCGCCGGACGAATACCTGCGTTAAAGAGGTTGGACTCCAAGAAGATCTGTCCATCGGTAATGGAAATAACGTTTGTTGGGATATATGCTGATACGTCACCCGCTTGCGTTTCAATGATTGGAAGCGCAGTGAGTGATCCACCACCTTTTACCAAATGTTTGATTGAATCTGGAAGATCATTCATCTTCTTTGCAACTTCATCCTTGCTGATCACCTTTGCAGCTCTTTCCAACAAACGGCTGTGCAAATAGAATACGTCACCAGGATATGCTTCACGACCAGGAGGGCGGCGAAGCAACAATGATACTTCGCGGTATGCAACTGCCTGTTTTGAAAGATCATCATAAACAATCAATGCTGCATTTCCGGTATCACGCAAAAATTCTCCAATGGCAGCACCAGCAAAAGGCGCATAGAACTGAAGAGGTGCTGGCTCTGCAGCAGGGGCGGCAACGATGATGGTATAATCCATTGCACCATTGTCTTCCAAAGTCTTCATTACTGCAGCAATGGTTGAAGCTTTTTGTCCTACCGCCACATAGATACAATACACAGGTTTTCCTGCTTTGTAAAATTCTTTTTGGTTGATGATGGTATCAATTGCAATCGCAGTCTTTCCAGTTTGACGGTCACCAATGATCAACTCCCTCTGTCCACGTCCAATTGGAATCATGGCATCGATCGCTTTGATACCAGTTTGAAGTGGTTCTTTTACCGGCTCACGGAAGATAACACCAGGAGCCTTGCGCTCAAGAGGCATCTCGTATAAGTCGCCTGCAATCGGACCTTTACCATCGATCGCTTCCCCGAGGGTGTTGATTACACGACCAACCAATCCCATACCAGCTTTGATGGATGCAATCTTACCTGTGCGTTTTACTTTAGATCCTTCCTTGATATCCTTTCCTTCACCCATTAAAACCACACCTACATTGTCTTCTTCAAGGTTCAAGGCGATTGCTCTCACACCATTTTCAAATTCAACCAATTCACCTGATTGAACATTGTTCAAGCCGTAGATACGTGCAATACCATCACCTACTTGCAACACTGAGCCTACTTCTTCCAAATCTGCAGAAGAATTGAAATTGCTTAACTGCTGGCGGAGAATGGCTGATATTTCGTCGGGTTTAATCTCTATCATTGCTTTGAGTTTAAATAGATCTTTTGTTAATTATATTTTACTGATGTACATGTTTTCAATGAATTGTTTTTTGATCACCTGCAAATCATGGCGGATGCTGGCATCAAAAAGTTGATCATCAACCTGAACAACAAGGCCTCCAATAATGGAAGCATCCACATTTGTTTTCAATTCGATGGACTTGCCTTTCAAGAGTTGATTCTCTTTCAAAAGAGATGATATGTTATCTTGAATTTCCTTAGAAACTTCCACCGCAGTGGTCAATTCTAACAACTTGATGCCTTTTTGATCTCTGTATTTTTCAATAAAAGCAAGGATAATTTCATTGATCGCAACTGATCTTCCTTTTGAGAAAATCAATTTAAAAAATGAATTGGTGAGCGGTTGAATATGTTTAGAGAAGACTGCTTCGAAAATGGCTATTTTCTTTTCACTTTTTACAACAGGTGACATCAACATCAAATGGAGTTCCTTGTTTTGAACAGATTGAATCAATTCAAAATCTTTCTTCACATCTTCTAATTTGGAAGTTTCCACTGCCAAATCAAAAATCGCTTTCGCGTAACGTTGAGCTACTTTTGTTTGACGCATATTGTTTATTTTCCAAATTGATTTAATTCACCAGCCATTTGCTGAATGTATTTTTCTTGTTCAGCTTTGTTATCCAACTGCTTGCGAATAACTTTTTCAGAAACTTCAATCACCATGTTTCCAATTTGGTTTTTGATTTCCGTCAACACAGCCATTTTCTGGCTATGAATAGCAGCATTTGCATCCGCTAAAATCTTTGCAGCTTCTGCTTTTGCTTGATCTTTGGCATCGTTGATCAGTTTGTCTTTTGTCTCCTTGGCTTCTTTCAACATCTGTGAGCGCTCTTCTCTTGCTTGTGCCATGAGCGCCTCGTTTTCACTTTTCAATTGGGCCATCTCAGCTTTTACTTTTTTGGCAGCGTCCAAAGAAGCTGCAATTCCTTGCTCACGCTCGCTAAGTGAATCGATGATGATTTTCCAAGCATATTTTCTCAAGAGAAAAAATACCATACCAAACGCAAGAAGCGTCCAAAACAATAAACCTATGCCAGGTAATAAAAGATCCATATTCTGATATTAACTTTTTTAAAAGTAACTGTATCCTCCGCCCTGTGCTTTGGATACAGTTGTTTTGTTGTGCAACATTAGGCTTTCAATACAGCCAACAATCCAGCGATTACCGCGAAAAGGGCAACACCCTCTACGAAAGCCGCTGTCAAGATCATGTTTGCACGAATGTCATTGGAGGCTTCTGGTTGACGCGCAATAGCTTCTACTGCACCTTTACCAATTTGACCGATACCGATACCGGCGCCGATTGCAGCTAGACCAGCTCCAATTGCTCCACCCATGTGAGAGAGACCAAATTGAACTTCTAGCAGTGTTGAAATGAAACTCATGTTTCTTGTTTTTAAAAATGAAAAATAAAAATCAGTGATGCTCTCCTTCGTGCCCACCCTCAAAAGCCTGACCAATGAAAACTGCTGTCAGGTTCGTGAAGATGAAAGCCTGTATAAAAGCAACCATTATTTCAATCAGATAAATGAATACCGCAAACAAGACAGACAAGGGAGAAAATCCCCAACCTGCAATAGCATTCATGGATCCGAAAATAAAAATCAAAGCAACGAAACTTAAGATGATGATGTGTCCTGCTACCATGTTGGCAAAGAGACGGACAATCAACGCGAAAGGTTTTGTGAACACCCCCAATAATTCTACGGGCAACATGATGAGGAATCGCACAATCATTGGTACACCCGGGTACCAAAAAATGTGACCCCAAAAATGTTTGTTCGTGCTAAATAAGATCACAAAGAAAGATATAACACCCAATACAATCGTAAATGCAATGTTACCAGTGACGTTTGCAGAACCAGGAATCAACCCAAAAAGATTGTTGATCAGAATAAAAAAGAAGACAGTCAATAAATAAGGTAAATATTTTTGGTATTTGCCAGCAAGGTTTGGTTTTGCAACCTCATCTCTTACAAAAGTAATTACCGGCTCTATGGCATTTTGCCATCCTTTGGGAGCAGATTGAACACCTTGTCCTTTTTTATATTTATTGGCTATTCCCACCATGAGCGAAACAAGGAGGGTCAATGCCAGTAACATCTGAACTACATTTTTTGTAATGGAAAGGTCAATGATTTTTTCTTTGGGATCTTCTGCATGTATTTTTCCTTCCTCCAAAGCATACCCATTGAATGAAGCATGTCCATGATGAAAATTGGATGAAGAAAAAATTGAGATGCCTTTTGTATTCGAGTAAATAATTACAGGAAGTGGAATAGTCGCGTGAAATTCAGAGCCGTCTTTTTTTTCTAAAGTGAAGAAATGAAATTCATGGGCATCTTGAATATGTTCCATGATGAGCTTAGCTGGATCGAGCTTTGTTTTCTCTTCATGGTCATTGGCGAAAGACGGTACAAAAAATAGCACCAAAACAGCCACCAGCAACGATTTAAGCCAATTTCCCTGCATAAAAGCCTCTAAATTTTTCGCAAAGATACTATCTGGAGTGTAAATACCATGCTTTAAATCAAAAAACTAATCCCCATCTTTTTTGAGCTGTGCAGCGATCATCTTGGCATATTGGCCCTGACCTCTTACTAGCTCCTCATGCGTGCCCTGTTCGATCAGCCTTCCATCATCTAGAACAATGATTTTCTGAGCTTTACGTATGGTAGAGAGCCTGTGAGCAATCACAATAGAAGTGCGTCCCTGGGTAAGAACTTCAATGGCATGTTGGATCAATTTTTCCGTGTTGGAGTCGACTGAAGATGTGGCTTCATCCAATATCAAAATGGCAGGGTTGAATAGCAATGCCCTCAGAAATGATAATAGTTGCCTTTGTCCGGTTGAAAGTGTTGCTCCCCGCTCCTGAACATTATATTCATATCCCCCGGGAAGGGATTCGATGAAATCATGGATGCCAATCATTTTTGCCGCTTCAATCACCTTCTCTTTTGTGATGGATTGATCCCTTAGTGTAACATTATCGATAATAGATCCAGAAAACAAAAAAACATCTTGAAGCACAACTGCAATCTGTGATCGTAAACTTTTTACACTGATTTTCTCAACAGGAATTCCATCTATACTGATTACTCCTTGCTGATGTTGATATAAACGATTGATCAGGTTGATAATGGTTGACTTACCACTTCCGGTATGCCCAACGATGGCCATTGTTTGCCCTTGGGGTATGGAGAAACTAATTTCTTTCAAGACGGCCCTGTCTTTTTCATAAGAGAAAACCACTTTGTCAAATGAAATATTTCCGCTTATCATCTGTTCTCTTGCACTTGCATCTTCTTTCAATTCATCTTGATTATCCAAAACCAACAATACTCTCTCTGCTGCTACCATTCCCATTTGCAGTACATTGAATTTATCAGCAATAACCCTAAGTGGCCTGAACAACATATTCAGGAGCAATGTGAAAGAAACAATATTGCCCGTTATGGTAGTTGCCTGAGTGGATGAAAGATGCAGCGCATTCCTTGCAGCAAACCAAACCAGCAATCCCATTGAAATTGCCAAAATGATTTCCACCACCGGAAAAAAAACTGAATAAGCAAAAATTGCCTCAATGTTGGCATCACGGTGTCGCTTGTTGATTTGAACAAACTTTTTCATTTCACGCTTTTCAGCTGTAAACGCTTGAATAATCTGAATCCCAGAGATATGCTCCTGAACAAAAGCATTCAAAGATGCAATAGCATTTCTTACAGCAATAAAAGATTTGTTTACGCTTTCTTTGAAAAGATATGTTGCAACAATAAGCAATGGAAATGGAATCAAACAAATCAATGTGAGTCTCCAATCAGTATACACCATCGCGCATAAAATTGCAAGCACTGACAAGAAATCTGCAATGATGGGAATAAACCCTTCGGCAAAAATATCATTGACAGCTTCTATATCATTGATAGTACGTGTAGTGAGGGTGCCGATGGGAGTTTTGTCAAACTGTCGAAGATTGAGATGCAATATTTTTTCAAACACTTTAACCCGGATATCTTTCACCACTTTATTTCCGAGCCATGAAGTGCTGTATGCAAATACAAATTTGGTGGCCGTTTCAACAACAAGAAATCCTATTTGAATGGCAGTGATAACAAAAAGGAAATGCAACAATTTGCCAACGTCATCAACAGGTGTATTTACTTTTTTGAGGGTATAATTGATGAGCAATGGACGAACAGGGGAAAACAAAGCAAGTACAATGGCCAGAACGATTGAAACGTAAAATCTTCCTGCATAAGGTTTAGCAAATACGAAAACACGTTTGAGCAGTATAAAATCAAAAATCTTTTTTTGGGTTTGCTGGGTCATTGAATGCACGAATTTAGTTGTTGTTAAGCGCTTGCAACAACAACAATCCTAGATTCTTGTGTGGAGCCACATAATTATCAAATCTATTCTTCGTTCCAGATGCTTTCATCTGAGTTTCAAGATTTTTCCAAGTTCGAATCCAATCGATATCTTTTCCCAACCTGATTTGTTCATTGATTGCTCTCAACATGGGGTCATTCACTGAAAGGCTTCCTACTTCTCTGGAAGAGATAATTTGAGCTGAAGGACAAATATCCAATACCGAATGAAGATGTTGGTAGCTGCCACATGATCCCAGTATTACAAGTTTTGCACTGGTTGCCAATTGCGCAATGGTTGAAGGAAGATGATAGCTGTGGCCGCGATGTACAACGATGGCGGGGCTGAGATCATTTTCAATTAGATAAGAAGATAAAGAGGCTTGTGCGTCTGCATCTAAATCTTCACCATTGGAATTATCAAATGGGATATTGGCGAAGATCGAAATGGGTTTACCCTGTATGGATTTTATTTCATACCACTTTTCATTCTTGAGCACCTTCCATTGTTTGTTGTATTTGAAAAATGAAATAAAATTCTGAAATGATGTTTTGCCATCTTTATCACCATAGAAAAAAAGTTGCTCAATAAATCTTTCTCCTGTTTTCAATTTCTCTTTGGCAAGAAAATAAGGTACATCGAGCTGATACTTTTGTGAAAAAGATTTCCCACTGTCTTTTTCAGCCTTCAGCAACAATTGAAGGGTTTCATAGATTCTGATACCATTTTCATTGGATCTGCTTTTCAGCATCTGTAGATTGGCATTTACTTCTGCATCAATCATTTGTTTGAGCTGTGGATTGTTGATGCTTGAAAAGCCATTGGCCACATCAACAGCATTTTCCAGACTGCGGTCATATTCCAATCCTGCAACAAAATCTTTTATCATCAGGGCAGCCTGTGTCGGCTTCATGGCCTTGATAAAATCATCCAGTTTATTATAGTCGGCAGCCATTTTGATAAATTTTCTAAATCCATCAAAATGCACATTGCTAAGGAGTTGATCTGAAGTTTGCTTGACTAACCCATTCATCATGCGTTGAAAAACTCCCACATAGGATGAAGTATATATGATGTCTTCTGAACTGATGATCAGATAATATAGTTCTTCCGGAGATAACCCTTCAAGAATTTTGAAACGTACAAGATCGGGCTCATCATGCATTCCATTTATTTGGTTGATATAGATCTCTGAAGCTTTTCTTTTCAGCAATTTGAAAATCTCCTGATATACAATTGGAGGATTTCCTCGCTCAAACTCATCTTGATAGTGGATTTGTGTATTTACAAGAAGGCGATAAAACTTTTTCCCATCAACAGAAATCATTTTTACAGTATCGTACGAAAGTTCTTTTGAAAGAAATGCATGTAAAAAAGGGAAAAGCAATCTACCGGAACTGTCTGCTGAAAGTCTGCACAGAAGTTGAACTGATGTATCCTTGACCAACCGCATTCTTTTTGAAAGCGGAGTTTGTAATGCAGAGGAATAATTATAAAAATCGTTTGGATATAATCGGGCAGCCCTTGTCAATGCTTCATCTACAAACTCTTCATTGAGATATGCAGAGATAGATGTTAGAATTTGTTCAGGATGAATTTTTAGATACTGACCGTATAGGTAGGTTTTAGCAGCAGTGAGTCCAGCGTTTTCATAAAACACTGTTTTGTCGCCCAAAAGAGAGCGGTTGATTTCATAATCAAATTTTTTTACAGGATCTGAGATGGATTTGTCTATTATATCATATTCCATCAACAGTTTGTATGCCTCTATCAGGTTTTTTGCTTTTTCAGGGGGTACTTTTCCAGCCTGAAGATCTTCAAGCAAAGATTTGATGCCCGACAGATACTTGTATTTCAATCGGTGGTCGAATTGGACATTTGTTTCAACCCAACGTTGCAGAGAATCCAGCTTCAATGACAATATTGGTTGTAGCACAGACTGCAGATGATCTATATCTTCATTCAATTGAACCCTGCGGATATCTTTAGAAATCAGCGCAGTATCAGGCAGCACCTGAGACATTCCTGCAAATGGAATAATTAAAAAGAGTAATAATTTCCTTAGAAAAAGCATTGTGCACAAAAATAGTTGAATAAACGCCGCTGCATTCTCTTTTTGCTTAACAATTTATTAATCTTGCAGGGATACCGATTGAATCTGCTTCAAGTTACCTTTGTGTCAACAGCCCCATTATTAATGGCCTCCGAAATAAAAAAAATATTGATTGCAGATGATGAACCAGATATTTTGGAAATCGTCAGTTATAATTTGCAGTTAAATGGTTACGATGTCTCAACAGCAAAAGACGGAGACAAGGCCATTCAGCTAGCAAATCAAATCAATCCTGATTTAATCATTTTAGACATTATGATGCCCAAGAAAAATGGCATCGAAGTATGTAAAATTTTAAGAGCACAACCAGCATTCCAACAAACCATCATAGTTTTTCTGACTGCACTGAATGATGAACTATCACATGTAAAAGGACTAGAATTTGGTGCAGATGATTTTATTACCAAGCCTATATCTCCGAAAGTGATGGTTTCAAAAGTGAATTCATTTTTTCGAAGAATAGGCAAACACGAACACTCTAATGCAATAGAAGTTGGCGACTTGCGAATAGACCCAGAACAATACCTTGTTTACTACAAAGAGCAACCCATAACTCTTGCAAAGAAAGAATTTGAACTGCTAAACTATCTTGCTTCCAAACCAGGCCGGGTATTTCTAAGAAATGAAATACTTAATAAGATCTGGGGAAATGAAGTTATCGTCGGTGATCGAACCATTGATGTTCATATCAGAAAAATCAGGCAAAAATTAGGCATTGATTGTATCACAACTGTTAAGGGTGTTGGATACAAGTTTGAGATATAACATTTTATAGATACCGGCAACGTTTCAAATCAGTAAATTGCAGTATGCCGACTTCAAAAAATTATACTACAAGTCAAATCTCCATTTATATCGGGATCATTACCGGCATTGTTTCATTTCTTGTTGTACTCACCACTAAACAAAACATTTTATTCGCATTGCTTTCATTGCTATTGGTATTTTCAACTTGCTTCCTGACTTCCAAGTATTTTATTGAACAATTCATTTACAGACGAGTTAAGCTTCTCTATAAATTTATTTACCAAACCAAAGCCTCCAAAAGAGAGGAATTTTTTCAAAAAAACATTCTGCCACAACAAAGTCTTGATGAAGTTGGAGAAGAAGTTCTCAAATGGGCTGACCACAGGAAGGCTGAAATGGAGATATTAGAAAAAAATGAGGCATTCAGAAAGGAGTTCCTGCAAAACTTAGCCCACGAATTCAAAACACCTGCTTTTGCCATACAAGGATACTTAGAGACACTGATTGAAGGAGCATCAGAAAATGCAGAAGTGAATAAAAAATTTTTATCAAATGCCCACAAGAATACAGAGCGTCTTATTCATTTAATATCCGATTTAGATGAGATTACAAGACTCGAAAGCGGAAAACAGCAATTACATCTACAAGATTTTGTAATTCAAGAACTCATCAATGATGTGTTTGAGTCCTTAAGTTTAAAGATGTCAACTAAAAATATAAGATATCAGATCAAAAAAGGATGTGAGCAACCAGTATTGGTAAACGCAGACAAAGAAAAAATTCGACAAGTACTGATCAACCTAGTAGACAATGCAGCTAAATATGGCAGTGAGGATGGAAAAATAGAAGCCAGTATTTATAAAACAGATGAAAGAACTGTTCTGATAGAAATTACAGATGATGGAATAGGCATCGCGGAGGAACATTTGCCCAGAATTTTTGAGAGATTTTACAGAACTGATTATGGAAGGAGCAGAAATATTGGTGGAACAGGATTAGGACTTGCCATTTGCAAACATATCATCGAAGCGCACAGTCAATTTATTCAAGCAAGAAGTACACCAGGAATCGGTACAACTTTTGGATTCACGCTAAAAAGCACTTAATACTTCAACTTTATCTCAAAGAAAATCATGGCGAGTAAATATAAACACTCGCCATGATGTTAATTTCTAGAAATTATACCGTAATCCAACCTGTATCTGCCACTTCGAATTAATAGGGTCAATTGTATAAGGTTGCTGGGTTGGCTTCGTAAATGAAAACAATGCATCTGTTAATACTCCTGATGAAGAAAATCCACCCGTAGTTTTTGACAATCCAACTGAAGAAGTTGAATTAAATGTGTTTGAAACGAAATATTGCTTCCCCCAGTTCCTATAAAGAAGATTAGTCAAATTGAAGATGTCAGCAGTTAACTGCAACGACTTCTTACCGAATTTAATATTTTGTATAATCCTAGTATCTACAGTAGCGCTCCATGGTGCCCTTCCTCCATTACGTTCAGTAAAATTTCCTTTCCTGGAGCTTAAGTAACGATCACTATTTATAAAATCCATGAATTGCTGTGCTTGCCCACTTCCAGGAATGTATCTTGTAGCCTCTGCCAAGTCTTTAAAGATATAAACCAGTCCTGCAGACTGTGGGGTTCCAGCGAGTGTAGCATTGATCAATCCCCATGTAAATGGAACTCCACTCTGAGAGTTCAATACAAAAGAAACAACAGTGGATTTAAATTTCTTAGAAACTTGAGAAATTATTCTGTGTCTGACATCAAAATTTGAATAAGCAAGTGTGGGATTATTTGGTGTGAGAGATTGATTCAATTGCCAATTTGATTCCATCGAATTTCTTATACCGTTTGTGATGTCTTTAGATACTCCATAAGTATAAGCAGCATATAAGTCTAGTCCAAAACTATATTTCTTGTTGACTGAAACAGTATATTGATATCTATAGCCTTGGTTGGTATTAGAAAGGGCATATGCATTTGATAAATTCGAATTCAATTTTACACCATTATAAATTGGCATCTGCTTGTTTGCATCATAGCTAAAATAGCCGTAGCTGCCTGGTTCCATTTTGAAATTAATTTGTTGAAATTTCAAATCTGCAATTACCTGAGTATACAATCCTTCTAAGGTAATTTTATACCCTTCAATGGTTTTATCAATGGCCAGGTTTGTTCTCCATACTTTAGGCATTCTAAAACCATCAGCAACAAGATCTGTCTGCACCAAATTTGATTGTCCGTTGTTAAACGCAAATTGCTTTGAAGAAGTTGTTAGCACATCGCCCTTGTTTTTTCCTGCAATGTTGTTCACATCAAAAGATCCAAATCCTACTCCATCATTGTAGTAAGCATATCCCAACCATGCAAATGGTATTCTTCCAACAAAAACACCACTTCCGCCACGAATAACAAAACTTTTATCTCCTTTAATATTGTAAACAAATCCAAGCCTGGGTGAAATTGTTCCATTATTCAGAAAATCGTTTGTATATCCTGCTGGAACCTGTGAAGACAATGCTGGCTTGTGAGGCAATTGCGCATAATCATATCTGATGCCAGGTGTGATTTTTAATTTTCCTAGATTAATTTCATCCTGCACGTATGCACTTAATAGATTTACCTTAAAAGAAGCATAAGGGTTATTAAAGAGATAATCTTTCTCATTATTCTGCCTACCATAAAAACCCCTCACCCTGTTCACATTTGAATTCAGAAAATCACTTAAAGATTTATATGATATTCTTCCATTCCAGCTATTGACAAAACCATAGTCTATATCATAAAATTCATTGTGCGTTCCAACAAGGATATTATGGCCTCTGATTGAAAAATTAAAATTGTCGGTAATCTCTTTTGTTTTCTGTGCTAAATTAAAAATAGTTGCTTCTCTATCATTTCCTAAAAAAATAGTACCCCCATTGTATGAGATCTCAGTTTGCGGAAATGAAGCATTTCCACTCAAAGGAGTTCGATAATCACGTATATCAGTATAGCCAAGTATCAAAGAATTGGATGCACCTCCAACATGCGACCTCAACTCCATTACAGAGGAAGATTGACGATTGTTTTGCTTGAAATCCATGGAGGAAAAACGAAAATTAGCGGCATCCCTCTCTAAATTAGTAGCCCCTGAAATAGTTGAATTATTTCTTATTGTTAATTGATGATGATCATTTATATTGACATCAATTCTATTAAAAAACTTTTTTGAATGGGAATAAATGGAATAATCATCAAAGACTCCTGGATCAAAATTGTATTTACTTTTTACAAACAGGGCAATCGCACTCGCTAAACTATCGGAAATAAGTCCCTTTGAATTACTTCCATATAATACCGGTTCTTTGCGATCTGTAAATTCTGCATTTGAGAAGAAAAACACTTTGTCTTTGATAATAGGAAAACCAATACGGTATCCAGTTTGGCCATCTCTGAATCCTGAAGCATTATCAAATCCTGCCAATGCAGCATTTTTCCCAAACCCATAAATCGATCCTTCAACCTTGTTGGTGCCACTTCGTGTAACCGCATTGATGGATCCACCTAAAAAATTCCCAATCTTCACATCAAAAGGTGCTAGATATACTTGAATATCTTTGATGGCGTCAAGTGAAATAGGAGATGTTCTTGTCGACGATCCTGGCATTCCAGATGTACCAGACTGTCCTCCCAATGATGGAGAAAATCCAATAGCATCATTATTAATTGTTCCATCAATGGTTACATTATTGTAACGAAAATTTGTACCAGCAAAGGAATTATTTGATTGTTGAGGAACCAACTTGGTAAAATCAGGAATACTTCTCGCAAGTGTTGGAGTGGCATTGATTTGATTCTCATTTAACAACATTGCTACACCAGCCTTCTTGCTCTTTGCACTTACAACAATTTCGTTTAAACGGGTTACTTCATCCTCTAAAATTATATTGATATCATTGTTATCACCCAAATTGAGCATGATATCCATCTTCTCATACAACTTATAACCAATGGAAGAAGCCCTGAGCAAATAAGGACCGCCCACATTTGCATTGTAAATATGAAACAACCCGTTCGCATCTGCAGAAGCAGTATACTTGGTTGAAGTAGGGAGGTAAATCAACTCAACCGTTGGATGAGGAATTCTCTCATTTTTAGATGATCTAATCTTCCCAGACAATGTTGCAGTAGTGACCTGACTGAATGAGTGAAAAAATGAAAAAAATGCAATAACGAGTACCAGTAATTTATTTATTTTAACAAGTCTTAATTTCATCTTCAATCGAATTTTCAGCGAAAGTATAGTTGGCATATTACCAGAAAGTTAAATTGCAGGAAATTCAGTCTGGGTGAGTATTTTGTGAACATTTAACACTTGAAATAACATTAAATTAATGTTGACAAAACATTCTTTTAATAATATGTAACTCCCATTGCAAAATAGCAGACATGGTCTGTATAATAGAGAATACTCCTTTCAAGGGCATCGCTGATTATTATCCCTTATTTTTGCACAAATTGAACTCATGAAAGGCATCATTTTGGCCGGAGGTTCCGGCACCAGGCTCTACCCTATCACCTATGCAATCAGTAAACAGATCATGCCTGTTTATGACAAACCAATGATATACTATCCGTTGTCAACACTTATGCTATCCGGCATAAAAGATATCTTGATCATCTCCACCCCACAAGATCTCCCTCAATTCAAAAAGCTGTTTGGAGATGGAAGTCAAATTGGAGTGAACTTCAGCTATGCAGAGCAACCCCTTCCCAACGGACTTGCACAAGCATTTGTAATCGGTGAAAAATTTATTGGGAACGATTCATGTGCACTGGTTTTGGGTGACAATATATTTTATGGGATGGGATTGGGCAAGATGCTGGAAAAAAATGCAAACCCGGATGGTGGCATCGTGTATGCTTATCAAGTAAGCGATCCCGAAAGATATGGAGTAGTAGAGTTTGATGCAAACATGAAAGCTATCTCGATTGAAGAAAAACCTCAACAGCCTAAAAGTAAGTTTGCCGTGCCAGGACTCTATTTCTATGACAATGATGTAGTTGAAATTGCAAAAAATATCAAACCATCCAAAAGAGGTGAATACGAAATAACAGATGTAAACCTAGAATACCTTAGAAGAGGAAAACTAAGTGTTTCAGTTTTAGACAGGGGCACTGCATGGTTGGATACCGGCACTTTCGATTCTCTTATGCAGGCGTCCCAGTTCATTCAGGTAATTGAACAGAGACAAGGAATTAAAGTGGCATGTATCGAGGAAATTGCATGGAGAAAGGGTTTTATCAATACCGATCAACTGGTAAAATTGGCTGAACCATTGCTGAAAAGTGGCTATGGAAAATATTTAATGGACCTTATCAATTAAATAATGTCTAAAAAAGTTTTGGTTACAGGCGGCACAGGATACATCGGATCGCATACTCTTGTAGATCTCATTGAAAACGGGTACGACGTTATTTCTGTTGATAATAATTCCCGATCCACCATTGGCATGTTGGAAGGAGTTGAAAAAATTACCGGAAAAAAAATCAAAAACTACAAAGTTGATTTATGCAACATCGATGAAACCAGGGCCATCTTTGAGGAAAATTCATCGATCATTGGCGTCATTCATTTTGCTGCATATAAAGCAGTAGGCGAATCTGTTGAAAAGCCACTGTTGTATTTCCACAACAATATGCAATCACTGATCAATGTGATGCAATGCATTCAGGATTTTAATATCCCGAATTTTGTGTTCTCCTCTTCCTGCACAGTATATGGAAATCCAGATAAGATTCCAGTGACTGAAGAGACTCCCAGAAAACAAGCAGAATCACCATACGGACTTACGAAACAGATGGGTGAGCAAATGATTGAATCATTTGCCGCTTCCAACAATAAAACAAATTCTATTCTGTTGAGATACTTCAATCCAGCTGGTGCACATGCATCCGCATTGATTGGAGAACTTCCCATTGATCGTCCACAAAACCTTACTCCAGTCATTACACAAACTGCCATCGGAAAAATTTCACAATTGACAGTATTTGGGAATGATTACGCGACACGTGATGGATCATGCATTAGAGATATGATTCATGTTTGTGATCTGGCACATGCCCATACCCTTGCACTGAATTATTTAATCGAAGGAAAAAACAAAAGCAATTGCGAAGTTTTCAATATAGGATCAGGAGATGGAATTACTGTGTTGGAATCCATCAAGGCATTCGAAGAAACGACCGGTGAAAAACTCAATTATGTAATCGGACCAAGACGCCCGGGGGATGTAATTGCGATCTACGCAAACAATGATAAAGCCAAAAAAGAACTGGGCTGGATTCCAAAGTACGATATTAAAGACATTATGCACAGTGCTTGGAAATGGGAGCAATACATCGAGAAACTTCCTACACACCTGGATCTTCCAAACAAAAGATTGAATTAAGGGAATTTTTAACTTGGCAATCTGCCAAAACCCTTAATTAGTATTATTTTGCACCAAATTTTAGAAAGATGCTGGAAAGTATTCAGGTAACCGGACAAAAAGATACAAGAAGTGGATTTGGTGATGGGATTTTTGAATTGGGAAAAACCAATCCAAATGTTGTTGCACTCACTGCAGACTTGGCCGGATCACTCAAATTGAATGCGTTCATCAAAGCATACCCTGAAAGATTTATTCAATGTGGAATTGCGGAGGCCAATATGATTGGAATTGCAGCTGGACTCACCATCGGTGGTAAAATTCCATTTACAACAACCTTTGCAAATTTTTCGACAGGAAGAGTATACGATCAGATAAGACAATCTGTTGCTTACTCCGGAAAGAATGTAAAAATATGTGCATCGCATGCTGGACTCACACTTGGTGAAGATGGCGCTACACATCAGATTCTTGAAGACATTGGATTGATGAAAATGCTGCCTGGGATGACAGTGATTGTTCCATGCGATTACAATCAAACCAAAGCAGCAACCATTGCCATCGCAGAATATGATGGACCCGTCTATTTAAGATTTGGAAGACCCGTATGGCCAATATTTACACCTGCTGACGAAAAATTTGTAATCGGCAAAGCACAACAACTTGCTAGCGGAAATGATGTTTCCATTTTTGCATGCGGACATTTGGTTTGGAAGGCAGTTGAAGCGGCAAGGGTACTAAAAGAAAAAGGTATACATGCAGATGTAATCAATTTACACACCATTAAACCTTTGGATGAAAAAGCAATTATAGCATCTCTAACAAAAACAGGTTGTGCAGTAACTGCCGAGGAGCATAATGTAATTGGAGGAATGGGAGACAGCGTTGCACAGGTTGCTGCAAGAAATTGCCCAACACCCATTGAAATGATCGGCACCCAAGATACTTTTGGAGAGAGCGGAACTCCAACTGAACTTTTAAAAAAATATGGGCTCGATACAGAGTTCATTGTTGCAGCAGCAGAAAAAGTTATTGCAAGAAAGAAGGCTTAAGCTTCATGTTACATCAAGCCGACGATAATGAATTGGTAAGTCTTTTCAAACAACACAAAGACAGGGAAAAAGCATTTACCACCATTGTTAAACGTTACCAGGAAAAAATTTATTGGCAAATCAGAAGAATGGTCATCCGACACGAAGATGCGGATGATGTCATGCAACACGTATTCATCAAGGCATGGAATGGATTGGATAACTTCAGAGAGGATGCAAAGCTCTATACCTGGCTCTACAGAATCGCTGTAAACGAGACCCTCACTTATTTAGAACAACAAAAAAAACGATCCTCTATTTCATTGGAGGATGTCGGGGAACAACTTGAGAACAAGCTCACAAGCGAAAAGGGATTTGATGAGAAACAGGCCATGTGGAAACTTCAAAAAGCTATTCAACAACTCCCTGAAAAACAAAGAGTTGTATTCAATTTGAGGTACTTTGAAGAAATGCCCTATGAACAGATGAGTGAGGTGTTGGATACCTCTGTGGGTGCGTTGAAGGCCAGTTATCACCACGCAGTAAAGAAAATAGAGGATTATATACTGAACCATTAAACCCCTTTAATCATTATTTGTCTTAGTACAGATGGCAGAGGATCCAACCATAAAGAGCGAATTAAAAGAATTGAGCGCCACCGTTGCTAACCTCAACGGAGACACCCCTTTTTCTTTGCCATCATCTTATTTTGAAGGGTTCCCCCAAAGGATAATGGAAAGAATTGAAAACGAAACACTTACATCAAAAGAAGTTGTGTTGTCTCCAGCACTTGAAGGCTTAAAAAGTAAAAATCCCTTTGAAGTTCCTGAAAATTATTTTGATGAATTCAGCGTGAAATTGCCTTCTAATCAACCGGCAGTTATTTCAATTAATTTTAGAAAGTGGGCAAGTTTTGCTGCTGCAGCTTGTTTAGCTGGATTCATATTGGGCATTCTTTTCATCAACAACAAAAAAGAATCACCTGCCTCACTGGCTTCAAATACCATTTCACATGAGGCAATGGAAACCTACCTAACAGAAGTAGAGGCATTTGAACTGGGTGACAGGGACAGTGAATTGGTAGCCATGGAGAACAACACATTGATGGAAGTCTCTACCTTGAATATTTCAGAAATGTTAAAAGATATCCCCGACAAGGACATTTCAAGGTTTTTGGACCTGAATGGCTTTGATGAAACCCCAACGATCAATTAATTTTATACCATCATACTATGAAGCTGATTTTATCATTTTTAGGAAGTAGTTTACTGATGTTGAACATCTATGCACAAAAAAAACCCGAGGGTGATTTTCGTTCAATGGAAGTAAAAAAATTACAGGCCATGGAAATGGCATTCATCACAAAAGAGTTGAACCTTACCCCGGATGAAGCCCAAAAATTTTGGCCAGTATTTAATCAGTACAGAAATGAATTGAAATCCATTGCTAAAAACCAATCAGTAAATGACCAGCTTGAAAGACAGCAAAAAATGCTGGATGTGAGAAAAAGATATCGCGAAGATTTTACCAAGTGTGTTGACCAGGAGAGGGCCAATAAAGTGTTTGGCGTTGAGACAGAATTTAGAAACCTTGTTCGTAGGGAATTCCAGAAAAGAGAGGCTGAGCGCGCGAATTTCGACAGGCGCAGGTAAAATTTTTTGTATTATTTGAATTTCTAATGTATTTTTAACTCGGTGTTTTTCATAGGTTAGCAACGGCTGGCTCTGTTTAGGGCTAGCCTCTTTTTTTTAGAGGGATACATATGGGGACTTGATATCATGATAGAATAAAAATGTCCAATGTTGCTCCCCTCCTTCCAACCACCATTGCTGTCTTAGTTCCATTGCCCTTTTCCCATTTGCATCATATTTTGCAACAAATCTTGTTCTCATTTGCTGTAACTGGGGGGCCTCATCTCCACCAAAAAAGATGATCTGATCCTTATCGGCAATCCAAAAAACCTGATGAAATGGAGAATGCCCGGAAGACATTTTAAATGATATCTGATCATTGATGTGGCCATCCCCCTCTGTCTGAATTACTTTTTCATTGTTGGACAAATAGGAAAAATAGGAGGGATCATAAGAAGATGATTTTCCACTTTGTGCGAATGCTAATTCTGATTGATTGATATAGTGGTATGCATTGGGGAAAGTCAAAAATGGTTTTTTCGAAAAGGTATCCTGCATGATCAAACCACCCGCATGATCACGATGCAAATGGCTCATCAAAACTTTTGTTACATCTGATGAAGAGAACCCTGCTGACGCAAGATTTTCAATAATCTGTAAAACTCCATTTTTTGAATAACCAAGTCCACTGTCAAAAAGGATAATATCATTATCTGTTACAACCAAAAAAGGCTGAATTTCTACCAATAAACTCCCACGTGGTCTATCCTGTAAATTGTCTGAATGGACATCAAATGGGATGAACTCTTTTGTTTGATCAATCGTAAAAGAACCCTCAGACAATGGAAATATTTTCATTGAATATCATTAATCTTATCTCAAAATCATCTGGCGATCAGCATCCAACCTGATAAGTATAAAGAGCAAAACAGTAAAAGTTATTAATGCAGTTCCTCCATAACTCATAAAGGGCAAAGGAATACCAATTACAGGTACTATACCCAAAGTCATTCCTATATTAATAAAAACATGGAAAAAGAAAACGGATGCAACACCATATGCGTAAACTCTGCTGAATGTACTTCGTTGCCGTTCTGCAATATTGATGATCCTAAATAACATAAAGAGATAGAGCCCCAATAAAATAATACTCCCCATAAATCCAAATCCCTCTCCGATGGTACAGAAAATGAAATCTGTGCGTTGCTCAGGCACAAAATCATACCTTGTCTGTGTTCCCTTCAACAAACCTTTTCCGAAAAAACCACCAGAACCAATAGCAATCTTACTTTGCTTCACATTATAATTTCCTGCTTTTTTCTTCTCTTCAATTTTCTTTAGATCTGCTTCAGATAATGTTGATTCATCCACCTGATAATCTTTTCCGACGGTCGCATAAATTCTTTGCACCTGGTATGGTTTCAAAACGTTCGAAAAGAAATAAGGAACAGCAAATCTTTGTATCCCCACACAAAGTGCCCAAACGGCAACAATCAGTAAAAACAATGCCCTATTTCGTTTCAGCTCCTTTCGGGATACATATAAAAAAAACAACGCAATGAATGTCAGGATAATTGCTAATATATTTTGATCGACCAATAAAGTCAATACCACCAACAGCGCCACTGCAAAGCCTATGACCAAAATATACGCAGGCAATCCTTCTCTGTATAAAACCAAGAAGAACGAAAAATAAACCAATGCAAGCCCAGTCTCACTTTGCAAAATGGTTAAGATAGCAGGAACAAGGATGACTGCTGATGCGAGTAACTGCGGCCTTGTCTTTTTGAAATTCATGTCGAGCGATGACAAGTATTTTGCCAAGGCTAGGTTCACGAATACCTTACACAATTCAGCAGGTTGCAATTGGAATCCAGAAAACCTTATGATGGATTTTGTTCCTTTCACATCCGTATGAAAAGGAAATACCAGTATCAATAATACAATTCCTAAAAAATAAAAAATATTTGCAGTAGCAGTAAAAAATTTACTGTCGGTTAGTAAAATGAAAATTGCCAAAACTGCACAGATGGCAAAATAATAAAGCTGTTTGCTGTAGTCGGTTTTAAATGAAAGAAAACCATTCAGGATTGATTCATCTCGGTAGGTAGCAGCAAAAATACTCATGATGCCAGTTGTAACCAATATAGCATATACAACCACGAGGGTCCAATCAATTCCTTTTGTTATTTCAGCAGAATGGTTCCTCATCTTTTAAAATTGCATCTATGTGTAAATATGTTATGGGTTCAGTTTTACGCAATGGATTTTTGCTTTGAGCTGGCAGCAACTTTGCATTCAATCGACTTGATTGTGTTTTTAATTTTTCTCTACGCATTGAATCCAACTTGTTTCGTTTCATTTTTACAACAGGAAGGATTATTTCTGTATTCTCAATTCGTTCAACTTCTTTCCATCTTGGAGCAGAAAGTGTGTCTCTCAAATATTTTTCTAACATGAGGGATGCCATTGGTGTTGCCCAAGTTGCACCGAATCCTGCATTTTCAACGATCACTGCAATGGCTATTTTAGGATTTTCTCTTGGGGCAAAACAAACAAACCAGGAATGATTTTTTAACTTCTCTCTTCGTCCATTGATGATGCCATAATTTTCTGCTGTTCCAGTTTTCCCTGCAATGCCAATACCTTCAATTCTTGCTCCCATGGCTGTTCCATGATCAACAACATCCTGCATCCCCAATTGAACAATATTATAAATGGTATCAGGAATTTTAGTGACCTCGTGTCTGATTTTGAATTTACTCAACAACGTATCTTCCGGTTGTTCGTTTTCAATGGTGCTAACAAAATGCGGTGTATAATAGTATCCCTTGTTTGCAATGATACACATTAGGTTGGCCATCTGTAATGGAGTGGCCTGCATTTCACCTTGTCCGATTCCCAAAAAAACATTGGTACATGAGTTCCAGCTTTTATTGTACAACTTATCATAAAAGCTCGTATCAGTTATCAAGCCTTTGTCTTCACTTGGCAAATCAAGTCCGAGCCTTACACCCATTCCAAATGAATTCATATATTTTTTCCACCTAGCATACCCCAATCTTACATCACGGTCTTCTCTGTTATCAACAGCCATTCTATAAATATGCGAGAAATAACTGTTGCATGAATTGGCAAGTGCCATCCGCAGGTTGGCAGCATGTCCGCCATTTTTGTGTTCGCATGCAATAGGTCTATTGCAACCACGATACGCCCCCGCACAAGCAAAACCGAATGAAGGAGTTATAACCCCTTCATCCAACGCAATAAGTGCACCCATTGGTTTGATGGTAGATCCTGGTGCATATTGGCCTTTGATTGCACGATTAAACAAGGGCCGTGCAGTATCCCTCAACATGAAAGAGAAATTAGACTTTCTGAAACTACCAGTTAAAAGATTGGGATCATAGGTTGGTCCGCTTGCCATTGCCAGAATCCCTCCAGTTTTTGGTTCGATGGCAACAATGGCCCCCAGCTTGTTTTTCATCAATCTTTCCGCTAACACCTGTAATTCTATATCCAGGTATGTGTTCAAATTTCTTCCAGCCACCGCAACAGAATCATATGCACCGTTTTCATAAGAACCAACGATTCTGTTTTTGTTGTCTTTTACCTGATAGCGGATTCCACGTTTCCCCATGAGAATGGGTTCATAATACCGCTCGAGTCCTGCCAAACCCATATAATCACCCATCTGATAATAGAAATTGGTTCGCTTCAAAATATTTGAATCGACTTCACCTACATAACCAAGCAAATGGGCAGCAGCCTTGTACGGATAAGAACGTATAGGTCGTTCTTGCAAATAAAATCCTGGTTCGAACCTGAAAATATTTTCCTGCAGCTGAACAAAAGTTGCGGTATTCAATGCCGCTTCAAAAACAGAGGGACGAAATTTTCCATTTTTTATGATGGATCCAATCAACCTGTCATGAAATGATTTTTCACTGATGTTTAAAATTTTACACAATCCAGCAGTATCAAGGTTTTTGACGGCGTTTGGAAGAACCATCAAATCATAAGTCAGTGTATTTTCTAAAATGGAACGTCCCTTGCGATCAAAAATAATGCCCCTATCTGGATAGACAACTGTTTTACTAACGGCATTGTCCAATGCCAATAAATCATATTTGGATGAAGAAACTTGTAAAAAAAGCAAGCGAATAACAAGGATAATAAAAGCAACCAGAAACAATACCCGTATCACATTTTGCCTCGACTGGTTGAACACCGACATGTTGAATTGAAAATTTGATTGTAAAATTAGTCAATTGTCTTGTTAACGCGATTTTGATTTTCGATTAAAAAACAAATCAACGATAAGAATCATAAGCAAGCTGACAATGCCGGTGGCAAGTAGCTTACCAATAAAGTATAAGAAAGAGCCGAATTGTAGCCATTCAAGAAATATGAGATAGGAATGATGAAACAACGTAAGTACAACTATATAAATTGAATATGGAACAGAACCCATTGTCTTGGTGCTGGGTTCTTCGTTTCCCCACTCTGTTGCTTCTTTCGGAAGCAGCAGATTAACCAAATAAGGGCGCAGGTATGCCATCAACAAGGAAGCTGCCGCATGCAAACCAGGTGTTTTAAAAAACCAATCCATCAGTGTGCCAATTAAAAAAGCCATCAACAATAAATTGATCCTGGTAATCTTGAATGGAAGCCAGAGAATCAGTACGAAATAAAAGTAAGGGACAATAAATTGATGCAATGGCGGAATTTTGGTGACGATAAACACCTGAAAAAATAAGATGATAGAAATACGAATGATATTTTTTAGAAGAATACTCATTCTTTAATTTGTTTATTTTTTATTTCTTCCATCTCATCACCCAACAGATTTTTTACAATGAACGCATGCTGAACATTGGAGAAATCAACTGCAGTTCTCACTTTCAAAATATAAGTATTGGTTTCAGAATCCTGCCTTACCTCTTCTATCCTTCCAATGCTAGAACCGGGTGGAAATTTATCAGAATATGGACTTGATACTACTTCATCTCCAATCTTAGCAACAACAGTTTTAGGGATTTTTCTAAGAACCAGATACCTAGGATCCTTGCCATCCCAAGTTATTTCTCCAAGTCCACTTCCTTTTTTTAAGACTGCAATCACCTTGGATTGTTTATGAAGCAGGCTCATGACAAGGCTCATGTTTTTGCTCACGCCCACTACAGTTCCAATGATACCATCTGTTCCCATGACTGCCATATTCAGAACCACTCCTTGATCAGTACCGCGGTGTAAGGTCAAATAGTTTTGTTGAAGGAAGACTGAATTTGAAATAATTTTTGCCGAGAGATACTGATACTGTAAATTTTGTTTAACAGAATCTACATAGGCTGTATCTGTAACTGATTTGACTGCCGTATCTGCAAGTACTTGTCCGGAGGGTATTTGTGAAAGAAGGAATGCATTTTGTTCACGTAACCTTTGATTCTCTTTTCTGAGTGTAAAATATTCTTCAACATTGTTTACTCGCCGATTGATGTCGCCGGCAATCTCTCCTGAGATCATTCCATAATAAGTATTATGAAACCTATTGGATGTGAAAAGAGAATAAAGTGAAATGCCCTGAAGGATCAGAAATAAAATAAAAACCGCATACCGTCTGATGAAAAGAAAAACATTACGCATGTTTGAAATTTCCTGTTGAGATATGCATGATTATCGCATGATGAATGGGAATGACTGATAACTTTTCAATGCCAATCCTGTTCCGCGAACAACACTCTTTAGTGGATCTTCTGCAACATGAACAGGCAATTTAATTTTTTGTGATAGACGCTTGTCGAGTCCTCTTAGCAATGCACCACCTCCAGTTAAATAAAGTCCTCTTCTATAAATATCCGCAGCCAATTCAGGTGGAGTAGTTTCCAATGCTTTCAATATCGCTTCTTCAATTTTAAAAATTGATTTATCCAATGCCTCTGCAATTTCCTGATAACTAACCATGATCTGTTTTGGAATTCCGGTAACAAGATCACGTCCATTTACAGGAATATCATCAGGAGGATTATCAAGATCCTTCAAAGCCGCGCCAATATTGATTTTGATTTGTTCTGCTGTTCTTTCACCAATCAACAAGCTGTGATATCTCCTCAATGCTTCCATGATATCAGCAGTGAACTCATCACCGGCAATACGAATGGATTGATCACAAACGATACCTGCCAATGCAATAACAGTGATACCTGTTGTTCCACCTCCGATATCAATGATCATGTTACCGATGGGCTCAGTAACATCAATGCCAATCCCAAGGGCTGCAGCCATTGGTTCATGAATCAAATAAACTTCTTTTGCACCAGCCTGCTCCGCACTGTCTCTTACTGCTCTCTTTTCTACTTCTGTTATGCTAGATGGAATACAAATCATCATTCTCCAACTTGGAGGAAACAATGGTTTTTTGGGATAAATAAGTTTGATCATTTCTCTGATCATCAACTCTGCTGCATTAAAATCAGCAATCACTCCATCTTTCAGTGGTCGTACTGTACGGATGCTTTCATGGGTTTTCTCATGCATCAGCAATGCTTTCTTACCAACTGCAATCAATTGCTTTGGATTGTTGCGATCCAATGCAACGATAGAAGGTTCATTCACCACAATTTCATCATCATGAATGATCAGTGTGTTTGCTGTACCTAAGTCAATTGCAATATCCTGTGTAAACCATGAAAAAAGTCCCATTTATACTGTATTTAAACGCCTTACAAAGTTGTATTAAAAAAGCCAATTTGCAATCATGATTTTTTAAAATCATGAAAATAGGAAACTGAAGGTCTGTGTGCTATTTGAATTCGTAACCAATATCAGTTCTGAAGTACATCTTTTCATACTGAATTTGAGAGATCGCATGCACAGATGTTTGTACTGCCTCAGTGATGTTTTTACCATAAGAACTAACAGCAGCAACCCTTCCGCCATTTGTGAGTAGTTGATCTGAGGATGATTTAATTCCAGCATGAAACACGATGGTATCATCAGAAAAAGAACTGTTCAATCCTGAGATGACTTTCCCTTTTTCAAAATTCTCTGGGTATCCGCCACTCACCAAAACCACTGTGGCGGCTGCTCTTTGGTCAATTTGAATCTTGTATTGACCAAGTGTATGCTGGTGCATGCAAATAAAAAGCTCAACCAGGTCGGATGCCAATCTGGGCATCACCACTTCAGTTTCAGGATCACCCATTCTGCAATTATATTCTATGACAAACGGCTCTCCTTCAACGTTGATCAATCCAAAAAACACAAAGCCATTATATACAAGTTTTTCCTTGGAAAGTCCTACTATCGTGGGTTTCACAATTTTCTCAACTACTTTCACCATGAAGTCGCCCTCTGCAAAAGGCACTGGACTCACTGCACCCATTCCTCCTGTATTCAGACCCCTGTCTCCCTCTCCGATTCGCTTGTAGTCTTTCGCCTCTGGTAATAAAACAAATTCGTTCCCATCTGTCAGTGCAAAAACACTCAATTCAATACCCTGTAAAAACTGCTCAATCACCACCTTTGAACTGGCCTCACCAAACTTTGCATCCAAAATCATTTCTTCAAAGGTCTTGATGGCTTCCTCATGAGAGGCTGCAATTACAACACCTTTACCAGCTGCCAATCCATCTGCTTTGATCACGATGGGTAAACTGTGTTGCTGGATATAGGATTTACCTTCCTCAAAATTCTCTTTGGTAAATTCTCTGTATGCTGCAGTGGGTATGTTATTGCGCTGCATAAAAGCCTTAGCAAACGCCTTGCTTCCTTCCAGTTGTGCTGCATGAGCAGAAGGACCAACTACGATCAGGTCTTGGAGTGCTGGATCTGCCTGTAAAAAATCATAAATACCTTTCACCAAAGGATCCTCAGGGCCAACCACTACTATTTCAATCTTGTTCTGCTTGCAAAATGTTGCTACCGCTGAAAAATCATTTAAATCGATCGAAACATTATCACCACAAAGGGCAGTTCCGGGATTTCCAGGGGCAATGAAAAGCTTGCTGCAATGTTTGCTTTTGCTCAATTTCCATGCCAGGGCATGTTCCCTGCCGCCAGAACCCAATAGAAGTATATTCATAATGATTGGCGAAGATACAAATTGCTTATTTTAGGTATTGCTTAAAACTATCACATGTCTCAAACCAAAAACCCATCGCACCCAAAAGGACTTTACGTTCTGTTTGCCACAGAAATGTGGGAGAGATACAATTATTATGGGATGAGAGCCATCTTGGTGCTTTTCATGACCAAAGCTTTGTTATTCTCTAAAGATTTTTCTTCTCATCTATATGGTGGTTACACCAGCTTGATTTATTTATCCCCCTTGATTGGTGGATTCATTGCCGATCGGTTTTGGGGGAATCAGAGATCTATTATTACAGGTGGACTCATCATGGCATTGGGAGAATTTGTATTATTCTTTTGTGGAAACACCTATGTCAATAATCCGGATCTCTCGCAGCTTTTATTTTTTAGTGGCCTAGGATTTATGATTGCAGGCAATGGATTTTTTAAACCCAATATTTCTGCGTTGGTAGGACAACTATATCCCAAACGAGATACCCGCATTGATTCAGCATATACCATATTTTACATGGGAATCAATGTAGGTGGTGCGCTGGGCCCTTTTATTTGTGGGTTGGTGGGTGATACTGGAAATCCAGCTGATTTTAAATGGGCATTTCTGGCAGGTGGAATTGGAATGCTTATTAGTGTTGCTATTCAAATGATGTATCACAGGAAATTTGTGAAAGACCCTGATGGAAATACACTTGGCATGGAACCAGAAAACAGTCAACCTGTTTCCAGGAATCCAATAGTCATGACTATAGGAATGATCGCCTTGGTTATGGTTTCAACGGGCATGCTTTATTTGGACTCTGGGCTAGCATCCATTAAACATTTTGGATTTACCATAAATGGCGTTGAAATAGGAACAGCATTGTTTACCAATTTGGTTTTCTTACTGGTTGCATCGATATTGATCATTGCGATTATTGTATTTACAGATAAGACGCTGAGCCGAATTGAAAAAAGCAAGGTATTGGTCATTTTCACAGTATCCTTTTTTGTGATATTCTTTTGGAGTGCATTTGAGCAGGCAGGTGCTTCCTTAACATTTTTTGCTGATGAACAAACGCAACGCGATCTAGGATTTTTTATTGTTCCAGCAAGTTTCTTTCAATCATTGAACTCATCTTTTGTTGTTGGATTTGCTCCTTTGCTTGCCTGGCTATGGGTGAGATTGGGTAAACACAATCCATCATCACCCACCAAAATGGCCCTGGGCTTGTTTTTGCTTGCCATGGGATATTTGTGGATTGCATTCGGAGTCAAGGATGTTCAACCAGGTATCAAAGTGAGTATGATCTGGCTGCTTGGCATGTATGCAATGCATACTCTTGGCGAGCTCTGTTTATCTCCAATCGGACTCTCATTGGTAAATAAATTGGCACCGCTCAAATTTTCATCGTTGTTGATGGCAGTGTGGTTCACTGCAAATGCATTCGCCAACTATCTTGCGGGAGCATTGAGTAAATTTTATCCTGAAGCAGGAAAATCAAAACAGGTACTAGGCTTTGCTATTGAAAACAATTTTGATTTCTTTCTCATGTTTGTTGTCATGGCAGGTACAGCTTCATTGATTCTATTTATTCTTTCGAAAAAGCTACAAAGCCTTATGAAGTAAACATTTAAAATCAATCCAACTCATGAGTGATAAAAAATTTACTCCCTTCATAGCACCTGATCAAATGATGAAAGAATTCACTTGGAAAGCTGTTATCACTGGATCTTGCTTTGGCATCATCTTTGGAGCTGCAACTGTTTACCTTGCTTTGAAAGCGGGTTTGACCGTTTCTGCTTCTATACCGATTGCAGTGATGTCGATTGCACTTAGCAGACTTTTTTTGAAGACTACAATTCTTGAGAACAACATCATTCAGACAACTGGTTCTGCCGGTGAAAGCATTGCTGCTGGTGTGGTATTTACGTTACCAGGATTTTTATTTCTCAGTGAAACCACAAGCGCAGATTATTTTAATTACTTAACCATATTGGTGCTCGCTATTTTTGGTGGAATGCTTGGTACATTGATGATGATTCCGTTGAGAAGCGCATTGATTGTAAAAGAACATGAAACACTTCCCTATCCTGAAGGAACTGCATGTGCATCTGTTTTGAAAGCTGGTGAAAGAGGTGGCAATTTTGCAAAAACAGCTTTTTCTGGATTGGGATTTGCAGTTGTCTATGCTTTTTTTCAAAAGGTATTTCACTTCATAGCTGAAACTCCTTCGTATATAACTACTCAAACTAATAAATATTTGCCCTCTGCCAAAATAAGTGGAGAAATTACACCCGAATACCTGGGCGTAGGTTACATCATCGGACCAAAAATTGCAGGGGTGCTTGTTGCTGGTAGTGTACTTACTTGGTTTGTCTTTAATCCCCTGCTTGCAACAGTTGTTCCAGCTGATGTAATTGCCAGTCAATTGATCAAACTTGGATACTTAAAAGATCTGCATACAGCAGGAGGACCCGGCGGATGGGATCCAACAACACATCAATTTGGAGATTTTGCAACTGCTATTTACAGAGCCTATGTAAGACAAATAGGAGCAGGTGCTGTTGCTGCTGGAGGATTCATCACACTGATCAAAACCATTCCAACCATAGTATCTTCTTTCAAAGGAAGCATTGGTAAAATAAGAAAAGATCAATCAGGTACACATCAATCTTTGAGAACAGAGCGAGACCTTTCGCTTAAAATTGTATTGTGGGGGAGTTTGGCGCTGATATTGCTGATGGCCATTCTACCCATTTTGCCAGGCAATGGTTTTACAAGCAAATTACTGATTGGCATACTGGTGGTGGTTTTTGGTGCATTCTTTGTAACAGTTTCTTCACGTATTGTGGGCCTTATAGGATCATCTAACAATCCTATTTCAGGCATGACGATCGCTACCATCATGGGAACTTGTTTGGTTTTTATTGCAGTGGGATGGACCGGAAAAGTTTTCGAACCCATGGCATTGGTTGTTGGGGGAATTATTTGTATTGCAGCTGCCAATGCAGGTGCAACATCACAAGACTTAAAAACAGGATATATATTAGGCGCCACGCCACGTGCACAGCAAGTTGCATTGTTCATCGGAGCCATTGTTTCATCGGTAGCTATTGGCTTTACGATCAAAGTGCTGGATACACCCACGCAGGAAATGTTGCAATCCAACATCTACCATGCCATAGGAACAGACCGATATGCTGCACCACAAGCAACATTGATGGCTACGTTGATCAAAGGAATCCTTTCATTTAATTTGGATTGGCAATTTGTTTTGGTTGGAGTCGCAATCGCAATGGTAATGGAACTATGTGGTATAAAAGCATTGAGTTTTGCCATTGGTATATACCTTCCTCTATCTACTACACTTCCGATATTTATTGGTGGCGCAATAAGAGGTTGGGTAGATCAAAGAAAAAAATCTTCCGACAATTCGCACGAAGAAGATTTGAGACAGGGAAATCTTTTTGCAACCGGACTCGTTGCAGGAGGTGCCATTGCAGGAGTAGCAGTAGCATTTTTATCTGCTAATGATACCATCGCCAAAAAACTTAGCATGTTGAATATGGAAGAATCTATTAATCATCTCTTAGGTGAACAAGGATATTTTCTTCTAGGTACCTTTATTTTCTTTATAATGGCATATGTCTTGTACAGGGTTGCCATGAGAAAAGAAGAATCTCTATAAAAGCATGACAATGAAAATTAGGGCATTAAAATTCAGTCTTCCTTTGGCCATATATGCGCTGGCTTATTTATCATTCACTCAAAAAGGATGGATGGTATTTGCACCGGTATTATTTGCATTTCTGATTGTACCATCTGTGGAACTGCTCATTCCATCGAACGAGAAAAATCTTTCAGACGCAGAGGTACAGATTGCAAAAGAAGATAGGCTCTATGACATATGGCTCTACGCAATTGTACCACTACAATACATTGCAGTTTATTATTTTTTACAAACTGTCAGTAATCCCATTAACAACCAATTGGAACTGATAGGTAAGATATCTGCCATGGGCCTGCTTTGTGGAACATTCGGCATCAATGTTGGACACGAACTTGGCCACCGACGACATCTTTACGAGAGAAACATGGCAAAGGCATTGTTGCTCACTTCACTCTATATGCATTTCTATATTGAACACAACAAAGGACACCATAAAAATGTATCTACCCATGAAGATCCTAGCAGTGCAAGAAAAGGGGAAAACCTCTACCGCTTTTACCTAAGAACTGTTATTTACGGATATATTTCAGCTTGGAAAATTGCAGCAGATGAACAAAGAAAGAAAGGCAAGCCGATATTCAACGTTACGAATCAAATGATTCAGTTTCAGTGCTTGCAATTGGTATTTATTGCTGCCATATTTGGTGTGTTCGGAATCTTTGCTGGATGTTGTTTTCTTGCTGCCGCAACCATAGGTTTTCTGTTATTGGAGACCGTCAACTACATTGAACATTATGGATTGGAAAGGAAAAAAACAGAACAGGGTTATGAACGTGCTATGCCTGAGCACAGCTGGAACAGCAATCATTTTTTGGGTAGGCTATTGCTTTTTGAATTATCCCGACATAGTGATCACCACTATCAGGCAAGCAGAAAATATCAATTGCTTAGACATCACGAAAATGCACCACAAATGCCAACTGGATACCCAGGCATGATTATTTTGGCCATGTTTCCCCCTCTTTGGTTTGAAATCATGCACCGCAGAATGGCTAAATTTCAAGATTAATCAAGAAATCTTCTCTGCACCGAAATAAGGCTGAAGCACTTTTGGAATGATAATTTCTTCAGGTGTTTGAAAATTTTCAAGCATGCTTGCAAGAATTCTTGGCAGAGCAAGAGAGCTTCCATTCAAAGAATGCAGCAATTGTGTTTTACCCTGCTCATCCTTTGTTCTAATCTTCAAACGATTGGTTTGGAAAGTCTCAAAGTTAGACACAGAGCTTACTTCAAGCCAACGTTCTTGTGCTGCACTATATACTTCGAAATCGTATGTAAGCGCAGAAGCAAAACTCATGTCACCGCCACACAATCGCAAAATTCTATATGGGAGCTCGAGTGAAAGAATCAGTTTTTCAACATGCGAAACCATTTCGTCCAAGGCTGCATAACTTTTTGTTGCTTCCGTTAGCTGAACGATTTCAACTTTATCAAATTGATGCACCCTGTTTAATCCACGCACATCTTTACCAAAACTTCCTGCTTCCCTCCTGAAACATGGGGTATATGCTGTCATCTTTATAGGAAGAGAAGAAGATGAAACAATTTCATCTCTGTAAATATTTGTTACCGGCACTTCTGCGGTAGGTATCAAGTACAAATCATCTTCCTGTATAAAATACATTTGACCTTCTTTGTCTGGCAACTGCCCTGTACCATAAGCAGAGCTTGCATTTACGACATGGGGTGGAATATACTCTGTATATCCGGCAGCAGTATTGTAATCGAGAAAATATTGAATCAAAGCTCTCTGCAGTTTTGCACCTTTTCCTTTGTAAAGAGGAAATCCGCTTCCGGTAATTTTTACACCGGTTTGGAAATCGACCAAATCATATTGAGTAATCAAATCCCAATGGGGTTTTGCTCCCTGAAATAATGCAGGAAGATTGGTTGATTGTTTTACAACGGTATTTTCTTCTGCAGCTTTTCCATTTGGAACAAGTTCATTGGGCAGATTGGGCAATTTTAAAAGACACTGATTAAGTTGCTCTTCAACTTTTGAGAGTTCAGTTGTCAGCGTATCAATTTGCTCTTTTAAAGATGCAACCTTTAATTTGCTCTCCTCTGCTTCTTCTTTTTTGCCTTGTGCAATGAGGGCACCAATAGATTTTGAAGCAGAATTTCGTTGCGACAAAAGATCATCCGACTGGGTTTGAAGTTTTTTTCGCTGGTCATCCAATGTAATGATTTCATCCACAAGCTGCAAATCTTGAAAATGCTTTTTTTGAAGGCCTTGCAATACTTTTTCCCTGTTTGATCTGATAAATCCCAGTTGCAACATTTGCTGAAATTTTTGCAAAGATAGGCAATCATGGAGTTGCCTTATGCGCCTTATCAGAATGTTGATTAGTTTTGTCGGATGATGGTCTCAGAAGATTTACAAATCAGGTGGTGGAAGCTAGAAGAAAAACTCATTGAAAGATTTGGTAAAAAACCAGATTTGGAATCTATTTTGTTTTTAATTGGTGTACAGGAAGTTGGAGGCGCCGGACATGAATTTACAAAAGAGCAAAAACAGGATCTCATGCATGTTGCGGTTTGTTCCATTCTTTCTGCAAGTGGATACTATGAAAAAGAGGGATGGGATGAGGATGGTTGGCCGCATTTTAAACAATTAAAAGAATTGCCTCCCATGGCTTTAGTTGAACAGGAAAACTTCATGAAAGACCATGTACTGTTTTATTTCTCACAGAACAATTTCATATGAAAATACACTTAACCTCTCTCCTGTTGCTGGCATTGCTTTTTTCAAAAATCAATCTTGCGCAACCCGTTGCAAAAATTAAAAAGTCAGATTTCAAGAAAGACGTTGAGATGGTCACTGACGCAGGAACATTTATCATAAGATTAAGCGATTCAACCCCCATTCATCGAGACAATTTTATCAAACTGATTAAATCGAAATTTTACAAAGGAATTGCATTTCACAGGGTGATCAGTGGATTTATGATTCAGGCCGGAGATGAGAAATCCAGAGATAATGCCGACAGCACAAAGTTTATGAGAGACTATACATTGCCGGCAGAATTCATGCCATCTCTTTTTCACAAAAAGGGTGTCATCGCAGCAGCAAGGTGGGGAGATGATATCAACCCCAAAAGAAACAGCAGTGGTGTACAGTTTTATATTGTTCAGGGAAGGGTGCACACAGATTTTACACTGGATTCAACTGAAACATACAGACTGAAGGGTAGAAAATTACCCGAAATGCATAGAGCAGTTTACAAAACCTTGGGTGGTAGTCCGCACCTAGATCAGAATTATACCATTTTTGGAGAATTGGTAAGCGGATTTGATGCGTTGGATAAAATTGCGTCCACCCCCACCTCTGGAAAGGCAGGCGGTGACAGGCCCCTTGGTTCAATTAAAATTCTAAAAACCAAAATGGTGAAAAGAAAGTCGTCTTAAAGTTTAAATGAGACGATAAAAACTTTAATCTTGCAAAAAAAAGAATATGAATTTTCCTGAGCAAATCAAATACACCAAAGAACACGAATGGATTTCAGTTGAAGGAGATGTTGCAACGATCGGAATCACTGCATTTGCGCAAGGCGAATTGGGTGATATCATCTTTATAGATATAGAAACTGTTGGAAAAGAAATGGGCGCGGACCAAGTATTTGGTACTGTTGAGGCAGTGAAAACGGTGAGCGATTTGTTCTTACCTGTATCTGGAACCATCCTGGAAAAAAATCCATTGCTTGAAAGTCAGCCTGAATTGGTTAACCAGGATCCTTATGGAGATGGCTGGATGATCAAAATGAAAATTACAGACGCTGCACAGCTCAATAACCTGATGGATGTGCAAGCATACAAAGCCTTGATTGGCGCATAATTCCTCAAAAGTTTTCTCAAATAAAAAGCCCCTATTGAAATAGGGGCCGTTAACCAAAACTAACTGCTTATGAGAAAACTTTTGTTTTTCTATATAATTAGATGCTGAACCTTTCCACTTACCGTCACCATCTTCGTTAAAAATTTATTAATAGGTTTAATCGCATCTGTTACACTAATATAGACGCGTGAGCGGCTTATTAGTTTGTTAAAGACTCCATAAATAGATGCATTTTTCTGATGATAGCAAGTGATATTAATCACTGAGTCAGCTTACTGGCGTTCTCTGCAAACTGAAGTGCATCAATTAATTCGCCAATATTTCCGTTTAAAACGTCGTGTAAGTTATAGAGGGTCATTCCAATACGGTGATCGGTCACCCTTCCCTGAGGAAAATTGTATGTCCTGATTTTTGCTGAACGGTCTCCTGTACTAACCAAACTCTTTCTGTGACGGGATATTTCATCCTCCTGTTTCCTCACCTGTTCCTCATAAAGCCTGGTTCTGAGCATTTGCATTGCCTTTTCTCTGTTGCCAAGCTGGGTCCTTTCCGTCTGACAAATCACCACCGTTCCAGTGGGAAGGTGGGTAAGCATTACCTTGGTCTCTACTTTGTTTACGTTTTGACCTCCTGCACCACCGCTTCGGGCTGTTTCCATTTTTACATCACTTTCCCTGATTTCGACATCCACTTCCTCTGCCTCAGGCATTACTGCCACGGTTGCCGCACTGGTATGAACACGTCCGCTGGCTTCTGTATCGGGCACACGTTGAACGCGATGTACACCACTTTCAAATTTTAACGTGCCATATACATCGTCACCTGTCACTTCCAATTGTGCTTCTTTGTATCCGCCCACAGTTCCTTCGTTTTCTGAAAGCAATGCGGTCTTCCACCCTTTTCCTTCACAATATCTGATGTACATTCTCAGCAGGTCCCCTGCAAACAAAGATGCTTCATCACCTCCCGTTCCTGCCCTGATTTCAAGAATTGCATTTTTCTCGTCCTGGGGATCTTTCGGAATCAGCATGTTTCGAATCTGCTTTTCCAATTCTTCCTTGCTGTTTTCTAAATCTGTTGTTTCAGCCTTGGCCAATTCCCTAAGCTCTTCATCATCCCCCATCAAAGCTTCCTTGTTGAATTCAACGTCAGACAAAATTCTTTTGTATTGTTCATAAGCAACCACAATTTTTTCCAGGCTTCTGTATTCTTTTGAAAGCTGACTGAAACGTTTGTTGTTGTTTACAACCTCAGGGTTGGTGAGTGCAACTCCGATGTCGTCAAATTTGGCTTTTATAGCTTCTAACTTGTCTAACATATTAATTCATCTATACAGATGATAAATCTTTAATTTAGTGCGCAAAGTTACTTCTTTCTAAGATGAATTACCGAAAGTTTCAGGCAGATTACATTTTTGATGGATACGAATTGTTGAACCGAGAGCATGTATTGATAACAGACGATAACGGGAAAATTGTTGACATTGTTCATTTTGGTGAAGCAGGTGATGATATTCTGAAAACAAGCGGTATCCTAACACCTGGTTTTATCAATGCACATTGTCATTTGGAACTTAGCCACATGAAGGATGTCATTCCTCCGCACACCGGACTCATCCCATTTTTACTGGATGTAGTTGGGAAGAGAGAATTTCCTCTTGAATTGATTCTAGAAAAAATTCAGGATGCGGAAGCCGAAATGGCAAGAGATGGCATTGTAGCAGTTGGCGACATTGGAAATACTGCACATACCATTGAAACAAAAATAAAGAGTAAAATAAAGTGGAACAATTTTGTAGAAGTACTTTGCTTCAGCGATGGCATGTCTGTTCAAAGAATGCATCAATACACGGGTGTGCTGGAATCATTCAAAAAAGCTGAAAAAGAATTCGAGATTCAACACTGGAATTCAAATTTGGTTCCGCATGCACCTTATACCATCAGTGATATTACATTCAAAAGAATCAATCAACTAACATCCCATGCAGTCATCAGCATGCACAATCAAGAGAATCCTGCAGAAGATGAATTGTATATGAAAGGCTCTGGGGATTATCTGAAATTTTTACAAAAATTTGGATTCAATGAATCTCCATTCCGCATCACTGGAAAATCATCTTTACAATCATGCTTACCACATTTTAATAAAAAGCAACGGGTGATCCTTGTTCACAACACCTTCACCTCCCAGGATGATATTTCATTTGCTCACACATATGCCAATGAATACCTCGCTGGTATACATTTCTGCCTTTGCATCAATGCAAATCTTTATATTGAAAACAAATTGCCTCCAATAGAACTGCTGATGAAAAACAATGCTGAAATTGTATTGGGTACTGACAGTTATAGCAGCAATTGGCAATTAAGTATTGCAAGCGAGATAAAAACCATCAAAGAAAAGCACCCACAAATTTCTTTGCCAACTATTTTGAAATGGGCAACTTCCAATGGTGCCAAGGCATTGGCATTGGAGGATGATTTGGGCAGCTTTACAAAAGGGAAAACACCTGGTGTAGTTGTGATTGATGATGCATTTATTTCAAAAAGACTGATCTGATCAATTTTCGAAAACTGCTCTGATCACTGCGAGTGATCGAATACTTCCAAAAGGATGAATATGCAATCCATAAAATTTAAGCAAATCGTCTAGGATTTGGTTTCGCTGATACTTGTTCAATTTTATTTCACCCAACTCCGTTATTTGCATTACCCGAAGCAATTGAGCTATTTTTTCACTCAATGGCATTTGAACAATCAATTGATGCATTGGTATAGTATCAACAAACTGACCCTCTCTAAGATCAAGACAATCACTCGTACTTGAAAAATTATCCATCAACCTGAATCCAAAGAAGTGAGACAAGTGCAATGTGAAAAACAAAGGAAGATTGGCAGTCTCGGTTTCATTGGCATGACTTAATCCACTCAATACATCTTCCAAAAAATAAAAAAGCGGTGGATTGGAATCTGGTTGCTTTAAGCAGTTTTGCAACAGCTCCATCATGTACAACAGCACTGTATTCTTGGTGATGCTTGCAGATGCGTCATTTATTTGAATAGCAAGTTTAGACTCTTTAATTCGTTGCAATGTTTGCTTTTCATTTTGATAAACAACCAATTCAAGCAGGTTACCTGGCTGCAATTGTGAAGAAGAAATATTTAAATTCTTTTTGGAAGTTCTCACACCATTGACCATGTATTGTTGAAGACCAAAAAGTTCAGTAAAAATGGAAACAACCAAAGAGGTTTCACCATACTTTACTGCCCGCAGTACAACTCCTTTGGTTTGATGAAGTGAGGACATGATTATTTTATAAAAAATATTTTTCCTGCAACATGCTCAGAGTTGTCTTCATTGGATATCACGATCAGATAAACACCAGAGTTCACTCTTTCTCCTTTATAATTGCTACCATTCCAAATTGCTTGTCCACCCAAAGACCTGGTTTGATAAACCAGTCCGCCATCCAACTCAGTTATTTTAACCCATGCATTGATAGGCAACTCTTTGATTCCAATTGTTCCTGAATAACCGGCGGGAACAGGATTTGGAAAGACAATGGGCTTTTTGATTTGATCAATTGCATCTGTTGCTGTGCTTCGGAAAGAAGAAATACCCATAGAAGTCATGAAAAACACTTCACCAGTAACACCATTGATCGCGATTTGATTTACTTTATCATTCAACAGTTTGCTGTTTGATGCTGTGAAACGAAAAATTACTTTTTGTGCATCTGCACTCAGTAACCAAACTCCATTGTTGGATGCAACCCACTTTCGATTTGCTCCATCTATTTTAATATCATGAATGACTTCATTGGCAAGCAGCAATCCAGCAAAATTGTCCTGCTGAACAATGGGCAATGTTGCATCACAGTTTTTAAAAATATCCGAGCCACATTGAATGATACCAATGCCTCTGTCGGTTCCAACCCAGATATTCCCTGATTGATCTTCTGCAACTGAAAGCACATTGGATGATGGCAGATTCCCTCTCCCTGTTCCCTGTAAAAACAAGCGCCACTGATCATCAGATGTAACATCAATTGTATTGTTGTCGTTGAAACAAATGAGTCCGCCAGCATTTGAAGTAGTAAACCATTTTCTATTTTCTTTGTCAACCAATACTTTATTGAGGAGATTCTTATCAACCGCAAATGGAACTGTAAAATTTTTCCAGGTACCGTCTTTCTTCTTGACCACAACGGGTGTATTGGTATTTGGATTGGTCATCCACAGATTGGATGAAGGGTCGATGGCGAGTCCTGAAATATTTACAAATGCAAATTGGTCGCGATCTGGTTGGAGCCCACCTGCTGTTGCTCCAAACTTTTCAGCCTTGTCATCTTTATCAACAGAAACAAGTCCAGTGCCACTTGTTCCGATAAAGATTTTTCCTGTAGAAGATTCTATAGCAGTAGATGAAAAATCTGCAAGTCCAACCAATGTTTTATTGGATGATTCAGTATAATTTTTCCAGCGATCGTCTTTTTGAACATACAGTTTGTTTTGAAGTGTTGTGCTGGAAAGTGCAAACTGATCTCCGGCAACTGCAGCCAGCATGCCTTCTTTAACATCAGATTGTCCCTCGGCAATTCCAGCAGGACCATTGGGAAAAATAATCTGCGAATTGGTTCCAGTGAGTTTTATCAATCCATTGTTTTCATCGCCTATCCAAAGGTTGCTTCCATCAGAAAAACAATAATTGGATTGGGTAATGGAAGTTGATTTGATGATTTGAGGAGCACTTGATGAGGAAAAAAAACTTGTCAAGACATTTGCTTCATGTATATATAAATTTTTTCCGCTGGAATTTATTTTAGAGATGCCTGAAGATGTTCTATAAAAAAACTTCCAGGATCCGTTTTCATTGATAAAGAGAGAATCGTCCGTTGAAGCAATCAAAGACTCCCCCCACTTCAACAACGTATGAAAATTTGGAATGCTGGATGTTGGATTTTCTTGAGTCCAGCTTCGAAAGTCATTTAGTTTTCCGGAGTTCAGCAAAGCTGATTTAATTCCTTGAGAAGTGGATGCGTAGATTTTATCAGCGGTGATGGCAACATGATATACATCAATCATTTTTCCATCCCTGCTTGGAAAATAGGTATCCAGGATTTCATATTTATAAGGATCCAATACAACAATTCCAAAATTTGTTGCAACATAGGCCAGCTGATCCTTCCAGAAAATAGAAAATATTTTTTTGCTTGTGGTGATTTTGCTCAAAAGGATTTCCGGCAGGTTTCGCACCTGATCTGAACCAAGCACATCCATATTCCCATTTTCATATCCGATAATGATTTTATTTCCGGTGGGCTGTTTTGAAAAAACACTGATTTGCACATCTGAAAGCCCTGTTGATTTAGACCTGGTGAAGATTTCATTTTTCTGTGGATCAAATATGAAATAACCATTGGATGAAGCAGCCAAGATTGTTTGATGAAGAGTATCTACATAAAAAACACGCTGCATGGAAAGATGATCGCGCCATATTCCAATGGGTTTGATTTGTGCTTTCATTGTAATAGAAAGCAAGAAAAATAACATCCAGGAGGAAATAAATCTCACATGATAAAATTAATCAAATAAGAGGTGGAGGTGACTAAAAAGATAAAAGCAAGCCGATTAATTTTCTTTCCTTTGCATTAAACATTTATTATATGTGGTTAAAGATTGCCAAGGGTGTTTTAAAATACAGGTGGGCATGCATAATCCTGCTTACCTTGATCACATCTTTTATGGCATTTGAGGCAAGCAAAGTGAAGATGAGTTATGATTTTTCGCGTGCCATTCCGACCGACCATCCCAAATATCTTCAGTATCTAGATTTCAAAAAAACTTTTGGCGAGGATGGAAACCTGTTAACCATTGGCTTTCAGACAGATTCAATGTTTCAGATTGATAAGTTCAATGCCGCCTATGCCTTTCAGCAATCCTTGAAAAAGATCAATGGTGTAGAAGACATCATCAGCGTGCAATCGGCAGTTACGTTAAAAAGAAACGAAAGCACTTCAAAATTAGATGCGCAAAGGATATTTCCAAATCAAATCACATCGCAGTCGCAATTAGACAGTCTTAAAAATGTGTTTTTATCATTGCCATTTTACAGAGGGCTTATTTACAATGCAGAAAACCATGCATATCTATTTGGTGTCAGGATCAACAAAGAAATATTGGGTTCAAAGGCAAGAGAAAAAACAGTGGGTGAGATTGAATCAGCTTCAAAATTATTTGCAGAACAATCAGGATTTGATCTTCATTTGAGTGGTTTGCCTTTGATAAGAACAAATGTTGCGATGAAAATTGCAAACGAGATGAAATGGTTTTTGTTGGGTTCACTTGCTCTCTCAGCGTTGATTTTATTTTTATTTTTTCGATCATTCAGTACAGTTCTGTTATCGCTTGGGGTGGTAATCATTGGAGTAATCTACAGCTTGGCCACTATTCAAATGCTTGGATATAAAATCACTTTGCTAACCGCATTGATCCCGCCATTGGTCGTAGTGATTGGGATACCAAACTGCATTTATTTTTTAAATAAGTTTCACGCATCCTACATAAAAAATGGTGATAAAAATCAAGCCATTGTTGACATGGTGAGCAAAATGGGTGTGGTTACCCTCTTTTGCAATATCAGTGCTGCATTGGGTTTTGCTGTATTTGCATTGACCAAAAGTGTGATTTTGAAAGAATTTGGCATCGTTGCAGGGGTCAATATCATGATGCTGTTTTTTATCACAATCATTCTGGTACCTATTTCACTTTATTATCTCGCTGCACCAACGTCTAAACATGTAAAATATTTAGACAACAAATGGTTGTTAACAATTTTGACGAACATTGAAAAATGGGTATTTGCGCATCAAAAAACAATTTATTTGGTCACCGCCATCTTAATTGCATTTTCTATTGCAGGAATTTTTAAACTAAAAACACAATCATTTATCGTTGACGATCTTCCCAAAGAAGATAAGATCTATGCAGATCTTCGTTTTTTTGAACATCATTTCAAAGGAATCCTCCCGCTGGAAATCATTGTGGATACGAAAAAGAAAAATGGAATTGCAGGTTCCAGGGCACTTGGTGTTTATGAAAAAGTGGCTTCCTTCTCTGATCAGATTTCAACTCATGGATCTATAGCAAAACCTCTTTCGCTGGCAGAAGGTTTAAAATTTGCAAAGCAGGGATTTTATGATGGAGACAGCAACAATTACTCTATGCCCAATGCATTTGATGGAGCGTTTCTTGCCGACTACATGAAACCCAGCAAGGAAAATGATAAGCAGAAAAGTTCACTTCAAAAACTCATGTCTTCGTTTGTTGATAGCAACCGACAAACCACCAGAATTAGTTTGAACATGGCAGATATTGGAAGTGAAAAAATGCCTCTGCTGATTGATAGTTTGGAAAAAGAAGCGAACAACTATTTTGATTCAAGTAAGTACAATGTACATTTTACTGGCTCCAGCATCACATTTTTAGAGGGAAGCATATTCATCATTAAGGGTTTGAAGGAAAGCATCATGTGGGCATTTTTATTTATTTCATTGTGCATGCTTTATCTCTTCAAGAACTTAAGAATTCTTGTTTGCTCATTGATTCCGAATTTGATTCCGTTGGTTATGACCGCAGGACTTATGGGATGGGTTGGCATTAACATAAAACCATCTACCGTGCTTGTGTTCAGCGTTGCCTTGGGTATTGCCATTGACATCACCATTCGATTTCTGGTGAACTTTAAACAAGAGCTGCCCATTGCTCAAGGAGACATCAAGAAAACGGTTGTTTTGACCATTCGGGATACCGGGATCAGTATTGTTTATACTTCTCTGGTTTTGATGGCAGGATTCATCATTTTTGCCTTCAGCGGATTTGGAAGCACCCAGGCGCTGGGGTGGCTAACATCCTTCACCCTATTTGCAGCGACTTTAACCAATTTGATCCTATTGCCTGTCATATTGCTACTTATCAAGAAAATCAGGTATTAAATAGTGTTTTTCAAAATTTAAGGGTTGAAGTATTTAATTTCTTTAATATTTCATATCCATTATTAGAATATATATAAATTTTAAGTATATATATAAATATCTTCGAATACAATAATCGCAGGTATCCGAAAAATCGGTAAACAAAACCCTCTCCTTGTTTGTCTTAACCTAAATTTGCGTCTTCTTAATAAATCATTAACAAAAAGAGCTATGAAGAATTTGTTTTCATTTTTACTAGCCCTTGCTTCTATGCTTCAGTTTTCCCTGGCTCAAACTTCAAAAGTTCAGGGTACTGTTCAGGACAGTCAAGGTAAAGGTATCCCCAATGTAACCATTAAAATCAATGGTCAAAGAGGTGGTACTACGTCTGATAAAGACGGAAAATTCACGTTGAATGTGAATTCACTGCAGTCAACTTTGTTGTTCAGCTCCATCGGCTTCAACAATGAAGAAGTTGCTTTAAATGGTAAATCAACCATTTCAGTTACATTGACCACCAGTGAATCAAATCTTGGTGAAGTAGTGGTTGTTGGTTATGGTACACAGAGAAAAAGAGACCTCACTGGTTCTATTTCAAATGTAAGTGCAAACCAAATCAAAAACCTTTCACTTACTTCTCCTGAGCAAGCATTGCAGGGAAGAGTAGCCGGTGTAAACGTAGTTTCAAGCTCTGGTACACCAGGTTCTTCTGTCAATATCAACGTGCGTGGTATTGGTACCATTAGCGGAAACTCACAACCACTTTATGTATTGGATGGAATTCCAATTGCTACTGGCTCTTACTCTCAATTGGGTGTTGGTAACCAGGTGCTGAACAGCTTGGCGGACGTAAACCCAAATGATATAGAATCTATCGACATTTTAAAAGATGCGTCAGCTACTGCCATCTATGGTTCAAGAGGTGCGAATGGTGTTGTGTTGATTACAACAAAAAGAGGTAAAAACCAGAAAACACGTGTGAACTACAGTGGATACTCCGGTAACCAAACTGTATGGAAGAAAATTGAACCACTTTCTGGAAGAGACTTCCAGGATATTTTGCAGGAATCTCTTTTCAACAGATACGGCTCTGTTTATGGAAACCAAGAGCCTTCATTCTACTTTGGACCGACCGTACACGACAACGGTTATGTTAATACCAATTGGCAGAATGAAATTTTCAGAACAGCTCCGATCAACAGCCATGACATCAGTGCTCAGGGAGGAAACGATAAAACAAAATTCTATGCCGGTGGAAACTACTTTGATCAACAAGGAACCATTGTTGGTTCAAGATTCCAGCGCTATAATTTCAGAGTAAATCTTGACAATACTGTTTCTGAAAAATTCAAAATCAGTAGTGGTATCTCCATCAGCAACAGTATCCAAAACAGGATTCAGAATGATAACAACATCTATGGAGTATTAAGTACTGCTATCTTGTTGGCTTCTGATATTCCTGTTTACAATTCTGATGGTACATATGGTAAAGATCCCACCTCTTCTACAGAAAATCCTGTTTTGGCAGCGAAGGAAAACTTTAACCAGGTGAACAACGGACGTGTGTTGGCAAACTTGAGTGGTGACTATCAAATTTCTAAGGCATTTAGCTTCAAAGTTAATTTGGGTGCTGACTATGTAAGTTTGAACGAAGCGCGTTTCTATCCATCGATTTCAAACGCAGGTGCTGGTGTTAGAGGTCAGGCTACAGAAGCTTATAACAAGAGCATGAACTTGATCAATGAAAACATCCTGAGTTTCAAAAAAGATTATGGTAAACATGGTATCAATGCAATTGCCGTAGCATCATATCAAACTCAAAATTTCGAATCTATTTATGCTTTGGCTGAAAACTTCCCAGGTAACTCTATCCGCAGACTTTCTGCAGGTTCAGTGAAAAAAGAAGCGACCACAAGCGGTAGTTCATTCGGTATCATTGGATACGTTGGTCGACTCAACTATTCTTATGATGGAAGATACATTCTTGGCTTTAGCGTAAGAAGGGACGGTTCTTCTAACTTAGGTAGCAGCACCAAATGGGGTACCTTCCCAGCTATCTCAGCTGCTTGGCGTATTTCTGATGAAGAGTGGATGAAGAAAGTTGATTTCATCAGCAATCTTAAATTAAGAGGTTCTCGTGGTTACAGTGGTAGCAACTCTGGCGGATTGTTCGCATCATTGCCATTGATCAGCCCAGGTGCAAACTATTTGACTTCTGCAGGTTTGGCTCCATCACAATTGGGTAACCCTAACCTAGGTTGGGAGACTTCCATCCAAACTGACTTGGCACTTGAACTTGGACTTTTCAACCGCATCAACTTGATCGCTGAAGTTTATCACAGAAAAACAAATGACTTGCTTACAAGCCGTCAATTGGTTGGAAACAGTGGATTCCTTTCTGTGAATGACAACATTGGTGCCATTACCAATAAGGGTATAGAGTTGGGCTTGGAAGGAACTGTTTTAAAGACAAAGAATTTCAACTGGAATACCAACTTTACACTTACTTTCCAAAAGAACAATGTTGATACTATATATGGTGGTAACCCATTTGGAACTGGCTTCATGAGCTGGGTGCAACAAGGATATCCTTTGAGCTCTTTCAGAGGTTACAGAATGCAAGCAATTTTCCAAACTGCTGCAGACGTATCAACTGCACGTGACGGTACATCAGCCAAGCCTGGTGACATCAAATGGAAAGACGTAAACAGTGATGGCGTGATCAATTCACTTGATCAGGAGATCTTGGGAACTGCACTTCCTAAATACTTCGGAAGCTTTACCAATACTTTCTCATATGGTAATTTCGAAATGACTGCCTTCTTCCAGTTTGTTGGTGGAAATAAAATTCTAAACTACAACAGATCGTTTGCAGAAGGAATGAACAGTGTATTTGGACAGTATGCTACAATCTTGAACAGATGGACTCCTACAAATCCATCTACTACCATGCCGAGAGCAGTATATGGAGACCCAGCAAACAACAGAAGAGCTTCTGACAGATGGATCGAAGATGGATCATTCACCAGATTGAAAAATTTGTTGATCGGTTACAACTTTGGCCAAAATGCTGTCAAGAAGATGAAGATCAACTCTCTCAAACTCTTCTTGCAAGCACAAAACTTATTCACTTGGACCAAATACCAAGGATTTGATCCAGAAGTCAGCACCTTCACTGTAACAAATACATCACAAGGAACTGATTTCTTGACATTCCCACAGCCACGTATCATCACATTTGGTATCAATGCTGGTTTCTAATACAATTAACATTAAATAAATACAGAAATGAAAAAGATGTTAAACATAAAATTATCTCTGCTGACAGCATTGATCGTTTTTTCATCTTGCGAAAAAATCATCGATCAGCAACCTCAAACTTCATTGAGTGCTGAAACAGCATACACTACCCGTCAGGGTATTGAAGCTGGTTTGCTGGGATGCTATAATGCATTGCAGAGTACAAGCTACTACGGACTAGAATTTTGGGCACTTTCGGATATGTATGCTGGTGTAATAACACATACTGGTACTTTCCCTACCTATGCTCAATTCAATAACAAACAACTTCTTCCAGATAATACCAACGTAACAAATATGTGGAATGCAATCTACGGAGGTATAAACAGGGTAAATACCATTATCGCTTCTGCAGATAAATTGAACGACCCTGCCTTCAACAAAATGCAAACCGTTGGTGAAGCAAGGTTCCTCAGAGCATTGATGCATTTCGACTTGCTCCGAGCATTTGGTGGATCTGCAACTGGCTTCAATAAAGCAGACGGACGTGGTATCCCAGTAAGGGTTACACCTACACTTTCTCCAGAAGATGCTAGTGCAATTGCACTCACTCCTGAGGCTGATGTTTGGAAATTGATCGATGGAGATTTGGATTATGCCATTGCAAATCTTTCGGCTACTACTTCTGGTAGAGCCACAGTGAACGCCGCAAAAGCATTGAAGGCACGTGCTGCACTTTACAAGGAAGATTGGGCTACAGCTGAAACTTTATCAACTGAAGTAATCAATGCGCTTAAAGGTACTGGCACTGGTTTAGCATCTGACTTCGGCGCACTTTGGGCTACTCAAAATACCAAGCCCGAGAGCATTTTTGAGTTGCAATATGATATCAATAACACCAACTCCATTGCTTTCTACTATTTCCCAACTGGATTGGGTGGAAGAAACGAAATTGGATCTAGTACTACACTCAATGCTCAATCTGCGACTGATTTGAGAAAGGCAACCAATGTGAAAGTTCTAAGCGGGAGCAATAAGACTGGTAAGTATTCAAGAATCAATGGTACAGATAACGTAATCATCATACGCCTTGCTGAATTGTACTTAAACCGTGCAGAAGCAAGAGCAAAGAAAGCTGCTCCAGATTTGACTGGTGCATTGTCTGACTTGAACGTGATTCGTGCAAGAGCAGGTTTAGCAGCTTCAACAGCAGCAACTGCAGCTGATATCTTGAAACAAGTATACGAAGACAGATATTATGAATTCGCACACGAAGGCCATGCTTTCTTTGATTACAAGAGAACCAACAGACTTGCATCAACTTTCACTGGATTCTCTGGGGCGAATGCATTCCGTGCAATCTACCCAACTCCTCAAAGAGAAATCATCAACAGTGCTGGTCAAATTACACAGGTAGCAGGATATTAATCCTCATAAATAGATCTACAAAAAAGCCGCACATTGTGCGGCTTTTTTTATTGCAATACTTCTGCGAGTTTTTGAGAGAGCGCAGGACCTCTTAATTCCGTTGCAATAATTTTGCCAGAAGGATCCACCAGTACATTAAATGGAATGCCCTCAATTCCATAGAGAGGCACAACCTGGCTATCCCAAAATTTTAAATCACTGACATGGCTCCATGTCAATTGATCATCAGAAATTGCTTTCACCCATTCTTCTTTTGTTTTGTCCAATGAGACCCCTAAAATGGTAAAATTTTTATCCTTGAACTGTTGGAAAGCTGCAACAACATTGGGGTTTTCCATTCTACAAGGCTTGCACCAGCTGGCCCAAAAATCAACCAACACATATTTTCCTTTGAAAGATGACATTGAAATCATTTTGCCCTCTGGTGATGCAAGAGAAAAGTCAGGGGCCTGCTTCCCGATTAAATCACCTACACCAGGCGTGTCCGTCTGCTTCTGAAAAGCATCAGCAATTTTTTTAATTTTCTGCAAGTCAGGAAATCTTTTAGAAATGTTTTTTATAACCGGTAACAATTGCTCAGCAGTGACCAAATTTTTTGAAATCCCAAGAGCATATATGGCCACAGCTGCCGCTTTGGTGGTATCAGCATATGTCAATAAATAAACTCCGGTTGCAGTTGTTTTTTTTCTGAATTCCTGCTCCATCAAAACCCTTGAACTATCCATAATCTCCCCTTTCATTTGAATCTGATTTTTCAAATCATCCATTTCTTGAAGATGATTGTTAAACCCTGTAAGCAAATTTTTAAATGAATTGGAGCCACCTGAGTTTGTTGAATAATTACCAGGATTCTTCCAGTCAAAATCAATTTTAAGCTCGCTTTGGTCTCCAATCAAAATAAAAAAATATTGATCTTTTTCGAATCTAACCCGGTAGAGCGCCTCTGGATTCATGATTCCGCCTTTCAAATGGATATTCGCATCCGCCCCATTTATCTTTATAGAATCCATCGTAATGGGATTGGCATCCAATTCAACAAGATCTAGGTATGCATACTGTGTCTGCGGATTGTTTGTTACGTGTATGCTAACTGTAAGATTATTTGATGTTTGCTTACAAGAGAAAAATGCAAACATCAAAGCAGCCAATAATGGCATGATGATTTTTTTCATTTTATTATTTTTCGTTTAATATAGACTCCAATAATTGTGTAGATACTTTTGGATCTGCTTTCCCTTTGGATACTTTTTTTACTTCCCCGACAAATAATCCTATCAATCCCTTTTTCCCTTTTTTATATTCAGCTACTTTATCCGGCATGGATGCAATCACTTGATTCACCCATTGCTGGATTTGCTCCTCACCAGCATCTTGTATGAGATCTAATTTTTTTACTAGTTCCATTGGATCTGAGGATGCATCAGATAGCATAAGAGGAAGCAGTTTTTGTGATGCTTGAGAAAAACTAATTTTTCCTTCACCCACAAGGGATAAAAAAGATACCCAATGGTCGTTTGAAACTCGAATATTTTCCCAAGATCTACCATCTGCATTCAAGAATGCCCGCACAGGACCAAGCAAAGTATTTGCCCATTGCTTTTTGTATGTAGTAATAATTGCAATTTTCTCAAAAAGCTCGCTCAAGGATTTATCTTCAGTAAGTTGTTCTGCATCGTAAGTGCTTAATCCATATGCCTCAACATATTTTTTGAAACATTCTTCCGGCAAAAGAGGTAACTGATCTTTTAATTCCTGTATATATGTTTGAGTGAATTTAAAAGGAGCAAGATCGGGTTCAGGAAAATATCTGTAATCTTCAGCATCTTCTTTTGTTCTAATTGAAAATGTTATACCAGCATCAGCATCATAACTTCTGGTTTCCTGAAGGATGGTATGTCCCGTATCAATAAGAGAGCAAAGTCTTTCAATCTCTATTTCAACAGCATGTTTCAAATGCTTGATGGAATTTAAATTTTTCACTTCAACCCTCGTGCCCAACTTGCTCGAGCCCTTCAGACGAACAGAAATATTTGCATCACATCTCAAACTGCCCTCTTCCATATTTCCATCACAAATTCCAATCCATCTCACAAGTTTTCTAATTTGAGTCAAGTATGCGGCAGCTTCCTCCGCAGTATGCATGTCTGGCTCGGAAACGATTTCTATCAATGGCATTCCTGCCCGGTTATAATCCAAAAAGGTCAACTCATCATCCTGATCATGAATACTTTTACCAGCATCTTCCTCCAAATGAATTCTTGTCAATTTAATATCACGCTCGCCAGCAGAGGTATGAATATGAATTTTACCTCCTATGCAAATTGGAGTGGTATGTTGGGAGATCTGATAACCCTTGGGTAGATCAGCATAGAAATAATTTTTCCTCGCAAAATAATTGTTGGTAGAAATTTCAGAAGCACAGACCAGTCCCATTTTAATGGCAAGTGCAATTGCTTCCTTGTTCATCTTAGGTAAAGTGCCTGGATGACCTAATGTAATGGGACTAACATTTTGATTTGGTAGGGCGTCAAAGTTGGTGCCATCTGAAGCTAAGAGCTTACTCTGGGTTTTTAACTGAGCATGCACTTCCAAACCAATGACTGCCTCATATTTATGCATGGAGTGCATTTTTAACTGCAGAAATGGCTGTTGCCAATGCCCCCGCATCTTGTCCGCCTGCTACGGCCAATGATTTTTGACCTCCGCCTCCGCCTTTAATGATTTTAGCTACTTCGTTTTTGATGAACGCATTTGCATCCAGAGAAGATGATTTTTGCAATTCGTCCTCAATGCCAATTGCAACAGATGGTTTGCCATCAATGATTGCAGCGAGCACAACAACAGAATTTTTATTTGAAAGCCTAATATCGTTACATAATTTCTTGAGCGCATCAACAGAAGTGACTTCTACTTTTGCCCCTAAGAATGAAATTTGATTGATTTTTTCAAATTGCTGAACCAATTCATCTTTCAAAAATCCCAGCAACCTTGATTCGGCTGATTCAAGTTGTTTTTTTAACTGGGTAAGGTCTTCTACCTGATGCTCGATCGACTTTAGAATATCTTTTGGATTTTTTAATGCAGCAGCTACTTGCTTCATAAGATTTTGTTGCTGCGACAAATATTCTTCGGTTGCGATTGAACATATTGCTTCAATGCGCCTAACGCCAGCAGCCACGCTCGACTCAGAGGTGATGATGCAGTGTCCTAATTCGCCGGTACTGCAAACATGTGTTCCGCCACAAAGTTCAACTGAGTATGCAGGATCAATGGTTATCACCCTCACCCTATCACCATATTTTTCTCCAAACAAAGCAATGGCACCAAGTTTCAAAGCCTCTTCTTTTGGCATTTCACGAATTACAACAGGAATGTTTTCCCTGATCTTTTGATTAACAAGTGCTGAGACAGCAGCGATCTCCTCATCAGTCATTTTTGCAAAATGAGAAAAATCAAATCTCATTCCCTGCTCATTTACCAATGAACCTTTCTGAGCGACGTGGCTACCTAACACATTTCTCAATGCAGCATGGAGCAAATGTGTAAGAGAATGATGTTTGGTAATTTCTTTTCTTCGATTGGTATTCACTTCAGCAATTACTTCTGCATTGATTTCTTCTGGAAGACTTTCTATTGTATGAACAATTAAATCATTTTCTTTTTTTGTATTCACAACCTTTAAAACGGAATTGCCCATTCGAATAATTCCCGTATCGCCTACTTGTCCACCACTCTCTGCATAGAATGGACTGCTCTCCAATACAACCTGAAAACTAGATTGACCCTTTGCCTGAATAGCTCTGTATCTGAGCAAAGATGTTTTATACGACAAATGTTCATATCCTACAAAAGCAGGTAAACCACCAACAGTTTTTTTAACTTCCACCCAATCACCGGTATCTACAGTTGCGGCAGACTTGCTTCGGTTTTTTTGTACTTGCATTTCTTTTTCAAAGCCTGCTTCATCAACCAAAATACCTTTCTCCTGTGCAATCAACCTGGTAAGATCAAAGGGGAATCCATAGGTGTCATACAATTCAAATGCCGGAGCACCTTCAATTAAATTATTGGATGCAGCTGCTTCAATGATATCATCCATCTTTTTGAGTCCCTTGCCCAAGGTTCTTAAAAAGGTGTCTTCTTCCTCTTTCACAACTTTACTTACAAATGCAAGCTGGGCATTTAATTCAGGAAAAACATCTTTGAACTGTTCAGCGAGCAAAGGCATTAATTTATACAACAAAGGCTCTTTGACATCCAGATAAGAGTAATAATATCTTACTGCTCTTCTCAAAATTCTCCTAATCACATATCCTGCACCTGTATTGGAGGGAAGTTGACCATCAGCAATGGTAAATGCAATTGCTCTGATATGGTCTGCTATTACCCTGAATGCAACATCCTGTTTGCTATCCCCTGCAGTATATTTTTTACCAGAAATTTTTTCAGTCTCATGAATGGAACCTGAAAAGATATCAGTTTCATAATTGGAATGCTTGCCTTGCAAAACCCTTACCAACCTCTCCAATCCCATACCTGTGTCAACATGTGTGGAGGCAAGTGGCTGAAGCGAACCATCCTTCATACGATTATATTGTATGAATACATTGTTCCAAATTTCAATTACTTGGGGATGATCTTTGTTCACCAACAGATGACCAGGCAACTTTGCCCGCTCTTCATCTGATCTGCAATCGACATGAATTTCACTGCAAGGGCCACATGGACCAGTATCGCCCATTTCCCAGAAATTATCTTTTTTATTCCCAAAGACAATATGCTCTTCGGGAAGTAATTTTTTCCAAACTCCTAATGCAACAGAAGATGGTGGCAGGTTTTCAGATTTATCACCCTCGAATACAGTTGCGTATAAGCGCGACTTATCCATTTTAAATACTTCGGTCAGCAGTTCCCAGCTCCATTCGATGGCTTCTTTTTTAAAATAATCACCGAAGCTCCAGTTGCCAAGCATTTCAAACATGGTATGGTGATAGGTATCTACCCCTACTTCTTCAAGATCATTGTGTTTGCCACTTACACGCAAACATTTTTGGGTGTCTGCCACACGTTTAAATGGCGCCACTTTGTTTCCCAGAAAATAATCTTTGAACTGATTCATCCCTGAATTGGTGAATAGCAAGGTCGGATCATCTTTCAAAACGATGGGTGCGGAAGGCACAATTTGATGGCCCTTGCTCGCAAAAAAATCTAAAAACTTCTTTCTTATCTCTGCTGATGTCATTGCTTAACAGGTTATAAATCAGGGTCTAGGCACAATAGGTTATATTTGCGGGGTCCCTAAGTCGCAAAAATACATCATTTCATAGATGGGCAGCTGATGAAGAAGATCAAATATTACTATAACACGCAGACCCTGAGGTATGAGAAGCAGGTTACTCCGTTAAGGGTGACGTTGCTTAGAATATTTGCCTTTATTTCCACTGCTATCGTGACGGGTTTGATCATTGTTACCATCGCTTTCAGATTTGTAGATTCTCCCAAGGAAAAAATCATGAAGATACAGCTGGAAAGGGCTGAATATCTGAACAACGTTTATGCCAGTAAATACAAGGATCTGGATGATCGACTGAGACAACTGGAGAAGCGCGACAATGAGGTTTACAGAACAGTTTTTGAAGCAAATCCCTTGCCCGATAGTTTAAGGGTGAGACAACTTGAAAGAAGAAAAGAGATGCAAATCTTGGCAGGAATGGACAGTGAAGAATTGACTGAGGGTATTGCAAAAAGACTAAGCAGTATTTACAATAGACTCATTAGTCAGGAGAAATCGTACAATGAAATTGAGAAAATGGTCAAAAACAAAGAGAAACTGCTGGCCAGTACTCCCGCCATTCAACCACTAAGCAACAAAGACCTGGATCGTGTAAGCTCTGGATTTGGATATAGAATCGATCCTTTGTATAAAACCGTGAAATTCCATCCTGGATTGGATTTTACAGCACCGCAAGGAACCCCTGTGTATGCAACTGCAGATGGAGTTATTGAAATAGCTGGGAACCTGGGCAATGGATATGGAAACCACATCGTGATTGATCATGGTTATTCTTACAATACACTTTATGGACACTTGTATAAGATAAAAGTTAAGAGAGGACAAAAAGTTAAAAGAGGTGAAGTAATTGGTTATGTTGGAAATACTGGAAAATCAACCGGTCCTCATCTTCACTATGAAGTCATCAAAAGAAACAAACACCTGGATCCGATCTATTTCTTTTACACCGACCTAACACCAGAACAATATCAGCTGATTTTGAAACTTGCAGCATCCAGAAATCAGTCATTTGATTGATGAATTGTGTATAACTACTTGATAACGAGTTTATTTTTGTTTTTAAATTCGTTTATGCTTCATCAGCTAGATCTATTTGGGGGAGAGCCTTCACAACATCCTGAAAAAAAGACAGTGCGGGAAAGAAAGGAGAAACCTGTAACAATGCCAGTTACCGAGGCATATCAAGAGGCTGTTCATAAAAAAGAAATTAACCAGGGGTCCATTGCTGAAGAGCCAACTGTTTCAATAGAAGTCAACGCTGCATTTATCAATATTCCTGAAGACGATGAGCTGTATAGCAAATTGTACTACCCTATTGGTGATGTTGCGAAAATGTTCAATGTCAACATTTCACTCATCCGTTTCTGGGAAAATGAATTCGATATATTAAAACCCAGAAAAAACAGAAAGGGTGATCGTTTATTTAGGCCAGAGGATGTTAAAAATCTTAAACTGATCTATTTTCTATTAAAAGAAAAAAGATATACAATCGAAGGCGCCAAAACCTTTCTTAAAAAAGGGAAAAAAGTCAATGAACAATTTGAAACCATTGAACTTTTAAAAAACATAAAAGGAATGCTGCTGGAGCTAAAAGCAGGACTATCCTGATTATCCGATCATTTTATTTTTTCCTGCAATTTCAATGTTGAGATCTTCCAAGAGAGCCAATACTTTCAAATGTATTAATTGTTTAGTTGCATTGAAAGAAGACATAGGTATTGGATCGGTGAGGTATTCAATTGAAATTTGATACGCTTCAATCTTTAAATCGTTCAATAGAATTGTTTTTTCTGTAACTCCTTCTATAGTCAATTCCTTCTCTAACCCATTCAACAATTGATTGATCTGACTCAACGATGTTTTTAAATCAAGATAGAGATTCAATTCTCCTCTTCGCTTATTTCGCAATGAAAAATTGTCTACAATGGTATCTACCATTTGTTTGTTTGGAATGGAAACGTAGGTTTTGTCGTTTGTTCTGATTCTTGTGCTTCTCAATCCGATTTTTTCTACGGTTCCATTGATTTGTTGCACTTTCAAAAGATCGCCAACTCGAAACGGTTTGTCGAAAAATATAATAAATGATGCAATGAGATTTTCAAGACTTTCTTTTGCAGCAAGTGCAATCGCGGCACCTGCAAGACTTAGACCAGCGAGTATTTTGGTAATATCTTCATCAAGTACAAAACGAATCATTACCAGGATACAAATGATCACCAAAATTACTTTGAGAAATTCCCTGAAAAATATAATGAGTTGATCGTCTGTTGTGTCTTCAGTTGTGCTTGCTCTTTTTTCAAGAATAATGGCCAGATAGTCTATCACACGCAAGAGCGTATGAAAAAAGAAGAAAATCAGCAACCCAATTGAGAAGCGGTCTACCAACAACTCTGAGGTAATCCTAAACAGTTTGAAATGCAGGATGGATGGAAAGTTCAAGCTGTTCATTGAAATATAAACAGCCAGGAAAAGTATAAAATTTTCCAGCGGTGCCAAAACCAAATTAAAAAACTCCTTCTCATCGATCACCCTGTCCATTCTCTTGAATATATAAAACACCAGGCGGGTTATGTTTTTACCTGCCCGCTTTTTCAGCACCCATACAAGTAAAATGATTCCAAGTATCAAGAGATAATCTGATACATGGTTGTCGAACAAAGTATATTGTAGCAAGGATTTCATTCTCGTGTGTTGAAATTAAATGAATATAGTGAGATTTTCTGGTCGTCTAGAGAATATGCAATCTGATTACTAAAATACAATTGCTTTACATTAAAAAATTGCCGAGAAACATCGGCCCATTTTGCTTCCAGTTCATTTTCCCTTTTGAGCCATATACGATCTTTTTCAATTCCTATCAAAGCATTACCCCAAGATTCAATATCTAAAGTATGTGGATATGAAAATTTCTTTTTAAACCCTCCATAATAATCAAATTGATATACACCGGTGAGTGAATCAAGTAAATACAATGATCCTTGGTGCTCAATCATTTTAAAGGGATGAATGGCTTCATCAAATACCAGGCGTAAATCAGTTGACTCAAACACCAAGGAACCGTCAAAATTTATTTTTTTTATTTTAAAATTTTGCTGATCAAAGACCCACAGTCGATTGTCATAGCTGGGGGCGATTGCATTTACTTGAAATAAGTTGAATTTGCGTAAATCAATTTTTTGAACCATTTGCATCATTCTATCCAACAATACAACTGTATTGAAATTTTTAAAAAATAAGATAGTGCGCAAGGGGTTCTCAGCATGAATACTATAGAGCTGCCCGTATCTTTTCACATCGTTGAAAACAGCCAGTGAATCAAGGTTGGCATTGTATTTTTTTATTTGCCCTGTTGAAGTAAACACATATACACTGCCCAATTCATCTACCCTGAACTGATTGAATTTACCTGGCAATTCTTTTTGCAACTTCAAACTCAAGTTAACTTCTTGCGAATGAAGATGCAGGCCATGAAGCAGACTTAAAAGCAAAATGAAAGAAAACCTGTTCATGGTTGTTGAATTAGCTTAAGTTGACTTCCATCAAAAACAGCATAGGAATTATATTTAATCCAATCACCCAAATTTATATACCTGCTGTGATCATTCAACGAGTAATCAATCGGTAGATGCCGATGTCCAAAAACAAAATAATCAACATGACCTTTTTCAAGTTCAGATTTGCAGAATTGCAAGAGCCATTCTTTCTCTTCTCCTAAAAAATGGTCATCGGTATGACCAGTTGCGATACGACTTTTTTTACTGAAATACTCCGCCAAGGATATTCCGAAAAAAGGCGGTATGAGTCCGAATAAAAATTTACAAAAAGGGTTTCTAAAGATTTGCTTAAGGAATTTATACCCGTTGTCTCCAGGGCCCAATCCATCTCCATGACCTATCACAAATTTCTTTTCATTAAAGAAGTAGGTTTTATGTTCAAAATAAACTGGAACATTGAGCTCTGATTCAAAATAGCCCGACATCCACATATCATGATTTCCTACAAAGAAGTGAACAGGGATTCCAGCATCAGTAAGCTCGGCAAGTTTTCCTAAGATCCTGACATACCCTTTCGGAATTACTTTTCTGTATTCGAACCAAAAATCAAAAAGATCACCCAATACAAATACCATATATGCATCTGCTTTGATGCTTTCAAGAAAGGCTACAACTTTTTTTTCTCTTAATAAACTGGAAGATGCATCAGGAACACCTAGATGGAAGTCTGATAGAAAATAAATTTTTTTGCCTTGCGGGACTTGCATGTTCAAATATACCGAGAATTGATATGGCGAAAAAGGATCTAGCTATCCAACAAAAAACAGTACACTTCTTTCGGACCATGCACTCCAACAACCAATGTTTTTTCTATGTCTGCTGTTCTGCTTGGCCCTGTTGCAAAAGAAATCATGGATGGCAGCTGTTCGCCATATTTTTTTTGAAGAAATTTCAAAGCATCTTTCACATCGAAAACCAACTGATTGGTTTTTGCAACGCATATATGAACAGGTGAGTATACACTGGTGGTTCTGCCCGAGGAAACAGTACTACTTAATACCACCGAACCGGTTCTTGCTACCAACAACTCGCATTTTGTGATGGCTGAATCACTTTCCGCAAGTGATTTGTTTGAAAAATTTTGGAAACCAAAAGATGAGAATGCCGAACGGATGTTCTCATCTGTACAGTAAATATCATTCCACTTCCTTTCCATTGCTAGGCCATTGATCTGATTTACCAGATCTTCTTCATTTTCACACACCGAGAATTTTCCCATCAGTGAGGTGAATTTCTCTGCGAAAAGAACAGCCAGGTCTTCATCTTTTTGTTCAAAATTGAAATCAACTTTATCCAACGCCGGAAATGGTTGATCGGTAGGCTGTGTTAAGGCCTTGCGTATGTTGGTCAGGATCCTCTCTTTGGAAGAAGACGACTCCATGATTATTTTTTCATCTAATCGACGCATACAATTTATTCAGTTTGAGCTGATGGATTGCTGTCTTGAGATGGTTCATCATCTGCAAGAATTTTCTTTTCACTGAATGGTCGTTTCCCAATCAAATCTTCAACATCCTGTTGATGCAACACTTCACGATCCAATAAGGCAAGTGCAATTTTTTCTACTTCAGCTTTTTTCTCTGTGAGCAATTCAATGGTTCGCTGGTATGCTTGATCAACCAGTTTTCTTACTTCTTCATCAATGATTTTTCCAGTCTCTTCACTATATGGTTTGGTGAAATACTGATCTTGCTGAGGATCATAGAAGCTGATGTTTCCAACCCTGTCATTCATACCGTAAACCGTAACCATAGCATAAGAGAGCTTGGTAACCTGTTGAAGATCATTTTGGGCTCCTGTTGAAATTTTATTGAAAAAGATTTCTTCGCTAGCCCTGCCACCCAATGTCATGCACATTTGATCAGTGAGTTGTTCAGTATTATATAAGTACTGTTCTTTTGGAGTATACTGGGCATATCCCAATGCTGCAACACCTCTTGGAACAATGGTGACTTTCAAAAGTGGATAGGCGTGTTCAAGGTACCAACCACAAACTGCATGCCCTGCTTCATGATAGGCAATGATTTTCTTCTCTTCGGGAAGAATGATTTTATTTTTCTTTTCCAATCCGCCAATAACTCTATCAATTGCATCTTGGAAATCATCCATCTCAACTTGATCTTTGCCTTTTCTAGCCGCAATCAATGCAGCTTCATTACATACATTGGCAATATCAGCTCCCGCAAATCCTGGGGTTTGTTCAGCAAGTTTGTGAATGTCGAGCGTTTCTGATCGTTTGATTGGCTTCAAGTGAACCAGGAAAATAGCTTCTCTTCCTTTAACATCAGGTTTATCAATGCTTATCTGACGATCAAAACGACCAGGACGTAACAATGCGCTATCAAGTACATCTGGACGATTGGTTGCTGCAAGTATAATGATGCCACTATCGCCACCGAATCCATCCATTTCAACCAACAATTGGTTCAATGTATTTTCACGTTCATCATTGCTCATCATCACGTTCTTTCCCCTTGCACGTCCGATGGCATCTATCTCATCAATGAAAATAATACAAGGTGCTTTTTCACGAGCCTGTTTGAAAAGATCTCTTACCCTGCTTGCACCAACACCAACAAACATCTCAACAAAATCAGATCCAGACATGGAGAAGAATGGCACTTGTGCTTCACCTGCCATTGCCTTAGCAAGCAATGTTTTTCCAGTTCCTGGAGGGCCGACCAACAATGCACCCTTTGGAATTTTACCTCCAAGTGCAGTATATTTCTTTGGATTTTTTAAGAAGTCCACGATTTCCATCACTTCCTGCTTTGCTTCATCCAAACCTGCAACATCTTTAAAAGTGATATTTACTTTGGTTCCTTTGTCGAATAGCTGAGCTTTTGATTTTCCTATGCTGAAAATTCCGCCTCCGCCGCCGCCACCGGCTCCTCCACCCATTTTACGCATCATCAATACCATTAACAGTCCGAACATCAAAATCGGAAACAAGAAATTTACAAGTGGGCCAAAAAATTCTGGATCAGTGATGGGTTCTACTGGAACTTCACGCACTTCGGGGTGATCAGTGAAATATTTGTTCAGGTTCTCCTGATAATCGTCGATTTTGGAATATCCGAATTGGAAATGAGGGCCTTTTGATGATTTGGCGTACACCAATTTATCACCCAACATGTCTTTGTAAACTTTCTTATCCAAACTATCACGAGTGATATATACACGAACGATGTCTTTGTTTTTTACAGGCTCAAGTTTTGCAACATCATTCTGGCTAAGCATTTTTTGTTTGAACTCAAGTTCTGTGATGTTTCTGGCATCCGGGCTCACTCCACGCATTACCTGATATCCGATCAATACAACCGCAGCGATTACATATATCCAGTAAAAACTAAATGACGGGCCTTTTGAAGAACCGCCTTCGCCACCTGTTTCCTTCTTTTTAAATGGATTGAATGAACCGCCTTTCTTTTCATTATTTCGAGAATCGTTATTCATGATGCTTACTTGTTCTTTTTCTTGATTGATTTAAATGCAGGAGGTTGTGGCATGGGCGTTGGCTCTTCTAATTCTATTTCTACGCCATCATTCCACATATCTTCTAGCTTATAAAATTTTCTCGTTTCACTTAAAAAAACATGAACCACCACGTTTACATAATCGACCAAGATCCATTGACTGGCTTGCTGTCCTTCATGCCTATATGGTAATTCACCCAATTCTTTTTTTACTTTCATTTCCACCCAGTCAGCAATCGCTCTCACCTGAACGGTTGAACTTGCCTCACATACAATGAAAAAGTCTGAAACCGCTTCGGAGATTTTTCTTAAATCCAACAACACGATGTGTTCACCTTTTCTATCCTGTATGGCAGATGTGATGACTTTCAGAATTTTGCTGTTCTTTGTTAACCTGGATATTTTCTTCGGAGATACGGTTTCTGCTGATCTTGATGCCAAACGTTGTTTTTTTAAGTTTTCGTTGAGTAACTTGCCAAAATTAAGGATTATTTCACTCCTTATGATGCCAACAAAATGATAGGAAAACCCTTCATCATATTGTCTTCAATAGATAGTACCAATAATCATGCCATGCAGCTTATTCGGGATGGCAAGGCTACATCAGGAACGGCCATTTTTGCCCTGGAGCAAACAAATGGAAAAGGACAGAGAGGCCGAATTTGGGAAAGTGTCAAGGGAGAAAATATCATGTTAACAGTTATAATGGACGCTGAGCAGTTCTCTCCAATGGATCAATTCCCTGTTTCAGCAGCTGTAATTTTGGGATGTCATGATTTCTTTTCAGCATATGCAGGCGAAGAAACATGCATCAAATGGCCGAATGACCTCTACTGGCGTGACAGAAAGGCAGGGGGTATATTAATAGAAAACATCATTGGTAAAGGAAAATGGAAATGGTCTGTAATAGGAATTGGGATCAATATCAACCAAGTGACTTTTGATGCATACCATCATAAAGCTGTATCCCTGAAACAAATAACCGGAAAACATTTCGATTCAATAGCATTGGCCCAAGAACTTTGCAGCCATTTGGAAAACAGATTCAAGGAGATGGAAAAAAATTCCACTCCAAATACTGTTTTTGAATTCAACAAGCGTTTATTTAAAAAAGGTCAGGTTGTAAAATTCAGAAGAAATCAAATCGTCTTTGAAGCAACGGTTTTGCAAAGCAATATGCAAGGGGAACTTGAAATTCAACACAGTACAACAGAAACTATCAGACACGGAGAAATAGAATGGCTTCTATAATCCAAAACCTGCAGCAATTTCTTTGGAATGTTCTTTCACTTTAGGTTTGGAAATAATCTTGACAATTACTCCGTTTTCATCAATTAAAAAAGTAGTGCGAAACACTCCCATATATTTGTTTCCATAAAGTTGCTTCTCACCCCAAACACCATATTTTTCAACCAACTTTTTTCCAGTATCCGCTATAATGCGAAATGGTAATTTATGTTTGGCAATGAATTTTGTATGTGATTTTTCATCATCAGGACTCACCCCAATTACTTCAATGCCTTTTTTGGCAAGCATCTTGAATCCATCTCGAATGTTACAAGCCTGAACAGTACATGTACTTGTATCATCCTTTGGATAAAAATAAAGTGCCAATTTTTTCCCTTTGAAGTCTGACAACTTAATGCTTTCGCCATCCTGATCCTTTGCAGTAAATGATGGAGCTTTTTTGCCTTCTTGCAATGCCATGGTTTAGTTTCTTTTTACTTGAATTTTCAAATTGTTTCGATTACCTGCTTCATCAAAAACAATTACTGTGAGAAAATGTTCACCTAGCGGAAAATGTTCATCAATGCGGTAACTGTATGAATTTCCTCTTGGCTTAAACATGAGCCATTTGCCATCTACCCTGGCTTCAAAAGATCGAATTGATTTAAAATTGTCTGAAACATTGCAAACAAGCTGATCGCCACCCTTTACCTGAGCGCCATTGGAAATATTGATGGAGATACTTGGTGGTTCAAGATCCTCCAACAATTGAAATGATCCCAATTCTTTAAAAGATGCAGTAAACCCATTTTTCCCGTAGATGGCTTTTTTAATTTCATCCTTCCCTTTGATAGATTTTTTTATGACCATCCTTGTGGTATCGATTTTTCCCACAGATGATTTGATGGCTACCTGAAAAGAACTGTTTACAGGAACAGAGAATGGCTGAACTTGATAAAGATTGGACTTTTGAAAGACTTGTGTTGAAGGAGTAGAAACAACATCCATATGAAATGAATCATAAAACGCATCAGGTGAAAATTCAAATGTAATATTAGATGATTCGAATACATTTTTCTTATTGATCATCATTGCCTGGCCTGAAAATTTTCTTTGTTCTGTTGTTCCAATCTTTCGAATATCAAATGTAACTTTTGATATGTTATCATGTGCATCGGAAACATCTATCTGATATTCTTGAAAGTTATTGCTGTTAACTATGTATGGCTTATTAAATGATGCAGGATAAATGCTCAGTTGAAAAAATTTAGGGCAATGAAGCATTTGAACATATGGCCCACCCTTGAAACGCAATGGGTAATCAATATGACCATTTTGATTCCTGGTAAAATCGTATGAAATGTTATCCAGTTCAAATCCCGCAATTGGGAGTTTGTCTTTTTTAAGAATGGCTTTATAGATACCATTGGGATTTGAACTTCCACTCATTCGATCAATGGCAATTATTCCTATGACAACTTTCTCAAATGGAACTTCAATTTTTTTTACAGCAACATAACTTAATCCTTTTTTGATTAAGGGTATTATAACAGGGGTTTGTTCATATATACTTTTGTCATAGTCATACACAGCAAGTTTTAACACTTCCGGCGCTACGTTGTCTTCCATAGATATTCCATTTCGGAGAGGATTGAGACTGTTTTCAGTTTTTATATTTCTCACTTCAAAATGAACATGTGGACCTTCAGATGCTCCAGTATTTCCGCTGTACCCTATTAATTGCCCTTTTTTAACCGTGAATTTTCCGACAGGTACCTGTAAATCGATTTTCCAGGTTTCCTGTTCGTATTGCTGCTGCTCTAAAAATTGTTCTACAGCTGGCAGAAAACTGTTCATATGAGCATAAACGGTGGTTGTACCGTTGCTATGGTTGAAATAAAGTGCCCGGCCAAATCCACCTGATTCGATTTTTATTCTGGAGAGGTATCCGTCTGCGGGGGCAAAAATGGGTAGATTTTCTCTGGCACCGGTATTCAAATCCAACCCCATATGAAAATGATTTGGTCTCATTTCTCCAAAATTTGCATTCAGCAAGGGTTTAACAGCAAGTGGATAATCGAATGGTCGGTTCTGTTCCTGGGAATGTAGCCAAGAACACATGATAAATACTGCTATAAGGTATTTGAACATGTTGCAAAACTACCATATGAAGGGTGCCAAAAAAATAAATATGGGGTGTCATACAACTTTTTTTACCCATTGATTGTCTATAGTATGTAGATGAGACGTTTATTTACACATATATCAATGGCTTTCTCCTCCCTCTTGGGCAGAGTTGGATTTCAAAAGAAAAAGAACTCAGGGTCAGAACATGATGCCATTATGTTCCCGCATCAATCCCAGCATGGGTTGATGGAAGATTATGAAATCGCCGCCTTTCACAATCAAGCTTAATTACCCACCACATTTCAACATTAGTGTTACTGGCTGTTCATTTCAGAATTTTTCCCATCGGAAATCTCTGTCAAATTGTACCTTTGCCCCCCGGGTAATACCCGGTTTTTTTGTGTCCCTTCAATCCTAAAACATGCCAAAAGATACTTCCATCCGCTCAGTGCTCATCATCGGTTCTGGTCCGATTGTAATTGGACAAGCCTGTGAGTTTGATTATTCGGGTTCACAAGCAGCAAGAAGTATTCGAGAGGAAGGTGTGAAAGTGATTTTGATCAATTCGAATCCTGCAACCATTATGACCGACCCCATGATGGCGGACAGGGTTTATCTTTTACCGCTCACGGTTGAAAGCATTGAACAGATTCTAAAGGAGAATCAAATTGATGCAGTCTTGCCAACCATGGGTGGACAAACTGCATTGAATTTGGCCAAAGAAGCAGAGGAATTAGGAATATGGGAGAAATACAATGTTAGGCTCATTGGTGTTGACATCAAGGCAATTGATAAGGCGGAAGACAGAGAGTTGTTCCGTCAATGGATGATTGAAATGAATATTCCTGTGGCAACAGCAAAAACCGCCAATTCATTTTTGGAAGGAAAAGAGTTTGCACAGGAAATTGGATTTCCACTGGTAATCAGACCTTCTTTTACACTTGGAGGTACAGGAGGTGGATTTGTACACAGCAAAGAATTTTTAGATGAAGCATTGAACAGAGGATTGAATGCATCCCCCATTCATGAAGTATTGGTTGAAAAAGCAGTACTGGGATGGAAGGAATTTGAATTGGAATTGCTGAGAGATTCAAAAGACAATGTGGCGATTATATGTACAGTAGAGAATTTCGATCCAATGGGTGTGCACACAGGTGATTCCATCACGGTTGCACCTGCAATGACTTTAAGTGATACCGCATTTCAGCTGATGAGAAATACGGCCATCAGCATGATGCGCAATCTTGGCAATTTTGCTGGAGGATGTAACGTTCAATTTGCATTAAACCCAGAAACAGAAGAAATCATCGCGATTGAAATCAACCCCAGGGTAAGCCGATCTTCAGCACTTGCATCTAAAGCAACTGGATATCCTATTGCAAAAATTGCTGCAAAACTTGCGCTTGGCTTTACACTTGATGAACTTAAAAACCAAATCACAAAAACAACCTCTGCATATTTTGAACCTGCACTCGATTATGTAATTGTAAAAGTTCCAAGATGGAATTTTGACAAATTCAAAGGTGCGAATGACACATTGGGTCTGCAAATGAAATCTGTTGGTGAAGTGATGTCGATTGGTAGAAGTTTCACTGAAGCAATACAGAAGGCATGTCAGAGTCTCGAAAACAATGCAGTTGGGTTGGGTTATTACGGTAAAAGCATGATGCATGCTGACGAGATCATTGAATATTTGAAAACACCCAAATGGGACAGAATATTTCGAATAAAGGATGCACTGATGATGGGCATCAGTGTAAAAACCATTTGTCAGGCAACACGAATTGATCCATGGTTTATTTATGAAATCCAAAAAATTGTCGATGTAGAAAAAGAAATTGCAAAATATAAATTCGACTCATTGCCAATCGCATTGATAAAGAAAGCAAAGCATCATGGTTTCAGCGACGAACAAATTTGCAAGATCATGCAGGATGGCACAGAAGAAGATCTGTATGAAAAGAGGAAGGCAGCAGGTATCAAGAGAGTATATAAAATGGTAGACACTTGCTCTGCTGAATTTGAAGCAAAAACACCTTATTTCTACAGCAGCTTTGAAAACGAGGGAACCAATGAAAGCAAGGTCAGCGATAAAAAGAAAATTATTGTGCTTGGATCTGGACCAAACAGAATTGGACAGGGAATTGAATTTGATTATTGCTGTGTACATGGTTTGTTGGCTATCAAGGAATGTGGTTATGAAGCCATTATGGTGAACTGCAATCCTGAAACCGTTTCAACAGATTTCGACATTGCAGACAAATTGTATTTCGAACCTGTATTTTGGGAACACCTTTGGGAGTTAATTGAATATGAAAAACCTGAAGGAGTAATTGTTCAATTGGGCGGTCAAACTGCGTTGAAGCTTGCAGAAAAATTACACAAGAAGGGAATCAAAATCATTGGTACCTCTTATGACAATATGGATATTGCGGAGGACAGAGGAAGGTTCAGTGACATGTTGAAAAACCTTGAAATTCCCTATCCTGAATATGGAACTGCATTTACAGTAGATGAAGCAGTGGAAGTAGCAAATAAAGTAGGTTACCCAGTGTTGGTGAGGCCGTCATATGTATTAGGTGGACAAAGAATGAGAATTGTCATCAATGATGAGGAGGTTGAATCTGCCGTAGTAAGTTTATTGAAACATATTCCTGGAAATAAAATTCTTATTGATCATTTTCTTGACAGGTGTCAGGAAGCTGAGATTGATGCCATCTTCGATGGAGAAAACTTCCATGTAATGGGAGTAATGGAACATATTGAGCCAGCTGGAATTCACAGCGGAGACAGCAATGCGGTATTGCCTGCATTCAATTTGAGTCCGATGGAAGTAAGTACCATGGAGTCATACGCAGAAAGAATTGCAAGGGCATTGGATATTCTTGGACTGATCAATATTCAATTTGCAATCAAAGCTGGAAAAGTATATGTAATTGAAGCGAATCCACGTGCCTCCAGAACAACACCTTTCATTGCCAAAGCATATCAAATTCCTTATTTGAATATCGCCACCAAAGTAATGATGGGAACACATAAGCTGACTGATTTCAAATTTGAGAAAAAACTAAATGGATTTGCCATCAAAGAACCAGTATTCAGTTTTGAAAAATTCCCAGGAGTTAACAAAGAGCTTGGACCTGAAATGAAATCAACAGGGGAAGCGATCCGCTTTGTAAAGGACTTACAAGACCCATATTTCAGAACTTTGTACAAAGAAAGAAGTATGCATCTCAGCAAGTAATATGAAATGGACTGCCAGCAAACGCATCCTACTTTTATTGCTAACCTTCATCATCTTTAAACAAGATTTTGCACAGGTCAAGATTTTGCGCGCCAAAATTTTTGACATGCACTCGGAAGAGCCGGTTCCTTTCGCATCCGTTCAATTTTATAGAACCAACTTTGCTAAGTTGAGTGACTCTGCAGGTAATTTTCGGTTTATACTTGAAAAATGGCCCTCAGATACTTTATTGATCAGCTATGCAGGATTTGAAGACAATTATTTACACCTCGATACCAGCCTTTCTGAAATTGACTTGGTCATCAAAATGGAGAGAAAAAAAATTGTGAAGGAAGTGGTGGTAAAGAGTAAGATTGGTAGAGGACTGATTCTATGGAGAAAAATCGTTAAAAACAAACCAATTAATGACCGAAGCAGGTTCACCAGTTTCAGTTATGAGTTGTACAATAAACTAGAAATTGATCTCAACAATGTGAATGTTGAGAAAATGCAAAAAGGTATTCTCCCACCAAAACCATTCAAGTTCATTCTCAACAGCGTTGATTCTACTTCAGAAGAAAATCCGATTTTACCCATTTATTTGATTGAAACCATCTCTGATTACTACAAACAAACAAATCCATATAAATCAAGAGAAATTATCAAAGCAAGTAAAACGATCGGCTTCAATAATGAAAGTTTTTCTAGGTTTACTGGTGGCATGTATCAAAATATCAATGTATACAAGAATTTCATACCCGTCTTTGAAAAACAGTATGTAAGCCCCATCAGTGATGATGGAGATACTTACTACCATTACAAAGTGCCAGATACCCAATTCATCGCTGGAAAAAGATATTTTCATTTGGTATTTTCTCCAAAAAGAGGAGGAGAAAACACTTTTCAGGGTGATGCCTGGATCGCAGACTCAAGCTTTGCTGTTCAGAAAATGAATTTGCTTGTTTCACCTGGCTCCAATATCAATTTTGTCGACAAACTGAGTCTTGTCCAAGAGTATCAATTGATCAATGATAGCATCTGGTTCTTGTCCAAAGACAAGTTTGTGGCAAACATTAATTTAACCAGCAAAAAGAACCTCAGTTTAATTGGCAAAAAAACAACCTATTATAAAAATGTTGTCTTAAACAGCGATACGATACCATCAGCATTCAATGATGATATTCTGGAAGACAACAGACGTGAGATCATCGATATCAAAGAAGGAGCCGGACTCAAATCGGATAGTTTTTGGTTGGTAAACCGTCATCAGGCATTAAATAAGAATGAATCCAATTTCTACAAGATGGCAGACAGTATCCTGAAAATGCCTGAATATGTTAATTACAGGGAATGGATGTACTTCATAGGTACTGGATACAGATATCTTGGGAATTATGAAATAGGTCCCTGGATGAATTGGATCAGTTCTAATCAGTATGAAGGCTTCAGAATGAGGTTTGACTTGGGAACCAATTACCACTTCAATAAAAAAATTTACTTAGGGAGTTATCTCGCATATGGAACAAAAGATCAGAAAATAAAAGGGAAAGCCGAAGTATTGTATATGATTGGCAAAAATCCAAGAAGCAGTATCAGGTTTATTTTTAAAAATGATATGGATTATGGTCAAACGTATTATGATGAGATTGGTTATGATAATCTTTTTGCCATGATCTTCCGAAAATCCCAGGTACCATTAAAACTCATCAAGATCAAACAAACAAAAATTGAATATTTCAAAGAGTGGAAAAGTGGACTTTCTTTTACCGCAAATGTTTGGAATAAAAAATATACGCCCATTCAAAATCTACCAACTGCAAAGGACATGGTAGGAAATCTGCAGGCTGGGAACTTCAATGACTTTCAAATAAATCTCAAGCTTCGTTTTGCCTACTTGGAAAAATTTTTACAGGATGATTTTTTCAGAAGAAGTTTGGGAAGCGATTATCCAGTAACTGAGTTGCAATACACAAAAGGACTTAAAGGAGTTTTAAGCAGCAATTATTCCTACTCAAAAATTAGTTTCAGCATCAGCGACTACTTAAAAATTCCTCCTGCAGGTAATTTTTATTACAATGCATACGCCGGAAAAATATTTGGAACGCTGCCTTACATGCTGCTTTCAATGGCCCCTGGAAATGAAATCTATTATTATAACAAGTATGCATTCAATACAATGAACAGATTCGAATACTTATTTGATAAATATGCAGGATTGAATGTTGAACATGTAATAGGAAGCGGACTGTTCAGGTTTTTCCCCCATAATAAGAAATTAAAACTCCGTCAATTTTGGAATGCAAAAATGCTCTGGGGCGGTTTGAGCCAGGAGAACAAAGAACTCAATCTGAAAAATTTTTCCAATTTTACAACCTTGGACAATAAAACCTTTATGGAAGTGGGAACGGGTGTTGATAATATTTTCAGGTTCTTTAGAATTGATTTTACTTGGCGAGTACTGCCCAGGCCATTGCCCACGGAACTATATAAACGATTTGGAATTTTCGGAAGCTTCAGATTTACTTTTTAGCATACGAATCACAAGCTGAGAGAATTATTTCACATGCCTTGTAAATATCCTCATCAGAAATGATCAATGGTGGCGCCAACCTCATACAATTTGGAGCGAATAGGAACCAGTCGGTAAAAACTCCCCCCTCAATACACAAGTCAATTATTTTTTTATTGATATCCCAAGATTCAAACTCAATGGTCATAAGCAAGCCATATGAACGAAATTCCTTGATCAGTGGATGAATCAATTTATCTCTAAATATTTTTCTCTTTCCCTCTACACCATCGATCAAGTGATTATTCAGAAGATATTTTAAGGCAGCGAGCCCAGCAGCACAACTTACAGGATGACCACCGAAAGTTGAGATATGACCGAGCACAGGATTGTTGGTAAATGCATCCATCATTGAACGACTTGCAATAAATGCACCCAGCGGCATACCACCACCCAATGCTTTACCCAATAAGAGTATATCCGGAATAATATCATTGTGTTGAAATGAAAAAAGTGTACCAGTTCTTCCAAATCCAGTTTGAATTTCATCAAGAATCATCAAGACACCTTTTTCATCACATTTTTTTCTAATCGCTTGCATCCATTCAATTGATGGAACATTGACCCCCTTCTCTGCCTGCAAGGGTTCTAGAATGATGCATGCCAGGTTTTCATCAATTAAATCAATTGACTCAATACTGTTATATTCAGCATGAATGATCCCGGGCAGCAGTGGACGAAATGCATTCCTCCAATATTCACTGCCCATCACACTAAGAGCGCCCTGTGTGGATCCATGATATGAATTATGGAAAGCCAGGATCTGTGTTCTGCCAGTTACCCTCTTTGCTAATTTCATAGCACCTTCGGTTGCTTCTGTTCCAGAATTGGTAAAGTAGACACTGTTGAGGGTGGAAGGCAAATGTGAGATCAACTCAGTTGCATATTGAACTTGGGGCGATTCAATCAATTCACCATACACCATTATATGCATGTAAAGCTCTGCCTGTTTTTTTACTGCCTCGATCACCTCCGTATTGGAATGCCCGATATTACTGACACTGATTCCGCTGATGAGATCTAAGTATGCTTTTCCGTGGACATCCCACAATGTTACATCCTTTGCTCTTACAATTTCCAGTGCAAGAGGTGCATCGGATGTCTGCGCAACATTTCTTAAAAAGAGTTCACGCTGGTTCATTGACACGAAGTTCAGCATTATGAAATAACTTTAAGAAAAAAAGATGCCAGTTATTTTACCTGTAAATGATGTACACCCCAAATTTGGCAGCAATAATTTCATAGCACCCAATGCCACCATTGTAGGAAATGTTGAAACGGGCGACGAATGCAGCTTTTGGTTTAATGCAGTAGTAAGAGGTGATGTCAACTCCATAAAAATGGGCAATAAAGTAAATATTCAAGACAATGCAGTCATTCATGGAACATTTGAAAAAAATGCAACCCTTATTGGTAACAACGTCAGCATTGGACATAGCGCGATTGTTCATGGATGCACCATCCACGATAATGTGTTGATTGGGATGGGCGCTATAGTAATGGATCAGGCTGTAGTTGGCAGCAATTCGATTGTTGCTGCTGGTGCCGTTGTGTTGGAAGGAACCATCATACCTGAAGGTTGTATTTATGCGGGAGTGCCGGCAAAAAAAGTGAAAGACATCACTCCAGATAAAATCAAAGGTGAAATAGAACGCATTTCAAACAATTATGTGAAATACAGCAGTTGGTTTAAATAAACTACTCCCAATCGTTTTCTTTGATTGAATCAAGTATCGTACAATAATTGATATACCGTTCTTCGTTGATAATTCCTTCTGAGACTGCCTCCTTTATAGCACATGAAGGTTCATTGATATGCATGCAATTATTATATTGACATTCATTCATCAACGCACGCATTTCCGGAAAATAATGAGCAAGTTCATGACGAGGAATATCAGCAATGGCAAGTTCACGCATACCAGGTGTATCAATGATCTGTCCCCCAAATGGTAGGTCATACATCTCAGCAAAAGTAGTTGTATGCATTCCCTTTCCGCTCCAATTGCTCACTTCACTGGTTTTAATATTGCTGTCTCCAAGTATTTTATTGATTAAACTGGATTTACCCACGCCAGAATGTCCACTGATCAGGGTAATTCGATCTTGAAGAACATTTTTAACATCATCCATTCCACGATCATCATTGACAGAACTAAGCAATACTTTGTATCCAATCTTTTCATAGGCATCCTTGCGCTCTTCAAAAAGATTACGCTCTTTGTCTTTATATATATCAGCCTTGTTAAATAAAATAATAGCTGAAATATGAAAAGCTTCACATGTCACCAGAAAACGGTCTATAAATCCGGTAGATGTTTTTGGATCTTTGATGGTGGCTATCAATACAGATTGATCAATATTTGATGCAATGATGTGATGCATCCGTCGATTCGCGGGTGAAATACGATTTACATAGTTGCTTCTTGGAAATAAGTCAGTGATAATTACAGCATCTTGCTGATCAGTTTCTAATTCAAATGCGACGTGATCTCCAACTGCAATTGGATTGGTAGATGTGATTTCATCCATTTTAAATTTTCCTTTCAGTCTGGCATTGTAAAATTGTCCGTCCTCACCTTTTAGAACATACCAGCTTCCGGTGGATTTATATACTGTTGCTTTCAAATTGGTATAGATTAACTTAAATATTTTGCAACAATGGGCACTCTTCTTCCAACGCCAAATGCTTTTGTACTGACACGAATGATTGGACAAAACTGATTCCTCTTGTATTCATTGGCATTTACCATCCTCAAAGTTTTTTTCACCAATGCTTCATCGAATCCACAGGCAATGATTTCAAATGGGCCTTTTCGACGCTCGATGTATAAATACAATATTCTGTCTAGTGTGTCGTAATCAGGAAGGCTGTCGCTATCCTTTTGATTGGGCCTCAATTCTGCGGATGGTTCTTTTTCAATGATGTTGATTGGAATGATTTCTTTGGATTTGTTGATGTATCTGGCCAAAGCATAGACCTGGGTTTTGTATAGATCTCCCAAAACACTCAATCCTCCAGCCATGTCTCCATACAGTGTGCCATAACCTGTTGCCAACTCACTTTTATTGGATGTATTCAACAGCACATAACCAAATTTATTTGCAACTGCCATCAATAAATTCCCCCTTGATCTACTTTGAATGTTTTCTTCAGCAATGCCAAAGGGTGTGCCTGCAAACAATGGATTCAATGTTTCAATAAAACTTTTATATACTTCTTTTATTGGCAAGATATGATATGGATTGCCCAATCGATCACTTAGTAGGCGTGCATCATCTACAGAATGCGAAGTAGAATATGCCGAAGGCATTAAAATCGCCGTTACATTTTCCTTTCCCAATGCTTCACATGCCAATGCTAAAACCACTGCTGAATCAATTCCTCCACTGCTTCCTAAGATTGCTTTTTTGAATCCCATTTTACTGAAGTAATCTTGGATTCCAAGTATAAGTGCCTGTTTTACTTGATCAATGTTGTTGCTATTGGTCAGATACTTGATAATTTGATCTGGATCATTTGCCTTGGCCACTCTCATTTCAGTATCCATGGCCAGATTGGCATCCGTTGAAACAACAGGATGCTGATTGTACAAAACATCTGTTTCTACAACATGGGCGTCTTCTGTAAAATAGTTGAGTTCATGTTGAATATTTCCACTTTGATCAACTACCATACTTCCTCCGTCAAATACAATTTCTGTTTGAGCTCCAACGGCATTACAATATATCATAGGAAGGTTATACTTCCTTACATTTTGACGTATTACCTCTTTTCGATCAATATCATGATCATAATCAAAAGGTGAAGCAGAAATATTGATCATCAGATCTGGATTGAACTTCATCAATTCATCCATTGGGCAAACCCTATAAAGGGAGTTGTTCCCAAGATTCCAGATGTCTTCACAAATTGTAATAGCTAATTTCTTTCCTTTGAATTCAATTACGTTCCAAGTGAATGATGGCTCAAAGTATCTGTACTCATCAAACACATCATAATTAGGGAGCAAGGTTTTATGAACAACTCCTTGTATTTTGCCTTCATGTAACAATACAGCTGAATTGAAAAGTGGTTTTCCTTTTTGAAATGTATTCTTTGTAGGCGATCCGATCAATACCCCAATGCCTTTTGTCATTTTGGCAATATGCTCTATTGCTTCATCAACCAATTTGATAAAATCATTGAATTCCAAAAAATCTCGTGGAGGATAGCCACATACAGAGAGCTCAGAGAAAACCACCAAGTCGACATTTGATTTTTTTGCCTCAGTAATTACAGCACCAATCTTCTCTACATTGGACGCAAAATTCCCAATATGATAATTTTGTTGAGAAACCAACACTTTCATGGTGCAAAGTTGAGAAAATACCTTGAATAAACATTAAAAACAATCTGCAAATAAAAAAGCATCATTATTACATATTTTTGAAAGAAAATGTGATGCAAAAGCTTATTATTATAATCTGTGTACTGGGAGCTGCACTTCTTTATGGTTGCAACAACAATCAGCGTCCTAACCTAGAAAATATTGAGATTAAATTAACTACCAAGAGATTTGAAAAAGACTTTTTCCAAATAGATACCAATCACATTGAGGGTGGCTTAAAAAATCTTGAAACCAAATACCCTGTTTTCTTTCAGGATTTCAAAAACAATATCCTTGTATTAAGAGATCTAGATAGCACGAAGTACATCATGATGATAAAAAAATTTATCCATGATTACACATCAGTATTTGACAGTACAAAGATGATGGATGCACAACTGGATCAGACACTGAATACCTTGAAAAAAAGTTTTCAGTATGTGCATTATTATTTTCCCAATTATCAACTTCCTATACAATTTATAACTTTCGTTGGACCGATTGATGCCTTTGCATACGGCGCCATTGGCGGTTCTGGAGAAATTATCACCCATGATGCAATTGGTGCTGGACTTCAATTGCATTTAGGAAACAATTCAGAGATTTACAAATCTGAGATTGCTCAGCAGCTATACCCGGAGTACATCTCAAGAAAGTTTACTACTGAATACATACCAAGCAATTGCATGAAAAATATCATTGATGACATCTATCCCGAATTGCCATCAAACAGATCCATGCTGGATATCCTGATTGATCATGGAAAAAGAATGTACTTATTGGATCTTTTTATGCCATTTGAAAAAGATGAAATCAAATTGGGTTATACCACTGCGCAGTTAAAAGGCACTTCAGAAAATGAAGGATACATATGGAATTATTTCACAGAAAATAACTTGTTGTATCAAACAGATATACTCAGGTTCAGATCATTTGTGACGGATGGCCCATTTACATCTGAATTTGGAATAGGATCACCAGGATTCATTTCCTTATTCATGGGTAGACAGATTATTCGGGCCTATATGGAGCAAAAGCCAGAGACATCCATAGAAGAACTCTTAAAGTTGGATCCAAAAACAATACTGGCAATATCTAAGTATAGACCTAAATAGCACCAGGGCGTTTCCCCATCTGATTCATAAACTTGACATGGGACACAACTGCGGCACGTGTTGTAGGAAAATAGATATAATTCAAATCAAATTTTGAACAGGTTTCACGTACGATCTTACTGATGGCAGGATAATGTATGTGACTGATACGTGGAAACAGGTGGTGTTCAATCTGATAATTTAATCCTCCTACAAACCAAGTGATTATTTTATTGGAGAATGCAAAATTGGCTGTTGTCTTAATTTGATGAATTGCCCACTCGTTTTCAATTTTTACAGGATCCACTCCTGCTGATTGAAATTCAGCATGCTCAACAACGTGTGCCAACTGAAATACAACTGCTAGTGTAAGGCCGAGAGTAAACTGACTGATCAAGAACCCAACCAACCACGCTTTCCATCCAATCAATACAATTGGAAGAATTATATAGAAAAATATGAAGAATAATTTTCCGCCCCAGAAGATGATATGCTCTTTCGCATCCATTTTTTTCAAAGGAGTTGTATGGACACGCTTTGAAAAATATTTTACATAATCCATGAAAAACATAAACAGCGAGGTAAAGCCATACAATATAAACATATAGACACCCTGAAACCGGTGCATTGGCTTCCATGCCTGGGTTTCACATTGACGCATGAAAGGCATATTATTAATATCGTCATCCACCCCATCAACATTGGTATAGGTATGGTGAATGATATTATGCTTCAGTTTCCATAAAAATGCATTGCCTCCCAAAAAATTATTGGTGAGCCCAAACAATTCATTGACCCAGTTTCTTGTTGAAAAACTTCCATGACATGCATCATGCATCACATTGAAGCCGATAGCAGCCATGTTCAAACCAAACAGAACCCAAAGTGCAGCAGAAAATGCCCAAAACATAGGAACCGTCATGAGGGTTATATAGATGCCCAAAGCCGATGGGATCAAAATCAAAGTTTTAGCATATAACTTCCAATTACCGGTCTTTTTCAGTCCGTTCTTTTCAAAATATGCATCTACTTCTGATTTCAGTGCATTGAAAAAATCTCTTTGCTTGTTGTTGAAACTAACTTTATACCCTAATACAGACATTGCTTAACGAATTTTAAAGATTGAACGAAGTTACTTGTTGAACACCAGAAAAATTAATTTCTTTTGAATGGTGCCTCCATTTGAAATGAAGGAATATTCACCTCAAATTTTTTTCTGGAAACCATATTTTCCATGAGATATATTCCAGTCATTATACCAAATTCTGACTTGAGATTGGAACCAGAGATATATTGATACTTTTCGCCAGGCGCAATGATGGGTTGAACCCCGATAACACCATCCCCTTCAACTTCTCTCCGATCTGCATTGCTATCAACTATCCACCAATGCCTTTTGAGCAATTGAATGGGGAAAGCATTGTTGTTCTCAATCGTAATCCTATAGGCGAACATAAATTCACTTTGAACAGGATTTGAATATTCTGGCTGATAGAATTGCTCTACTGAAATTTTCACACCTTCTGTTACTTTAGATATCATTCATCAGATCTTTTATCAAAGATAAATATAAGAAAGTTGGAATTTTTTGGTCGAATTGTTTTTGTGATTTTATTGTGTAAATTCATTGCTCTAAAACTGTCATTATGAAAAAAATATTGATGCTTATTTGCGGAAGCATTGCTTCCCAATTGCTGTTGGCACAAGTAAGGATGGGAGGCGATCCCAAGCTGTCTGAAATTTATGACCCGGCACCTGCGGTTATTTCACCTGGTAAAACAAATGCAGAACCTCCTTCTGACGCGATTATTTTATTTGATGGGAAAGATTTTTCAAATTGGATTGGGAGAAATGGTGCTCCGGCCGATTGGACACTGGCAGATGGTGCGATGACTGTTAAACGTGGCGCAGGACTCATCACCACAAAACAAAGTTTTGGGGATTGCCAATTGCACATCGAATGGAGAACTCCTGCTGAAGTAAAAGGCGATGGTCAAGGAAGAGGAAACAGTGGAATATTTTTAATGGGTAAATATGAGCTGCAAATACTAGACAGTTACAACAACAAAACTTATTCAAATGGACAAGCAGGTAGTATATATAAGCAACTGGTTCCTTTGGTAAACGCCAGCCGTGGGCCTGGTGAATGGCAAACGTATGATGTCATTTTTACTGCGCCAAGGTTTTCAGAAAACGGCATACTTCAATCTCAAGCAAGAATTACTGTCATCCATAATGGAGTTCTTGTTCAGAACAATGCTGCCATTTGGGGTGGAACTGAATATATAGGCATTGCAAACTACAAATCACATGGCGCAAAAGAACCCATCAGCCTGCAAGATCATGGTGATCCAGTAAGTTATAGAAATATCTGGATCAGACCTCTTTAATCGCTGATTCATTCTGATTGACAGTTTGAATCATGTGCTGCAGAAACTCAAGTAATAATTTCATGCTTCTTACATCTTCAGTAACAAGCATGAAATTTTTTCCAACCTGCTTTAAATGTGATTTGTTTGTCTTGGTTTGGATATGTAATAAAATCGAATGAAAAGTGGCTGAGTGAAAATATGGGGACTCAGGATTGTTCACAAAATAACACCTGAGCGTTTTATTCTTTAACGTCATTCTCTCAAAACCTAATTCAACTGCCAATTTTCTGCACCTGACTGTTGTAAACAGATCTTCCACACATTCAGGCACAGAACCAAATCGATCTTCCATTTCATGATGAAACTTTTTTAATTCTTCTTCGTCTTTGCAATTGTCTAATCTGGTATACAAAACCAGTCGTTCAGTAATCTGATCTACATAATGATCGGGAATATGTATTTCAAGATCTGTATCGATGGTGCAATCATGCACAAAATCATCTTGCTTGCTGATCTCCTCTTTGAATACTTCTTTGAAAGAAGTTCGCTTTAATTCTCTGATGGCTTCATCAAGGATTTTCTGATACATTTCAAATCCAATTTCAAGCATAAAACCACTCTGCTCTCCACCCAACATGTTACCGGCGCCACGGATATCAAGATCACGCATGGCAATCTGAAAACCACTTCCCAATTCAGAGTGCTGCTCAAGTGTTTGAAGCCTCTTTCTGGAATCTGCAGGCAAAGTACTGATGGGTGGCGCCAGCAAATAGCAAAATGCCTTACGGTTGCTTCTGCCAACCCTTCCTCTCAATTGATGCAAATCACTCAATCCAAATTGGTGTGCGTTGTTTACAATGATGGTGTTTACGTTCGGAATATCAACTCCGCTTTCTACAATATTGGTACACACCAACACATCATATTTCTTGTGAATAAAATCAAAAATTCTCTCTTCCAGTTCATGACCTTCCAATTGACCATGAGCAAACCCAACTTCAATGTCTGGACAAAGCCTTTTGATGATCTCTGCCATTTCAGCCAGACCGTTCACCCTGTTGTGAATGAAAAATACCTGACCGCCTCTCTCAATTTCAAAATAAATGGCATCTCGAATCAAATCTTCATTAAACACCAGTACTTCAGTTTGGATGGGTTGTCTGTTGGGAGGAGGAGTATTGATGATACTCAAATCCCTGGCACCCATTAAACTGAACTGAAGTGTTCTAGGTATGGGTGTTGCTGTCAGCGTCAAACAATCAACATTGGTTTTTAAAGTTTTGATTTTTTCTTTGTGCGCTACACCAAATTTTTGCTCTTCGTCTATTACCAATAAACCCAGGTCTTTAAACTGAACATCTTTTGCGATCAGTGAATGCGTACCAACGATGATATCAATTTTTCCCTCCTGAAGTTTTTTGAGTGTTTCCTTTTTTTCTTTGGTGGATTTAAATCTGTTAACATAGTCAACCGTAACAGGAAAATCTTTCAATCTTTCACTGAAAGTTTTATAATGCTGATAAGCCAGGATGGTTGTAGGAACCAACACAGCAGCTTGTCGACCATCTACACAGGTTTTAAAAGCTGCTCTTATAGCAACTTCTGTTTTCCCAAATCCAACATCTCCACATACCAACCGGTCCATGGGAGATTGACTTTCCATGTCGGTTTTTACATCTGTGATTGCCTTGCTTTGATCAGGAGTATCTTCATACATGAAGGATGCCTCCAATTCTGTTTGCAGGTAATTATCTGGACTATGAGCAAAGCCTTGCTGGGCTTTTCTTTCAGCATAAAGTTTAATGAGGTCAAAAGCAATTTCTTTTACCTTTCCCTTTGTTTTTTCTTTTAGCTTCACCCAAGCATCGCTTCCCAATTTATTTATCTTGGGAACATGGCCCTCTTTACCGGTGAATTTTGAAATTTTATGGAGTGAATTGATGTTCACATATAAAATATCATTGTCGCGATAGATGATTCTCATAGCTTCTTGAACCTGACCATTGTTGTTCACTTTTTGCAAACCACTAAAGACACCGATACCATGATCAATGTGCACTACAAAATCTCCCGGCTGTAATTCTTTTAATGCACGAATGGTAATGGCCTTGCTTTTGTTATATGCCTGCTTGATTTTGTATTTGTGATAGCGCTGAAAAATCTGATGGTCAGTGTATACTACAGTACCTGAGGACCTGTCGTAAAACCCGCGGTGTAGTGCGGCAGGAACTGGAACGAATGATATTTCAGCTTTGAGGTCAGAAAAAATTGAATAGAGTCGTTCAGACTGTTTAGGATTTTCAGAAAATATATAAATGGGACGTTTACTTGATTCGTGCTCCTTTAAATTTTTGATCAGTAAATCGAATTGGCGATTGAAAGAAGGTTGTTCAACTACATCAAATGAAAAATTAAAAGCGGGTTCATCAATTGAACAGTTAGATGATAATTCAAGGCAATTAAATGATTTGATACTTTGAGAGAACTTTTCAAATGACGTAAATTCATCCTTACGTTCATCATCAACGCTGGTATAAAAATCATCATATCTATCCGTCATTATTCCCCAATTGGACGAATAAACAATGGTATTCGAAGGAATAAATGATAAAATATCCTGTCTTGGTTGTTCTTCTGTTGGTTGATCAAATTTTGGTATCAGATTTACCTGCAACAGTTTTCGCTCACTCAATTGTGTTTCTGGATCAAAAATTCTAATTGAATCAACTTCATCACCAAATAACTCTATTCGATAAGGCTTTTCATTACCAAAAGAGTAAATATCAAAAATGCCCCCCCGCATTGCAAACTGACCTGGCTCGTATACAAAATCAGATCTCTCAAATCCATATTCAATCAATTTTCCCATCAACAGCTCCGTATTAAGCCTATCGTTTACTTTGATTGAAATAGTATGTTGATTAATTACTGAAGAGCTGACTACTTTTTCTGTGAGCGCTTCGGGATATGTGACAATAATTTTTTTATTTCCTGGGTTAGCCCATCTGGCAAGTGCTTCGGTGCGCAACATTACATGACTGCTGCTTTGCTCACGGATATTTTTATTGGTCTTAAATGAAGAGGGAAAATAAAATAGATCAACAGGATTAATGAGTTGGTCTACGTCATTGTGAAAATAGGCAGCTTCTTCAGCATCTTCCAGGACGATGATGTGATTGAATGCCTGTAAATGAGGATTTCGATACAAGGAAGAAAAAAGAAATGAAGAAAAGGAACCAGCAAGCTTTGTACATGAAATCTTCTTGGATCCGGGCAATACAATCTTGTCCGCAATCTCCAAAATGCGGGGGGATCGTGTATAACTTTCAATAAGAAACTCCAGGTTCATGCCTCAACAAGAGGGCAAAGATACGCCAAAGATTTTGCTGCTTTCATGTTGCTTTTTTTATAGCAATAATTTGACATTTTAGCTGAATTTTTTGGTTAACTTGCTGTATACCTGAATTCTATGCATAAAAAATATATTGTAGCAACTGGACTCGCACTTGGGCTGATTGGCAGCATGGTCTATCTTTCTCGTGATGATAAAAAATCATCATGGCCTCAAAAGAAAATGGTCATCCTCAATGATGAGAACGAAGAGCTTGAAACAGAAAACTCTTTTTTAAGGGCTAAATATGAATGGACCATTTCAAGGGATTTAAAAACCGGGCAAATTCCAGAAGGAATACATGCAAAAGAGTTGGAGTGGTTAAAATCTCAACCAGTAAACAACAGTGGTCTTTTTCAATCGGTCGTAGCCAACAGTTATGAAGCAGTAGGACCGACACAAAACGGAGGCAGAACCAGAACGATTGTTTTCGATAAAAGAAACAACAAGGTTGTAATGGCAGGAGGCATCTCCGGGGGAATTTTTAGAAGTGAAGATGGAGGTACCACATGGAAGTTCGTTCATCCTGTCAATGAAGTGAGAAGTGTTTCAACATTGGCGCAAGACCCTAGCAAACCTGATACTTGGTATGCAGGAACTGGAGAGGCAATTGGAGTATCTGCTGCTTATCCGAATGCATTTGTCTATGGAAATGGAATTTTGAAATCCACTGACAATGGTAAAACATGGACTACCCTTGCAATTACGGCAGATAACATTCCAAACAACTTTGGATTTTTTGATATTATACACAAAATAGTTGTACACCCTACCAACAGTTATGTGTATGCGGCAATTCATAGAAAAATCATGCGCTCAAAAGACGGCGGATCAACATGGGAAACTGTACTCTCATGCAACGTTAATATACTCGCAAGTGGCGGCGCATGTGCATCTACCAGTAGTGCTGGTGTTGGAGATCTTGTCATCAAAGCTGACGGATCAAAAATTTTTGCTGCCATTACTGGTCGAAATAACACAAGACATTTAGTTGGAATATGGGAATCGACTACTGGTGACTCTACAAGCTTTGTTCGCATCGCTGGTGGTGAAAAAGATGCAGCAGACTCAGTGGCAGGTTGGAGAGCATACGATAACAGCACCAATTCATCTGGAGATTTCACGGGTGGATGGGGAAGAATTGTATTGGCATTGTCTCCTTCCAACCAAAACCTCTTGTATACCATGGTGGAAAATGGGGAATCCGCTTCAGCCTCAAAACCAGAAGCAGATTTGTTTAAGGTTGACATGTCGAGCAAACCATATAAATGGTCTGGAAATTTAGGCTCAAACCTTGTTGGCAAAAGAAGTAACAATAATTCAGCTACAGATAAATACATGGAACTGCAAGGCGGGTATGATATGCTATTAGCGGTTCATCCTACAAATCCAAATCTTGTGCTTGCAGGAGGTGTCAATCTTTATAAATCAACCGATGGATTTCAAACAAAAGAGAATGTAACTTTTGTTGGCGGACTTTCATCAGACGATACATACATCGATGATGATGGAGTAAGCCATGCAGACTTTCACAGTTTTGCATTTGACCCTGGAAGCCCCAATAGAATACTAATTGGATCGGATGGCGGCATTGGACTAATCGATGATATATCCCTCACTAAACCGTCTTGGTCGTTAAGTGCAAGTCAATACCAAACACTGCAATACTATCATGTAGGAATTGACCCCACAAACGAAAGCAGAACTTTCATTGGTGGAGCCCAAGACAATTCAACTACTTTAAGAGACAGGACTTCCATCTTGGGTGGAAATTTGCCAGACAGCAACGATCATTATATTTTATTAGGTGGAGATGGATGCCAGGTGGGTCTCACAAAGAAAAATGTATCCAATCAACAATATCTAATTTGTGCTGCTCAGCAAGGACAGATTTATCGAATGAAATTATTTGACTTTAGCAACTCGAGTTCAATCTATACTAAGATTAAACCTGACAATACTGGTGAAGGCATCTTTGTTACTTATTTTCATCTAGATCCAGATAATACAAATTACCTATACTACGCAACAGATGATTCAATTTTCAGAACCAGTAATTCGTCTACTGTATCATCCTCGAATTGGACATTGATGACTGGCGTTGCTGCAACACTCACTGGCGATATATATGCAATGGAAACCACCAGAGGACCCTATTCAACCAATAGTCATTTGTTTATAGGAACTGGAGATGGAAAAATTTATAAGATCAAAGATCCTCAAGGTGCGGCAACTACCGTAACTCCAATTGATATAACGCCCAGTTCTATGTCTGCCTGCTCGAATAGTGTTTGTCCACTCGTAAGAGATATTGCAGTAAATCCAAGAAATCAAGACACCGTCATGGCGGTCGTTTCCAATTATGGGGCAAACAGCATTTTTTGGACTGGGAATGCAACATCGGCATCACCAACTTGGCAAATGATTGAGGGGAATATTGATATCCCATCAGTCAGGGCATGCGAGATCATCGCTAAAACAACAGGTGTTGAATACTATGTTGGTACTTCAGTGGGATTATTCAGTACCACAAAAATCAATGGATCAAGCACTTCTTGGAGTAGAGAAGTGGGTGCTACAGGTAAACCTTCAGAAATGATGAACAATGCAGTAGTCAATTCCATTGCCAGCAGATGGTCCGACAATACCATGGTTGTTGGAACCCATGGGAATGGAATGTTTGCAGCCACCCTCGGAAATGCAATTTCTCCATCTTCGATTACAACAGCGGTATTTAACCCAATCATGAACAGCGCGGCGTTCATAAATAATGTATATCCAACTATTACCAGCAATTCTGTAAATTATAAAATTGGAAACATGATGAGTGTAAAGAAAATCTCATTGCAAGTTACCAATTTATCAGGTACAGTTGTGATGAAGAAAGAGACTGGATATGAAAATGGTTGGCTGAACCTTGGCAATCTACCTGCCGGCGCTTATGTACTAACTATAACAAGTTCTGACCGGAAATACCAAACGGTTAAAAAGATTATCAAACAATAAAAAAAAGCCCGGTTTTAACCGGGCTTTTTTTAGCTCATTTTTTTCTTGATGAATTGTGCCAATCCATCCATTGGAATACGTTCTTGCTGCATGGTATCACGATATCTGATGGTAACAGTCCTATCTTCTTTTGTTTGATGGTCTACTGTAACACAGAATGGTGTTCCCAATGCATCCATGCGTCTATATCTTTTTCCGATGGTATCTTTTTCTTCATAGAAACAGTAAAACTCATCTCTGCAAGAAGCCATGATTTCTCTGGCAATTTCTGGAAGACCTTCTTTTTTGAGTAAAGGCAACACTGCCAATTTGATTGGTGCGACTTTTGCAGGAATTTTCAATACCACCCTGCTGTCTTCAGTTCCATCTTCCTTTTGCCATTTTTCCTCTTGATAGGCGTGACAAAGTGTTAGAAGAAACATTCTGTCAAGACCAATAGAGGTTTCAATTACATATGGGATATAATGTTGATTGATCTCTGTATCAAAATACTGCAATTTTTTTCCGCTGAATTGTTGATGATTTTTTAGATCGAAATCGGTCCTGCTGTGGATTCCCTCCACTTCTTTCCAACCAATTGGGAATGCAAATTCAATATCAACCGCCGCATCTGCATAATGTGCCAGTTTCACATGGTCATGAAAACGATAATTATCAGCAGGAATACCAAATGACTGATGCCACTTCATTCGTTCTTCTTTCCAATAAGCATACCACTCTTTTTGAGTACCAGGGCGAATGAAAAATTGCATTTCCATTTGTTCGAACTCCCTCATTCTAAAAATAAATTGTCTTGCAACAATTTCATTTCGGAATGCTTTTCCAACTTGTGCTATACCAAAAGGAATTTTCATCCTTGCGGTCTTCTGTACATTCAAAAAATTCACAAAAATACCCTGAGCAGTTTCAGGTCTGAGATATATTTCACTTGCCTCTTCAGAAACAGAGCCAAGTTGGGTAGAGAACATCAAATTGAATTGGCGAACATCTGTCCAGTGACATGTTCCGCTTACACTGCATTTGATCTTATTCGTTTCAATCAATTGCTTCAGTCCAGCAAAATCATTTGCTGCCAACAGTGTATCCATATCAGTAAGCATTTTCTCTGCATCTGCCTGCTTACCTGCTTTTACCAATTCATCTGCAGCAGCTTCCAACAAATGATCAACGCGGTATCTTTTCTTGGAATCCTTGTTGTCAATCATCGGATCACTGAAATTATCAACATGTCCTGATGCCTTCCATGTTGTTGGATGCATGAAAATGGCTGCATCAATTCCAACAATGTTGTCGTGCATGCGGGTCATGGCATTCCACCATGATTCACGAATATTTTTTTTCAACTCACTGCCCCAAGGTCCATAATCGTAGACTGCACTGAGTCCGTCATAAATTTCACTGGATTGGAATACGAAACCATATTCTTTGGCATGAGAAATAATTGCCTGGAACTTATGCTGATCATTGATAATCATAGGTCGCAAAGGTAAGCATTAGCCTTTTAGTTTTTCATTTTGCTGATGTCGCTGCGCATCACGAGTGGATTTTTTGTCGAAGTTTTTTTGCAGTGCATCCTCCAGGTTGACACCTGTTTGATTAGCAAGACAAATCAATACCCAAAGTACATCTGCCATTTCATCTGCCAGGTTATCGCTCGACTCCCCTTTTTTAAAAGACTGGTCGCCGTATTTTCTTGCCATGATGCGAGCGAGTTCGCCAACTTCTTCAGTCAGGATGGCCATATTGGTTAGCTCACTAAAGTACCTGACACCGACGGTCTTGATCCAATGATCAACATTTTTTTGTGCCTCTTGTATTGTCATTACTCTTTATTTTTTGTGTCCATTACAATTGTCACGGGACCATCATTCAACAAAGAAACTTTCATATCTGCACCAAAAATTCCCGCTTGAACTTCTTTACCAATTTCCATTGAAAGTTTTTGCTTGAACAATTCATACATGGGCACAGCATGGTCAGCTTTGGATGCCCGGATATAGGATGGTCGGTTCCCTTTTTTTGTTGATGCATGTAAAGTAAACTGGCTCACCACAAGTACTTCCCCGTTGATGTCTTTGACAGAAACATTCATTACACCCTGTTCGTCATTAAATATTCTAATGTTGGCAATTTTACCAGCCAACCATTCTACATCTTCCAATTGATCTGCATCTTCAACTCCAACCAAGACTAGGAGTCCGTTTCTTATGGCCCCAACTGTTTTTCCGTCCACATCAACCTGAGCATGGGCTACTCTTTGAATCACTGCTCGCATGTTTATAATTTGTGATTGAAGTTATCAAATTGTATGGAGACCTGATAATTTGAGCAATGAGATCACAAATCAATCATTGTCTTACATTTGACAAAAGTTACTTCACTTGTCTGGCATTAAACAACTTGCAAATCAAACTGCCTGGTATGGCCTAAGCAATATCATCGGCAGGTTCATCAATTATTTGTTGACGCCAATTTTGACAAGTATTTATGCTCCTGCTGCCTTCGGAGATATTTCACTTTTATTTGCTATAGCAGCATTTTTGAATATCATCTATACCTACGGGATGGAAACATCCTATTTCAGGTTCAACCAAATACAGGATGAAAACAAAGTATTCAACAATGCCTTTTCAAGCCTACTACTAACAACATTGCTTTTTTCAACATTGCTCATTGTTCCTTCTAACAACATTGCAACCTACCTATCACTGAATGGACACAATGAATACATATTATATGTAGTTGGAATAGTAGGATTGGATACACTGTCTGTTTTACCCTTCTCCAAATTAAGACACGAAGGAAGACCGAGAAAATTTGCCTTCATCAAAATTTCTAATATCCTGATCAATGTACTGCTTGTAATTTTCTTTTTACAAATTTGTAAACCAGCATACGAGCGTGGAGATGATACTGTGTGGAAACAATTTTATGATCCAAATATTGGAATTGGATATGTTTTTATATCACAATTGGTTGCAAGTGGATGTACGATTTTGTTACTTGTCAATGAATTAAAATCATATCGTTTTGATATTGACAAAAAGTTGTTTAAAGAAATTTTTATTTACTCAAGTCCACTTATCATTGTAGGCTTTGGAGGCATGATCAATGAAACAATTGATCGCTTTATGATTATTCAACGTTTCAATGGCTCTGTCGAAGCAGCAAAAGCTGCCAATGGCATATATAGCGCCAACAATAAGCTTGCTATCTTGATTGTGATTTTCATCCAAACCTTTCGGATGGGAGCTGAACCATTTTTCTTTAAAACTTCGGCGAAGGAAGATGCAAAAATTACATATGCAAGGATTATGAATTTATTTGTAATCGCTTGTTGTTGCTGCTTTTTGGGCGTAGTATTGTTTTTAGACGTCTGGAAATATTTTATGGGTGTTAAAAATAATCCATCATATGCTGAAGGTTTATATATCGTTCCTGTGTTGATGGTCTCCAAAATTTTTCTTGGAATATATTATAACCTCTCCATCTGGTATAAGCTGACAAATAAAAATACCATAGGTGCTGTTATAACGATGATAGGAGCTGGGGTAACCATTTTGATTAATTATCTATTCATTCCATCATTGGGATATCTTGCATGCGCCATTGCAAACATCAGCTGCTACGGCATCATGATGTTGATGAGTTACTGGCTAGGCAACAAGTATTATTCCATCCCTTATCATTGGATGAAGAGTCTCGGTTATATGGTTTCTTCATACCTACTCTATCTTGCGCATCATTTTTACAGAGCACAATCCTCGGATTTATTTATGATTCATTTAATGGGAGTAGCACTATCCATGGTATTTATTGTAATCGTTCTGGTCTTAGAAAAGCAGGAATTTAAAAAGATACCATACCTGCAAAAAATTTATTTCAATAATTAATCAAACAGTGATGAACGGGTTGTGATGTTTTTCATGACCAATGGTTGTTGGAATTCCATGACCAGGATAGACAATCGTTTCATCCGGCAGAGTATAAAGTTTTGTCCTGATACTATGGGATAAAATATCTGGATTACCTCCTGGTAAATCCGTCCTGCCAACACTTTCTCTGAACAGAACATCTCCTGCGATCAGAAGATCATCCTTATGTGAGTATAAACTAATACTTGCAGGCGAATGTCCTGGAGTAAATAAAATTTCCAACCGATCATTTCCCAGTTGAAGAGGCAAGGATTCATCAATAAAATGCAGTTTCCCCTGATAATTATCAAAAGGCAGATTCCACATCAATCCACTGGTTGGCGCCATGTCCAAAACCTTCTGTTCACACTCGTGAATATGCAATTCCAATCCAAATTGCTCATGAATAAACTTATTCCCAAAAACATGGTCCAAATGACAATGTGTATTTACAAGTAAAACAGGGCGAAGCGCTTTACTGGCTATAAATTGAAGCAGCTGTTGACGTTCCTGATCAGTATAACAACCAGGGTCTACGATGATACAATATTGCTCTTCATTGAAGATCAAGTAGGTGTTTTCCTGCAGGGGGTTGAATTGAAAAATTTTAACGTTTAACATTGGGTTTAATTCTGGTCTAAATACGTTATTTTGTAGACACATGCAAAGGTACCCAATCATTTGAATTTACATACCATGCGTCAAATTGTGCTCATCATATCATTGTTGTTTATTTGTGTATTTTTTGCAAATGCGCAAGTAAGTACTGTCGAATACGGAAGAAACAGGGTTCAATATAAAAATTTCAAATGGACCTACTATCAAACCAGAAATTTCAACACGTATTACTATGAAGAAGGCAATCAACTGGCAAAATTTACTGCCCAGGTTGCAGAAGAAGAATTGAGCAATATTGAAGAGTTTATTGAATATGGCTTACAACGACGTGCAAACATTGTCATTTACAACAGTTTCACCGATTACAAACAATCCAATATTGGTTTGGGAATTGATTGGCAAAATACTGGTGGAGTTACCAAATTAGTCAATAATAAAATTCTTCTTTATTACGATGGCAACCTGAATCATCTGAGAACAAGCATTCGTCAGGGGATTGCGAAAGTACTTGTTGAAAATCTTTTATTTGGTGACGATCTAGGAGAATTCGCAAGCAACCAGGCTTTGCTGGATCTTCCAAAATGGTTGACTGATGGATATGTATCATATGTAGGAGAAGAATGGAGTCCCGCAATGGATGATAAACTCAAATCTGCACTGCTATCCGGCAAATACAAAACCTTTTACCAGTTTGCTTTCAGAGAGCCTGTATTTGCAGGACATGCATTTTGGAAATTCATGGCAGATCAATACAAAAAGGAAAGTGTTACATACTTTTTGTATTTATCCAGGATATACAAAAGTCTCAATACTGCCAGTCTCAAAGTAACCAAGAAAAAATTCCGAGATGTATTGAAGGAATTCATGCAAATCGAATCTGACAAATACCTGGCCGATCTCAAAGGAAGAAGAAATCAACCCAGAGGCAATGTAGTTGCCATTGAAACTGTTAAGCCCAAACAGGATTACTATCGTTTCCAGGCGAATCCAATTGTTAGGAACAATACCTATGCAATGGTAGAATATAAAAAAGGGATATACAAAGTTGTTTTCGAAGACCTTTCAGAAAAAAGAAAAATCTTACTCAAAGCCGGCATCTTAAACAATCAGGATGAAGTAAATCCTCATTACCCACTGCTTGCATGGGATTCCAAAGGCTCAAGATTATTGGTGATATATACAGAGGAAGGAAAAATAAAATTGTTTGTTTACGATGCTGTAACCAGGTTTAAACAAACAAAGCAAATTTTGGAAGGATTTCAAATTATACAGGATGCAAAATTTATGCTGGATAATAACACCTTGATCTTGAGTGCAGTAAAAAATGGTCAATCTGATATTTTCGCATATAAAATTGCTGAGCAAACAGCTGAACAAATTACCAACGACGTATATGATGATTTAGACGCTTCCTTTGTTGCATTTCCCAACAAGACTGGAATCATTTTTTCATCCAACCGCCCTACAGCCAAAGCCTCCAGGGCAGACACCTCAATTCCATCAAGAAACAATTTCAATATTTTCCTGGTTGACAACTGGACCAAAAGTGAATTCAGACAGATCACTCAACTGACCAATCAGAAATACGGACAGGCCAGGTTCCCTTTACAATACAACGTAAATCATTTCACTTTCGTGAGTGATGCAAATGGTATCGGTAACCGCTATGCCGGATTCTTTTCAACGAAAAAAGATGGATTGGATACGATTTACAAAGTTGGTGATGAATATTTGAGAAATCCAATGCCTAAAGAATTGGATTCAACCTTAAAGGCGTTTCAAAAAACGGAACCAGATTCCATTGGTTTTATTTCTATTTCAAATGATAGCACTTATGTATTTCCGATAACCAACTATGAGAGCGGACTACAGGAGAGCAGAGGTGCCGGAGATAATAATTTAGTGAGTGAAGTAAGGCAAGAAGGTGACATGAAATTTTTGTATAAACTAAGAGTAAATGATGCTGCACTTTTGAGAAGAAATATAAATGCTAGGCCAACTGCCTATATCAAGAAATTGATGGAAGATGAGAAAAAGGCAGAAGCAAATCATTTCCAGTCGCAATTGACAGATCTCAACAAAACTGAAGGAAATAAAAAAGTTGCCCTCTTTCAAACTGAATTTGCAGAAGAAGCAAAGGATAGTATAAAACCAATTGATGATGCAGCGATTGCTGCGACAAGAGTCGATTATCTTAAAAATTCTAAACAATTTGATTACAAACTAAAATTTGGATCAGATTATGTGGTATCAGGTTTCAATAATTCAGTTCTAGTAAATCGTTTTCAGCCTTATGCGGGTGGGGCTGGTCCGATTTATCTATCCAATTCAAATAATTTGAATGGAATTTTAAGAATGGGCATATCAGATATCATGGAAGATAAAAAGTTTATCGGCGGCTTCAGATTGGCAACCAATTTGAAAGACAACGACTATCTGGCTTCTTATCAAAATTTAAAAAAGAGATATGATTGGGGACTCACCTATTACAGGAGCAACCAAAGGTATTATCCCATTTATCCCCCAGACGATATAAAGTCTCAGTTAAACAATAAACTGGCTTCTAATTTATACCAACTGAATATCAGCTACCCATTGAATGAGGTGAAAAGCCTAAGAGCAATGGTAGGTTATAGAACCGATAGGGTTACCATTCTTTCTGATGGGAACTACTACCCCTCTCTCACCATGTCAGATACCGTTTTAAAATATGCGCTCCTTAAATTAGAATATGTTCATGACAATACATTAAATCCAACTTTGAACATTTGGAATGGACTACGCTATAAAATATACGGAGATGTCAATTCCAGAATGGTACGTGCAGATCAAACTGGTAAGTACATGATCAACCTTGGAACAGACGCCCGCTACTATTATCCCATCTACAGAAATTTTACATGGGCAGTAAGAGCAGCTGCAGATTTTTCGTGGGGAACACAGAAACTCATTTATTATTTGGGTGGAGTTGAGGGTTGGTTGAATCCGAAATTCAATCCAAATATTCGACCCGATCCAGATGTCGACTATGCTTTTCAAACACTGGCATTAAACCTTAGAGGACATCAACAGAACATTGCTAATGGCAACAATAATATTGTTTTGAATTCAGAATTCCGGTTTCCAATTTTTACTACGTTACTCAATCGCCCCATCAACAATGCATTCCTCAGAAACCTTCAGTTGATACAGTTTACAGATCTTGGTACAGCATGGAATGGAAAATTTGATAAAATTCAGAGGCCAAGCAATGTATATGGTGAAGGAACCAATGTTCAGGTAAACATCAAAACAGGTGGATTAGGTCCATTTGTGGGTGGGTATGGTTTCGGTGCCAGAAGTACATTATTGGGATATTTCCTCAGAGTTGATGCAGGATGGCCAATGGGTACTATTTTCAAAGGAAAGCCTTACTGGTATTTCGCACTGGGGTTAGATTTTTAGTTTTATTCTACGGCCAGAAAAGAAAAAAACCCTGCGACAGTGTTTAATCACTGTTCAATAACCCAATAGGCCTTGCTATGTTAGCCAAGTGGGAAAATACACCCGAGTGGCAAAAAGCCTGCCTTTTTTAAAATTAGTCCTGTGCTACTTTATGGGCAGTATCTTGGGGAAACATTTTCCTATAGATGCACAAATTTTAATCTGTGTTCATGTAGGATTGGCAACCCTTATTCTTGTTTCCTCATTTATAAATATTAGTACTAAATGGAAGCTAGTACCATACATTTCTTTCACGATCATAATTTACATTATTACCACTGCTTGGATTAACTACCATTCAAATTCATTTTTCAGACAAAAAATAGTTGAGATACAAGGCAGCACGCTATTGAAAATCGAAGAGGCAAGAAAAGAGTCGATTGATGGAGCCAGATATATTGCAACCATCTTTGAAAAAGACAAATCTGAATTTATAAAAAGAGGTAAAACCGATCTATTTATAAAAACAAAAATTCTACTTGAAAAAGGGGATGTCATTCTTACAAGACAACACCCATCTATCATCAAAAAAAATCATAATCCGGGAGCGTTCGATTATTACTCATTCAGTGTAATGAATGGAATATTTTACTCAACGACAATCTTTCATGAAGACATGTACCTCTACGTGGGCAGATTTAGAGGAATGCTGGAAGAACTTGTCTTTCAAGTTAGAAATAATATTCTTAGCACCATAAGAAAATATATAACATCAGGTGATCGATTGGGTATTGCAGAAGCAATGCTTATAGGATATAAATCAGATTTAACTCCATTATTAAATAGTACCTACTCCAATGCAGGCGTCAGCCATGTTATAGCGATTTCAGGAATGCACCTAGGGCTCATCTACCTGATCATTCATCAATTTTTTGCGTACTTTTTTCGAAAGAGATCTTTACACATCATTGCGATTATGATCACACTCCCTTTGTTGTGGTTGTTTTCAATGGTTACCGGATCAAGCGCCTCTGTTGTAAGAAGTGCAATGATGTACAGTTTTATTATTGTTGGAGATGCAATTTCAAAAAAAAGCAATCCCCTTAATTCCCTTCTGGGTGCAGGTTTCATGATGAATGTGATCTGGCCTGATATTTTAAACGACTTAGGCTTTCAATTGAGCTTTGCAGCTGTTTTATCAATAATTCTATTCTACCAACCGATTAGAAACACAGTTTACACCAAAAACAAATTGCTGCAAATGGGATGGAATTTTGTGGCACTATCTATTGCGGCGCAAATAATAACTACACCTCTTGCGATCTTTCAATTTCAAAAGTTTTCTACGTATTCGTTGTTAAACAATATTGTCATTGTTCCATTGTCAAGCACTGTGCTGGTGCTAGAAATTATCTTATGCCTATGCCCGGTTTCAATCATTTCTTCAAAAATTCTTGCACCTCTGATCAACCTGATCATTGGATGGATGAATGCATTTGCATCCACCATGAACAAAGTACCATTTTCCATCCTCGGCTTCCCATCGTTGGAATGGTATGAATTATTGATATGGTCAATATGCGTGATTTCATTGCTGATTTACTTAAAGTATGATCATGGTTATGGTGCATTGATTACAACACTTGTTTCAATTTGGTTTATATTATTTTTAAACCTCTCTCTCAGGTATGAACTGAAAAAAAGACATCAAATTGTGTTACTCAATCTAAAAAATGGAGGAACTATCATTCATCAACATGGAACCGAGGCCAAGTTGTATGTATATGGAAATACCAATATGATTAACAAGTCCTCATTAGAAAGCATAAAAAATGCTTTAAAAAAATTAGGTGTTGAAAAAAGTAGTTTTAGTAAACTGCCTGATCAACCTTTGTTTGTCGAACAAAAGAGGGTGGGTCGAGCCATTTTAATCAATACATCCATAATGGACATACGATTAAATAAGGATCTATTCAAAAGAAATACATATTGGATCCTGGATGGAAGCACAAAACTGTGGAAAATTAGGGAATGGCGAAAACAGGCACAAAACTTACATTTGCGTTTCCTACACACGGCAGAAACAGGCCCGATTTTCATTGATTGTCAGGACTTCCATGAATTCTCCCGTAAAAATTGATTTCAATGCAAAAGAAAATTCGTTCCGCTCTTATTTCAGTCTTTTATAAAGATGGGTTGGAGCCACTTGTCAAATTATTACACGAGAATGGCATAGCCATTTATTCAACTGGAGGCACCCAACAATTTATAGAAAAATTGGGGTTGGATTGCATACCGGTTGAATCTGTAACCGACTACCCTTCCATACTAGGAGGAAGGGTAAAAACACTTCATCCAAAAATATTTGGTGGAATTCTTGGCAGAAGAGCTGTTCCTCAAGATATCAACGAGATGAAGGAATACGAAATTCCTGAAATTGATCTGGTCATTGTTGACCTATATCCATTTGAAGAAACCCTTTCTCAAACTGATGAAGAAAAACTAATCATTGAAAAAATTGATATTGGGGGTCCATCGATGATCAGAGCTGCTGCAAAAAATTTCAGTGATCTGTTTGTCATTGCGTCCAAAGCAGATTATTCAAACGCAATTGAAATACTTTCTGCTCAAGATTGCCAGACAACCCTTGAACAGCGAAAATCATTTGCAGCAAAAGCATTTGAAATAGTTGCGCACTATGACTTTGCCATTTCAAACTATTTCAACAAAAATAGTGGTCAGGAGTTTTTATATGCAGCAAGAAATCCGCATATAATGCGATACGGCGAAAATCCACATCAAAACGGTGTTTTCTACGGTAATTTAAATGAACTCTTTCAACAACTCAACGGAAAGGAATTATCCTATAATAATTTGGTAGATGTAGATGCTGCTATTCATCTCATCAATGAATTTCAGGATGAAAAGGAAGTAACTTTTGCTATCATCAAGCATACAAATGTGTGTGGCATATCAACAAGAGGTACTACAGCAGAAGCCTGGAAGCAAGCCCTTGCTGGTGATCCAGAAAGTGCCTTTGGAGGTGTGTTGGTATGCAATCACTCAATAGACCTGGAGACGGCTACTCTGATCAATGAAATATTTTTTGAAGTACTGATTGCACCTTCGTTCAATCAAGATGCACTTGATCTTTTGAAAAGCAAAAAGAACCGAATCCTTCTATCTCAAAAAAATCAATTAAAAACAAGTATCCAGTTCAAATCCATTCTCAATGGGGTACTTACACAAGAACATGACGCTGGAAATTTTGCGAACTGGGAAGAAGTAGGTGGAAGAAATTCTAGCCCTGAGGAAAAAGATGATTTGATATTTGCCAATAAAGTATGCAAACATCTTAAATCAAATGCCATCGCTTTGGTAAAAAACAAACAGCTCATTGGAAAAGGCTGTGGACAAACTTCCAGAATTGATTCATTGCGACAATCCATCGAGAAAGCGAAACAATTTGATTTTGATTTGAAAGGTGCAGTATTGGCAAGTGATGCATTCTTCCCATTTGATGACTGTGTAAAAATGAGTCATGCTGAAAATATCAATGCATTTATCCAACCAGGGGGTTCTATAAGAGACAAGGATTCAATTGAGTACTGCAAGCAACATGGTTTGGCAATGGTTATAACTGGTTTACGTCACTTCAGACATTAATGAACAGTCATCAACCTTCAAAAGAACGTACACAGGGACTAACAGCAGTTGGTATTGTATCTATTCTATGGGGTACAACCTGGATGGCATCCAAAATTGGCATTAAATATTTGCCAGCACTTCAATTATCAGGACTACGCCATATCATCGGAGGCGGACTTTATGTAATCTATTTCGCAGTATTCAGAAAAATGTTTTTAAGAAAAGATCAATTTCTTAGAATTTTCATGATGGCCGTAATCATGTTTGTGTTAAGCAATGGATTAAGTGTGTTGTCTGTCGTTTACATGCCCAGTGGTATTGCATCTGTAGTTGGAGCCATCGCCCCAATTTGGGTTGTGATCATCAGTTACCTCTTCCAAAAGAAAACATCGTTCTTACCTCAAACCATTATTGGAATTATTTTGGGCTTTGCAGGAGTTGTTATCTGCTTTTATGATTACTTCAATGAAATCAGAGAAGGAAACTTTGCATTGGGAATATTTTTTGGATTGATATCAAGCATTACCTGGGCGATTGGAGCATTGTTAACTGCAAAACAGGCGAAAGATACAGATCCCTATTTTTCTTTGGGATGGCAGATGCTGATAAGCGGAATCCTGTTGAATCTCATTTCCTATTCATTGGGAGATTTTGTTACCATCAACCACTTACCACTTGAAGCATGGTTATCTGTTGGATACCTGGTATTGGTTGGATCAGTCATTGCATTTGGAGCATACGTATTTGCATTGAAACGACTTCCTGCAGCACTGGTAACTGTTCACGCTTATATCAATCCAATTGTTGCTTTGATTATTGGAAGCGTCATGTTAGATGAACGCCTAACTGCCAACATTGCCATGGGAACACTTGCAACCCTGTTGGGAGTCTTCTTGGTAAACAATAGTTTCAGGAAAAATGTCAGTTAGCTTTTTGTTTTTCTTTCCAAAGTTGATTGAAAGATTTCTCCGGAAAATCCATATCTGCTCGATGAGCAGTCCAACCTTTGAACAACTTATTCACCATCCAATTTTTCATTTTCTTGTTACCCATATTCATTACAGGCCTGAACAACATTGCCTGCTGCCACATTGACCAGGCAACTTTTTCCAACACATCTCCCTTCCCCGTCTTCACCGCCTCTCGCCTATTTTCCAGAAGCAATTCATGCAAGTTGATTTTCACAGCACAAACCTCCGTGCAATTGCCGCACAAGGAAGAAGCATGGCTCAAGTGCTTCCACTCACTCATATCTTTTAGATGCGGAGTAATTACACTTCCAATAGGGCCACTATAGGTAGTCTCATAACTATGTCCTCCTATATTTTTATAAACAGGACAAGCATTTAAACAAGCACCGCAACGAATACAGTATAAGCTTTCTCTAGAAACAGGATCTTGAAGGATGGAGGTTCGTCCATTGTCCAATAAGATCACATACATTTCATCCGGACCATTTTCTTCATGTGACTGACGGGGTCCACTGATGATGGAATTGTATACTGTAATCTGCTGTCCAGTTCCAAATGTTGAAAGCAATGGCCAGAAGAGAGAGAGATCCTGTAAGCTAGGAATTACCTTTTCAATTCCGGTTATAACAATATGTGTTTTGGGCCAAGAAGCACTAAGCCTTGCGTTGCCTTCATTTTCTGTAACAGCAATGCTTCCGGTTTCAGATATGATGAAGTTAGCGCCCGTAATACCCACTTCAGCCTCCGCATATTTTTGCCTTAGCTTGTCTCTTGCGACCAATGTAAGTTGTTCAGGAGTGAGATCTATAGGTGTATTCAGATGATCGTGAAAAACTTTTGCAACATCCTCTTTGCTTTTGTGCATGGCAGGAGTAACAATATGATAAGGAGGTTCGCCATCCAATTGCTGGATATATTCTCCTAAATCTGTTTCAACACTTTCAATATTATTTTTTTCGAGAAAATCGTTCAGGTGAATTTCCTCCGTAACCATGCTCTTGCTCTTTACGAGGGTTTTGCAGTTCTTCTCTTTGCATATTTTCAGAATGGCTTCACAAGCCTGATCAGCATTTTCTGCCCAAATGACTTTTCCACCGCGCTTTAAAAAATTGAATTCAAATTTCTCCAATTGCCTATCAAGCGATTCAAGTGATTTCCATTTGAGATTTTTTGCCTTCTCTCTTGCAAAATCAAGATCATCAAATTGCTTTTTTCCAATAGGTACAACAGCATTGTACTTTCCAATATTATAATTGATGGTATTCCTGTGGATGATATCAGCAGCCTTTGTAAAACTTTTCTCTTTAAATGATTGTACTCGTGAAGACATCCGTTATTTTTTTTTGGATTGTTTTACTTTATAATAATCTTCTGCAATTTGGCACAGCGCTTCATAAAACGACTTTCCATATTCTCTGGTCAGTGCCTCTTTTAAAAATACATATACCGGTACTTTAAGTTCTTTGCCCAATTTACATGCAGGTGCACACATGTCTTTTCTGGGTTCATAATTTAACATCTCATGCCCGGTGTATTTACTTTTTGTTTTTTTGATGGGATACAAATGGCAGGAGATAGGTTTTTTCCATTTGATTTCACCTCTGTTATATGCTTCCTCAAAAACACATTTTATAACACCTTGCTTGTCTTTGAAACCGTAAGCACAAATTTTATTATCAACCGTTGGGGTAACCCAACCAAATTCCCTGTCGTATCGGTAGAGTCCGTTCTTCTCTATTTCACGAACACCATCTTTTGTCATGTAGGATTTTACCTTCTCATATGATTTTTTCACCTCATCCAATTCCTTATCTGTAAGAGGTGCTCCTGCATCTCCATCCTCACAACATCCTCCTTTGCATTTGCTCAGATTACAAACAAATTCTGCTTCAACGATTTCATCACTCAGTAAAACATTATCAATAACAATCAAGGGGATATTTTTTACAAAAATAACACTTCCTATGGGTGGAAATTAAAATTGTTGAGGCTAAAGACTCATCATTTCTTTGAAGCGTACAGCTTGACGTCTTGAAACTTCAATCTTTTCACCACCCTTAATTTCCAGGAGGAGTCCCCCATTGAAGAATGGCTCCACTTTTTCAATCATTTTGAGGTTGACGATGTGCTTTCTGTTGGCCCTAAAAAAAGTCTTGGGATCTAGTCTTTCCTCCAGGGAATTGAGGGATTTCAGAATAAGTGGTTTATTGTTTGAAAAGAATACGCGTGCATAATTACCGACGGATTCAAAAAACCTGATTTCAGATAGAGTAACAAACCAGCATTTTTCTCCATCTTTTACAAATACCTGATCTGCTTCAGTGAGTATATGTTTAGCTTCTTGTTTAAAAATACCATCATCCACTTCTTTGAAATCAACTCCTTTTAGTTTCTGGATAGTATCAACCAAGCGGTTAGGATCAATTGGTTTTAGCAAATAATCTATTGCACTTACTTCAAATGCCTTTATGGCGAACTCGTCATGAGCGGTTGTAAACACTACAATGGGGAGTTTGTCAAGTTCCTGAAGCAATTCAAATCCATTTTTCTCAGGCATTTGAATATCCAGAAAAATAATTTGAGGATCATGTTGGTTGATCAATTCAATCGCTTCATTTGCATTTGAGGCTTCAGCCAGTATATTTATTTCAGGATATTCCTGCAACATTTTTTTCAACTCAGCTCTTGCGAGTCTTTCATCATCGATGATAATAGCGGTCTTTTTCATGGATAAATAATTTATTAAACAGGGATTTTTACACAGGCCTCTACATGGTCTGCATCTTTTTGTGAAATGCTGAACCCGGCCTTTTCACCAAAAATCAGATTCAATCTACTCTCGGTACTTTGTAAGCCAAACCCATCTGCATTTTCCGTCAATATTAATTTCCCAGTATTCAACACCCTCAATTGTAAAGTTCGATCATTTTTCGAAGCGTGTATCATGATCTCCCCAGGCTTCAGGGATTTACTAATGCCGTGCTTAATAGAATTTTCAACCAAGGTCTGCAGCATCATTGGAGGAATTTGAAATTGCAATACTTCAACCGGAATTTCATATTTGATAGACAAGCGATCTTCAAACCTGATTAATTCAAGAGCAAGATAATCTTTCACAATACTCAATTCTCGTTCAAGCGTGATGGTTTCCTGTGTTTCAGAAACCATGCTTGATCTGAGAATATTGCTCAACGCAGTAATCGCTTCTCTGGCATGAGATGGATTTTCATCTATCAAGGCACGAATGCTATTCAAAGCATTGAAAATGAAATGAGGATTGATATGAGATTTGATGGTTTTTAATTCGAGTGATTTTACCAGTGCCTCCAATTTTAATTTATCCAATTGATTTCTGGTACTCTCATCAACAAAATGATAAATAAAATAAATGCAGTTCCAAATGAACAGAAATACAATCCATGAAAAGGCATTGGAGATATAATCCTGAAAGAAATTGAATCCAGTTTCTTGCTTGAAATTCAAGTCAAATGTTTTCACCACCAGGGTTTCAACCATACCTACGGTTAATGCAAAAACCAGGGAGAGAAGTACAAAACCAATGAGCTGGGCATTGATCTTCTTTTTTAAAAGCTTCCATCGCTTGATCACAGTTCTCATCAAATCTGTAAAAACCAGTCCCAGGAACATGGTTATCACCAATCTTACAAAGAAAACCTGATCCGCCATTTTATAGGATATGGCAAAAAAGACATTTACAGCCAAGAATAATCCCCAGCCCAAGGCCTGGAACAGGGTGTATTTGGGCAATTTTCTGATAAAATGAAGCATCGTTAAAATTAAATCAGTTTTTGATCAGTGGAATACCGTTCGTAAAAAAAGACAGGGGCAATCCCTCTATACTAAGTATAAATACTGCGGTTTTTTCGTGATGCAAACAGCCTATTTAAGGGGTTTCACTTCATTTTTCCGGAATTGCTGAAAGTTTATAATAGCGCGCAATTTCTCCCCGTTAAATGATCAAAGCAACCTGCGATGATCGTTAAAAACTCAAATCTAAGCCGCCTCCTGATCACCCTCTTAATAAGTGTGTTTGCAGGAGTTTTCAATATGGCTCAAGCACAAGGCAGGGTTGTTATCAATGAATTCTCTAGCGGACTTTCAGTGAAAAACACACAAGATTTTATCGAGTTAAAGAATGTAGGTATCAGCAGCGTGAACATCAGTAACTATATTTTAAACATCAACAATGAAATCATTGCTTTTCCAAAGAATACCATTTTGGCAGAAGGCGGATATTATGTAGTATATACATCTAAAATGATTGCCAAAGAAAAATCAAACATCAGCATTTCATTGACTGATTCAAGCTCTAATTTGATAGATGCCATCAGCGGAAAAAGCAGCGAACTAAACAATTCAAAAATTGAATCATTGATAGATGCAAAAGGTGCTGGTTTAATCTTTGCAAGAAAAACTGATGGCGATTGCACTTGGATGATTGACAGCACTTCAACGTTGGGAATCAGCAACCAACGGAACGGATCTGTTTCCTCTGTTCAAATCAGCAAATTGGTTGCAATGAATAACAATTGCAGCAGCGGTAAAGTAAATTTTACCATTGAAAATGCAAATCCTGAGAAATATTTTTCAGTAAGCTATGTACTTGGATTCGATGCAAACAACGACGGCAAGTTCACAGCAAATGACAGATTTGAAAAAGGAAAAGACAGTTCAGCGCCAGTTGTTGAGATCAATAATTTATACTCAACTGGAACATACAAAATCATGTTGGAGCCAATCAATGGATGCAATCAACAAGTATTTGATTTCAAAATTGATCCATGTATCACCATGGCTGTTCGTTTGAAAAAGTTTACAGGAAACAACAACGGAAAAGTGAACAATTTTAATATTGAAATTGAAACAGATGCAGATTTGAAAGAATTAAGACTTGACGCAAGCATCAATGGAAGTCAGTTTGAAAAAGTTGCAAATGTTCCTTTTGAAAATCGCGCAGGCCTACAAAATATCCAATTCAACAGCAATCCTTCTCAACAGAGTTATTTCAGAATTGCTATGACAGATGTAAATAATAAAACAACTTACTCTCCTATCGTACATTTAAACCTGACTGCACAGCAGCCTAACAAAATGACTGCATCTCCAAATCCTTTCAGCGATATATTAAACCTGAATGTTCAATCTGATAAAAACGAAAAAGCAGTGGTAAATTTTTACGCAACCAATGGTGCACTTGCTTATTCACAAACAATAGATCTTACAAGCGGCAGTAACAATATTCGTCTTCAGACCAATCAACTCCAAAAAGGACTCTACATTGTTGCAATTAGAAATTTCTCTAATCAACAACCTCAAATTGCCCGTTTGATGAAAGGTTAATCAAGCAGTCATCTCCTACTTAACTTTAACGCAGCTGGATAGGTATTCTGATCAATTTTAAATAGCTTTGTTTCAGTTTTATTTGAACAAAAACACCTAACTTTTGTAGAATAAGCGGCTAAGCTCTGAAAAGTTGAATGATGATTGTACCTGGACCCTTGTTAAAAAATATCAACGCACCGGCTGACCTTAAAAAAATCAATAAAGACGATTTATACAAGGTTTGCGACGAACTCCGCCAGTACATTATTGATGTAGTCAGCGTTCACGGTGGTCATTTTGCTGCCAGCCTTGGAGTTGTGGAACTTACCGTGGCACTTCACTACGTCTACAATACCCCATACGACCAATTGGTATGGGATGTCGGCCATCAGGCATATGGACATAAAATACTCACAGGCAGAAGAGATAATTTCATCACCAATAGAAAATATGGCGGTCTGAGCGGTTTCCCAAAAAGATCTGAAAGTGAATTTGATACGTTTGGTGTTGGACATTCTTCCACTTCCATTTCTGCGGCCCTGGGCATGGCGATAGCTGCAAAATACAAGGGAGAAAATAACCGCAAATCTGTTGCCGTCATTGGAGATGGTTCCATGACTGCTGGCATGGCATTTGAAGCAATGAATCATGCGGGAGTTGCTGACAGCGATGTATTGATCATCTTGAATGACAATTGCATGAGCATCGATCCAAATGTAGGTGCATTGAAAGAATACCTCACAGATATTGCCACATCTCACACGTATAATAAGCTGAAGACTGATATCTGGAAAATTCTAGGAAAGCTTCCTGTAGGAACAAATTTTACCAGAGAAGTTGCCAGTAAACTTGAACACAGCATAAAAGGATTCATCAACCGCAGAAGCAATCTGTTTGAATCCATGAACATCCGCTATTTTGGTCCAATTGACGGACATAACATATCAAAGCTGGTTGACACCCTCAATGATCTGAAAGACATCAGTGGTCCTAAGCTGCTTCATATCATCACCACGAAAGGAAAAGGATATGCGCTTGCAGAAAAAGATCAAACAAAATGGCATGCACCCGGACTCTTTGATAAAGTAACTGGAGAGATATTTAAAAAGACATACGACACTCCACAACCACCGAAATACCAGGATGTGTTTGGAAAGACCATCATTGAGCTGGCAAAAAATAATAAAAATATTTTTGGAGTAACTCCTGCCATGCCTTCCGGATCTTCCTTGAAATACATGATGGAAGAAATGCCGGACAGGGCCATCGATGTTGGCATCTGCGAACAACACGCTGTAACAGTTAGTGCAGGAATGGCCACACAAGGATTAAGGGTATTTTGCAATATTTATTCGTCTTTCATGCAAAGGGCTTACGATCAGGTAGTACATGATGTTGCCATTCAAAAACTTCCAGTAATATTTTGTTTAGACAGAGCAGGATTGGTTGGAGATGACGGACCAACCCATCATGGAGTATATGATATTGCCTATATGCGATGCATTCCTAATATGATCGTATCAGCGCCCATGAATGAAGCTGAGTTGCGCAATCTGATGTTTACAGCACAATTGGAATCAAACAAACTTCCATTTGTAATCAGATACCCGAGGGGTGAAGGTGTAATGCCTGAATGGCAAACAGAAATGAAAGAAATTGAAATTGGCAAAGGAAGAAAAATAAGAGATGGGAAAGATATTGCCATTTTAAGTTTTGGTCACCCAGGAAATTTTGCTGCGGCAGCTATAAGAGATTTGAAAAATGATGGAATCAATCCAGCACACTATGATCTTCGTTTTGCAAAGCCGCTCGATGAGGCAATGCTCCATGAAGTTTTCCAGCAGTTCAACAAAGTCGTTACAGTAGAAGATGGTACCGTTGTTGGAGGAATAGGTTCTGCTGTACTGGAATTCATGAATACCCATCAATACAAATCGGAAGTAAGGATTTTAGGTATCCCCGACAGAATTGTTGAGCATGGCACATTGAAAGAACTACACAAAGAATGTCATTATGATGCCCAAGCCATTGCAGACTGTGCCAGGGACATGATGAAGGAGCACATCAAGGTTATTCAGTAATTGTTACAAACTCAGGATCTTCGGGCCTTTCGTCATTGTATTCAATGATAAAATTGTTTCTGCCCTCACCGATGATGATTGCAAGATAATTTTGTTGAACAAGTTCAAGTAGCGTCAAAAACAAGAAGATGGCATGCAAGCGATCTTGGCAAACATCAAATATTTTTTCAAAAGACATCGTCTTTTCTTCAGCACTCACTTTCAACACATATTCCCTGCTTTCTTCCATGGTATAATTATACCTGTAAACAACGTGTTGTGGTTTGTTCTGACGATCATGCAATCTTTGCATCACCTTTTCAAACACTTTCATCAGTTTGAAAAGAGATATGGATTGAATTTCAGTACCCTCAGATGCTTCTTCTCCAACGGCATGTAAGTCCTGCTGCAAATTACCACGCTTCACCATGAACATGCGTTGCTGTTCCATATCTGCAAGCTTCTGTGACGCCTCTTTGAATTTCTTGTATTCAAGAATTTTGTCGATTAGTTCCTGACGCGGATCAATTTCATTTCCATGCTCATCCAACTCTTTACGCGGCAACAACATTTTTGCCTTGATCCTCATCAAGGTTGAAATAAACAAAATGAACTCACTGCTTAGCTCAATATTATCTTCCTCAGATTGTTTGATAAAAACCAGGAAATCATCAATGATCTTCTTGATGGGAATATTATAGATATCCAATTCGTCTCTCTCAATAAAAAATAGCAGAAGATCAAAAGGACCCTCAAACTGTGGTAAACTAATCTGATAACTTGCCGTATTCACGCTATAGATTTAAAGAAAATGTAAGACGACAAATATAATCATTAGGCCTTATTTTACCGATATTTGCAGCCAAAATTTGGTCACCATGAAATGGCTCTTGTTCATCATACTTTGTTTTATTTGGGGCAGTTCATTTGTATTGATGAAAACAGGACTGGAGGCCCTCAGCCCATTTCAGGTGGCATCTATTCGTATCATTTTTGCAGGTGTATTTATGCTCCCATTTGCTAAAAAGGCATACACAGAAGTTCCCAAGGAAATCATTCGCCCCATCATCATATCCGGTTTTCTCGGAACATTTTTCCCTGCCTACTTATTTTGTATCGCACAAACAAAAATTGATAGCTCGCTTGCAGGTATTCTAAATGCACTTACTCCATTAGCAACAATCGCCATCGGAACTGCTTTTTTTAATATGAAGCTGGGATGGATCAAATGGGCTGGAATGATCATGGGATTTGCGGGTATGTTGGTATTGCTGTTGAACGGAAACAAAGGAATCAGTTTTCAATACATAGGATATGCATTTTTTGTTGTGATAGCAACGTTGTGCTATGGCTTGAATGTAAATGTGGTATCAAAATATATTCAAAATGTTGCGCCCATGCACATTGCAACGATCGCATTTACATCCCTCATCCTACCAACGCTGCTGATATTATTTCTGACAGGATATTTCACCGACCCGCGTTTGATGAGCGGTGAATGGACCAGTGGAACCATTGCTGCTGCAGTATTGGGTATTATGGGAACAGGTGTTGCATCAGTAACCTTCTATATCTTGATGAAAAAAGCTGGTCCAGTATTTGCCTCTATGGTAACATATGGAATTCCGTTTGTTGCCATTGCATGGGGAATCACAACCGGAGAAACCATCACCTTGATGCAAGTGGTAGGGATGGCGATTATCTTATTGGGGGTGAGATTGGCGAATTAAACGCTCATGATCTCTTTTTCCTTGGATGCAAGATGCTTGTCAACCAACGAAATGTACTTATTGGTTAAGTCTTGAATTTCTTTCTCTGCATCAACCGCCTGGTCTTCACTGAGTCCTGCTTTCTGAAGTTTCTTCACATTTTCAATGGCGTCTCGACGGATGTTTCTAATAGCCACTTTGGAATGCTCTCCCTCCGATTGCACCCTCTTCACAATTTCTTTTCTACGCTCTTCGGTAAGTGGTGGAAGAAAAATACGGATGATAGTACCATCGTTTTGAGGAGTAACACCAAGGTTTGCGGCAATGATTGACCGCTCAATTGGCTGAAGCATATTTTTTTCCCATGGTTGAATGGTCAGGGTCCTGGCATCTGCAACCGTAATATTTCCAACCTGTGAAATGGGCGTTGGTGAACCGTAATAGTCCACTACCAATCCATCAAACATTTGTGGATTTGCCCTTCCAGCCCTCACTTTTACGAGTTCCGCTTCTAAGTGCGCAATGGCCTTTGTCATCAAATCATTTGCAGTTGTAATATGTGATTGTAGTTCGGCAGACATAATGAACAATTTGGATGGCAAAGCTAACAAAAACCTTAGTTTTGCAGCAAAGAATCTACATGGCAAGCTTGCAGGAAACAGCAACACAGATTAGAAGAGATATCGTTCGAATGGTACATGGAGTGCAAAGTGGCCACCCAGGCGGTTCACTTGGCTGTACCGATTTTCTAACTGCCCTCTATTTTAAAGTGATGGAACACAATCCTTCATTTCAAATGGATGCGAAAAACGAAGATGTATTCATTTTATCCAATGGACATATTTCTCCAGTTTTCTATGCATGCCTTGCACGCGCAGGTTACTTCCCTGTCAAAGAACTTGGAACCTTCAGAAAATTAAATTCTAGATTACAAGGACATCCAACCACACATGAACACCTACCGGGAGTAAGAATTGCTTCAGGTTCATTGGGACAAGGATTAAGCGTTGCCATTGGAACTGCACTTGCAAAAAAATTGAACAACGATACACATGTTGTTTATTCACTACACGGTGATGGCGAATTGCAAGAAGGCCAAATTTGGGAAGCAGTCATGTTTGGAGCACACCATAAAGTGGACAATCTAATTGCAACAATCGATTGGAATGGTCAACAGATCGATGGACCAACAGATAAAGTAATGTCACTCGGAAATATCAAAGAAAAATTTGAATCTTTTGGATGGGCGACATTAGATATGCAGGGAAATGATATGGATGATGTGGTGAAAGTACTCAACCAAGCGAAAGCAATGGTTGGCAAAGGAAAACCTATTGCCATCATGATGCATACCCTTATGGGCAAAGGAGTTGATTTCATGGAAAATGATCATGGGTGGCATGGCATTGCTCCCAACGACGATCAACTTGCAAAGGCATTGGCGCAGCTTCCCGAAACGCTTGGGGATTACTGATTAACTTAATGAAATTTGTTGAAGCGCAGCCTTTCTGGCTGGCATCCAGGATGCAATCAATCCGATCACCATTACAGTGGATGCCACTATTCCAATATCAAGCATTCTCCATTCGACCGGATAATAATCAATTAGAAAGCTTGCTCCTTGTAAAGGCACTAATTTAAATGTTGTTTGCAGAAAACAAATCAATATAGCAAGCAATACTCCACCAACACTGCCAATTGCAGAAAGCAATATTCCTTCCAATAGAAATATTTTCTGAATCAGTATATCGGTCGCTCCCATAGCTTTCAAAATATTGATATCTCGTTGTTTCTCCAATACAAGCATACTCAGAGAGCCTATCATATTGAATGCAGCAACAATTAATATCAGGATAAAAATGCCATAGATGGCAAGCTTCTCCAATCGAATGGTTGTAAAGAGTGTTCTGTTTTGTTCAAATCGATCTTCAATCTTATAATTCTTATCAAAAATTGTCTTCAATTTTTCTTTGATGGAAGATATGTTCGCATTGGGATTTGTCTTTATCTCCAAATATGTGATTTCATCACTTTGATAATTCATGAATGTTTTTAAAAAAGAAATATTTGTCAAAACATATTTATTATCAAAATCACTTTGAATAGAAAATACCCCCCTTGGATATGCATTTGAAACACTCAGTGCATCCATAGGCTGAATCAAATTTTTGTCAGATGTTTTTTTTGGAAGATACAAAGTGACTGGAAAAATGGATCGGTCTGCCATCAAGCCTAAGGCTTGTTCCACGCCTATTCCCATCACGAGTGAAGGAGAAGTTTCATTTCCCAGAGAAAATTTACCTCGGATCAATTTTGATGGCACACCACTCGTATGGGGATATGCATCATCAACACCTTTTATCATTACAACTTGTTGGGAGGATTCATACTGAACCACTGCCTTTTCTTCGATGGATTGTGTAAACGCTGAAATTCCATCAACTGCCTTTAATTTCTGAAGTTGTTCTGCTGAAATATGCATGATTTTTCCCTCTGCTGCACTTATTCTTATATCTGTATAAAACGAGGCATAAAGCGACTTTACCAAAGTCTCAAAACCATTGAAAGCACTGAGGATAATGATTAAAGAAGCACTTCCAAAAAGCATGGCAAATACACTTACCCAGGAAATAATGTTGACAGCTTGGGTTGACTTCTTCGCTTTAAAATAGCGCCAGGAAAATTTGAAAAGGAGATTCCCTTTCATGTATTACGTTCTTCGTTTATTTTTTTGAAGATCTCTTCCATTTTAAAAACATGGTCGAGGGTATCGTCTTTGTAAAATTTCAATTCTGGCATTCTTCTCAATTGCTGTTTTACCCTCAAGCCCAATTCTTTTTTTATCTCCCCTTTTCGATCTTCCAAACGATTGATCAAAGCATCTGGATTATTCACCTTGAATAAACTTAAATATATACGTGCCTCTAATAAATCAGGAGTAATTTTTACATGTGAGATAGATACCATTCCACCATCTACCATATTGAGTCCCAATCTTAAAAAAATATCATTGATGGCTTCTTGGATTACTCCAGCAACTTGTTTCTGTCTTTTGCTTTCCTCCATTCCAATCAGTTTTGATGGATGTAAAAATAGTTACTTTTGATGCCAATTCTATAAAAAGGGACGCAAGAGCATGCGAAGTTTGGCAATCATTTTCAATTATATTAAAAAATACCCACAAATGGTGATGGGTTATTTTATGCTAAACCTTTTCTCCGCCCTGTTTTCATTAATCTCTCTCACCATGCTGGCACCTTTTTTAACATTGATTTTTGGATTGGAAAATGAGGGAAATGCATTGGGCTCCAGGTTCAAGTTTGGAAATATATTAGGTGCATTTTATCAATACCTGGGTGAAATATTGCAATCAGATGATGGCAGAATTCATGCACTTGGTCTGATTTGCATCATCATGGTTGCAACGATAATACTAAAAAATATTTTTCTATACGCTGCGCTTTATTTGTTGACCCCCATCAGAAATGGCATCATAAACGACATGCGCAATGACATGTTTGGAAAAATATTGCAATTGCCCATTGGATTCTTTAATGAACAAAGGAAGGGTGATATTATGAGTCGACTTACAAACGACTTACAGGATGTAGAATTTTCTACCATCAGTTTTCTGGAAAGTTTTTTTAGAGAGCCCGTCCTCATCATCTGCTATTTGTTTGCGATGGTACATTTGAGTCCGGAGCTATCTATTTTTCTCTTGTTTTTTTTGCCTTTGTCCGGATTGATCATAGGAAGAATTGGCAGATCACTTAAAAAAGTTTCCAGTGTAGTTCAAATCAAACTTGGAGAAATCTTAAGCACAATTGAGGAAACACTTGGTGGAATGCGCATCATAAAAGCATTCAATGCAGAACATCAACAACATGAAAGATTCAAAAACCAGAATGAAGAATTGTTAAAAATAAAAAACAGCAGTATCAGAAGAAGGGATCTGGCTTCACCGGTATCTGAAACCCTTGGTATCTTCTCTGTTTGTTGTGTATTGTATTATGGTGGCAGGCTGGTACTCAAAACAGAAGTTGGGTTATCTGGTCAAGACTTTCTCACTTTCATAGTAATTTTTACACAGGTCATTAACCCCTTGAAAGCCTTTAGCACTGCTTCTTACAACATACAAAAAGGAGCAGCCAGTATTGAGCGTATCAAGCAACTTATTGATAAGGAAGAGTCGATCAAAGAAGATCCTCAATCAATTTCAATTGATCAATTTCAAGATTCGATTGAATTTAAAAATGTATCCTTTTCATACGACAACAAATTAATTCTGCATAACATCAACCTGAATATCAAAAAAGGACAAACCATTGCACTCGTTGGATCATCCGGTGCTGGGAAATCAACCCTGGCTGATTTGATTCCAAGATTTCATGATTGCACAAATGGAGAAGTCTTGATTGATGGTGTTGATATCAAAAAATATAAAATAAAATCACTTAGAAATCTGATGGGCATTGTTACACAAGAGCCTATTCTTTTCAATGATACCATCAAAGCAAATATTTCATTGGGTAAAGAAGATGCGACAGATCAGCAAATTGAAAAGGCGGTATCCATAGCAAATGCACATCATTTTATTGACCAGAAAGAAAAGGGAATCTACACAATGGTTGGAGAACGAGGCTCAAGTTTGAGCGGAGGTGAAAGACAAAGAGTTACAATTGCAAGAGCAGTATTGAAAAATCCACCTATCCTCATTCTAGATGAGGCAACTTCGTCATTGGACACTGAAAGTGAAAAATGGGTTCAGGATGCAATTTTTAATTTGATGAAAGACAGAACCAGCATCATCATTGCCCACAGGCTCTCAACGATCAAGCATGCAGATGAGATCGTGGTTCTTCACGAAGGTAAAATAGCAGAAAAGGGAAAGCATGATGAGTTGATGAAACTCAATGGAATTTACTGCAAGCTAGTTGCCATGCAGCAAATGCAATAAAAATTCAGAAAAAGTTACTGATTGGAACTGTTGAAACTGTTTTTCGACATACCCATCTTTGCTTCCATGCTCAAGGTAGCATGAGGAACAGCTTTCAAACGTGCTTTGTCGATCAAGCGACCAGTAACACGGCAGATACCATATGTTTTGTTTTCAATGCGTATCAAAGCTTTTTCCAACTTTTCAATAAAATCGATTTGACGGCTAGCCATCTGACTCAGTTGCTCACGCTCCATGCTGAGACTTCCGTCTTCCATGGTCATGTATCTGTTATCTGAATCTTCTCCGCTCATTGAATCCTTTCGAGTGATCAGACCGTTCAAATAGGCCAATTCTTGTTTTGCGGCATTGAGTTTATTTTGAACCAATTCACGAAACTCCGCCAAGTCAGCATCAGAATAACGCTGTGTAGGTCCGGTTTGATCAACCGGTTGTTTAGAGTCTAGAACAGACTTGGTGAATTCAGGTTCGTATTTACGTGCAGTTTTGGTAGTAATTTTTGGCATTGGCACAGGCTTGAGGTTTTTCTTAGCCTCTTTTGCCCTCAATGCCTTGCGTATTTCAGCTTGGGTAGCAACCTTGGTACTGGTTCCAGCAAACCTTGTTTCGGGTGAGATCGTTGGAACTTTCTTTCCAGCAGGTTTAGCAGCTGGCATTGGCTTTGCTCCAGGTGCTGGCTTAGCACCTTTTGCTGCTAACGGCTTGGTTGGTGCTGATTTCAAGGGTGCAGCGGCAGTCTTTTTTGAAGCAGGCTTTACAGCTGGCAATTGTTTTTTTGCAACCGGTTTTACAACTTTTGCTGGAACAGCCTTTTTAGGAGCAGGCTTTGCAGCTACAGTTTTTGCTCCCTTTTTTGCAGGTGCAGCCTTTTTAGGAGCTGGTTTTGCAACTTTTTTAGGGGCAGGTTTCGCTGCTTTTTTTACCGGTGCTGCTTTCTTGGGTGCTGATTTTGAAGCGGCAACTTTTTTTGCAGGCGCAGCTTTTTTTGGAGCCGGCTTCGCTTTTTTTACTGGTTTTGCAGCTTTCTTGGGAGCTGGTTTTTTTGTTGCCATAACTGTTAGTCCTTTTTTATAACGTTGATCTTCAATGATTTACCATCGATTTCGGTGTCAAATCCATCTCTCAAGTCAGCCTCCATCACGATTTTGTCAGCCAAAATTTCGGCGCAAATATAATCATTAAATCGAGTAAACGAATTATCGAATTCAGGAAGAGATTGAACGGTTACCAGGATTCTATCCGTTAGTTGCAAGTCGATGTCCTTGCGAATTTTCTGAATCCGGTTGATCAACTCACGTGCATGTCCTTCCTGCTCTAGGGATGGAGTAACCTGAACATCCAACGCAACCGTGAATGCATTTCTGGATGCTACCATCCAACCTTCAACATCTTCGCTTTGAATATCTACTTCATCTCTATGCAATACATATTTTTCACCTTCAAGATCAATTTCAACATTTCCATCAACCTCTAATTTTCTGATGGCCTCCTGTTGCATGGAAGCAATGACGTTTGAAGCCAGTTTCATTTTACCACCCAACTTCTTACCTAAAATGACAAAATTGGGTTTGATTTTCTTTTTGATAAAATCGTTGTCTGCAGGCAAATACTGTACTTCCTTCACATTCACTTCCGCGAGTATCAATTCTTCGATCTGCTGCAATTGTGATTGCATGGAGGAAGTAGAAACAGGAATTAAAATTTTCTGCAGAGGCTGACGAACACGGATGTTTACTTTTTTTCTGATTGACAACACCAGTGATGAAAATTCTTTTGCCATGTGCATTCGTTCCTCCAACTTCAAATCAATCCATGATTCATTTGCAGATGGGAAATAGGTATGATGCACAGATGCAACTTTTTCTTTTTGAGAGACTTCATTCAGGTTTCGGAATAAATAATCCGTGAAAAATGGTGAAATCGGTGCCGCAAGTTTCACAATAGTAATCATACACTGATAAAGTGTTTGATAAGCACTTATCTTATCTGTACCGTAATCTCCTTTCCAAAACCGTCTTCTCGACAATCGCACATACCAGTTGCTCAGCAACTCATCAACAAACTCATCAATGGCTCTGCCAGCCATGGTTGGCTCGTAATCATCCAAATGCTTGTTTACATCTTTAATAAGACTTTGTAAACTGGAAAGGATCCATCTATCCAACTCTGGCCTCTCATGATATGGTATATCGACTTCCTTGTATGCAAAACCATCCACATTTGCATACAATGCAAAAAACTGATAGGTGTTGTATAATGTGCCAAAGAATTTTCGCTGTACTTCTTTGATGCCCTCCAAATCAAATTTTAAATTATCCCAAGGGGATGCATTGGTAATGAGATACCAACGTGTTGCGTCTGCACCAAATGTATCGATGGTTTGAAATGGATCAACAACATTGCCAAGGCGCTTACTCATTTTGTTGCCATTCTTATCCAACACCAATCCATTGGAAACAACTGTTTTGTAGGCAACCTTATCGAATAACAACACACCTAATGCATGCAATGTATAAAACCAACCACGCGTTTGATCAACACCCTCGGCTATGAAATCAGCAGGAAAAGCATCTCCTTTTTCAATCAATGATTTGTTTTCAAATGGATAATGCCATTGAGCATAAGGCATTGCCCCGCTATCAAACCACACATCCACCAAATCAGGAACTCTTTTCATGGGCTTTCCGGATGCACTGACTAAAATGATTTCATCTACATATGGTTTATGAAGATCATTCAATCCTTCTTTGATAAACTTTTCATTGATACCTGAACCCAACACATCATGTGCTTGTTGAATTTGTGCTTTCAATTCATCAATCGAACCAATACAGATTTCTTCAGCTCCATCCTCTGTCCTCCAAATGGGTAGAGGTGTTCCCCAATATCTGCTTCGACTTAAATTCCAGTCGACCATGTTTTCCAACCAATTCCCAAATCTTCCATCACCGGTAGATTTAGGTTTCCAATTAATGGTTTTATTTAAAGCAACCATCCTGTCTTTGCATGCAGTAGTCTTGATAAACCATGCATCCAATGGATAATACAATATGGGCTTGTCGGTTCTCCAGCAATGCGGATAATTGTGTTCATACTTTTCAACCTTGAAGGCTTTTCCCTCTTTCTTCAGTTGAACACAGATGTCAACATTCACATCAACATACTGCTCATCATTTTTGTAATTCTTTACAAACCTGTTGCTGTATGGTCCGACACCTTCAACGAACTTGCCTTCCCTATCCACCAAAGTCAGTATGCCTAAATTATTTTTCTTTCCTACTTTAAAGTCGTCTGCTCCAAATGCAGGTGCAGTATGTACAATTCCTGTACCATCTTCAGTTGTAACAAAATCTCCTACGACCACTTTGAAAGGATCAGCATCAGGTGTTATATCAAGTATAGAATCCATGCTATTCGCCACAAATGGCAAAAGCTGATCATAGTACAAACCTGCCAAAGCCTCTCCGGTAAAGGTTTGCATCAACTTCCATGGAATTAGCTTATCGCCTGCTTTGAATGCTTCAAAATCAATCGCCGCTGAATCATCCTTAAAATATTTTCCAACCAATGCGCTGGCAAGAATTACATATTGATGATCAGCAGTATAAGGATTAAACGTTTTTATCAACGAATATTCAATATTCGAACCTACAGTGAGTCCAAGGTTGGATGGTAGCGTCCACGGAGTTGTTGTCCATGCCATGAAAAAAACAGCATCACTTTGATCTGAGGCAGTATTTATTTTTTGAAATACTTTATGCGCTTTGTTTTTTAGTTGAGACAACTTGAAAAGGGCAACTGCAGAGGTATCTTTAACATCTTTATATGTACCGGGTTGATTTAATTCATGTGAACTCAATCCAGTTCCTGCAGCTGGCGAATATGGTTGAATACTTACACTTTCATATAAATATCCTTTTTCATAAAGCCTTTTCAAACACCACCACAGTGTTTCAATATAATTGTTTTCAAATGTTACATAAGGGTGTTTAAGATCAACCCAATAACCCATCTTGGTAGTGATTTCATCCCACTTGTCTTTATATCTTAAGACTGCTTCGCGGCACTTTTGGTTGTATTCAGCAACACTGATCTTCTTTCCGATATCTTCTTTCGTGATTCCCAGTTCTTTTTCCACTCCAAGCTCAACGGGTAGCCCATGTGTATCCCATCCACCTTTTCGTTTTACCTGAAATCCCTTCATGGTTTTATATCGGCAAACCATGTCTTTCAAAGTTCTTGAAATAACATGGTGGATGCCAGGCATACCATTGGCACTGGGGGGACCCTCGTAAAAAACGAATGGTTTGGAACCCTCTCTGTTGCGGATGCTTTCACCAAAAGCATCTTCTCTACTCCAACTTTCCAGCATTTCTTTTTCGAAAGCAGGAAGGTTGAGTTGGTCGAATTCTTTGTAGGAGCCTTGTGTCATAGAAGGCTGCAAAGGTAGAAAAACTCCACCTTACTGAAAACTGGCAGTACCCTTGGCCTGATGGACATATCTGAACGTATAAAATCGCTGGGTTTTCAATTTTATATCGTCAGCTGCGCTCGGTGCTGGAGTTGTACCTCCTTTATAATAATTGATGATTTCAACTTTCGCATAATTGCCTTTTGCTGTTTTGATCACCAAGACCCTTCCAGGGATGGGAGTGATCAAATTGTTTACACCATCATATACATACCAGCCCTTGTTGCTTCCTGTTGTAATCGCATAGGAAGTAGGGTAATTGTCTTTTTTGATTACTGAATCAACGGGTACTGTTTTCAATTCATCGAAAGTTCCATTGTAGATAAATGCACCTCCCGCTCCAGGTCCACTTGTTCCTGCATTGGTTAAAATGGTAGTGCCTCTAAATGCCAGATCCCACTTTGTTGAATTTGAATCTGTAGATGCAACAATTGCATTGCTTTCAAGACTGTAGAAAGTAAACTTACCAGCACCTACCGGTTGACCATTTGACAATCCAACAATGGTATCAGCCATTAAATCTTTTACCACATTTTGAGTAAGTGTAGTATTTGTACCAGATGTATTTTCATCTTTGGTGCAAGCATAAAAAAACACAGTAGACAGTAACACGAGTGCAATAACATTTGACTTTTTCATTTTCACTTGGTTTTATATGTTAGAAATTAAATTGTATGTCTAAATAGCCCACCCTACCTGGGTTTCCGGGCAAATTGTATATGTCCTTGTAATTGAAAATATTGTCGACGCCAGTCATAAACTTCCAATTACTATTCAGTTGGATTCCAGCACTGCAATTCAATTGCAGATAGCCTTTTGCATATTCATCAGAACGATTAATCAATCCATTTCCATCCAAATCAGTTGTTCCCCATCTGCCACGATATATTAGTCTTGATGTTGCAAAAAAGCCTTTTGCATTCTCATAATATGCTTTGAGATTGGCACTATGTCTAGACCTGAAAGAGAGTCCGCCATAATCACTTATTTTCATTCTGGTTACAAGATTGGTAGTTTGATTTCGTTGATAAACCATACCATTTTTGATAGCATTCAACACTTCTTTATCAGCTGTAAATAAATATTGATATCCGCTTTGGATATGTATTTTTTTGGAAAGTTGTTTAGACACATTCAACTCCGCACCTTGCGTCAATGCACTTTTTAAATTGAAATAACTATATACCTGTCCACCACTTTTTTTATACGCGATGATGTCAGTTACAATCATATTAGATAGGTCATTTCTGAAAAGATTCAAGTTTGCATTGATATGATTTGAGTGCTGGTATTTGAATCCGATGTTTAACCCTCCTGAAGTTTCAGGTTTTAAAGCAGAAAGCCTAGAATACATGTCGGTCGTCTGCTCCAGCAATCCAGCAGTTGACATTCGTTTTATCTCAGGAACTGCCACTTCTGTTCCAAACACAGAGTAGGCACCTGCTGCCAGGTTGGTAAAATTCAAATACAATTGCCTGAAATCAGGCGCTTTAAATCCTCTTCCATATGAAAGATTGAAAGACCAATATGAATCAATTTTGTATTGAAGTGAAAGCTTAGGACTCATCACTGATGCATACGCTTTATTTGCATCAAATCTTGCTCCGCCAATGATTGTTAGCTTATCTGAAATCAACTGTTCATGTTGTGCAAATATATAAGCAATTTGATTTTTTCTTACAGTTGAAAGACTGTCATATCGGTTTGAACTCACTTCCTCTTTTATCAATCCGCCACCAAGTGTTAGTGTAGAAAATTTGGATGGATGGATATCCGTTTGTTGTTCGAGTCGGGCAAAAAGTTGTTTGAAAGCATCATTGTAAGAACCATATGCATCTTTTACTTCCAGCTTTTGTACTGCATTAAAACCGGTTACATAGCCCCTTAATACAGATTTTATTTTTTGATCAACTTGATATTGAACATAAGGAGTGAGGTTGAATTCACCATTCTTTTCAAAACCTTTTGACAGAATGGTATTCCCAAGATTTTGAACTGAAATACTATTGTCAATATGCGTATTGTTGAAACGTATACCAGCACCGGCTTTCCAATGAGAAGACAGAATCTGGTTATAGCTCAATTGCTGTACTGACTTCCAAAAAGGTTCAACTGTTTTTTGTAGCGCAAACGGCTTTAAACTATATCCTTCAGATCGATTGTAGTTTGATGAAAATTGAAGATCTGCCTGATTGAATTTTTTTGAAAAGTTGATCGATCCATCAGCCGTACTAAATCTTGCATATCGTAAACTTCCATCTAGTTTGTTCTGACCAGCTCTGTCGGTTATAATATTAATTACTCCTCCCATCGCTTCTGAACCATATAGACTGGAAGAGGGGCCTTTGATGATTTCAATTTTGCGGATATTTCGAATGGTAATACGTGAAAGATCCAACACACCACCCGTTCTTCCAATAAGAGGTTCACCGTCTAAAAGGATCAACGTGTATTCAGAGGATAGTCCCTGCATCTGAATTCCCTTTCCAAAATTATCTGTGATCATTAGTCCGGTTTGCTCAGATAAAATATCATTGAGTCTCAGTGATCCGCTCTGATAAAGAGTTTTGGAACCAACGATTGAAACTGGAATAGCAAGATTTCCCATTGTTCTGGGTGTTCGAGTAGCAGTAACCACTACCTCATCCAACTGGGTTGGATTCAATGAGTCCCTCGATTGTTGAGAGAAAAGTTGAAAAGGGATGAAAAAAATGATAAGAAATCTACTCCACATGCCTTTGAAATCGGGCACGAAATTCTAGCAACTTGAAAGAAGCATTATCATGAAAATGTCAGAAAAAGTGGAGCAATGTTTTTTTTACAATTGAATGACAATAGTGAATTATTTCACCAGCAGCTCACATGGCTTTAAGCCAGTATGTTTTTTGAATGCAGTTGAGAAATGTGAGATGGATGAATATCCAAGCAAGGCAGAAACTTCAGATACAGTAAGCCCTTTTTCGTATAACAAATATCGAGCATGTTCCATGCGTTGATCCTGATAAAAATCAAAAATGGTTGTTCCGAACATTACTTTGAACCCTTTTTTTAAATAGCATTCGTTGATCGCTACTTTTCGGCTGAGTTCCTTGATGGTAATAGGATCTCCAATATGTTGGAGAAGGATTTCTCTTGCATTGATAATTTTTTCACGCTCTTCATGATAAGCCAAAAATTTACAAGCAGGAACTTCTTCCTCTTGCATGGTGTTCATAGATTCTAACGTATAGAGCAGCAAAATTTGTGTTTGCGCATTGATGAAAATATTTTCAACTGCATCTGCATATCGATGGTTGAGGATTGAATCAAGCGTATGCCGAATTCTTCCATTGATCACAACCGGTCGGCTGAAACTATGGTCATACTTGAACTTCAGCAATGCCTGCAATTCGCTGTTCTTGCTTTCTGTTTTTATGAGGTTGTTCAGGTGAACAGGTTCAAAACGAAACTGCAGCTCATCGATGGTTCCGGTTTGTTCCACACATTGTGCATTGGGATTCAGTTTGCATTCCTCGCAATTCACAACCGATTCGCTACAGAAAGTTCTTCCACCCACACAAAATTGCAAGGACAAAAATCTGTTTTCCTCTTTGGGGTCGTAATGATAAGTGAGGGTGCCCTGGTCATTCACCGACATGGAGGCACTCACTTTGCGGCGATTGATTTCAAGGTGCCAGGAACCAGGTATATCTTTTTTCTTGAAAAAAAGCAGGGGTAAGTCGTCGAATCGCGACTTTTCGCTCATTAAAAGTTGTGGAATTTCTGCTTTTTTAGACATTCAGGCACGAAGATATGTCCATCTAACAAAGCGGAAGGAAAAAGGATCAAAAAAAGGCGTTAAATATGTGGAAATCATCTTAAAAAACAGGTGGTTTTTTGACCCCGAAAATCAGCCTCAACCCCCTTATTTTCAGTAAATTTGTAGACCTTAAAATTCTGAGGAAAAAATCAATTATGAGTACAGAAAATGAAGCGCAATTGGACCCCAACCAGAATGGCTATGGGGCAGACAGTATTCAGGTGTTGGAAGGCTTGGAAGCGGTCAGAAAAAGACCGGCCATGTACATTGGAGACATTGGTGTCAAAGGTCTCCATCATCTTGTATATGAAGTAGTTGACAACTCGATTGACGAGGCCCTGGCGGGATATTGTAATAACATTGTAGTCAACATCCATCCAGACAATTCCATTTCAGTTCAGGACAATGGTAGAGGAATTCCAACTGGTATGCACCACAAGGAAAAACGTAGTGCGTTGGAAGTGGTCATGACCGTACTACACGCGGGAGGAAAATTCGATAAAAACACATACAAGGTTTCTGGTGGATTGCATGGTGTTGGTGTGAGTTGCGTAAATGCATTGAGTACCAAATTGCAGGTTACTGTTAAGAGGGAAGGAAAAATATTTGAACAGGAATATCAGAGAGGTGTTCCATCCTATGCTGTTAGAGAAGTCGGCAACAGTGAAGAAACCGGAACGCTTGTTCACTTCTGGCCTGATACAACCATTTTCACCGCACAGGTATACAACAAAGATATTCTGGAAGGTAGGTTACGTGAATTGGCTTACCTCAACAAAAAGATTAGAATTACACTGAATGATCTCAGAGAAAAAGATGAGAGTGGAAAACATTATCAACAGGAGTTCTATTCAGAAGGCGGCATCATTGAGTTTGTAGAGATGTTGGATAAAAATGGAAAGAGAAATGCACTCATTCCATCAATCGTATACATGGAAGGTCATGATGAGGCATCGAATGTTGCTGTGGAAGTTGCGATGAACTACAACGATTCTTACAACGAACATATCTTTTCGTATGTAAACAACATAAATACTATTGAAGGTGGAACACATGTATCAGGTTTCAGAAGAGCCATCACACGTGTGTTTCAGCAATATGGAAAGAAGCAGGGATTGTTTGAAAAATCCAAAGTTGAAGTTGAAGGAGATGATTTTCGTGAAGGATTGAGTGCCATCATCTCTGTAAAAGTTCCTGAGCCACAGTTCGAAGGACAAACCAAAACCAAATTGGGCAACTCTGAAGTGATGGGTATTGTTGATGTAACAGTTTCACGCGTATTGGAAGCATACCTTGAAGAAAATCCGCGAGATGCAAAAAACATCATCAGCAAAGTAATCCTCGCTGCGCAGGCAAGGGCTGCTGCAAGAAAAGCAAGAGAGCTTGTTCAACGCAAAACAGTTTTATCTGGAGGTGGACTACCAGGAAAATTATCAGATTGTTCTGAAAGGGATCCTGAAAAATGCGAATTGTTTCTTGTTGAGGGTGATTCAGCTGGTGGTACTGCAAAACAGGGAAGGGATAGAAATTTCCAGGCAATTCTCCCACTTAGGGGTAAGATCCTCAACGTGGAAAAAGCCATGGAGCATAAGATCTACGACAACGAAGAGATCAGAAACATGTTCACTGCATTGGGAGTTAAAATTGGAACTCCTGAAGATCCAAAAGCGTTGGATCTTTCAAAACTGAGATACCACAAGCTTATAATCATGACGGATGCTGACGTAGATGGTAGTCATATTGCGACATTGATCCTTACCTTCCTCTTTAGATATATGAAAGAAATGGTTGAACAAGGATATGTTTACATTGCTCAACCTCCACTTTACTTGGTGAAAAAAGGAAAAGAACAATTCTATGCATGGAATGAAGAGCAAAGAAGAGGGTATGTAGAAAAATTAGGGGCCGGACGTGAAGAGAGTGTGAATGTTCAGAGATACAAGGGATTGGGTGAGATGAATGCAAGCCAACTCTGGGATACCACCATGAATCCTGAAAGCAGAACCCTCAAACAAGTGAGCATTGAAAGTGCCGCAGAGGCAGACAGGGTGTTCAGTATGTTAATGGGTGATGAAGTTGGACCAAGAAGAGAATTTATCGAATCTCATGCCAAGTATGCAAAATTGGATATTTAGCGTATATTTAATTAACCATAAATTGTAAAAACCATGTCAAATCCAAATGCGATTACCGCTTACAACGTAAAAACAAAGGAAAAAAATGTACCCATGCAAGATGCTGTAATCAGCAAAACCGAAAGAGGTGGTTACATTGCAAAAGGCCATGATGGCAAGGGAAACAAACTCACTTCTTTGTTGGGTGAAGCAAAAGCGCTCGCTGCTATCAAAGCAGGAACAGCTAAACAAGGTTGGTAGTTCATTCTAACGCTATATTCAAAGGCAGGTATTATACCTGCCTTTGTTATTTTATACCGTAATTATTTTTCCTCAGCCACGCAGCTGCCTTCTCACGCTGATCTCCCTGAAGTATAATTTCACCCTCCTTTGCAGACCCGCCGGTTCCACAGTGATTTCTTAGTTTCTTTCCAAGTTCCTCCAAGTCATCATTCTTTCCAATAAATCCCAACACCACCGTCACTGTTTTCCCAGCCCTGTGTTTTGTTTCCAACATAACTTTCAAACGCTGCTCTGCGGGTGAAAGCGTCACCAACTCCCCCCCTTCCTCATTTAACTGAAAATTAGGATCCGTGCTGTATACAAATGCTGATCCAGACTTGTTCTTCTTTGACATCAGTGCTATTTGTTGACGTGTTGATGAAATGAATATACATGTAAATAAAGTAAATTTGTTGAATGAAAAATAGAAAATGTATTCTTGTAATCATGGATGGATGGGGAAAAGGTGCTGTAGCCTCCAGCGATGCCATCCAACATGCGAATGTTCCCTTTGTTCAATCACTTTACGATAAATATCCCCATACAACACTTACTACTTGCGGAGAACTTGTTGGACTTCCTGAGGGACAGATGGGAAACAGTGAAGTTGGTCACCTGAATTTAGGTGCAGGTAGAATTGTTTACCAGGAATTGCAAAGAATCAATGTAGCCATCAAGAACGGAACATTTCAAAAAAATGAAACACTCCTCTCAGCCATCAGATATGCAAAAAAGAACAGTAAAAAATTACACCTCCTTGGTCTGGTGAGTGATGGTGGGGTTCATTCACATACAAAACATTTGCAAGCAATAACAGATGTTTGTAAAAATGAAGGACTCAGCAATGTATTTATTCACGCCTTCACTGATGGAAGAGATACTGATCCAAAAAGCGGATTGGGTTTCATCAAAGATCTTGAAGCACATCTTGCTTCCTCTACTGCAAAAATTGCCACTATCACTGGTAGGTATTATGCAATGGACAGGGATAAACGCTGGGAAAGAGTGCAGTTAGCGTATGACGCAATGGTGAAAGGAATTGGCAAAAAAACATCTTCAGCAGTTAATGCCATTCAAGATGCATACGCTGAGGGAACCACGGATGAATTTATAAAGCCTTGCATCATAACCGGCCAGGACAATCAACCGCTTGCGACCATTGAGGAGGGAGACGCAGTAATATGTTTCAACTTCAGAACCGATCGATGCAGAGAGATTACAGAAGTGCTTACGCAAAAAGATTTTCAGGAATTCAACATGCATAAACTCAGTCTTGAGTATACAACCATGACTGAATACGACAGTACATTCAAACATGTTCATGTGATTTTCAACAACGACAACCTGACGCATACGTTGGGAGAAGTATTGGAGCAGCATGGTAAAACACAAATCAGAATTGCAGAAACAGAAAAATATCCGCACGTTACATTTTTCTTTAGCGGAGGAAGAGAAGTTCCTTTTGAAGGAGAAAAACGCATCATGGCTGCCTCACCAAAAGTGGCAACCTATGACTTACAGCCCGAAATGAGTGCAATTGAACTCACAGACAAGATTGTACCAGAAATTGAATATAAAACTGCAGACTTCATTTGCCTGAATTATGCCAATGCAGATATGGTGGGACATACAGGAGTTTGGCAGGCTGTTGTAAAAGCAGTTGAAACTGTTGATCAGTGTGTAAAAAGAGTCGTTGAAGCTGCATTGGAAAACGAATACACTGTATTCCTTACAGCAGATCATGGAAATGCAGACTTCATGAAAAATGAAGATGGGAGTCCCAATACTGCACATAGCTTAAATCCTGTTCCATTGTTTATCATCGATAAAGAATGGAATGGACAAATAAAGTCTGGAAAACTGGGTGACATAGCTCCTACCATTTTAACATTCATGGGTATTCCGATTCCATCAGAGATGACAGGAGATGTTTTGATCTAAAATGTTTTTACAAAAAAGACATATCAGCTTTTTTCTTTTGTGCATGATGGCACTTCCTACATTGGTTTCAATGATGTCGACAATCTATATCCAATGGATCAAACATGAAATGAAAGAGAAAATGGAGTATGAAAATCTCCAAACCATTACATTGAACAACAATGATGTTACATGGTACGAAAAGGGACATGAGATTATTATCAATGGCGAACTTTTTGACGTCAGAAATTATTCAACAGCAGGCAACCAAACTACTTTTCAAGGAATATTTGATAAAGAAGAATCCAACATGTCAGTACTCGCAGAAATGGTTGTCAGCAAAAAATCTGAAAGCAAACACCTGGCACAAATCGGTGGATTCTTTCAGTTATTAAAATATATATATGAGAAAGAAGATTATTCGCTGAAATCAATTTCTACTCAAACGCTATTTTTCAATTTTCAAGACTGCCTTCATCTTTCACCAGTTCTCACAATTCCCACTCCCCCGCCAGACACATGTTTAAGTTGATCAGTATTTTCTATTAACCACTTAAACATTGTATATGACTTTAAAGCATACAGCAATGCTCATTGCAGCATTGTTTACCAGTTACTATGTAAACGCTCAAATCACAAAAGACAGCTCCATCCTTTCGAAGGAATTGGATGAAGTGGTTATTTCTGGGAGCAAGTTTGCAGAGAAGAAAAAAAACATCGTTCAGAAAATTGATATCATCAACGGTAAGACAATCGCAAGAAACAATTCACAAAACATGGGAGATTTACTAGCTTCCACTGGAAATTTATTCGTTCAAAAGAGTCAACAAGGCGGAAGTAGTCCAGTAATACGAGGTTTTGAAGCAAGCCGTGTACTACTAATTGTTGATGGTGTAAGAATGAATAACCTGATATACAGATCAGGACATTTACAGAATATAATTACAGTTGATCAAAATATGCTGGAAAGGGTTGAAGTACTAAATGGCCCTGCTTCTACACTTTATGGAAGTGATGCACTCGGAGGGGCGATCCATATGATCTCTAAAAAACCTGTTTTATCGGGCACAGACAATAAAACATTGGTTCAAACAAACGCCTTTACCAGATATTCGTCTATGAATAGTGAAAAAACCATTCATGGAGATATCAATATTGGAAGTAAGAATTTTGCATCCCTTAGCAGTATTACATACAGCAACTTTGGAGATGTAAGAATCGGCAAAAATGATAAAAAGGGATTTGAAAATTTTGGCACGAGGCCATACTATATTCAACCATATGCTGCCAATACCCCCTATGACACCATCCTGCCCAATCAAAACAACAGAATCCAAAAGTTTTCCGGCTATAACCAATTAGACTTAACACAGAAGTTTTTGTATCAATCCAGTGAACAAGTTCAACATGTTCTTAGTGTGCAGCTGTCATCTTCATCCAATGTTCCCCGTTATGACCGTCTTCAGGATATCAAAAATGGAATGTTGAGATACGCTTCATGGTATTATGGTCCACAAGAAAGAAAATTAATCTCATACCAATTGAACATAAAGAGTAATGCAGGACCATTCGATGAATACAAGGCAACAGCAAGCTATCAGGATATTGAAGAGAGTAGAATTACAAGAGAATACAAGAGATATGATAGATTTGATACAAGATTGGAAAGGGTTAAAGTTGCTGGACTGATACTGGATGCAATAAAAAAATTCAAGAAAGATGAGATAACAACTGGACTGGATTTCCAACTTAATAATTTAACATCTACTGCAACCAGAAAAAATTTATTAACTAATGAGATTATAAAGTTAGATACCCGTTATCCGGATGGGAAAAACAATATGAATTACGCTGCAATATTCACCCAGCATATTCATAAATTCAAAGAAAATAGATTGATTTTGAATGATGGTATTCGACTGCAACATGTTTTATTGCGTTCAAATATTAACGACAATTCATTCTTTTCATTACCTGTAACTTCTGTAAAGCAATCAAATGCATCTTTGACAGGAAATCTTGGTCTAGCATATCATCCATCTAGTTCATCCACCATAAAAATGGGATACGCCCGAGGATTCAGAGCGCCAAATGTAGATGATCTCTCCAAGATTTTTGAGTCAAGTACTGCAGCAAAGCAAGTCGTGATACCAAACACAAATATCAAACCGGAGTACAGTGACAATGTAGATTTATCAATCAATCAACAAATATCATCAGCCGTTGAATTTGAAGGAACATTATTTTATACTTACTTCAGCAATGCAATTGTGAAATTGCCATTTCAGTTGAATGGTCAAGATTCCATTATGTATAATGGTGTGAAAGCACAGGTAATGGCAAACCAGAATGTTAACAAAGCATCCATTTGGGGTGCAAGCATAAGTTTAAATATTCACTTTAACAAGTACTTGAAATTCAATGGAAGCTTCAACAGCATCAAAGGAAATTTCAAGTTACCAACAAATACAGTTGCCTCGATTTATCAGCTACAATCAAACAATACATATGCATTGGTAAAAACTACTATTGACTCAAAGCCTTTGGACCATATTCCACCCAATTATGGCAGGTTTTCTTTGAACTATGAAAAGAATAAATTATTTGCTGAATTGTTTATGATGTATAATGGATGGAAGCGATTAGATAAATACAATCCAGATGGAGAAGACAATGCCCAGTATGCAACATCACAAGGGACTCCATCATGGAAAACGTTTAACTGTAGAGTTGGCTATGATCTATCTAAAGCCATTAAAATACAGGCGGCCATTGAAAACATATTCGATGTAAACTACCGTTATTTTGCTTCCGGATTCTCTGCACCAGGCAGAAATCTTTTGTTGAGCCTTAGAACTGCACTGTAAATCAAATGTTTACACATTAATATTTATGCAGCTTTCGCAGTAATTATATCTTCAAAAAAAGTCTTACATTCAGGTAACGAATCTTGACTTGTATGACAGAAGAAGTTTTACTGCGAGGCTGCTTATCAAAAGACCCCCTGGCACAACAGGAATTGTATCAACGATACAGTCCTAAGATGCTCTCTGTCTGCTACCGTTATGCAAAATCAAGAGAGGATGCAGAAGATATGTTGCAGGAGGGTTTCATAAAGATTTTTACACAGATCAATCAATTCGAACATAGAGGTTCCCTGGAAGGATGGATGCTGCGTACTGTAGTACATACCTGCATCAATCATTTGAAAAAATACAAGAAATTCAACGACCATGTAGATTTAATACATGCAGGAAATTTGGTGAGCAATGAAGAATACCTGCCAGGTATGCTTCAGGCAAAACAAATCATAGAATGTATCAGGCAATTGCCCATCGGATACAGAACTGTGTTGAACCTATATGCCATTGAAGGGTATTCGCACAAAGAAATTGGCAAACTCCTGGACATAGAAGAGAGTACCAGCAGGTCTCAATATACCAGGGCAAAAAATATTTTGGAAGATATACTTGTCAAGAAGAATATCCTTCAAGAAAAAAAAGAAAAAAAGAAATGGCTAGCACCTATTGGCGGATAATCTCTGCGGATAGATAAATAGATGTGGTAATGAGAAGATACGAGACAGACGAAATTGAAGAATTGCTGAAGGAAAAAAGTGATCAGTACTTGATGTACCCTTCTGATGCAATTTGGAAGAACATTCAAAAGAAGATACAGCCCAGTCAAACCTGGACAATCTTATCCGCTTTTGTGGTTTTCTTTCTTGCTGCAGGAATTTCTGTTTTTCTGAATGAACAAAAAATACCAAAATATACCCCTACAGGTGCTGCGCTTGCTTTCCAAATGAGTGAATCTAACTGGGAGAAAACACTTCCCCCTGTATCTGTCAATGCATTTCAAGGAACAAGAAAAGATATGGTTTCATCATTCGAACCAGTCAGTATCAATAAGGTTATTCCCTCTTCAAATACAGAAGATCTCAACAACACAAAGCATCCATTGCAGGAATTGCTGCCTTCAACTCAATACGTTGAAAAAGACCTAACTTTTTCAGAGAACTTCCATCCAAAAAGTAAAAAGCTTGGATTGTTAGAAAGCATCAACAATGTCATTGAAAAAGCAAAACAGATTGGAAAAGAGGCAAAATGGCAATTGTATTTTAGTCCAAATATTGGATATAGAACACTCCAGGGGTCTTCCTCAAGTTTAAGGTATCAATACAACTCTTACTCATACAGCACAACTTCTATGTTTGCCTCAAACGTAAAAGATGCTGTCAATCATCGACCTGCTGTTGGGTTTGAAGTTGGTGCTGCCATGTATTACCCCATTACAAAAAGAATCTCGATCAAAGCAGGGCTTCAGGCAAATTATCATGAATATCAAATTCAGGCATCAAGAGGGTTGCCAGAGATCGCCAATTACGGCATGAACAATTTAGGATTTACGTCTTATCCAATCAATGCTGTATCAAATTATCGCAATGGAGAGACCTATACCGCTGGCATTACTTTACGGAATGAAAGATTTATGATTTCAATGCCCATTGGATTAGACTATAAAATTATTGGCAACCAAAAATTGAATTTCTCCATTGCATCGACACTTCAGCCGACGTATATCCTCAACAGCTCAGCATACCTTATCTCAACCAATTTGAGAAACTATGCAAAAGCGCCTAACCTCAATAGAAGATGGAACATCAATACGGGTATGGAAGCAAACATCAATTTCCAGAAAGGTTCCTACAAGTGGAGTGTTGGTCCACAATTCAGATACCAATTGCTTCACAGCTTTACTGACAAATATCCCATAAAAGAGAACTTGTATGATCTCGGGATTCGGATGGGAATCATGAAAACTTTCTAGCTTACTGAACGAACCTTGTATTTGGGTGTTAACTTTACATCCAACATTTTCCATTGGATAAAAAGACCTTCATAACCATTCAACAAAGCCTCCCCAACGAACCTGGCATATACAAATATTATGGTTCGAATGGGAAGCTCATCTACATTGGAAAAGCTAAGCAAATCAGAAAAAGGGTCAGCTCTTATTTTACGGGGAAAGATCAAACTTTTAAAACCAGGGAGCTGGTAAAGCAAATCAAAAAAATTGATTTTACAATTGCTCCTTCTGAACACGATGCATTGTTGTTGGAAAATGCATTGATCAAACAATTCAAACCACGTTTTAATATAGAATTAAAAGATGATAAAACATATCCATTCATAGTTATAAAAAAAGAACCTTATCCAAGGGTTTTCCTGACAAGAAGGAGAATCAACGATGGCTCGATATATTTTGGACCATACACTTCGATTCATGTTGTACGTGATTTACTTGAACTGATCAAACAAACCATTCCGTTGAGAACCTGTCATCTCAATCTATCAACAAATGCCATCGAAAAAAAGAAATATAAGGTATGCCTCGAATATCATCTTGGCAATTGCAAAGCCCCATGTGTAGCCAATCAAACAGAGGAAGATTATAACAAAGGCATTGAACAGGTAAAGCATTTGCTTAGAGGAAATTTAAACAGCATCATTCAGGATTATAAATCTGCACAAAAATTATTTATAGAGGAATTAAATTTTGAAAAAGCAGCATTGATTCAACACAAGATCCATGCCCTGCAGCAATATAAATCCAAATCCACTGTTGTGAGTCCAACAATGGGCGACATGGATGTATTTGGATATGCGGTCGAGGATGATATGGTAATCATCAGTTTTTTGTCTGTCAGAAATGGCACCATCATCAATTCAGGAACCACAACATATAAGAACAAGGCAGATGATTCCATCGAGGATATTCTCTCACAGAGCATTTTACACCACCAAGACACCCATCACAACAGTTCCAACATGCTTGTATTGCCAATCGCAATATCTTTTGGTTTTGAAGCATACCAGATGGTTGTTCCAAAATCTGGTGAAAAGAAAAAGCTATTGGATCTGGCAACGACCAATGCAGTTTACAGAGCTTCTCAAATCAGAAAAAGAAAGATGCTTCATTTATCAGGTGAAAAGACAGATAAGTTGGCATTAATAGAAAATACCAAATCGCTTTTATCACTCAAGGAAACTCCTTCACATATTGAATGTTTTGATAACTCAAATTTTCATGGACAATACCCGATTTCTGCAATGGTGTGTTATAAAGATGGTATGCCAAGCAGAAAAGACTTTAGGTTCTATCATGTTAAAACTGTAAAAGGCATCAATGATTTTGCTACCATGAAAGAAGCTGTGCTCAAAAGGTACAATGGTTTGCTCCGTGACGGTGCTACACTGCCACAATTGGTCATCATAGATGGAGGAAAAGGCCAACTTAATGCTGCAGTAGAAGCTATTCAGGAACTGGGCTTGGAAGGAAAAATGACTTTGATTGGATTGGCAAAAAACGTTGAGGAGATATTTTTTTATGGCGACAAAGAATCGCTGAAGTTGCCATATAACAGTGAAGTATTATTGTTCATTAGATCCATCAGAGATGAAGTCCATCATTATGGAATCAACATGCATAGAAGAACCAGAAGCAAGGGTACTTTTAAAAATGCATTATTGGATATCGAAGGGATTGGCCCCAAAACAGCAGAGGATTTATTGATTCATTTCAAATCCATCAACAACATCAAACATGCTAGTCGTGATGCGCTGACTGAAAAAATTGGCACAAAGAAAGCACAATTGATTTTTGATTTCTTCAACAAATAAAAAAGGTCAGCCGTAGCTGACCCCCTCAATATTTTGATCGGAAATTTTAATAAGACCAGAGGTCCTGTTCAAAATTAAATATCTTGTTTTTGATATTGTCACTTTCAAGCAATTGAAGAATATTGTCTTTGATATATTGCTTGATGAAAAGATCATAAGGATTATCTATTGTAGACTTCACAATCTTGCTATCGAAGTTTCTGCTTTCAAATAATTCTTCCCAGCTCATTCTTCCACCAATATTCTTGGTATTGTGAACATCATATTTTGCAAGAACTGTTCTCAGATCTGGATAATATACCCAGAACATAGGTGATTCACCCAGGAGGTTTCCTGATTCATCCAAATAGGTTTTCATTGGGGCGAGTCCTAAGATTCTCACATATAACCTAGAGGATTCTTTGTCAAACACCCATTCTTCTTTTAAACGGTATTTGATGATATCATCGGGGTTGAAATCTCTGCACACCAGAGAATCTTTGAACACACCTTTGGTGCCATCGGGATCTTTAGACCAATCAATTACCTGAACGGAATCACATCTTCCGGAAATGAGTTCTCCAACTCTGGCAACCGGCAAAGGCGTAGTGAAACGATCGTCAACATTTGCATCAAATGCAGTAACATCAGCATTTTTTACGGCACGCAAAAGTATATTGATGAAGCGTTGATTTCCGTTATCGTCATCGGCCTTGTATCTAAATGGGAGATTTATTTTTTCACGGATATCAATTTCGCGCCAAACCCTCTGACGATACCATGCATCATCTTCTCTGATATTTTCATATGCAAGTGGTGTCCTTGCTTTGATAAGATTTCTATCAACAGATGCATCATTTCTCAAAGAAACTTTGATGGAGTCAAATGCAAATGGATCTTTTAGAGGTATTGCAGGTGCTGCAGGTTTTAAAGTATCTTTTGCAGGAGGAGGTGCAGAAACAGCCGCATCTGCCACTAACACAGGAGCAGCATTGGTTTTTGCTGGTACAGTCTTTTTGGTTGTTGAAGTAGTTTTCTTGGCAACCGGCTTTTTCGCTTGTGCCGCTGCTACATTGGAGAGCAAAATGAAGCTCAGTGAAATCAACAACGAAATCTGCAATTTTTTCATGATAGCTTGTTTATCAAGTTTCTTTTATTTCAAATTATATGATAGTCCGGAAGGCAACACCCTGGTACGCCCGTCAGGCCCTTTTACAGTAATGTCTGTAATTGCAACCAAGGCACCAGGTTTAAGTTTGTTAATCAATGCAGCTGCAGAGCCACTCCATCTCGGACCCTTATTATCTATTGGAGCATAATCAGGAACATCAGAACTGAGAGCGCCTACTTTGTAACTAACCACTTCAAATGGAGCATCAAATTCTGAATCCTCCAACTTTGCTATGAGTCCACCCATTGCTTTGAAAGAAGCGGAAGGAACAGTTCCAGGTCTCAGGTTACCCACGTATGCTGTAGGATTTGGCAATTGCTTAACCCTGAATCCAACTTTTCCAACTGATTTTCCATCTACCAACACTGTAACAGTTTGTTCGCCGTATGAACCAGGATTTGGTTTTACGATATAGCTGCTACCACCAGCTTTTGATATGGTACCACCAGAAAATTGAGCAGAAACTTTTTCACTTCCTGCGCCTGCGGTGATGGTAAGCGGATTATCTACACCAATATACAAAACGTTCATCTTGTCTGCTGAAGCAGCAACCCCAGATGGAACTCCCACTGTATAATTAACTTTTTTTGCAACGCTTCGTTTTTCTCCAGTATTTGGATCGATGAAACTAACTATAACATTCATCGACTTTGCACCAGCTCCACCCACTGAGAATTTTGATTCAGCCACTCCACTTGCATTCACTGAAATGGTTCTTCCATCGATGGTAACAAGAGGTTTAACGTTTGAATTAAATGCTCCTAAGCCAGCGGTTACAATCATTTCTTCACCTGGCATTAAATAATTGGAGCTTGTTCCAACCAATGGTTCAAATTTATCCAACACCAGTTTCACAGAACCAACTTGGTTTGCACAAAATGCTGCAGCGATATTTTCTGAATTTTTTACATCGTTTTGGAATTTTGTCAAAATAGTAAGCGCTGCAACTGTTGGTGTCATGTGAAAATAACTGTTGACCCAATCGGTTACTTTATCACCAGACAGGGTATTCCCAGCATTTGATTTGGGAATTTCCAAATTCAATGGAAGTTTTTCACCCAACTGATCAGAGAGATCTTTATCAATAGCCAATAATTTTATTTTGAACTCACCAAGTGATTGATACAATTCTGCACCATGACCTCCAGCTGTGAAATATCTGGTGGGTGCTTCAATATCATCTTCTTTAAATTCTCCGGTTTTTTTATTGAAATCTGATTCTTCTTTCAACCCTTGCTTATACGTTTCGAGTTTATTGAACACATCCTGAGCCAATGAACGAACCTGATCTGCTTTGGGTTTCCAGATAGCAGCTTTGTCAGACGTCTTGGGGTCTTTTAACATCGCTTCAAGTTGATCATAAATCGCCTTGTTAGATTCACCTAAAACAGTATTGGAACCGCTCAAGCTGTATTCAACTACCTTGAATGCATTCAAGATTTCCGCAGACACGTTCAGGGCAAGAAGAGCTGTCAACACCAAATACATGATGTTGATCATTTTCTGCCGGGGTTCCTTCGGTAGTGCTGCCATACTTTATATAGGATTATTCGTTTAGTAAAAATTAAATGAATTAGCCGCGAGGTTGCATCGCAGTCAACATATTTCCATAAATGCTATTCAAGCTGCTCAGATTTTTGGCAAGTAAACTGATTTGCTCCTGCGTTTTCTTTGCATCACCTACTCCATCAACCATTGACTGACTTGCTTTGGCAAGGTTCTCATAGAATGTATTCATCATCTTTAAATGATCAGTCATATCACCTAATTCAGATTCATAGATTTTATTTAAAGCGCCTAAGTTTTTATTCAAAGTTGCCATTTGTTCATGGAAGATCTTAGAACTGTCGGCAGCAGCGTTGAATTGCTGCAGGGATTGTGCAGTGTTGGAGTATGCATCCTTGAGTGTAGAGAGTGCACTTGCAGCCTCATTGGTTTTGTTGGTGAAATTTGCTGATGCTGAAGCCATGTCGCCAACTGCTGCAATACCCTGGATAGTTGAGTTTAACTTTGTGAAGCTTTCATTCAACTTTTTAAGGCTATCAGGATTTATTTCTTTTTCAATCAATTTCTTTAGCTCGTCATTTGATGGTGTGCTGTCACTATTTTTTTTCAAGACCTCTGCAACCTCAGCCATTTCATTTGAAGGTGGAATGAATGCATAAAGCAAAAAGATTGCTGCCTCAGTCAACAACCCAATAGTAAGCATGTAATCTGCGAAAGATTTGTGCAAAATTTTTGCCCAGGCGCCGAATATTACAACAGCCGCTCCTAAGCTCACTATGGTATTTACTCTTTTTTCGATTTTTTTAGATTTTTCAGACATGTAGAGGGTTTTAAAAATTTTGAATTATTTCTTTGCCATTGGCGGAAGGTCAATCACACAACGAAATCCGATGTATGATTTGGCTGTGTCTTGGTATTCATAAGTGCGCGTGCTATTTTGAAGAAAATAACCGATATCCTTCCAACTGCCCCCTCTGATAACTTTTCTCTTCATACGCGGAGGATCTGATTCAACTGCGTTGTATCGGATATCAGGATTCAGATCATGCTGAAAATTATAGGCCCCTTCATAATACAATGATGATGTCCACTCAGCAACATTACCGGCCATATTGTATAAGCCAAAATCATTTGGCCAATAGGCATCTGCCCTCACAGTATACAATCCTCCATCTTCAGGATAGTTGCCTCTTCCTGGTTTGAAGTTTGCAAGCAGGCATCCTTTTTTATTTCTAAGATAAGGACCTCCCCATGGGTATGGCACCTGAGAACGACCACCTCTTGCTGCATATTCCCACTGTGCCTCTGTTGGCAACCTGAAATCTGATTCAGGTGTACGTCCCTTTGACTCTAAAAATGAATTCAGGTAGTGAGTTCTCCATGCACAAAATGCGTTTGCCTGTTTCCAATTAACACCAACAACGGGGTAATTGCCATAGGATGGATGAGAAAAATATTTTCTTGCATATGGCTCGTTGTATGAATAACTAAAATCACGGATCCAAACCAATGTATCAGGATAAACAGGAGTGCTGTCTCTTATGATGAAAGCTCCGCGGGGCATATTTGCATTTTCACGTTTGGCCGCCTCTTTCAAATCAAATGTTTCGAGTCTGTATTGTAATTTCTTAACATCAATTTCCTTTCTGCCATTGATCCTGTTATCTGGTGTGATGATCAAAGCGCTCAATTGCTCCTGCATTTTAGCATCGTTCCATTTAATGGTCTTTGCTTTTACCCAATCAATGTAGCTGGATCCATCTGGAGTCTGCTTGGTATAATTCAATACTGTAGCGGCAATAGAATCTCTTACCCAGTATACAAACTGACGGTATTCATTGTTGGTAATTTCAGTTGCATCCATCCAGAAATCATTCATGGAAACCTGCTTGTTTCTGGCAGTATATGCTGCGCTGATGTCTTCATCAGAAGGCCCCATGTGAAAAGTTCCTGCAGGAATGTACACCATTCCATATGGCCTGGGGAAAATGTATTTTCCACCAACCTCAGATCCTTTCATTTGACCGTCTGTAACGGCTGTTTTTTTTGATTTCCCAAAGCTGCCACAACTACTGATGAATACCAATAGTATCAAGGATGCTGAAAAATGAAGCAAATTGCCTTTCATCTTGATTTCAGGTTTAGTAAGCATATCAACAAATATATATCAATTTATAGTATGTAATTTTAACGTAACCCGTTAATAATCTAAATTTTAACAAGCCCGAAACAGGCTTGAAATTGCATGGTAAAACGATAGATTTAGCTCAATATTGCCTTAATCTTGGTCAGATATTGTTAACAAAAGCCTAATAGCCTCCTGGGCTTCCCCGACTGGAGCCAGGCAAGCGAAATCACGACATACAAAAAATTTGGTGTTTTCTTCTGCAGAACGCCCTATCAATAGTGGAATAGTATCATTGGATTTGTCGGAGATTACGACCACTTTATTGGGTAAAAAATCAGCATAAATACCCTTTGATACAACCAACGCATCTATACCCAAAACGGCAAGCTCGCCGATTCCTTTGTGTAATTCAATAAAGAGATTACCCCATTTTCCAAAAGAAGTTGGATAGCGCAAGAGGGTAGTTTCCAGTCCTTCCAGCATTTTATGAGCCCTTTCTTTCCAAGCTTTTTGATCAAACATAATTCCAAGACTCATTAAATTATATGCCATGATGCTATTTCCGCTTGGTGTTGCTCCATCATATAAATCAATTTTCCTAACCATTATATCATGGTGAAAATCCGGAGTGAAATAGAAATAAGTGTTCTCATCATCACTAAAATGTTCAATCACATATTCAGCGATTTCTTTTGCCTGATGAAGATAACTTAATGATGCCGTAGCCTGATGAGCGGTTAAAAGCAGTTGTATGAAATAAGCAAGATCGTCTAGAAACGCAGGAAATTTTACAACCTTGTTTTTATATGTATGCTTCCATTGATGGTTGAATTCATCAAAAAATTCTTTGATTAAAAATTGGGTGTTTTTTTCAGCAACCTCCATCCAGGAAGATTCGTTAAAAACCAACGCAGCTTGGAACAGTGCATTTGAGAGCAATGCATTCCATCCCAAAATAATTTTATCATCCAACCCAGGCCGAATGCGGCTTTCTCGAGCGTTGAGTAACTTTTTCTTAACCCCTGACAAAATTCCTATTGCTTTTGCTTCTGAAATACCCTGTTCATTTGCCCATTCAATGATAGATTGAGATGTAAATAAAATATTCACGTGCTCCCAATTACCATCTTCTTTGATATTAAAATAATCACATAGTGTTTTTGAATATTCTCCTACCACTGCTTCAAATTCCTCTTTACTCCAAACATAAAATTTACCTTCCACTCCTTCACTGTCTGCATCCAGCGCTGCATAAAATCCACCTTCTGCACCCAACATTTCTCTGATTAAAAAATCAACCGTTTCATAAATTACACGCTTGATTTCATCATCCTTTGTTATCTGGAACGTTTCTGTCAATACCGTCAACAAGAGTGCATTGTCATATGCCATCTTCTCAAAATGAGGCACCTTCCATTGTGCATCCGTTGAATACCTGCAAAACCCTCCCCCCACATGATCATAGATACCGCCTCTCATCATTTTCTTCAAACTCAATATTGCATGATTCAACGCAGTTGGATCTCCAAAAAAATGATAATACCTCAATAAAAATTGAATAGAATAGGTTTGTGGAAACTTAGGTGCATTCCCAAAACCTCCTTCATGCGTATCGGCAGAAGCCATTAATTGTTGAAAAATCTTTTCAAGTTGTTGTTTTGTGAACTTTTCTTCTGTCGGGATATCAAATGATACATCCTTCTTAGGAATGACCTGATTGGATTTTTTCAAATAATCCAACAAATGATTGGCCTGTTCTTCGATCTCATTTCTTCGTTTGATGAATGCATCATGCAATTGAACCAGCAATTCTTTCCATGAAATTCTCTGATGCATCGCCTGCGGCGGAAAATAAGTGCCTCCATAAAAAGGTTTTCCATCAGGTGTCAGAAACATATTGAGTGGCCAACCGCCTTGTCCTGAAATTGCCTGCAATGCATCCATATAAAAATGATCCAAATCGGGTCTTTCCTCTCTATCTACTTTGATGCAAACGAAATATTGGTTCATTAAATAAGCAGTAGAAACATCTTCAAAACTTTCCTTTTCCATAACATGACACCAGTGGCAGGCCGAATAGCCAATACTGACAAGAATTAATTTGTCTTCCTGCTTTGCCTTTTCCAATGCCTCTGCACACCATGGATACCAGTTCACAGGGTTGTGAGCATGTTGAAGCAGATAAGGACTGCTTTCGTTGGCAAGTCTATTTGTAGGCTTCATGAAAAAAGAAACCCGACTATTGGTCGGGAAATGGTTTATTTAGATGAGTGTGTCTCTTTGAGGAATTTCTCCAAGGCTGCAACCATGGATGGCACCTGTGGTTCAGGTGCTTTGACTTGAAGATTCAATCCTGCATCTTCTATAGACTTAGAAGTATTGTTTCCAAACGCCCCAAGAAGTGTTCCATTTTGATGAAAATTGGGGAAGTTTTCTAATAAACTTTTTACACCACTTGGAGTAAAGAAACAGATCAAATCGAAATCGTGTACGGAGATTCTTGACTTTACATCACTGCTTACTGTACGGTACATGAAAGGAGTAACAAATTCGCAACCATGTGTTTTCAGCCAATTGACAATCTCATTGTCTTGTTGATTCTCAGAACATGGATACATGAATTTTTCATTCTCCTTGTGCCGGTTGATCACATCAAAAAGACCTTTGTTGGTTCCATCTGCACTGAAGAAAACTTTTCTCTTTCTGTAAAGAATGAACTTCTGCAGATACAGTGCAACCGATTCACTGATGCAAAAATATTTGGTGTCTTGAGAAACGGTAAATTTCATCTCCTCACAGATCCTGAAAAAATGATCAATGGCGTTTCTACTGGTTAAAATGATTGCAGAGTAGTTACCGATTTCAATTTTTTGCTTGCGGAATTCCTTGCATGGAATGCCTTCGAGTTGAATAAATGGAAGAAAATCCATTTGTACATCATACTTGATGGCAAGTTCAAAATAAGGTGATTTGGGAGATTCTGGTTTGGGCTGGGTAATAAGGATTTTTTTGACGGGCTTTTTTCCGCCGCTTACTGATTTCTTTCCTGTTTTTGTCATACCCACGATCAAATAATGCACAAAATTACTAAAAAATTATTGAGGGAACTCAATTCGCAAAGGTCTTAACCAAATTTTTTGAGGTTGTGGAAAAGTTATTTAAGAAAATTAAACGCACCAGCTAAAACCCGGGTCAGTCTCACTATAAAACAACATCAGTCAAGAGAAATATGGACTGAGAAGCGAACTTGAGTAACATGGCAGTAGGCAGCAATTCAAGCGAAATAAAAGCCAGTAAAATATTAAAAAATCCTGCCTTTGTCTGTGCAATAAAAATCCGAAATGCATTGATCAACCTGAGCCCGAAAAGTATGGAAATCAAATAAATCACAACGGTAAAAATATTCTTATATGATCCTTCTTCGCTAAATGCCATTATAAATGCTGCAACCAACATTAAAATGCCCAAAATTTTATTGTTCAAAAAAACAATGAAACTGTATTGCTCAAATGCATCGTGCTGCTTAAAAATCCATCCCAAAAATTGAAGAAAAAAATATTTAAAAAAATAAACACCCGATAAGATTGTAAACATGAAGATCATGACCTGCCACCGGTCCATTCCTATCAACACATAGTTACTACCCAATCCAAAAAAGAGAAAGAAACTTCCTGCCAATACAAATAAAATATTCAACAATGCAGATGGGAGGCTCCACAACATCATTGCATCTTTCTTCTGTCGAAGTATAAATCCCTGATTAAAATAAACCAGAAATACCCTGTCAAAATATTCTCCCCAGAAATACCGGATGAATGCCAATAAAAGAAAGAGCCCTGCGAAACTGTAAAAAATCCATTCCAAGTGCACCACCCTCCTCTTACTGACTTCAGGACCGATTGCAGGCCGATTGATTGGATAAGCATGCTGCTGCTCAATGTATGGTAGAGTATAACTGCCATATATTTTGCTGGATCGCTTCTCGAGTATAAAATGATTCAGCTCTTGAAAAGTCAGAGGCTTATGATTTAAAATGAAAGCATTTCTGGCAGAATCGATGGCCAGTTGAGTAGAGTCTTGCGACCTGACAGCAAGTTGAAAAATGAAAATGAATAATATAAATGAGAATGTCCGCATGCTCTGTTGGTAAAATTAAACCAATAATCCTTCCATCTAAAACAATGTGGAAAATCCTATATGAATCTTTGAATTTTTCAAACCAAATACCTGTTGATCACTTTTTCCCATTGCACACGCCATTGAAAACATACCCGATTTTGTCATAAAATTTAACCCCATTCCTACTCCAAGAAAATTCCTGTTCTGCTTGATTCCTTGCAGATTTTTTTGAACGATTGCTCCGTCAAGAAAGCCAAAAACATTTGAAAATTTGTCCAGTAAATATCTAAACTCTGCAGTACCAATTGCAAATGATGATGCGAAAATACTCTCCTCATCAAAACCCCTGAGTGTCTTGATACCACCAATTTGATACATTTCATTCAAAAAAATTTGCTTGCCATACATCCATGCAGCTTGCGCACCGAGTTTTAAAGTGGTGTTTTTGCCGAACTGATTGTATCTGTATGCTTGGATCTTCACGTTAGACTGCACAGTTGATAATTGTAATCCGTTATAAAGTCGGCTAAAATCAAATGGATTACCAATTGCATCTTTTTTCAATGACAAGACCATCTCTTGTTTTCTGATTTTCTTCAAGCCAGAACCAAGTTGAAAATTAAAATCCATTCCCTTCAAAGGATTTCTTCGATCGTCCGTACTACGCAAAATCCACTCAACCCCCACTTGTGTATTGGTGATATCTAAAAACGATTGGAGCGACTTGTTCTGTTTGATAAGCTGGGTATCAACATTGAGCACATTGCTGAGGTTTTGTATAATATGGAACTTCAACAATTGCTTTTGATCTACTTTAAATTGGATCCCTGCACTGGAAAAAAGATTGATATAACTGGAATCTTTTTTTAACAGGTTAAACTTTATATCTATGCCCATGTTTGAATTGAATAAATATGGACGATCAAAGTTTAATTGAAGGCGCGGGGATTGTATTTGCAATTGTTGCCAATTCACAAACAAATGTTCCCCATTTCCAAAAGCATTGTTCAATTCCATTGTTCCATCACCAGTAAATTGGGTTCGTCCATTCAACAAAGGATTTGAAGGCATGAGCCCAAGTAAGAGATCAAAACGATTGTTTTTCTCTGACTGCAGATACAAATTCAATGTAGCGCCGGATCCATACAAACTGAGATCCCAAGGTTTCAGTTCTTTCAAATACCCGAGTTCATCCAAACGTTTTGAAACAGACAGCAAAGTGCTTCTGCTATATATTTGACCAGATTGCAAGCCAAGGTGACGTTGTAAATAATTAGGATTGATGTGCATTCGACTGTCAATGCGAATGCTGTCGATATAGTAAAGGGGGCCGGCATCAACTTTCAGTTGTGCACACAACTTTGTTTCATGCCAATAACTGCTGTCTAATTTGATGGATGCAAATGGATATCCATTTTCTTCCAACTGATTCAATAAAGAATTGACCAATTCAGCAACAGAACTTGATTGAAGAACAGTGCCTGTTGCCGGCAATAGTTTTGTTGGATTTTTTGCAATGACATTCTTGAAAGAGTTATCCCATTTGATTTCTCCCCAGTAATATTGTTCACCTAAAAATAAATAAGCAAACAATTGCTGACGTTGAACTTGCATGCTATCAACAGATGCTGACAAGTAGCCATTCGACCAAAGTTTTGGCAGGAACTGATTGCGCAAATACTCTTTGATATCAGTTGCAGAGGAAAAATCAGTTGCTTCATTTACCAGCGCTTTGAAAGCTTCATTACCTTTGTCGGTGCAAACAATTTTCAAATTCATTTTTCCCTGTGCATGCAAAAAGTTTGCACAACAGAGGATGAGTGTAAAAATTATTGTTACCCGTTTTATCATTAACCCTGCAAATCTACACGCTTCATCATAAAGCATCATGTCTGGCATATACATTCATATCCCTTTCTGCAAAAAAGCTTGTCATTACTGCAATTTTCATTTTTCTACAAGCTCAGATTATAGGGAAAGAATGGTCCATGCCATTGCCGAAGAATTGAGGTTGAGAAAAGATGAAATCAACGAACCCATTCAAACCATTTACTTTGGAGGAGGCACCCCTTCCATCGTTGAACCCTCCCAAATTGAATTGCTGTTGGATGCAATTGATAAGCACTACTCCATTGATACTTCTCCTGAAATTACGATGGAAGCCAATCCAGATGATATTACAAAAGAGTATGCTGCAGATTGGAAATCAATGGGCATCAACAGGTTCAGCATCGGCGTCCAATCCTTCTCAAACATCCACCTCGAATGGATGAACCGAGCTCACAATGCATCACAATCTCTTTCTTGTATTGACATCATCAGAAGTACAGGATTTGAAAATTTCAGCATTGATTTGATTTACGGAACACCTGGACAATCAACAAATGATTGGAAAGGTGATCTGGAAAAAGCCATTGCATTAAACATTCCACATCTCTCCTGCTACGCATTAACAGTAGAGGAACAAACACCTCTTTTTCATTTAATCGAAGGAGGTAAAAAAGAAAAAGTCAACAGTGACCTGCAGGCGGAACAATTCAATTTACTCGTTGATATTACAAATGCCGCTGATTATGATCATTATGAAATTTCAAATTTTGCTTTACCTGGAATGAAAAGCAAACACAACAGTGCCTATTGGAATGGAGTTCCTTATCTGGGAGTTGGCCCATCAGCACATTCATTTCAAAACAATTTGAGGAGTTGGAATATTTCCAATAATATATCCTATATGCAGTCAATCGAAAAACATGCTCGTCCTTTTGAATCAGAAATTTTATCAGATATTGATCAATTGAATGAGTATATCATGACCAAACTTCGGCTAGAGGAAGGAATCAATTCGAATATTATCATGATGAAATGGGGTGATGATCAATTGACACGAATCACAAAACTCATGAACAGATTCATCCAGGAAGATAAAGTTGAAAAAATCCAAGAGGGGTGGAAACTGACAAAGCATGGAAAATTTTTTGCTGATGGAATTGCATCAGCATTGTTCCAAGTTTAGTACAACAATTGCTCAAGATCCTCAAATGTATGTGCAGGATCTTTCCCATTCCATAAAATATCATACACTGCAGCAGCAATAGGCATTTTTACACCTATGCCTTCATTGATCTGAAACATGGCTCTTGATGCAGGATATCCTTCGGCAACCATCTGCATGGAAAGCTTGGCTGCATCAACACTATAGCCCTTACCGATCATGTTACCAAACGACCTGTTTCGGCTGAACAGCGAATAACAGGTAACCAACAAGTCGCCCAAATAAACAGATGCTGCATAATTGATGCCGTCTTGTGTTGCAACAGATTGAAGGAAACGTTTCATCTCACCAGCTGCATTTGCAATCAATACACTTTGAAAATTATCTCCGTAACCCAATCCATTTGCGATACCCGTTCCCAATGCATATACATTTTTCAATACCGCTGCATATTGTACCCCGTCTACATCATTACTAAGCACTGTATTGATATAGGGCGTTTTGAATGTAGTTGCGATTTGATCTCTCGCTGATTTTTCCTCACCAGCAAACGTTAAATAAGATAATTTTTCAGCAGCAACTTCTTCCGCATGACAAGGACCCATGATGGCAACAAACTGAGAAGATTTAATGCCCTGCTTCACCATCCAATGATTTAATAAGAGGTTGTTTTCAGGCAAAACACCTTTAACGGCAGATACAACTGTAAGTGTTGGATTGATCAATGAAGTATTTGGCTCGAGATAGTTCATCACATAGGCTGATGGAACTGCCAATAGGAGTGCATCCACCTCTTGAAAAACATCAGAAGGCACAGTTGTTAGCTGTAATTGATTTGCAGAAAAATAAACAGAGCTGAGATATTTTGGATTGTGATGTCTTGAACTGATATGCTGTGCAAGTTTTTCGTTTCTTACACACCATTTGACATCATGACCATTGTCGGTCAAAATTTTTACAAGGGCCGTACCCCAACTTCCACTACCAATGACACCAAATTTCATGGTGCAAAGGTAGTGGAATAAGGTGCGAGATTATTTCTTGACTTCAAACAATTGTTCTTTAGGAACAACAGTTACTTTCATTCCCTCACGCAATGTTTTACTTACGATGCTGTATGGACCTACTACTACCTCATCACCAGCTTTCAAGCCTTCGGTGATTTCAATGTAATTAATATCCTGTATCGCTGTTTTAACCTTGACTCTTTTGACTGTCTTGTCTTTTTGAAGTACAAAAACAACTTCATCCATATCATCCAGGTTTTTCACTGGAGCATCATTTCCACCCGCATTGTTCTCTGAAGCTTTTTCATCTTTCTTGGATGCCTTTACAGTTTTACCTACAGGCAAGGTATCAGAACGGTCTCTAGTAGTAACAGCGTTGATAGGAACTGATAATACATTGCTGTGACGATTTGTCTGTATATCAGCATTGGCACTCATTCCTGGTCTGAAAGGAAAACTGTTGGGTTTATTTGGGCTCAATAAATCTACATAAGATGATGGATCCAAGCGGATGCGTACCTCATAGTTGGTTACATCGTTGGAAGAAGTGATGGTGGTTCCACCCGTACCTCTGCTGGTGCTGGAAATTTGCGTTACAACACCTTTGAACTTTCTGTTGTTGTATGCATCTACTTCAATCAAAGCTGTATCACCAATAGAAACTTTCGGTATATCATTTTCACCCACATCCACCCTAACCTCAATGACACGCATGTCAGCAATTCTCATCATCTCTGTACCTGCCATCATTGAATTACCTACAACCCGCTCTCCTTTTTTTACATTCAACAATGAAACAATTCCAGTCATCGGGGCTACTAAACTTGTTCTTCCTAAATTTTTATTGGCAGTTTGTAAACTCGCTTTTGCACTTGCTACCGAAGCTTGAACACTTCTAATGGATTGTGTTGCTGCTGAATAATCTGCTTTGGCAGTTAAATAAGTATTCTCAGCCTGTTCAAATTCTAATTTTGAAATTACTTTTTCAGCATATAGCTGCTTTTGGCGCTGGTATTGCCTTTCAGCCTGATCCATTCTTGCTTTAAAAGATGCAAGTGATGCTGTTACATTTTCCACCTGTGCCATTTGCTGTGCCACACCTGCTGCTGCCTGATCACGCTGCGTTGCATAAATATCTGCATACACCGTTGCCAACAATTGTCCTTTGGTTACACTGTCGCCTTCTTTCACATTCAATTGCATAATCTCACCGGAAACATCTGGACTAATTTTTACTTCTATCTCAGGATATACTTTTCCGCTGGCGGTTACCACTTCAATGATATCTTTTTGTACAACTTTTTCAATAGAGACCTTGGTTCCTTCTTCTTTGCCAATGACGCCTGTTTTCTTTAATATAAGCAGTGCGACAACCACTACCACGATTCCTGAAATGATCCAAATTAATTTCTTGTTCATCTTGGTTATTTATTGCTATTTATAATTTGATTCCTTGTCCTTTATAAAATTCAAGCACCTTCATACGAAAGATGTATTCATATTGTGCAACCACTTTATCTACTTTTGCTCTGGTAAGATTGTTTTGATTCGTCAACCATTCAATGGTTTGCATCACACCAACATCAAATCGCTTGGTTGCCAATTCAAAAGATCGCATGGCAGTTGTCAAAGCTTTTTCCCTGGCCAAATATGTTTGATGTGCACCTGTTGCAGAATAAAATGCAGTATAAACATCCTGCTTCAACTGAAGCTTATCACGATCAATGTTCAATTCACTTCTCTTGATATCGAGCTTTGCCCTATCTGCATTTGCCCTGGCTGAACCTCCATTAAACAATGGTATATTCATTGAAAGTCCAACACCTTGTCCGAATTGATCTCTCAACTGCTTTCCATATCCATCAAAATACTGTCCAACATTTCTTTTAGAAAAATTGAATGCATACGTTGGTGCATACACAGGTAATAAACCAGTTGGGGTTTTCGCATATGCGCCTGTTGCTTGCTCGCCAGTAACTTGCACACCAGCAGACATTTTCAAAAACTGGTTGAAATTCGATGCAAGCTGACCAAACATTGAAAGGCTAGGCTTCATCTGAGCTTTTGCTGCTTCAAAAGTTTTTTCTGATGCTTGCAAACGCAAATCGTTTACCTTGATTTGAGGTTGCGTTTTCAAAGCGATTTCATAAATATCATCCGGACGGATGGTTAAAATATTTTCAACTGGAATCTTATCCACCGTTGGAATAACAAGCTCAAACGCTTGATCAGCCGGAAGATTCAACAAAGATTTCAAAGAGAGTTTATCAAGTTCAGCCTGGGATTTTGCTTGTACATATGTAGCACTGTCACGTGCAACAGTTGCCTCTAACTCTGCAGCATTCAATTCAGGTAAGCTTCCCGCATCAACCAACTTCCTGGTGTTTCTGTATTGAGCCTTGGTTTGCTCAAATACAATCCTTGCAATTTCAATCTGCTCGTAACTCAACAATGCCCTCAAATACAATTGTGCGATATTGAGTCCAATGTCATTTTTAATTCTCTCCACATTCAACTTATCAGCTTCGTAAGTAAAGCCACTGGATGCTTGCGTGTTTTTCAAGCGGTTGAAATTAAATAGCAACACATTGGATGAAACAGACATTTGCTCGAACATTGCTGATCGATCTGTATAAATATTCGTTGTTCTGTCAAGTGTACGTCCGAATGAAAAACCATGCGTAACACCGTATGAAAGACTGGGAATTCTTTGTAAAGTAGACTGGTTAAAATTTACTTCGGATGATTGCGCCTGGATTTCGGCCTGTCTTACATTTATGTTGTTCTTGAACCCATATTCCACACATCTTCTCAAATCCCACCTCTCGTCCTGTGCTTCAAGACCTAAAACCATTGATCCTGAAAGCAATATGAAGAAAAATCTCGCAAACATACTCATCAATTGAATGATTCATAACGAAAAAACTTCGATATGGTTTGCAAAGATTGAACTAAATGAGGGATTCTCAAAATCACTCGTCCTTTGAAACGACCGTTTACAAAGAACCTATTCCGCTGAAGCCTTGCTGAAGATCCTGAATGAGAAAGTCAGCATCTTCCAGTCCTATGTACAGCCTGATCAGCCGATGTGTAGGCTCTTTGGGATCAAATGCCGACCTGTCAATTCCGGAACATTTTGGGATAACCAAAGATTCATGTCCGCCCCAACTCACTGCCATGCGGAAACATTTCAGGCTATTGCAGAATTTTTCAATTTCTTCTACTTTTTGCGCTTTTATATAAAACGAAAGCAATCCAAAAGCTTTTTTCATTTGTTTCTTGGCCAATTCATACTGAGGAAAACCAGGGTCATGTGGGAAGATGATGCTCTCAACTTTGTCTTCCTGCTTCAAATATTCCAATACTTTTTTTGTGGATTGATCTATTCGATCTACTCTTGCGGGAAGTGTCCTCAATCCGCGCAACAACAACCATGCATTCATGGGTTGAATGCCACTTCCAATTGCAAGATATTCACTCTTGAAAATTTTCTCCATCATCTTTTTCGATCCTGTCAACACTCCACCCAAAGTATCGCTGTGGCCACCTATATATTTTGTCGCAGTTTGCATGACCAGGTCAATGCCATATTCAATAGGACGTTGATACAATGGTGTGCAGTAGGTATTGTCAATCATTGTAACAATTCCACGCTTTTTGGCGAACTGAGCAATGGCTCCCAAATCTTGAATATCCAAAAACCATGAATTGGGTGATTCGAGAAAAATCAATGAAGTATTGGGTTGCACATGAGTAAGAAATGATTCGGTATCTGATCCATCCGCATAGGTAATGGTAACACCAAATCTTGATAATATCTGATCAAAAGTATGTGTAGTCCAACTATAAGGATGGTGAACAGATAACACATGATCGCCTGCTTTCACATTTGCTAACAATCCAGCAAAAACAGCGGCAGATCCGCAATTGAATACCAATGCATCTTCTGCGCTGTCCAGTGCTGCTAATTTTTTTCGAAGAATATCAACCGTGGGATTGACACCCCGGCTGTAGATATAAGTCGACATTTCATCTTTGAAAGCAGTTCGCATGTGCTCAACTGTTTCAAACATGAAATTGCTTGTTTGAATGATGGGAGGAGCAACAGCATTGAAATAAGTGGAGTGGTCTTCTCCCAGATGGTTGATGATATAGGAAAGATCTTCGTTATTGGACTTCATGGGTAGTTTTCTTACGGGTAATAAAAAATATCAACAGAAATGCTGCGAGCACAGCAGATGCAGTAATAGCAGTTTGAGGTTTATCAATTGCAATGCTGGTTGCAACAAATATATAAGCTGAAATAAAAATAATAGGCATCACAGGAAATAACTTCATTGAATAAATCTGTGATTTATCTAAATGCTTGGTTCTTTTCCGAATGATGAAAATCGTTGCTGCAGAAAATGCCATCCCGATCGAATCGAGAAAAATGGTAAAACTTAAAATCTTATCAAAGGTGTCTGCGAAAAACAAGACCACCACACTGATCAAGGCATATACTGTCAAACTCACTGTCAACACATCTCTTTTCTGATCTTTCTTTTTGAATGCCTGTGGAAGAATTCCATCTTCACTCATTGCGTACATCACGCGGGGATTGCTTAACAACAATACATTTACATAAGCAAGTACCGCAATGAACAACAATATGGAAAAGACAAAGCTTCCAGTTTCACCAAACATTCTTTGCGCAACAATCGCTGCAATTCCCTTTGCATTTTTCAATTCTTCAAAACCAATTACTTTATAATAAGCATAGCTGACGGAGAGATACAATAGGATGATGACAAGAATGCCAATAAAAATTCCACGTGGAAGATTTTTCTGAGGATTTTTTACTTCTTCTCCAAAATTGATGGTTTGCTGATAACCTCCATACGTAAAGGATACTGCAATCAATGCCAAACCGAATGATTTCACATAATCCATCCAGGAGAATTCATGTGTTGAAGTTGCAACTACACTCGCAGTATGTTGTGATGGGAAAAACAATGCAGATACTATCATCAAAATCATTGAGATCTTGATCAACATCAAAATATTTTGAGTGGTGGAACTCATTCTCAATCCCAATAAATTGATTCCATAAAAAAGCGCAATGGCACTCATGGCAATCAATGCTTTCACAAAATCTGAGGGGGCTTGTGAAAAAATGATTTGAGAGATATATTCACTTCCAATCAATGCAACACCCGACAAAGAAGCTGCATTTGAAATTAGGATGATGCAATTCACTGCAAATGCAATGCTGGGATGATAGCAAGTAGCAAAGATTTTATAATACCCGCCTGTAATGGGATACCTGGAACCAATTTCAGCATAAGTAAGTGCACCACAAAGCGCAACGAGTCCGCCTACCAACCAACTGATGAAAAATACGTTGGGCGTGATGGCAGCCCGTGCTGAATCGGATGCAGTTCTGAAAATGCCCATTCCGATTACCAATCCAATCACAATCATGGTAATATCAAAGAGACTGAGCAGTGTTTTTTTCTGTGTCGACATGTGGGAAAGTTAGTGAAAAAAATTAGTTGTGCTGGTCGAAACTCTTCGGGATCTTTGCACTTGTATACAGGTTGAAAGTTGCAACAACAACATTCATTAAAAGGGAAGTCCGGTTGCATTCCGGCGCTATCCCCGTAGCTGTAAAGACTGTCTGATTATTCAGAAACCCTCTCAATACAAACCACTGTTCACACGGGAAGGTCAAGAGGGAGTCGAGCCAGAAGACCTGCCTGATACAAATTAAATCACGTGCTTTCGGGAGAAGAGCCGGAGATGTAAAGCCAAAAGCTGATCATTTCTTTTTTTCATTCGAAGGTTCATTGTACACAATTAAACATTGTAAAATGAACAAATTTTTTATTGCATTTTTTATGCTGATGACAATGAGATCATCAGCACAGACAGATTCTGTCAGAACCATTGATGAAGTGGTCATCACTGCAAACCGTTTTCCTCAGAAACAAATCAATACCGGAAAGGTGATGACAGTTGTAACACAGCGTGAGATCGAGAAATCACCCTACCAGTCACTTGCTGAAATTCTTAACCGGCAGGTTGGACTCTCCATTGTTGGATCCAACAATGCACCTGGAACCAACATGGATATCTATGTCCGCGGAGCTGCAACCGGAAATGCCTTGATACTGCTCAACGGTAATCCGATTTTTGATCCCTCTACCATAAGATCAACGTTCGATATCAATTTCATTCCACTTTCCACGATTGAACGTATTGAAATTTTGAAAGGAGGACAGTCCACTATTTATGGATCAGATGCAATGGCGGGTGTCATCAACATCATCACCAAAAAACAGACCAATAAAAAACAACAAACCAACTTAGAGTTTTCGAATGCATCTTTTGGAACCTTGTCCGCCAACGCAAATACAATGGGCAGCATAAAAAATATTCAATACCTGCTTGGATATCAGCAAATGAAATCAACTGGATTTTCATCTGCGATTGACAGTACAGGAAAAAATGCATTTGATAAAGATGGCATGCGTCAACAGGCAGCCAACTTCTGGCTTGGTGCTCCCATCAATCAACATTTCAAGTGGCATTTTGCGGGAAATTGGAGCAAGTATAAAAACGATTTGGATGAAACGGCTTATGAAGATGCCAAAGATTTTACAGTCAAGAACCAGCATCTCAGTCTTAATGGAGGTATCACTCACTCAATAAAAATGGGTGAGATGCACCTTAATTATAATATTAACCAAACATCCAGGAATTATTTAGACGATTCCCTTTTTCTGAACGGCTTTACAAGTTACATGCAATCAGACTATAAAGGAAGAAGTTCATTTGCAGAATGGTATGGAAATTTCAAGCTACATAAAAATCTAACGCTGTTCAGCTCTATTGACCATAAATGGCAAAACACCGATCAGTATTATTTCTCAACAAGTAGCTACGGAGATTATGAATCAACACTCTCATCTGATTCAGCCAAGATTACCATCAGCAGTATCAGCAGCTCATTGGTATATAACAGTGATAAGGGATTGAACATTGAACTAGGCGGAAGATTCAATGCCCACAACATGTATGGAAACAACCTAACCTATACATTCAATCCATCCTATGTGTTGAAAAACAAATGGAAATTTGCTTTCAATATCTCATCTGCTTTCAAAGCACCGACGCTCTATCAATTATATGATGGCTTTTCAGGTCAACCTCACCTAAAGCCTGAAACATCGACCAACAAAGAGTTTTCGCTAAGTTATCTTGGCGCGAAAAATCTTGTAACCAGAATTGTTGCATTTGAAAGAAACACCAAAAACGGAATTGATTACGATTACATCCATTACAAATACTACAACTACTACAGCAAAACAGAAAAGGGAGTTGAAGTGGAAGCAAACTATACCCAGAAAAAATGGAGTACTGCTGTCAACTATACTTTCGTCAATGGAAATCTAACTGCAGAGAATTTTGTTTACAATGCATCAAGCTATGGATATGATGCAAAGGGAGACACAACCTATGCATACCTCACACGTATTCCAAAAAACACCTTGAATATCAGTTTCAGCTATCAAATCAATCAACAATTTCAATTCGCTGTTTTTCAAAAAATAGTAGACAAGCGATTTGAACCCCAATACATGTCAGCCCCTATTGAAATGCCAGGATTTCAGCTCACAGATGTTCATCTGCAATATATTCTCAATAAAAATATCACCTTCACTGTCGGACTCAAAAACATCTTCAATAAAAAATACCAAGAGGTATATGGGTATGCAACCAGAGGGAGGAATTATGTAGTAGGTGTAAGAGTTATATTGTAGCTGTTGACAGTTAACTGTTAACGGTTAACTGTCAACTGTATTCCCTTGTCCCCTGTCCCTGCCTTCCGGCAGGCAGGCCTTCTCCCTTTTTTATATTAACTTACAACTAAATGACGTTAGACGAAATCCTCACCGTCTCCTTTACCCTCTTTGCCGTGATCGATATCATTGGCTCTGTGCCATTGTTGTTGTCTTTGAAACAGAAAATGGGTGGCATTCACGAAACCAGGGCCAGCTTAATTTCTGGAGGACTAATGATATTCTTTCTTTTTGTCGGAGAAAAATTTCTGAGCATTTTGGGAGTAGATGTAAGATCGTTTGCAGTGGGTGGTTCGATTGTGATTTTTATACTTGGACTCGAAATGGTGCTTGGCATAGAATTTTTCAAAGGAGATGCTGATCCAAAATCAGGAACAGTTGTACCGATTGCATTCCCATTGATTGCAGGATCAGGAACACTAACCACCATTATATCACTTCGTGCAAACTATAATGAATGGATTGTATTGATCGGTATTCTTGTGAATGTGCTCATCGTTTGGGCGGTACTGCATTCACTTGATTTTATTTCAAAACTATTAGGTCCTGCCGGACTCACTGCAATCAGGAAATTTTTTGGAGTTGTGCTACTGGCGATTGCCGTAAAAATCTTTGCAAGCAATGTGGGTGGGATGATTAAATAATGATCATTCCCCTTCTTCATCCTCTTCCGTTCCCAAATCTGGTAAGATTTGCTGTGATTCAGCTGATGGCAAAGATTCAACATCATTGAGTTTTCTTACAATAGCACGATTTCGCTTGCCCAACAACTCATCAACAGTATCGCTGGCAGTATGAAGATTCTTTTGCGCTTTCTCCAATAGTCCACCGAACTTTTCAAATTCTGTTTTTACTGCACCAAGTACTTTCCACACTTCGCTGCTTCGTTTTTGCAGCGCAAGTGTTCTGAATCCCATTTGCAAACTGTTCAATATAGCAACCAATGTTGTGGGCCCAGCAACAGTAATTTTAAATTCATCCCTCAGCTGATCAACCAATGCACTTCTTCTGATTACCTCTGCATAAATACTTTCAAAGGGCAAAAACAAAATGGCAAAATCAGTTGTATTGGGTGGATCGATATACTTATCGCGAATATCTCTCGCCATTTTTTTGATAGTAGATTCCAAGTTTTTGATTGATATTTCAATCTCGTCTGGAATTGCATTTTCATAGGCCGTCAACAATTGCTCATAGGTATCCTTTGGAAATTTTGCATCGATTGGAAGATATACCACACCATTTTCATCATCAGATCTTCCGGGTAATTTGATGGCAAATTCTACGGGCTCCAAACTACCTTGCTTTGTTCGTACGTTTGCTTCATACTGAGATGGGGCAAGGATTTGCTCAAGAATCATGGCCAACTGAACCTCCCCTACATTACCCCGCAATTTCACATTACTCAATACCTTTTTCAATCCGCCTACATCAGATGCAATGTTTTGCATTTCACCCAATCCTTTTTGTACACTCTCCAATTGTTTACCTACAAGTTCAAATGATTGTCCCAACCGTTCGTTCAACGTTTTTTGCAACTTCTCATCCACCGTTTCCCTCATTTGCTCCAATTTCTTTTCGGTTTGTTCAACCAATTTATTTTGCTTCTCTTCCAACTGCGCAAACTTTTCTCTTTGCAAGTCATTGAAAGATTTTACGTTCTTATCAAAATTTTCTGCGATGTATCGGAATGCTTTTTCAATCAAATCCCTCATCTCTTTGTTCTTCTCCTCTATCTTATTGATCAACGCTTCCAATTTTTCTGCTTGATCTTTTCCTGTCTTCAACAACGCATCGGTAAGCTCGGTTCTGTTTTCTTTAGCAAGTCGATTCGACTCCTCACGGTTGATACGGAAGTCTTCTTTTAACGATTGTTCAATTCTGGAAAGCGATCTCTCCAATTCTGTTATCTTCCCTTCATATCCTGTCTGGCTGTCAGGTGATTTTTTTAAAAACAACAAAACAACCGCTGCCAAAATCAGTACCAATAATATAATTGTAAGGAGCTCCATCTATCGCTTGTATTGAACAACAAATATCCGTAAATTCAGTGCATATAAGCGATGAAAAGGCTTGCATTTCGAATGAAAGTTTTCCCCGGAATGGAGGAAGAATACCAAAAACGGCATGACGCCATCTGGCCTGAGCTTTCGGCATTGCTGAAAGAGACAGGCATATCAAACTATTCTATCTTCCTAGACAGCAGAGATGGAAGTCTTTTTGGTGTGCTACAAGTAGCCGATGCCATGAAAATGGATGAGCTGCCCCAACATCCCATTATGAAAAAATGGTGGACATACATGAAGGATATCATGGATACAAATGCTGATCATTCACCTGTAAGCATACCACTTCAAGAGGTCTTTTATCTGCCATAATTGAACCATGGAAATAAACCTAACAAATAAAACAGCGATCATCACCGGAGCAGGACAAGGAATCGGACTGCGCGTTGCAGAAATGCTGCATTCATCCGGTGCAAATATTATTTTGAATGATGTGGATGAATTGCTGTGTAAAGAAGCTGCAGCAAAAGTGGGTGCTCGTTGTATTGGAATGAATGGAGACTCAAGTGATCCAACTTTCATTGAAAAGATGGTAAAAAATGCAGTAGAAACATTCGGACAGTTGAATATTGCTATCGCAAATGCTGGTATCACCCTGTTTGGGAATTTTTCAGATTATCCAGTTGCAGATTTTGAAAGAGTGATGGATGTAAACCTCAGAGGAACTTTTTATCTCGCACAGATCGCATCGAATCAAATGATCAAACAAGGAAATGGAGGTTCATTGCTTTTCACTTCGTCTGTAACAGGACATCAAGCACATAAAAATCTTGCGGCTTACAGCATGACTAAAGCCGGCATTGAAATGTTGGCAAAAAATTTGGTCTCGGAAATTTCTGAACACGGTATCAATGTCAATTGCATCGCCCCTGGCGCAACACTAACGGAGAGAACCTTGCAAGATCCCGAGTATACATCCACCTGGAGCAAGCTTACTCCAACCAAAAGACCTGGAACAGTAGACGATGTTGCAAATGCAGCACTGTTTTTGGTTTCGGATCAGGCGAAACAAATCACAGGACAATCACTCGTCATAGACGGAGGTTGGTCATCGATGAGTCCATCCCCATATTAAACATTCATGCATACGATTCAAATAAAACAAGTTGGTACAACGCTTTCAACATTAGGTGAAGGTCCGGTATGGGATGAAAAAAACAAATGCATCTATTGGATTGACATTGTCAATGCGTCGATTATTGAATATGATGTAACAACAGGCGCTGAAAGAAAAATTTCAACCGGTTCTATGATTGGATCCTTTGCCATCATGGAAGATGGAAATTTTCTTGCAGCACTGCAGGAAGGCTTTGCAATCATCGACAGAACAAATGGTGACAAGAAAATAATTTCGACGCCCGAAAAAAAAATTACAACCAATCGGTTCAACGACGGGAAATGCAGTCCTGACGGACGTTTTTGGGCAGGCAGCATGTCGCTCAATGAAACCGATCCCTCAGGTTATTTATACAGCATAGATGGAAATCATCAAATTATTCAACATGAAAAGGGATTGACCATCTCAAACGGACTCTGTTGGAGTTTGGATAAAAAATATTTTTATTTCATTGACACTCCAACTTTACAGGTGATAAGATATGATTACTCAAATGGAAGTATCCAAAACAAACAATCCATCATTCATATCGATGCTACCAAAGATGGCTATCCAGATGGGATGACGATTGATGCAGATGGAATGTTATGGATCGCACATTGGGGTGGATGGCAAGTAACCAGGTGGGATCCATCAAGGGGAGAGAAATTAACTGCTATCAAATTACCTGTATCACAGGTTACTTCCATATGTTTTGGAGGTGATGATTTTGGCGATATGTTTATCACCACAGCAAGAAGAGGACTCACAGATGAACAGTTAAAACTTGAACCACAGGCTGGTGGCACATTCCAAGTTAAAAATACTGGATACAAAGGCCTACCTTTTTACCGATTCAAGAATGCATGAAACTTGACCCATTGAGTTAACTTTGCCATGATGTAGCCATGGCCTCGTAGTACAATGGATAGTATAAGAGTTTCCGAAGCTCCAGATTCAGGTTCGATTCCTGACGAGGCTACTAAAACCTAAAAGTTTACACTGATTACAACCTATGAACCTTTTAAATTACTTCAAGGCATTTTACCAGGTTGTACATGAATTGATTCAACAGCAAAAATTCAATCATGATTTTCTCACGAGATATTTATTCGATCTCGAAAAAAAGTATGAGGGAAAATTCAGTGATGAACAAAGATTTAAAATTGAAAAATATTACGGCAAACTGATAGCACCAATTCTGTGTGGCACATACAAAATGTTGTACGGAGAAAAGCTAACAGAAGATGAGAGGAAAAGAGCTACACTTTTTGGAATACTTACTCCACTGGGTGATGATTTGTTTGATGTGCACCAGCTTCCCATTGAAAAGATCACCCAATTAACCTTCGAACCCGAGCAGTATGAAGCATCATTGTTTGCTGAACATGTTGTAAAAGAAATTCAAGCATATTTACTCAAAGAAGTTCCGAATAAGAGCGAATATATCAGCGCATCAAAAGACGTATTAGATCTTCAGGTTGCAACTGCAGCTCAAACTTCACCAGAAATTGAATATGAACTTTTGAAACAGATCACATATAGAAAAGGTGCAGTTTCTGTGATTATCTATCATCAAATTCTCTCAGAAGCCGCAGATAATGAAATGATGAAAGTTTTGGAAGAAGTAGGCGGACTCTATCAGTTGGGTAATGATTTATTTGATGTATACAAAGATACCAGAGATGGTATTTATACAATACCCAATACCTGTAAAGATTTCAGCAGCTTGAGAGATATCTTCAAGAGCAAAGTGAAAAAAATGAATCAACTCATTTCTGCACTGCCATACAGAAAAGATCAAATAGAAAAGTTTTCGATCATCATCAATTCAATCAATGCCCGAAGTTTGGTTGCCATTGATGAATGGATTAAATTTTATGAAAAACACAGTACTGAGAGAAACTTGCGTTCCTTTACCAGAAAAGAACTGATTATAGACATGGAAAAACCTAGACTACTTTTAAAAGCGCTCTATTATACATGGAAACTCCCAAGAATGAAATAATATGATTGGGAAAATTGTCATATTCATTCTTATTGGATGGTTTTCAACAAACAACTTACTTGCACAAGTTTACAAAATTGATTCTGTAATTAAATTATTAGTAAAAGATATTGATGTAGATCAAGTAAAGGAAAAAGGAGAGTTCTACCCTGGCATGTTTGTGAGTTTCCGAGGCGCCGTTTCACTTCCGCATAACTATCAGCCAGACAATAATATATTTTTTACTGCAATAGGAAACTTTACATTAAAAAACATACAAGACAAGTTAAATGAAAAAGATAAACTGAAAATCGACTCTATTCTTTCTAGAAGCAAAAATGCATTTCCCTTCTATCAGCAGAAAGAAGGTCTCCCAATGTATAATTTTTGGCCAATAGGGGGTAAAATAATGCCTCACAGTTTCATCGCACAATACTTATCAAAGCAGTTTTCTATCAGTGAAGATGCAGATGATACTGTAATGATACTGATGTTACTTTCAAACAATGATTCTTTGAATCATCTAGTAAAGAATAGATTGGTGGAAGTCAGCAATCTTGGCAGTGCGGGTAAAAAGATCAAATCAACGCTCAAGCGGTATAGAAAATATAAAGCTTATACAACTTATCTAGGGTATAAGATGCAAACAGATTTTGATTTTGCTGTGCAATGTAACATAATGTATTTCATGTATAGCAAGAGAATAAATACAAGCGAGCAAGATACTGCAACGATCAAATTAATTGCTGAAATGGTTAAAGACCGTTTGCATATAAAGAAACCAAGATTCATTTCTCCCTATTATGGTCACACAGCTTTATTGCTGTACCATCTGACAAGACTGATGGAGGCATATCATCCAAAAGAGCTGGAAATATTCAAATCAACCATCATCAAAGACCTGCATGATCAGTATGCAAAAGCAAGATCGCCTTTAGAAAAAATCTTACTTCAGACATCTCTGATAAGAATGGGGGAAGCAGCTGAAATACTAACTGAAAGAGAAATTCAAGAGATTAGGTTAATCAATCAAAAGAAATTTTCATTTTTTCAAGCCAGGCCTGCATATTGGATGAGACCATGGCTAAAAAATATTTTCTTGCATGCTGATTTTGTGAATTATAATTTTTTCTCACCAACCTATGACAAGATCCTATTGCTTGAAAATCTAGCTCTGAGAAAAACATCACTCCCCTGATAGATTGCCATTGGAATTTTTAGCCGCAATTTTGCATCTGTAAACACCTGATTTTGCTTTCTGATCGATCGAATTTTTATAGGGATAATCTTTCATGGACAAAGCAGTTTTAAAATAATTGTTTGCTCTGGTATAATCTTTTTTCTCCTCATATATTAAAGCAGCCTGTAAGGCAGATCTGGCAGCAAAATAATCACGCACGTTTCTACCAAAGGCAATTGCAGAGTTATAGTATTTAATGGCAAGTTCTTTATCCCCCATTAAATCATGATTCCTAGCCAATCGGTATACAAATTCAGCTTTATCTATTGATGATTGAAAATCATCGGTAGATTTCCCTTTGAATACTTCAAGTGATTCTTTGAACATCCCACCATCGCTCAATAAACGGGCCTTTAATAAAAGAGGATGTGGCCAAGTTCCACTTTGTGCATTTAACATAGCCATATTATCTGCATCAGGCACTAAACTTCCTTTTTTAATCACCTGATTTCTAAATTCTAATGCCTTTTTTTGATCCCCTTTTAAATAAGCAATCCAGCTTAATTTTTCATATGCATCTTTTAAATAAAAATTTCCTTTGAACTGATTTACAAATTGTAAAAAAGCTTTTTCGGACTCTTCAAACTTTAATTGATTCAGATAACCAAATCCTTTTTCAAAATTCCAAAATGGTACATCTGTATAAGCATCAGTCTTAACTATACCTTCAGCTATTTGAACAGATCGCTTGGCTTGTTGATTTCCTAAATATAGGTTAGTAGCCATATAAGCATGAAGATGATTGCGTTTAAAATCATAGTCACCTTTTTCAAGAAACTCAAGTGCCTTGCTTTTATTCCCTTCAAAAATTACAACCAGATAAGGATATACCAGCATAGCAACATTTCTGGCTATTTTATGATGTTGATCTTTGCTCTGAATATATTTATGTACCATTGCAATTCCTCCATTGATATCACCAGGCATGCCAATAATGTTTAGCAACCATTGATAGTTATTGGGAACAGAACCAAGCAATGTAGTAAGCAATCCAAAATACACATCATTTGGAGTGAAATTTGGATACTTTTTTCGGTTGTCTTTAAAGTAATGATATGCCTTTCTGAAATCCCATGCCGCTTCTAAATTTTTCTCAAACCTTAAAGCCACTGCTGCCTTGCTCAAATAGAGTACTCCCAGTCCATAATCTCTAAAAGGAGAATTTTGTGGTGCTTTTTCAAATTTTTCAATACGATTTGAAAACATAGGATAAGCCGTTTTGAAAACATCCTTGTTTTCATTGAAAAATAGTTCATACAGATCAGCATGACTCTCCAGAAGATCGAGACAAAGATTATTCGGATGCAATTTTCTTTCCGCTACTATGTTTCGTTTTGCTTCTGGTATGCGCATTGAAGTAACAGCATCATTGATCTGCTGTATTTTTTCATCCCATTGAAGATAAGGTTGAGCTTTAAGTAAGGCGCAAGATAAAATATACAATAGAGGCAGTATATATTTCATTCGATAAATTTAATTCATCTTAGGGAGATAAATCATTTATCGTCTCATTGTTAAATAGCCATGGAATTTTTTTGATTTTCCAGTTAATCTGTCGATAGAAGTTGCAATATAGAAATATGTTCCGTTAGGTAAATCTTTTCCAAAAACAGTCATGTGCTGGGTAGATATTCCATTCCAATCATTTTTATAGTCAAGATTTTGATATACCATAGCACCAGTTCGATCATATACTTGGAATTGAATTAGTACATTGCTGGGTTTGATAATTACAAAATTATCGTTCATACCATCTCCATTAGGTGAAAATCCACTAGGTATGATAATATCAATTTTAGGAATATATAAAGTTGTAGGATAGCCATCAACAGAGGGATTTGCAGTTTTGGTTGGATCATAAGAGTTAGACTGGAAAATTCCATAAGTTGACTTTGAAGTTTGGGTTGCCAATAATTGTATATTTCCTATGTAGCCATTGGGATTAACCTTAAATACTACATCGATGGAATCTTTTGTTTTTCCATTTAACTTACTTGTATTATTGAGCAATTGAGTATTTGTACTTCCATTATAAAGAGAGTTGACAAATAAGTTTCCAGAAGATTTTAACGAGACCAACTCATAAGTGGTTCCAGTAGGAAAAGCACCATACAAATCATTTGTGATTCCTAAAGTAGTCAATTGTAAGTCATCAAAAAAAGTGTACCGATTACTTAGCTAGTTTCCTAGTTTGTTAA